>NZ_BMXG01000013.1 GCF_014651635.1 Cerasicoccus arenae | reverse complement strand
ACAAACCGGAAGACCAACCTCAGCACAAAGCCCCAACACACCAAGGGATGAACACCCAAAATTGAAATTTTGAAACTTAAACTTGAAATGCCTTCTCATGGAAGTCGATCGTATCAATTACGTTACAGCTGCGCCTCCACTGCATCGATACATCTCTACGTTGGGTACTCATTGAAACGTGCCGTCGTTGGCGTTGCGTAAAAGAGCGGTCTGGTGCTAGAAATGCGACATGAAGTGGTCTAGGACATCCTTAGGCGGTTTTACGGGTCGTCCGCTCGGACTCATAAAGGCATGACGCGATGATCCAGTGACAAGTAATTCTTCGCCTCGGCGCACTTCGTAGCTGATGTTAATTCGTAGGCTGGGTGCTTCGTCGATGAAGCAGGTTACCTCGATACGGTCGTCAAAATATGCTGGTTTGCGATAATTGGCAGCGATCTCAAGCACTGGCAGGAGGAATCCGCGAGCTTCGAGGTCGCGATAAGAGAGGCCAATATGGTCGAGCATTTCGACCCGGCATAGTTCGAACCAGACAAAATAATTGGTGTGATAGACGATGCCCATCTTGTCGGTTTCGGCATAGCGCACGCGTAATTTGCTGGTGGTTGAGATCACGGTGCAAACAATATGGAGCGGCCGCATTGCGCCAAGAACCTTTTGTCTTGGCTGGACGATCTTTGATCGCGAGCATAGCGAATTGAAACATGAGTAACTCGCGACAGATTCCCGGCTTCGTTTATTGGCCGTTTTGCTTCCTGGGCTATTACGCCGCAGTGGTGCTGGTGGGTGCAATAATCGGCGCATTGGGTTTTTCCCTGATCGGCGCGTTGACGAACCCGGACCTCACGATGGCGCATCGGGCGATGCTGGGAGTGGGCAATGGTGGGGAGTTGGCGGGCAAAGTCTGGGCACCGGCCATTAGCCTTGTTCTCTGCGTGATGCAGGCGCATCGCCGGAATCAGCGCAAGGCGCTATTGGATCCCCGAAAATGAAATTTAAAGACCGACTGATCATTTTCTTCTTTGGGGCCATCCTCGGGATGATCTTGGTGACTATCATAAAAAGCCAGCGGGCTAAGGATAGGCCGGAAGCACCGCCCGAGGTTCAGACGGCGGTAGATATCCAACGCGCTGCGACGCCGGGGATTTTGCAGGCTTACCGCGAGCGAGGACAGCCGATGCAGTCAGACTTTATTGTCGCCAGCAAATTGTATCCTCATCCCGATGAGCACACCTACCGTCGCGTGCTTATCTTGCAGGGCCAAGAGCCGGAGCAGACTTTGCGCATCGAAGAAACCGTCCAAAAGGTCAACGACGGTGAGCTTGTGGAAAGCGTGCGGGTAATGTCCGCTGATCGCGTGGTGGTGGAATTGGCACCGGGCGCACCGAGCTCTGAACTCGCCACTGCGGTGAAGTCTTGGGGCTACCGTATAACCGAGCGCGGCCAAATGCCGGATCAGTATTTATTATTACTTGGAGCGAAAGAACCCGCAACTGTGGCGGACGCCGTGGATCGAATTGCTGGGATTGAGCGGGTCGTAAACGTGCAACCACTGTATTACGACCGTTAATCCCAGACCGGCGAAAACACAGTATTGGGCAGCCAGCCGAATTTATTATCGCCCACAGTGACGAGGTAATAATCACCGTGTTGCTTACGGATGCGGGCTAGCTCTCCTGCCTTGACGGAGCCTGCCCCTGGGCTGCTTGCCGTCGGGGCGACGCTGAGGGTGGCCTCGTCGGTTAGCACGACTCCATAGCTCCCGCGCACGTGCCAGCCGTAGAGTCCGATGCCGCTGGCAATCAAAATGAGGATGGATAATGCGGTCAGCCCCCCACGTAGCGGCCCCTTCCACCGGTAAAGCGGAGCGAGCAAAAGCAACGCAGCGGCTACCCAAAAACTCACCACGGCTAGCCATGTCCAAGTATTCACCGGGGCAAAATCGGCGACGATTTCCGCCCAAAGGGGAGGAGGGGGAGTGAGTTGAGCGGCTTCCTGAGTGAGTTCCAAATTGGCGCGAATGTCTGGATTGCGTGGGTCGAGTGCGAGCGCCTTTTCAAAGTGCAGGATCGCAGGGCCGTATTCACCAAGGTGGTAGTAGGCGTTGCCCAAGTTGTAATGGACGCTTGCGGACTGATGTTCGGGCAGCAGCTTCTGATAGGCCGTGGCGGCCTCTTCAAACTTACCTTCAGCATAGAGCGCGTTGGCTTGATCAAAGTCAATAATCGGTGACTTCTGGGCGTTTGCCGCCGAAGGAATTGCTATTAACAACAGTGATAATATTGCAAATCGAATATAAGTGCTCATTTGCTACCTCCCAATGCGTTAACGGTTTTTTCCAGACGTGATAACTCGCTGGAGAAGTCGATTTTTGACTGACTGAGGCCACCGAAGCGAATCGCGTCGCCCGACTCGATAAACTCGCGTGCATTCTGGACATCTTCATCGCTCAGTCCTTGTCGCCGGGCAATGGCTTCGATGTCGATCACGGTCAACGACTCAGGCGCTTGCTCAACGGTTCGCCCGGCTGCTGCTTGCACTGTGCGCTGTGCTGCGGCGAAGAATGCCTGTGCGTCTGCTGCTGAGGCTGCTTGGCGTGCGGCGGCGAGCTCTATCCGAGTATGTTTGTCTGCCCGGATGTTACGGGCATAGGCGGCGTCATTTTGCAGACGTAATTCACGCCGCCGGTGAAAGATCATGAGGCCGAGTAGTATTGCAGGAATGGCCTGTCCGCCGAGGAAAATGGGGTCGGTGATGACTGGCCGTATGGCGCTGACCCACTGACCCGGTGTACTGGCGATCGACAAAAGTTCTGGGCCACGTCGCGCGGTGACGGGATTCCGCTTTGGGCTTTGGGCATTGGGATTTTCCGCCACTGGAATTAATTGGCCGGGGATGGGCAGCTCCACGTATTTTGCGGTTTCGGGATCGAAGAAGTTGAAGTTGATTTCAGGTGTTTTTAATTCCCCGGCTTCCCGAGGGATCAGCGTGTATTCGAACGTTTTATAACCTACGTAGCCCAATGCATCGGCGGGGAAGTATTGCTCTTCCGGCGGATAATCACGCCAGTTGTCGGACTGTTCCAGCGATGGTGCCTGCAGACGGTCGAAATTGCCTTGCCCGCGCACGACGAGCGTCATGGTTAGCGGTTCGCCAGCCTTGGCACTACGTTGCGAAAGCTTCGGTTTATCGACGGTGAAGAGGCCAATTCCACCTGTAAAATAAGTAGGCCGGTTTTCTTCCGGCAATGGCTGAACTTCGATATTGCGATCTTCGGTATAGAGCGTCACTTGCTGGCGCTCATAGCGGTTTCCCATTAGCTGGTCCATCAAGCTGTGACGCGACCGTCGCTGTTGCTGGTTGCCCTTCATGGCCACGACTAAATCCATCTGGATAACCATTGGCTGAGGGCCGGTTTTGAGAGGCGTCAGCATGACTTGCCAACTAACTTCGCGCAGGATGCGGCCTTCGTGCTCGATGTCTTGAGATTGCTGATTACCGAATTGGCCAATGGCAAATGCGTCGCCCTCCTTGACTGAAAATGGCGGGTTGCGGGCCTGTCCGACATCTATTATCTGGTTGGGGTCATAAATGAGCTTCAGCTTGGCCAAGACAGCCTCGCCGACGTAGAGCGATTCGCGCGGTAGCTCTAACTCTGTCCACATCGATTTTTCATTTCCAGTGGTTGGATTGTCTGTTGGCTTGATGACTTTTAATGTGGCTGAAGGAACCTCAATTTTTTTGCCATCGATGATGACATGAAACAGCGGCATTGTGTATTCGCCTTCTTTTTGGCCGGTCACTTGAAATCCGTAAATTTGGCGGAGGGTTCGAGAAAATCCCTGATTCGTCACCGACATTTCCTGGCTGCTGCTGTTGCCAGCGTATTGAAAGTCGAGCCCGTCGATTTGCGGCATCTCAACCGAATCGAGTTGGAAATTACCCGATGAGCTGCTGATCGTAAATTGGTAGCGAGAGCGTTCGCCTTCGCGAATAATGTTCGGTTGGAAATCGCTCGTTGCGCTATAATCCTGAGCGTGCGCCAAGTGGCACAAGCTGAAAACGATGAATATGAATATTGGATTAAAAAAACGATTATTCATAATTACCAATCCTTTCGCTTTCCGTCTTCGTCCCGGTTGGATTCACGTCGACCATAGCCGGAAACCGGTAGTTTCTTTTCTGCTCTTTTTAAAGATTCCAGCAGGCGGCGGGCGTCATCCCGTGACATCACACCGATCTGTACGTCTTCGCCTTGAGGTTTGCCTTCGGTGGCCTGTATGGGGCCTGCTTTTGCCGCCTCTTCTGCGGCTTTTTGTGCGTCCTCTTCAGAAAGAGTCATACCCTGCTTTTCTTCTTCTTCTCCTTCAGCTGATTCGGGTGCTGTGGCGTCTTCTTCGGACTGTTGGCCTTGATCCATCGCATCGATCATTTTATCAACCTCTTCGGACTTCTGTTGATTTGCCTCTTCGGACTGGTTCTCCGTTTCTTTGTCTTTTTCAGTCTTCTCGTCATTCTCGGATGCCGATGCTTCATCCTTCTCACCAGATTGCTCTTTGTCAGCCTGTGCTTGCTTTTCTGCCTCTTGTTCTTCCGCAGATTTTTCCTGATCGCCAGACTGTTGGTCCTTTTCTTCACCCTGTTGTTCTTGTTGCTCGGCTGACTGCTGTTCGTCTTTTTGCTCTTGTTGCTGGCCTTGCTCGCCAGATTGCTGCTGTTGAGAATTCTGTTGGTTCTGCGACTGCTGTTGCTGGTCTTGCTGCTGCTGCTGTTGGTCCTGCTGCTGTTGGTCCTGCTGCTGTTGGTCCTGCTGCTGTTGTTGTTCTTGCTGCTGTTGGTCTTGGTTTTGCTGATCTTGATTCTCCTGATCCTGTTGCTCTTGTTTGAGCAGCTCTTTCAACTCTTCAATGACTTTTTCGAGTGGTGACGTGTTATCCTGGATTTGCGTTTGCGACCGCTGCAGATCGTGGAGGTTACGCTTTAGACTCTCGATCTGTTCGGAGACATAATTGTAGTTAAAGGCGGCATCTTCGCCCGCAGGATTGAGTTCCAGAGAGCTTTGAAAGTCTTTGGCTGCCTGTTCCCAAGCATTTCTAACGGGCTTGCCCACAGCCTGCGCTGCGGTTCCTGCTTTAATGGATTCCTCGCCGGCGGCTTTTGCTTGTTCGGCAGTTTGTAGCACTTGTTGGGCGCGCTGCATCAGCATCTGCTCGGGGGAGGGTTGGCCTTCCTGCTGTTTTGGTGGATTATTCTGTAAACTTTTGGCCTCATTGAGCACCATGCGTCCTTGTTGAATGGATAAGGCGCTTTGGCGGCTCGCCTCGTCACTTTGCTTGGCGATGGCGGATAGATCGGTTTCCGCCAGCTTTGCCTGAGCCTCGGTGTAACGCATGGAGCCCAAGTTATAAAATGCGTCTGCTTGCAGCTCGAAGTCCGTTGTGGCCAGTGACCGCATATAGGCGGCCTGAGCCTCTTCTGTTTGGCCAAGTGCTTGCAATGCGTTGCCAAGATTGAAGCTTGCTTGGGCGTTGAGCGGATCAGCCTCAGCGGCAGCTTGGAATGCCGCCGCCGCTTGCGCATAGTCGCCATTGCGGAAGTGGCTCTCTCCCTCGCGAACGGAGGCGGAGAGGTCTGAAGCGGCGAAGCATAGCCCAGCGAGCAAAGCAAACAGTGCCGTTTTCGAGGCGATGCGACCGACCGTGGAGACGGCCTTGCCTTTGGCTTTGCGACGCAAAGTAATTCGCCGAGTGCCGATCAGTGGCTCCCAAGCGAGCAGAACAATGGCAATTCCCAGTGGCCATTGGAAACGCTCAAGCCACATTTTTTGCATGCGGGAGGCTAATTCATGTTCAGGCACAGCCTCTAAGCCAGCTTCGTAGACTTGCTCTAGCCCGTAACCGGTTGGCCCGAGGGGAGTGTAAAATCCGTTGGTTGCCTGGGCGATTTCATCCAATGTATCGGCGTCTAGTTTGGTGCGCACCATTTCGCCGTTGTCGTCGCGCATGTATTCCAGTTGCCCAAAACGGTTTCTCATGGGGATTAACTCACCCTCCGCGGTTCCGACGCCAACTGTATATATGGTGACTCCGTTCTCTGCGGCTTTGCGTGCGCGTGCGATGCCGTCCTCTTCCAAATCTTCACCGTCGGTAATTAGCACCATGATTTTATAGTTGTTTTCATCGGAGAAGGCGGCTTCGGATTCCTCAACGGCACGCGCGATATCGGTGCCGCCTAAGGAAATGACATTGGTGTCCACGGCTTCCAGGGATTGGCGGAAGGCATCATAGTCCAACGTGAGCGGGCACTGGAGGAACGCGTTGCCAGCGAACGCCACGAGGCCAATGCGGTCGCCTTCAAGTTTATCAATGAAGTCGAGGATAGCTAACTTTGAGCGGGCCAAGCGGTTCGGTTTGATATCCTGCGCCAACATACTGCGCGAAACATCAACCACGAACATGATGTCGATACCCTTGCTCTTCGTTTCGCGCCAAGTGAAGCCCCATTGTGGACGGGCTAAAGCAAAGACGATCAGTGTCAGCGCCAGCAACAGCAGGCCATTCTTGAATTTGCGGCGAGCAGGGCTGTAGCTGGCCAGAAGTTGCTTCACCAGCCGATCCGAGGCGAATTCACGCACGAGCCGTTTTCGCGCACGGGAGTTCAATAAGAACAACCCGCCCGCCAGTAAGAGAACGACGGGGATGGCGATGAGCCAACTGTAGTATTCAAAGTTCATGGCAGGCGTTTGAATCGGGTGTTGCCTAAAAGTTGTTCCAGCGAGATGAGGCCCAAGCCAATTAGGGCGGGCCAGAAGAATAGCTCCTCGTATTCCGCGAAATGGCGGAGTTTTACCTCGGTTTTTTCAAGCTCATCAATGTCGTCATAGATTGCGGCCAACTGCTCTTGGTTGGTTG
The DNA here is from genome assembly GCF_014651635.1 of Cerasicoccus arenae. Lineage (GTDB taxonomy): Bacteria > Verrucomicrobiota > Verrucomicrobiia > Opitutales > Cerasicoccaceae > Cerasicoccus > Cerasicoccus arenae. Next base: position 117,176 of record NZ_BMXG01000013.1, on the reverse strand, counting down.
CTCGGTAGAATTTACCCCCGGTGATGTCGGCAATCTTGGTCAACGTTTCTTCGTCAACGTAACTATTTTGATACCCCGAGAGGACTAGGTTACCGTCACGGTCTCGGAGCAATTGGCCATTGCGGTCGGTAGCAGGCATTGGCACGCGGCCGGTTTTTCCGGCGGCAATGGTATAGATTTTTACGTCAAAGGTTTCCGCAGCTTCGGCGGCAGCAATAGGGGGAAGCTGGCCGACGGTGTCTTCGCCATCAGTGAGGAGCACCACGACACGGCTTTTGGCTGGCAAGTCGCGCAGTCGATTAGCGCTCATTCCGATTGCTGGGCCAATTGCGGTGCCTCCACCATCGATGATGCCCAGCTCCAGACGATCAAGATTCTTGCGTAACCAATCATGGTTTAGCGTGAGCGGACTGACGAGGAAGGGCTCTTTGGCGAAGGCAACGAGGCCGATGCGGTCATTGGGTCGTTTTTCCACGAAGTCGGTGATGACGCGTTTCACGATGTCCAGCCGCGTTGCGACGTCGCGCTGCGTGGCAAAGTCGAGTGCCGCCATTGAGCCGGAAACGTCGACGGCGAGCACAATATCAATGCCACTGGCTTCGACTTCGGAATGGCCTTTGCCAATTTGCGGCCGAGCCAAGGCGACAATTAACGCAGCCAGCGCAAGAAGACGGAGGAAGAATAAGAACCCGCCAGCCCGACTCTTGGCCTGTTTGGCCACATCGCGCGCGATTGCGGTCGAGGAAAACAAGAGCGAGGCGGAACGGCCAGTGCGTCCCTTGATGAATAACAACAGGGGCAGGGCCAACAGGAACCACAGCACCCACTGGTCACGGAATTCAAAGGACTCGGTCATGTCGCAGCAGTCTCCTTTGGTTCAGCAGTGGCTGGTCGGCCAGCTTCGTCGACAAAATTGCGAGCGGTATTCAGGAGTTGAAGACGTTCCTCATCACCAAAGGACTGTTGGGCGAATTTCGCCAAGTCACACAGTTCCAAAAAACGTGCCAAAGTTTGTAATGAGGCCTCTGGCAGACGACCGCTTGATTGGGCCGATTGCAAAAATTCTTCCGTGGTTTGTTCGGGAGCGCGCAACGAGAAAGCCCGCTCCATGAAGACACGTAGGGCATCAGAAACGGTGGTGGAGAAAGCCTTGTCGTCCTGACCGTCTGCGAGGTCGGCTGCTTCGCCGAGGCGGAGGCGGGCTTCCTCAGCGGGCGTCAATTGTTTCGTGGCAGGTTTGCGTCGTGCGAGCCAGACTACTAGCGCGATCAGTGCGATGGTACCAACAGCGATGACGGCAGTTAGCCAAGGCCAATTTTGCTCCCAATAAGATGTTTGCCGCAAGCCGCGCATCGGCCGCAGCCCTTCGGTTTGGGCAAAAATTGTCGCGGGTAGGATGGCCAGCATCAGAAATGCACGAACAGTGATTCGGGACAAGCTCTGTGATGTAACGTTTATTAGCGTAGCAAAGTTCATATTAATGCCTCCGCTGGCTGCGCGCCTCAAAGTAACGGCGCAGGTTATTGATGTAGGGTTCGCCCGTGCAGACGGGCAGGGCACCCACTCCGGCTTGCCGCAGTCCCTTGTGCAGCCCATCAAGCCGTTCACGGTTTTGCTTGGCGTAAAGTGAGCGGACCTTGGAGCTGCCCGTATCGATTTCAACGAGTTGTCCGGTTTCTGCGTCTTCCAGTGCGATCAGGCCAACGTTGGGGAGTTGAACTTCGCGTGGATCAGACAACAGGATGGTGGTCAGGTCATGGCGTCGGTTGGTCAGAGCCAGCGCGCGGAAAAGGGCGTCGCCATTGTGCTCATTAGGAGCGGGGAGGCGTCCATCGGGGCCTTGCAGGAAATCGGTGAGCAAGAAGACGATGGCCTTGCGCTTGATCATGCGATTCACGGTGTCTAGCGCCATGACCACGTTTGTTCCCGTGTGTTGCGGTTCGTGGAAGAGGATTTCGCGGATTACGCGCAAGACATGCTGCCTGCCTTTTCGGGGGGGGATGTATTGCTCGACCTCATCGGTGAAGAGCATTAGGCCGACCTTGTCGTTGTTTTTGGTGGCGGAGAAGGCCAGAACGCTCGCGATCTCCGCAGCGAGCTCACGCTTGGATTCATCTTCAGAGCCAAAAGCACCCGAAGCCGAGAGGTCAACGAGGAGCACAATGGTCAGCTCACGTTCTTCGCGGAATTTTTTGATGAATGGGCGATCCATCTTGGCGGTGACATTCCAGTCAATCGCACGCACGTCGTCACCCGGAGCATATTCACGAACCTCCTCAAAATCCATCCCTTGGCCCTTAAATACGCTGTGGTAGGCACCAGTGAGTGCGTCCGTGACCAAGCGATTGGTCCGGATTTCGATTTGGCGCACTTTGCGTAATATTTCGCGGGGAGTAGGCATCGGAAGATGAAAATGGAAAGGTTAAAGTTTCAGATAAAAGTCAAAGGAGGCGGGTTGGCCTTGTCGCACTTTAACCTTTAATCTTATTACTTTAATCTCCGTTCCGATCAAGGAACGGGCACTGTATCGAATATCTTGGCGACAAGCTGTTCGCTCGTGAAGTCTTCGGCTTCGGCTTCATAGGAAGGGATGACACGGTGGCGGAGGACATCGACGCCGATCGTCTTGATGTCTTGTGGAGTCACGTAACCACGGCCTTGGAGAAATGCCCAGGCTTTCGCGGCCAGGGTGAGAGCGATCGTGGCGCGCGGGCTGGCACCGAATTGAACGAAGTTATCAATATTCAGGCCAAAGTCACTTGGGCGGCGAGTGGCGAACACAAGGTCGACTACGTAGTCCTTGACCTTATCGTCGATGTAAATCTGGTCCACAACGGCGCGTGCAGCGAGGATATCTGTCGGGTTGATGACGGGCTCTACACTGAATTTAGGTGCGGTGGAGGCCATGTTGTCGAGTATTCGACGCTCTTCCTCGCGAGTCGGATAGCCGATCTTGAGCTTGAGCATAAAGCGGTCAACTTGGGCCTCTGGCAATGGATAGGTGCCTTCTTGATCAATCGGATTTTCGGTGGCTAGCACAAGGAAGGGGGCAGGTAGGAGATGAGTTTCGTCACCGAGGGTCACCTGTCGCTCTTGCATGGCCTCGAGCAACGCACTTTGCACTTTGGCGGGGGCGCGGTTGATTTCGTCGGCCAAAACGATGTTAGCAAAGATTGGGCCTTTCTTGGTGAAAAACTCGGCCTTCTGCGGATTGTAGATCAATGTGCCCACGATGTCGGCTGGCAAGAGATCAGGCGTGAACTGGATGCGCGAAAACTGCGCCTGCACCGCGCTAGCCAGTGTGCGTACGGAGAGCGTTTTTGCTAGGCCAGGAACGCCTTCGAGCAGGACGTGGCCATTGGCGAGGATGCCGACGATCAGTCGGTCGACCAAATATTGCTGGCCAACGATGACCTTGGCAATTTCTGCGCGCAGAAGGGGCACCCAAGAGGACGCTTCTTTCACGCGTTCGTTGACTTCAGAAAGAGTGGAAGCGGACATAGCTATGAGGTTTCGGTTAGAGCTGAAGCACCTTGCTTCGAGAAAAAGCAAGGCCGCTTATTTCCGAGACAAAGGTTCAGGATATAGGTTTCAAAAAAATGAGACGGAAAACGCCTCATTTATTCCGATTTATTCAGAAAAATCGGACTGTAGGGGTTGGTCAAGTCTTGCTTGGCCTGGAAATTAATCACGTTGGCGGATCGAAAAAAGCGAACCAGCCAACCAGACATCGGTATTGCGGAGGCGAATGCTGATCTCGCGGGCCAGATTCATGACGACCTGAGAGAAAGTCAGGATATCGTCTTCGGTGGCATCGTGAAGGTCTTCTCGGGAAAGAGACAAGCAAGTAGTTTCGTCTAGCGCACGAACCGTTGCTGAGCGCGGTTGGCTGTCCACCAGTTCCATCTCGCCGAATGTCTCGCCCTTTTGGAGGACGGCTATCCGCTCCGATGTAATTGCTTCCTTGTTAAAGACTTTCTTTTCGATGACCACGCGCCCGGAAGAAATCATATATAGCCTGTCGCCGGTTTCACCTTCACGAATAATTGCATCGCCAGCTTCAAAGTGATCACTGCGAAGGACCAGTAAGAAACGTTCAAGCGCTGCGTCGTTGATTTTATGGAACAATGCGTGGCGGCGTAGCAGCTCAGCGCCGACTTCGGTGACTTTGGCGTTAGACATAGTTTTGTGGTTATTTCTAGTTGGTAAGCGCCTGCTTTATCGTTTGTGCAATAAGTGCGGTCTAGACGTCGAAATACATGTTGAACTCATATGGATGTGGACGCAAGCGAATCGCATCGTGCTCCGCCTGCTTTATCTCGATGTAATTTTTAATGAAATCAGCGCTGAACACGTCGCCCTTGAGCAAGAATTCGTGGTCTGCCCTCAGGGCTTGCAGGGCACCACTTAGGCTGCTGGGGACGCGAGCGACATTGGAGGCGATTTCGGGCGGCAGGTCATAGAGATTCTTGTCCATGGCCTCGCCGGGATCGATTTTGTTCTCAATGCCGTCTAGCCCAGCCATTAGCAGAGCAGAAAAGGCGAGATACGGATTGGCGGAGGGATCAGGGCATCGATATTCAACGCGGATCGCCTTGGGACTGCTTGAGTAGGTGGGAATGCGGCAGATTGCAGAGCGGTTGCGTGCGGAATAAGCAAGCATGACTGGGGCCTCGAAACCAGGGGCCAGGCGTTTGTAGGAATTACTCGTGGGATTCGTCAGGGCACAAAGGGCCGGGGCGTGCTTGAGCAGGCCGCCGATGTAATAGAGCCCATTCTGAGACAGATTAGCGTAGCCTTCGCCAGCCATGAGTGGCTTACCGGATTTCCAAAGAGACTGGTGGGTGTGCATGCCCGATCCATTGTCCCCAAAAAGGGGTTTGGGCATGAAAGTCGCCGTTTTGCCGCGTCGATGCGCGACATTGCGCACTACATACTTGTAGACGCACATCATGTCGGCCATGCGCAGTAGCTTGTCGTATTTCAGATCGATTTCTGCTTGGCCACCAGTGGAGACCTCGTGGTGCTGGGCTTCGACTTCCAAGCCGAGCTCTTGCATGACAGCAACCATCTCATTACGAATATCCATGCCCTTATCCGCCGGTGGTGTTGGCAGATAGCCTTCTTTGGCACGGATTTTGTAGGCCAGATTGGGATATTCCTCCCGTCCAGTGTTCCAAGCGCCTTCAGCGGAATCAACGTGATAAAAGGATTCGTTGACGGATGAGCCGTAGCGAACGTCGTCAAAAATGAAAAATTCGGCTTCCGGTCCGAAAAAAGCAGTGTCGGCGATGCCACTGCCCAAAAGATATTGTTCAGCCTTTCTCGCAACACCGCGCGGTGAGCGTTCGTAGGGCTCACGGGTAATGGGGTCCTCAATATCGCAAAGCAAGCTCAGTGTCGCCAGCTCTGTAAATGGGTCCATCCATGCTGTGGTGGGATCAGGGATGACAAGCATGTCGGAGGCTTCAATGCCTTTCCAGCCGCGGATGGATGAGCCGTCAAAGCCAAGACCATCACTGAAAAGCTCTTCCGAAAGCTGGTTCACTGGGACGGTGAAATGCTGCCAGGCGCCGTGCAGGTCACAGAATTTCAAGTCGACCATTTTCACGTCTTTGGCCTGAGCCAGAGCGATTACTTCTTTTGGTGTCATTGCCTCCAAAGCAAAAGACATGTTTTTTATGTTTGCGAGCATTTAGCGCTCTCCCGTATGCACAGCGGTCTAATTGCCCCCAACATCCCCCCCTGCGTTCATGGCGGATAGATATTCAAAACATCATAAGGTCGCCTTTTTTGGCGACCTAACTCTAGCCAACTGCCTTGACTGGTGTGTTGTACTGTGTGTCAGCGGCTGGTTATCGCTGCTTATTTTCCAGTTGGGCGGTGCGCGACCAGACACGATGGTGATCTCTGTTGCGCTTCTGGGGGTTGCGTTGATGTTCCACACGCTTTGTCTGCTCGCGGATAATTCTCGGGACCCATTTACACTTAATCCGTTAGGCTTGGCTTTTTTTCCAGTGTTGCTCTACGTCGCACTGAATTTGTATCTGGTCAGTTCATACGGGTGGCGTGGTCAGGAAGAATTATTGGGACTGCTTCAGGGGATTGGTTTATTCTGGCTGACGGTTCAGAATTTCCGCACTCGAAATCACATCTGGTTCATGATGCTGGTCTTGGCTGGCGTCGCCTGCGTTGCTGTCCTGCTCGGAATCATGCAGTTTTTTCACCGTCCAGAGTGGCTTCCGCAGATATTTGATCCGCTTGAGAGCCAGATGTATCACGTTTGGCTGCCTACTCAATATCTGGGCCGTGCGACAGGTTCTTTTGGCGCTCCGACTTCTTATGCCGGTTTTTTGCTATTGATGGTGTTTCCGTTTTTGGTGGCAGGCTTCAGCCGCCGTTTTAGCCCGATGGCGCGCGCCTTCTTCGTGTATGCAGGTTTGATGCTTGTCGGGGCGATTTTCCTTTCGATGACGCGTGGTGCGCTGATTCTTTTGGCGATTGGGTTGTTCCTTTTACCCTTCGTCGTGAGGGCGAAGTTCAAGACCATTGTGATTGGATGGCTCCTGAGCGCATTGTTGCTTGGGGCTGCTTTTTTCCTCTTCTTGAACGTCAACGAGTCTTTTCGTGAACGCATCAACACTGCCATTGAAATCGGGGGTGAATCGAGCCGTCCAGTGATGTGGCATGCGGCGTGGAAGCAGTTTTTAGATGAGCCAGTCTTGGGTAATGGTGTCGGGGCATATGATTTCCTGTTCGAGGGACAGCGACCCGAGGGCTTCAATCTTTCGCCAGGCCATGTTCACAACGACTATCTAGAGACATTGGCCGACCAAGGTTTGATTGGATTAGTGTTATTTTGGGCTCCAGTGGCGCTGATTCTATATCTGGCTTTTCGTGAATGGCTTCGGCAGCCAGACACTGTAAGAATTAGCAGTATGCGGGATAATGGAGGTAATCTACGGATGCCCACGCCTAAGTTTCTTATCAGTGCGGTTGGGTTGGGGTTGATAATGTTTTGCGGTCATTTGTTCCTGGAATTCCATTTGCGGACGCCTGCCTTGTTGCTGTTGTTTTTTCTCTTTCTGGGGCTGCTCGCCAAGTGCGTTCCGATTAAGCGTGTGCAAATTAAGCGTACGGTTCCCTTGCGAATGGGCATACTGGTATGCGGATTTTCTCTAGCAATGTTGATCCCGCTGTGGGCGATTCCCCAATATGCGGCGCTCATCTATGTGCAGAATGGTCGGCGAATGATGACGGATTTCACCCAGAATCTTGAGGAGCTCAAGCGTGATGAGGCTTACTTTGATATCATGATCGGAACACTGCGGGAAGGTGTTCAACGCGCCCCGAAGAATGCCGAGGCTTGGTCAGATCTCAGTAATGCGATTGCCGCCCAAGATTACCTCCGGCCAGGACGGGGGGGGGAGTTTGGCCGGGAGGCGGAGGGATTTGCGCGCAAATCTTTGCAGCTAAACGCGAATCAACCACAGGCTTGGATTAATCTAGGTAATGCTTTGTCGCTGCAAGGGCGGATGATCGAGGCGGGCGAGGCTTACAGAAAAGCCACAGAAATCGCGCCGAACCGGTCCGATGTTTGGTATTTCTACGCCGCCCACCTGAATCTATTGATTTCCACCAGACCTCAGGCGCTGGAAGCTGTGGAGCATTCATTGCGTCTTCAGCCGGGACGAGAGGATTCCATTAATCTGCGCCGAAAAATTTTAGTGCCGTGAGCGCGACAGTCACTATTATCCGTCACTACAAAGAACGCTTGAGTAAGTGCTCGCTAGAGCCACTACGTGGGCGACCTGATTTGGTTTTTCTCAGAGCCAGGCCGGATTTTCGCTTCGATGCGACAGGCTATTTATTGCTGGCCCTTGATGCGCCTGAGCTCTCTCCGGCTGATGCAGGCTACCCGCTGTTGCTTTTGGATTCCACTTGGCGTCTGCTCCCTCAATTGATGGAAAAAATCGATGGCGAGCCGATCCTGCGCACGCTGCCAATGCATGTGCGAACTGCTTATCCGCGCGTCAGCAAGATTGCTGAGGACCCATCTCGTGGCCTTGCTTCGGTGGAGGCGCTTTACTTGGCGAAGCGGCTGCTCGGAGAAGATGATCCCTCGCTACTGGAGCATTACTATTGGCGGCAGGATTTTTTGCGTCAGTTCGGCGAGTAATCGATTTCTTCACTAAAAAAACGATTGATGCGCCTTCGCGCTGTTTAAAGGCTTCGTAGGAAATCAATCACTTGGTCGCGTTGAGCGCTGGGGAGCGTTCGAAAGGCTTCTTTGGAGGCTTCGCCTTCACCACCATGCCACAGAATGGCCTCGGTTAAATTGCGTGCGCGGCCGTCGTGCAGGTAGCGCGAATGACTGCTGACTTCTTCTGTGCGGCCAATACCCCATAGCGGCGGTGTCCGCCATTCGGTGCCAGCGGCGTCCCCCTCTTCCAAGGAGTCAGCTAAACCGTCTCCCATGTCATGTAGGAGTAGATCGGTATAGGGATGGATGCGTTGCCCGCTAAGCTCACTGAGTGGATGGTCATCAGTAGTAGTAACGGTTGGAACATGGCAGGCAACGCAGCCCATCGCGCTAAATAGTTGCTCGCCAGCAATGACGTCGGGATCGTCCCAATTGCGCCGCATCGGCACGCCTAGTAGGCGCGTGTAGTGAACCAGTGGGTCGAAATCGGTGTCGGTTAACTCCTCACCCGAATCTGGGTAGATCGGGTTGCTCACGCCGATGTCTTCGCGGAGGGCAATACCAGCCTGAGCACTTACTGAAGGCTGGGCAGCCTTCCAGCCGAACCGGCCTGGGGCTAGCTGATCAGTCTCGGGATCTGTTACCCAATTGATCCGGCCGGAAATGCCGTCGGCATTGGTGTCATTGGGGTCCTCCCAGCCTTCGAGCGTGCTCGTTGGGATCGCCTCAAGCAGGCCCATGCCGATGATTTTCGGAGCGACGCGAGGCGAGGTGATCGCCGTCAGGAAGCCCGGCCCTTGCAGCCCGGAAAAGGTATAAACGGGCTTGGCGAGAGAGTAGGCCCCCCCGTCGCCGAATGCGCCAGCCTGATTGGTGTATTGCACATGACCGCGCCCTTCGGGGAAGTTGCCCGTGGTCGCTCGGTCTTGCAACTGGACACCGTAGTCATCATGCGGAATTTGTCCGCTGGGCGAGGCCTTCGTCACTCTGAACAGCATGCCGTTCATCATCTCATTAATGGTGGTGGGGGGCTTGGCAGCGCCGTCGTTGGCGTGGCATTGGATACAGGATTTTGCGTTGTAGAGCGGTCCTAGCCCTTGGGATTCGTCAAACACGCGGTCAAAGACATTTTTGCCGGCCAGGAACTTATCCAAGGTTTCAGGAAGGGCGTTGTGAGCAGCTTGAGCAAAGGAATACTGAGTCTCGCTATAGACATCGACTGAAGTCGCCCCGCCGCTCCAGGCTACTTCGTCAGTGATGCGCTGGGTGAGCGCGCCTTCGCCGACGAAGAACCGGAAAATCGCGGTGTAATATTGCTGTCCCGTTCGCGTGCGTTGGAGAGTAAACTCAAGATCAATGAATTGGCCTGGGGTGACGGCGTCGATGCGCCAGTAGAATTTGCCATCGACCGGGATCATCCGGTGGCCCTCGGCGTAGTCGGCGCGCACGTCGATGCCACGTTCCTCGTGTGGCGTTTCGTCTAGGTCGTAGAGCTTGATGTCGACGAAATTCATGGGCTCGGCTGGATCGAAAACAACGTCCACGCCATCCCCATAATCCAGCAGCGTCAGGCCGAAATAGCTGCGATCAAAGTAATTTTCGACGTAGGGATCAAAGCGGAGTTCGTTCTCATGCCGGTCGCGGAAACGACCTGCCGCTAGGATTTCGAGGGGGGGGGGCTCCGTTGACTGGGTGGAGCCAATTGAGCGGGAAAATGTGGTGCTGCGGATGTGGTCCGGGGTGATCGAATAAAAATAATACTCCAGTAAATCACCGTCTTCAGCAGTTAGGGAATAGCGCCATTCGTCGTTGGTCTTCGTCATGAATTGCGCCTGCCAAGGGCCGCCATTACGGCGGAAGGTGACGATCATTGACTCCGGGTGGATGCCTGGCTGGATACGGATCGTTGCTTGGTCGGAGGCGAAATCAAGGCCGTGAGAGTAGCTTGCCGGGGAGAGGGGGGGGGGAAGTACGTCTTCGTACTCTGAACCGCTACCACCGCTACCACCGCCGCCACTGCCGCCGGAGTTGTCTCCTGCGATGATGTGTTGATAACTCGGGGTATCTTCCACGGGGCCTTCGCGATCGTAGGTGAAGTAGAAATTGACGCTGTCGCCGTCGGCGAGGGGGGGGGTATCGTAATGCCAACGCGGGCCATTGCCTGACATGCGGAGGTTTAGTTGGCTACCACCATTAACGGAATAATGAATGTCGGCGAAGTCACTGGGTACCAACGAGTAAAACTCAAATCGAAGCGTGCCATCGGCCAGTTCGGACACCCAAGCCACATAGTTTGGGCGAACATTGTCTGAGGCGGCGCTCTTAAAATTGTCCGCTGGTATGCGTAGCAGGCGGTAGAAAATGAGTTGCGGGTCGGTGTGTGGGACGTCGTAGGTGCGTTCTTCTCCATTGCCGAGTAGCACTGGTCCAATCGCGCTCCAATTGCTTAAATCAATCGAGTGCTCCATCAGGTAAACGGTGTCTGCCTGAGCGTTCCAGTGGATGCGGTGAATGTTTTCTAGAAATTCAATACGGGCGGCGAACGCCAGCATGGGAGCCAGGCCGATTGTGACCAGCAGGATCAGGTGTCGGTTCATGTGTTTGCTTGGGTTACTCGGGCGTGACGTCTGGTGATGACATCCACGAACCTAAGAGCACCCAAGTAGGGTTTTATTCCCAGTCTCCTGCGAATACCTCCCCGACCCCATACTTTCGCTTCCCCATGCTCTCCCCCACTCACCAGCGTTTACCCACTATCCTCCCCTCAGTCACACCGCGTCATCGTACCGTCGTCACTCCAGCACCTTTTGCGCAATTCGAAAAACTCTCGGTCAAGCGGGACGCTTGGTATGCTGTTCGTGGCGGAGGAGCCATTGCTTGCGGACGAGGCCTCCGGCGTAGCCGCCAAGTTCGCCGTCGGCGTTGATGACGCGATGGCAGGGGACAATGATCGCGAGTTGGTTGCACCCATTGGCGCTGGCGACGGCGCGGAACCCCTTGGGGTTGCCAACGTTTTTCGCAAGCTCGGCGTAGGCCCACGTGTCGCCGTAGGGGATCGTGGTCAAGGCCTGCCAGACGGTTTGCTGGAACGGCGTTCCGCGGAAGTGGATTGGGGTTTGGAAGCGCTGCAATTTACCCGCGTAGTATTCCTTGAGTTCCGCCTCGATGGAGTCGGTGATCGAGGTGCGTCCGGGGGCAATGGCGTAATGTTTGCGTTGGCGTTCGATCTCTCGCTCCAGTCCGCGGCGGTCGGTGAACTCCAGTAAATGCAGGGCCTTGTCGTCGGCGAGGGCGAGCATGGGGCCCAGAGGCGTGTCGAGCCATTCCGCGAGCAGGAGGGGGCGGCTCGAAGACTGTGGAGCCTCGCCCATGATGCGGGAAAAGGCGACCCGAAAACCACTCCCGGACTCGTATCCTGCGTTGAGTTGGGCGTCGATAACGGGTTCGCCCGAGCGAATGTTTTGTAAGGCTAGTCCCATACGGCGCGATCGTGCGTAGGCGACAAAGGTCATGCCGAAACGCTTTTTGAACTGACGGCGAACGGTGGAGGAATCGATCCCCAAGGCGCGAAAATCGGCGTCGCTCCAGCGTTTTTCCGGTTCGGCCTCGACGGCTTCGATGAGCTGGCGGACCAGTGCGGATTCCTGCTGAGGGAAGGCCATCGGGTGGCAGCGTTTGCAGGGGCGGTAGCCAGCGAGCAGTGCCTCTTGTGCCGTGTCAAAAAACTCGCAGTTCTCTCGCTTGGGTTTGCGGGCGGGGCAGGTGGCGCTACAGAAGATACCGGTGGTTTTAATCCCTGCAAAGAATACACCTTCGTAATGGCCATTCTTGGCTACAAGCGCCGCATAAAATTCGTCTGTCTGGTTAATCATCGTGGCAACAGCTTATCATGAAATCGGCATGTCGCCGCCGAAAATCAGGCACCGTATTTCGATTTTTACAATGCGTCTCATGGCTGAACTTTTAGCGATGAATATTAAGTGCGGGAGGCCGCTTTGCGCCGAAAGGCAATGATGGCCACGCCAGCGATGATCATGAACAGGGAGTAGAACGATCCACGCGAGAGGCCGAGAATCAGCGTGGCGTCCGGCTCGCGGAAGACTTCTCCTGCAATGCGTAATAGCGCGTAGCCGATCAAAAACTCGCCAGTCAATTGGCCGATGGTTCGCTTAGCTGGGTCACTGAGCCAGAACCGCGCCTGTAAATACACGGTGAGCAACAGGCCCTCCATGCCGGCTTGATAGAGTTGAGAAGGGTGGACGGCGGGCGTCCAGAAATACTCGCCATAGCCAGTCGTTGGGTTGCGCCAATAGTCGAGGAAGTGCATTGCCCAGGGGGCATCAGAGGGGCGGCCGTATAGCTCGCCGTTGATGAAGTTTGCGAGGCGGCCAAAAAAGACACCGGGGGGGCCAAGGGTCACGGTGATGTCGGCGACTTGCCAAAACGAGGCCTTGTTTTTGTAGGTAAACCAGACCATGCCGAGCAGAATCCCAACCATGCCGCCGTGGCTGGCCATGCCACCCTCCCACACACGAAAAATCATGAGTGGATCGTGCAAGAGTTCATCGAAACGGTAGAGCAGGTAGTAGCCCAAGCGTCCTCCGAGCAGGGTGCCGATCACGAGCGCGGTGAGCAAATCGGCTTGTTGCTCAGGGTTGAAGGGCGAACGGCCTTTCTTAAAGTAAAGGCGCAACAGTGCCCAGCCTGCGATGAACCCGGCGACGTAGGCCAGCCCATACCAGCGAATGCCGTCCACCGGCCAGCCCTCGGGAAAACGGAAGAGGAATGGGTCCAGTTGATGAACCCAATGCCCGGTGTCGGGGGGGGGGGGGGGGGGGGGGGGGGGGGGGGGATTTGCGCGATCACGCGGCTATCGATGCAGGGAGGGAGGAGGAGGTCAATACGGGAGATGTGCTTAGAGGGTGTCTAAACGCTTACATTGCAAAACACTGTCTATCTGTGTGCTTGGCTGAATGGTCTATAAGAGAGTGTCCCGTTATGCATTATCCGCTCTGTCTGACAGCGGATCAAGAGATCTCTGTTTTGGCAAATTGTAAGCCAGATTGTTTGCGAAATGCGACGGGAGATGTTCCGCGTAGACGAGCGAACGTCCTTGAAAAATGAAAGCGATCGCAAAACCCGCAACTGCTCGCAATGTCCTCAATGCTTTGTGTGCTGTGGTGTAGCAGTAGGCAACTGGCCTCTATCCTACGTTCGATTGCATAGCGGGCTGGCGTTGTTCCGGTCTGTTCCTTGAAGAGGCGGATGAATGCATTGGGATTCATGCCTACCTGTTGAGCGATTTGGCCTATCGGCATGGTACTGGTGGCCTGTCGATTGATGATTTGAATGGCGTCGAGTATGCGTTGATTGGGAGTCCTTGGCGTAATCCAGTCACTGAGAGGAAGCTGTGCCAAGCTCTGCGATACTATTTTGACAATCTCCCAACTATTCACCTGATCGCCAGTCATTGCTACGATGTCCTTTAAGCGTTTTTGCTCCTTGTTCGTAATTTCGACTTGCCGAGGGATGCAGTTCCTGCATTTGAGCGAATTGGTAAAATGCACAAAAAAATGAATGGTGGGGCTGTCCAGTTTGCAGGAGAAAGGAGTTTCGGGCGGGATAATAGTGATCCGGTTCGGGGGCAGCGAATATTCACTTTTATTCAGGTAGATGGTGGCACCACTCTTGTTGTTCCAGTAAAGCCGCCAGTAGGGAGCGCGTAAGTTATCATGGTTCCATTGTTCAATCTGCATCCAGTAGTAGCTGAGCACATTGAGACTGATCGTATCTCCTATGCTTTTACTCGATTGTAGATCGCCGAATGTGTGTATCATACATAAAATAGAATCTTATGTTCATTGATATACAAGCAGTATTTTTGTTAGAGTAAGGCATGTCAAATTCCCCTTATTCACTACGCTTTCGTCAGGTTCATTTAGATTTTCACACTTCGCCTATCATTCCAGGTATTGGTGAGCATTTTGATAAGAACCATTGGCAACAGACACTGAAGTCGGCTGCGGTGGATTCCATTACGCTTTTCGCAAAGTGTCATCACGGTTGGAGTTATCATCCGACCAAAGTTGGGAAAATACATCCTCATTTAGATTTTGATCTACTGCGTAAACAGTATGATGCGACGAAGGAAATCGGGATTAATGCGCCGATCTATCTTTCTGCCGGAGTGGATAATTTGGCTTCCTATGATCACCCTGAATGGCGTGAAATAAATAAGGATGGCGTTTTTACTGGGTGGTCGACGCGGATTCTGGAATCGGGATTTCACATGATGGATTTCCACAGCCCTTATTTGGATTACCTCTGTGAACAAATCCGTGAAGTGGTTCAGCTCTTCCCCGATTGCGATGGAATATTCCTGGATATCATTGCACAGCACCAATCTTGCAGTCGCTGGAGTCTTGATTTTATGAAAGCCAATGGGCTTGATCCTGCCTGTGAGGCTGATCGCAAGGAATCGTCACGATTGGCCGTGGAGCAGTATTATATACAGACCACAGCGGTGGCGAAATCGTTACGGCAAGATATGCCGATAATGCATAATTCGTCGCATATTTACCGTGGGCGACATGAGGTGTTGCCTTACTTTAGCCACTTGGAACTCGAGTCGTTGCCGACTGGTGGATGGGGCTATGATCACTTTCCACTGTCTGCTAAATATGTATCCAATTTGTCGTTAGATTTTCTTGGGCAGACCGGAAAATTTCATACTGCTTGGGGTGAATTCGGTGGTTATAAGCACCCAAATGCATTACGCTACGAATGTGCTGCCATGTTGGCTTACGGAGCAAAGTGTAGCGTAGGCGATCAGTTGCACCCGAATGGTATGCTGGATCAATCCACTTACAAGATCATCGGTGAAGCTTATCGAGAGGTTGAAGCGAAGGAGCCGTGGTGTCGTGGTGCAAAGCAATGCTTTGATGTGGCGATTTTATCCAGTGAAGCGGAAGGCGTTGGTGACCACAAGGCATCAGCGGATGAAGGCGCTTGTCGTGTTCTCCTTGAGGGGCACTTTTTGTTTGGAGTAGTCGACCGCACGATGGATTTTTCGGAATACAAAGCACTTTTGCTTCCGGATAATATTCGTATTGATGAGGCTTTGAAGGAGAAGCTAGATGCATATATCGCACAAGGCGGAAAATTGATTTTGTCCGGAGAAAGTGGTCAGTGGAAAGATCGCGAAAATTTTGCTTTCGATATTGGGGCTGACTACGAGGGGCTTAGCCCATGCTTTCCTGCGGACAGTGAGAGGAATCTAGGCCATGATTATTTTCTGCCAGTGCCTGAGTTGCGTGCTTCATTTGTTGATATGCCGCAAATTATGTATGAGCGCTCTCATCGAATTCGAGCGCAGGGAGGATGCTCGCTGGGGCAGATCTTTGATCCATATTTCAACCGGAACTGGTCGGACTTCAACAGTCACCAACACGCGCCAAATTTGCAGGAGTCTTCAGGTTATGATTGTGGGGTGAAGCATGGACCGATTTTGTATTTTAGCCATCCAGTATTTCGGAATTACCGGAGTTATGGCGCTGTTGCATATCGGCATTTTATTGTGAATGCCATCCGTTCATTCCTCGGAGGAGAGCAGCGGTTGATGACAAATATGCCTTCAACGGGACGCGCTTCCTTAACGTATCAAACAGACGAGCAACGATACGTGCTCCATCTGCTGTACGCGCCGACGGTGAGTCGGGGAGGGCCGATTCATTTATCCTTGGCGGAAGGAAAGAGGCTCGAAATCATAGAGGAATTACCAAGCTTGCATGGTATTGAAGTGAGTCTGAGATTAGCAGAATCGATCCGCACTGCTCGCTTAGAGCCTATGGGTGTGGACTTGCCATTCGAGCGGGTCGGTGAGCTGATCAATATCAAGGTCCCTGCGTTTTCCTGCCACCAGATGATTGTCTTGAAATCTTAATCAACGTATTGGCTACAACTGACTTACTCTAAGTAAACGGCTGGCTGGTGGCAGTTGCTGTTTAATCAGGAGTGAGCATTGTGCTGCCCCGTGGGATTAGTTTTAGAGGGGTCCGAATGGTATCTATGCGATTTTCTTTCATGCTATTTGTCAGCATCCGCAAAAGCGTTTGTGCATGGTCATTCGCCATTAAGTCAATGGAGCTTAGCGGTGGGTAGGTATATGGGCTGTGGACTGCATTGTTACAACCAATAATGCCGACTTGATTGGGGACTGAAATTCGTTGTTCTTGGAATGCCTGGAGTGCGGAAAATCCTACGTCATCATCGTGACTGAACACGCCTACTGGTTCTCTGGTCAATTGCTTTATGAGCTGGAGCGCCATCATTCGACCTCCATTGAAACCATACTCTTCGTCGTATATGATAATGTCCTTTGAGGGGATGCCTAATTCTTTCAGGAAATTGACAAAGCCGAGGCCTCGCATCCCTCGATAATCGCTGAGATAACCACCGAACACTGCGAACTTCCGATAGCCTTTCTGATATAGGTGCTCTGCAGCAATCCGGCCCATCGCATCCATATTGGGACTAAGGGACGAGCACTTTAGCCCATGGGAGTCGTCCAGATAGACTAGAGGGATTGGCAAGCGCTCGACCAATTCATTGACAAGTTCCTCTCCGCCGTAGCGAGACAGGACTAGTGCATCGCAGTAGTCGCCGCAAACGGCCTTATAGAGCATGCGATCAAATTGATCGCGGGGATAGGTGTATATCTGGACGTTGAAGTCAAATGACTCCTCAATCATCTTGATCTGCCTGACCAAGCTGCCTGAATAAAATGAGTCTCTGTAGGCAAAATCTAGATCGAGCAATAAATAGCCTATTTGGCGTTTGCGACTGTCAATGCGCTGATCGGAGCGCATTTTGTAGCGCAACTCGATGGCGGCGCGGAAAATCTTTTCACGGGTTTCATCACCCACCCTACCGTTGGGGCGATTGCGGAGAACGTTGGAAACTGTGGCTTGGACAACAGAACACCGATCCGCAATTTCTTGCATTGAGACACTCTGGTCTGAGCTATTTGTCTTTGCTGGCATGAGGAAAGGCAAACTAGCCTTTGATTTTTGAATCACGAGACATTTTTCTTAATTCTAAGCCCAGTCACGGTAGATTACCTCTCGCCTGTTCATGCGTATTGAGCTTCAAATTGCTTGGAGTGTAAGAGCGTTCATAATGCTTCTTGATGATTGCTTTGGCGGTTATGTTGGTCACTCAGATGTGTAAACATAGGCCTCTTTCATTGTAAGATGGTGATAAATAATCCAATTAATCATCTTAGGCGGTGTCTCGGATTTGATTCTGAGTATGCGTTTCATCTCAGATCGACGTTGTGTGGTGTTTGCGTAGAAATGGTGGGTCGGATTCTGGGGTAACATTCAAGATGGATGTTTGGTCGAGATCTTTCGGGATTATTCAGCGTGCCGGTTGAAGTTACTGATTCTAAGAATTCTTGTCATATAGGTGGTTAAAGGTGTGTGTGTGTGTGGTGATTTCCTGCTTCTATAAGGGCTGAGGGGATCTTTAAGTGACGCTGCATTTCGATTGGATTCTGTGTCTAGTTGCATCGCATAAAGTGAACTTTAAGAAAATAATTTGGCCAATTTATTTCTTTACAAGAATGAGGATGTCTATAGGATTGGTACTGAAATCAAAAAACATGTTAACCCCACTCTAAAAAAATCATGAAACTCATCTCTAAAATTGCTTTTCAGGCATGCTCGCTAACTTTGTTAGCCAGTTCACCAGCCTTGTCCGGTGCGACGCTCAACATGAGCGCAATACAAGACACCACGATTCTTACTGAAGGTTTCTTTCAGGAACTCCCTTGGGGCGGCAACGTACAGCTAGGGATGGCAGCTAACAATTATCAGGCTATGTTGCTGCGTTTTGATACCTCAAGCCTAGGTTCACTTAGTGGTGCAACAATCAATTCGGTGTCCATCACGTTTACTGCGGCAACAACGAACGCTGTGGCAACGCCAGGAAATGCAGGTAATCTGACATTCAGTCAATTTTCAGCTGCGAACAAGGGATGGGTAGAGGGTACGGGGACTGGAGATCAAGATGTCACTGGTGCCACCAATCCTTTTTCCAATAAAACCGGGCCGTTTGGCACGAACGAAGGTGTCGACTGGGCGAGTGGTGGAAATCTTATTGCAGGAGACACGCTGCTCTCTGGGCTTGATGTTTCTGCCAGCTATGATGCGGGTTCTTTTGCTGATGTCGTTTTTACTGCAGGGGAAACACAGACGTATACTATCAGTGGGGTAGACTCCGCAGCTCTTATCTCGGGCTGGTTGGGCGATTCTGATCTTGCGGATGCTGGGTTAGTGGTATCGATCAATGGCCCAGGGGGATTCTTTGGTGGCCGAGAAGGCTCAACTCTCGCATTCCAGTATGCATACAATAGTGTTCAAGCTGGAAGCGGTGCCGCCATTCTCACCGTTGATTATACGGCCATACCGGAGCCCTCCACTTATGCACTTGGTTTGGGTGTAGGCGCTTTCATCCTAATTGCGATGCGTCGTCGCTCGGCAAAAAGCTAAAGCGAAGGCCCGATGCGACTGATCTGTATTGGGTAATTTAAGTCCTATTTACAAGATCGACGCTCAACCCTCGGCTCCAGCGCCGAGGGTTTTTCTCCGTTTGATGTGTTATGCGCGAAGGGCGAGTGGGTTTGAAATTCTTCTTATAAATAAGTATAATTGAAGTATGATTATAGCGAAATCTAGCAATAAGTCATTGGAGTTTCCTGAATTGATATTGGGGTCTGCTTGGTATCCTGAGCAATGGTCTAAGGCGGTCTGGGAGCAAGACATGAGAGAAATGGTCGAACTTGGCTTTAATACAGTCAGGCTCGCAGAGTTTGCTTGGGCTAAACTGGAGCCAGAGGAGGGCTATTATCAATTTAAATGGCTGGCGGATGCATTGGATTTGTTGCACCAAAACGGTATTGGAGCAATTCTTTGCACGCCGACTGCAACTCCGCCGATCTGGTTGCTGAATAAATATCCTGAGATCGGATTTGTGGATGAAGACGACTATCAGCACAGGCATGGTGGTAGACAGCATGCGTGCTATAGCAACATCGACTTTCGCCGGTACTCTCGAAAAATCACCGAAGAAATCGCGATGGAGTTTGGTAAGCACCCAGCGCTGGTTGCTTGGCAAATTGACAACGAGTTGGGGTCGCATCAACAGCGCTGTTTTAATGAGGCGACCATAAAGCGTTGGGCTCAGTGGCTCGAGCAGCGCTTCGGAACGATTGATAATCTGAACGAGGCCTGGAAGACGGTCGTGTGGAGTCAAACCTACAGTGATTTCAGCGAAGTTCCCCCTCCGTATAAATTGCCATGCTACTCACATAATTTATCTCTGAAGTTAAACTACCGCCGTTTTATGACGGATGTGCTTGTCGAATTCCAGAGAGAGCAGATCGACATTATTAGGCAGCATAGTGATGCGCCAATTACTCATAACAGTACCTCGCACCACGATGAATGGCGCATGAGCCTTCATTTGGATTTTGCTTCTGTTGATGTTTACCCGTATGAAAATGCGCGGGAAGGGATACAGTATCGGTATGACTTAATGAGAAAGCTGAATCCAGCTGGTCGCTTTGTTACGATGGAAACATCGATTGAAGGAATCGTGGATGATGAGCTTTATCGGCAAGGATGGACGGGGTGTCATGCATTCATTAATTACTGTATGGGCTCTGGTGGGTTTAGTTTTTGGCCTTGGAGGCAGCAGGCTGGAGGTGCGGAGATTTTTCATCAAGCCATACTTCATGCATCTGGCCGTCGATCGAGTGGCTGGGAAAATGCGAAGGAAGCTGCTGAGTGTAGGAAATTACTGAGTCCACTGTTAAAAGACTTTTATCCTAAGAAGGCTGATGTTGCTCTTGTAGTATCTGATTACAATGCACGTTTCTGCTTTCTGGATCGTGCGGGAGGCATTGAACATAACTTTGATTACAGCAAGCGTATCCTTGAATGGTATTCCACGCTTCATGAATTGAGCGTTTGGCGAGATGTCATTTTTGATGAAGCTGAAATTGAAGACTATCGGCTCATCTTTTCTCCATACCTGCCATACGTCAGGCCTGAGCTACTTGATCGTCTTTGTGCGTTAGTAGAGGAGGGGAGCACCTGGGTGGTAGGCCCATACACTGGATTTTTGACAGAGGATAATGCGATTCCTGAGCAGGCGATCTTAGGTAATCTTGAACAACGAATTGGATTTAAAACGGAAACTCTGGTCATGCCAGGCGGACTTGATGTCGAGATTAATGGTCGGGCTGCGACGACTAGTCAATTTGCAGCTGTTTTTGATCCTTGTGAGGAAGATGAGGTCATCGGAACTTATACAACTGAGCGTTTCAAAGGAAAGGCATGGGGCTTGCGCAGAAAGTTCGGGAAAGGAACGATATATATTCTTGGAAGCCACATTGATGAGGTATCAAGACGTCATTTCTGGAAGGATTTGCTTCATCGAGAAGGTGTAGAGGTGAATGGTAATTGCGATGGTCTAATTGAGATCCCCATGGTGAACCACGATCATAGCAAAAGTGCACTGGGTATCTGTAACTGGACCTACGAAGAGGTGGACATCGAGATTCCTGATAAACAGCTTCTGGCTGCATCAAGTCGGACTAAATTGGTGGGAAGTAAACTTCACATGCCCTCACAAACTTGGGCTTTTCTTCAAGAATGAATGTGGCGCTAGGAATGACTGCCACAGATCGATAAAAATACTATAATTTATGAAAATCGAACGAATTTCTAATACGTATAAGCGACATCCGTCATGGGCAAATATGTCTGCTGATCATCCTGCTGAACGGGCGTCATGGATATGGGCAAGCGCCGAGGGCGAACAACGATGGTCCGTCATTCGCTTCAGGCTAGATATTGTTCTTAATGAAGATGCGGCTTTCCCCTTCCACATTTCTGCTGATCAGCGGTTTCAATTATATGTAAACAAGGAGTTGGTGGCGCTTGGGCCTGATCGCTCGGATGTGAACCATTGGTCAATCGCTAGTTACATGGCTGAATTGCCAGCCGGAGATTACTGTTTTGAGGTCATCGCGTGGTGGCTTCCAGAGAATTTGGCCCCAATGGCTCAAATGACTCATCGACCGGGGTTCATTTTTGCTGGCGAGGGAATGTGGACGGGTCGTCTTAATACTGGTGAAGCACCATGGCTGGCCTGCGATCTATCGCCCGCGATTGATTGTCAAGAACAGTCCGTCCCCGGCTACCACGCTGTTGGCCCTGAATTCCACTTCAATATGGAGTTAATTCATGACGGGCATCGAGCGGTACCAACGGAGGTTGTTCGCCGTGGATTGGAGCCGGAACGATTTGGAACGAGAGCCCCAGGCTGGAGATTACATCCTACAATTATGCCCGAGCAGAATGTCGAGCTATGGTTCGGCGGGCGGGTGCGTGCTGTCCGTGATGCTTTCCTGGGCACTTCCATTTCAGCGGCTGAAGCTGAAGGCAAAACTTCTCTAGTGCAAAGCTGGGATTCACTCCTGCAAAATCAAAATGGCTTAAAGCTTGATTCCGGTAGTTGTCATGAAGTGATTATCGATTTCGAGCAATACCTCTGTGGCTATCCTTACCTTGAAGTTGAAGGAGGAAGCGGAGCCAGTATCCGCGTGGATTGGGCCGAAAGTTTGTTTGAAGAAACCGACTCTAGCAATGTCACTTTATCGACAACGAAAGGCCATCGTGGCACCGTTATCGATAAATGTTTTGTGGGGCTAGGTGATGCGTGGATAATCTGCGGACAACGAAATGTACTGCCTGCTTTGTGGTGGCGTTCTGGACGCTATCTTCGCATTCGTATTCAGGCGGCCGATGAGCCTATACACGTTAACCGAATAGGAATTCGCACGACTGGCTATCCTTTCAATAATGAGGCTAGTTTTGATTGCGATTACAAGGAATTCTTGGAGTCATGGCCAATCCAGGTTGCAGGCATCCAGCAATGCGCCCATGAGCAATGGGTCGATTGCCCATACTATGAGCAGCTCTCCTATGTTGGCGACAATATCTGTGAGCTCGCTTTCTACTGTCTGACTCGCGATGATCTTATTACGAAAAGGTGCTTAGAGCTGTTTGACTGGTCGCGTCAGGATGGGGGCTTAGTTGCTGAGCGTTACCCATCTGCCTATCGGCAGGACTCTTTTACCTATGCGCTATTGTACCCGAGATTATTACGCGAACAAGCTTACTGGCGTGATGACGCCGATTTCATTAGTGAGCGGATTCCTGGCCTAAGGGCGTTAATGGAGGAGTGCCTATATTGGAGAAATAGCAACGGGCTAATTGGAAAAGTTCCGGGCTGGTCATTCATCGACTGGGTTGAAAGTTGGGATGAAGGTTGCGGGCCAGGAGTAAGGGACGGTGATTCCTCGCTGGTTAATCTACACCTTCTCTTCGCATTGAAAGATTACGCCGACATAGAAAATGGTTATGGAGAAGAATTTTTTGCCAATCGTGCACTCAGTCTTCTAGAGGAAATTGGCCAGAATCTTAAGGAACGTTATTGGTGTTCCGAAATGTCGCTTATGGCCGACGATAGTGCTAAAGAAAGCTTCAGTGAGCATGCACAAGCGTGGTCGATTCTTTCTGGAATACTTACTGAGAAAGAGCAACAAAGCTGCCTCGAGGCATGGCTTAAGCAGCAGGATCAATTGGCACCCATGTCGATTTACTTCTCCTATTATGCTTTGGATGCATTTTATAAGATGCGAGCGGATGATGCATTCTATGAGAGGCTAAGTTTCTGGGAGGAATTGCCGCGACTTGGATTTACGGCTACCCCAGAGCGTCCTGAGCCCTCGCGTTCAGACTGTCATGGCTGGGGAGCGCATCCGATCTATCACGCGTTTTCGAGTATAGCGGGGATAAGGCCGGTTTCAGCTGGATTCAATCGTGTTCATATCTCACCAATGCCTGGAGCGCTCTCGTTTATCAATATACGCATGCCACACCCCAAAGGCATGATCCATCTTGAATGGAAGCGGACTGAAAACCGTGAAGAATATAATATAAAATTACCGACAGGAGTAGCAGGCATCTGGGAGAGAAATAATCAGCGTCAGGAATTTACTGATTCGCTTTCAGGGAGCTGTGAGCTTTCAGGTGCCGTTACGGTTTCCTGAACAATGAATCAGATGGACAAGCTCGTAATTCAACCAAACCAATATGAATCATATGGACAATAATACCACAGTCAAAATCGGACTATTCGGCATTGGTCTTGATACTTATTGGGATCAATTTGATGGGCTTAAAGCAAGGCTTGAGGACTACCAAGAACAAGTTCGTTCAAAACTCGCGTCGTTTCAGTGTGAGGTTGTCGATGCTGGATTGGTTGACAGTGTTGAGCTAGCGCAGGTTACCGGAGAACGATTCCATGCTGAAAACGTGGATGTTCTGTTTCTTTTCGTCACGACTTACGCACTGTCATCAACCGTTTTGCCAGTGGCTCAGAAGGTTGGAGTCCCCGTGGTAATACTCAATCTTCAGCCTGTCGCGCAGCTGGATTATGATGCTTTCAATGCCATGGCTGATCGCGGTGAAATGACGGGTGTTTGGCTGGAGCATTGCCAAGCCTGTAGTGTGCCTGAAATCGCATGCGTCTTTAACAGAGCTGGTATCGATTATCATCTGGTTAGTGGTTATCTAGATGAGGATGAAGCATGGGATGAGATTCATGATTGGGTCGATGCCAGCCGTGTTCGTAAAACGATGCAGAACAATCGGCTCGGTGTACTAGGGCATTACTATTGCGGCATGCTTGATGTCTATAGTGATATGACGCAGCAGTCAGCGGTTTTTGGAACGCACTTCGAGATATTGGAAATGTGTGAACTCCATGCTCTCAGGGAGAAAGTGGTTACTGAGGATGTCACAAATGAAATCGATCGCTTTTATCGTGAATTCGACGTCTCTCCTAACTGTAGTCAAAATGAGTTAGTGCGTGCAGCAAAAACCTCCGTCGCTCTGCAACGTTTGGTGCAGTCGCATCGACTTGGTTCAATGGCCTACTATTATGAAGGGCAACCCGGCAACGCTTACGAGAACATTGTGACCTCGATGATACCAGGCAATACACTGCTAACTGGCGAAGGAGTTCCCGTAGCTGGAGAGTATGAGATCAAGAATGCACTTTGCATGAAAATTCTGGATACTCTTGGCATTGGCGGTTCCTTTTCAGAGCTTTACCTCTGCGATTTCAAAGATGACGTTATATATCTCGGGCATGATGGCCCCGCTCATCTTGCCATCGCCGAAAGCCGTGTGGGACTTGTTCCGCTTCCTGTTTATCACGGAAAGCCGGGCAATGGGCTGTCTATTCAAATGACTGTTAAGCATGGGCCAGTTACGCTTCTTTCGATTGTTCAACGCCGCGACGGTACACTGTTTTTTCTGATCGCGGAAGGGGAATCAGTTCACGGACCTGTCCTCAAGATCGGGAATACGAACAGTCGCTACAGTTTCCCAATAGGTGCCAAATCCTTCCTAAATGATTGGTCGAAAGCGGGCCCGGCTCACCATTGTGCCATTGGACTGGGCCATGTCTCGTCGAAACTCGAGAAACTTGCCGAATTGCTTAAGATCGATGCCATGAAAATTTGCTAGTTCGCTCAGGTCTTTGAGAGGTATTCGCTCCTCATTGAAAGCTTAGCTTCACGATGAGGGAAAATTTCTAAGTCCCCCCTCAACTGACTACTATTGAAAACATACCGCATGGTTAAATTTGTTTATCGTTATGAAACAATCAAAATCTAAAATCAGATCGGACTTACAACCAGCGACATGCCTTTGGCAAATTTATCAGCCTGATGAGGCGAAATATCGCTTTGCTGCAAAGGATCGTACATCGGCCAAGAAATGGACGAATCAAACCAGACAGGCACTTTCGCGCCAGATCGGCTTGAACCTTATTCCATCGGCTGATCCTAACGCATCTTTAGTCGAGGAGGTCGATAAAGGAGACTACATACGCCAGAAGTTATTGATTCGCACAGGTCCGAATTGTCTCATGCTAGTGTATCTTCTTTTGCCAAAAAAAAACGTACGGCCATTGCCTGTGGTCATGGCTTTTCACGGCCATGGATATGGTGTAAAGGACATCGTTGGCCTCTGGGAGGACGGGAAAGAAAGAAATACTCCAGATGGATATCATAAAGATTTTGCAGTGGACCTTTGCCGAGCAGGTTTTGCGGTCGCTGCGCCTGAGATCTCGTGTTTTGGAGAACGCGAGACGGACTTTTCTTACCTCAATGAAATCCCTGGCCAACCAGTTCCCAGCACTTGTATGCACTCGGCTCTATTGGCCTTTCATATGGGTTTATCGGTGATCGGTATGCGTGTTCATGATGGAATGCGACTAGTCGATTATTTGGAAACTCGGAAAGATTTGGATGTTAGCCGTTTGGGAGCGATGGGGATCTCCGGGGGTGGAATGCACACGTTTTTTTCCGCGTGTTTAGATACTCGTATTAAGGCGTCAGTTGTTAGTGGATACTACTCGACCTTTAGGGACAGCATTTTTGCAATGGCGCATTGCCCATGCAATGTAGTTCCGGGGTTGGCGAAGTTTGGGGAAATGTATGACCTAGTCGGTTTGATCGCCCCGCGACCGATGTTGATTGAAGCAGGTAGCTATGACCCGATTTTTCCGATCCGCTCAGTTCGAGCAAGTGTTGCCAGAGCCAGATCGGTCTATGATGTGTTCAATGCAAAAGACCAAATCCTGACTGATTACTTTGAAGGGCGGCACCAAATAAGTGGTAGAAAGGCCTACGCATTTTTGAAGCGCGAATTAGTAGCGTCATAGTAATCTGCGTGATGCGGTTAAGTCCTACTCTTGATTGGCTAGGCAGGCGTGCCTACTCATTGCAGTTGGCGAATATCTGGGCTCTCTGAGACTGTTGTTGGTCCAGAGTAAGAGCGCCCATCGAATTCAAGCGTTGTTCCAAGTGGCACATGAATAGTGATTTTGTCCGAGCTGATTTCAACTTGTATATCGCCAAATGGAGTCGGGACTGAAGCACAGGCCCATTCAAGGTCGTAGAGATTTGGTTCGACTGTAAAGCGCTTCCAGCCATCTGCTAGTGGACGAATGCCCATGACTGTGGCTGGCAGTATGGAAGCTGGGCCAGAACTCCACGCATGGCATAGGCTTTTGGCAAAGGGGCGTTCATAGAAGCTATAGATATCCTGATCTTCCTCCGCACTATTGTATGACTCCCAGAAAGTTGTCGCACCATGCTTCAACATGCCGCCCCAGTAGTATCTGATCTGAGAAATGGCGCTGTCTGAAGCTCCTAGACCGCTCAGTGCCATGCATTCGAATCCCTTCATGTACGGCGTGCCAACATCCGGGATACTCGTATCTAGTAGTGCCTTTTTAATCGATGATGCCTCATCGATCGTGGTCAGTCCAGAAATGACGGCCAGCAAGTTCGCGTGCCGCGATATATCTGAATTTTTCTGAGGATGAGCGCGCCATGCACTTGCTTTAGCATCCCATGCTTTGGAATATAGAACACCCTTCAGGGACGCGGCCTGCTTACGCCATTTAGATGCTAGAGATGATTCGTTCATGCGTTCAGCGAGGGCAGACCCACTGATCTGAGCCCACCACCAGAGAATCTGAAGCGCGGTCATTTTTTCCGCGTCAACCCAGTCGATAAATAGCCAAGCTCCAGGCTCAAGGGTGATAAGGCCTTCACTGTCACATCGATTATTAAGTAACTCTAGGCAGTTTTTTATCCGTGTCCATTCTCGGACGAGATGCTCATTATCGTCGAAATATAGCTGATAGAAATCTTCTGAAATAATCCACCAAAGTGAATAGTCGACGATTCCATTTATATCAGTGTCAGAGATGCCGGCACGTCCCAGAACAGTCAGGCTACGACGAATAATGTCAGCATCTGCAAAGCTATAAGAATTAGCCATTATGCTCATTGCCATGTCACCAGTCCAAGGTAGGCGATCACGTTTGATTCCATCAATCAGGAAGTCGTGCATGCACAACCGAAGAGTATAGGCGCTGTTCATCCAGATGCGAGTCAAGGTCTCATCAGAGCAGGCAAACGCACCAGCATATCGCGCAGGGTGAAACTGAGCAGTGCACCGTACATCTTTCGCTTCCCCTCCCGCTATGCGAACATACCGAAATGCCAGGGGATGTTTACTGGTCCATTGGCCATCGCATGTTTCTAGCAATTCGGTCGATTGCTCAAAGTCGGCGAGATTATTGTTCAACGCCTCTGCTGTGGATTCACCGACGAAAAGAACCGGTTTTTTGCAGCACGAAAAAACAACGTGACCGAGTAGTTCTCGCCCAAAATCAACCATTCCATTTTTTTCGGAAATAGGTGTCACATCTATGGTTGGTAGCTCTATTTTATGTGGTGCTATACCGGATTTTGTTTGAGAAAAAAAACGGGGTTTTGACCAAGTATTGCCATCAGAACTCCACTGCCAATCTGTGGGTTTATCCATTTCATTGCCTGTTTCTAATAGAAGGCAGGGTGGCTCATTGTTGTGTGTCCGAAGCTCAATCGATAGTTGGTGTTTTTGTGAAAATGCGACTTCTGGTATCTTGATCGTATGGGCAGTGTCAGTTCCATTTGCTCTGTGGATTACCTGTTCGTTAATTCTCACAATTATGTCGCCGACAGCGCGAAGCGTTAAGGTCTTTTTTTGCTGATTCGCTGGCTGGAATTCACAGCGAAAAATTACATGGCTAGCGGGCGTATGAAATGTCCCCGGATAGCTTACGATCAACTTCGCTGCTGAGACTTTTTTGCGTAACGCGGAAAGGCGCCAGCACTCAAGTTCTGCTTCGCCATATAGCCAGATTACTCTTGTTCCGTCAGCAAGATCAGGCTGTGGGTAAAGTTCCGCTGAAGAGTAAGCTGGGTCAATCTGCGCGAAAGACGATCTTTCATGAGCAGTCGATCGACGAGATTCTTCAATTGCTAGACCTTGAGTAGAGGGAGTCGACATCAGACGTTTTCTCTTTGATTAATCATTGGAGTTATTTCGCCGGGATTTCGATCAGCGTTAGCCATTCGATGCGGCCAGCTGGCATTTTGATTTCCAGCATTTGACGGTCAGTGATTACCAAGGTTACGGTTTCGGTTGGAGACCCATAGTCTCCAGGCTCTAGCGGTATACGAATTTCCGCACGTGATGATCCGGTGACTATTAGCTCGTCGCCCTCTCGGAAATTTTTCCCTTTGAATTGCAAGCGATAGGTTCCTGGTCTTGGCTTGACCATGAATATAGATGGTTGATCGAACCTTACGTAATCCTTTTCCAAGGGAGACCATAGCCATGTCGCAAATTCGTTTCTCCCATTGCTTTCGGGGGAGAACCCATAACGCTTCTCAGGGTCGTAAACATCTTCCGCAAGCACAGGAATGAACTGGCGAATTTTACCGACTTTCTTGGTGCCGATGTATTCAGTGGAACCAAAGTCAAAGAGTGCGGCTGACGCATTCGAATCGAAGACACTCCGTTTCTTACGAGCAACCTCCTGTTGGTTGGCTTTCTTTAGCAGCGATTCGATTGGCTGCATGTTCCCAATCTCGCTGATGTAAACAGGGAACATACTTAGAGGAAAATTCTTCGTGACTTCCATTTCGGTTTCTCCACCGAAAGCGTTAGTTACTAGGCAATGGCCAAGATCTAAGCCGAGAGTGCCTGAATCATTTGGAGCCCACGCTGTGAGCACATCGCCACCAGTCCGTTTCCAGTAATACATCCATACATTCGGATTCCCGGAGTCTAGTCGGGGAACGCGAGTTTCAGTTATGCCTTCAAACTGACGTATCTGTGTTGCTACGGTGAAATAAGAGGGGCGAATGGAGGCGTTGTCTCTTATGAGGCCAGCTCCAGCGTGCTGTGCTGGGACTGATCCAGTTTCTCGGTAAATGAATACTTTTTCAACTCCATTGGCGAACGCGAGCATGTTGCCACGTGGAAGTTTAGCCGCTTGGTGACGCTCCGTTAGTCCCATCGGCCCGCCAACATCATTGCCTAATTCAGTGATCCAAATTGGCATGCTGGGTTTTAGTTCGTCTCGCCAGTCTGCTAAGTCAGCGAGGTCTTTGACAAGTGTTTGGACTTCTTCAGGCTTAGCCCCATCTCGGTAGGCATTGGGATCTTCAGTGCTGGTTTCTGGCTCGTTTTTCCCAGAGTAGAAATGGGTGCTCATCACGTCGGTAAAGTCCAACGGTGTTTTGCCATCGGGGTATTGAAAGGTTCTCATCGTGTCTACCCATTCCATGGAGGATCCGGCCCAGCCTCCATTGGTTACGAGGGCATTCGGGTCAGCTTTCTTGGCGGCTTCTGCACCATTTCGAAAAAGCAGGTAGTACTCGCTCAGAGTGCCTACAAAAAATCCCCAGCCCGGGTCGGACAAATTCGGCTCATTCCACAGTTCGTAGGTGTTGACCATGTTCAGGGCACTCAGCTTGTCATCGGTCATGAGTTGATCGGCGGGCACGCTATTTGATCCATAGCGAGCCGCGGCCTGGAATATAGCTTTACCATAGTCGTCTAGATTTTTTGGAGGGTAGCCGCCGGAATTTCTTTTCACACCTGCAGGTGCGGAGCTTGCCCAATCGGGTGTGATGAAAATATAAGGCAGGATCGACATACCCGCCTCATTATATGCGGCGTAATATTCGTCAAAAGGGACATTCCATGGGGCAACGGAACCGTCGAAGCCAAATGTATCTGGTGCGGGATTGTAGAACGCCCACTTCATGTTTTCAAAGCGTACCCAGCCGAATCCTGCCCGTGTTAAAAGGGGGAGGTTGGTTAGGCCACTGACATTGATGCCGAAGCGGGATTCTGGCCTGATTTCCACGACACTTGCAGGCATGACAAAGTAGTCGGCAAGGGTCATCTCCTTTACGCTGCCCGCCTCTGCTATCATGCCAAAGACATAGGCATCTGGATTGAGAGGGGGAGTGGCTTTAAATGGAATCAGGCTAAAGTTCTTTGGCTCAACTTGGATAGTGATTGTTTCAGAAGTGATTTCCTTTCCGAAGGACGGAATGACAATGGCCTCATCATCAACTCCATCGTAGATAGTTAGCTGGGAGAGAGTGCGGAAATACTCCAGTAGACTGTTACCATCATTATGATAACGCAGGCGAATGAAGCGTGCCGGAAAGGGCTTGTCCGGCAGAACACTTTGCTCGCCCCACTTTTTGTGAAGATCAAGATTCTGTAGGCTTTCGACTTGCGAATAGGAATTTCCGTCGATGGATGCTGCGACATCTATTTTGTTTACCCAGTTAGAATCTCCGGCAATCCAAGCCAGTTTCGTGATTTCCCGAGTTTGTCCAAGGTCCACGAACTGAAAGATCTCGTTTTGCCCGCTTTTAGGGATGTTTGGATGAATGCTGGTCGGGCCTGTATTGTCCTCGTTGTCGGTTAGCGTGTTGTTGTCAATGTGTTCTCCGTTGATCTCCAGCCAGCTTGGTTGCCCTAGAGCATGGTCGCTGCCATGGATAGAGTCTGGAACCGTGAAACGCTTGTAAGTGGGATTCGTTTGGAGGCTGCTGCTGATTTTGAATTCCAGCGTATCCTCTGTGAAGTTGTGGATAGCGACTTGTCCCTGAAAAGGAGTTCCCGGTTCGCCCCAAGGAGGGGAAATGGATTGGATGCTGTAGGCCGTGGCCGTTGATTCAAATGTGCCTGAAGCAATCAGCGCATCGACACCAAAGTAGCTGGGGCCTGTCCGTTCTGTGAACCAGACTATGTGTACATTTCTAAGCGGAAAATCTGCTCTTCCTGTTTTGTCACCTTGATTGTAGGACTGTGAGAAGGTGTCGTCGAGAAGGTTGAATTCGAGCCATCGCCAGCCCTCCCAATCAGCAGCGACAAGCGCGGTCAGGGATTCATCCTCAGAATCGGAGATTTGGATGCCGACCTTACCGACATTGGATTCTGGAGCGAGATACACCCACATGCCGAGCATCTGAATCTCTCCGGGAGGATTGTCTATGATGCTAAAATCACCTTTTGCTCCAGCGATCTGGGCAACGCCTGAAAATTTAAGAACTTCTGCGCCGACTTTGGGTTCGAGGCCGAGGTAGGACTCGACATTCGTGGAACTTAGCTGCCATTTCGCCTGATAGCTTACTGCTCCGCGATCAAGGGAGGAAAGAAGTAGGCGTTGGGTACCGGCTGGTGCTGCGGCAATTCGAGAGTCTGGCGGGACTACGGGCTCGGTTTGGGCAAAAGATTGGCAGGCAATTGAGAGCACCAGGGCAGCTGATCCGACACCTTTCAGGGTGTTACATGAATAACAAGGAAGTGACATGAGTGTATGTGTGGGGGGTGAGGGGCTTAAATTTTTTCTAAAGAACTTGCATTCCAATAGTGATAATACAACGATAAATTTATCACCACAAAGAAATCCCTATTCATGAAAATTGTTCCTTACTCCTCTCATAATTCTTATTCTCGCTGGCTTGGTGGGCTTTACCTTCTTGTTGCGGCATTATGCTTCACGCCTGCACATGCTCAAAGCCGTGGAGGGGTCCGAAAAGTCTTAGAGGATTTTTCGGGCAGTGTGTGGCAACCTTCACGCTACAGTGCGGCGTCAGGCACTATTACGCAGGTTGATGACCGGGCCACTGATGTCTCTACGGGTGCCAGCATGGATGTCCGGATTCAGTTTAGCGGCCAAGGTAGCTTTGAGCACTTCACCGTGGAGCCAACAAAGGCTCTATATATCCCCGGTGATGTACAAAAAATTTCAATGCGGGTGAAGCGATTCGATAATCGAATTGGTCTCAAGGTAAATTTCATCGATGGCTGGGGGCGAGCGAAAGTTGACGGTAAAGAACTCGATTGGTCACCAAATCTAAATGACAATGCTGAGTGGCAGAAGGTTACATTTGATGTCCCCAAAGATTGGGTGCGGCCGATCGGAATATCTGGAATCTCTACGCATAATTACGTTTTTCAGTCCGAAAAGACTGAGGCACGATACTTGTTGGGCCGAATGGAAGTTGAAACTGATATTTCGGACGTAAATCCCGCAACGGGTGCTCTGAGGAGTTGGACACCTGAGCCAAAGCCAGCAGATGCGGCTAATGCGCTAAAGGAAGCTCCCAGCATTCCTTTGCTGCAGGCGAATCTCTCCACGGCGAAGCAGGCAAACATATTTGCTGGGGAATCCGTGGCATGCACGTTACAGGTGATCAATTGGAATGCTGGGACACTTAAGGGGAAGGCTAGTTTTCGGGTGATTGATCAGGACGGGCGCGTCGTTCAAATTTGGGAGGAGGCGCTAAGCGTTGAATCAATTCTGGCGCGGACGTATCCGGTGAAAGCTGACAAATATGGAATTTACCACGTCGAAACTCGCATAAAGTGGAGCGATAATTCGACGACAGAAAAAACGCTCACCTTGGCTAATGTGCCCTTGTTGCCTGAGCCAACCGAAGCTCAGAAGCTGACGTCGCCCTACGGACTTAATTACCATGGAGGAGGTGATCGACTCTTTGAGAGTTTCAAAAAGGCCGGCTTTTACTGGTACCGGGATTATGCCTTTCAGTTGGATTGGATGAGGCGGTCCAAAGGCGCTGATCGCAGCTACAGGGGTTGGCCGAACTTCCCGGAAATCTTGGCGGACTATGATCGTCTCGGATTGATCTGCATGCCCGTTTTATTCGCAGTGAGGCCCCCTCTTATGGAAGAAGGTAAAGTGGTTCGTATGGGTCCAAGTCGTCAATGGATTATGGACATTGCGGATATCATTGTCAGCTTTCCGAAAATTCGATTCTGGGAACTCGCGAATGAATATGACTTAGAGCACCCTGACGAAGAGCGCGCTTTGGGATGGGAAAATTACAATCTTTACCACAAAAAATTTGGTGAGTTGGTTTCTCTGTTGGGAGACGGTCAATTGACCGCAGTCGAGCAGGGAAGGGCGGGCATCTATCCCGTATTTATTGAGGATGCAGTAAGGGGCGGATATTTCGATGAAATTGGCGTCGTAAACTCGCATCATTACACTGGGACCGACGCTCCGGAGATCAATGTTGATAATTACAACAGTGGCGAGTGGCTTATTGAGGGCCGCAGGACTGGCTCGTATTTTGACGCATTGCGCATGGCAAAACGTGCGGCAAATGTTGACGGAATAAAGCGTGAGCATTGGTTGACTGAATTTGGGTGGGATACCCTTGCCGGCCCAGTGGTGACCCCTGCACAACAAGCCGCATTTCTCCAGCGTGGCTTCCTTCTCGCCTTTGCAGCAGACGCTGATAAAGCATTTTGGTTTTATAATTTTGACGTGGATCCAGTGACAGCTTCGCGCATCTTTGACGGCTGTGGGCTGATCACTCATTTGCATGAGCCGAAGTTATCCTTTGCCGCGATGGCTGGGCTTTCGTCTGTTTTGCCCCGCCCGGTCTATATCGGGAGCATCAATGTCGGCCCGAATACGGGAGGCTATGTATTTGAGAACGATGGAGAGCTTGTTGCAGGTTTATGGGTGATTGAGGGTGATGAAGGGCCAGTGGTCAATTTTCAGGCGGAGAGCCTTTTCGACTACCTTGGCAATGAGCTTGATGGATTGTCTGCGAGATTGGGGATGTTTCCGGTTTATGCGACGGGATTCAAAAAAAGCGATCCCCTCTATGCGCAAACCGCCTACAGTATTGAATCCAATCGTATGATCGTCACTTCGCCAGGCGACACGACTGAGGTGGACATTCGGGTTACCAACAATCGGAAAGAGTCTTTTAGTGGCTCGGTATCCATTGTCTTCCCACAAGGCTGGACGAAAGTATTAAATACGGCGGACTATATGGTGAAGCCTGGCGAGTCGCGTGATTTGAAGATGAATTTCACAGTCCCTCTCAATCAGGTGACTGGTGTTCTGCAGGCACGTGTGGAATGCACGGAGGGTGGTAAACTCGTGAAGTCGATGCCACTAGTCATCAAGGTTAGAAACCCTTATCGGATGGAGGTCTCGGCTTTAGAAGGTCGGCCGGGCCGCACCACGATTGAGGTCGGAATAGAGAATCGGTCCGTGCAAATGCAAGAGGGAGTGATCAGTGTAAAGCTTCCTGAGGCATGGCAATCCCACACGGGTGATCTAACAGTGTCTGCTTTAAAGCCGGGTGAACGCCGAGTTCTGGAAATCGATCTGACATGGACAGCGGATTGGAAGAATGATGAGAGCGCGATGGTGATTTTCCAGTCTCCCAAGGGAGCCTCCCTGCAGGCACCGATTATCCCGAATCGCTTCCCGCTCAAGAAGGCACGGAACTTGGAGTTGGACAGTGATCTCGGTGATTGGCCAGCGGAAGCAAAGCTGCCGGATTGGATGCTTGGATCCACGCGGATAAGCGCAGATGCCCAGCTCTGGCTGGCTTGGGCACCCGAAGGACTGTACGGTGCCGTGGCGGTAACAAATTCTCAAGCAGTGTCGAAGTATCCTCGATTATTTTGGGATGGGGATGCCTTGGAACTTTTCATTTCCACGCTCCCATCTAAGAAAAACAGTGCCTTTGAAAAGGGAGATCATCAGTTCTGGTTCGTTCCGAATTTTGAGGAAAATCGCGTTTATGTCGGACAGTGGAAAGTGAATGACGAAATTGAGAAAACAATTTTTGATATTCCTGGGATAAAAAGTTCTGCTCGGCAGACCGCCGATGGCTACATCATGGAATTTCTCCTCCCTTCCTCAGTGTTTCAATACTTCTCGCCGAGTGCTAATGCTGAATTTGGCGTGAATGCTAATCTTCTGGTTAAGGGCTTTGATGCTCCTCGCGAGGTGTATTGGCCGAGGAAAAAGGATACGACTGTCAGCCCTCAGCCGCTCAATTGGGGCAGAATGAAATTAACGGACTAGTTTTGAGTCCTCTTGGGGGGGGGGGCTACCCTCCAAGAGCTGAAAAGCATGGAATTTGTGTTAATTTCTCAGAAGAGACTTGCATTGGATTATTTGATGATATAGAAATCACTATATTATCAGTTCAGTGTTTGGGGGCTCCCCAAACCATGGCCCATTTAACCCCGTAGATATGATGCCCCCCCCCCCTCAATTGCCTTGGTCCCGCCAGATGTATTATTCATTGGTCATTGTTGTCATGGCCTTACTGTTCACGTCTCCTAGTGCGGATGCAGTCAGCTATCCGGAACTGAATGAGGAGAACTTTCCCTCCGCGAGTTATGATGACGGCAACGCCACAGTCCTGAAGTATCGCTATTTTGTTCCTGTGAACTACGACGCTGGGGATACGAGCACGCTCTATCCACTGGTTTTGTTTCTTCATGGGAACGGCGAGAAGGGCACGAATAACCATTCGCAGATGCGCAACAACGCCAATGGTGCGATGATCTTTGTTTCCAGCGACAGTCCAGACAATCAGACTGATTTCCCTTGTTTCTGGGTGGCACCGCAATGTCAGTTAGCTGACTGGGGTGACAGTTACTTGCCGGCCCAAATAGAAGGAATGCTCGATGATTTGATCGCAAATTACCATATCGATCCTGACCGAATATATATTACCGGCTTATCCATGGGGGGGGGGGGGGTTATTTCTCAAATCGATGCGTATCCCGGTCGTTATGCGGCGGCTAATCCCAATTGCGGTTGGGCTACCAGTGGTAGTGCGAATGCCTATGCTGATATCCCGCTCTGGGCCTTTCATTGTGCTGATGATGGAACAGTTGGTGTTAATGGCTCTGACCAGATTGCCAATCAAGTTCGCTCTGCAGGTGGCACAGCCATTTACACCCGCTATAACACAGGGGGGCATTCCGGTGCATGGTCACGCGCTTACAATGCAGCGACACCGCTGGTGCCTTGGATGATGTCCCAGCGCCGCGGTCAGGAGCCCTTTTCACTTGTCGGACCCTACCTCAAGATAACTTCACCGACGACGAGTGGTAATGTGTCTACTTCATCCGATAGCTTGGATCTAGGTGGCGTTGCTGATGCAGACACAACGGTCATTCGATACCGGAATAACCAATTTTTTAACGAGCCCCCCCCCATCATTAGCGGAACCGCTAGCTGGACCGTTACAGCGACTCCACTCCGTTCTGGGCAAATTAACCCAATTTATCTCGAAGCGGATACCATTGCATATGCCTCGCCGGGGAATGGAAAAACGACAACCAATGCCTACATTTATATCAACCGTGTAACGGGGGGGGATGCGGTCCAGCCGGTTGTCACCATAACTTCGCCAACAAGTAGTGCCACCTACGCGACGACTGCATCCACGGTGAGCATTGCGGGTTCGGCTTCAGACAATGTCGGTGTAACCAGTCTTACTTGGGGAAATAACAGGGGTGGCAGTGGTGTTATTGCCAATGTAGCTTCTTGGCAGGTGGATGATATTCCGCTGCAAGCTGGAGCAAATGTCATTACAATCACCGCGTTAGATGCCGCTAACAATATTGCGATGGACACGATTACGGTGACTCTTTCGACGAACCTGATTCCTCAAGTAAATGCGGGCGCAGATGATGAAGCGGCTTTGGTCGCTGGCACCGCAGAGGTCTTACTTGAAGGTATTGTGAGTGATGATGGCCTGCCTCTGGATGGAGAACTCACGATGCAGTGGACAGTCATCAGTGGGCCAGATGTAGTCACGTTTGCTGATGCCTCTCAGGCGGAAACAACTGCTAGTTTTGCGGCGACTGGAAGCTATGTCCTGCGACTTACGGCTGACGATAGCGAAGAGACCAATTTCGACGAAGTTACCATTGTGATCCACCCTGAGGGAACCCCGATTGGGATCAAATATCCGACCGTAAATGCGACCAATTTCCCGTCTGGAAGTTATGACAATGGTAACCCTACGACCTTGAATTACCGATATCTGATTCCCGAAAACTACGACGCGAACGATTCCGAAACGCTCTATCCTCTGGTCTTATTTCTTCATGGAGCCGGTGAGAAGGGAACGGACAATAGCAAACAGCTTGGGAATAATGCGAATGGCGCGATGGTTTTCATTTCGACTGCCAACCCAGACAATCAGGAAGATTTTCCGTGCTTTTGGGTGGCACCGCAGTGTCAGTTATCTGACTGGGGAGCGAGTTACTTGCCGGGTCAGATTCAGGGAATGCTGGACGACTTGATTGCCAATTACCGTATCGATCCAGATCGTATTTACATAACGGGACTTTCGATGGGCGGGCAGGGTGCGGTTGTCCAACTGAATAATTATCCCGATCGTTATGCGGCGGCCAATTCGAACGCTGGATCGGTTCCGAGCGCGACGGCAAACAATTATGCACACATCCCGATGTGGGCCTTTCATTGTGCTGATGATGGAACGATAGGGATCAATGGGTCTGACCAGATTGCCAATCAAATGCGTGCTGCGGGAGGCACGCCAATTTACACCCGCTATGACACGGGCGGCCATTCTGGTTCATGGACACGCGCCTATAGCACAGGGACGCCCTTGGTGCCTTGGATGATGGCTCAACGCCGTGGTCAGGAACCTGTTTCTCTCGTCGGCCCTTATGTGAAAGTGATCTCTCCCACGACGAATGGTAGCACAGCGACCTCGGCAAGTAGCCTTCTTTTGAGCGGGGTAGCTGACGCCGATACCACGGCTATTCGATATCGTAACAGTCAATTCTTTAACGATCCGCCCCCGCTTGTAAATGGAACGGCGAGCTGGAGTGTTACTGCCACACCACTACGAGGTGGAACAATCAACCAAATCTACCTCGAGGCAGATACTATTGCCTATTCTGCGCCTGGAAATGGGAAAACAACAACCAATGATTGGCTGAATATTAGCACAATTCGCTATGATGTCTGGTCGGTTGATAATGGGCTGGTTATCGGGAGTAACAGTGAATTAAACGATGATACTGATGGCGACTCTCTCATCAACCTTTTGGAGTATGCATTTGGATTGAATCCAACTGGTGGGTATGAGGCTGATCTTTCTCCGGAGAATCCTTTGTTTGCCAACAGTGGTTTGCCCAAACTGGATTGGGGGATTGATGGGAGCCTGCAATTTGTTTTCCCACGAAGAGTGGACTATGCTGCCGCCCAATTGACATACACGGTTCAATATAGTAGTGACATGCAAACTTGGATGGATAGCTCGGTGGCACCAACCGTTATTTATACGGATGGTGATATCCAAGTAGTTGAAATAGCCGATCCTCTTTTCCTCGAGGATGATGCAGGCAGCCATTTCCTTAGAATTTCAGTTACCGCTGACAACTAGAGTCTGAGGTTCTTGTTGTCGTATTCAGTGGGTGCTGTTGTCTTCTATGTGGGGCTGTGTTTTCCCAGGTTTTGATGATAAAATAATGAACTTATTACTTTACAGTTGCTGGAGGTATGATAGTCTTCTTCATAAAGAGTTGCCAGTTTCCCTCAGGCTTTATACTCTAAAACCTGCAATGAGCGGTTTTGTTGATGCAAAGTGGAAAAGGGAAACCGAGGTGATAATCGCCAAAACATACCATCTGTCTGGCAATGCATAATTCAATTAAATCCGCCCATCGCAGAGCATCGATTGGTTTAGTTCCACGAACTAAAGAAGCGGGTTTCGCGCTTGTGGTGTCGTTGCTCCTAATGGGATTCATACTGATGATGATCCTTAGCTTATCAACGATGCTACGGGTTCAGATATCGTCCACAGTGAATGAAGAGCATAGTATTCAGGCTCGGCAGAATGCACTTTTGGGTTTGAGTGTCGCGTTAGGTCAACTTCAGGCTCAAATGGGCCCGGATCAGAGAGTTAGCGCATCGGCGGAACTGATTAAATCTGGAGATAGCCCAGGAATTCCCGAGATTGCATCCAATGACCTGCGCCGTCACTGGCTGGGCGCTTGGGATGCATCGGAAAATGCTTATGCAGATACGGATACCTCATCCATGCTCTGGGTGAATGCTCCTAATGCGGCACATTTATCATGGCTAGTGTCGGGGGTCGAAGATACGGTCGGCGCTGTGCCCAGTACAGTCTTTAACTTGGATGAGAAGGGCATTCCTTTGGCCGACTCAGGTTTGGCGATCATGGCAGGTGGTAAATCTGTTGGTGATGGAAATCTTGAGGACTTTGTCTATGCGCCGATAGTTGATATACCAACTGATCCAGGTCGTAGCCTATCGTCTGGAGCCTATGCTTATTGGATTTCTGATGAGGCGCAGAAGGCTCCGCTCAATCTTGTTGATGCGCGTTACGTTGACGTCAGTGTTAGCTCGAAGTCACGAAGCGACCTTATGGCACCCGAACGTGTGGGCATTGAAACGGTTTCAGGGTGGAAGGAATATGATCTTAAGAATGGTGACTTGGCTCGTTCTCTGAATCGCTTAATGTATCTGAGCGATATCAATTTAGTAGAACAGGGCTACTGGGCGGATGCGATTCCTGACTACTTCCACGATTTCGGAATGGGGGCCACAATGCTGCAGACTGATGTTCGCAATGGCGGTCTCAAGAAGGATTTAAATCTGTTGTTTGAGTTATCTGACGAAAATTTCAATGGCTCACCATACGGTGGTAATCCAGACGCGGAACGTGTCGACAATCCAGAAACCGATGTTGGTTATTTAGATCCATACGAGGGCGGAGCTGTTAGTTACCTCTTCAAGCATCCCGTGCCAGATATTTCCGCAAACGCGTATCTCCGTGGCCCGACATGGCATTTTCTTCGTAGCTATTACAATTTGTATAAGGATGTCTCAGGCGCTGACGCAGCGCCATCAATTGCGTCTCGGGCCTATCGGCCGAACACCATCGATTATGCGAATGCCGCTGGCTATAATCATGATTTTGCCATGCGATACAGCTTTGTAAATGTAATGGGAAGTGCGAATAAAGGGAACAGCGATGCCGACATTGATCCTTGGGACAACTTCGTCAATACGAAGGTTAAGCCGATTAAGGAGTGGGAGATTAGAAGTGGTCCAGTGGATGTCCCGAGATTGACGGGGCACGAGGTCGCGCCTGTAGCGGTGCGCATGTATCTTGTCTTTAGTCTGGCTCAGGTTTCTTTGAATCATGTCTATCGAATCGCTCGTGACGAATTGGGTGAGCCGCTTTTGGCCACTTATATAGACGAAAATGGTGAAACTCAAGAGAGTGAGGATGGCTGGATAATGGAGGATTCAGGCCCCGGTAACATCATTGCGCTCAAGGTGCAGCCGGTTGCTGTACTATGGAACCCATATAACGTGAGCATTTCCTTTAATGCTTATAAGCTAAAATTCACGAATCCCAAGATGGCTTTTAGCTTTTCTTGGCGTGATGTCGGTTCGCTTACTACCGAAGGTTCTTACACTGCCACTTTTAATGATCTGATGAAATCTGCAGTTCCCGTGCATCATCTAGTTGACGGACAAGTCATTAACCGAAATCTGGATTACTTTGAATTCTTGTTCGGAAATCCACCCGATGGCGATGATCCCATAATTCTTCAGCCAGGTGAACAGCGGATATTTAGTGCTGCTGAGGAACTAAGTATGGCTGATGTTAGAGCTAGCGATAAGCCGCTTTTTATGGAGCCTGGATGGAATACCAATGGAGGCATACTCATGTATCGTAGTGAGCTCGATTCTCGTCATAGAATGACGCAGCGTGCAAAAAAAAATCCGGATGATGTCCCTCCTGCAGTTGAAATTGACAATATATCGGCTGAGTATGAAGTGAGCGTTGATGATGTGTATTGGGTAAGCAAATATAGCAATTTTGCCTCTGATCGCGCGGCGAATGACGAACGAATTATCCTCTTTGACTGGCAAGACTATTTGCTGACGGATAAGAACAGTATTAAAGAAGGAGGAGATTTTCTGAAAGAAGACTTCGCGCTTCGTGCTATGGGTGGAGGGTATTCCACTCCATCTGGAGAGAATCCGAGTGATGTATTCAAAGACATAAAAAACAACCGGATTTTGCCCTTGGATTTTGTTAATGGAACCTGTCCATTCATGTATATGGAAGTGCGGATTAATCCAGCCAATACTGATTTAGGCGTATCGGTTGAAATGTTAGGAAACAGCAATCCCTTTGCTCTGCTTGGATCTTCTATGTTTAGCGGTGATGTGGTTACGGATCGCTATGGTGTGTTCATGGGCCCGATGTCCGGGTTCGCCGATTATAACAATTTGAGGCCGCAGACTTTTCTCAATGATACGCGAACTTACTTTGGATACGGGTATGGAGTAGACGTTGGGTCAAGAAGTGTGATCCTTCAAGAAATTCCAACGATGCCATTATGGTCACTCGGCTCATTGCAGCATGCCAATATTTCCAGTAGTGGATATATGCCAAGGAATGCAATTGGGAATTCTCAGGCAACGCCTTTTGTTCCAAGTGATGAGCTGGATTTAAATTTCAAGATGCAGTGGGGTATCATGCAACCAACGATGTATGATGTTTCCTATTTGAGTAATGAGGTTCTCTTTGATTCTTATTTTTTCTCCAGTCTAGCTCCAGCATCAGAGGAATTGACGGTTAGTCAAAGACTCGATTCGATTGTTGAGGTTGCTGAGGATACTGGTGTGGATCCGGTACTTTCCAATCGGCGTTTTGCCTATTTTGGGGATGATGACTATAGTAAGCTTCGCAGTGATCTTATCGGGAACGATGGTTATACTAAGTCTGCTGCCTATTGGGCTCCTGAGGGTGGGTTCAATATTAACTCAACGTCAGTTGTCGCGTGGAAGGCTTTTTTGGCCGGAAATTTTGGCCGGGAATTTGATTACTACGATGGTACTTCAATAAGAAGCGATACCTCGGTGGGAGCTCTCTATTCGCGGGTTTCATTGCCGAATGCTGAAGTTGGCTCAAGTGGCAATATTAAGGATGACTGGAATGCGCCTATTAGCTTAACTGACTCACAGCTTGATGCACTGGCAGTGGCGATCGTTGATGAAGTGAAAGCGCGTGGTCCTTTTTTAAGCCTTTCTGACTTTGTTAATCGACGGCCTGGATCTTCTGACGTGAATCAACAGAGGCAGGGGGCATTGGCGCGGGCGATTGATCAATCTGGAATTAATAACGAGATTGGGGAAGCAGGAGATGACGCCTATGATTGGGTTAGTGATGCTCGATTTAATGTGGATAACACTCTTGGAAGAACATCAGCGGGCATTCCTGGTTGGCTCACACAGGCAGACGTACTGACGCCGTTGGCACCATATATTTCCGCTCGCTCTGATACATTCATCATTCGCGCTTATGGTGAGGCGACTACTGGGATTGAGGGAGATGTTGCCTCAAGAGCATGGTGTGAAGCATTAGTGCAGCGCGTCCCTGAATACATGGATCCCACTGGCAACGATCCATGGGCTGAAGTTTCTGATCTAGTGGATGGAGGGATTAATGAAACGTTTGGCCGGCGTTTCAAAATCATTGGTTTTCGCTGGCTGAGTAAAGACGATGTGTAATTTTATTTTGAAGTATTGGTCTCTCTATAGCGTCTTACTATCGGGCTTTATTTTTCCGTCGCTGGCTTGTGCTGCTGATGCGGTAGCAAACGTAGAAACTACCTTTAGTTGTGTAAGCTGGGGGAAGCCAATTAAAGATACCCTGTATGTTCGTTCGGACGGAGAAATGATTCCACTACGTGTTCATAGTATGAGGCGTTCGAGTGAGGTCGATTATCATGGATCGAATCCAATTGTGTTTTTCCGAAAAGGAAAGGATGGGCAGGAGCAGGACGCTTATCAACCCGTTGCGCAAGTTCAGTTAGATGGTTCGATCAAGAAGCCGCTTTTTTTCTTTGCCGGTGAAGGTGGGAATTATAAAATTGTGACTTTAGAAGATAGTTTCGATAAATACCCGACTGGCAGTTACCGATTTTATAACTTCACTGAGCGTGATTTGATCGCTAAAATGGGCGATGAAATATTGCAGCTCCCCCCTAAGAAAACAGCGTATTTGCCGCAGCCGTTTACTGGCACGATAGAGTATCCGATTGCCTTCGTCGTGCGTGAGCCAGGTGGCATTCGGCCTCTGTATACAAACATGTGGACTCATGTTGGACGATTTCGCTATCTGATTTTTGTATCCGATTCAGACTCCCGTGATACGGGTTCGATGAAATTCCGAATCCTGTCAGACTACGCGAAGTAAGTGTAGCTCCCTTATCTCGTGCGACTGCTTTAAGCTTTTTTCTGTGATGCCACGTTCTAATAGGATCTATACGCGCTTACATGGTGATAAGGGAGTCAATATATCCCCTTTTGGCTGGTTATTACTATGTATCCATCCATTTTCTATGCGTTCATGAATACTACAAGCACGTGAAATCGCGTAGGTTTTTCAGTTAAATAAAAATGAATTATAGTGTATCAAACAGATCTCCGATTATCGAACATGACACGAGTCGAACTTGGTCATGGTCTTGGAGAGAATTTATGGGCCCGGAGCCAACAGTTGAAGTCTGCGCTTTAAAGTATGGGAAACGCTGGGCTTACAGTTTGGATATCGATGATATGCCCGTGACTAATTACACTGTATCATTTCCCTTGCTTTCAGGTTATCACTTTACTGATGCGCCGCCCGGTGTTCGGGGAGGAAATCGTAAGCCTTTTGTTGGTAACGCAGCAGTATTCTCATCGCATGTGAATCCAGCCGATGAAATTTACAATTCGACTCTGTTGTGCTGGGCACAAATCCAAGAGATGTGTAAAGCGGGCTGGGCAGTTGCCAATCATGCTTATTCTCATGCGGACTACGGTTTGACGGAGGAGCAGATGCGTAACGAGGCATATTGGAACCAGGTTTTAATCGCATGGCACACGTCGAACACTCTGGCCCCAAACTATTTTGTATACCCAAGCGGAGATACTGCCTATCGCCCGTTTCTTAAAGATTACCAGTTACTGTCTGGTGGTCACGTGGGTGAGCCTGTGTCCAATATACATCTTAAGGACTTTGACTGGACGGACCTTAAGCGAATTTTCCTAGATGAAGATGAGTGGTCAAAAACCGATGACCCTTATCATCAATTCCCTGATCCAATCCAAGATGGAGATGTTGTTGTCGACATTACTCATGGAATGGATGTCGAGCCGAATCACCCTAACCGGATCCGTTGGGAGAGGCGATTAAGCATGATCCAGAGCCTTTATGGCGAGGGCGGGGCGGATGATATGTGGTCAGCGTCGATTGATGAAATTGTGGCCTATGATATTGCAAGGCGTACCGCCGCCGTTGATATTTCGGATAACCAGCTAACGCTCTTTTTGGATGAAAATGCGCCGGCTTCTCCGATTACTTTAACGATTGCCGGGATTCCAGAATCCGTTCACCTTGAAGCACCGGAGGGAGGTTTTCTTTACCGAAATAAAGATGTTGTCTGGGTAACGACCCCCTCGCTTGGTGGTCCGGTTGGTAGCCCTTTACCCACTCCAAATGTCCGCTGCATTTACAATGGCCCCGTTACGGATCTCGATTGGCCAGATGCAATTGAACTAGCTGGTGTGCGGGTTCTTCAATATGATGTTGAGAAAGGTGCCACACTTTCGATTGCTATTGTTACATTGAATGGCGCGGTTGTTGAAGTCGGATCATGCGGGGCAAGCTCAGATGCGGAATGGAAGCTATTTTCCTCGGTTCCAAATAAATCTCCGTG
The DNA here is from genome assembly GCF_014651635.1 of Cerasicoccus arenae. Classification (GTDB taxonomy): domain Bacteria; phylum Verrucomicrobiota; class Verrucomicrobiia; order Opitutales; family Cerasicoccaceae; genus Cerasicoccus; species Cerasicoccus arenae. The sequence continues at coordinate 72,323 of NZ_BMXG01000013.1, read as the reverse complement.
GTCCGCAAAAGGATTGCGTGTGGTCGGAAACACCGAAGCTCACAAGAAAATGGAAATTTGGGTAGTGGAAGGGGAGGCGAGTTCTTAATGAATAAAACTTCTGTATTTGGATTAGTCCTATGTTTTGCGGTGCTGATTAACGCCCATGCTGCTGATCGCGAGTGGTCATGGTCGTGGCCGGATTTTTCTGGGCCAGAGCCTATGGCTGAAGTCTGTGCGCTGAAGTATGATAAGCGCTGGGTCTATAGCCTTGATATTGATGACTCACCAGTCAGCACTTATACGATATCTCTGCCAGTTCTCGCAGAGTACCACTATACTGATGCGCCTCCAGGAGTCGAGGGTGGGAATCGTAAGCCTTTTGTTGGTAATGCGGCATTGTTTGCTTTGCGTATGAATCCTAGCGGTGAGAATTATCACATATACATGCTATCCTGGGAGCAGGTCCGTGAAATGTGCGAAGCTGGGTGGGGGGTTGCTAATCATTCATATTCGCACGCTGCGTACGATTTGTCTGAAGACCAGTTGCGTAACGAAATATATTGGAATCAAGTTTTGATCGGGTGGTTTACTCCTAACAGACGTGCGACCACTTATTTCGTTTATCCGAGTGGCGATACCGCCTATCGACCTTACCTTGCGGAATATGGATTGTTGGCTGGTGGAATTCAGGGTGGTCCAATGACCAATATCTATCGTGCCAATCTCGATTGGACCGACCTTAAGCGAATTTATCTAGACGAGCCAAGGTGGGCATCCATTGGTGATCCGTATTTTGATTTTCCCGACCCACTATTAGATGGAGATGTCGTGCTTGATTTTGCTCATGGTATGGAGCCAGAGCCGGATCACCCGAATCGAATCCGCTGGGCGCAGCGCCTTGAAATGATTGAGTCTCTGTACGGCGAAGGTGGAGCAGATGATGTGTGGTCAGCGCCGATTAATGAGGTCGTTGCATATGATATTGCTCGGCGAACAGCAGAGGTAAACGTTTCGGGTAATCATCTGACGCTCTTCGTGGATGAAGACGTTCCTTCATCGCCAATTACATTAAAAATTACAGGTATTCCAGAGTCGGTTGAATTGATTGCTCCAGAGGGGGGATTACTGTACCGTCAGGGTAATGTGGTTTGGGTGACAACCCCCTCACTTGGTGGTCCGGTCGGAAGTGCTTTGCCAACGCCGAATCTCCGCTGCATTTATAATGGACCGGTTGAGGACATCGACTGGTCGGAGGATATCGAGCTCGGAGGCGTTCGTATCCATCAGTTCGGTGGTGAGGCGGATGAAACCATCACAGTTGAAATCGTTGAACCCGATGGCGATCGGCTTGAAATCGGTTCATCGACTGGATACTTGCCGGCTTCCTGGATCTTAATTTCTTCAGTGCCGAACTCTGATCCCTGGGAGGCGAAGGGCTTACGTCTAAGCGGGGTTACTTCAGCGCACAAAAGAATGGAGGTTTGGGCTATTGATCCAATAGATGCATGGCGCAAAAAGTATTTTAATCAGGTAGAGCCGTCTGGTGATGCTGGTGATTATGCAGACCCGGATCGAGACAGTCATATCAATTTTGAGGAGTACGCGTTTTGCACTGACCCGAATAGCGGATCAAGCTTGCCCATTGTCCGTCCGATTCCTTGGTCTGAGGACAAGGGATTTGGAATAGAAATCGACTGCCGCTCTGGTTTGGTCGCGCCCGTCTATCTTCCTGAATACTCGGATGACTTGGCGGAATGGTCAGTTGGAGGAACACTTGATGGTGCGCCTTTTGAGAACGGAGATGGCACACTGACTGCGCGTTTTATGGCACCATTAATAGATAATTGTTTTCTGCGTGTTTCTGCAAAATAAGGAATGTCATAATGAATTTTTAGAATGAATCACAGCGCGCCCTTCTGGCGCATCTCGTTCCACCCTAACCTCATAAATAATGAAAAAGATACTTCAGGCAGTATATGCGTGTACGTTGTTACTCGCTATGCCTTACTTACAATCTCAGCAAATTCTGTTGGATTTTTATTACCCTGTCCCATCACAGCCAGATAACAGTGGCAAGTATTGGGAGGCGATTATTTCCTATGACCCAGTCGTCGACTTGACCGATAGCTCGGGCAATAATACTGGTATTTCGCTTGAGTTTTCAGGATACTGGGGTGCCAACTCTTCCGGTACGCTTGATCCTGCTTCGAGCCTTGGTGCATTGGCCGAATTGAATGCCGTTAGCGACTGTTTCTATGTCAGCTCAGCAGGAGGTACTTTAACGTTCTCGAATTTGGATCCAGCACTTCGTTATACGTTTAATATATTTGGATCACGTGATACGACCATTGTCCGTGAAAGCGGCTATGAGGCCGTTGGAGCCAATACTGTTTCAAGTAGCATCGTTTGTAGTGGCCCGGGTATTGGTATTGGTAGCCGCCCCAATGCGAATAATGATTCGATTGCATCACTTTCCGGTTTGATACCAGATGCGCAGGGGGAGGTTCAATTGAATGTGTCGGTTCTCCAAGGAGGTTACGCTTATATTAATGCCATGGAGATTATTGCTGAGTCGCCAATCGCCACAGAAGTTATTCCGCCAAACAGCATCATTGCAGGACTGGGTAGCAATGTTCAGCGCGTCCTCCTAAATCCGCTAGAAGATGGTGGTGTTTTAGCGACATTTAGTTGGAACATGCTCTATGCAAATTATGAGCCGTACAATGAAGTAGATGCGAAGGCAGGCATTACAGCACTTGAATTTTTCGGAGCATCGACAAGTAATGCCAAAGGTGATTTCAGGCTCAACGAGAATGTCCCCGGAATAATCGATTACTTTGGCATTTGGGTTTATCTACACTCCGAGTCCAATGTGTATGAGGTAGGCATTCAAGTGGAAGATGCTGAGGGAGAGCACCTTTTCTCGCTGCATAATGCGACTTGGGAAGGCTGGAATTGGCTAGAAATACCCACGACTTCAGAAAGCTTCCGAGAGTCCTTCGCCCAGCCAGATAAAAATGGTATCATTGATTTCCCCATCAGAAATGTGTCATTTGTATGGTTTACAGGTGGTGCCGGGACAACATCGCTCGGCGTTGATGGCCTAGTCATTGCAACTCAAATTACGGGTGCTCGGGATGATATTGAAGTCGAGTTGGCCAGCCCAGATTGGGGCTATGCAGACACTCCCTTTCAAGGGATGATTGTGGTCAATAATTATAGCGACCAGACTGTGCCGGTAACTGTCGATTACTCAATACAGACGAATCGAGAACTGTATGATGAAATGTTAGTGGACCCTGTCTTTGGTAATGATCATGCGCAGGGCGCATTGAGCTGGGTCGTGCAAGAAGGGGTTACTATACAAGACAACTCACTCACGGATGACGATTCTGCGACTAGCTACAGCACGCCTTGGCATAATTCTGGATTCACTGATCTATTCCAGTATGTCGATTTGGGACAAGTCCGAGACATTGTCAAAATGAACTACCTATCTGGTGACGCGAACTGGGCAAGGCTCGTTGACTTCAGTTATTCGCTGGATGGTGTCAATTACACGAATATTCCTGAATTGGTGGATTTTGATATGGAAGGGAAATGGTCAATGGTCGAGTTGCCGTTTACCGGAAGCTTTTCAGCACGATACATTAGGCTGCACCATCATACGGCTGTTGGACAGAGTCTCGAAGTACTTCGCGCACCATCATCGTTATTCGTTTATGACGGTACCGCTGATGACACGGTGGCAATCCCTGCTGTAGGTGACAATATTGAGTCTCGTACTACCAGTGTGACGGTTGCACCACACTCGTTTGAAATGGTCTCACTTTCCACATCGACTCCGCTAGAGACTGGTTCCTATTATCTAGGAATCGATGCGCAAAGTAGTGTTGGGCGAAAGCTGTTTCAGTCCAATTATTTCATCATGCCGGATACATTGGTGGCTCGTTCTGCTGCTTCGCGTTTTGGGATGAATGTTTCCCTTCCGGAATACATTGGGATCCATGAATGGCTTGGGGTCAGTTACGTGCGTTTTGAGAATATGAAGTGGCCTTTCTTCAGTACTTCGGAAAATGACTATGATTTCTCTGGTGGTGTTGCACCCTGGCATGTTGACCTCACTTCATACATGCAAGAATACAAGGATGCAGGGTTCTTCCCACTGCCATATATCTTATACACGCCAGATTGGGCGACTACTGCTCCAGTCGGGGTGACACAAAATCGGGGTGGCTATCCTCCTGCCGATAATCAGGATTACGCCGATGCCGTTTTCCAAACGGTTGCTCGTTTTGGTGCACAGACCCATCCGGTTGGTGTGCTGAAAACCGCAGATGGGCTAAGTGGATTAAACACTGTTAATCACTTCGAGCTTTGGAATGAGCCGAATCTGAATGCGGCTAGTTGGGGCTTCTTTGTGGGCACGATGCCAGAGTATTTTGAAATGTTCCGTGTGGGTGCAGAAGCAGCACTCCTTGCTGACCCAACGGCCACGATTAGTCATGGTGGGTATGCGGGCATCGACTTAGCGACGGTCGGCCAACTAGCCACGTATCAATATTCAGATGGCAAGACGCCACTTGATTTCACGGATATCATTAACGTTCACTATTACAGTGGGCAACAAGATCCAGAGACGGCGACCAGTGATGCGAACAATGGCGGTAATCTGAACTTAACTTATGAGGAGCTATTGCAAGAGCTTTCAGATTGGCGTGATATTAATGGATCAGGCAAGGAAATCTGGATGACGGAAACCGGCTACGATGTCGGTGGTCCTATCGGTCGTACAGAGCGCCATCAGGCCGCCAAGCTACCACGCAACCTGATGATTATATTGGCGAATGGTGTGGAGAAAGTTTTCATCTACCGCGAGACCGGAAGTCATGCTTCACAGCATTCAGGTTCTGGATTGATGCGCAATGACGACTCGATCCGCCCGTCTTGGTTTACTACCGCGACGCTGATCCGTCAGCTTGATGGGGTCAGCGCGTTGCATACGCCTCGACTTGCAATGGCAAACACGGATATCTGGGCCTATCTCTGGGACAAGGGAACGAGCGAGGTCTTTACGGTCTGGGTGCCGGATGTCGCACAAAGCACAACACTTGGCATTGATCTTGGACTTTGCACTGTAACGGATGCATTTGGCAATACTCGTCAGCTGAATGTGGATGCGAATTTCCCGGTTACTGACATGCCGGTTTACATCACCAATTTTGGTGACGATACCGCGCTGACTGCATTGCAGCCAGTGCAGTAGATTAGTCTTAGTCGGAATTAATCGGTGCGCCTTCTTTCGGGAAGGCGCACTTTTTTTGTTTCTGGTAAATCGTCGCTGTTGGTAAATTGCGTGACGCTTTCACCGCGTTTTCGATTCTATCATTCTTTTGCTTGATAAGTATCGTGAGACGATGCAATTTCGGATCCTTTTTTATCGAGCCTTGAACGGTAGAGGAGAAAAGGTATGTTGCATGAATCGAGTTAAAAATTGGCTAGGAATTGAGTTGGACGTTGTGAGCCAGCGCGAGAAGTTCGTATCCCTATTGGGCGGATTGATCGCGATTAGCGCATTGATATTCATCGTGAATAATATCTGCGACTTACCTCAGGGGACAGGTCTGATTGCTTCTATGGGTGCGTCCGCGGTGCTTTTGTTTGCAGTTCCTCATGGCCAGCTTTCACAGCCCTGGCCTGTGGTAGCTGGGCATACGGTATCGGCTCTCATTGGCGTTACTTGTGCAAGGTATATACCAGGGCCAATATTAGCCGCAGGATGTGCAGTCGGCTTGTCAATTTGGGTGATGCATCAAATGAAATGTATCCATCCGCCTGGTGGGGCGACTGCGCTTGTTGCGGTATTGGGCGGAGAGGCGGTTCATGGCTTAGGCTATCGGTTTGTTCTAGCACCTGTTTTGGGCAATGCCGTGGTCATGGTTATGCTGGCCGTAGTCATCAACTATGTTTTCAAATGGCGACGTTATCCAGTTGGGCTAAGCGTTGGTGTGGAGGCGACTCTGGGTAGTGAAGCGGGTGACAATACCAGCCATGAGCATATATTGTCAGCACTACGCCAAATAGATCTGTTTGTTGACGTGGCTGAAGACGATCTGGTGAAAATTATTCATGCCGTTAATGCGGGACAGGCGCAATCGCATCAGTCGAATTCAGATAACGGGATAATGACGGGCACGGCACCAGTAGTTCCCCTTCGATCAGAACAGGATGAAAAGGCGCAACTCAGCGTATTCGATTTACCGAAAAGCGGAACCATACCTAACGCAACAAAAGAAGAGGCTCTCGTAGAAATGCGATGAAGAGGGGCTGGCCAGAAAGGTTTCCAGTTCGCTAATCAGCAGAGATGGGCATCTTTGTTATTTCCCGAGGCCAAGCGTAAGTCGCCTAAGGATACACCGGAAATTTAGCGGTCCTTTGAGCGGCGTTTCATGTAAGATGCGATGTAAGAGCACTGGGCAACAATTTCGTATTGATTCTGTTCGGCGTATGTGAGTGCGGTCTCAGCTAATTTCGCTGCTATCCCGCGTCCTTGCATGTGAACAGGAACGCTAGTATGAGTGATGACAAAGCGCCGTTGCTCTTCAATTTCGTATTGGAGTACCGCATCGCCCTTACAGATAAACTGCCTATTCTTTGGTTGATGCTCTACCTTAGGGGAATTGTCCGAATCACTGTCCATCGTATGTTTAAATTGTTCCTGCAATGCCGATTTATCAATTGCTCAATAAATACGAATTTCCGGCCTGGCAAATGGTCAAGGAGAGGCAATGCGCCCCCCCCTTGATTCTCAGAACACAAGATTGAGAGCAAGAGGATTGACCCGTATTTGGCTGATTGCATTCTATTAAGTCTCCAGTATGCCACCCAAGCTTTCAAAGAAGGATTTCGAGCTGATTTCTGAGTTCAGATACACGCTACGGAAATTTCTCGGATTTAGTGAGGCAGCGGCCGCGGGCTATGGATTGAGTTCGCAGCAATATCAGGCCCTTCTGGCCATTGAGGGCTTTCCTGGACGCAACTGGGTGACCGTTGGCGAGCTTGCTGAGCAGTTGCAGATTGCACATCACAGCGCTGTGGGGTTGATCAATCGGATGGAGAAAATCCAGTTGGTTTCACGAGAAAAATCCTCGGAGGACCGTCGCCGTGTCCAGGTATCCCTTACGCCCAAAGGCAAAGGATTGCTTGAGAGTCTTTACTGGGCCCATCAGATTGAGCTAAAGACGATCGGCCCCAAAATAGTTAAACTACTTCAGCGAGCATCATTGGATGAATCGCCAGGTCGGAAAAACGCCAGCCCGGTTTGCTATCTTGACGAAATTGAGGACTGAGATTCTCCATAATTCTCTAGCACCGGATGGTTTGTGATGGCTTGCTGTTTCTAATTCCTGAGAAACATCCCCCCTATGAGTATCTCCGATGCTGAATGTTTCGCATCGAGGTACGAAAAATCGCAAAAAAAAACGCCGCAGTCCATGAGGGTTGCGGCGTTCTGAAAATCTCGATGATCGCTTAAGCACCAGCTTTTGCTGCAGATTCGACCAGCTTGACAAAAGACTTGGCGTCGAGTGAAGCACCACCAATAAGGCCGCCATCAATGTCAGGCTTGGCCAGTAGGCCATCGGCGTTCTCTGGCTTCATTGAGCCGCCGTAGAGGATGCGGATCTTATCACCAGTAGCCTTGCCGAAGCGGTCACGTAGTAGCACGCGGATGACACCATGGACTTCTTGTGCCATTTCAGGCGTAGCGGTCTTGCCAGTGCCAATTGCCCAGACGGGTTCGTAGGCGATCACGACTTGTTCGGCCTTTTCAGTTGGAATGTTCACCAATCCACCGAGTAGCTGAGTTTCAACGACCTTGAGCGTGTTGCCGGCTTCGCGCTCATCGAGCTTTTCTCCAACGCAGAGAATCGGTTTCAAATTGCTTTCGAGGGCGGCAAGAACCTTTTCGTTAATCTCTTCGTCCGTTTCCTTGAAGTATTCGCGCCGCTCACTGTGCCCAAGAATTACGTGGCTTACGTAGAGCTGGCGGAGCATTGCGGCGGAGATTTCACCGGTGTAGGCTCCACTGGGCTTGGCATGCATGTTCTGCGCGCCGAGCTGGACATTGCTTACCTCGCTGAGGACTTTGGCGCTGCTTTCCAGCGATGTGAAAGGTGGGCAGACTACGACGCCAACGCCGTTTTTGTCACCGAGCTCGAGCACAATGCTCTTGATCAGTTCTTCGGCGTCTGCCGCCGTTTTGTTCATCTTCCAGTTGCCTGCGATCAGGTATTTGCGTGTGTTTGCCATGTTGATAAATCGTTATTTGGTTTCGAGTGCAGCAACACCTGGGAGGGTCTTGCCTTCGAGGAATTCGAGGGAGGCACCGCCGCCCGTGCTAATGAAGCTGACATTGTCGCCATTGCCGCTCTTCTTCACGGCTTTGACGGAGTCACCGCCGCCAATGATCGAGATGCAGTCTGCCGCAGCAACTGCGTCGGCAACTGCAAAGGTGCCTTGGGCACAGGCCTTAATTTCGAAGACGCCCATGGGGCCGTTCCAGAGGACTGTCTTGGCGCTTTTGACGGCGTCTTGATAGATTTCAATGGTCTTTGGGCCGATGTCGACGCCTTCCCAGCCTTCAGGGATGTCGCCTTCGACGACCTTGACTGAGTTCACTTCACCTGCGCCAAAGTCGAGCTTGTCAGTGATCAGGTTGTCAACGGGCAGAAGAAGATTCACGCCTTTGGCCTTGGCCTTGGCAATGGCTTGCTTGGCGGTGTCTACTTTGTCGGGCTCAGAAAGGCTGTCGCCGACTTTTTTGCCGTTGGCTAGGGCAAAGGTGTAGGCCATTGCACCCCCAATCAGCATGGTGTCGCACTTGTCGAGAAGTGTGTCGATCACGGTGATCTTGTCGGAAACCTTGGCACCGCCGAGGATAACAACGAATGGGCGTTCAGGAACCTCAGTTTTGCTGCCGAGATATTCCAGTTCCTTTTCGATGAGCAAACCAGCCACCTTCGTTTCTACGAGGTGTGCAACACCTTCGGTGGAGGCGTGGGCGCGGTGTGCGGTTCCGAAGGCATCGTTGACGTAAGCGTCGGCAACGCTCGCAAGTTCCTTGGCGAAGGCTGGGTCATTGGCTTCTTCACCAGCGTAGAAGCGGACATTTTCCAAAAGGACGACATCACCATTAGTCATGGCAGCGACTGCGGATTTAACGGACTCGCCAATGCAGTCATCGACGAACGTGACGGGCGCACCGAGTTTATCTGCGAGTTCCACGGCGATGGGTGCCAAGGTGAAATCGAGGTTCTTTTTCCCCTTGGGACGACCCAAGTGAGAGCAGAGAATTACTTTTGCGCCTTGTGCGACGAGGTGCTTAATGGTCGGCAGGGCACCAACAATTCGAGTGTCATCGGATATTTTGCCTTCCGAATCAAATGGAACGTTGAAGTCGCAACGCACGAGAACGCGCTTGCCGGCGAGATTGACATCTTGAACAGTCTTTACAGTGGCCATAGGGCGTCCGATTCTCGCCGCCTCTGGGTTGCTGACAAGACGAAACTTGGCTTCTGGGCGTAAAGTTTACCTGACTAACGCAATCGTTAGCCGTGCTAATGTCCTTAGAGCAGATTAAGCCTTAAGGGCTTCTTCTTTCTTGGGTTCAGATGCAGCAGGCTTATCAGCCTTGGCTTTTGCCTGCTCATCTTCGTTGAGGGCCTGCTTAAAGGTGTCTTCCGCGCTTTTGGAAGCGTTTTTGAATTCACGGATGGCTTGTCCAGCGCCGCGAGCGAATTCCGGCAGTTTTTTGCCGCCGAATATAATCAGACCAAAGATCACCAGCAGGGGGATTTCCCAGCCCTGTAGATTTCCAAGAAAGCCCATAGGCAGGCTGTTTAGAAACATGTTCATAGGATTAATGTAACTCAAGTTTCGCCGAAGTAAACCCTCAAAATCAATTCGAGTTGCAGGGGGGGGGGGGCTACTTGAGGCGGAAGGTGATTGTCATCAGGCCATCCCAGCCGGATGGGCGGGGGCCAATGGAGATCGTGCTTTGGACGGCCTGTTTGATAGACTCGACAAAGGCGGTAGGGCCGTTGGAGCGGAGAATTGTGACTTCACCAATGCTGCCATTGGGATAGACGCGGAAGCGGACATCGGCAGTTTCCTGGCCGGAACCAGCGCTGGGCTTGTTCCAATTCAGTTCAACTGCGTTGCGGAGTCGCTGCTGGTAGCTGGCCAAGAAGGGGGAAGCAGCTTGGGCGGTGTGGCTGGGTTGCGCGGAGGTGAGGTTGGAAAGGTCAGGCTTGATGTTGATTTTCGGGGCCTCGACTTGGTGCTGTGGAGTGGGAGCAGGCTTGGTTTCGCGGCGTTTGTTATCCTTGAGGAAATCCTTGAGATCGACCATCTGCGGCTTGCGCGGCTCTGGTTTTACTACTTCAGGCTTAGGTTCTGGTTTGGGTGGGGTTACCGGTGGGGAGGGGGGGGGAGGGGGTGTTTCGACGATTGGCTCTGGTTCGGGTTCGGGCAAATTGATGTCCGGCATGTCGCGGGGCATGATCTCGTTTACCTGTATTTTCTCGACCTCAAGCCTTGGCGGGGCGGGGGTGGCAGGAGTGAGAGGGGACTCGTCAGGGAGTATCACCAGTTCCAAGACAATGGGTTGCTCCTCGGCCTTGATTGGGTTGATAAAGATGACTAACGCCAGCAAACCAATCGCAATGCTATGCAGTACGATTGAGGCAATAAAGGCTTGGCGATTGTTATTCATTAGGGAGTCCAATTCTGTCTCAGTACTAAGGAAAAGAAAAGCGGGTAATTTGTTTCCGCAAATTTTCCCTTATCTGATTCCGCCCCCGGGGGGGGGGGGGGGGGGGGGGGGGCTGAGTTATCAGGCCGACAGAATTTCGCTCGTCTACTGATTGGGGAAATGAATCTCGCCAAGTGTCGCCATTGAGACGCTCACTTCACTTATCTAAGAATGCCGATTATCGGGTATCGCGCAAGTCTTTTATGGTGAAAATTTGGGCATCTAAATAATTAGATGCTTTCAGCAAGTTCTGAGGGGGTGGCGCCTGCGCTGACTTTTTGGAAGCTGCGGCGGAGCTTGGCGACAGCCTGCGTGTGGATCTGGCAGATGCGTGCCTCGGTAACGCCGTAAACTTCGGCAATGTCCGACAGGCGTTTGCCCTCGTAGTAATATTGGATGATGATCGAGCGCTGGCGTTCGGGTAATTGATTGATCAGTTCGGCGACTTCGCCGATCATTTCATTGCGCTCCAGGCGCTGGAAAACTGGTTCATCGCGCTCATCGGCGATGGTTTCGTGGAGATTTGGCTCGTCGTCGCGTTTGGTGGCGTGGCTTTGGTCAAGGGAGACAAAATGGATCGTCTCAGCGTTGACGCGAAAACGGTCATATTGCTTGGCCGACAGCTTAAGCTCTTTGGCAATTTCGGAGTCGTTAGGGGCGCGACCTAGCGTTTGCTCCAGTTTGTCAACGGTTTGGCGCAGTTGGCGGACCTTGGCGCGGCGGGTGCGTGGAAGGGCGTCCATGCGGCGCAGTTCGTCTAGAATTGCGCCGCGGATGCGGGTGCCTGCATAGGACTTAAAGGTCTTGGCGTGCTTCGGCTCATAGCGGTCAATGGCGGCAACGAGTCCGGTGACTCCAACGCTGTGAAGTTCATCGGCATCGGCGCACGAAGGCAGGTGGGCCAGCATGCCATTTACAACGGCTCGCACAAGAGGGTAATATTCTTCAATCAGCTCATCACGGGTGGGCTGTGCGTTTTGATTGTCAGATGAATCGGAGATTGGGTGGTCGGCGTACATGATTTTTTAAAGTTTAATTAACAAACAATTAGCAGAGCACATGCCACATTTTTTATTTAATTGTAAATCATTGATAATTAAGATGATATAAATAGCCCTACAAAAGTAGGGTTTTTAAGTAAGACTGCTGTGCATTGTAAATGCATTGTAAATGCAATGCCTATGCCTTGCTGCAATTGTTTTAGAGGTCGATTCACGCCGTTTTGGCTGAAAATCCCTTCGTGGCTAGCAAAAGCTCGGCAAGATGCTGAAACGGGTTGAATCAGCCTCAAATAGCATGGCTTGAGCGCTGTAATCTTTGCAAAATGCAGCGCAATTCATCGCCGGGTAACTATAAGGCTACGAAAGCTTATGGTGCAGAATGCACTCCTACGTGTGCGCGGAGAGGCAGAGTCTCCTCTATCTAGTGCCGTGAGTCAGGTATTGACTCTGAATTCATGAAAGCAGCCAACTACGCCTAATTTACTCAAGACACCCAGACGTAACCTTATGAGGAGGTTGGCTTTCGTTACGGCTCTGCGCCTTTGCTGGTGATTTGCGGGTTTGAGCCGCGTTACATAAGATCGGGGTTTGGCTGGTGCCACTTGGTGGTTTGCGAAGCTGGCGGTGGCATCGTAGTTGGGCCGACAACCTCCAGAATATATGGCGTGCAGGTTCCTTGTGTAATGCGTTTTTCAACGACACTAAACCGCGCGCCTGACTGGTAATCGAAATCGGGCAAATCAGAGCGGGAATAGGACGTCACTCGACCGTTAATCAGAAACCGGACTTGTTCGTCGTCACTGTCGGAAACGACCGCGACCGCCGACGTGCTATCATATTTGCATGGGCCGCCAATCAACTCGGTAGCGGGCGGTGGTGTTTGAGTGCGTGGTTGGCAGGCGGCGAGCAACGCCGCAGCGCCGATTAGGAAAAGAGTACAGTGTGGACGCATGCCCGTAGACTGCCAACTGGCGGCGGTGGGGTCAAGGTTGGTAAGAAGGTTAAAGTTGGGAGGTTAAAGGTTAAAGTCAGCCATTCCCAAGGTGGAGCCTGGTGTCCCAACCGGGCTGTTTCATCCTATTGATGAGTGAGGCAAGGAATGCCTGGTTGGGACACTGCGCTCCACTTTTGATTAAACAAAATTAGAAAAAGGGCCCCCATTGCATAATCGCGAGGACACTGAACACGCGACACTCGAAGTTAGCGTTAGCGACATGGGCCAGCGCATCGGACTTTAACCTTTAGCCTCCTCCCACCCAAGCGGCATAATCTGTCGAGCTGCTGTCGGCCAGGGTGACAATCCACTGGGGAGTGTCGTAGGGATGCAGGGCCAGCAGTGCGTCGCGGACGGCTTCTTGCCGATTGGCGGAAAACTTCAGTATGAGGCGAAATTCTTCCTCTTGGCACAGCTTGCTTTGCCAGCGGTAGATTGATGTGACGGGGCCGGTGACCTGAGCGCAGGCAACGAGCTTTTGGTCAACCAGAGCTCGGCCAATTGATTCTGCCACTTCGCGCTGGGGAGCGGTTGTCCAGCCGATGGCGATTTTTGGGTCTGCGGGATTCATTAATCAGTAATTTATAGAATAATCAATCGATGCAGAAGGAAAATAGTAGGTGGGAGGTGGAGCGAAAGAAACGACGATTATTGCAACCTATTGCGTTCGGCTTTCCTTGTCCCTCGATTGGAACATGGATTCAATATTGCTTATTAAACTAATAGTAATCCGTACTGCTTGTGCACTACCTAGTGGCAAACAGACTTCCCCAGTGTATCAATGAATAAACTATTTTCTCGCGCGCTTTTCCCTCTCTTGTTGGCAGCTTGGTTTGCGGCTCAATCCGCCATGGCCCAAGACGTTGTTATCGCCCAAGCAGAACCGATCGTCCCGAATACCGGATTTGAGACGGATCTTGATGCCGACGGTTGGCCGGACTCTTGGGCCAAGCTCAAGACTGGTGGTAGCTGGGAAGAGGAAAACGGTAATCGTTTCTTGCGCTTAACCAGCATGGAGCCAAACGGCACGACGATGCTTTACCAGGAAATTTCTATCCCTGAAGGGGTAGGAGCGATCAAGATGACCTGGAAGCAACGCATTACCGGCCTCCAACGTGGTAAAAATTCGTGGTTTGATGCTCGTATCATGATGGAATTCATGGACGCTGAGCGTAACAAGGTCAGCCCTTCGCCACCAACTCCGCATTCTGGCAAGGACACTGACGGTTGGGAGGAAAAGGAAATCGCGTTTCTCGTGCCGGACGGTGCTACGATCCTTAAATTTATGCCGAGTTTGTTGCAGGTTCAATCAGGCACGTTCGATATCGACGACTTGACGCTGATGCCGACTGACCCTGAGCCACTTCGTGAGGCAGCGGAGGTCGCACAGGCGGCGAAGGCGATCAAGGATCAGGCTCATCTGGAGAAAAAACAGGCGAAGGCCGCTAAAGTTCTCGCCGAAAACGGCACACTCGTTCCCCATTGGAACCACGAAAATAAGCAGGCTGGCAAGGGTAACATTGCTGAGGAAGACGGGAACAAATTCCTGCGCCTCGTCAGTCCTGAGCCAGGTAAAATGGTTATGGATTACCGAGAGGTGGACATTCCTGCCGGAGTGGAGGCGCTGGAGCTTAGCTGGAAACAGCGCGTTACTGGCTTGAAAAAAGGCGATAAGCCGTGGTTCGACGCCCGCATTATGATGGAGTGGAAGGACGCCCACGGCAAGAAACTCAGCACGAAACCATCTCCGCCCTACACTCAAAAAGACACCAATGGCTGGGTGGAGAAACGCACTGATTTTCTGGTGCCCGATGGCGCTGTAACGCTGGTGATGATGTCTTGCCTCTTTCAAGCAAAGGCTGGCACTTACGAGTTGGACGATTTCATTCTCAAGCCAACGGATCCGGCAGACATTCTGGAGCGTAAAGCTGCCCGTGAACGACAGATTGCTGCACGCTTTGTGCCTGATGAAAAGCCTGACAAAAGCAAGTGGCCCAAGATGCTGAAGGTTGTGGGCAATCGCCTCCATGACACCGATGGCAACGAAGTCTGGCTACAAGGCGTCAATGCTGGCGGCTTGGAAACCCTGCCCCAGGATGACCAACCCGTGAAATCTCTCGTCGTCGCCATTGACGAATGGAACTCAAACTGCGTCCGCGTGCCAATGAAGGAAGAATTCTGGTGGGGCAAGAGCCCCTATCAGCAAGACGGTGGCAAGGCCTTTCGCGAAAAAATCGACAAGATGATCACGTTGGCAGCCAACCGAGGGGCCTACATTGTGATCGACCTGCATCGCTACCGTGCTCCCAAGCAGGAACACGCGGACTTCTGGAAGGAATTTGCAGCCTTATACAAGGATCATCCAGCGGTGCTATTCGACGTTATGAACGAGCCACACGGCATCTCTTGGGAGGTTTGGCGCAATGGTGGTTTTGTGGGTGAGGAGAAGGGCCAGGATGAATCCGCATTCCTCACCGATGATGAGAAAAAGAAGAACCGGGGGTTCCAGTCCGTTGGTATGCAGGGGCTCGTGGATGCCGTGCGCTCTACTGGGGCCAAGAACATCGTCATCGCGGGTGGTATTTTCTGGTGCAACGACTTGAGGGGCATCGTCAATGGCTACGCGTTGGATGACAAGGGCGGCAATGGTATCATGTATTCCTGGCACACCTATAACTGGCATGAGGGCTGGGAGGAGAAGGTGTTGCCCGTCGCCGAAAAATACCCAATTTTCCTAGGCGAAGTTGGTGCTGACCCAAAGAAGATGGAATTCGTCCCGGCTGACGATCAGGAAGATCCCGCAACTTGGGTGCCCGACATGCTAGGCTTCATCCAAAAGCATAAAATCAATTGGACTGGCTGGTGCTTCCACCCACGCGCGACACCGCGCATGCTGTTGGATTGGGACTATACGCCCACGCCATTCTGGGGCGTTCCGGCCAAGGAAGCCCTCGCCGGTAAGCAATTTGAAATGAAAAAAATGCGCTAGGGACCTACGGCTTTATCCAACGATTTACTCGTTGAGCAATGAAGCGGTGTAGGCGCAATTCACAGACATTTTGCACAGGCGCGCAGTCTTCACCGGACTGCGCGTCTTTAATTTTTGCTGGGCAAAAATCTTTGGATGCAATGGTCGATTGCCAGAGCTAGGTCGATTAGGCCCGCAGCTCGCCGGAGGTCATTTCTTCAAGGAAGCTGGCGTAGGTCTGACGAACGCCAGCAGGCAAATCGATTTGTGGCGTCCAGCCGAGAGCGCGCATGCGGGATGAGTCCATGAGCTTGCGCGGGCTGCCGTCGGGGCGGGAAGTGTCCCAGACCAACTCGCCTTCAAAACCCACGACATCGCGGATGATTTCAGCGAGTTCCTTAATCGTGACGTCCGAGCCATAGCCAACGTTGACCAAGTCGGGCGGCTCTTCGAGCTCGAGTAGATAGACAAGAGCGGCGGCGAGATCGTCCACATGGAGGAATTCACGCATTGGCGAACCAGTGCCCCAGAGCGTGATGCTAGGCGCGCCGGACTCTTTGGCCTCATGGAAGCGGCGGAGCAGGGCAGGGAGCACGTGAGAATTCTCGCCGTGGTAGTTGTCCCGCGGTCCGTAAAGATTGGTGGGCATGGCCGAATGATAGCACACGCCATATTGCTTGCGGTAGTATTCGCAGAGCTTGAGGCCCGCGATCTTGGCGATGGCGTAGGCTTCATTGGTAGGCTCCAGTGGGCCGGTGAGTAGGGCGTCCTCGCGCATGGGCTGCTCTGCGAGCTTCGGGTAGATACAGGAGCTGCCGAGGAAAAGCACGCGGCCGACGCCATGCTTGTAGGCACCGTGGATGCAGTTTTGCGCCGAGGCTAGGTTTTCGTAAATGAACTCTGCCGGGTAGGTGTTGTTGGCGTGGATGCCGCCCACCTTGGCTGCCGCAACGACGATGACGTCGGGCTTTTCGTCGGCGAGAAATTGATCAACCGCCACCGAGTTGGTTAGGTCGAGCTCAGCTCGGGTGCGGGTAACAATGTTCGTGTAGCCCTTAGCCTGGAGCGCGCGGACCGTGCCAGCGCCAACCATGCCGCGGTGCCCAGCAACGTAGATTTTGGAATCAGAATTCATTGGGTAAAAATTTCTGGCAAAAGAGAGAACATAGATTGCGGACGGGTCAAGCCAGCGTTCCGCCAGACTAAGGTTTTACGCAATGCGCAGAGCTGGGGGGGAAACAAGAGATGTGCTAAAACCGTCGCGCCACGCCGGTGGCGTTTTGATAAGCAAGCTCTTGCTGGGCGAGTTCGAGGTCGGCGTCGACCATGATCTGGACGAGCTCCTTGAACTTAATCTTGGGCTCCCAGCCGATTTGTTTCTTGAGCTTGGCAGGGGCGCCGATGAGCAAGTCGACCTCGCTCGGGCGGTCGTAGCGGTCGTCGTAGTCCACGTATTTCTCCCAATCGAGATCGAGTCGGGCAAAGGTTTCCTGGACGAATTCGCGGACGGAATGGGTCTCGTTGGTCGCGCAAACGTAGTCATCGGGATTGTCCTGTTGGAGCATCAGCCACATCGCTTCGACGTATTCCTTGGCGTAGCCCCAGTCGCGCTGGGCATCGAGATTGCCGAGGTAGAGCTTGTCTTGCAGTCCGACCTTGATGCGGGTCGCGGCACGGGTGATTTTACGGGTGACGAAGGTCTCGCCACGGCGCGGAGATTCGTGGTTGAAGAGGATGCCGTTGCTCGCGTGCAAGTTGTAGGCTTCGCGATAATTGACGGTGGTCCAGTAAGCGAACACCTTGGCGCAGCCGTAGGGCGACCGCGGCCAGAACGGAGTGGCTTCGGTCTGAGGAACCTGCTGCACCTTACCAAACATTTCCGAGGAGCTAGCCTGATAGTAACGCACATCTTGCGTGAGGCCAGCTTCGCGAATGGCCTCCAGGATGCGGACTGTCGACAGGCCGGTAACATCGCCTGTATATTCGGGGTTGTCAAAGGACACGCGGACGTGGCTTTGGGCACCGAGGTTGTAGATTTCGTCGGGCTTGAGCTCGTAGAGCAGCTTTACCATGCGACTGCTGTCGGCCATGTCACCATAATGAAGGAACAGGCGGGTGTTCTTCAGGTGAGGGTCGCGGTAGAGATGGTCAATGCGCTCGGTGTTAAAGGTCGAGGCCCGGCGGATGACGCCGTGCACTTCGTAACCTTTTTCGAGGAGTAATTCAGCGAGGTAGGAACCGTCCTGGCCGGTGATTCCCGTAATCAGGGCTTTCTTGGGCATGGCGGACTTTATAACAACATGGTCTGCATTGGCTAGCGCGAATCGACTGCTTGAGCAGATGAGGGAATTTTCTCACGGAGACACGGAGCTCACCAAGGCCACTCCAACGAATTCTTCTTTACCAAGCTAACCTCTGTGAACTCCGTGTCTCCGTGAGAAAATTCCTCGTCGCGTTCGTTATCAAAGGTAGCAAAATCCTCCGGTTTGAATTGCCCTTGGGCGAGGAGGGCATCACTGTTCGCCCATGGAAAAAAGCGAGATTGTCGGAGTGTTGGAGGAGATTTCCGAGTTGTTGGAGCTTAAGGGGGAGAACCCATTTAAGGTAAGAGCTTACCAATCGGGTGCCCGCGCGCTGGAGTCGCTGGAGGAAGATCTGGGCACGGTTATCGAAGACAAACGCCTCGGCCAGATTAAGGGCATCGGTAAGGCGCTCGTGGAGAAAATCACCTCGCTGCATGAGACAGGCAAGCTGGCTTATTATGACGAGCTCAAGGCCTCAGTGCCCGAGAGCATGATTGAGCTGCTGACTATTCCCAACCTTGGGCCCAAGAAGATTAAAAAGCTCCACGACGAGCTGGGCATCGACAGCATTGACTCGCTCAAAGCTGCCTGTGAAGCGGGCAAAGTTGCTGATTTGGCGGGCTTTGGGGCTAAGACCGAGAGCAAGCTGCTGACGGGTATTGCCAACCGCGTGGCCTACCAAGCGCGCCACCATTGGTGGACTGCTGCCACCGTTGCCGAGCCAATTGTCGAGGCCTTGCGCGAGCTGCCCGAAGTCGACCGTGCGGAGGCGGCGGGCAGCCTGCGTCGCAAGCGTGAAACGGTGGGCGATCTCGATTTTATTGTGGCCTCGAAAACACCGAAGCCGGTTATGGATTGGTTCGTTGGACTGGAAGGCGTGGAAGAAGTCACCGCTCATGGACAAACAAAATCCAGCGTCCGCTTTCAAGGCGGTTTACAGGCAGATTTACGTGTCGTGCCGCCGGAGCAATTTGCCTTTGCGCTGCTGCACTTCACGGGGAGCAAGGAGCACAATGTGCACATGCGCCAACGAGCGTTGGAGCGCGGCTGGTCGTTGTCGGAATGGGGCTTGTTTGACAAGGATACCAAGGCGGATGATCCGGATCGCCAGTCCGTTATTCAGGCCGAATCCGAGGCTGATATCTACGCGAAACTTGGTCTGAAATTCGTGCCGCCGGAGCTTCGTGAAGACCGTGACGAGATCGCAGTCGCGGAGAAGGGAGATTTTCCGAAGTTCCTTGAAATCGAAGATATTAAGGGCGTTTTTCACAATCACACCACTGCCAGCGATGGGCACAACACGCTCGAGGAAATGGTTACCGCTGCGCAGGAACTGGGCTTCGAATACCTGGGCATTGCCGACCATTCCAAGGCCAGCTTTCAAGCCAACGGCCTCGACGAAGAACGCCTTGCTGCGCAGATTGAGAAAATTAGCGAGCTGAACGCCAGCGGGAAATTTACCTGTCACGTCTTTGCCGGCAGCGAGGTGGACATTCTCAAGGACGGCAGTCTGGATTTCGCGGACGACGTCCTCGCGAGCCTGGATTACGTCGTCGCTTCAGTGCATAATTCGCTCACGTTGAGCGAAGAGGAGATGACCAAGCGGATTATTCGAGCGATTGAGAACGAGCACGTCACCATGTTGGGACATATGACTGGCCGCTTGCTGTTGAAGCGTGAGGCTTATGCGGTGAATATTCCCAAAGTGATCGATGCCGCCATTGCGAACGACACCATTATCGAGCTTAACGCTAACCCTTGGCGCCTTGATCTGGACTGGCGCTACTGGCGTCAGGCGGTGGAGAAGGGGTTGCTGACATCAATCAATCCTGACGCGCACGATACAGATGGCCTCGGGCTGTTCGTGGCGGGAGTTAATGTGGCGCGGAAAGGCTGGATCGAACCTAAGCACGTGCTCAATACCCGCCCGTTGGCTGAGATTAAGACGTATTTGGGGCTGTAGCGCCGGAGTCGTTCGGAACAGATTACGCTGAGGTGTCGGCAAGGTAAGAGTTTGGTTACGGGCAGGCTTGGTCCTTGTCTGTTGGGGCGGTTTGGGTGATGTGATTGGGTCGACGCCGTTGCGGCGCAAAAACCAAGAAAAGACTCATGTATTCTCCAGACACACCGCCCACAGAGTCTGAGCTGTATCAGGAAGCATCGGCGAAGACCGTGCAGGAATACATTGATGAATGCCCCGTGTGGTCAGACGGCACCAAGTCATCCGTTACGCCGATGACAGTTATGCAGTGGCGCATCTGGATGTTGGCCTCAGCGGGGAAGTTTTTCGAAGGCATGGTGGTCTTCATGACGGGCGTTTGCCTGCCCCTTATCTCGGTGGAGTTCGGGCTATCGGCGGCGGATAAAGGCTTTGTAACAGCGGCGACATTAGCGGGTATTTTGGTGGGGGCCTCGGCGCTGGGCGGGCTCTCGGATTTGGTAGGCCGTAAAACGATGTTTATCGCCGAGATGGTTATCTTCACAGTGTTTTTGATCGCGCTGTCGCTGGCACCCAATTTCTTCTGGCTGGTGGTGTTTCTCTTTGGGGTCGGGGTGGCGCTAGGCTGCGATTACCCGACGGCGCACCTCGTCATTTCAGAGAGTATCCCCACGTCGATGCGGGGTCGACTCGTGCTCAGCGCGTTTGCTTTCCAGGCTATTGGCGCGCTGATGGGCACGATTATTGGTTGTATTATTTTGCTGAAAGACCCTGCACCGAGTGCCTGGCGATGGATGTACGCTACGGCGATTATTCCAGCGGTCCTCGTTGTTATTGGCCGTTTTTTCGTGACCGACAGCGTGCATTGGCTGGTGTCAAAAGGGCGCATGGAAGATGCTGAATATGAGACAAAACGGCTGCTCAATCGCCGTCCGCAGTATCCTAAGGAGGTGAAGCTTAGGCACACCCACGACGCCAAGAAGCCCCGGCCCAAAGCGCACTACGGCCTGTTGTTTAACAAAGACAATCGCAAGGCGACTATTTTGGCCTCACTCCCTTGGTTTTTGCAGGACCTGAGCACTTATGGCATCGGCATTTTTACGCCAACAATTCTGGCAGCGATGATCGGAGCCAAGACTTCAGAAACGACGATCAAGGACATCATCCATAACGACATGCTGGCCTCGAAGGGGTCGGCGATTATGGATATCCTGTTCGTTTTGGGGATTGTCTGTGCGATCATGCTGGTTGACCGCGTTGGGCGGATCAAGTTGCAGATCATTGGCTTTATCGGCTGTGCGCTGGGGCTCTTGCTGGCTGGGTTATCGATGAATGCGGACGGCGGGAACAACATGCTTCTGCTGTTCGTTGGCTTCATGCTGTTTTTCTTCATGACGAATCTCGGGCCCAATGCGATGACTTACCTGATAGCGGGCGAGGTCTTCCCGACGCACGTGCGCGGTATGGGGGCTGGGTTTGCAGCGTCATTTGCCAAGATTGGCGCAGTGTTGACGGCTTTTCTGTTCCCGATCTTGTTGGCTGATATTGGTACGGAAATGCTGCTCTTTTTCCTCGTGGGTGCCTCGGTGCTGGGGGCCGTGGTCACTTTCATTTTTGCGATTGAGACGCGGGGGCTGAACCTCGAAACGATTGGCCAGCGCCAGACTGACGAGGAAGTTGAATTTGAGCGAGAGGCCGACGCCGAACTCGCTTGAGCCTCGACGCGATCCTTCGTGTCTGCCAGATTTCTGGACGTGAAATCCATCTCCTCGCTCAAACCTGAACCACCGCACTTGGCCTTCGCTGATGCTCGGGCGTGGGAGACATGGCTCGCTGCCCACCAAAACGACGAACTGGGCATTTGGATGAAAATTGCTAAAAAAGACAGCGGTATTGCCACCGTTGATTATCAGCAGGCGTTCCGCGTTGGCCTATGCTACGGCTGGATCGACGGGCAGAAACGGAAGTGTGACGAGCAATATTTCCTTCAGCGCTTCACCCCACGTCGCGCCCGTAGCCTATGGTCACAGCGCAATGTGGGCATTGTTGCAGAGCTAATTGCCGCTGGCAAAATGCAGCCGCGTGGGCAGCAGGAGGTCGACGCTGCTCAGGCGGATGGTCGTTGGGCGGTGGCGTATAAGGCCTCGTCTAAGATCGGCGTGCCGGATGATTTTCAAGCAGCACTCGACGCTGACCCACATGCCAAGGCGTTTTATGAGTCGCTGACGAAGACTCGCCGGTATTCGTTTCTTTTTCGGATCACCACGGCCAAGCGCGCGGAAACGCGCCAGCGCTGGATCGACCGTTCGATCGTCATGTTGGGGCAGGGGGAGACCTTTAATTGACAATTATTAAGTGGCTTCTGTGGCCCAATCATTTGCTTGCTTCATCTGAATTTTATCCACCACTTTAACCTTTAAGCTCACCACTTTAACCTCCCTGCAAAAGGAGGGTGCGCCTTTTTTTATCGCCTCTACAGGCGCTATTGATTACGCCACATCGTTTTTCTAGACGGTAAAAACGATTCGCATTTCCCGAAACTGCCCAATTTATGAATATTTGTTGTATCGGAGCTGGCTACGTGGGTGGACCCACGATGGCCATGATCGCCCTTAAATGCCCGGAACACCGCGTGACGGTGGTCGACATCAACGAAAAACGCATCGCTGCCTGGAACTCCAACGAGCTGCCCGTATATGAGCCTGGCTTGGATGAGGTGGTCAGTGAAGCGCGGGGCCGCAACCTCTTTTTCTCGACCGATGTCAATGGGAGCATCGCCGAGGCGGATATGATCTTTATCTCGGTCAATACGCCCACCAAAAGCTACGGTGTGGGTGCTGGGCGTGCGGCAGACCTGAAATTCATCGAACGCTGTGCCCGCCAGATTGCCGAAGTTGCCAAGGGCAACATTATCGTTGTGGAAAAATCCACCCTGCCAGTACGCACGGCGGAGTCTATCCGTCGGATTCTTGAGGGTTGCGGCGGCGAATTCACTTTCCAAGTGCTGTCCAATCCAGAGTTTCTGGCCGAAGGCACGGCAGTCCCTGATTTACTCAATCCGGACCGCGTGCTTATTGGCGGCGAGCAGACGCCTGAGGGCGACGAAGCCGCCAAGACGCTGGCCGATGTCTACGCGAAATGGGTGCCACGAGAACGCATTCTGACCACCAATGTCTGGTCTTCCGAGTTGTCCAAGCTGACCGCTAACGCATTTCTGGCTCAGCGAGTGTCGTCGATCAATGCGATCAGCGCCCTGTGCGAAGCGACCGAGGCCAATGTAGACGAGGTGGCGCGCGCCATTGGGACAGACAGTCGCATCGGCCCCAAGTTTCTCAAGAGCTCAGTCGGTTTCGGCGGTTCGTGCTTCCAGAAGGACATCCTGAACTTGGTTTATCTGTGCGAACACTTTGGCTTGCCGGAGGTCGCGGCTTATTGGGAGCAGGTTATCATCATGAACGACTACCAGAAGAGCCGTTTTGTGCGGCGCTTGGTGCGGACGTTGTTCAACACGGTTTCGGGCAAGAAAATCGCTATCCTCGGCTTCGCCTTCAAGAAGGACACCAACGATACGCGTGAATCGCCAGCGATCTACGTCTGCCGCGATCTGCTTGAGGAGCAGGCAGAGGTCCACATCTTCGACCCCAAGGTCAAGGCTTCGCAGGTTTTTGCGGACCTGCAGCAGGATGCCCTCAATGGGAATGGCGAGCCGAACCCAAACATTATCATCGAAGAGGATGTTTATGCTGCCTGTGAAAATGCACATGCTGTGGCCATCCTGACAGAATGGGACCGCTTCCGTGATCTCGACTGGCAGCGCATCTACGATAATATGCTCAAGCCTGCCTTTGTCTTCGACGGTCGCAACATCCTGGACGCGCCTGCTTTACGTAAGATGGGGTTTGAGGTTTACGGAATCGGTCGGTAATATAGGCGTTTTATATGTGTGGAATTGTTGGATACATTGGTAAGCAGCGGGCGAGTGCCATTCTGCTGGAGGGTTTAAAGCGACTTGAGTATCGAGGCTATGACTCGGCGGGCGTAGCCCTGCTGGACGACAGCGGCATCGAAGTCATGAAGAAAACCGGGCGCGTGGAGAACGTCGCTACGATCGTGAACCGCCGCAATTCCACGGCCCAGATTGGCATCAGCCACACCCGCTGGGCGACGCATGGCGGCGTCACTGACGCCAATGCCCACCCACACCTTTCCTGGGATGGCCGAATCTCAATTGTGCACAACGGCGTTATCGAAAACCACGATGCGTTGCGGCGCTTCCTCAAGGGCGAAGGCATCGAATTCGTGAGCCAGACGGATACCGAAGTGCTGGCTAACTTGATTGCCTATCACTACGCCCGGGAATCTCTGGAAGGTGAGGGGGCTACGCGCCTCATTGCCGCTGTCCGCCACAGCTTACGTCTGATTGAGGGCACTTATGGCATCGCCGTCATCTGCACCGAATTGCCCAAGGACATCGTTGGCGCGCGCAAGGGCAGCCCGCTTTGCTTGGGGATTGGCAACGGGGAAAACCTGTTGGCCAGTGATGTGGCAGCCTTTGTCGGGCGCACTCAGAACGTTGTCTATCTGGACGACGGCCAAATCTGCCACCTTACCGCGGACGACTTTTCCATCACCACGGTCAATGAAGCCGAGGAGTCGGTGGACCCAGTCATCAGCCAGATCGACTGGAAGATTGAGCAAGCCGAGCTTGGTGCCTTCACCCACTACATGGAGAAGGAGATTTTCGAGCAGCCGATGGCACTGGAAAACGCCATGCGTGGCCGCTTCTCCGACGATGAATCGACTTCCAAATTTGGCGGTTTGAATCTGGATGCGCGTGAGTTTCGTCACGTGGACCGCATTGTTTTTCTGGCCTGTGGCACTGCCTGGCACGCCTGTCTCGTTGCCGAATATTTAATCGAGAAATATGCCCGTATTCCCGTTGAGGTGGAGTATGCCAGTGAATTTCGCTACCGTAATGCGCCGCTGGACAAGAATACGCTGGTCTTCGTGATCAGCCAAAGCGGTGAAACCCTCGATACGCTGGAGGCCCTCCGCGAGGCCAAGCGCAAGGGTTACCGCGTGCTCGGCATCACCAATGGCGTCGGCTCCACGATTGCTCGTGAGACCGATGGCGGTGTTTACCAACATGCGGGGCCGGAAATCGGCGTCGCTTCCACGAAGGCATTCACCTCTCAGGTCTTGATCGGCGGTATGCTCGCCCTGCATTTGGGCCGAATGCGTGATTTGTCCTTCAGTGATGGCCGGGAGATGGTTAAGGCCTTCCGCAGCTTGCCAGGCTTGGTTAGCCAAGTCCTCGGGCAAGCCGAGCAGATTAAGGAAATCGCCAGTCGCTACACCGATTACGAAGACTTCCTATTCCTCGGTCGTCAGAGCATGTTTCCGATTGCGCTCGAAGGAGCACTCAAGCTCAAAGAAATTTCCTATATTCACGCCGAGGGCTATCCAGCGGCGGAGATGAAGCATGGGCCCATCGCTCTGATCAGTGAGAAATGTCCGAGTGTGGTGTTGTCTCCGCATGGTGACACGTTTTCGAAAGTGCTCTCCAATATCCAGGAAACGCGGGCGCGTAAAGGCCGTGTAATCGCGATTACCAGCGCGGGCAAAGACTTCCCGGAAGAGGGTGCCGATGACGTCATTCATATTCCGCATGCCCACGATTGCGTCATGCCAATCTTGGCGACGATCCCGCTTCAGTTGCTGGCCTACTACATCGCCGTCAATCGTGAGTGCGACGTCGATAAGCCGCGCAACCTCGCCAAGAGTGTCACGGTGGAGTAAGTAGCGATGGCCAAGCCAAAAATCCTCGTTACCGGCGGAGCGGGCTTCATTGGAAGCGCGCTGGTTTGGGCACTGAACGAACTTGGGCGCGATGACATCCTTGTGGCTGATTTCCTCGGTGAGGACGAGAAATGGAAGAACCTCGTGCCGCTTAAATTTGCGGACTACGTTGAGGCGGATGAGTTGCTCGAATTACTCGAGGACGATGCCTTGACGGACATTGAGCTGGTCCTGCACTTGGGGGCGTGCTCGGCCACAACGGAGCGCGATTGCCGGTATCTCATCCAGAATAATTTTGAATACACGAAGTCGCTGGCCAGCTGGGCGCTGGGGCGCGGGGCGCGGTTCGTCTATGCCTCCTCCGCTGCAACTTACGGCGACGGTGCGCAGGGGATGGATGACCAACTGGAGGATCTGCACGCACTGCGACCGCTCAATATGTATGGATATTCCAAGCACCTGTTCGACTGTTACGCGCAGCGTGAGGGGTGGTTAAATAAAATCGTCGGTCTAAAGTATTTCAACGTTTACGGTCCAAATGAAGACCATAAGGGCGACATGCGCAGCGTCGTACATAAGGCTTTCGGGCAGATCCGTGAAACGGGCAAGGTGTCGCTCTTTAAGAGTTACCTCCCAGACTATGCCGATGGCGGGCAGATGCGCGACTTCCTCTACGTGAAGGATGCAGTGGCGATGACCCTTCATCTGGCAGAAACGTCTTCCGCCAATGGTTTGTTCAACTTGGGCAGCGGTCAGGCGAACACTTGGATTTCCCTCGTGACGCCAATTTTCACGGCTCTAAACTTGCCAGTGAATATTGAGTTCATCGAGATGCCCGATCAACTGCGCGGGAAGTATCAGTATTTCACGAAAGCCGACACCACAAAGCTGCAAGGTAGTGGTTTTGCGGGTTGCCAATATTCGCTTGCGGAGGCGGTTACGGACTACGTGGCGCAGTATCTCACGCCGGGTCGTCACCTCGGCGATTAAATTCAGCTGCCGCCTCGAAGCTACTCGGCATCGAGGTCAGCCTGATCTACGACGACGAGACCGGCCTTGGGCTTGCCCTTCCATGCCTCGTTGACAGCCTGTTGGAGTTGCCGGTTCAAGGCATTATACTCTTGTTGGCCGGCGGCTATTTGCGTTTGGATATTACTCATCTCGGATTGTCGCTGAACTCCCTCGGGATTGGCCACCGGGCCCATGCCCATCGGAGCGCCAATGCTGGAGCCGCGTAGGTTAGGCGTTCTCGCTTGCTGTTGGCTAATCTTTTTCTGGAGCTTTAACTGCTGAACATTGTCCAAGACCTGCTCCATTTGCTGGGCGATTTTTTCGACGGCTGGATCACTCTTTTCGGCAATTCTGTAATGGGATTCCTTTACTGCGGCATCTCCACAGCGCTTTGCCATGTAGAGGGCGACGTTGGAGTCTGAATTCGAGAATGAAATGGTGATGGCCCCCGCTTGCTCGGGATCAGTGTTCGCCGTGATGTTCTGTTGAATGCTGTTGGTGATGGCGTCCGAGTTCTGGTAGTTGTTGATGCCCACGCTGTTGGCATATCGTTCCTTCCATTCATTGGGCATTTGGCCCACGGATTTGGCAAAATCACTGGTTTGGAGGTAGGTCACTGCTTTGCCGATCACTTGCTCTTGGTTTAGGCCAAGCATGTCCGTGGGCCAGATGAGCTGTAGCGTGGTGGTGGCGGTCGCGGCGCTTAGTGTCTGAGTAGAGAGCCAAACAAGAAAGACTAACGGTGCGAAGATTTTTTGCATTCAAACAAATTGCAGCAAAAATAGCCTTTGTGCAATGCGTGTTTTGCGGCCCTTGAAGCTGGGGCGTTCATCTTAGTAAAAAATGTTCAAGAAAACTTGAACATTGTCGTGTTTTTGTATGTCATCTACCTTGTGTCGAAGGTTTCGCCTCAGTCTACCCCCCCCCCCGAAGGAGTCGTTCCAGCGCCTCCCGGACTTGTTTTGGATGAGTGGGAATTGACGATCATTGAAACCTTCGTCCACGCCGCGCAGCTAATCGGCATCCCAAAATCGGTCGGGCAGATTTACGGCCTGCTTTTTTGCAGGGAAGAGCCGTTGTCGATGGACAGTATCATGACGGCTTTAGGTATTAGCAAAGGCTCTGCGAGCATGGGGCTAAAAACCCTCCGGCAGATTGGTGCTGTCAAAACCGTTTTTATTATCGGGGATCGTCGGGACCATTATTCGGCGGAACTCCGCCTGCGTAAATTGGTCTCCGGTTTCATTAGCGACCAAGTCCAGCCCCATCTGAATGGCGGAAAAGAACGCCTGGAACACTTGGAAACTTTGTTAAAAGATTTGCCCGAGGAACGCCGTAGCGTTGCCGAACAGCGCTTGGGCTATCTACAGTCATGGCTTGGCAAAACCACGACTCTGCTGCCAATCATCCGAAAATTGCTCTAACCGAGCACCATTTTGTTTCCTGGGAAACTACCCAGAAACGCCCTTATGGGCCTTAACACAGTAAACCACTTTTTAAATTGGCTTTCCGCATCTCGCGGTCCCGGCCAAGGGCGGCAGCTTGATTAAATCACTGATGGAAGCGCATATACTAAAGCAGATCAATGAGCTGGGCGAAGTCGTAGCGGCTAGTCGCTCTTTGGCACCGAAAATTAGTGATTCTGGCCGCCATCTCATCAAGGTCCTTCGCTCCGGCGGGAAAATTCTTACCTGTGGTAATGGTGGTAGCGCTACGGATGCCTTGCACCTGGCAGAAGAATTTGTTGGCCGCTATGATGGCGAACGCGCTTCGCTGCCAGCGATCTGCTTGAGCGCCGATGTGTCTGTGCTGACATGTATCGCGAATGACTATGGTTTCGAGGCCGTTTTTTCGCGTGCTGTCGAGGGGCTCGGCCATCCCGGCGATGTGTTAGTTGGCATAAGTACCAGTGGTAATTCCGCCAATATCCTCCGAGCGTTTGAAGCCGCCAAGGCGAAGGGGATGACCACGATATTACTCAGCGGAAAAGACGGAGGTAAAGCGCGTGGCCAGTGTGACTACGAAATCATCGCTCCCAGCGAGACGACGGCCCGCATCCAAGAGATTCACACGCTGATTTTACACTGCTGGTTGGAAATGGTTGAAGCCGAGACTTGGTAAATTTTTTATGGATTTAGACGCCATTATTAAGAAGCTTCCTGAGGCGAAATTGCTCGTCGTCGGCGACGTCATGCTTGACCACTACATATGGGGCGATGCAACCCGCATTTCACCCGAGGCACCCGTGCCTGTGGTTCATGTTTTTAATGACACTTGGCAGGCTGGTGGTGCGGCAAATGTCGCGCTCAATCTGACCTCGCTGCAAGTCTCCACCACGATCATGGGCGTTTGCGCCGACGATGACGCTGGTACCAAGCTCAAGGAGATTTTCACTGATCGAAAGGTTGGCTACTCTGGTTTACAGACAGCAGCCAATGCACCGACCATCCTCAAGACCCGTGTCGTCGTGCAGAAGCAGCAGATATGTCGCATTGACCGTGAGGCTGCGCCAGTTGCATATGCTTTACAGACTGGTGATGCGCTTCGCTCTGTCTGTGATGGAGTGAATGCGGTTATCGTTTCTGATTACGCCAAAGGCGTTGTGACGGGGGACCTTCTGACGGAGCTTACTGCTATTTGTGCCGACCAAAAATGTCTGCTCGCAGTAGATCCCAAGCCACGTCGTCGATTGGATTACAAGGGTGCTGATCTGATGACGCCCAATCGTAGTGAAGCCCTTGAACTCGCCGAAATTTCGATCGGTCTGCATGATGAATTCCCAGCTAAAGCTGTTTGTCAGGCGATTTGGGAGCGCTACCAACCGCATCGCCTCGTTGTTACATTGGGTGGCGATGGTATGCTACTGGCCGAAGAGGGTAAGATTCTCGGGCGTTTGCCGACACGTGCTCAGGAGGTCTTTGATGTTTCTGGTGCCGGAGACACTGTAATCGCGGTGCTCACTGCTGCATTGGCAGTTGGAGCCAGCTTACTAGACGCCGCGCACCTAGCCAACGCCGCCGCTGGCGTAGTCGTCGGTAAATTTGGTGCCGCTACAGTTTCGCCCGATCAGCTTGGCAATGCATGCCGCGATTCTCATTTGCCATTGATTGATTCATCTCCAGCCCTCAAACAAATCTGATGCCCGTTCAACTTGTCACTGGCGCTGCCGGTTTTATCGGCCAGCAAACAGCCTCCCAGCTTTTGGCCCGGGGTGACCACGTTATTGGCGTGGACAACCTCAATGATTACTACGACGTTCGTCTTAAAGACTATCGTCGTCAACAACTTGATAACCACGAGAACTTTAGCTTTCGTCATATCGACATCGAAGATGCGGCGACGGTAGACGCGTTATTCGACGAATTTCCGATCGAGACGGTCTTCAATTTGGCTGCTCGTGCTGGAGTTCGTTACAGCATGGAGAACCCTCACGTGTATTTAAGCACAAATGCTGAAGGCACGCTGAATCTCTTGGAGGGGATGCGCCGTCATGACTGTCAAAAGCTTGTGCTCGCCTCGACTTCGTCGCTCTATGCGGGGCAGAAAATGCCTTTTACGGAGGACCTGCCCGTTAATACACCACTTTCACCCTACGCGGCCTCTAAGAAAGCGGCTGAAGTGATGGCCTACAGCTATCATCATCTTTATGGTTTCGATGTGTCGGTCGTTCGCTTTTTCACGGTCTTTGGCCCGTGCGGTCGACCAGACATGAGCATCTATCGATTCATCAAATGGATCGACGAAGGTGTGCCAATTTTACTCTTTGGCGATGGTGAGCAGAGCCGTGATTTTACCTTCGTCGAAGATGTTGCTGCTGGTGCCATTGCGGCAGAAAAAAAGGTCGGCTACGAAATTTTCAATATAGGGGGGGGGCGTAATCCAATTTCGCTCAACACGATCATTGGCTGGATCGAAGAAGCCCTCGGCAAAAAGGCTGAATATGAGCGTAAACCCTTCCATTGTGCAGACATGATGGAGACTTGGGCCGACATCTCAAAGGCTGAGCGCCTCCTAGACTGGACGCCAAAGATTGATGTCCGCGACGGCCTCCAACGCTGTGTCGATTGGTATCTGGAGAATAAGTCCTGGCTTAAGGATATCGAAGTTTAACATGAAGCCGCTCATTTTTATTGCTGGGCCTTGCGCTCTGGAAAACTGGGATATCTGTGCGCCCGTTGCTGAACAGCTTGTTCGTTGGCGAGATGAATTTGCCTGCTTGCAACTGACTTTCAAGGGGTCTTTCGACAAGGCCAACCGCACATCTCTGGATAGCCCTCGTGGGCCTGGGATAGATGAGGGGCTGGCCTTGCTGGCTCGTGTAAAACAAGAATTTGGGCTACCTGTACTGACCGATTTCCATTTGCCGCAGCAAGCGGCAGCAGTGGGGGAGGTGTGCGATGTATTACAGGTTCCGGCATTTCTCTGTCGGCAAACAGACTTGCTCGTGGCTGCCGCTGAAACTGGCCGTATCGTTAACGTCAAAAAGGGCCAATTCCTCTCGCCGTTTGAGATGGAATACGTTGTCCGTAAGTTGGAAGGGGCCAATGCCAAGGAGATTTGGCTCACGGAACGGGGCTCGACTTTTGGTTATCAGAACCTCGTCGCCGACATGCGTAATTTCAGCATCATGGGGCAATGGGGGCACCCAGTGATTTTCGACGCCACGCATAGTGTCCAGATTCCGGGTGGTGCTGGAGGTCAGAGTGGTGGGCAGCGTGAATTTGTCCTTCCATTGGCCCGGGCCGCCTTAGCTGCGGGTGCCGATGGGCTTTTTCTGGAGACTCACCCCGAGCCATCCCAAGCAATTTCTGATGCGCAAAGCCAAGTGCCGCTCGAAGAGTTGAAAGAGACACTGCCTGCGTTGGTACGACTTTGGGAAGCATTGAATTAGAAAATGAATCGCAGGTTTTGCGATAACATTAGACATTTGAATCACTACGAAACAGCCCAACAAGTCTTCCGAGACGAAATGGCTTCGCTGGACCTGACGCTTCAGCGCATCAGCAGTCAGTTTAATGAGGCGGTAGACCTTATCCTCTCTGTGAAGGGTAAAGTGGTGGTGACTGGCTTGGGCAAATCTGGACTCATCGGAGCGAAGATCGCCGCGACATTAGCCAGCACGGGGACACCAGCAATATTCATGAATGCAGCAGAGGCACTGCACGGCGATTTAGGTTACGTATCTCAGGGGGATGCAGTGCTAATGCTATCGAATAGCGGCGCTACCATTGAGCTAGTGAAGATGCTGCCGAGTTTGGACCGATTGGGCGCGCCGATCATTGGTCTTTTGGGAAAATGCGATACGCCGCTGGCTCGGCGCTGTGACGTTGTGCTTAACGCTGCGGTAGAAAAAGAAGCATGCCCTTTGAATCTAGCGCCGATGAGCAGCACTACGTGCGCATTGGTCATTGGTGATGCGCTGGCCGCGGCGTTAATGAAAGCACGAGGATTTCGCCCAGACGAATTTGCACTGCGTCATCCTGGTGGCGGTTTGGGTGTTCGCCTCCTGCTCAAGGTGAGCGATCTCATGCACCGTGGTGATGAGCTTCCGAAGATACTGCCGAATGCTTCTTTTCGTGATGTGATCGCCGAATCGACTCGTCCTAATTTGGGTGCGGCGTGTGTGGTTGATGAAGCTGGTGCCCTCCAAGGGATTATCACTGATGGAGATGTTCGTCGCTCACTTTTGCAGCCTGACATCATTCAAGCCCTTGCCCGTGAGCTTATGACAGTCAACCCAGTGGCTATTGATATCAGTACCACGATCAATGATGCACTGGAACTGATGGAGGCGCGCAAAATTTACGTGTTGCCGGTTGTTGAAGGCCCGAAACAGATATTGGTGGGGATGTTGCGGATGCACGATATTCTGGCAGACTTCTCGCCAAATTCTCGTCGGAGTTGAGTATTGGAATGAAGATATTGGTTACAGGTGGTTGTGGTTTTATTGGATCAAATCTGATCCGTTTGCTGGTGTTGGAAAAATCCGAAAGCGTGGTTAACGTAGATAAGCTAACTTACGCTGGTAATCAGGAATCTTTAAAAGATTTGGAGAATCATCGGGCTTATTCATTCGAGCAGGCTGACATCGCATCGGCAACCGATTTGAACCGTCTATTTGCGCAGCATCAACCGGACGCAGTGCTTCATTTAGCAGCAGAGAGCCACGTGGATCGCTCAATCGACGGTCCGGCCGAATTCATACAGACCAATGTCGTCGGTACGTTTGTTCTCTTGCAAGCTGCGCGTGAATATTACGAATCACTGGCGACTGAGCGTCGTGAAGCGTTTCGTTTTGTCCATGTATCGACTGACGAAGTTTTTGGCTCGTTGATGGCCGATGATCCAGCTTTTTCAGAGAGCACGGCTTACGACCCTCACTCTCCATATTCCGCGAGTAAAGCGGCGTCAGATCACTTGGCGCGGGCTTGGGGCGAAACCTATGGCCTACCAGTCATTGTTACCAATTGCTCTAATAATTACGGGCCTTTTCAGTTTCCGGAAAAGCTGATCCCGGTGGTAATCCTCAAATGTCTTCGAGGCGAATCAATCCCGGTTTATGGACGGGGTGAAAATGTCCGCGACTGGCTGTATGTAACCGACCATGCCGAGGCATTGTATACGGTGCTTACACGCGGAAGAGTCGGTGAGACTTATAACATTGGCGGGGGAAATGAACTGAGGAATATCGATCTTGTTCAGACGCTTTGTTCGATCATGGATGAACTCGTGGAAGAGGCTCCGGCGGGTGGACACGCATCGCTCATTACTTTTGTCTCGGATCGGCCTGGTCATGATCTGCGTGTTGCGATCGATGCATCAAAGATCGTGCGTGAACTCGGATGGTCACCACTTGAAGGAGGCGGAAACGGTTTTCGTAAAACGGTTCAATGGTATTTAGAGAATCGCAGTTGGTGGGAGTGTATTCTGCGTGGCGATTACCAACTCGAGAGATTGGGTAAAATCGGATGAAGGGAATCATCTTAGCTGCTGGTACTGGGACTCGTCTATATCCGATCACACTCGCTGTTTCCAAGCAGTTGATGCCGATCTACGATAAGCCGATGATCTATTATCCGTTGTCGGTACTCATGCTAGCGGGCATACGCGAAATTCTGATTGTCACAACTGCCGAAGACGGGCCAGCTTTTCAGAGGCTTCTAGGGGATGGTAAGTCTTTAGGGTGTGAGTTTCATTACGCAGTTCAAGAAGTGCCTAACGGTCTTGCGCAAGCGTTTGTCATCGGCAAAGAGTTCATTGGAGATAGCAAAGTTGCTTTGGTGCTTGGAGATAATATTTTTTACGGATCTGGCTTTAGCGAACTTGTTCAAAGTCATACGGACCCGTCTGGCGCGGTGGTGTTTGCTGCCCCCGTACAGGACCCTCAGCATTATGGCGTAATCGAATTTGATCAAAGCAAGCATGCGATTTCTATCGAGGAGAAACCGCCCCACCCAAAGTCCAATTATGCGGTTCCCGGTCTCTATTTTTACGATAACGATGTCATCGCTATTGCAGAGTCAGTAGAGCTTTCTGCTCGAGGTGAATATGAAATTACCGCGATCCATCAGGCTTATCTGGATCAAGGGCGATTGAGCGTGGAAATTTTTAACCGTGGTACTGCTTGGCTCGATACAGGGACTTTCGCATCCCTCAATGAAGCTTCGACCTTTGTTCGTATTGTCGAGGAGCGTCAGGGACTTAAGATCGGTTGTATTGAAGAAGTGGCCTATCGTAGTGGATTTATTAACGACGAGCAACTACTCGAGTTGGCATCCAAGCTAGATAAATCCGGCTATGGAGAATATCTACGGACGATTCTTCAATGAGGCAACAAAACTCAATTGGCTTGGGTGAGGCCTAGTCAGCGAGACTGTCGAATTTTGTTATCCATTTGAGCAAAGCCCTATCAGTCGAAGCCTATCGGCAAGCTACGGACCCGAACCGTAAATCAAAATTACGGATTGAGAAGGAGGAATGGTTTGCTTTGGCCGCGCTAGCGCCGGCGGTGGTGATTTCACCCTTTCTTTTGGGCGGCATGGTTTGGTGGTCACAAGTTACAATTGCTTGTCTACAGGTTCTGGCTTTTGTTCTGGTTGCCACGCCCATAACGGGCCTCGCTTCTTGGCGCGGACGAATGGTGCGTTTACTGCGCTTCCCACCCTTTTGGTTGGGCGGCTTATTTGTATTATATGTTACCATCCAGGCGCTCAATCCGAGTTGGGAGCAGATCTACATCAGCGAGACACAGTCTTACGTCACTGAGCGAAAGCCAGAATATTTTATTCAGTGGCTACCCACGAGCATGAACACAAATTTCTACACCATGAACGCTTGGCGTATGGTGGTGTTCTGGTCTGGCGCTTGGCTGTTTGTCGCTGCGATGTGGATGGGGCTGAAGAACCGCTCAGCTTGGTTGGCATTGGGGTGGATCGCATTAGTAACTGGTGCGATTCTAAGCTTGGCCAGTATCGCGCATCATTTGTCATCT
This sequence comes from Cerasicoccus arenae, assembly GCF_014651635.1. Lineage (GTDB taxonomy): Bacteria > Verrucomicrobiota > Verrucomicrobiia > Opitutales > Cerasicoccaceae > Cerasicoccus > Cerasicoccus arenae. The sequence goes on along the minus strand of NZ_BMXG01000013.1, from coordinate 37,022 downwards.
GATCCGAATCTGTTTTGGCTTTCAAAATATAAGCGAAGCATTGGAGCTTTTGGGCCCTTTGTTTATCGAAACCAGGGAGCTGTGTATCTGTATCTGACGATGGGACTGGGATTAGCGATGTTCCTCCATTTCCTCCGGCGAGGCCATATGCGCTCAGGATTGCCTTGGGTTGCCTTGGCATTATCTTTTGCCTGCCTGCTGGGGGTGGCTCTAAACCCCTCTCGGGGCGGTTGGTTAGGCGCAGGGGGGATATTGGCGTTATTCCTTGTCCTGTTGCCGTTTTCAATACGTTGGACTCAGGGTATTTCTCTGCCGGTGCTTATTAGTTCGGCAGTGATTGTTTTAGCACTTCTTGGAGTTGGCTTCTGGGTGGCGCGAACTATGGATTTTTCTGAAATAGAGAAGAAGTGGGCGACTTTTAGTGAAGGAGATGATGTGTCGTTTAATGCACGCTTTATTCTGAGCAGATTGACTTGGGAGATGTTTGAAGAAAAACCATGGACAGGTTGGGGGGCTGGAAGTTTTCAATACCAATTTCCATACTATGGGCTTTCTTATCCAGAGTTATATTTTGCCGGGAAGCCAGGTTGGAAATCCTATGGTAAAGTAACAAATAACTATAAGCAGTCGCACAATGACCTTTTCCAGTTTTTGGCTGAATATGGAATTTTTGGCTGCTCTTTGCTCGTTTTATGCGGTGCATATTGTTTGTTTTTTCCTGCGATGACAGGCTCAGTCTTAATCAACTTATTGATGGTGGTAGGAGTGAGCTTTGTGTTTTTAGTGCACAACATGGGTGATTTCTTCCTGCAGAATTCAATTAGTCTCAGTGCATGGCTTCTACTTTTAATGATTGGCTCTTGCATGTCATCGAAGAGTGTATCTAGGAATCCATTGCAGCTAAGATGATTAATTACTGGCATATTAAGTTAAGAGAAGACGGTTAATATGAGATTGTTCTCAGTAGGTATACCAGCAGTTTTTCGGTGGGCAGGTATTGATAAAGCAATTTTCCTCTCAATCGTACGTCAGGGCTGGGGTGCTCTTGCAGGGCCAATTACCCTGTTCTTTATAGTAACATTTCTCACATTACCAGAGCAAGGATACTATTATACAATGTTCAGTCTCATTGGTGCTAGAATGCTCTTTAATGCCGGTCTTGGCCAAGTCCTCGCTCAATACATTGTCCATGCATTGTCGGGGAAATCAGTTGAAGCAGATCTTAGTAAAATATATAAGATATCGTTTGTTTGGTACGGATTGTCCTCGGTTGCTTTATTTTTTGGGGTCGCAATTATTGGCTATTATATCTTTTCAGCTAAGTCTGATGATGTGGCTTGGCAAGTGCCGTTGGTCTTGGTGAGCATCGGAGCATCAATTGGTTTGGCTTCGACCCCACTGAGTTCAATCGCCACTGGATTTAACCGAGTAAAAGATGTTGTGGCAATCGGCCTGATTTCCACAGTCATTCTCACGCTTGTTAACTGGGGATCGCTGGCTTTGGGCTGGAAATTGTATTCTGTCGGTTTCTCTTTACTTGTGGGCAGCGTTATATCTTTGGTTCTCCCTTTTTACATGTTTCGATCCGAATTGAAGCGGTGTCGTTCCGGAGATTCTTCAACAAGCCAGATTCACTTTTTAAGTGATGTGTTACCCCTTCAGTCTAAAGTTGCCTGTTCATGGGCATCTGGTTATGCCCTAACACAAGGACTGACGCCAATTGTCTTTGCAGCGATGAGTCCAGCAATTGCGGGACGATTTGGTTTCGTGTTATCAGTAGCACTTTTGGTTACTAATCTGGCTATGGCTTGGGTGTCTACTAAGGCACCACTGTATGGGAATTTGGTGGTATCGCGTGATTGGCTTGGGCTAAGAACTCATTTCCAGAAATCTTGTTGGCAAATGATGGGCTTTTGCTTGGGTGCGTTCGTTCTGTTGTACCTGGCTTTTGCGCTGATATCACAGCTACATCTGCCATTCTCAGATCGAATTTTGGGAATGACTGACATCGCATTTGTATTCATTTTCTACTTCTCTCGTCTGCCTGCTGTAGCGATGAATATCTTCAACTGTGCGTTTAAGAAAGACTGGATTTATCAAGTTCAGGCGGTCAACGCAGCATTTGTGCTGCTATGCGCATATGTCATGCTCGGGGTATATGATACGAGTCTACGCACGACATTGCTGGTTCTATCGGCCTCTCAATACTTCTTCTTTTTGCCGATAATGATTGGGGTGACTTATCGAGGTGTACGTCAGTATATTGCCAGATCGATGGATCCAACATTCTAAAGCTTTTGGCAATAAATTAATTACTCAAAATTACTTTAAATTTATGTTTGGTTTTCTAAATAATTATAAAAATGTCAGTTGCATATTGGCATTTCTTGTAGGTGCAACCATGGGATTTGATGTTACCCTTATTGGACGGGTTGCTGTGGCCGAGCTAATAATTGCTCTCTCAATTATACCACTTTTCATGTGGCGGAAATGGAACTGGTTTAACGCAAATTTTTATCGGGCTTTTGCGCTGATTTGTTTGTGGGTTTTTGGAGTTATGATTTGTGATCTCATTAATGGAACTCCATTTTTCCTTTTTTTGAGATCTGCTGCGAGGCCTGTGTTTGTGCTGTTATATGTACTGTTTTTTATTGGTGTTTTAAGTCAAAACCCTCGGTCCATACTCGCCTTCGCCTATGGTAATGTCATTACGGGAGTCGTTAAATATTTTCGGCCTTCCTCGTTTGAATCGGAGGTTGCTCTTGATGTTGGAAGCTATGCGGGTATCGTTTTTCGTGTAACTCCGATGGTTCTGGCTATTTCGATTGCTCTGGCAATATTAGTGTACCAAAAAAGCAAGTATCTGTCCAGTCTAGCGCTTTTATTGGGCGGAGTGGCTATGGTGTTAGTTGGAGGTGCGAGATCAACGCTGCTTATCATGGTGCTGTCATCAGCTGTAATGCTTTTTTTGGCCGTTCTTTCGGGATCTAGGAGGCGATTCCAAATGAACTTTGCCCGTAAGTCATTTCTGTGTGCAATTGCTGCGACATCACTGGTGATTATTTATGGGTTTTATGTCTACGCAGCACCAAAAGGTATGCTAGGTGACGATCAGCAACAAAAATTTGAAAATCAGAGACGAACTGTTTTTGGTGTTACTCCACTGGGCTTTTTCTTGTCAGGGCGTCCACAAGTTTATGCAGCAATGCTAGGTATTGTGGATAAGCCAATATTGGGCTTTGGTTCATGGCGACAGGATTTGACCTCATATTACCTTCTGGAGGCTATTTCTTCCTTAGGTACTGATGCTCAGGTGATTGATCGGCTGCGTTCAAAATCGCTTAAAGGTGGGGCTGGCCACTCAGTGTTATTTCAAACATGGGTCGAAAACGGACTGATTGCGGCTATGTGTGTAATTGCTATTGGCTATCTCTCTGTTCGTGTATTCGCATATTATCTGTCCTTTGATAATCCAATATTGGCATTCATTATCCCAACTATGGCGATGTTCTTCTGGGACTACTTTTTCTCGCCACCCTCCATTTCTGTTCGCTTTACAATGGGATTTGTTTTGGCGAGTTATGTAGTTTACATGGATCGATCGTCAAATCGTAATAAAGGGCTATTGATGGCTTTGAAGTAATGGTGGGATTACGTCTATATGCGCCTCGTGGTATGTGGGTTATTGTCTTATTTTATGCATATTTGTTTTTTAACATACGGTAGTATTTCGAAAATTGCGACATTGAAACGGGCAACCGGAATGGCTGGCCCGTTGATGGAGCGTGGGCACAAAGTCTCAATTCTTATTCAAGATACAGAGGAAAATCGATTGCGTGTGCAGCTTGAATGTCCGACTGTACATGCCTATTATATCAAAGCCGGGGGAGTGCGAGAGGATTTGAAGGCTCGAATTGGAAAGGTGAACGAAATTAAGCCAGATTGTGTTTGGGTTTGTGGCCCTGGAATCAGGAATTTTGTAACGAAGATAAAGGGGTGCCCAGAAGGATTAGTTATTGCTGATCACTCTGAATTGTTGTCTGCGATCAAGAATCGGCATTTTTTTAGGCGTGCTTACGATTATCTGGTAGAGACGTTCTTTGCTTCAGTCATACAAGAGCACGTTGTTTCGAGTGTATATCTCAGAGATAACCTAAAAAGGCGTTTGAGGATGTTAGGACGCAAGGTGGACCCTTTTTATTTCCCTTATGCTTTTAATAGCAAAGTGATGTTAACCGAAAATAGTTCTATTAATAAAAGTATCGTATCAGAGCATGCGAGGTACCGCTGTATCGTTTACCTCGGGACATTCTCTGAGAACTATGGGATATTTGATATGATACGAGCGATTTCTGAGGTCAGTAAGAATTATAGTGATGTGCGATTGATTTTGATGGGGCAAGGGCGCGAAGAAGAACGTGCGAAGATACTAGTGAAAGAGTTGGGTTTAGAGGAGCATGTGAAGTTTGCAGGCTACGTTCCCGAAGAATTACTAGCTACGTATTGCTCTCTTGCGTACGCCTTTATTTGTCCGCTACGTGACACTGTCCAAGATTGGGCTAGGTGTCCTAGTAAATTGTATTTATACCTGCCTTATCGGAAGCCGATTATCACCTGCAAAATTGGCGAGGCTGCACAAATGTTTAAGCAAGAGGACTATCTTTACCAACCAGGTGATTTGAAATCTATGGCGCGGGCTATTGGAAAAACGCTTTCTGATGAAGCGATTCCACTTGGAGTTGATCCATCAATGCACACTTGGGAGGCAAGGGTAGATGCTTTTCTTGATTGGGTTTCCGTAAATCATCCACGGTTAACTAAAGTGTAGCATGCCTATAAATTATTAATTTACACATCAGATGATTTTTTCAGGGGATAGACTGTCTAACGGCTCCAAACACTATTTTTTCGGGTTTCATGACATTGTTTGCTCAGACGAGTTCGGGCGGTACGTTCTAGCATTAGAAACGGAAATTATTGATCGTCCGCCGATTCCTGGTCAATCAGTGAGTGTCGGTTATATCTCAACCGAGAATGGTGAATTTACTAAGCTTTCGGAAACTGAAGCGTTTAATTTTCCACAGGGCGCTCGGCAGCAATGGATACCTAGAACGCTAGAATTTGTGTTCAACAAAAAAAATGCTGATGGTTGGGGTGCCGTACGTATGGATTTAGGCGGACACGTCGTAATGGAATATGACCGTGCTATTTACGCGATTAGCCCCGGCGGGGATATTGCGATGTGTCTCAATTTTGAACGGATGCATCGTTTGGGTGGATATGGATATATAGGCATTGAAGATGTCTCTCAAGCAGATGACGCAGAGAGCGGTGTCATATTTATTGATGTAAAAACTGGCAACCGACTGGATTCCTTCAGCTTAAGTGAGGTGATGGCGTGCGGTGACTTTACTGTGACTGATGCATCTTTGCACTATCTGACTCATGCCGTATGGAGCCCAGACGGTCGACGAGTTGTGTTTTTGCACCGCTACTGGCTGCCTGATGGCGGCTTAACGACTCGCGTCCTCTGTTTTAATATAGAGAGTCGAGAGTTAAAGCTATTGGCCGTTGGCGAGTATAGTCATTCCGCTTGGCAGAATGAACAATCAATCATGATTTGGGGGCGGCGTAAAAGCGCACTGGATGCAGCTCGCTCCATGCGTGGGACAAGTGCAAGGTTGATATCCCCATTGTTGGCCGTGGCGCGGAAGTTTAAACGTCGCATAACGCGTCGTGCCTTAGCTACTGGAAGAAGCAGTTATTTGAGGATTAACGTGCTTGATGGTTCGATTGAACCTATAGGTGTATCTAAGCTCACTCGAGACGGGCACCCAATGTGCAATCGCATTTATTCGGATTGGGTGGCAGTGGACGATTATCCTGATGCTCATGGTGTTCGAAATCTGATGCTATTTAATTTCCTGACTGAGCAAGTGACTCATTTAGGATCATACAGGAAGCTTGACGCTCTCGCGGATATGGAGAGCATAGAGCAGGCCCAGTACGGTATGGATCCACGTGTCCTTAAGAAGTTTGATGTAAATGAGTTTGCTTTCACTCGGAGTGGTTTGCATTGCGATTTGCATCCACGTTGGGGAGGTGATTTCAAGCATATTTGCTTTGATTCGATTCATGAAGGCACTCGGCAAATGTACTGGATGGATGTTGCCGAGTTTATTTCAGGAGCTTCTGGAGGTGTTTCTTCTCTGAGTGACTAAGTACTTTCCAGGTTTCGGCTATTTGCGAATCGTAGGAATTGTATCTGTCATATGGATACACTCTTGCGATACAGCACCGGTGGCTCAGGCATTGAATATATTCAATCAATATGCTGTGCCTGTGTTTGTTTTGATGGGTGTCTATCTGATCGGAATACACCAAATTCCGCCGCAGGATAAGGTTGCTTATCTTCACAAACGTTTGATTAGGCTATTTGTTCCCTTAATTCTATGGTCAACTGTCTATATGGTTGCATGATACGCAAAAGGCATTTTTCTAGATCAAGAGCTGCCTCAATTGAGCTTCATAGGATTGTTTGAAGGAAAGGCTTCATATCAATTATGGTTTCTTCCTGCTATTTTCTTATATCAACTAATGTCGATGATCTTGACGGACAAAAAGAATAAACGCTACCTGTCGATTTTTGTTTCTAGTCTGTTGTTAATTGTCCTGACATACTTGGTGTTGTCACCATTGTTCGATGGCTTTTCGAGTGGATTTGAGAATCGTTTTTTTTATCACTTACCTTTTGCGTTTGTAGGCATATTGTTGGCTATTAGCTATCGTGTAGGAATTGATGTGCAGCGGCAGGTCACTTACATCGCTATTATGTCACTGTTGTTTGTGGCTTCCTCTTTTATCTCTGATCAATTTTTTCTTTTTGAGTTAGCTTACGGGACTATGATATTTGGGGCAGGATTATGTATTCGATTGAAGCCCCAAAAATGGATCAAGTTAGTCTCTAAATCTGTGATGGGCATTTACTTGATTCATGCGCTATTTATTGAATCACTTCAGGTCTTATTGGCTCGGATTGGATTCGCCAGTGATAGTCTGTTGTTTGTATTAATGATAACTGTTTTGGTTTTTATACTGTCTCTGACGACGACTTTATTCTTAAATCAATTTAAGATAGTTAAGCGGATTCATTTGTTCGGATGATCGTTGTATGATCGCTATTATACAATCTACAGTGCTTGAGTATCGACTTGGATTATATCGTATCTTGCGCGAACAGTTGAGTAATGACTTAAAGGTGGTTTGCGGTGAGCAAACAACCGATCCGAATCAGCGTACACCGGTTGAGGTGTGGGATTTTGCATCAAAGGTTAGAAACCACTATTTTGCCGGTGATCGTTTGCTATGGCAGCAGGGTGCGTATCGGCTTCTAAAAGATTGTCCTCTGGTAGTGGTTGATTCTAACATGCGTTTTGTTTCAACTTTATTGCTATTGCTCAGTCGTCGACTGCGTGGATTGCCTACAGTTGCATGGGGACATGCTAGTGGTAAAAGTCGTATCGGTCAGTTTTTTAGAAAATATTACTATGGCAGGTTCTCCGGGATTATTGCTTATACAGAGAGCCAGAGACTAGAGCTTAGTGAACAGCATAAGAACTTGCCGATATGGTCGATGTGTAATGCTTGTTTGGGCATAGAAGATTGTGCACCTGCGCCAGTGACATTAGCTGAATACACCGATTTCATTTTTGTTGGACGATTAACAGCTCGAAAAAAACCGGCCCTTCTTATTAAAGCGTTTGTTAACGCAGTGCAACGTGAGTTGATTCCTGCGGTCGCACGGCTAGTGCTTGTCGGAGATGATCAGGCCCGCTCAGATTTAGAGGGCTTAGCGGCGGACAGTGGAATCGCAGATCGAATAATTTTCACCGGATCTATCCATGATAAGTCACAACTTCGAAATTTATACAAGCGCGCGATTGCGGCAGTATCGCCTGGATACGTTGGCTTATCAGTTACTCAGGCAACGGGTTTTGGTGTGCCTGTCCTAGTGGCTAGAGATGAACCTCATTCCCCAGAGATTGAAGTTTGTCGTGATGGTTTCAATTCTCTCTTTTTCCCATCAAATGATATTAGTGCTCTAGCGGATCTGATTGGTAAAGTTTACAGCGAACGTGAGCTATGGCATTCACGTCGTGGGAGTATTGCCGAGGACACGGCTAATCGTTACAGCTTTGAGCGTATGGCCGACACTTTTTTACGAGTTGAGAGACATTTTAACCGTTCTGTTATCGAATGATCAAACTATTGCATTCAGTTAGTGCTTTTCAAGTGGTTGATGGCGGCGTGCCTCGAGCGGTAGCGGGTTTGATTGACCCGATTAGTCATTTTCCTGAGTTCGAAATTCAACTGCAGCATGGTGAGGATGGTAAGCAGCAGCCATATCCCGTTGACCCTCTCATTCAGCGGCGGCCAATACCTTTCATTGCACGCAAGCCATGGCAGCGGATTTTGCCTACTGGGTTCAAGCAAGCCACCTTGCTTGCAAACAGTAGTAGCCGTTTTGATCTAGTGCATCATCATGGGGTTTGGTTACGCACCGCTCATGATGTTAGTGTCGCCTGTCGCGAAGCCGGTTTACCTTTGGTGATTTCGCCGCACGGGATGTTTGAAAAGTGGTCTTTGGCGCACAATCGCCTAAAGAAACGGCTCGCGTGGAATCTATACCAAAAATCAGATTGCCATGGTGCACGGGCTTTTCATGCGACCTCAAAGATGGAAGCTCAGGCAGTACGTGATCTGGGGATGAAGCAACCCATTGCACTGATCCCTAATGGTGTGTCAGAAATTTCTGCTCAGCCTTTAGATCCCGAGGCCGTGAATAAGACCAAGCAGCGCCGAATTGCGCTTTATTTCTCACGACTTAGCCAAAAGAAAAATGTGCCTACTCTGATAGAGTCATGGGCTAAATTGCGACCAAAAGACTGGGAATTGATCATTGTAGGTAATGATAGCGAAGGAGTTACTCCGGAACTCATTGCCATGGTTGAGAAACTTGGATTATCAGATTCTATTTCGATACCTGGCCCCATGTTCGGTGCCGATAAGGACACAATTTTTCGCCGTGCGGATTTATTCGTACTACCCACTTTTTCTGAGAATTTTGGCATCGTTGTGACGGAGGCGCTACAATATGGTCTTCCTGTCATCACCACTACTGGAACGCCCTGGGAGGAATTGTCAGTGAGAGGTTGTGGCTGGTGGGTGGAGCCAACAGTTGACGCCTTTGGCGGTGCATTGGGCGAGGCTCTAAACATGACGCCTGAAGCTCTGAGTGCGATGGGCGAAAAAGGAATTCCATGGGTGCACGAATCATTCCTCTGGGAGCCACTCGCACGGCAGCTTGCTCAGTTTTACGAGTGGCTACTTGGTCGAGGTGATAAGCCCCAATGCGTCATAGACGAGTGACAAAGATCATCCTCAGTGTTGTCATCCCCACGTTCAATAGTGCCCAATATTTGGTCGATTGTTTGGATTCAGTGGCGCGTGAAGCGACGGCTGGCGTTGAATTTATTCTGGTTGATGGGGCTAGCTCCGATGAAACCTTAGATATTTGTAAGCGTTATCGTGACGTGTTAGACGTAATTATGTCCGAGCCAGATAGCGGGCAGAGCGAAGCCTTTAATAAAGGATTTCGGCGGGCTAGGGGCCGCTACTTTACATGGCTAAATTCAGACGACGTTATTTGCCCAGGCTCGCTTAGAGGAGTATTAGATTTTCTATCGAAAAGTGATGAGGCATGGATTACGGCGAATACTATTTACTTGAATGCCGATGGTCGCGTCATTCGCTATTTGTGTGGAGGTGGCTTTGAGGCGTTTGCAGTGCGTTTGGGGTTGTTGAACATTTTTGGCCCCAGTTCGTTTATACATCGTGATCTATACCAGAAAGTTGGCCCACTGAATGAGGAGATGCATTACTGTATGGATGCCGAGTACTGGTGGCGGATTGTGAGCAGCGGTCAACGTTTTATACGGATGCCGATTTATTTTTGGGGACTGCGCTTGCATGATCAGGCTAAAACAGCCAGTGCCGTTGTGGGTGGGGAGTGTCCGCCTGCGATGGCTGCAGAAGCGCTTCAAATTCGGAAGCAATACCATCCTTGTAAGTCATCCTTTGCTCGCTGGTTGGCGTTATGTCTTGTCAGGATGTATCGGATTTTAAATTTCTCATTACCTCGCTCCATATTGGCAACGCTGCGTAATCGTGGGAAATCTTTAGTCAATGGGTAGATCTCTAATTATAGGTACTCAGGGGAGACTTATCTACAGTGGCCCCGGTACATTCATGCGCTATCTAATTGAAGGAATCGGTGCCGAGAGGTTGGATGCGGAAATCCTTTACCCCCATTCGCACGTGGGCGTTTTTGGAGCAGATCGCCCATTTATAAATTTTTTGCCTAGCGCTGAACCATTTTACAATAAATTTCCGGGAAGCTGGATCATTGCTAGTTTTATTGTGTATCTCCGTTTGCGAATCGGTGGGCGCTATCGTAGTTGCTCGAACGTTTGGTTTGCCGATCGTTTTTTTGCGCTTTTTTGCGTGATGGATCGACGGCTACGTCGTTCTGTTGTTGTAATGGTCAATGATGGTACACGAATTATGGAATTGGAAGGAGCGGTGAAATTAGCGCCTACTGTCAGTAACTTTTTCTGTCGAATTCGGACTCGGATTTTTTTCGCCTTGGATAAATTCATTACGCGTCGGGCTGGTTTGACGGTAGTGAACTCTCATTTCCTCTCCGATCAACTGGCCAAATGCTACGATCTACAGCCATCCAAAATGGTGCATTTGTATAAAGCTGTCGACTTGGATGCCTTTCAGCCTAGTCCAGTGAAAGCCAAACTAACGTCACCCTATCGAGTGCTGTTTGTTAAAAATCAGTGGCATATAGGCGGGCTGGATGTTCTTTTGCAGGCGTTGGCAAATTTATCGACTCGGTCGTTTACGCTTTCTGTCATTGGGGTAGCAGACGAGACGGAGCAAGATGAGATTCGTAAGTTGGCTAGTAAAGCCGGGTATCTAGGTGAGTTAATTCAACTCGGGATTGTGCCTCGCGAGCAGATTATCGAGCATTACGCTACAGCGGATTTTTTTTGTGTACCTTCTCGTCGGGAGGCACTGGGGGTCGCCTTTCTCGAGGCATTGGCAGCGGGCTTACCCGTGGTCGCAACTGATGCAGGAGGTATTCCAGAAGTCTTGAAACAAGGGGAGGCAGGCTTTATGGCAAGGCCGGGAGACGTTGATTCGCTTGTAGTCGAAATCCAACAATGCCTCGACAATGACGAAGACCGGCTCAGTCGGCGACAAGTTGGGCTGGAGCACGTTAAGTCATTTTCAAAAGAGCGCATGTTTAAACGAATGTCCGAGATTATGGCCAAAGCAAATGCTCAGCCCAAAGAACGAATCATTACATGAGGACTATGTCGCATATGCGAAAAATTCGAATTATCACCTATCACCATCCTGCTAACTTCGGCGCGGCATTACAGGCATATGGGCTACAGCAGGCCATTGCAAAGATGGGGTATGAAGTCTCGTTCATCGACTACCGGCCAGATCACTTAACGAAAGGGGGAGGCTTAATCTGGCCGCGAGATCGTTGGTCTCGGCGCGCTAATTTGATTAATGTTTATCTCCGTGTGATGCATCTTCGTAAGCAGCTCATGGGAGACGGTGGTAAAACAAAGAAATTTGAAGAATTTCACCGCACACATCTACGTATCGAAGGCACAACTTATGATAACCTTCAAGATTTGAAAGCCCGCCCGCCCGAGGGCGATGTCTATGTGTGTGGGAGTGACCAGATATGGAATGCGTCGGAGCAGTTCGGTATTGATCCCGCCTATTTCTTGGATTTTGGATCGGCAGAGGTGAAGCGAATTTCTTATGCGGCCAGTTTCGGTCGCCCTTACGTGCTGCCGCGTTTTCAAGAGGAAACTGCCCGCTTGATAAAGCCACTCGACGCGATTTCGGTTCGCGAAAAAAGTGCAGTCCCTCTAGTACAAGGCCTGTGTGGGCGATTGGCTGAATGGTCGCCCGACCCTACATTATTAGTTGATGACGGTTATCCTCTGGCGATTGAACCAGACAGCGATAAAGATTATATTTTTTCTTATACACTTCGTAGCCGTGAATTCGTACAGCAGATTGAAGAGAAGGTCGCCAGTCAGACTGGGTTTTCGGTTATATCTCCGGAAACCCTGCATGAGCGTAAGGAGAGGATTGGCCCACTTGAGTGGCTGGGCTATCTAAAGAATGCTCGTTTTGTGATCACCAACAGTTACCATGGCACCTTGTTTAGCATTATTTTTCGTAAGCCATTTTTCTTTGTGGGACTACAAGGAAAGAAGAACAGTTTCAATGAACGTTCTCTGTCATTACTTGAGCGATTGAATTGCACCGATCGGTTTGTGTCTAGCGATAATGAGGTTGATCTCTCTGCTTTAGCCGCCCAAGAAATTGATTACGAGCGTATTCATGCAGCTGTGGCGATCTGGCGCTCGGATGCCCAAAAATATCTTAAGGATGCCATTGAAGGCTAAGTTTTTCTACATGCTAAAGGTCATACAATATTTCTGGGAGTACCTGCGTGATTTCCGCCTGACGCTGGGTTATAGTTATCATTCGCCTTTCGAAGAAGAGAATCGGCGACTGTATTATCGGATCATCATTCTTGCCCATGCAATCGAGAAGGGGCTTTCCTTGAAGGATCCACGCGATCTATTTGGGATCAAGAAATTGCGCGATATGATGGGCCTTCTCGATCGTTATGATGTCGGCTTTTCGCCCTTCCCAGTTGAAATGGCTAAAGGTGCTATCGAGTCCTATGTGAAGCTTCATCGAAGTAAGACTCCGGATGCCCCATTTCTTGAAGAACTAGAGGCGTATCTCGCCAATTCTGAAACCCTATCGCAATGCGAAGGTAATGGGGGCGCTCGCAATATTGAGCCTGGGCATTTCCCGAGTGAAGCGTCACGTCAGGTCGGGCAGGTTTTTATCCAATCCCGATTCAGCTGCCGGAACTATGCGCCAGTGAAAGTCTCAAAAGAAACTATTCGCAAGGTTCTGGAGATTGCTCAATCTGCTCCTTCGCAGTGTAACCGCCAGTCAGTTCGCGTTCATTGTTTTCAGTCTCCTGATCAGATTAGCAGCCTCTTGTCATTACAGGGGGGGACTTCAGGGTTCACCGAATCGATTCATAACCTTTTTGTTGTTACGTCTGAACTGACTGCTTGGGGTGGTTATGGCCAACGAAGCCAGAGCTACGTTGATGGCGGACTCTTTTCACAAAACCTTATGCTGGCACTTCATGTGCATGGGCTGGCTTCCTGTCCGCTCAACCTAGCGATAACCAATGCGAAGGAAGCGAATATTAAGAGGATTTCGGGCATTCATCAACGAGAGCGATTGATAATGATGATTGCGTTTGGGGAGCCGGGTGAGGAAAACTTACTGGCAGCCAGATCGGCCAGAATCCCACTCGAATCAGTATTGTTGTTTCATCCATAAATTCGCCATGATCGAGGAGATTAAAAAATACAAATATGAGAATAAGCTATCTTATTCCAATCGTATCATGCGGTTGATTTGGCAGTTAGTCTCAATTGTATTTTTTCGTTTTACACCAGAGTGTTGCATGCATGGCTGGCGGCTTTTGCTCTTACGAATGTTTGGGGCGACTCATGGTCAAGGTTGTCGTGTGTCCCCCTCAGCGCATATATGGGCACCCTGGAATTTGAAATTGGGTAACTTTGTTTGTATTGCGGCAAGTGTTGATTGTTACAATGTGGACAAGATTGTGCTTAAAGACAAAGTTACTGTGAGCCAACGTAGCTTTCTCTGCACGGCGTCACATGACATCGATTCTTTGCAGCGGCCTCTGATTCATGCCCCCATTACTATCGAACAACACGTTTGGGTTTGTGCTGAGGCGTTTGTAGGGCCAGGCGTGACAATCTTTGAGGGAGCAGTTGTGGCAGCTCGTGCTGTGGTTATTAAAAATGTCGAGGCCTGGGCCGTTGTTGCTGGTAATCCAGCTAAGAAAATTAAACATCGAAACTGCGTAGAAATGCAGACGTGAAAAATGTCGGTATCCGTTTTAATATTAACTTATAATGAGGAGGTGAACCTCCAGAAATGTTTGGAGTCGGTGGCTTTCTCCGATGATGTATGGGTTTTGGATTCCCAAAGCTCTGACCAAACTGTAGCGATCGCCCGTAGTGGTGGTGCAACAGTGCTTACTCGTGCTTTCGATAATTATGCGGCACAACGTATGTATGGTCTCCAGCAGGATTTTAAGCATGATTGGATCCTTATGCTCGACGCCGATGAGCGTATCTCACCCGAACTTGCGACCGAAATACAGAGCGTTATCCAAAGTAATAACTCCTCCGTCACTTTGTATCGTGTGCGGCGGAAGGATATGTTCATGGGGAAGTGGCTTCGCCGATCGAGCGGTTACCCGACATGGTTTGGGCGGCTTTTTCGTCGTGGAAAAGTAAGGGTGGAGCGAGAAGTAAACGAAGAGTATTATACCGATGGTAAAGTCGGTTTGCTCCGGGAGCATCTGATTCATTATCCCTTTAATAAAGGCATCGAATATTGGATCACCCGTCATAATATATATTCCTCAATGGAGACGGATCGGCTTGAAATGGAATTGTCCAGTCAGAGTATTCCTTGGAAATTGTTTTTAAATAAAGACCCAATGCTGCGTCGTCGGGCGCTAAAGCAGTTCGCCTATCGGATGCCATTCCGTCCCTTTGGGGCATTTATTTATTTGTATATTGTCCGGGGTGGATTTCTTGACGGGGCGGCGGGATTCAGGTTCAGCACGATGCGAGCTGCTTACGAATTCATGATTGATATTAAGCTACAAGAGGCGAGGTATCGCCGTAAAAATGAGCAGGGGTAGCTGGATTATTTTGAATGCGCATCTGGATTGTTAACCCTTTCGACGACATCCCTGGCGAGGGCACGCCACAACGTTATCGGACGCTCTGTGCGGTGCTTGCGCAACGAGGGCATGAAGTTATCTGGTGGTCTTCGCGGTGGAGTCATCGTCGTAAGCAGAATCGGGATCAACCTACACTTGGCAGCGAATCATATAGCCTTCGATTGATCGACGCGCCAGCTTACAGCCACAATGTTAGTTGGGCTCGCGTTCGCAATCATCGTCAGTTTGCACGGCAGCTTCAGGTAGCGGGTGATGAACAAATTGCCGCTGGGTATGCGCCCGATTTGGTCCTCTTCAGTTGGCCGCCGATGGGAACCGCCACGGCGGCATTTCATTGGCGCGAACGCTGCGGCTGCCGAGTCACCATTGATTTAATGGACGCCTGGCCTGATAATTTTTTAATGCTGGTACCAAAACTACCCGGCGTCCGTAGATTATTGCGTGGGCTCCTCCAACCTTGGTTTCGGCGCGCGACCGAAGTTTGCCAGCTAGTTGACGCCGCTTCTGCCCAATCTCAGGCTTTTGCGGATTTTGTCCGCCAATATGGCGGGCCGGATGGTGTACACGTTTGTTATCTCGGCGCATCTACGCAAGGAACTCATTACGTAGATCGTCCACTTGGCGGCGATTTACGAATCCTCTATTTGGGAGCGATGGGTTCGGCCTACGATTTAGAAACCTTGCTGTATGCGATCAGTCAATTACGATCCGAAAACTGGTCTGTAAGGTTGGATATTGCGGGTGAAGGAGAACGCCAAGCATTGCTCAAGGTGCTATGCGATGAACTGCAATTGAATGAATGTGTTACGTTTCATGGCTATCTGCAAGGGCAGCCGTTGAACGATTTGTTGGCAGCGAGTGATGTCGGCGTTATTCCGATGTTGCCGGATTCACTAGTGGCCGTTCCCTACAAAGCTGGGGATTACCTTGGCGCGGGATTACCAGTGATCAATAGCTTGCCGGGAGAACTGAAATCCCTGCTCGAAAGCGCGAAATGCGGTCGGTTTTATCAAGTGGGTGATGCAAAATCCTTGGCCAATACTCTTAGGCCTTATGCCATAGATCGTCAACTCGCTCGCCGAGAACGTCCTGCTGCAAAAAAACTGTTTGCTGAGCATTTTGACCGTGCAAAGACTTATCCCCGCTGGGCAGATTGGCTTGAGCGTCAAGTGAGCTAGTTGTGGTATGATCGCCAATAAAACAGACAAGCGGGTGATGCCATCCGTCGCCTATCATTATCGCCAAGAAGGCTGCGCTTTCAGCTTGGAGCAGGTATTTTCTGACGTGCGTGGTGCCTTGTCCGAGGGGATTCAGCAAGAGGCGTTCTACTGTCCTCACCGACGTGCTTCGCCATCCGCGATGTGGGCCAATGTCCGACAGGCTCGGCGCAGCCAATGCGTGGTGAATCACATTACGGGCGAGGTACATTATCTGGCGCTCGCATTACCACGACGCGGTCTCGTGCTGACGATTCATGACAGTGGCGACACCAACGCCTTTCGTGGATGGAAGCAGGCGATTTTCCGCTGCCTCTGGTATACTTGGCCGATTCGTCGCGCCGCTGCCGTTACTTTTATTTCCACCTTCGCTCGTGAATCAGTTGAGTCGTTGGTCGGCTTTCCGATTAAGCACGCTTGGGTGATTCCTGATCCCGTTTCGGCCCGCTTCGTTTATTCGCCCAAAGTATTTCCCGAAAGTAATCCACGTGTTCTCTGCTTGGGAACGAAGACGAACAAGAACATCGAACGCTTGGCCGAAGCCGTGGGTGGTCTGCCGGTCGAACTGCGAATTATTGGACAGCTAAGCGAGTCTCAGAATGCGGCGTTGGCCAAGCATGGCGTCCGCTACACGACTGCCGCGAAGCTGACGGCGGACGAGATTTTTGAAGAATATCAGGCAGCGGATATTGTGTCGTTGGTTTCAACCTTTGAGGGGTTTGGTTTGCCAATTGTTGAAGGGCAGGCAATTGGGCGACCGGTGATTACCTCCAACACCTGCGCCATGCCTGAGACAGCGGGGGAGGGGGCGCTTTTGGTGGATCCAATGAGTGTCGACGACATACGCGAAGGCATGAAGCGTCTTCTCGCTGAGCCAAGTTTACGCGCCGATTTAATTGAGAAGGGCCTTGCCAATGCCCAGCGTTTTACGGCTTCTTCGGTCGCCCGCCAATATGAAGCTGTTTACGCCGCCATCGCTTAAAATGAAAAAACGTCTCCTCATGATCAGCCAAGTCTACGTGCCCGATCCGGCGGCCGTGGGCCAATACATGGCCGAGGCTGCCGAGGCCTTAGCGGAGCGCGATTGGCAAGTTCGGGTGCTCACTGCGGATCATGGCTATGACGATCCCACGCAGCGTTTTCCCTCTCACGAAGAACTGGGCGGGGTTTCTATTCGCCGCTTGCCATTTTCGTCGTTGGGCAAGGCCAGCATGAAGCAGCGCTTAGCTGGCCAATTACTCTTCTGCGCACAGGCATTTATTCATGCGGTTTTTACGCGTAAACTAGATGCAGTTTTGGTGACGACCTCTCCGCCGATGGGCGGCATCTTGGGCTGGGCAATAAGCCTGGTGCGGCGCGTCCCCCTGAAATATTGGGTCATGGATATCAACCCGGACCAGGCACTCGTAATGGGCAAGGTTACCGCTAACTCACCTATGGCACGGCTGCTGGAATGGGGAAACAAGCGGGTCCTCGCGCGTGCGTCCGATGTCATCGTTTTGGATCGCTACATGGAGGCGACGATGCGCCAAAAACTATCCACCAGTCCCGCGCGTTTCCACGACATCCCACCTTGGCCGATGGAGGGCCATCTGGAAAAGATTGCCCATGCCGAGAATCCCTTTCGGAAAGAGCATCAGCTAGATGGCAAATTTGTGGTGATGTACAGTGGTAACCATTCCATGGTCCACCCGCTCAGTACGATTTTTCAAGCAGCCTTGCGCATGCAGGACCGCGAAGACATCGTATTTCTGTTCATTGGCGGCGGGGTAGGGAAGGAAGAACTGGAGGCGCTGATGGTTGAGCATCGCCCGAGCAACATCCGCTCGTTGTCGTATCTGCCGCTCGATCAGATTAAGTATTCCCTATCGGCGGCAGACGTGCACTTGGTCAGCATGGGCGACAACATGGCGGGCATCGTCCACCCCTGTAAGTATTATGCCGCACTGGCCTTGGCCAAGCCGATCCTGCTCTTGGGGCCGGAGCGTTGCCACATTGCCGATGTACTGGCCGCGCGCAATTGCGGTTGGCGTGTTGATCATGGGGCGGTAGATGAAGCAGAGCGTCTTCTGCGTTCCTTGGCGGATTTGTCTCCGGAGGTCTTAAAGGCCAAGGGCGAAGCGGGACACCGGGCGCTTGAGGAAGGCATGGGGAAGGCGTATCTCATGGACAAATTTAGTGTTTGTATTGAATAATACAGTAGTCATTTATTTCTTAACAAATTGTTATGCTTTTACTCCGCATTCTAAAAAGTATTTTGGATCATCCCATGAATAAGGGGGCGTCAGTGCAGGCATTGATGCGTTTTGCAAAATGGCAAATTTCCAGCCGAATCGCTCCAGGCGCTATTGCATATAATTGGATAAACGGCTCAAGGATTCTCGTACATCCCGGAGAGACCGGTCTAACCGGAAATGTCTATTGTGGGCTACATGAGTTTACGGACATGGGATTCCTATTACATTTCCTAAGAGATGAGGATGTCTTCATTGATGTTGGAGCAAACGTAGGTTCATACACCGTCTTAGCTTGTGCCGTTGTTGGAGCGCATGGTTATGCTTTTGAGCCGATACCCACGACTTACTCGCGACTAGTCGATAATGTGCGCCTCAATAAAATGGAGGACATTGTTGTTTGTATTAATAAAGGCGTCGGTGCGGAAAAGGGGGAATTGAAGTTTACGTCTGGTAGGGATACGATGAATCATGCCATTTCCGAGGGTGAGCAGGAGCAAGCGGTTGACATGATCTCAGTTCCGGTCACGCGTTTAGATGACGAATTAGCGAATGTGTCTCCAGCCTTAATGAAGATTGATGTTGAGGGCTATGAATGGCCAGTATTACAAGGCGCGGATTCGATTCTGGATTCATCCTCTCTAAAATGCCTGATTTTGGAAACAAACGAGCTTGGTATGCGATATGGGTATGATGAATCGTTGATCATCAATTTACTCACTAGTAAGGGGTTTCAGGCCTATAGCTATGATCCATTTATGAGGAAATTGACTCCTCTTAAGAGTGGTAGCAGTGAGAAAGGTAATACTATCTTTATTAGGGATCATGACTACGTGCAGGAAAGGCTGAAAAGTGCTAAGAAATACACGGTTTTGGGTACTCAATTATAGCCTAATATTGGCATGGGGCGATTCTCAACTCCACTCATCTTAGTTGCGGGCGGCGGCGGCTTCATTGGCGGCCATTGGATTGACCACCTGCGTCGGCGCGGTGCCCACATCCGTGCGGTGGATCATAAGCCGTTGGATCAGTGGCATCAGCGTTTTGACGATGTGGAAAATCAGGTGCTCGACCTTCAGCATTTGGCAGTCTGTCAGGAGGCGGTCGCCGAATGTGGCGCTGTTTACAATCTGGCGGCGGATATGGGTGGCATGGGTTTCATCGAGAACAACCGGGCACTCTGCATGCTCAGCGTCCTTATCAATACCCATCTACTGATGGCGGCTCGGGATGCGGGCGCACGAGATTATTTCTACGCTTCCTCGGCTTGTGTTTACGCGGCTGGCAAGCAGCTCGATGTTCACAATCCCGGGCTCAA
Organism: Cerasicoccus arenae; assembly: GCF_014651635.1. Taxonomy (GTDB): domain Bacteria; phylum Verrucomicrobiota; class Verrucomicrobiia; order Opitutales; family Cerasicoccaceae; genus Cerasicoccus; species Cerasicoccus arenae. Next base: position 17,273 of record NZ_BMXG01000013.1, on the reverse strand, counting down.
GGAGGCGGATGCCTATCCCGCAGAGCCAGAAGATGGTTACGGCTGGGAAAAGCTTTTCAGTGAGCGCATGTGCCGTCACTTCCGTGAAGATTTTGGACTGCAAACCCGTGTGGCCAGATTCCATAATGTCTATGGTCCGCATGGTTCGTTTGACGGTGGACGGGAAAAGGCACCCGCCGCGATCTGCCGTAAGGTGGCCGCCGCCAAGCTTTTTGGCCCGCTGGAAATCGTCATCTGGGGAGATGGCGAGCAGACGCGCTCTTTTACCTACATTGACGATTGCGTGATGGGGATCGATAAAATCATGGCAAGTGATGTGGTGGACCCGATTAATCTGGGGAGCGATGAGCTGGTCACCATCAATGAACTCGTTAGCATGGTGGAATCCATTGCGGGCGTAACGCTCAAGCGGCGCTACGAGCTCGACGCGCCCAAGGGAGTCCGTGGTCGATGCAGTGACAATGCGATGATCCAAGAGCGTCTCGGCTGGGCACCATCGATTCGGCTTCGTGAGGGGCTGGCACAGACCTACGCTTGGATTGAGAACGAAATGAGGGCAGGGCGAGCTTCCTTATAATGATTCTTTTTCGCGCAATATTACTTTGTCTGTTTGCGCTTCCACTGGCGCTTTGGGCGAAGGGTCCGCGCACGTCGCCAACCGATAACGAAATCGTTCTTCTGTGGAGCGCGGATACGATTATTGGCCCGGTCTATTATTCGGCGCACGAACAGGCGGGCTCACCCGTGCGGCAGGTTGCAGAAGACTTTGCCCGCATTCTTGGCATTGCCGCTCAGTGCGATTGGCCCGTGGCTCCAGAGCCGACGGACACGATTACAGCGCATGGAATCTTCATTGGGGAGACCATTCGGGCGCGGCTGGATGGCGTTTATGGGACTGTGGATGGTCGCCCAATGACTGGGCAAACCCGGCGCGAGCTGCTCGATTCGGATTCGTGGGAGCGAACAGAGGTTCTCGCGCATCCGCACCGATTGGTTATCAATGGAACGACGGCTGAAGCCACCCGCAGCGGCGTTTATCGCTTTCTACAGGAGGATTTGGGCTGCATTTGGGTGCAGCCGGGTGAGAGCGGGGAAGTGATTCCCCAACCAAAGCGATTCGCTTTACGCGGAGGGCGTCGCACACTGCAACCAGACTTTTACGACCGCAAATTCCTGCTCGGCGGTGGCTTGAGAGTTGACCAAGCGGACGGCCTTTGGGCCTTGCGCAATGGAGCGAGCGCCCATTTCGACTTTAACCACAACCTGTATCGGATTTTTACGCCCGGCGTGATGGCTGATAATGAAGAGTGGCGGGCCTGGCGCTTTGGTAAAAGGTCCCCACTGAGTGACATTAAGGGCAGTGGGTCGCAGCCCGACTTAATAAATCCCGAAGTGGTGACATTTGCGGCGGATTATGTAACAAAACATGCCCAAGCGAACGCTGATTTATTGACCGTTTCCTTGGCCACGAACGACTCCATCCGCTACGACGACTCCCCCCCCACCCGAGACGCACTCACGCCCTGGGCGTATTTCCGAGGCAAGCCGAATTTCTCGAATTTAGTGTTCGGCTTCACGGACCGCGTTGCTGAACTCACTACGGATGACTCCGAAACCAATAATTCCCCCCCCCCCCCTTACATCACGCAACTTGCCTATATGTGGGCGGAGCCCCCCCCCGATTTCGCGGTCAATGCACGCATAATGCCTTATCTCTGCTCGGACCAAAGCCAGTGGTACGACCCACAATACCGGGCAGATGACGAGGCCCTGATCACCGCCTGGAGCGAGGCGGGCCCGCGCATGCTGGGTGCTTGGGAATACTATCAAGGGCAGCCTTTCCTGATCCCCCGGTATTTTCCAACAATCATGGCGGAAAGCTTGGGCTGGCTCTGGGATCATCGTGGTCGTGGGGTCTTTTTTTCCGGCCGACCTGTGTGGGGGTTCGATGGCCCCAAGTATTGGCTTGCAGGGCAATTAGCATGGGGAGTTGAACAAAATCATCGCGAGCTGCTGAAACACTATTTTCAAGCGACGTATGGTCCTGCGGCAGAATCAATGGCCGCGTTCTTTGATGCATGCGAAGTGGCTTGGATGACGCAGCCGGGCGAGGGCATGTGGCTGAAATATTGGGACAATCCAGACCAGTTTGCCCTGTTCCCGCCTGCTAAATGCGACGAAATGAACGGTTTGCTTGATGAAGCGACTGCGCGCGCAAACGCGATTTCCGAGTCGGCTGATCGGGCGCGAGTGATGTCACTGATCGCACAAACTCAGGAAGCGTGGGCGGTGACTCAGGCGGGGGCCACTCTCTATGAGGCTTGGCGCGAGGTGCCTTATCCATCCTCGGGCGTTGGAAGGCCTACCGAGGAGCTGGTTGCCTTTAGGGCCGCTCATTCAAATTGGCTGGAAAGCAAGAAAGATATGTTTCCTTCTGCGGCAAATTTCATCAATCAGTTGGATCACCTAAATCCAGCTGCGCGCTGGTCGACCGGTTGGGAAAGCGTGGCGATGGAAGATTTTGGCGGGCCGATTTTTGAGGGAGACCTCTTAGGCGGTGGTCCGGAATCGATTGATCCGACCCGTTTTGTGCGGGGATGGGCCACAAAGGCTTCGCATGCTGAGAATATGCATGTCATCCGCATCGCGGGCCCAGAAGGGCGTCTGCGGGTTAGTGGAGCCGATTATTTCGTAATGCTACGCTGGCTTGAAATCCAACCGGGAGTTCAGGGCGAATTTCGGATGGAAGCATTAATGCGAGGCGTTATCAGCCCTGGTAGCCAAGCAGAGATCCAACTTTATTTTATGGATGCTAAGGGCAACTTTTCCTCCCCAATACGCCGCGACCGTCTTTACCCGGGAGAGTTCGCTGAATGGGTAACTCTGGCAGCAATGACCCCTATGCCTGAGGGGATGACACATGTTTGTGTTCAGGTTAATGTTTCTGATCAGTTTCCTGATGACTGGATCGAAATTAATGGGATTGATTTGCAATATCGTATGGGTTCTGACGAGAGCATGGCTTTTTCCGAATGATCTGGGGTAATCATTTCAGCTTGCACCCATCCGTGACTAGAGGGTACCTACAGTGCGTTGAATATATTCCTCTTTCCAATCCAGCATGAATGAGTTGTCGAAATACTTCGTGGTTTTTGGCGTCGGCTTTGCTGTATCGCTGATCCTCACGCGAGTCATGATATGGCTCGGGCCGCGTTTGGGCATGATTGACATGCCGGATGAGCGTCGTATCCACAAAACGCCGATACCTAGGGCTGGGGGAGTTGCGGTATTCTTGGCCTTCAATTTCGCTGCGGTTTGTCTGTACGCCTATATTTGGCCTTGGACCTTTACTGGACGACTGGATGAGCAGTGGTGGCTCAGTTTCTTGGCAGCATCTTCGATCCTCTGTGCAGTTGGTATCTGGGACGATATAAAAGGAACGAGTCCAATTATTAAGCTGGGAGGTCAAATTGCTGCCAGTTGCGTCTTGTTCTTTCTCTCGGGTAAAGGGTTCGATCACATGCTGGGGATAGACTTCCCTTGGTTTATTAATCTGATCCTGACTATTGTCTGGTGTGTTGCGCTAATCAACGCGTTCAATCTGATTGATGGGCTGGATGGCCTTTGTGGTGGTTTGGCGATTATTTCTAGCCTAGGTATAGGTGCGGCCTTCCTGCTGCGTGCGGAGCCAGCAGATTCTCTCATTGTTTTGGCGCTGATCGGTTCGGTTTTGGGTTTTCTTCGTTACAATTTTCATCCGGCGCGCATTTTTCTGGGAGACACTGGCTCCATGTTCTTGGGGTTTGCATTGGCCTCGCTTGCTTTGGAGAGTGCGGGCAAATCTACGGTGCTAGTGAGCATTGGGGTACCTTTTCTTGCCGCTGGCGTGCCGATCATGGATACAATCCTTGCGATTTGGCGGCGTTCAGCTCGGCGTTTGACTGCCAAACTGGGGGGGGGGGAAGAAGGTCCAAAGATCATGGGGGCGGACAAGGAGCACCTGCACCACCGTCTGTTAGAAGCCGGGTTCTCGCAGCGCAAAGTCGCGGTTATTCTCTACATGGGTAACTTGTTGCTGGTAGCGATTGGGTTGTTTTCTATTTTCATGAGCAAGGCGTTGGTCGGGCTCTTTCTCATCGTGTTTATTTCGGGTGTATACGTCGTTGTGCGGCACGTGGTGCACGTCGAAATCTGGGATACTGGGCGTCTTTTGGCAGAGGGCATTAAGCGTCCGGGGCGTGCAGTGATCGGTATGATCGTATATCCGGTTTGCGACTTAATCTGGCTCTCGATATCGCTGGTGGCTGCAATGTTGCTACAATACCCCGCAATGATGGGGTTGGGCGTGGGAGAATGGGCACAATTGCTTCCAGTTTGGATTTCTCCAGTATTCTTAATGTTGGTATTGGGACACACCTATTCAAGGGTCTGGTCGCGCAGCAATTTTCGTGATTACCTAATTTTATTCTTTTCGCTTACAGTTGGTGTGCTGCTGACATTTGCCTTTCTATCGGCAGCGGATGCGGATCTGAAAACCGAGAACCTCCGCATCAGCATTATGTTCGCCTACTTCAGTATGTTCGGGATTTTTGGAGTGCGGGTGATCACTCAGACCTTACGGGAGTGGATGATGATATCTGCGCTGAATGAGCGGGCAGCGAGTCGCTATGTCGTCCGGCATATACTGCTTTATGGTGCTGGTAACCGTGGTGCGCTTTACCTGCGTGAGCTTCGACTAGTTCATCCAGATGAAATGGCCACGCGTAAAATCATCGGCTTTATTGATGATGATGTGAATCTGCGTCGTCGATTCGTGCATGGGGTCCGTGTGCTCGGGCATTTGGAAGAGCTAGAAGATATTCTGGGTTCCCACGATATCGACGAAATTGTTATCACGGCGGATCTGCTCGAGGTTAATGAATCCCGGATCCGCGAAATCACTGCTCGGCGAGGCGTACTCCTGAGTCTCTGGAGCACGGTAACCGATGAAATCATGCATGAGACACATGAAGGACAGCAGGAGCCTCAAAAACCTTCTATACCGAAGTAATTTTTCCATTGGCGCATTCATGCGCATGGTTATGATGGACCGTTTAAATAATCGAATTTCTGTATGAGTTTTTCCCCTTTGAATGAAGCCCGCATCGCGGTTATTGGTTTGGGGTACGTGGGCTTGCCATTGGCGATCTGTCTAGCGCGCCATTTCAATGTGATTGGCTTTGACATCAGTGAGTCGCGAGTGACTCAACTGAAGTCGGGCTTGGATGTCACCGGTGAGGCCAGTCCTGAAGACCTGGAAAAGAGCACACTGGAGTTGACGACGGACGCCGCTCTCTTAACCAAGGTAGACGTTTTTATCGTTACGGTGCCGACTCCAATTGACGTCTATCGCCGTCCTGACCTGACCGCTGTTTGCGCCGCTAGTAAAATGGTGGGCCGACACATGAAAAATGGGGCCATCGTCGTTTATGAATCCACGGTCTATCCTGGTTTAACGGAGGAGGTTTGCGTACCGATTCTTACCGAAAGCAGTGGCTTGAAGTGGCGCGAAGGCTTTTTCGTAGGTTATTCGCCAGAGCGAATCAATCCTGGTGACCGTGAACATACGGTGGAAAAGATTACTAAAGTAGTGGCGGGAGATACTCCTGAGACACTTGATTATCTGGCCGAACTTTATGGGAGTGTGATCATTGCCGGAGTGCATCGCGCCGAAAGCATCAAGGTAGCAGAAGCCGCCAAGGTAATTGAAAACACCCAGCGTGATTTGAATATTGCCCTCATGAATGAACTGGCGGTGCTCTTTGACCGGTTGGAAATCCCCACCGACGCCGTGCTCCGCGCTGCCGGGTCCAAATGGAATTTCCTACCGTTCCAACCTGGCTTGGTGGGCGGTCATTGTATTGGCGTGGACCCGTATTACCTGACGCACAAGGCGCAAGAGGTCGGCTTGCATCCAGATTTGATTCTCGCCGGTCGGCGTATCAATGATCGGATGGGAGCATACATCGGGCAGCAAATTATTCATGGGTTGATCCAATCTGGCAGTATGGTGAAAGGTGCCCGCGTTTTGATCCTCGGCTGGACCTTTAAGGAAAATGTGCCCGATACCCGCAATACCCGCGTCGTCGATGTCTATCAGCATTTGACGCAGTTTGGCGTGCAACCAATCGTGTGCGATCCTTTGGCTGACCCCGAAGAAGTCATGGAGGAATATGGCGTGGAAATACTTTCAGATCTGCCGCCAGAAGGTGAATTTGATGGTATCCTTGCCGCCGTTCGTCACCGACATTTTTGTGAAACACTTAAACTCGATGCGTTGCGAGCTCGATGCTCACCTGAGCGGCCTAGCTTGATCGATGTGCGGGGCATGTTTGGACGCGACGAGGCGAAAGCTGCCGGGTTTGAATATTGGCGTTTGTAATCTGGAACTGGCCCAATGAGCGGCTAAAATGCATATCCATGAAGCGCGTGTTTGATTTCCTTTTTGCTGCGACGCTCCTGTTTGCATTATCGCCATTGCTGGTTCTTTTATGCATTTTAGTGCGTATTAAGTTGGGGAGCCCGATTTTTTTTATCCAGCCTCGACCGGGACTCAATGGCCACGTGTTTAACTTAATCAAATTCCGAACGATGACGGATGCATGCGACCAAATGGGTAATCCATTGTCCGATTCACAGCGGTTAACGTCGTTTGGACGCTGGTTGCGCGGTGTCAGTTTGGATGAGTTACCGGAACTTTGGAATATCTTACGTGGTGAAATGAGTTTTGTCGGGCCTCGCCCACTGCTCGTGCGTTACCTGGTGCGTTATACTCCAGAGCAGGCTCGCCGCCATGCCGTGCGTCCGGGAATTACTGGCTGGGCTCAAGTTAATGGCCGAAATGCTATTACGTGGGAGGAGCGTTTCCGTCTCGATGTCTGGTATGTCGATCATCGGAGCTTCATCCTTGATCTCAAAATTATTGCGATGACTCTTGGTAAAGTGCTGCGGCGTGAGGGCGTGTCACCCGCCGGAGCCGACACCATGCCAGAGTTTATGGGAGACCAACAATGAGTCATGATTCAACTTTTCGTCTGCATCACATTGGTTACCTCGTCGAGAATATCGATACGGCGCGTCAGCATTGGGTTGATGTTTATGGTTACGAATTGGACGGCGAAATCATCCACGATGCTGGCCAGCAGGCGTTGGTTTGTTTGTTGCGTCAACCGAGTGCCTCGCATTGGATTGAACTGATAAGCCCTGACTCTACCGACAGTCATTTACAGCGTGCTTTACAGCGCAAAGTATCGCTGCATCACGTGGCTTACGCAGTGGATAATTTCGACTCATCGATTCAGACACTTCGGTCTGGCGGATGTGTTCCGTTGGGGAAACCGGCAATCGGTGTTGCCTTTGGACGACGAATTATGTGGTTCCACGATCCCCTACGTGGACTCATTGAACTGATCTCACCCGGTCCTGGCTCTTATCAACTGAACCATTCGCTCGCCGACTAGCCCATCGATTCATCATGTCCACACCCTTACTCATTATTGGCGCTGGCGGTTTCGCCTTGGAGGCTATTTGGCTCGCTGAGGCCATGAATACCGTTAAATCGGCCGACTGGCACCTCGTTGGACTTGCCGATGACTCGGTTTCTGCTGGGGAAACAATAGGCGGCTTGCCTGTCCTCGGGACGCCCGATGTGGCAGCCCAGCAACTTCCGTCGGGTACGGCCTTTCATATTGCTATTGGAGATAATCGCGTGCGCTTGCGGTTGGCCGATGAACTAATTGCACTGGGCTTAACGCCAGCCTCACTCATCAGCCCAAAGGCGGAAATCGCTTCCGATGCCCAGATTGGACTCGGAAGCTTCATCGGCCACTTTGCCTCGATCGCACCTCAGACCGTTATCGGAGCGCAGGCGCTGATCAACGTTTCTGCGGTCGTGGGACACGAGGCTATCATCGGCGATGGCGCGCAGCTTTGTCCCGGCGTGGTGGTGACTGGGCGTTGCCGAGTCGGGCGTGGCGCATTTCTCGGCAGTAACGCAGTTCTCCAGCCCGGTGTGTCCATTGGCGATTACGCGTTGGTTTCCGCCAACACATTTGCTGCCAGCGATGTTGAGTCTGGTGTGACCTTGGCGACGATGCCCGGACGGCCTGTTTTTTCTCGGAAACGGCGTGACGAAAAACCTCGCGCTTGACAACGCCGCTGCCGACCTTCTGTTCAAATACCATGCAAGATAAACTTCGCGACCTCGTCATTGCCCAACTCAAGATTGATCCGAGCCAGTATTCGGATGACCTCGGTGCGGGCGACATTCCTGAATGGGATTCTCTTGCGCACATGAATCTCATCATGACGATCGAACGCGAGTTTCGCATCACCTTTGATGTCGCCGATGCCGTAGATCTGGAAACGGTGGGCGATTTTCAGGATGCGCTCAAACGCTATTCGGCACGCTAAGCCGATTGGCATTGGGTGGGAGGGGATTTTTACACAGTGACCCACTTGGCTTTGCATAAACTATCGGACATTATCGTCCAAGGCGCGCTTCATTGGCCAACACGTGAAGCAGTTGCTGACGCCAGTGGCTCGCTAACTTATGCCGAGCTGGCAGAGCAGTCCGCTCGTGTTGCGGCATGGCTTGTAGGGGAGGGGATACGACCGGGGGATCGCGTCGCTGTGCATTTGCCGAACAGTGTTCGCTTTGTGGTGGCACATTTCGGTGTCCAGTCGGCGGGAGCGGTTTCAGTGCCGTTGGACCCCGCGCTAACGCCTCCACAGGTGGCTGCTATTATAGCCAGCGCCGAGCCGAAATGTTCGTTGGATGCGAATTCGTCTTGGGGCGAAATTGAGGCCGCTACGCCGCTCGTTTCGCCAGTAAACTGTGCCGCTGATGATCTAGCAGCGCTCATGTTTACAACAGGCACGACGGGGCAACCTAAGGGCGTTATGCTGACCCATGCCAACATCTTCGCTGCGTTACGGAACATTGTAGATTTTATCGGTTATACTGAGCAAGACCGTGAAGTCATTACGCTGCCTCTATCGCACAATTTTGGTCTTGGGCATGTATATTGCAATCTGCTGGCCGGGGGGGCGGTTTATTTGGAACCTGGCTTGGCCCGCGTTGGCCGTGTATTGAAGGCAATAAAAGAGTTTGGCGCGACTGGTTTTCCGACTACGCCGCTTGGCATCGCTTTGTTGCTTGATCGTTATGGCGAAGCCTTTGCCGAACGTGCGCAAAGGCTACGGTTCATGGTTGTCAACTCAGCTCCACTTCCTCCAGAGCGCGCAGCGCAGCTTCAGGCCTTACTGCCGCAGCTTAATGTTTTGGTCTATTATGGGCTGACGGAGGCTTCGCGCTCGACGTTTATTTCGCTCACTCGCGAGGGTCCAGGGCGCTATCGTTCCGTGGGGCGTCCGATGAAGGACGTTGATCTTCAACTGGACGCCGATGGCCAAGTGCTAATTGGCGGGCCGACGGTGACGCCAGGCTATTGGCGTGATCTTGCCGCAACGGAATCCGCACTAAGCGCTGGCGTGCTGCATACTGGCGACTTGGGTCGTTTTGACGCCGATGGCTACCTCTACATTACTGGCCGAATTGACGACATCATTAATTTCGGCGGTTATAAAATCAACCCGCTCGCTGTTGAGCGTGTGTTGGAGCAATTCCCCGGTTTGTCTGAGTGCGCGGTGGTGGGCAGTGATTCGGTCGTCGCGTACTATGTCGCCGCTTCCGAGTTGGATGCAGATGCGCTCACGCAATATTGCCGCGGGCAATTGCAAGTCTACGAAACGCCCACGCAGTTTGTCCGCATCGACCATTTACCTCGAACTGAAAGCGGTAAGCTCAAGCGGAAAGTGCTTATTTCTGGTGGTGGTTGACGCTTGGTTTATTCGTCTTTCATCTTAGGCTATTGATTGTTCGTATGCTGCAAATTCGCCTACCTTTACCTCGTTTTGTTTCTGCTGGAGAAGTCTTCAGTGGCCCGGGATCATTGGGTGCGTTGCGAGCACTCGATGCATCCAAGGCGGCGGTGTTGGTTTCACCTTCGGTATTGACGAAGCATCGTGGTGCATTGGAGCGTGCGATTGGTGCGGAGGCGTTAATGCTGATCGAAATGCCACGCGGGGAACCGACGCTGGATGTCTTGACGCCTATCTTGGCGCAATTGGAAACATTTCAGCCGGACTGGATTATCGCGGTGGGTGGCGGATCGGTGATAGACGGTGCCAAGAGTGCCTGGGTGCTTTACGAGCATCCTGCCGTCGCGCGAGATCGATTATTCCGCATGGGCGGCGTGCCAACTTTGCGCGGCAAAGCAAAATTCGCTGCTGCACCAACGACCGCAGGGACTGGTTCGGAGGTGAGCTCGTCGGCGCTTTTAATTGATTCAGAAACCGGGACCAAGCGCGCTTTGATTTCGCATGAACTGTTGCCTGATGTCGTCGTGCTCGATCCGCAATTGGCCATTGGCTGTTCGCCTATGGTCATTGCGCATGCCGGGCTTGACGCACTGGCGCATGCAGTGGAGAGCTACGGATCGCGGCTGGAAAATACCTTGGCCGATGTGTTGGCCGAGAAGGCAGCGGCAGAAATTTTTTCAGCACTCCCTGATTATTGGCGTACACCGGACGATGAAGGACTTGCACAACGCTTGATGAATGCAGCACTGCTGGCTGGCTGGGTGCAAAATCAGAAGGTCCCCGGCATCGGTCACGCGATCGCACACCAGTTGGGATGTTATGGCGTCGCCCATGGACAGGCAACAGGCCAGTTGTTGGCTTCCGCGATTCGCTTTAATTGCGGGAATTCTGCGACACGTAGTAAATACGATGTTTTGGCGGCTGTGTTGGGCTTCAATAATTCCGCGGGCTTGATCGATCAGATTCAGGTGCTGGTGTCATTGCTAGAAGTAGAAGCGTTGCCGAACAAAATTCACACTAATTTGGGCCAGATTACCGTTGGCGCGTTGGAGGACCCATGTGCTCGAATGAATCCGCGAGATGTTGACGCTGCTGCCGTAGCCGAAGTGCTGGAGGCCAGTCGATGATCGACCAATTACTCCAAACGCCACCTTACTCATTGCCGGCTGATGAGCGAACAAAGCAGCTTTTAGCGGCGATGTATGAGGCTTATCAGCATCACTTTGACCACTGTGCTGCCTACCGTCGATTCTGTGAAGGCCGAGGGCTCGTCCGTTCGAGCGTCTTCCTGGATTTAGCTGATTTTCCTTATTTGCCAGTACAGGCATTCAAGGAGTCGGCTGACTTGTTGCGCTCGGTTTCGAACGATCAGGTGAAATCAACGTTGCAATCGTCAGCCACTAGTGGTCTGCCGAGCACGGTTGCGATCGACGCGATTACCGCGAAGCGCCAAGTTCGCGCATTGGCTGGTGTATTGAGCGCTGCGTTAGGCCCTAAGCGTCGTCCGGTGGCGGTGTTCGATGTCAACCCGCGTAGTGGTGGTGGCATGTTGGGAGCGCGTAGCGCCGCAGTGCAGGGCTTTCTTAATCTTGCCCGCGAGGTGGAATATGTCGTGGCACCCGAGCACGGTGTCCTAACTTTGCAACGCAAAGTTTTAGAGGAGCTAGCTGCACATTGGCGAAATTCTGAAGAGCCGGTTCTGTTATTTGGTTTCACTTATTTGCTTTATTCATTGGCGCTGGAGCCGCTAGCGGATGCGGGAGTCACCTTGCAATTGCCTGCTGGCTCGCATCTGGCTCATTTGGGTGGATGGAAGAAATTGGCTGATCGCGCAGTGTCTAAGGATGTATTTGCCGAGAAGGCGGCGAAGGTATTTGGGTTGCCGCCGGAGAACGTCGTGGATTTTTACGGCTTTACCGAACAAATGGGTGTGACTTATCCCGATGGTCCAACGGGCGATAAAACAGCCCCCGCTTTTGCCGAAGTGATTGTCCGCGATCCGCAAACGCTAATGCCCGCACCCGATGGCGAACCCGGCCTTCTCCAGTTTTTAACACCCCTTCCTCACAGTTACCCAGGTATCTCGGTGTTGACGGATGATATCGGGGTGATCACTGGCCGTGACCCCATTGGCGACTGGCAAGGGACGCGCTTTCGTGTGCTAGGACGCGCGAAGCAAGCGGAGGTTCGAGGCTGTGGCGATATTCTGGGCGATAAAGTCGCAGCAGCTCGAAAGCGGGTGGCTAAAGGGCAGGGCGATTTACGATTGTTATTTTCGTCGGAAGCTGCTCCGGCAACGCAGGCGCGCTGGGATGCGCCGTTGGCGATGGAATCATTGCCCAAAGTAGACTCTGTGGCTGACTTGGCTGAGCGACTACGCATCGGTCGTAGTCGTCTGGATGCTTATTCGGTGGATGACTTGATTGCACTGATTGCAGCCGTAGCGGAGCGTTGGGTCGCCCCGGATTCACCCTTGGCAGAGCTTCGCCAACAAGGCCTGATTTTCCTAAGCTCATGGTGTCAGCCAGAGCGTTTATCGCGGCTGGCAGACGATAGTTTACGCGGACATCGTAGCTATCTTGACGGGCCGCGCCCTGTCGGCGGTAACCGTGTGCGTCAGCTCGGGGCGCGACATCGTGGGCTAGTCGTTCATTGGCTTGCGGGCAATGTGCCAGTGCTTGGAATGCTTACGCTGGTGCAGTCTATTCTGGCACGTAATGCCAACTTACTGAAAGCCGCGAGCCGGTTTACGCGGGTGTTGCCGCTCTTGCTGGAATCATTCCGTGGGTTGGAGATTAAGACCCCCGGAGGGCGCACGTTATTGGGAGATGACCTGCTTGCTTCCCTTGCGATCGTTTACTGTGATCGAGATGATCGTGTGTCAGCAGAAGCGATTTCACGCGAAGCCGATGTGCGTTTGGCTTGGGGAGGGCGTGAAGCGGTGGAAGCGGTGTCTACTTTGCCTCGCAAAGTGAGCGCCGAAGATATTATCTTTGGGCCGAAGTTATCCTTTATGGTGATTGGTCGTTCGGCACTGGCAACCGAGCGCGCCTTTCAACGACTTGCCCGCCGTGCGGCGACAGATGTATGCGTGTTCGAACAGACGGGATGCGCCTCACCACATACAGTATTTATTGAGCGTGACGGGGTATTTTCGGCAGAAGACTTTGCCACGAAATTAGCCGCTGAATTAGATCAGGCGCTGGTGCGCTTTCCATCGCCCCCGATCAGCGCAGACGACGCTTCACGCGTGGAAGCACGTCGTATCCGTGGCGAATTGACTGGTCGCGTATGGCGTTCGGCTGGAGTCGCATGGACAGTGATCCTTGATGATGCCGGTGCGGAGTTGGCACCCCCTTGCTATGGTCGTGTGATTACCATAAGGGCGATTGATCAGGCGGAAAATGTGTTGCCGCTAATCAATGATAGTATTCAGACGGTGGGGCTGGCTCTATCGGGTGAGCAGCGGCTCGACTTTGCGCGCCGAGCCGCTCAACGCGGTGCCGAGCGTTTCCCCGATATTGGACGAATGACGCTGTTTGAAGCGCCTTGGGACGGATTGTTCCCGCTGGATCGATTGGTTAAGTGGTATACGCTGGGCGGACCAATGTAAGCTATTGAGGGGCGTCTTGTAATACCCGCGGTTTGATTGCCTTTGCGGGATGGCCCACAGCAACCATCCATGGAGCAATGTCATTTACGACGACCGCTCGTGCTCCAACCACGGCCCCATCTCCTATGGTGACGTCTGGGCCCACAAAAACACCAGCGCAAATCCAAGCATCTTGGCCAATCGTGATCGGTGGCATCAAGAGGGGCATTGTTTTGTCTGTGTAGTCGTGAGTGCCGCTACAGAGGTGAGCGCATTGGGAAATAGTGGCTCGCTGACCGATCTTGACGAGGCCGTGATTATCCACGAACACGCCTTCACCCAATGCAGCGAAATCTCCGATCTCAAGATTCCAGGGATAGGAAATGACGGCTGCCGGATGAATACGTACGTCGCGGCCAATACGCGCGCCGTGGCAGCGTAGGATTACGGAGCGCAGTTTGAAAAGAGGGACTGGAGTCAGGCGGAACAGAACACGCCCGCATTCCCATAATCCCCGTCGAACAATGTATCTGCATGTGTGTTTCCGCCCTGCACGATTACCTTGAATGTCGAGCTGGCTCATTATATTTCCCGTAGGCTACAGTTGTGCCTGCACGGGGGCTTGGGGCGGGGTCAGAGTCAACTCGGCTAAATCAGTGAGGATTTCCTGCATGATGGGTAGGTCCCAGATCTCGTCAATTGGCTGATTGCTGTTGATTCGGACGAAGAATTGTTCGCGCTGCTGATGAAGCCCATACGTAAAGAGCGTTTTGATGGGGTCCCAGCGATCCCATTGACCTGCACGTGAGCGGTTGACGTAAATTTCGTCACCCAATACATGCCAATAGGCAACGTACTGAGTGTGACTGTTCTTTTCCAAAGTGCGTATTTCGGCGGGATAAAGTGGCTGCTCGCCCAATCGGCAAGGCACGGAGTATTCGCTTTCGCCCTCGATCATTGTCCAACCGCTGCGTACCCAGCAGACGTCGGGTGTGTGGGACTGAACAAGGCGCACGGGCATCATCTTCGGTTCCCAATAGGCGACATAGACCCCGATCTGTGTTTTTCCACGCACATATGTCCGGTAGACTGCTTGTGAGAAATTCAGAATACCTTCTACTGTTTCCTCCATTGCCTCGGTTTCGGCTAAGGGCTGGTCTTCAATCTCCCAGCCATCATATTGCGATAATAGGCGTTGCTGGAGCTCCCCGCTCATCGTCTTTGGCGGAGTATAGAAAAACGCGGTGTATGCGAGGGCAATAAAGCTGCCCGTTGCAATGATGGCACCGAAGATTAAAAAGATTTTGCGCATGAGAAAAAATGTGTCTGCGAATTCGTCGTATAACGCGAGAAGTCGCTGTAAATAGAGATGACATTATCGGTCATCCGTTCCAAACTTTCAACCGAAAGTTTCGTTTCATGAGCCCATCCCGCATATTCCTATCCTCTCCCGACATGACGCCCACTGAGCGTGAGGCCTTGCTTGCTGCGTTTGATTCAGGATGGATTGCGCCGGTCGGGCCGCACTTGAAGCAGTTTGAGGAGGCCTTGTGCGCCGTCACAGGCGTCGAGCACGCTGTGGCGCTGTCCTCCGGTACCGCTGCACTGCATTTGGCTCTACTTGAGGCAGGTGTTGGCTTGGGTGACCGTGTTTACTGCTCGACCTTGACCTTTATTGCCTCAGTGAACGCAATCCGTTACTGTGGGGCAGAGCCAGTGTTTATCGACAGCGAGGCCCAGAGTTGGCAGATCGATCCAGATATTCTCGCCGAAATGCTGAAGCGTGATGCCGCACGTGGGCAATTGCCCAAGGCAGTACAGGTGGTCGATGTCTATGGACAGTGCGCCAACTGGGATGCGATTATCCCGCTTTGTGAACGTTATGGTGTGTCCGTGGTGGAAGACGCCTCCGAGGCATTGGGGGCAACTTACCAAGGGCGAGGTGCCGGTTCATTTGGCCGAGCTGCGGCCTTGTCGTTTAATGGCAATAAAATCGTGACGACTTCGGGGGGCGGGGCTCTTTTGACCAATGACCCAAAAATCGCCGAGCATGCGCGCCATTTGGCGACCCAGGCGCGCGCACCAGTCCGTGAATACCTTCACCATGAGGTTGGTTACAATTATCGGATGAGCAATTTGCTGGCGGGGCTGGGACTGGCGCAGGTGTCTCGTTTGGATTCGATGATCAACCGCCGTCGCGCGATATTTGACCGTTACTTTGATGAACTGGGGAATGCGCCAGGAGTTGATTTCATGCCTGAGGCAACTTGGGGCCGATGCAACCGCTGGCTGACATGCCTAACGCTCGGTAAGGCGGCCGCGTGCACCTCAACTGAAATGATTGACGCCTTGGAAGCGGAAAATATCGAAGCTCGACCCGTTTGGCAACCAATGCATCGCCAACCTGCTTGTGCAGGCTATGAAACGCTGAACCGCGGCGTTGCAGATCGATTGTTTGAGACTGGTGTTTGCTTACCCAGTGGCAGCAGCTTGAGTGCTGAACAGCAAGGCAGAGTTATCGCAGTTGCGCGAGAACGTCTCTCTTGATCTACCTGTTTAATTAAAGGGTGGGTGCCCTTTTCAGAGACAACGACTTCGAGCAATGCAGCATGTGGAGTAGGCTCGAATGGGATCACCTTCAGTGCGGGGAGGCAGTTACGCTTTCGTTTGTCCAAGGTGGAGCTTGGTGTCCCGACCGGGCAAGCCCTGCCTCACCGCCAAAAGGATGGAATAGCCCGGTTGGGACACCGGGTTCCACCATTGGGAGTGACGACTATGATAGAGCTTATTGCCCTAATTCATGTCGGTGAATTTAGCTTTGAGATC
This sequence comes from Cerasicoccus arenae, assembly GCF_014651635.1. Taxonomy (GTDB): domain Bacteria; phylum Verrucomicrobiota; class Verrucomicrobiia; order Opitutales; family Cerasicoccaceae; genus Cerasicoccus; species Cerasicoccus arenae. The sequence continues at coordinate 934 of NZ_BMXG01000013.1, read as the reverse complement.
GAAGTTATGCCTATTTTTTATTGGCTTTTTTTAACTTCTTCTCTTCGCGTTTTTCTTTCGGCGTTTTAGCCGGCTTCTTTTTGTCGGTTTTTTTAGCGTCCTGTCCTTTAGCCATATTTGTCTTCTTTGTTTTGGGTAATTAAAAAAAAGCATCTTTTACGCATGATGAATACCAGCGCATGGTTAGCCAAATTCATTGTGTGACTACGACTGCTGCTTCGGGCGCTTTGAAAGCCTTGCTGTAGTAGCCAGATGGGTCGAAGCAGCAAACTCTCTTTTTTCCCTCAGAAAGCATCGCACAAGCATCGTTGATTCTTTTTGTGCGAGTCCGAGATTGTTTAGCTGATTCAATCCAGTGAATCCAGTCTATCCGAGCGATTGTCGTCGTCTTGTTCCAAACCTTATGAGCTTCAGGCACAGTTGAAAGAGCTTCTTGAAGATCAAGTGGAACTTCAGGCTCGGGTTCCTTCTCCATGGAGAATATTTCGAAGGTGACTATTTCGCCAATATCAAGGCATGCTGCTTTCTGGAGATTTTCATCTATCTTTAGCCAATGGCTGAGCTGACCATCCGGTTCGAGTGTCGCCTGAAATGGGTGTCCGTGTATTTTTCCTTCCACTGTCGTTCTTCCTCGTCTCGGCAGATTTTCACTAATCTTCTTTGGCAAAACCACGAATGCCCATGAATCATTGTCTCCTGTCTTTGCTGGACGAAGGAGAGCCGCTTCAAATTTATGTATTTGGTTTTTCTTAGCCATTTGTTGTGCACTCCTTTTAGTGTCGACCAAGAGAATATCGCAATATTGGACGGAATCGGTCTTGGCTATGCCGACTTCCATGAGAAGGCATTTCAAGTTTAAGTTTCAAAATTTCAATTTTGGGTGTTCATCCCTTGGTGTGTTGGGGCTTTGTGCTGAGGTTGGTCTTCCGGTTTG
>NZ_BMXG01000012.1 GCF_014651635.1 Cerasicoccus arenae | reverse complement strand
GTTTACGCCACTGCCGGTAATCAGCCATCTGCTGAGCCTGCTTTGGGCGGTAACCACGATGCCCGGCGTTGCGCCATCAGCTCCTTGCTGATGGCCGATTGCGAAAAAGATATGCTCCTTCGCTTTGATCATCTTGAAATCCTTAAGATGGATGAGTGGCGTGCGACCAGCCACCTTATGTACCCAGCGCTCGGGGTCACAACCGCCAGCTGCCACCCCATAAGTGTCGAGCTCAGCCTGAATTGGGGTTTCGTTGTAAATTCGATCAAGCATGGTAGCCTCGCCTGAGCGCAAGAATTCCACCGCGTTCTTCAAATCGGCAATGAGTTCTTTGACGGACTCTTCGTTAAAGAAATCTACGCCCACCGGACTGGAATAGGCGGTGTATTTGCAGCCAAGTCCCTTGAGTCTCTGGCAGGACTTCTCCGGCTCCTTGCGGATAATGTCACTGGGCTCGTGAGTGGCACAAAGCGTGAGACTATTTTCTTGGCAGAGGCGCACGATCTCACTGTTTTTGATCGGGCCAAAGCCCACTGACCTGAATAGCCTGATAGCCGATCTCAGCCACTTTTTGAGGGTTTGGGGATGTCTTCCGAAGTTTTGCAGAAGTCTCGGAACGTGAAAAGTTGAGCAGCAACTTGATTGATCAAAACCCGACCCAAATTCAGCGCAATCCTAAACAGCACACACGTGTAGGGTTTTGATACGCTCGACTGACATCAAACCTTTCAACAAGGCACTGCCACAAACCTCCGACGCAAATAATGAGAAGAATAGGGTCGTCATTCCCGAGCTTTGCGGAGAGCAACGAGATCGTCCCATTCCATGACACCGACACGGTTGGCCCACTCTTGGTAGAGCGCGGAAAGTTCAGCGACAAGATCTGGCTTTTCGACGGCTAGATTGTGCATCTCAGTGCGGTCGACGACCATATCAAACAGTTCCCAGTCCCCGGGATGACGACAGACGAGTTTCCATTTGCCTCGGCGGAGCGCCTTGTTGCCTTCGTGTTCCCAGCAGAGGATTTCACGGCCATGACAGTCATTTTTAAACGTTGGCGTCATGGTGTAGCCTTCCAGAGGTTTGACCGACTGGCCCATGCGCTCGGTTGGATAGTCTACCTCTGCAATGTCGAGGAAAGTCGCCATGACGTCGGGGAGTTGGGCGCACTGAGTACGGAGCTCGCCACGAGCTTCGATGCCCGTCGGCCAATGGACAATGAATGGTGTGGCGATGCCGCCCTCGTGTACCCAGTGCTTGTATAGACGGAACGGAGTATTGGAAACATTTGCCCACGGCACGCCGTAGCTGCTATATGTATCTTCGGCACCGGGAATGATGTCTGGCATATTGCCAAAGCGCACCGGTCGTCCATCGCGAGTAAGCTCGGTGGCGCTGCGTCCTATTAGCCAATTGCTTGAATCGGCCTGAATTTCTTCAGCGCAGCCGCCGTTGTCGGCTAGGAACACGATGACGGTGTTTTCAAACTGATTGTTGTCCTTCAGGGTTTGGATGATACGGCCGATGCCCTGATCCATGCGGTCAATTTGGGCGGCGTAGACTTCCATACGGCGCGCTTCCCAGTCCTTATGCGGCTGATCTTCCCAAGAACGAACCTCCGGGTCACGGTCGGTCAGGCCCCATCTCTCGTCGATAATGCCCATCTCGACCATGCGGTGCAAGCGCTCATCACGAAGATGGTCCCAACCGGCGTCAAAGCGGCCCCTGTATTTGGCTATATCTTCTTCGCGAGCATGCAGTGGCCAGTGCGGAGCGGTGTAGGCGACGTATTGGAAGAAGGGCTTCTCGCTATGGTTGGCGGCGTGTTCGTTAATCTGCTTGATCGCGTGCTTGCTGATGGCGTCGGTAAAGAAAAAATCGTCCGGTTCGTCGAATGGGTCTACTCGTTCGTTGCCACGCACCAGCGTGGAGGGTTGATAGAAATTTGCGGCACCGCCCACGATGCCAAAATAGTCATCAAACCCACGTTGCAGTGGCCAGTTGTGTCGAGGCGAGTCTTTCTTGATGTGACGGGTGACATGCCATTTACCCGAAATGTAATTGCGGTAACCTGCGGGCTTAAGGGCTTCGGCGATTGTGACGGACTGTGGGTTCAAGTCGCCGAGGTAGCCGTCTACATCGTCATCACCCATCATGTGTCCCACGTCGGCCTGATGCGGATGTAGGCCCGTCAGCAAAGACGCGCGGGAAGGGCAGCAACGTGCGGTGTTGTAAAATTGCGTGTAACGCAAACCGCTGTTGGCCAGAGAATCCAAGTTGGGCGTCTGAACTTCGCCGCCGTAACAGCCTAGATCGGAATAGCCCATATCGTCATTGAGGATCAGGATGAAATTCGGAGAAGTTTTGGCCATGACACAATCCAATCGGTTATTTTGTTTAGTCGATCGACATTAATGCCTTTGATTCAGACACCACAAATGCACTGGGTCAATACACACCTTCATGGTATGATGGTGGTCAGCGGTCAACGTAAGGATGGTTAAATAATACTCAATGATACGTGCTAGCTGGCATTGAAGTTGACCTGGGGAAAACTAATTACAAGTAAATCACCATTCAAATACTCACTCTCGACGAATCCGACTTCCACGGCGCCATCAGTTTTGAAAAGGGCGAGGACTATATCCGTCCCTGGCGTTTGCCGTACGATGAACTCGCGCTCTTTGAGCCATTCGAACACGTACCCGATAAAGCTGCCCGGACGGCTGGCGTGCGGTTGCGCTTTTTCCACGAACAGCCCGGTTATCGAGTTGGAGGTGTGTTGTGTATTGGATGTACTACCCATGATCGACTTGGTTTGCGACAACGAGATTTTGGCGACCAATGGCCCGACGGGTAACGACCAAGTCTTTCGCTTTAGCGGACTGAAAGGAGAGACGCGCACCTACGAAATCTGGTTGCCGGTCTTCGCTTATACCTATGTCAAGTCGATCCGCGTTGTGGATGGAGCTACGCTACAGCCCGTGGCTGATGAGCGTGTGCGCTGGCTGACCTACGGCAGTTCCATCACACAATGCCGCGCCTGCTTAAGTCCAGATCGAGCTTGACCAGCAACGGCGGCGCGGACGATTGATCTGAATCTGACCTGCCTTGGATACGGCGGTAACTGCCAAATCGAGCTGATGGTTGCTCGTATGATTCGCGACCTCAAGGCGGATATCATCACGTTAAAGCTCGGCATCAACGTTTACGGAAGTGGTTCGCTTAATAGTCGCACCTTAATGCATAATGTGATTTGTTTTATTGTATTTGTTCGCGAGACACACCAAAATACGCCCATCGGTATGATCACCCCGATCTACAGTTGCGACCGCGAAACAAACCCCAACCACGTCGGTATGACCTTGGAGAATTACCGTGAGGAACTACGCACAGCGTTTTAGGTATTCAAGTCACTTTTCGATGTATATCTTTTTTCTATTTGAAGGGTGTGATCTCTTCTCGGAAGACGATGCGCACTTGCTGCCGGACAACCTACACCCCAATGGTGAGTGCTATGAGGTAATGGGCCGTCGTGCTGCTGAGAAGATACTGCCTATCTTGCTCAAGTTACTTAGTTGATTTCAGGCCTGCATCAATACCCTATCAATCATTTTCAGTCGATTAATCGTACAAACAAATAGATAGTGCGTTTTTTGATGGTATGCTAAAAATTGCTTATTATCCCAGCAAAGCTCTGTGAAGTAAGGCAGTGTCTATTTTAACCGTAGTTCATCGACGAAGGTTGTGAGGTTATGACTGGACCCCATAAAATCGGTCCATTGTCAGTGAGAAGATTTTCTGTTTCGACTCGCTCCCAATCTTCATGCCAACGGCAGTGCTAGGATTTTTCCGTTTCGATTGGGTGGTTGTTTTATTGGACACAGCTCGCTGGGCGCGAAGCTTGCCGTTAAATGACTCGATGTAACCATTCTCAGTCGGCTTGCCTAGTCGGATAAAGTCGAGCTGCACCTCATTGGCGTAGTCCCATGCGTCGAGAACCTTGCCAGCAAACTCAGGTCCATTGTCTACCGTGATTGCCTGTGGCAGCGCACCGGCAGTGCGGGCAGCCAGGTCCAGTGCATCGGCAACTTTGGATGCCCTGATGGACCGGTCCGCATACTGGCGCTTCCAGCGGTGAAAGCTCTGTTCGCTTACACCAACCTCGCGGTACACATCAGCGATCTTGCGACCACCTTCGACTTGCCGCAAAGCATAGATTATCTGTTCCTCTTGGAATCGTTTACCGTTCTTTTTCATCTGTGCTCATTCCTCGTGGTTTAATCCCGCGCTAACGAGAAAATACGAACACCACCATGGCTCAGTTTATGGGGAGCAGGTCATTACCTCAATTTTCGTCAAGGAACGCTATTACGAAACAGCCGTTACATCTGGGCATTGGGCAGAACTTTGGTAAAGTATCAAGGCCTCTACCGATGCAAACCACTATGGCTGCTCATTGGCATTTCGCCGTTAATGATTATGTTATATACAATCAGCAAAAAACTGGGACAATACGTCAGCATCTACATATTGTTCTACGGTGACCTATCCGCGGAATCATGCTAGTCGGCATCTCCGGCATTTCTCTGTGAATGTGGCTCGGGGAACGGCTGGATAAGAAAACCATCGTTCTCATCATGCCATTGGCGATGATTTTCGGTCATAAGCTAAACTTGGTTTTCCTGCGCACAGAGATGCCCTGGTGTCCGCCATATCTGAGTCTGAAGCTATCGGCGCTGTATGGCTGTTTCTTCCATCCAGAAGGGTGATGTTGCCGATTACGACGAACTGTCGACTCACACGCGGCGCGAAGGCTCACTGAACACATTCTACTCATGCTTTGTTAAAATGGCCATTACGCTTGGCGCGGGCATTCGCTGATTCATACTCCAAATGAGAGGTTTCGATGCTACCCTTGACACGCAAGACATGGATATCATCAAGCGTATGAAATGGCTCGATATTACACTGCCAATTACCTTGCGCAGCTTTACTCTACTTTATCGTTCGCTACCAACTCAACCAGAGCGAGATACTGAGCATTCGACAAAAGCTGAAAACGCACCGCGATAGACTCCAACACGGTGCGTTCATTTTGGGATAGAAATGACTGAATAGAATCTACTTGTCGGCTTTGAGATTTAGCCAATCCAGCTCTCGAGGAGTTAGATTCAATTCCAGGCCAGCCAAAGCGGTTCTTGTCTCAGTAAGGCTCCGAGGGCCAATGATTGGAAAGGTTGGGAATGGCTGCGCCAAGACCCACGCCAAGGCTATATTAATGGGCAACACGTTTTTCTCGGCGGCAAGTTGATAGGTGCGTTTTTTGCGTTCGAAGTTGGCCTCACTGTAATAACCATACTCGAGTAACGGGATGTCATGTCTATCAGGCGCACTTAGATCTGTGAAGAATCCTGCTGCTTGACTAGACCACGGAATCAATGTCATTTCCCGCGCTTTCAGCCACGCTTGATCCTCTGGATTAGAGCATGAAGCCGTCCCTTCCCACACCGGATTAACCATTTCCGCTAAGCTTAATTGATTGGATAAACACGCGGGGGGGCGAAGCCCGTTTTGCTCTGCATAGGCGATGGCTTCATCCATCCGCTCCAGCGTCCAGTTCGACATACCGTAAACACGCACATGGCCACTCGCAACCATCCGATTCATCACATCGACAAATTCGCCAACCGGCACCTCCAAGTTGTCACGATGCATCATGTAGACATCAATGTAGCCCGTGCCCGCAGTATGCAGCATACGGTCCAGCTCTGGCAGCATGACCTGTGGCCAGCAATAGGGTGAGTGCGCCCCCTTATCCAACAGAATGCATTGCTCCCGCACGCCGCGCATCACCATCCATTGACCGGCACAGCTTGGCCGTACCGCCCAACCTCGGTAAATGGCGCCGTCATCAAAGCAATTTCCACCGCGCTCAAAATAGTCGTCATACAGCGGCGCAACTTCCGTGAATGGGCGGGGTCCTGGATGGCCCATCACCAAACGTGAAGCCGGTTTATCCAGCCCCGGAATTGTCTCCGACGGGATCTGTTGACCGCGTGGTGCCAACCCTCCACCGTGAACGCATGGAAAGCTTGGTGTCGGTTTTTCACTGTCGTAGAGGAAGCCCAATTCTGCGCGCCACTGGTCCAGCGTACGCATATTCCCAAGCGTGTCTGCGATCGTCATCGCACAGCCTGGCGCTTCGCCTTTGGCGGCAATCTGTACGAGTGCTTCTACCTCAAAGGCATAAAGATGCCGCGACGAGCTGGCGTCGATGGTTTCCGGATCTTTGCCTTTTCGATGAAGAATGATTTCACCCCCGCAAAACCAGGGGTCTCGAAGAATGATAGTTCCACCTGTTCCGTAAACCGTCACGTCATTTTCTGCGCCAGCACGCACACCGGTAAAGGCCTCGCCAATAATGTCGCCTTCAAATTTCATGATCGCGCTGGCCCACGTGTCAACGCCAGTCGTGGCATCGAGATGCCCCATGCCTTTGAGCTGGATAGGGTCTAGGAAACGCTTGCCGTGCGCAGCGCCCGCCAGCAGGCGGCACATCGAGACCGGATAGCAACCAACGTCAAGGATCCCCCCGCCACCGAGCGAGTTCGCCTGATGGCGGCCCTCAAAATCCTCTCCACTATCGAATGCGAACGAGGCTCGGATACGCTGAACTTGGCCAATTGCTCCGCTAGCGACAAGCTCGTAAACCTTGGCCGTCGAGGGATGACAGCGGTACATGAAAGCCTCCAGAAAGGCCACCCCTGACATCTGAGCCGCATCAACCACCGCCATCGCTTCGCCATAGTTGAGCGTGGCTGGCTTTTCGCAAAGGACATGCTTACCAGCCTTCGCGGCCTTGATTGCCCATTGGGCATGCAACGGGTGCGGGGTCGCAATGTAGACTGCGTCCACTTGTGGGTCGTCCAGCATCGCCTGATAATCACTATAGGCCTGACCGCCGCCGTATTCATCGAGAAATGCTTGGGCGCGGGAAACATCGCGGCTAGCAGCGGCGTAGAGCACGCCATCGGTTTCAGCAAGTCCCTTGGCGAACTTGTGGGCAATGCGGCCGGGGCCGATCACACCCCAGTTGGAAATTTTTGTTGAGGGGGGGGGGGAGGCAAGTGTGTTCATGCCCAACATACTAACCGAAAATAGGATTGAAAACAAGAGGCAGTCTGGTCAATTTCTAGCAAAATCTTGCTACATGCCAAATTTGATTAACAGCCCAAGAATTATTTCTGCCGGTCGTGCTCAGCACGATCGACATTCGCCCAACCGAGTCCGCCGTCCACACGGATTTCCCTCTTGGCTACTGGAGTACACATCAGGCGGTGAGGCAGACCTCTATGTTACCAATGGCATCGTTAAGGCAAGACAGCATAGCCTTTTCCTCTATTTACCGGGCACTCGACAAACCTATGAAAACAATAATGAGGCGGGGATATGGAGCCATAACTGGGTTTCCTTTCAACCTCGTTCTGATTGGCTTAATTGGCTGGACTGGCCCCCAATCGACGCCGGCGTGGTCATGCTCGATCACCTTGCTCTCGACACCTCAAATCATGTAAAATCCTGCTTTGATGACTTGGTAAAGGTCTTCCATGGTCCCCTCCCCCAACGCGAACCACTGGCAATGTCTCTGCTTGAGCAACTGCTTCTCTGGTGCGACTCCGCCAACCCCAATTCCGGCTCGCAACGCTTCGATACGCGCATCCAGCGGTCTATGGCGTTTATTTGTGAACGCTACCGGGAACCATTGACGCTGGAGTCAATCGCCGTCGCCGTTGGCATCTCACCGTCGCGTCTAGCCCACTTATTCCCTCAAGAGGTCGGTATCACGCCAATGCGCTACCTAGAGCAGCACCGTATCGAGATGGCACGGCAACGCCTCGCCGCCACTAGTGATTCTATTTCCGACATTGCTGAGCGCGTGGGCTACGGCAGCGCCAGTTACTTCTCCAAAGTCTTTCGTAACGTGCAAGGCTGCACTCCCCGTGAAAGCCGCAAGCGCGCACTCATGGTCTAGATAACGTTGTGCGGATAAATTGCTTCAGCCTATTATTGGGGGGAGGACACCACGGGGTTTGCCGATGCTATCACCTTCCCATCAAGCGTCATCCAACCACCACCAAGCGCCTTGTAGAGGGCAATGATGCTGCGAGTTGCTTCCGTCGAACTACTCACCATCTTATTCTGCTGTTCGTAGAGCGCACGCTGCATATCGAGGACGTTGTTAAAGTCCGTCAATCCGCTATCATACTGAACCGTCACGAGTTCTACCGCTGTCTCAGTTGCTTTGACGGCCTGTTTCAGGTGGCCAAGGCGAATGCGACTTTCGTTGTATGAAACCAGCGCGTTTTCCACCTCTTCAATGGCCTGCAACACCGACAACCGATACTCCAGCATGGCCTTCTGCTGCTGTTCCGATTTGATATCGATGTTATCTTGCACGCGACCAGCAGTAAACACATTCCAGTGCATTGGCGCGGCAAGCGTCCAAGCTAAACTAGTTGCATCAAACTGTGTGCCGATGGAGCGTGAATCCAAGCCAATGGACCCCTGGATGGCGAATCGCGGATAGAGCTCAGCAGTGGCAGCACCAATCATTGCAGTGGCAGCGGCGATTTCCCGTTCGGCTCGGCGTATGTCTGGGCGTTGCCGCAAGAGATCTGCGGGCAATCCCGCTTCAATTTCCATGTCGGGCAATGGCAATGTGCTCGATGCATTTATTCTGCTGCGTAAGGTCGATGCATCCTGCCCACAAAGAACAGCCAGCCGGTTATATGCTGCATTGAGACGAATGCGAAACTGCGGGATGGCCGCCTCGGTGGTGTAGAGATTGGACTTTGCCTGCACGATATCCAACTCGGATGTAAGGCCGTCATTAAAGCGTTCCTCTGTGAGATCGAGTGAATCCATCTGCACCTTGATGTTGGCCTGGGCGTTGGCAATGTGCTCCTGATACGAGCGAATTTCAATATAGGTCAGCGCAACCTCAGCATAGAGGGTAACCAGGACATCTCGGTAGTCTTCGATGGAAGCCTCATAACGCGCGCCCTCGGCCTCTACCTCACGTGTAATACGCCCGAAGACGTCGATTTCCCACGCTGCATCAAGGCCGAAAACAAACAAGCCCTGACTACTGAAGCCACCCGCCGGAGCGACTTGGCTCAGGATACCGTTGTCGCTGACCTTGGTGCGCGAGACATTTGCCGAAAGTCCCACCTCGGGCAATTCAGCGCCACCTTTCATGGCCAATTTGGCTCTGGCCTCACGTACATTGACGAGGGCCATTTCCAAATTTAAGTTCGACTCTCTGGCTTCCTCGATCAGTTCATTGAGTACTGGGTCATTAAAAATGGTCCACCACGTTTGCAGCGGCGCAGGCGCTTCACCTTCCACCTCATTGGCAATAACGGAGTGCCAGGCGTCAGGCGTGCTGATCGATGGCTTTTCGTAATCGGGGCCAACCGTACAACCAACCAACAAAGCCAAAACGAGTAGTGTCGTGGCGGCCGGTAATCGACGAATCGCTTGAACCCTGAATGACATTAGCTCACTCAAAATGGATTGAACAAGTAGTTCAGGAAGCTCTCAGAGCGGATTTCTAACTGCCGGATCAAAATCAGTACATCCGAGGTATCTTTAGTATAAACCGCGATCAGCGCTGAGGCACCAAAATGCATTGGATACTTTGGATTTTCCTCCGTCAACTTAAGTCGCATAGCGAACTGTAATGACGGGTGATTCATCCACTCGTTGGGCAACTGTCCGCTTGGTATGCCCTGCGCACCAGCTGAGGCCCACGCAATGCTAACTACCTCCGCCTCAAAGACTTGGCCAGGATACATTTCAAAGGCGACCTCTGCCTTGTCCCCTACCTGCACATGCTGCATACCACGCTGATCGAAGTTACCAACGATCCAATGTTCCTCGCTGTTAACGAAAGGCATGATCGGCTGCTTGATCCGGGTAAATGCGCCAGGATAGAGCTGCATATTGGGCACATAGCCATCCGAAGGCGCGCGAATAACCGTATGCTTCAAATTATATTTCGCGGTGGCCAACTGTGCCTCAATCTCGGCAACTTGAGCGTGCTGATCGTCGAGCATGGCATCATAAGTGACTTCAGCGACATGCAACTCAGCCTGATCAACGGCAAGCTGAGCCTCAGCATTTTTGACATTCTGTTCTTCCTGCTGGATACGGATCGTGGAAACTGCGTTTTTCTGCTTGGCCTTCGACAGTTCAGCCAACTTCACCTTGCTCAAGGCCAATTGCGCCTGCGCTTGGCCCACGCGAGCCTGGGCCTCGGCCACTTGCGCCTCGAGTGATGCTACTGTCGTTTTAGCCAGCACGAGCTGCGCCTCATACTCCTTCACCTTGTCCTGCAGTGACTCAGGGTTCATTTTAAAAAGAGGATCACCCTTTTTAACATTCTCATTGGCGTGCACATAGACCTCTTCCACCATGCCACCGTATTCCGGTGCCATCTGAACGACGTAAGACTGCACAAACGCAAACTTACTGTATGGTGTGAATTGCCCCAAAAAGAGGATTTCTGTAAGCGCGGCCATGCAATACAGACCAATGACGATAAACTTCCAGAACAAATTGAAACGGAGCAACTTGTAATCGAAAAATATCAGACGAATAAAGAAATAATAGGCGATTGTGACCAATAGTTCCATGATGTTTTACTTTGGAGCTACTTGGCTGGTTTATTGTCAGATTCGGACTTCTTCCGAGCCGCGGACGATTTTTCTTTGGCCGCGCTCTGATGTGGGTGCTTCCGATGCTTTTCCAAAAACTCAGGCAACGGCTTGGGGGGCGTTTCCACTTCCGGCCCATCTTCACGATAAACTTTACCAATCACAGCGTTGGAATACGCCCAAATTAACGCGAACATCCATAACGGAAAGGCAATCAGACCAAGTAATGATGTGACCTCAATCGCCTTTGCCTGCGGATGATTTCGCTGCTTTGCAATGGTTCCTGGGTAGCAGTGGATTTTAACAATCCCCAGCACAATCGTAAGGACCGCAAAGAAAATCAAGCAAAGCGAGATGATATCGAGTTTAGACATAGCATTAGTAAATGGCAGCGTTAGCAAATGTAGCTTCTCGACAACTGGATAATTTCAGCTGTTTGCCAATACTTTTATACCATCGACGAATCCGCCAGACCAACCAGCAATAATTGTATTGACGGCATATGCCAATATATGAATATGCATATCATGGAAATAATTCAGGTTTATAAGTGTCTTTGCGACGTACAGCGTCTGCGCATCCTTAATTTACTTCAGCATGGCCCGCTTTGCGTCTGCCACTTAGTGGAGATACTAGAGTCCGACCAAGTCAAGATTTCCAAGCAACTGCGCTACATGAAGGAACTCGGCATGGTAGAAGGAGAACGTTTTGCCCAGTGGATGATTTACAGCCTGACCGACGCCAAGCACCCATTACTCCGAGAAAACCTCAAGTGCCTGCAGGATTGCTATGCCGAAGACACATCATTTGCCAAAGACTTGCGCCAACGCGCCGCCCTATCCGAACGCATCAAGGCGGAAACCCCGGGCTGCGCCGAAGCGATCTGCGATCAAGGCTGCCAGTAATTCATCTACTGAAACCGACCTCGCCCCCCCCTTTTTTTTCATTATGGAGAACATCGCCCCTCTCATCAGTACTGGAACCGAAGGCCCCTTGGGGGCTCAAGCACTTTGCCACGCCTGTGGTTAAAAACCCTATTAAGTGCGACTGAACGCCTTCCCGAGGGCTATAAGGATTCTTTGGAACGAGGCATTTTCTACCAGGCTCCCAACACTTGGCTGGAGATCATTTCCGCGAGCTTGCGGGTAAGGATCGGCATTGCCTGATACTCAGACTGAATGAAGCCACCCTCGGTAAAGGCCTGTTGCTGCGCCGTGATGTTCCTCTGTTCAATGTAGACCTCGCCGGTCTTGTTATTGATCAGTGTCACGGTCGCAGTTAGCGTCAGGGTGAATGCCCGCGCCTGCTGAGTGTCCTGCGGTCGAGTGGCGCTCACGCCCCGCTGGTAGTCCGAAAGGACGATGTTAAGCGTGACGTCCGCACCTGGATCAGCCGTTTTAACCTGACCACTGCGGTTCAGGTCTTCAATCAGTTGGTTGGCTAAGATGACTTCGGCCTGTGGCGCGAAGGAGCGGTTGATCACTGGCTTCACGTAAACGGTCTTGAAAGGCACCTCAACGTGATCACCCATCTGGTAGTTCGCACAACCAGCGGCAAGTAATAAGCCCATGAGGGCAGGAAAGAGTAAAATCAGGCGCATGATTGGGCGCGGGTAATTCATTAACCGCCAGAAGGAACGTTTTGGTTTTGTGACTGCTCCTGCTGGAACTGATCAACTTCCTTTTGCTCCTTGGTGTTTGGGCCAGGCGGATTATAAGGAATCATGTTGTCTGGGTTCAGCGGGACGGCGGGGCCAGGAATCAACGCACCAGTGTCCGGATCGACTAAATAATCCTGCATGGGCATGCCCACACCTTCGTATTCCTTGACATCGTCACCAGAGACTTCTTCCAGCGCCTCAGAGCCAGGAGTTTCCAAGAAAGCCTCGGATTGCTCGATTTGGAAAGCCTGATCATCAAGCGCATCGATCTTCGATTGGTCTTCGTAAGCGTTGTAGCTTGGGCGTTGGTAGCGGCCAAAAACCCAGTCTGCCGGATTCATTGGCGGCTCAACGCCGGAATCAATTTTGGCAATCATGGCTTCTGCATCTTTAGCAATGGCTGACTGCGGTGCCACGGTGATCGCTTCGCTGTACATCACGCGGGCGGCTCGTGGATTATTACGAAATTTCCAATAGAACTCACCCACTTCGAACTTACTCTCGGCCAGCGTCTCACGCATGTAGTAGAGACCAGCTTCGGCCTCATAGGAGCCACGTGTGTCCGGGTAAAGGATCAGGTAGTCCTGATAAAAGCTGACTGCTTCGCGGGTGGCACCTTGGTCCCAAGAAGCGCCTTGCACCAGTGAAGCATAAACGTCGGCAAGCTGGAGATAGGCATCTGGTGCCAAAAGGCTCTGCGGGTAATTATTAATCAAGCGGTCCAAGGCGTCGATGGCCTCCTCGGGCTTGTCATCGTCACGCGCCATCAAGGCGATATTCATGAGGGCCAAGGGGGCGTACTCGCTAAAGGGCGCATTCTCCACAATGGTTTCGTATAGCTCGATGCCCACAGCAGGATCAGTGAACCAAGGCATGAAGCCCCAGAGATAAGGCAAGTCGCCATCCTGAATGCGCTCGGCAAGGTTATACATGCCTTCGATCACGGCGTTGAAATTATCGTAGTTAGGATAGAGCCTAAGAATCTCGTCGAACTCATCCCGAGCCTTGTTGAACTGGCTTCTCTTGGTGTAAATGACTCCGCGCTGATAATGAGCTTCAGGCGCATAAACGGAGTTCGGATAGTCGTCAATAACGTCATCGTAGGTGCCCAACGCATCGCCAAGACTACCATCTTCCTGTTCGCGCCGCGCCTCGTTCATCAAGTGCAAGGCTGAACCTTCGCTGCCCCCGCTGGTGAGTTCATCGCCCAGAATAGCCTGCGTCACGCCGCCTTCGGCATGCCAACCTTCTTCGGATGTCCAAACCAGTTTTGCCTGCGCGCTTGCGCAGATCAATATCGACAGCGCTAATGCGCCACTCGCGAACTTGTAGTGTTTCATAGCTGCCACGATTTCAATGTAAAGAGGCCTCGGCGGGCTCTAGCAAGCCGATTCCGTTGCAGATCCTTCGATCAATGATTCAATTGAGTCTGTAATGCGTTATTTCGGCCAGCGAATGACCGCCCCGCCCCAGGTGAGTCCCGCCCCAAAGGCGGTTAATAAAATGGTGTCGCCCGGGCCAAAGCGGCCGCGCTGACGCGCCTCCCACATGGCAATCGGCACCGACGCAGCGGACGTGTTGCCGTAGCGGTCGATATTGACGTAAAAGCGGTCCATCGACACGCCCAAGCGCTTAGAGATGGATTCAATGATGCGAATATTGGCCTGATGCGGGATGAAGCACTTGATGTCCTCCGGCTTCAGGCCATTCTTCTCAATAACTTCCAAGGTGATATCGCCCATTTCGCGCACGGCGTGTTTGAAGATTTCCTTGCCGTTCATCTTCAGGAAGTGCTGGCGCGTGTTTACCGTGTCAACGGAAGCTGGCAGTTGCGAACCACCCGCAGGCATATTCAACAAATCCATCTTAGAACCGTCGGCGCGAATGATGACCTTCCCCACGCCGCAGTCAGGCAAATCCGAACGGGTAAGCAATGCGGCCCCTGCACCGTCGCCAAAAAGCACGCAAGTCGAGCGGTCCTGCCAATCTAGGATACTCGACATCTTTTCCGCACCAATGATCAGCGCGTGGCGGTAATTCCCCGAACGCATCATCTGAAGGCCGACTTCGAGAATATATAGAAAACCCGAGCAAGCCGCCACCACATCAAATGCGGCAATTGGTTTCAGCCCCAGTTCAGCCTGAATCAAGCATGCGGTGGACGGGAAAGGCATGTCAGGGCTCATCGTACCAACGATGATCAGGTCGACTTCGTCTCGGCTAACGCCGGCGTCAGCCAAAGCTTTTCTGGCAGCACAAGCGCCCAAGCTGGAGGCTGTTTCGCCTTCGCCCGCCACGCGCCGCTCGGCAATGCCGGAGCGAGAGCGAATCCACTCGTCCGATGTGTCCACCAACTCAGCGATCTCGTCGTTGGTTACGATTTTATCAGGGATGCAGGCGCCCAGGCCGGAAATGAGAACCGATGTGGCAGACATGATTATTGCGACGAAATTTCAATCCAATCCAGAAACGCCGTGGAGGATTCGTGGGTGTTATCGCCATCTGCCATGATACTGATCACAGCGTCTTTAGGCGGTTCTTCGCCAAAAGCGGCACGAAAATCGTTCATTATGTTAACTTTCTCCTCGTGCCATTGCTTGAGGCCATCAACACCCGAACGCTGGACGATGATACGGGCGCGCTCAGAGTAGGGACAGGGCAAATAGCGCTCGGGCAGGTCCACCCGGTTCGCGTAAACATAGTGCAGCACGCGGTAGGGCGGGTAATCGCCCCAAACCAGCTTTTGCATCTTAAACCAGCGGCGTTCGTTGTCCGACACCTTCTTCGGGTCAAATTTAAAACAAACGCTCACACGCATGGGGAAATCGTCGCCAGATTTGCTCTGGGCGTCGCCCTTGACGAAAGTGTTCTCCACATTCCAGCGCCAAGTGAGCCACGGAGTGGCGGCGGGTTGAAAACGCTTGGCCAAGATGATAGCGGACACAGAGTCATTGGCCTCCGCACGCAAATAGCCCTCGGGCGTAATGCTGTATTCACTATTACTCTGCAATGGGAAGTCCAGCGGCTCCCAGTTCTCCAGCTCATTGAATTGCTCGACGATAAAAGGCGCGGAAGTCGGAATCACCGGCGGATCTCCATATACGGAGGATAAAAGGAAACCGGCCCCGAGGACCAGCGTCGCCATGCGGGGCAGCCAATAATTCGTTATCATTCTGGATTGTGCGTCTATTTCGGAGCTCGCCAGTGCCGGGGTTGGGCAGGCGTAATTTGCCAAGGTTAGTTCTCCGCCGAAACGGAAGCCATCGCGGGAGCTTTCATGATACCATTGCCTTTTTCAATGTCTTTTTGCACCTGCTCGTCCATGTCGTGGCGAAGCGTCTCCAGCCCAATACGGATTGCACTGCGGATGAAGTAGCGGTCGCTTGAGCCGTGAGTCTTCAGCACCAAGTGATTGAGTCCCAGTAGAGGCGCGCCAGAGTAATTATCGGGCGAGAATGTCTTCTTCATGGCCTTGAAAGCACCCTGAGCTAGGAAAGTGCCTAACTTGCGCATCGGCGTCGCCATTAGCTCGTCCTTGAGCGTTTCCTTGAGCGAGCCGTAGCAGGACTCCAGCGTCTTGAGGAGGATGTTTCCCGTAAACCCATCGCATACAACAACATCCGCAACATTCTTAAATGTATCAAAACCTTCGATCGGGCCAAGGTAATTGATGATGCCTGCTTCGCCGAGAGCCTTCAGAAAATCGTGGGTTTCAGTGATCCGCTTCGTGCCCTTGCCTTCCTCGGTCCCAATGGTCAACAGGCCTACCCGTGGGCGCTCCTTGCCGATGGCCGCAGCATAATAGGCGGAGCCGAGGATTGCGTTGTGCGCCAGTTGCTTAGGTGATGTCTCTGGCTGGGCACCAGCATCGATCAACAGAAAATGGTGGTCACGACTCGGAATAATAGTCGCCAAGGCCGGGCGCTCGACTCCGGGCAGCTTGCGCAACATAAGAGTCGCAGAAAACATCAGGCTCCCAGTGTTACCACAACTGACGACCGCGCCAGCCTCGCCATCAGCCACCAGCTTGAGCGCGGTGATCATCGACGAGTCCTTCTTTTTATAACTCTCCTTGGGCTTCTCCTTCATCCCGATGACCTCGGGGGCATGGCAAATGCGCACACGAGAATCCGTATCCAGCCCACAACCCTTGAGTAGCGGCCCGAGCTGGCCTTCATCGCCAACAAGAATCAGTTCATTGAGACCTTTGACCTCCTTGAGTGCGAGATGCGCCGCCGCGACAACCTCCGCCGGGCCTAGGTCTCCACCCATGGCGTCAACGGCAATCGGATAGTCGCTGGCGGAACGGCTGCTCATCGGCGCAAGAGGCTTAGTCCCTCCTGCTCTGGGGTCAAGCAGCGATTCAAATCATCTTCATCTTTGCTAATAGCACAGCGGGGTTCTGTTAAAGAGGCGCTGGTCCCGCAGCTATGTCATGAAAAAACTTATGGATTCCACTAAGGCAGCGCCCGATATCTCTATCGGGCAGTTTCAACTGACTGAAAACAGTGAGGCCGATGTTTGCTCGTTAAGGATAACGGGCACGCCCCTAGATGAACAGTTAGACAAAGGACTATGGCCCCAAGGCCACAGGGCTTGAAAAATTCCGTTGCGTTTTCATAGCGGCGCGCCTTTTTCAAGAGGCTTTCCCTATGAGCGAAACCTTGAAATTTGCAGTATTGCCCGGAGATGGAATCGGGCCTGAAGTTATGGAAGTTGCGTTGGAGGTGCTCTCCGCCGCGACCAAACCAGAGGCGCTGGACCTCGATTTCGCCACCGCCGACGTCGGCGGTATCGCGATCGACAACCACGGCGAAGCACTCCCTGAGTCCACGCTATCGGTCTGCCGTGGCGTGGACGCGATCCTGTTCGGCTCGGTCGGCGGGCCCAAGTGGGAAAACCTGCCGCCCAAGGAGCAGCCTGAGCGCGCGGCTCTTCTACCCCTACGTAAGGAATTCAGCCTCTTCGCCAACATTCGCCCTGGCCTACTCTTCCCAGAGCTAGTGGATGCCTCCCCGCTCAAGACCAACCGCATTCCCGACGGCATCGACATCGTTTGCATCCGCGAATTGACTGGTGGCATTTACTTCGGCCAGCCCAAATCAACCCGCACCCTCGACGACGGCCAAAAGGAAGCGATCGACACCATGGTTTATAAGACCAGTGAAATCGAACGCATTGCTGAAGTCGCCGCCATCGCCGCCTACGGGCGCGGCAAGCGTGTGTGCTCCGTCGACAAAGCAAACGTGCTCGAAACCTCCGTTCTCTGGCGGCAGACCGTCACGGACTATTTTAAAAAGAACCACCCCGAGATCGAACTGAGCCACATGTATGTGGACAACGCTGCCATGCAGTTGGCGCGTGATCCTAACCAGTTCGACGTGCTCTTTACGGAGAATATGTTCGGCGACATTCTCTCCGACGAAATGGGCGTGATCTGCGGCTCGCTCGGTATGATGAGCAGCGCCAGCCTCGGCACCGGACAAAACCGCTTCGGCAAGCCCTTCGGCCTCTATGAGCCTGCTGGCGGCACCGCACCAGACATCGCGGGCAAAGGCATCGCCAACCCATGCGCACAAATCCTCTCTGCCGCCATGATGCTCCGTTACAGCTTTGGCTACGACGCCATCGCAGACCGCATCGGCAACGCCGTCAAGAAGACTGTCCAAGACGGCATTCGTACGGGAGATATTGCTTTTGGTAAATCCAGCATTGGCACCCGCGAAATGGCCAAGGCGATTATTGAAAGATTAAAGTAAAAAGATTAAAAGTTAAAGTAACCGAACGAATTTGAAGGGGGGCCAGTAATGGCCCCCCCTTTTTTTGTCTTCAGTATATGCTGTCCCTGAACCCAATAGCTTAAAGATGGCTTTAAGCTATCTCATTTCACATTCCTGATTTGTTGAGTAATCAGTTTACCTAAGAACCAAAACACTAGATTCATACCATTTAAGTAAAATTCATTCGCCAACGGGATTACGTGATGTTAGATTATTGGCAATGATTTCACCGCCAGATGGCGAACAACGCCGATGTCCAGCATCTACGGGCATTTCGCTTATAGTTGCGCTAACAGCACTAGTGGTCTTGCTTGGTTGGTTGCTGGAAATCAGCGCTATTGTGCAGATTGCTCCCGGCCTCGCGCCGATGCAGGCGTCTACCGCATTAGGATTTCTGTTTTTTGCCTGCGGCCTACTTTACCTATCAGACCCGCGCTGGAACCGTTGGCAGCTAGAGCGCTGGCTTGCTGGTATGTTGCTCCTATGGGGCTTACTTAACCTTTTACAGCATATCTTGGGTTGGGATCTTGGTATCGATCATTTGCTTGGAGTCCCCTTCATTGCGGATAATTCCCCCAAACCAGGACGCATGTCTCTGCTAACCAGCATTTCTTTTCTGCTGGGAGGCATCGCGATGGTACTCGCAGTGCTACCGATAAAAGAGCCAAAAATCGAAGTGTGCATTATACTGGTTGCCTGCCTGCTGGGCGGGTTTTCGGGTGCCGCTTTGTTCTGTTATGTAGTCGATATTCCAAACATCATTTGGGTGGGGGCACGTTTTTCGGAAATGGCAGTCCATACGGCGGCCGGATTTTTCCTCTTGTCGGTAGGGTTGATCATGCAACGTTTTCGCTGCGGGCGTGCTTCTTACGATGCCGCATTTCGCTTGATGTGGGTGCCAACGCTGGTCGGAACCTTATTCGCTGTTGGCTCAATCTACCTCGGTTTTGCAACACAATCAGAACAGCGGCGCCAGGAACTCGCCAATGTGCGAGCGGCATTTCTCTCCGATCTACTGGATTCGCATAATGTCCAATTAAAACTGGCGCTCTCCCGAATGGCAGGTCGAGTGGTAAAGAAAGAAAAGGCCCAACTTAGACTATGGGAGACCGACGCTGCCCATTATCTCACTGACTTTCATTCGCTGGAATACATGCGCGTTCGCAAACCAGAGATCGGCGTTGACTGGCGTTACCCAGCCACCGAATCCAAACGTTTCGACCAATGGCTGGACGAGGAGATGCGGCCGCTCCGCGATACTGCTGAAATCGAGATTTCGCGAGCACCGGAGCCCGTCGGCCAAGAAAACCTTTGCTATTGGGTATTTGAGCCCGACACCAACCACACGGACGCCGGACACGTGCTTTTAATCGCCGTAGTGGACCAGCAGCTTTTCATCGCGGACGCCCTTAAGTCGATGGAGAATGAACTCCCTGATATCGGGAGCTTTCGGATTACCCCCCTCGTGCTTCCCGAGGCCTCATCCAGCGAGCTACCCATAGGCGTTCACACCGTTGCATTAAGTCCTAACGTGGCGCTTCAAGTAACCGTAGATGCACAATCGATTGCCATCGACCGTCGTCTGGAAGCACTTTTTTTAGTCGGCGGCAGCGTGCTCGCCATCATCTTGGCAGCCTTAGTTTATTTATTTCACCTGAGCAAAAAACGCTTTCAAGAACTGGAGCAAGTCCAGCAGGCCCTTAATCGTCAAAAATCACGACTGGAAGCCTACGTTAGCCATGCGCCAGCAGCCGTAGCTATGTTTGATCGCAGGATGCGCTACATTGCCGCCAGCAACCGCTGGATGACCGACTACAGTCTCGAGGGCCAGACCCTGATTGGCCGATCACATTACGAAGTTTTCCCCAATATAACCGACGAATGGAAAGACATCCACCAACGCTGTTTGGCCGGAGAAAACGCCTACAGTGAACGCGACTGCTGGCAAGCACCAGACTCAGATCACAAACATTATATCCGGTGGGAAATTCGCCCATGGACAGATGTGGATGATTCTGTCGGCGGCATCATCATGTTTACGGCCGATATCACCGAAGACGTGCTCCGCGAACAGGAGCTGATCGCCATGCGCGTAAAAGCCGAGACCGCAAATCGAACCAAGACCAACTTCCTCGCGAACATGAGTCACGAAATCCGTACACCGATGAATGCAATTCTCGGTTTTGCAGAACTGCTGAGCAATGAGATCGAGGACGCACGGCAAGCTCAGTTCCTCCGCTCCATTCGATCCAGCGGAAAGACCCTGATGAGCCTGATCAATGACCTCCTCGACCTCGCCAAGATTGAAGCCGGGAAAATCGAATTAGCCCCCAAACCAGTTAACCTGCGCAAGGAGTTCGCTGAGCTAAAGGACGTCTTCCGCCTCCAAGCCGACGCCAAGGGCATAAAGCTCAACTCTCAAGTCGCGGATCT
Organism: Cerasicoccus arenae; assembly: GCF_014651635.1. Lineage (GTDB taxonomy): Bacteria > Verrucomicrobiota > Verrucomicrobiia > Opitutales > Cerasicoccaceae > Cerasicoccus > Cerasicoccus arenae. Next base: position 116,305 of record NZ_BMXG01000012.1, on the reverse strand, counting down.
GTTGCCGGAAAATTTGCTCATCGACGATTTCCGTCTCCGCCAAGTACTGCTGAATTTATTGTCCAACGCGACCAAGTTTACTGATAACGGTTCTATATCATTGAGTGTCGACGGGCAGGAAAAAAACGGCCTCTTTGACTTATCTTTCTCCGTCCGTGACACCGGGCGTGGCATTCCAGAATCGTTCCGATCGCGCGCATTTGGCAACTTTGAGCAAGCTGGAAACTCCGCCCAAGGAGGCACCGGACTGGGTCTAGCCATTTCCGCCAAACTCGTCAACCTGATGGGCGGAGTTATCGACTATGAAAGCGTCGAGGGCAAAGGAACAACATTCCGCTTCAATCTGCCGAATGTGCCTCAAGCCATATTGGACCCCACGGCAATTGCCAACAAATCGAACCGACGGATCATCTTCCATGAAGCAAGCATCCTCGTCGTCGATGATGTGTCGACCAACCGAGACCTAATACGAGCAGTATTCGCGGACTACACACAAGTGACTTTGCTGGAAGCCAAGAACGGCAAAGAAGGTCTGGCTATGGCCATCGAACATCACCCCGACCTCATATTACTCGACATCGCTATGCCAGACATGGACGGTTGGGAAGTCTGCCAGAAAATACGTGAGAACCCCAACATTTCCCAGACGCCAATCATTGCTGTAACCGCGAGCCTACAACGCTCAGAAAGTGCATTAATGGACGAAGGCTTTGACGAGTGCCTCATCAAGCCCGTCGCACCGCATAAACTGCTGGACGCCTGCCACCGGTGGCTAAAGGGCGATACTGAGTGGCGAACGCCAATACCGTTTGCATGCAATACCACGCCTGACACGAATAGTTCAAGTTCACTCCCGGCGGATGTGATCGAAATCCTACTGACTGAGTTGCAACGCCACCATAGCGGTATTATTATGAATGACATTGATGCGTTGGCCGAACACATCTCAAACATCTCAAAACAACATCAAGCCAGTTGGCTTAAGGCTACTGGTGACGAGTTGAAGCAAGCCGCGCAGACCTTTGATGTCGTGGCAATCAAGCAGTTACTGTCAATCCTGAGGGAGCAATTAAACCTGCTCAAAGAAAATGCTCATGGAACTCATCGATAAATCTAAATCCGAATCTCAACCCTTAGTCCTAGCGGTTGACGACCAACCCGAAAATCTGCGACTGCTAGGCAATACCCTGTCCGGTGAAAGCTTATCGATGGCCTTTTCCATCAGTGGTGAGGAGGCCTTGGAATGGCTGAATGCACACACACCTGATCTGATTCTATTGGACATTATGATGCCCGGCATGGATGGCCTCGCCTGCTGCCGTCAGCTCAAAACCCGAAAACAATTGGCTGACGTACCCGTAATTTTTCTAACCGCTCGGGTGGAATCGGATGACATCGAAGCTGGATTTCAGGCTGGTGCCGTCGATTATGTGACCAAGCCTTTCAGACCAACGGAACTAATTGCCCGAGTACACACACACCTCAAGTTACAAGCACAGCGCAAGGATCTAGAGCACCACCTTATGCAGAAAAGCGAACTCGTTGGCATCATCGCACACGATATCCGAGGGCCCATTGCCTCCATCCGTGCCCTTATTGACGTCTTGTTAGAAGACTACCCAGAGCAGCATTCGGGAGATTTTCCCGAATCCAACTTCAAGCTACTACGCGCTATGGCGGCAAGCGCAGACAAGACGCTCTATACGCTTAGTGAACTCCTAAACGCAAAGATCAGCCACACTGGCCATTTTGAGCCCGAGTTTTCTGAATTCCCCCTATCAGCAGTTTTCGAGACTGTCGGCATTCGCAATACCGGTCAATCTCTCAAAAAACATATCACTCTGAACTTCGATCCCGGGAACTCTCCGATTGTCCATGCAGATCGATCCTTGTTGACCGAGGTAGTGGACAACCTCGTCAGTAACGCAGTAAAATATTCACCCAAAGACAAAACAGTCACGATCCAAGCCCTTAGTGACAGCACTGGACGACCACAATTACTGGTAAGTGACGAGGGACCCGGTTTTAAGCCCGAAGACTACGCCCGACTTTATCGTCGCTTTGAACGACTATCTGCACACCCCACTGCGGGCGAAGCGTCATTCGGCCTAGGCTTGGCATTGGTGAAAGAATTAATGGTCGCTCAGGGTGGCGACGTAGAGTTGATTAGCCCTCCCAATGAAAGCGCGGTTTTTCGAGTGACATTTTCCAACTAATTTGACGCCAGCGATGCTCGGACCCGCGCCGCTGCTTGCACGCTAATCGATTTGGATGCTGCTCGGATCGTATGTGACTTTGGGGTAACTCAATTGGAGATCATCCAGACAAGCTACGACGATACGAGCGACCAATAAGTTCCGCGCCCATTTCTTATTGGCCGGAATGACATACCACGGTGCATCTAGGTGGCTCGTCTTGTCGAAGACTTCCTCGTAGGCCTCCACATATTGTTCCCATCGACTGCGGGCTACGAGGTCCGATGGATCGAATTTCCAATTTTTTTCGGGCCGATCCAGTCGCTCTTGCAGACGCTCCTTTTGCGTAGCGCGATCAATGTGAAGAAAGAACTTGAGGATGATCGTGCCTTCGTCGATCAGCATTTGCTCAAAATCATTAATGTGGCGAAAGCGCTTTTTCCAGATAGCCTTAGGACGCAATTCATTCACCCGCACCGCGAGCACATCTTCGTAATGGCTACGGTCAAAAATCACAATCTCACCGTTTGCTGGCGTGCTGCGGTGCACACGCCACAGATAATCATGCGCCAGCTCGTGGCTCGTTGGCTTGTCAAAGCTCGATACGTGGACGCCCTGTGGATTTACCCCTCGGAAGACATGCTTGATCGTGCCATTCTTTCCGCTGGTATCCATGCCTTGCAGCACAAAAAGCAGCTTTTTACTCTTATCGACAAAGAATCGCTGCTGTAACTCGGCGAGACGGATGTGGAGATCACTCAGCTCCTCCCGTGCCTCCTTCTTGCATTCCGGAAGGTCTTTCCAAGGGTCAGGTGAGACCTTCGACAAGTTGTCGTTTTGGTCCTTCTTGATCAAGTAGTGCTTGTAGTCACTCAGTTCCATAGCATGTGTCTGAAGCGTTTACTCACTGTCACCCGAAACGACCCACTAGGACAAGGACAATATCGACGCTAACTAATGAGAAGGCGGCAATACGCTTAGTTTCCTGAATCGTCCTTGCAGTCTGATTGTTGAACTCGTTTTCGCTAATTCCGAACTCAGCTCGCGAAAACCGTCAGGTCGCACCATTCGCCGTCAACGCGCGAATCGATTTTCACCTCACCGAACTTGGCCTCAACCAATGGAGCAAAGACTGCGCGTACGCTGTCGACTTCTTCGGCAAGGATACCGCTCAGGGCCAAAACGCCCCCGGGTGCTGTAGCGGCGACCAAAGACTCAGCATGGATTTTTAAAACATCGGCCTGAATGTTCGCGAGGATGAGGTCGGCCTTGCGATTGATAAGTCCATCTTCCAGGCCCGCTTCGACAAAGGCCACACTTGCGTCGGGTAGATCATTGAAGGCGCGATTTTCGATGCTGACGCGAACAGCCTCAGGATCACGATCAAAGGCGTAAACTTCGTTAAAACCGAGCTTAGCAGCCGACATTGCGAGAATGCCGCTACCACAACCGGCGTCGATCACGCGCTTGGTGGCAAAGCCGGTGTAGGCGTTTCGAAAGTCCAACAGACGCTTAGCCATCAGGCGTGTAGTCTCGTGCGCTCCAGTGCCAAAGGCCATGCCTGCGTCGAGGTAAACAGCGGTTTCACCAGCGGGAACGACGTAATCATCACGCCGCCAAACAGGCACCCAATGCAGGTCGCCATAGGACCACGGATCGATGAAAGCCTTGTAAGCATCCTGCCATTCCTTGTCGTCAAACTCACGCCAGTTGGGAGCAGCAGGCAGCTCAGTGAACTGCTCGCGCATCTCGGCGTACTCACGCTCAGCCTCGACACGTTCCTGGAAAAAGCCCTGGAGCGTGATCGGGTCTTCATCGCGAATACGAAGCAAACACCAAGATGAGCGCACGTATTCGCAGAAGTAGTCTTCGAGCGATTCGGCAAGTTCATTAGAAATAATGCAGGAGACTTCGTGCATAGCTTTGCGATGTATGAGTTGCTTTGCGACGCAGCGTTAAGTCGCGCAGCAGGTCAGTATTAATTAAAGGCAGCGGCCTCGGAAAGCTTGCGGATCACTGCGGGCAGCAAAGCGTGTTCAGCCATGTGCACACGCGCCTCGAGATCGGCCAGTGAATCCTCAGCATAGATCGGCACCTTGGCTTGGGAAATAATTTCCCCGCCATCGACTTCGGAGTTCACCCAGTGAACGGTACATCCGGTTTCCTTTACCCCTGCTTCATGAGCCGCTTTGATCGAGTTGAGCCCCGGAAAATCCGGTAAAAGACTGGGGTGCAGATTAATGATCCGCCCAGCAAATGCCTTGAGCAACGGTGCCTTAAGCACGCGCATAAAGCCCGCCAAAACGACAAGATCAGGCGAAACGCTTTCGATAGCGTGCGCCCAGTGGGCCTCGGCGTCGGGCGTAAATTTCGTTTTGTAAGGGCCGGGGTCGAGATAGACACTGGGCGTGTCAAACTGTGGCCCAAGCTTGAGAATGCGGGCGTGGGGCTGGTCGGAAAAAATGCCGAGCACATGTGTGGGACCCAGGCGACCCTCTTCCTGAGCGCGAAGAATCGCCTCGGCATTGCTGCCTCGACCAGAACCTAAAATGGCAACGCGATACATAGTTAAAAAGTTTGGGCGGCGGCGTTGATCTTGGCAATCAAAGACGTGGTGCTGTAGCCTTCAAGGTAAGGTAGGAAGCGAATTTGCGCTCCAGCGGCTTCCAATGCCGAGCGTTCTTCGAGGTTCAGTGTCTCCAGAGTGTAATCCCCCGCCTTGGCATAAACATCGGGTTTGAGGGCCTTAATTTCCGCCGTGAGGCGGGGCGTGCCGAAAGTGATCAGCGTATCGACAAAGTTCAGCTGACCAAGCAAATAAGCACGCTCGGTAGCATTCTGAACCGGGCGAGTTGACCCCTTGAGCGCTTGCACGCTGGCATCTCCGTTCAGGGCGATGAACAGCGCAGTACCCAACTTGGCTGCTTCACTTAGGAAATAAACGTGCCCTGTATGCAGCAGATCAAAGCAGCCGTTTGTCAGGACAACCTGCTTCCCCTCCGTGCGCAGCTTATCGCGGCGGGCTACCGCATCGCGAAGACTGAGCAAGCGAGGATTAGGCAAATCCGTCATCGTCATTCAAACCACTTTTTCGCCTTATCGAAAAATCCTTTTTCAACGGGCTCGTCGGCGTCGCCACAGACTTCAGCGAAATTTTCCAAGGCCGCGCGTTCTTCGCCCCCAAGCTTCTTAGGCACTTCAATTTCCACGCGGACAATTTCATCGCCGATGTGGTTGCCACGCAAAGCAGGCATGCCTTTGCCACGTAAACGGAACTTAGTGCCCCCTTGCGTGCCCGAAGGAATCTTGAGCGAAGCGCGCCCGGTGAGCGTCGGCACTTCAATCATCCCGCCGAGGGCTGCCAGCGTAAACTTAATTGGGATCAGGCAATACAGGTCGTCACCGTGGCGCTCAAATATCTCGTGCGGCGCAATGTGCAAGGTGACGTAAAGATCGCCGTAGGGGCCGCCCTGCTGGCCAGCGTTCCCATTACCACGTGATCGCAGGCGCGAACCGGTGTCAACGCCCGCCGGGATGTTCAGCTTGACCTTGTGTGTATTAACTTGGACGCCGTGTCCGCGGCAGCTGCCGCACGGCTTCTCAACCGTTGTGCCCTGCCCTTGGCAAGTCGGGCAAGCTTGGCGTACCTGGAAAAATCCACGCGACGAGATGACTTGGCCAACGCCACCACAAGTCCCGCATTTAACGCGGGAGCTGCCGGATTCTGCGCCAGATCCATCACAAGAGTCACAGGTTTCGTGTCGACGGTAGGCAATTTCTTTCGTCACGCCTTCGGCTGCTTCTTCCAAGGAAATCTCTAGGTCTTCGCCGAGATTCTCACCCTGGGTCGGGCCGCCACGTTGGCCGCCACCGCCGCCACCGAAAAACTCTTCAAAGATGCCGCCACCGCCGCCTTGGCCGCCGCCGCCACCTTGACCAAAGAAGTCGCGGAAGACGTCAAAGGGGTCATGGAAACCGCCGCCGCCGCCGCCTGCACCTTGGAAGGCGGCATGGCCGTAGCGATCATAAGCTGCCCGCTTGTCGGGGTCTTTGAGCGCTTCGTAGGCTTCGGAAATTTCCTTAAACTTTTCTTCAGCCTCAGGATTGTCTGGGTTTTTGTCCGGGTGATACTTGATGGCCATCTTGCGGTAGGCCTTCTTAATCTCGTCCTGAGTGGCTTCCCGCGCAACCTCCAGTAGCTCGTAGTAATCGTGTGGCATCGTGTTCAAGATTCAGGCGCAGTTTCGCCAGCCTTAGCTGGGCCAGAGGACACCACCACAGAGGCGGGCCGCAACAGGCGGTCGTGGAGTTGGTAGCCCACACGCATCACCTTGAGAATATGATGATCGGGCGTCTCGTCGCTAGCCTCGTGGCCCACGGCGTCATGCTGGTGATGGTCAAATTCGTCACCAATCTTCGGCATCACCTGGACAAGGCCACGCTGCTCAAGGATTTGCGAAATCTGTGAAACGATGAATTCGAACCCCTTCGCGACATCTGCGGCGCTGGACGCCTTGGCGGCGTGATCGAGGCCCATCTGGAAATTATCCAAGGCTGGCAAAAGGTCTTCGATGACGCCTGACTCCACGTTTTTGCGCAAATCATCTTTTTCGCGGGAGACGCGGCGACGATAGTTATCTAGGTCGGCTACGGCGCGCAGGGTGCGGTCTTTTTGGGCCGCCAAATCCTCCTGTAGCTGGTTGATCTGCGCCAACAAGGCGCTCACGCCGTCCTCCGCACCGGTTTCTGCCGCGTCGGCGTCGGCTGCCCCTGGATTGGGCTGCGGCTCTTCGTCGATTGGTTTTTGGGTATCGCTGCTCATGACTTGAATTAAGAAAAGCTGCCTAACTTAACCGAAAAAGCCCTAAAACAAAGGAATTTTTTGCGCGGCAAGCGTATTTTCCGCACTATTGCGGATTGGCGAGGTTGTTACGCATCTGCTCTTCAAGCATTTTGATGACGGTTTGCTCGTCCATCTCCTGATCTTTTTGCTGAAGGGTTTGGGCAATATTCTCCAGACCATTAGCCTGTAGATCTGCCGCGATGCTTTCAATGATGGGGCGGATTTCCTCCACATTCTGAAACGTCTTGGCGTAGTTGACATCCAACACGCGGTAAATGGTCTCCGGGCCGGATACATTGGCTAGCTTCACGCGGCGCAGTTCCAGATTAAGCTCGGCAATGACTAGCTTACCCGGAACGGTCTGATCTTTTTCGGCAGCCTGCTCCTGAATCTGCAGGATGGCCTTGGCCCAGTTTTCCTCGGCAGACTCAATAAAGGCTTCCAGATTGGAGACAGCGGTGTTGCCTTGAACAAAGGACAGCTCGTCGATAATCAGTGTTACCTCGCTGAGGGCCATTTTTTCGGCATTCCAGTTCTGACGGTCCAAGCCAACTGTAAACTCCGCAATGTGCAGGAACTCGCGATCAGGAAAGTCATTCGGGCTGTCGATCTCGATATTTGTCAGCGTAAGCGTCTGGTTCTTAAAGCTAACGCTACCATCCTCAACCGTAGTCGGGAAACCGGTCGCCTCAGTAATGGCGCGCTCGGCGATCTCGGGTGACAGCTCATCCACCGCCCAGATAAATCCGACCGCGAGCAGGACAATGCCCACCACCAGAGCGCCGACGAGAGTCAGCAGGCAGCCAATTGGCTTAGTGACGATTTTGAACAGGCCCATACGATGATTTTATCTGTGTCCGTGGCGTAGCAACTCGCCAGATTTTTCGTTTCTCCAAATTATTTTCGTAAAAAACCTGATAGGCATCATTTTCCTCATCGGCCAGCACATAAATGCGTACCTGCGGCCCGTTGGGTTTATAGACGTTGGTGTAGAGCTGCATTTCAACCGCATTTTTCGCCACGCGGACGCGTAATGGATTGAGAAAACCCAGCTCGGTGGGAATCGGATACTCCGGGCTGTAGCGGTCATAGACCAAATCCGCAAGATTCGGTTCCTTCTGATAATCTCGAATCATGACGGCGGCCAGTTGACCAATTCGGATCGCGTCGGCCTCCGTCATTGTCCTTCCGTATTCCAAGGCAAAACGCAGGTCCATCTTGGAACGGCGGAAGGTTTCCCGCATCGTGGAGAAATACACCACCTCTTCATGGGTGAATTCATTGGGGTTCTTCACGTTCATATCCTGCGCCATCTGGCGAACATTCTGGATGTAGTTAGCCTTTTGCTCGGGCGTCAAACGCGCAAGTTTGGCCTCCTCCTCTTCATCGTAGCCATAAAGATAGCCAATAAAGCTCCAGACATCTTCGTCCGAGAGCTCGGGCGAAACCGTATGCGCAGGCGAGGCCCCGGTAGACTGCCCTTGCAGCCCAGAAACGGCCAGCAGACAAAATAAAACTGCGGTTTTCGCCGCGAATTTAACCGTGCGCAAAACCATCCGTGATGAGTACGACGCTGTCCTTGGCCGCGACGAAAGTGAAAGCCGATTCGTAAGGCAGAAGGACGTTTGCGCCGGTGGGGACTTTGGCACCGTCTTCCAGATCACGCACACTGCCTTGGACAACGCTGAGCAGGCGGGGCTGCTCGTTCGCAGAGAATTCCAAACGTTCACCCGCCCGAAGCTCACGCTTGGTCAGATTAAAGATTTCGCTTTCAACCAGCGTCTGCTCCCCGGGTGCTGGCTTAATCGTCTCCGGCTCAAAGTCCTCGAAGTTAATGCACTGGAGCGATTCCTCCACATGAAGCTGGCGCGGCTGGCCGTCCAGACCGACACGCCCCCAATCGTAGACGCGATACGTAGTGTCCGAGTTTTGCTGGATTTCCAAGATAAGGTTCCCGCCGTCGATGGCATGGATGCGGCCGCTGCGGACAAACATTGATTCGCCTGGACTTACCTTCATGCGGTGCACGCATTCTTCAAGTGAGCCATCCGCCAGACGGCGCTCAAATTCTTCGCGCGTGGCACCTTTTTTCAGGCCGACGATCAGACCCGCACTGGGCTCGGAATCGGCAACATACCAGTTTTCCGTCTTCGGCTCACCACCGAGGCTCGGCGCAATGTCTGCCGGTGGGTGCACTTGCAGGCTGAGGCGCTCCTGACAATCAAGCCACTTGACGAGGATAGGAAACGGCGTCTGGGAGTTCCAATCCGGCCCCATCAGCTCAGTCGCATGTTTTTCCAGAGCCGCACGCAGCGTCAGCCCGCTCAACTCCGCACCATGCAGTACGCTTTGGGCCTCGGGACGGTCGACGATTTCCCAGGATTCCCCGTAAGGCTGGTCATCTGGCAACGAGCGACCCAGTTTGGCTTCGAGGCCACGGCCACCCCAAACACGTTGTTGATAAATTGGCTTGAAAGAGATAAAACGCATTGAATTAAACTTACTCACTCTAGCTTATTGGTCAATAAGGCACTTTAGTAGTCGCTCCACCATCGGCATGATGAATCAATAGGCCTAGAACTGGCGCAAATGTTATTGATAGTAGACTCAATTAAAACACTAAGGTTGCCTTGAAGCGTCCAGCTTTCTCCTTATGGCTTGTTTTAACACCTCCGCTTGGTATTTTTGATTCCTCTTTATTATGGCCGCATCCGGCAAAAAAACGCAATCCGCACCTCAAAAGAAATCGTTTGCCCCTCGTGAGCAATCACGACCGCTTTGGGGTATAGTCATACTACTCATTGGTGTGCTGCTTCTGGTGGCCATGTTCGACTTCGAGCGCCTACAGTCCAGCCAGTTTGCCGTTGGCGCTGAAGCAGAGACGACCACGAACAAAATTGGTGTGCTTGGTGCCAATACCGCCACCCTGCTGCTGCGCATGTTTGGTGCCGTCTCTTGGCTCATCCCCTTCGCGTTCCTTTGGGTGGCCTACCTACTCTTCTTCAAGCGCGCTCACCGTGTGCGCATGCGCCTATACCTATCAATGCTCGTCTTTATTCTGGCTCTGACCGGACTCGCGACGCTTTTTGATAAATGGGGGACCGAACCACAGCCGGTTGACGCTGTGCAGGTCGAGAAAGTAGCCGAAGCGCCAGACTCCAGCCCCTTTCCCCAAGGGCCAGGCGGTGGTTTCGGCCAAATCCTTTGCAACGACTACACCCGACTATATTTGGGTGAGCTCGGCAACGCCATCCTGCTGGGTGCCTTGGTCTTCTTCAGCGGACTGTTCCTCTTTACTGATAACATTCGCGCCTACTTCCGCCGCCGGGCAGAACTCGCCGAGCAACGTGCAGAACTGCGCGCAAAACAACAGCTAGCCGATGAAAAACAGCGCGCACGGGACGAAATCGAGGCCAAACGCGCCAACGACCTCGCAGAGAAACGAAAAGACGTCCCCAAGAAACCACCTTCAACAAAAAAAGCGATTCTAGCGGAAGACGGCCCGAAAGTGGCTCGCAAGCCATTGACCTCCGGCGAATCAATCCTCGGTAATCCCGAACCTGCAGTGGATAACTATATCCCTGAGGCCGAAGAATTTGAAATCGAACAAAATGCGGAGGCTGAAGACGAGGGCCACGAGAGCTTCCTCCCCCCCCCCTCCCCCCCCGAAGCCAAACCCAAAAAAGAAAGCCTTTCCCTCCCCCCCTTTAAGCCCAAAGGCACGGCAGGCCCCTTCAAGGCCAAGACAACGCCACCCTTTAAGCAGGTCTCAGAGCCTGACGAAGACACTGGAAGCGTTACCAGACGTGTCGGCGGCATTACCATTGTTGAAAGTGAGAAGACGGAAAAAGCGGATTCCAACCGCCCCGATCGCCGTGGCGATTACATTTTCCCTCCACTCAGCCTCCTCGCTGATCCACCGCACAGCAACGACAATGACCACCAAAACTACGAGGAAATGGCCGCACAGCTCATCCAGACACTGGAAGAGTTTAACGTCAAAGTGGCACCCGCCGAAGTCCTCACCGGCCCCGTCATCACCCGCTATGAGGTGACCCCCGCCCCCGGTGTCCGCGTAGAAAAAATCCTCAATCTCGATAAGAATATCGCTCTCGGCCTGAAGGCAGATGCCGTACGTATCATCGCACCAGTGCCCGGCAAGGGCACTGTTGGCGTGGAAGTGCCCAATCGACACCCGAAGCCCGTCTGCATGAAAGAAATCGTCGAATCAAGGGCCTGGGCGGAGTCCAAGGCCGAGATTCCCGTCGTACTCGGCAAGGACGTGACTGGCAAAGCCATCGTTGAAGACCTCACCAAGATGCCTCACATGCTGATTGCGGGGTCCACTGGCTCAGGTAAAACGGTCTGCATCAACGCCGTCATCGCATCGCTGCTCTATTACGCAGGGCCCGAAGACTTGCGCTTCATCATGGTCGACCCGAAAGTCGTCGAAATGCAGGTTTACAATGACCTGCCGCATATGCTGATCCCAGTCGTTACCGACCCCAAAAAGGTCCCCGGCGCGCTGAAGTATTTGATCAACGAGATGGAGCGACGCTACCAGATTTTTGCCAAAGTCGGCGTGCGCAACATTGCGGGTTTCAACAAGAAACTGGCCACCGACAAGGAAGAGCAGGAAAAACTCGCTCAGCTCGAACGCGAACAGGGTGCTAGCATGTCCCCCGAGGAACGTGTTGCCGGACTCGAAGTCCCCCGCGATGACGACGCTTATGAGATTCCCAAAAAGAAGCTACCTTACATCGTCTGTATCATTGACGAGCTTGCCGACCTCATGATGGTCGCGCCACAAGACATCGAAACCGGCGTCGCCCGCCTCGCTCAGTTAGCCCGAGCAGCTGGCATTCACCTGATCCTGGCCACACAACGCCCATCAGTAAATGTCATCACTGGCGTCATCAAGGCCAACTTGCCGACCCGCATTTCCTTCAAGGTGGCCTCCAAAGTCGACAGCCGCACGATCCTTGACCAACAAGGAGCGGACGCCCTCATCGGCAAGGGAGACATGCTTTACATCCCCCCCGGCACCTCCAACCTGGTTCGCGCTCAGGGGGCATTTGTGTCCGACGACGAAATCAACAACATCGTCGAATATCTCAAGGACAAGAACGGTGAACCTGAGTATGCGGAAGAAGTCCAACAGCAGATCGAGGCAGGTGACAGCGATGGCGGAGGCGTAGAAGGCGAGTTTGACGACGAGCTCGTGCCACAAGCTATCGAAATTATTCGCACCCACCAACGCGCCTCCACTTCATTTCTCCAGCGAAAGTTGAAAATTGGTTACAATCGCGCCGCGCGCATCATTGAAATCCTTGAAGACGAGGGCATCGTCGGCCCCGACAACGGCTCCAGCCCACGCGAAATCCTCGAAGGTGCCGAATAGAAATCACTCCAGATTTCTGGGCTGAATTGACCAATTTGAGCAGATTAAATCCTTGTTAATCATGAGCATGATTAATTCCGTCTTGCGCCCCGCCGATATTTCCCAACAACGTTAAGGTTTAATGCCGAATATCGGGGACAGATTGGAAGAAGCGCGAAAGCGACAAGGGATTTCGATACGGGAGGCCTCCGAAGCCACCAAAATTCGAGGCGACTTGTTGCTGTCGTTAGAGAACAATAATTTCGATTTTGATCTGCCTGACGTTTACAAGCGTGGTTTCCTCAAACTCTATGCCCGCTTTCTGAAGCTCGACACCGATAAGCTGATGATCGACTTCGACGCCGCCATGATGGGCCGCAGCAAAGTCAAACGTAGTGATGCCCGGGAATTCTTTGGCCGCATGGATCTGCCTGAGCGCACTACGCCGCTCGGCAGCAGCGAATCCACCCCCCCCTTTGGCCAACACGAAGAACCTCGACGGGCCAACCCAGACAGCCAGCCGTCTGAGCCCATGGAGCAACAGTCAGACACTGCACTCTACTGGAAAATTGGCGGCATCTTCGTCGGCGTATTCATCATCATCAGTCTGCTGACACTACTGGTGCAGTCCATTTTCTCCAGCGAGCCGGACACAACTATTCAAGAGAGCGACACTGTGGTCGCCGCCGATCCGGCCATCCCGGCCACTCCAACGGAAGTAACGATTATCGGCTTGGGCAACACCAGCGTAGTCGTCAACTCACTCGACGGAAATCAGGAATTTAAAGAACGCATCCGCCAAGCCTCAGGCTCCATCGCAGCGGGTGACGAAATCAGCTTCATGCGTGAAGGCCCGATCATGATCGTTGCCTCAAACATTGAAAACATCGCCGTGCGTATTAACGGACGTGAATTCCGCGCCGAAGGCATGACTGGCATCGGGCGCTGGTATTTCAACGCAGTCGGTCCCTACACGCCGTAAGGCCTCAGAGGGGGGGGCAGTTGGCCGGTGGCTTACGCCTTTAGGCTAAACAACGCGAAATTCTGCCGCGGTTTCGTCTGGCAAACGCTCTTTGATGATTGTCCGGTTACTATCCGCTAGCACGACTACACGAGGAGACCACTTAGCGGCTTCCTCAGGCGTCATACGCGCAAAGGACATGATGACCAGCAGATCGCCTGGCTTGCCGCGATGGGCAGCAGCACCATTGAGAGCAAACTCACGGGAACCCGCGGGAGCCGCAATGGCGTAGGTTTCAAGTCGCTCACCATTAGTGATGTTCCCCACGAGGATTTTCTCGTAGGGGAGCAGGCCGATGCGCTCCATCAACTCGGAATCAATGGCTAACGAGCCCTCATAGTCCACCTCTGCTTGGGTGACTTCGGCTCGAAGAATCTTGCTCTTGAGAATATCGACTAACATTGCCCCTGTATCCGCCTACAGCAAATCCCGTACGCAGAATCAAATAACAAAAATCAACTTTGCCTCGCCGTCAATGCACAATTACCAATTTGGTGGCTCAAGCAAGCTCGTCAATTAGCCCCGTAAGGCCTATCCTGCTGCTTCTTTGGCCTCACGTGCGGCCTCGGCGTCGGAATCATTCCGGGCTTCACGACGCGCCTCAGACATCTGTTTGCGGCGGGCCAGCTCACGCATGTCCACAGCAATGTCGTCCTTTTCAAAGATTTCCTGACCCAGAATATGCTCCATGACGTCTTCCATGGTAACCACACCAGTAACGGAGCCAAACTCGTCCACCACGACCGCTAGTTGCTGGTGGTGCTTGAGGAATTGCTGGAGCGCGTGGGCGGCGTTGGCGGTGTCAGGGAGGTAAATAACCTCCTGCACCAAACGCTTGATGGTCAGGCTATCGCGGTCTTCTGCTTTCGCCTTGAGCAAGTCCCGGCGGCGCACCACACCGATAATGTTGTCAATGTTCTCCTCGTAAACCGGGAGACGGGCAAAGGGGATGTTGGGCAGGCGCGCAAAAACGGAGCCAATCGTCTCACTGCATTCAAAGGCCGACACCACGGTGCGCGGAGTCATAATTTCACCAATCTTAACGTCGTCCAGACTCAGTGCATTGGAGATGATCAAGCTTTCGTCGGCAGTCAGCGTGCCTTCTTTGGCGCTCTTCTCAGCCAGCAGAATAATCTCTTCTTCGCCCGATTCCTCAACATATCGCTTACCGGCGATGAACTGGACCAGCGTCTTGCAGAGCCACGAGATGGGCAGCATGATCATGCGAACGCCATGCAGCGGATAAACCATGTATGGCTGTAACGACGGACGGTAGAGGATGCCCAAATTCTTCGGGATCACTTCCGATAGGATCAAGATACCCACCGTCATCGAGCCCGGCACAACGTATTTAGCGATGTATGAGGGCGAATCGCTGAAGACCTGTACTGCCAACACACCAGTGACCGTAGCACCCAAGGTATTCGCAACGGTGTTCAGGCTTAAGATCGCAGACGATGTTTCTTCGATATCGGCCTTAAAACGCTCCAGCAGTTCACCTCGATGTAGGGCCTTCTGCTTAAGAGCTTCGATTTCGGCAGTGGTCGTGCTAAGAATCATTGCCTCCAGCAGCGAACAGAACGCGGACACCGTAAGTGTAAAGACTACTGCAATGGCGAATGGTATGTATTCAGTCATCGCAAGAGGGCGGACCGAGGGCCCGCGGCGCTAGGGAAAGGTTCTATGTCTTCTGATTCCATTGGGAAATAATCTAATATGTCAAAGGTTGGTAACCTGAAAAGCAAGCATATCTCGCGCCTACAAATGCCACCTTCATGTTACACTTTGCATAAGCATACATAAGGTGATAGATTGAATAAAAGATTTACCTCATTGGGCTCGCTTTCTCCCTTGACCGGTTCTGAAAAACGGCGTTTGATTTCATTCCCAGACAACTCCTTACGTTATGCATACTCCAAGAATTCTCGTTGCTTCCTTGGCTCTGGCCGCCTCCATAACTTTTTCCGGCTGTGAGCTTTTCGAAGAAGGATTTGAGCAACCAGTTACCATTTATTCTTTTCCGACCGGTGCCGATGTCACCATTAATGGCGAAAGCTATGGCAAAACTCCAGCCACAGTTGAGCTAGGTCGTTTGAAAGCACACCAGATCACTCTGGAAAAAACGGGCTACAAGACAATGAACGAAAGCGTTATGCCAACGCGCAATGATGCTGGTGAAAGCTTAGTGCGCTTTGGCGTCATGGAAGATACCGGTCTCTACTACGACCTATCCCCACGACCAATCAAAGCGCAGCTCGTCACCGAAGTGCTGCCCAATAGTCGTGGCCCAGACGCCTACAGCGAAATGGCAGCCATCATTACCGAAGTTGACGCCCGACGCGAATCCGGCCAAATCGGCCCCGTCGAGCACAAATACATCGTCGACCAGATTGTCGGTTTCTACGCCAACTAAACGGCCTCATCCTTCCCACCAACCCGGCTGATTTTCGTAATCGCCGGGTTTTTCCTTGGCCCCGCGACAGATTGTTAGACAATCCGACTCATGAGCGAGCTTCAGCACACGCCCCTTTACGGATTTCACCTTGACCACGGCGCACGCCTGGTTCCCTTTGCCGGCTGGGAAATGCCCGTCCAATACGTCAGCATTCTCGAAGAACACGTGGCCGTGCGTGAGCGCGCTGGCCTGTTCGATGTCAGCCACATGGGCGAAGCACTCGTCACCGGCCCCGACGCAGAGACGTTCTTGGATTACCTTTTGCCTAATAAAATCGCGGGAACTCCGATCGGCAAAGGCGTGTATTCTCCGATGTGCCACCCGAGCGGTGGCGTCGTCGACGATCTCATTGTTTACCGCCTGCGTGAAACCGAGTTTCTCCTCTGCCTCAATGCTTCGAATACAAAAAAGGACCTCGACTGGATAAACGCCCATAAGGGCAGCTATGACTGCACCATTGAAGACGTTTCAGCGGCCTATGCCCAACTCGCGCTCCAAGGCCCCAAGGCCATAGAAATCCTGAATCTCGTCGCGGAACCCCCAACAGGCAAGACCTTGGCGGTCAAACGCTTCCGAGTCCTGGAAACGGAGCTGGCTGGCATCCCTTGTTTGATCTGCGGCACTGGTTACACGGGTGAAGGCGGCGTAGAAATCTACTGTCATCAGGGCCATGCGCGACAACTCGCCGATACTATTCTCGAAGCTGGCCAACCTCTTGGCCTCGCGCTTTGCGGTCTAGGTTCGCGGGATAGCCTACGCCTAGAGGCTGGGCTGCCACTCTATGGCCATGAGCTAGGTGACGACATTACCCCCACCGAAGGCGGCGTGGGCTGGACTGTTAAGCTGAACAAACCGGGCGACTTCATTGGCAAGCAGGCGTTGGTCAACGAGCAAGCCAACGGCCCCAAGCGCCAGCTCATTTTTTTCACGATGAATGACCGCCGCATCGCTCGGGCGGAGACACCTGTTTTCACAGGAGACACGCAAGTCGGCGTTGTGGTGTCCGGCACGCAGTCACCTATCCTCAATTGTCCAATCGGCAGTGCACTCATTGCCGCAGACGCAGACCTCGCAGACCTTACGGTAGACATTCGCGGCAAGCGCATCCCATTAACGATCAAGGCACCGCCTTTGCATCGTTAGATTCGGGGCATGTTTTCCCCAATTACGCGCCCGAGAAGGCGTATCACGGCATTAAAATGAGCACGTAGTCGCCACCGTCACCTTGAAAGCCGCCTGTGCTGAGGTTACCATCATCGAGCATGGAATCGATATTGGTGGCCTGTTCGTCGTCCATAAACGATCCCGCAATTGCGATGCCCGCCTGATAAGTCCCGTTCTGGAAATTCCAGTCGTAGCGACCGCCCACTACTGTGCGGGCCTCAAAAACAGTGGCAGCCAGAAAACCGGCCATTTCAGTCGGTAGTACGCCAGCGGCTACTTCCTGCGGCCAAACGCCGCGATCAAGATTATAGTTCTCAAATCCTTGTTTAAATATACGCAAGTCATTGGCCATTCGAGAGTTTTGCGTCCCCAGACGCGCTTTCTGAAAGGCAGGCATCGCCATGATCGCCAGCAATCCGATGATTACCACAACAACCATGACTTCGACGAGGGTGAAACCCAAATAGTGAGCCGAATGTGCCGATTGAGCGGGACAGTGATGCGCATTAGCTCGCTGTTGGGCAAGTTCGTTGCGCGGAGCATTGCTTGGGAGTTGGTTTTTCATTGGATGATAATTTTAGTTATAATGGCCTATCGAATGAGCATTCATACGTAGGACCTGAAGTAAACACCCTCAAGCCGTTAGTTTCGAGCAAGCCGGATATCTCGTTTTTTTACCATCTGTTCAAACCATAACCATTTGATAACTAATTGTTTAAATGAGTAATAAATGCATAAAAAACGCGGACGAAATCCATCGTCCGCGTTGCTACTGAAATCACTGTAACAGAGGGTCATTCCTCTAGTATATATACATAGGCACCGCTAATGTTTCGGAACTTCCCAGTGCTCAAATCACCGTCATCGAGAATTTCATCAATGCCAATCGCTTGTTCGTCTTCTAGATTTGAACTACGAATGCTGACTCCAGCTATAAAGCTGAAGGCACCTGGTCCTTCCCAGTCGTAATTACCACCGTAGATCGTTCCTGACTCAAACTTATCGATGACAATGTAACCAACCATTTCAGGAGGCAGGATACCTTGATTGACGTCGGGTGGCCAAACTCCGTTCTCCAGACTATATGTCTCGAAAGCGCCACTGAACTGCCGCAAATCATTGGCCAAACGGGTATTTTGCGAGCGTTGACGTGCTCTCTGGAAGGCCGGTAAGGCGATTGCCGCTAACAGACCGATGATCACTACGACAACCATGATTTCCACGAGAGTGAAACCACGATGCCGCTTGGGCACTAACAACGCAGAATGGTTGTCAGTATCCGATGACGCGCGAGTAGGTATTGAGGGAGAGTCGCCGCGCCGTGCGCTCGCCCGAGTAATGATACACATGATGGATTATTGTTGATGATATTCATGGCCCAAATAGGGCGGTATAACGTTGGTATGATATAGAGTCCTCAACCTAATGTTGTTTGGCTAGGCCCTCAAGACATAAGCCGACATGGCCCTTACCCATCCCATCTATCACTCCCGATAAACGTGCAAAAGATTCATTAGCAGCATTTTGTAACTGTGATAAAATATCGTAAAAACATCTAAACACCCTCTCATAGCCTTAAATTGAACCCTATTTCCAGCTGAAAACCACGGCAGAAATCAACGGAAAAACCTGCTTATTAGCATGCAATTTTCCGCTCAGGAAGTCCCCCTCCCCCCCTTCTCACTCAGAAAACAGTCTGGCAAAGGCAGCGAAAGTAGTCCTTCCTCAACGTTTTTTCAGTATGGAAACACTGCGTAACATAACCACCCAGCAGAGCCAAAACGCGCGCGAGGCCTACGGCACGCCACTCTATCTGTATTCCGCCGACGCCCTCGAAACACAGGCGCGACGGACGCTAGCCTTCCCCAATGCCTTCGGCTTGACCGTCCGCTACGCAATGAAGGCTTCCCCCAATGCAGCTATTCTTAAGCGCTTCACCTCTCTCGGCCTGCACATTGACGCCTCCTCGGGCTGGGAAGTCCGCCGCGCCCTCAAGGCAGGCGTTCCTGCGGGCAACATCTCACTCAGCACTCAACAAATGCCGGAAGACTTTGGTGAACTGCATGCGGCGGGCATCCGCTTCAACGCCTGTTCCCTTGCACAGCTCAAGCGTTTCGGCCAACTCTTCCCCGGCCAATTATGTGGCGTCCGCTTTAACCCAGGCCTTGGCTCAGGTGGCACCGGCAAAACCAACGTCGGCGGCCCGCACTCCAGCTTTGGCATTTGGCATGAATGGGCAGACGAAGTCGAGGCAATCGCCCAAGCCAACAATCTAACCATCGAGCGCATCCACACACACATTGGCTCCGGCAGCGATCCAGCCGTCTGGGAGCGCGTCTCCCACCTGAGTCTGGCTCTCGTACGCCGATTCACGGACGTCAAGACGCTCAATCTGGGCGGCGGATTCAAGGTCGGCCGCATGGATTTTGAAAAGTCGACGGACCTCCAAGTCGTCGGCGAACCGGTCAAGGAGGCCTTTGTAGCCCTCGCCGAAGAAACCGGCCGAAAGATCCACTTGGAAATCGAGCCTGGCACCTTCCTGCTCGCCAATGCCTGCTCCCTGCTCACGACCGTGCAGGATATCGTGGCTACTGGCGGGCTCGATGGACGCCAGTTCCTCAAGCTCGATGGCGGGATGACGGAAATTCTCCGCCCTTCCCTCTACGCTGCACAGCACCCGATCATCATTTCGCCCAACGAACCAACCGAAGGAACTGCGGATTATCTCGTCGTTGGCCACTGTTGCGAATCAGGCGACGTGTTGACGGTGGGCGCGGATGATCCGGAATCCCTCCAGCCACGCACACTCACCAAGGCTGCAATAGGAGACCTGTGTGTTATCGAAGGTGCTGGCGCGTATTGCTCATCGATGAGCGCAAAGAATTACAATAGTTTCCCCGAGGCCGCTGAAGCACTGCTGGAAAAGGATGGAACCTTGCGGCTGATCCGACGTCGACAGACATTGGAACAGATCCTGCAAAACGAAGTTGATGAAGTATAATGGGTAAACTTGCCACCAAACTACGCCGCGATCCGGCAACCAGCGTCCGGCACCGGATTAATGCCGGGCGCGTAGCAGTCCAGCAGCAGGTGGATTTCTTTCATCGTCAATTCGGCTCTGTCGCGAGTGATTGGAAGGCCGATGACACTCGTGTCACCTTTGCAGACTTCGCCATCTCGGAAAAGCTTTTCGCTGAATTGCGGGGTTCGTTCCCAAAGGACGATTTTTGCAGCGAGGAATCCAGTCCGGAAGACGAACTGATGTCGCTCGAAGCTGAATTTTGCTGGGTACTTGATCCCATCGACGGCACCAACAACTACTTCTTCGGTATCCCTCTGTGCGCGATTTCGCTAGCACTATTACGCAACGGCGAGCCGATCTACGGCTTTGTTTATGATCTGGCCCGTGGCGTCCTGACTGAAGGTGGACCGGATTTTGGAGTACTCGACGGCAATACGAAAGTCACCGTAAAGTCGACTCCGCTGGACAGGCACAGCATCATTTCACTGCACTTCCCTCTGGGTGCCGGAGAGGCAGATACGCTCCAGCCTTGGCTAGAAACCTATCGCGTGCGCTCGTTTGGCAGCAGCACGCTCGCTTTGACCTACGCGGCATTGGGTAAGTTGGACGGCAGCTTGGACTGTCGTGTCAAGGTCTGGGATATAGCCGCAGCTTACGCCCTAATCAAGGGTGCTGGTGGTGAATTCCACTGGTACACTGAACCGGTGTTCCCACTTCGCTCATTCCATGTCGATCAGCCTAAGCTACGTTTTGCCGCTGGTTCCTTGGCCTTCGTTGAAGCCGCGGCTAAGCTGGATATTTGAAGCATTGGGGAAAACGGTGGGGCCTAACCCTACATCACTCTTTCCTTAACGATTTGCTCACTTAAACACCAAAGTCCGGCTGATCAGGTCATAACCGGGCAAGGCGACTGGCAGGTCCTCGGACATATAAAATTCCGTAATCAGAATACCCTTGTTGGTGCCAGGGACAACCGCGGCGAACACACGGCAACCACCGGGAATCATACTCATAATTTTGCCCTTCAGGTGCTTGCCGACACCCTTATAATTACCCCATGTTTCAAAGCTGCCGTAGGAATAGGTCTCAACCGCAGGCCCGTCGAGGGCCTGTAAGACATCATCCATCGCACCGCTGACATCCATGCCCGGCGCAGCGTCGAAAATCTCAATAACAATGTGGGAGGAACCCGGTGTTTCGATAGTGAAAAGGCTATCTGGCTTATAATCAGCCTGATTCGTGGCAAGGCGCCAATCCTTAGGATACTGCAATGTAAAGCCAGGCCGATTAACCGTCACCAAATCTGACTCAGACCATTCGCCCGCATCTTCAATTGCTTCCTCGCGATCATCTTCTGGATCATCGAAGAAAAAGGCCAAGGGCAGATTAACCGCGCCCACCGTACCCAATGCGAACATCATTCCGACTAACACTAAAATACGCCACCAAACGACTGACAAAGTTTTGCTTCCCATGACCTGAGAACAAATCTTATAGAGTCTATTACTCGGTTCAAATCAATATTTTGGATTAATTTCACATGCTGACAACTTCATTGGGCAGCAGATCGTGAATTTGGAGCTTCGGGTTGGAGTCCATCAGTTGGTCAAAGAACCATTCACGGGCCTCGGGATCACCGTGCGTCAGGGCCACTGTGCGCGGGTCGAGCGTGCGTGCGAACTGCAGCAGCTCATCTCGGTCAGCATGCCCACTGAGATCAAATTGCTCAATTTGAGCACGGACAGAAGTCGCGTGGTCAATCACTCGAAACAAAAAGCTATCTCCATGGGCAGTAGCCAGCAGCTCTCCCCCCGGCGTCTCCGGATCACAGTAGCCGACAAAACAAATCGAATTGGCGTGGTCGTCCAGCATCGCGGCAGCAGCATGATAAGAAGGCGTGTGCTCGACCATCATTCCGCTGGAGAGTAGATAGATGCCACCTTGACCAGGGCTGCGGCCAGGCTTGAACGGCGGTGGCGGCTGAACTTTAAGCGCCTTGAGCACCGTTCGACGGAAATGTAGTCCACCAATCTTGCGCGTGATAGCGTCAAAATAATCAACGATATCCATCCCTAGTCCTGTGCAGAAGACCGGACATTCCGGCAATTGGCCCCGCTGACGTGCCTCCTGAAGCAGGTGCAATAGCTCTTGCATACGCCCAAGTGCAAAAACTGGGATGAGCACGCAACCACCACGCGAAACAGTGTGCGCAATGGTGGATATTAGCCGCTCGACTTCGCTTTCTCTGGACCGGTCAGGCACACGGCCTTTAGCGCCGCGCGTAGTTTCCATCACGAGGGTATCCGTTTGTTCCAGCGGAAAGTCTGCGCCATCGAGCGTCGCTTGCGGCCCAAACATTACATCACCCGTAAAAAATATGCGGCGGTGCTTGTAAACGAAGCTCACACCAACGGCCCCGGCAATGTGCCCGGCACGATGCAGTGTAAAGACCAACTCCTCGCCGTCGCGCTCAATCTTACGTGACTGGCCAAAGGCCATCCCGAGTAAAGCGCGGTCCACTTGGTCAACTTCATTAAAAGTATAGAGCGGTAGGTCACTGTTGTGTAACTCGTCGCGTTGACGCTTCATCACATTGACCGAATTGCGGAGCATACGCTGGGCAAGCATCTGCGAAGCACGGCTCGACACATAAAGCGCTTCCGGGTGCTCGCGGCAGACAATTGGCAACGAACCCAAATGGTCGAGATGGCAATGCGTTAACACAACCAAATCCAGCGGTCCCGCACCCAACAAGTCAAAATTAGGTGTGGAATCCCGCCCCACTGACTTGGGATCGAGCCCGGCGTCGATGAGAACTCGAAATGGCCCAATTTCCGCCAACAGGCTATTCGCACCGATGCGCCTTTGACGCCCTAAATCCGTGAGTTTCATAATCGATGAGTGTGGATCCTTCTCAGGCGGAGTCGATGGCAGAGTGTCTTGAGCTGATTTCAATTTTCTTCGTGTGGAATGTTCATGGTAAAACGCGGAATACGTGTAAAAATTGCCCCACCCTGCTCGTCCAGACCGTGGAAAGCACCTTCCGCCGTCGCGTCCTGGCTGCTCACGTGGTAGCTGTTGTAAGAAAAGCTCTCACCGGGTTCGAGGCGAGGTGTTTGCTGGATAATTTTATCCCCCTCGACCACCAGCTTACTGCCATCCTCGTGATCAATGATCCATTTGCGCCCTAGCAGCGTAACGGTGCGGTCCGACAGATTTTCAATCGTAATGAAATAGATAAATGCGTACGCACGCTCGTCGCTCGGATCTTCGATCTGTTGGTAGATCACTTTATCGACCAACACCCGCAGGCCAGGCAACTCAACGGCGGCTTTTTGCGGCTGGGAATCGGGCATTGAAGAAATCCTAGCAACTTCCCAAGCAAAGGGAAGCAGCTTCCATCAGACTTTGAACCGATAATTCAGCCAAATAGCTGCTCAATTAATACGGTACCTATCGCAGGCGCTACTGGCCCGTCTGCGTGATGGTAATTGGGCGAGATTGCGGGACGAAGCGCGAGCCAATGCGATTATAGCCACTGCCGTAACCGCTGCTATAGCTTACGCTGAAATTATCACTGGTGTAGCTCGCCGAAAGTCCAGGTTGGCGCACGGGACGCTGTGGATAGCAATTACCACCACCGCCAGTGATAACCCCGCTGCCAGTAACGACTACCACCGATCGTGGGGCTGGGGGATAGTACCACGCAGGATAGGTGTAAGAAACTTGCTGCGAATAGGATCCCTGCTGTTGGGCGGCAGCGGCGCGCTGTTCGGCATTCGCAACTCGGCGCTCAAGCTCTGTAATGCGCTGCTCCTCGCGATTACGGGCAATCTCGTCGGCCCGTGCCTCTGCCAGTGCAAGAGTGGCGTCATACTCTGCGGTAATATCGGCCTCGGGGGACTCATTGCGGATTTTTATCCAATGCGCCATGAGGGATTTGATGTCTTGATCGGTCAACTTCGTGGAGGAGAGCTTGAAGTAATCCAATTGAGCACGGCCTTTGTCGATACTTTCTGCCAACTCAGCAGCATTGCGTTCAGCCCACTGAGCAGCGATCTGTTGGGCAATGACCTCCTGTCGCTCGAGCTGAGCCGCAGACTTAATGTCAAAGCTCTGCACAACTCCGTTGACTAGCGTGACATTGCCCGCAGCAAACATCAGACGTTCGCGATCACCAAGGTCCAGCTCTCCAATTGGCGATCCCAACTCCGCAATGACTGCAGTGCGGGTGTCCCCAACCTCAATGGCATGAGCTGTCACCCCGCCAAGTAGGGCCAGAACAATGTAGGCTAACAATCGCATGTTCATACCCTACTGATTTTTAGGAAAATTGCAATCTTCGATATTGACGCTTGAGGCCTGGGCACCACTCGTTGAAAGTCCGCCGCCATGAGCGAGGATACGCCGCACCATCTCGGCCACCGGGCGCGCCTCCGCGAGCGATTTATGCGGGGGGGGTTGGACCATTTTGCCGACCATGAAGCCATCGAACTGCTACTCACGCTCTGCATCCCCCGTCGGGACACCAAGCCATTAGCCAAGGCCCTGCTCGCAAAATTTGGGTCGCTCAAGGGCATTCTCGATGCACCTTTGGACGAATTACAAGCCCAAGACGGTATTGGCCAAGTGACGCCAGTCGCACTACGCATCATCAAGGAAACGATGATCCTTTACCTGCGTCAGCAAGCCGAGGAACGGCCAATGCTCGACAGCGTGGATTCTCTCATCGACCTATGGCGCGCACGTCTCGGCGAATTGAATAACGAAGTCTTCGAAGTTGCCTACCTCGACCATGCCTACCAGCTCATGAAAAACGGCATCGAACGGTTGGAGGTCGGGTTGCCTAATCGTGCGAGTGTTTACCCGCAAAAAGTAGCTCGGGCCGCCCTTCAACGCCATGCGGTGTATGTTGTCATTGCGCACAACCACCCAACTGGCGAATTGGAGCCTTCGCCGCAAGACCTGCGCTTGACCGAGGCCATCCAAGCAGCATGCAAGGCCGTCGGCGTTCAATTACTCGACCACATTATCGCCACCTCGGACAGCGCGACATCCTTTCTGGATCGCGAACTACTCTAGCGATATATGCGCCGAAGGGGGGGGCTAAGAATTGTCGAGGCTGAACAGACTCGGCAAAAGTCCTTGGTTAAAGCTCCATTTCTCGACGAGTATCTTACTAACTACTTGTACCGCAGATTCCTCCAACACGTTGATTTCCATCGGGGTGTAAAATTGACCGATCTGTTGATACTCCGAAAATTTGACGGTAATGCTTAATTCCTGATCATCGGAAATGACCGTAGCTCGGCGCACACGCTCCAAACTGGTTTCGATGTCGAAGTAGTGCATGATCTCAAAGAGGTGAATACCTCGGTTAACCACCACATAATAAAGCTCGCCTTCGTATATCTGCTGCCCGCCATCGCTAATCTTCGTCGAATCCGCTTCATACTGCCAAATCGGCAAATTGGGGAGCGACGACATCAGTATTGTAAGATCCTGCAACTGCGTCATGTCTCGTTCGACTGAGCGTTTTTTCGTGTAATCCATCGCCTCCAATTTACCAGCGGTGCCATTGTAGACACTTGTGATTTTAAGGTCATCCAAGGTCAGGACTTGGCGCAACAGATTCGGTGCTTTCGCGAAGAAATTCAGGTCGTATTGGCGACCGTTGGCTATCGCAGTCCCTTCAGCCGAACAAGTCCGTGCATTGGCCATACCGGTGATTTCCGCATTGGCGATCAGGATTTCTTCCAATTTCGACTTTGGCTCATCAATCCGGCGGAGGGCGGCGGATTTTAATTCCTGATAGGAATCGCGCAATGGAGATGCTTGTATTCCCGGCTCGGTCGTCACTGAGGTTGAATCACTCGGTTCGGTTTCAGCTTCCGCAGTTTTCATCCGGTCTGGTGCATCGCGGAGCACTTGAAAAACGGGGACACCGATCGACGCGATCAGGATCAGCCCGAGTGCTGAAGCCGTTACCCAGAAAAAATTCTTACTGACGCGAATGTCGTTAATCAGCCGATAATCGGATGATTTTTGAGTCCGCGTTGGCTCTGGCTTCGCCTTGGGCTTGTCAACGTTAGCCAAGGCAGGCTTGGGCGTATAGCTGTCATCTTCGCGAATCAGGCATCGGCCCTTGCGAATGGGGGCGTCTGGGTCCTCTTCTCCAGGTTTCTTCCGTGGAGGCCGCATCGGCGGAGGAGGGCCTGGCGGTGGCCCGTGAGGGGGGGGGCCTGATGGCGGACCCATTCCTCTTGAAAAAGGGGGCCTCTGACCACCGCCAGGGGGGGGGGGCGGCGGACCAGGAGGGAAACGGTGGTCCATAGTTCCCCTATCCAACACACAGCGCATGGGTTTTTCAACCTAAGATTGCAGGTAGATTTGTAAGCATGTCCGATGAGGAAAAGTGCCCCGACGCGTTTTGAGACTCGCCCTGTGACGGACAGCTGGGCCAGTATTTGGCGACCACATTCACCATGTCCGCAGCCCATAGCCTGAACCGTCGCCGCATTGTCGCCTGTATCTGGGATTTTGATAAGACACTTATCCCCGGCTACATGCAGGAACCACTCTTCCGCCGATACAATATCGACGAAAAAATTTTCTGGCGGGAAGTCAACGAGTTGCCCAAAATTTACAGCGAACGAGGGGTCCATGTATCGCCAGACACGGTTTATCTGAATCACCTCCTCAGCTACATCAAAAACGGGCCACTTAAAGGATTGCGTAACAGCATGTTGCGCGATTTAGGCGCTGAGCTTTTGCTTTATCCCGGCTTGCCTGAGTGCTTCCATGAGCTGCGCACGGTCACTCAATCTGAGGCTGCTTTTCGCCAACATGATATTGTACTGGAGCACTACATCGTCAGCACGGGTCTGGCCGAGATGATTCGTGGCTGCAAAATCGCTCCCGAGGTCGATGGTGTCTTTGGATGCGAGTTCATTGAATCCCCACTTCCTCCTTTCTACCTCAATCAGAACGAGTTAGAGATCCCAATGGACTTTGAGATCAGCCAAATCGGCGTCATGGTCGACAACACCATCAAAACCCGCTACATCTTCGAGATCAACAAGGGCTCCAACAAAAACGCGGATATCGACGTAAACTCGAAAATGCTGCCGGAAGACCGCCGCGTACCGATCGAAAACATGATCTACATCGCCGACGGCCCCAGTGATGTGCCCGTGTTTTCCGTGGTTCGAGGCAATGGCGGCAAGACCTACGCGGTTTACGATCCCGCCCGCGAAAACGAGTTCCTGCAAAATGACCAACTCCTGCAGGATGGCCGAGTGGACAGCTACGGCCCGGCCGACTACACCGCAAATTCCC
Organism: Cerasicoccus arenae; assembly: GCF_014651635.1. Taxonomy (GTDB): domain Bacteria; phylum Verrucomicrobiota; class Verrucomicrobiia; order Opitutales; family Cerasicoccaceae; genus Cerasicoccus; species Cerasicoccus arenae. Next base: position 88,887 of record NZ_BMXG01000012.1, on the reverse strand, counting down.
AGACAACGCGCTGGCTCAAGATGCAAGTCCGCCGCATTTGCGAACGCCTTGTAGCCGAAAGCGAAGCCGCCCTGGCCCTACGGGTGAAAAAGCCGCCCCGGCATCAGCACCCACCCGAGCAGAAAAAATTTGATCCAGAACCAACAGACGAACAAAAAGACCTTTTCGATTAAGCATGAAATCCTACTCCAAAACAAGTGACATCAAAGTGGGCGTTGTCGGTTACGGCGGTGCCTTCAACATGGGAAAAAAACATCTCAATGAGCTCAAGGCCCAGGGCATGGTCCCGGTTGCCGTTGCTGAGATGGACCCTACCCGACTCGAAGCCGCGACGACCGACTTCCCCGGCATTGCAAAGTTCGCCTCCATCGACGAAATGTTGGCTGGCTCTGATGTCGACCTGATTGTGCTCATTACGCCACACAATACCCATGCTGAGCTGGCCCTCAAGGCGCTCAAGGCTGGCCGCCATGTGGTCTGCGAAAAGCCGTTGGCCATCACCACGGCTGAATGCGACGCGATGATCGCTGCTGCTGACGCATCCGGCGTCATGCTTTCGACATACCACAACCGTCACTGGGATGGCATCCCGCTGACCGCGATCAAGCTACTGTCCGAGGATAAATTGGGCGAAATTTACAAGATCCACTGTCGCATGGGCACCCGCGTTAAGCCCGGTGACTGGTGGCGCACCAGCCGTACGATTTCCGGCGGCCAACTCTATGACTGGGGCGTGCACCTGCTTGAGTATTCGCTCCAGCTTATCAAGAGCGAGATTGTCGAAGTGTCCGGTTTTGCATTCGATGGCTTCTGGGCCGATCAAACCCGTTGGGGTGATGACGCCAATGAAGACGAGGCCACCGCAATTGTCCGTTTTGCCAGTGGTGCCCGTGTCGAATTGACTATCACCAACTTGGACAGTGACCCCGCAGCTGGCATGATGCGCGTCGTTGGCACCAAAGGCTCCGTCACCTTCCTTGACCCCCACGAAAGCTACCGTCTCGTCCAGAAGGATGGCCCAAGCAAGACCACCATCGAAGGCAAGCAGGAGGAGACCCAACAGGAGCTTTATTACCAAAACGTGGCGGAGTATCTGACCGGGAAAGCTGACTTGATCATCACGCCCGAGTGGTCACGCCGCCCAATCCACATCCTTGACCTCGCAGGCCAAAGCGCCAAGGCAGGCAAGGCCCTGCCCGCCGTTTATCAGTAAGGCATTATCATTCTAAAAAGGCCGGCAAACCGTTCGGGGTGCCATCCAAGTCCGAATTTCCTAGGGTGCTGAATTACCCTGGCTACTTGCAGTTTCCAAGGGAACGAGGTTGCCGGGGTCCCATTCACCCTCAATGAGCACCGTTTTGGGTTTCTTGGGAATGCCGCGTTCGTTGCGCAAGAGTTGACCGATCACGAGGTCCACCGTGGCGGAGCCAATCGCGGCCCAATCCCGTCGGATAAAGGCACCGGGCAGTTCTTCCCACTCACTGAGTAAGGCAACGAGCCCGATGTCCTCGGGAACACGTCGGCCCGAGTTTTCTAGTAGAGAAACGATGTGGTGGGCATAGGCGGAGATGATCGCATCGACCTGATTCTCCAGTAACCAGTCATTGAGTTCTTCCTGGGTCAGTGATTCTCGCCGCAAAATCGGTAGAATTTCTCCCTTAGGCAATTGTGACCGCTGAATGGCACAACCCGCTTCCAGCGCGTAATCGACCCGCAAATTGTCCCTACTAGAAAAGATGACCCCAATATGGCGATAGCCCAGAGTGCGCAACTCGGACCAGGCCCGGGGAATCGTGTGAGCAAAAAAAGTCGCAGCGCGGTGCAGCAAAGGCTCCTTGAGCGAGACACCCAAAGCCGCGGAAGCAAAGTGCTGCCACTCGACAGGTAGCCGTTTGTAGGTCGAAACTGGCCCAATCACCAACCCCAGAACCCCGCGACTACGCAGCACCCCAGTAAAGCGCTCAGGAGTCATTTCGGGGTCTCCTGCCCAGATCGGAGTCAGGTTATAGCCCTGCTCGTTGGCACGTGCTTCTGCCTCCTGAAAAAGTTGCAGGTAATAACTGCGGCTCCGCCATTCATCCGGACCATCCAAACAGTGGACGAAGCCCAAATTTGCCGACTTGGCAACTGGGTGTGCCTGTCGTAAGCTCTGCATTAAAGCGGCGACCATCGGGTTGGGGCGGTAGCCTACCTCGTTGGCAATTTGCCGGATGCGCTCCTGCGTCTTCTTTGGAATACGCGGGTCCGCACGCAACGCGCATGACACGGTGTTTTTGGACACGCCAGCGCGATCAGCAATAGTTTGCAGGGTTGGAGCCTTACTTGGCATTACGGGTAATGCAGACAGTTTTTGCTATCTCACTGCAGGAAGCAAGCGTCTAAGCCCCCCATGCAAAGCCTGCGCTTAAGAAACCGCCGATTTGATCCATCCGACGTGTGTTACCAAAGCTGCACGTTTAGGCCAATGTGCGATCCATAAGGCGGGCGTAGATTTCGGCCCAACGCGCCCCCAGGTAATCAGGCTCCAGTGGGCGAAGGCTCTGGCGATTGACCCGCGGGAAAGGCGTCTCACCACTGAGAATGCTGGCAATTACGGACGCCAGTGCTCGGGCGTCATTCGTGGGGAAGGTCAGGCCGTTCTCTTTTTTCAGTAAGTCCGCCGCTCCAACGCTATCACTGGCCAGCACAGGCGTCCCGGCAAAAAGAGCCTCCACCACTGACAAGCCGAATGGCTCGTTTTCAGCCGGATGCACGAGTAAATCGATCTCGGAATAAAAGTCGTTGAGGTCATTCTGGTGCCCCCGCCACTCGACGATGTCCTCTAACTGATGCTGCGTCACCAGATTGCGAAGCCTCTGAGCGTATTCCTTGGAAATGGCCTCGTCCAACGGATCTCCCACATGGACGAATCGCACGCGGCTACGCAGGTCCCGCGAAAGCATCCCCAATGCCTCCAGAATGATCTCCCAGCGTTTCCAAGCCACCACAATACCACAGCCACCAAGGGTGAGCTTTTGTTCGCTCTGCGGGCCAAAAAACGGCGGATTGGTTTTACCGGGGCGACGCATTTTTGGCGTTACACTGCCGGGAATACAATCCCGCCAATTATCTGCCGACAGGCCGTAATAGCGCTTCATCGCAGGGCAGAGGAAGATCATCCGATCTTTCAGTATCCGATGCCCCAACTGATAAAACCACCGTTGGCTGCCATTGATGTGGATCGTGACGACCACATTTTTGTAGCCTAAAAGGGCCAAGACGATTCCAATGAGCACCCCACCGCGTGAATGACCGTGAAAAATCCTACGAGGATGACGCCCAAGTTTGCGCCGGAGCCAAAAAATCTGCTTCAGGCTGTCCAAAGCCGCCATCGGTGAAACCAGCGAGCCGTAATCGCCCTCTTTAATTTTTAATAAACGCATGTAGGGCTCCCGCGTTTGAGTGAAGCCCTTCTGCACAATGAGGACATTCCGTGCGCCATTCTGACGTGTGAGCGAACGCACGTAGGAGAGCGTACCCCCTACATCTCGTCCGGCACCCACAAAGTGCAATACGGTCGGTGCGTTAATATCGTGCATGACATGAATTAATAGATTTCTGACCACCGCGCCCAGCAGAAATAATGACCACGGTAAAACAATCCTGCCAAACAAGGCCTACGGTTCATTCCACCAAAGAACGAGGAGGGGACTACCCAGCCTGAGTCTGTTTGGAAAGTGCGAGCAAAACACCTGAAGAGGCAAAAACACCCAGTTACTCAAGTAACTCGCCCGAATGACCTGCCAAAAGTCACCTATTCGCAAGAAAATCTGGCCGCGTGCTTGCTTTGCGACATGAATGTTTCCTTATCTTAATTGTGCCCCCGTTGGTTTACACACTCACCGAATACCTCCGACGATTCCCCCTGCGCCGATTCATGCAGTTTGGGGAAGAGCATCGCAGTGACTGGATTAGCCCGCTGTGTATGGCAATCCTGGGTGTAATGGGCGTATTTTTCATCTACTCAGCGCAAAAATACCTGGGCGGTGGGGCTTGGAAAATGCAGATTGTCTGGCTGGTCATCGGAGGCTTCACCTACACCGTCGTTTCGCTGGTTAATTACAAATTCTACCTCGAAAACGCCCATATTTTCTACTGGTTCTGCGTGGCGCTTTTAGTGCCCTTGGCGCTCCAAGCCCTCATCCATCCCATTTTAGCGGCTAAGGGGATGAACTTCAGTATTCCACTCGTTGAAACGCGCTGGGGCTCTACACGATGGCTGGACTTCGGCCCAATCTCCATTCAGCCCGCCGAAATCGCGAAAATTGGCACATTGATGATGGTTGCAAGCCTGCTCGCCCGTTCAGAGGTGGGGACGTTTCGGGACTCGATTAAGGTCTTGATCAAAGTCGGCATAGCATCTTCAATCCCAGTGTTCTTGATTTTCTTGCAACCCGATTTAGGGTCTTCGCTGGTTTTTCCGCCAATGGTTTTCAGCCTGCTTTACGTTTCCAAGCTTTCCGAGAAGTTCTTTGCCACGGTATTCGGTTTATTCCTCCTGGCGGTTCTTTGGGTGAGCATGGATGTGTACCGCTATCAGGACTTCATGCGTGACAACGGTTATGAGCCGTTGCGCGATGCAGGCCGATACGAACAGCATTCCCTGTTGCCACTCAAGGACTACCAGCGCAACCGGATCCTCGCCTTTGCCGCTCCCTCGGTCGTTGACCCAAGGGGCACTGGCGTGGCTTGGAACCTCAACCAATCACTTTACGCCGTTGCCGGAGGCGGATTAACCGGGAAAGGCTTGGGTGAAGGCACCCAGGCAAAACTTGGTTATCTCCCACCTACGGTGGCGACTAATGACTTCATTTTCGCGGTCCTGGCTGAAGAGTCCGGGTACGTCGGCGGTTTAATTGTAATCACTCTTTTTTTTATATTGGTCGCAAACGGCATCCGAATCGCCGGGATGGCGCGCGACCGCTTCGGCGCCTTATTGGCCGTCGGAGTCTCCGTTATATTAATGATCCACGTCTTCATAAACATCGGTATGACGATCGGCCTGATGCCCATTACTGGGCTGCCTCTGCCGTTCCTCAGTTACGGTGGTTCCTTTGTTCTTAGCTGCTGCATCCTGCAAGGTCTCATTCAGAGCGTTTATCGCTATCGAAGGGATTTTTCCTAATCGGGACCGTTTTTTCACCCCGGGAGTAAATTGCATCCCGGGACGTAGCTGTTTTTAACACCGGAGCCACTGGCCGAACTTAAACCATTAAGGCCAAGCCCAACATGAATCCATCACCCAACACTAAAGAATCAGTCGACGCCAACCTCCACGAAGATCTTCAACATCCACCCAAGGAGGAAGTGATTGAGCATATTCCCGCGGAAAAGCTCAAAAACGAATCGCGCCAACGCGCGAAAAAGCAACCGATTCTTCAAAAAATTGCACGCGCATTGTCCTCTCAAAAGCACGAACCTTACCGTGAACTGATCATCAACGCCGAACCGCTGGAAACACGTGTCGCCCTGCTGGTCGACGGCGTGCTGGACAAGTTCGAAGTGGAACGCTCTGGCGAACAACGCATGGTCGGTGCGATTTTCAAAGGAAAAATCCAGAATCTGGAAAACGGCCTCAAAGCCGCTTTTGTGGATATTGGTCAGCCCAAGAATGCCTTCCTACACTACTGGGATATCATCCCTGGCGCACAGGAAGACAGCACCATTGAAATCGTTCGCGACACACGTTCCGAGGCAAGCAAAACCACCAAGGTTGAAAAGCCTAACCTGAAGGACATCCCGAAGCTCTTCCCAATTGGCACAGAGATCATTCTCCAGATCACCAAGGGACAGATCGGCAGCAAAGGCCCACGCACCACAACCAACCTCGCCCTACCCGGCCGGTTCCTCGTCCTCATGCCGTTCAGCGGCCAGTGCGGTGTCTCGCGCAAAATCGAGCAGCGTGAAGAACGTGACCGCCTCAAAGGCATCCTTCGCGGCCTGCAAATCCCCGAGGGCATGGGCGTCATCATCCGCACAGCAGGTGAAGGTAAAAAGCACCGCTTCTTCGTCCGCGACTTGCACATGTTGCTCAAAAAGTGGGAGGACATTCAGCATCGGCTTCAGAATGAAAAAGGCCCTACCCTCCTCTATCAAGAGCCTGATATCATCGAGCGCACCGTCCGTGATTTCCTGACCGAGTCGATTGACCGCGTCTTGGTCGACAGTGATCAGCGCCACCGCGCAATGATCGAATCGGTCAATGAGATTTCACCACGCTCGCGCCGGAAGATTGCTCAATTCACCGATGACATCCCGATCTTCGAGCGCTTCAACATTGAACGCCAGATCGAGCAGACCTTTCAGCGTCGCGTGCCTCTGCCTGGTGGCGGGGAAATCGTGATCGAAGAAACAGAAGCACTCGTGGCGATAGACGTTAACACCGGCGGACACCGAGGTAAGGACAAGGACGGCAAGAATTACATCGTCAACGTCAACTTGGAAGCAGCATCCGAGATCGCCCGGCAGGTTCGTCTGCGCAATATTGGTGGTCTGATCATCATGGACTTCATCGACATGAAGTCCAAGAAGGATCGCAATGCTGTGCTTTCTCGTATGCGTCGGGAAATGGCGCAGGACAAGGCCAAGAACCACATCCTGCCTATCAGCCCGCTCGGCATTATGCAGATGACGCGCCAGCGTCATTCGGAAAGTCACTCCTCTGGTATTTACGAAGGCTGCCCTTATTGCACCGGCAAAGGTATCGTAAAGAGCCCCCGCAGTATGAGCGTGGAAATCCAGCGTCGCCTGGTAAGTATCATCCGCCACGCCCGCGCCAACGATACAAACGTCGGACGCGAGCTCAACATGCGTGTGCTCATCCATCCGACCAATCTAGAGCGCCTACGCCGGGAGGACGCCCAACACCTGATCGACATCGAACAGGCCTACAACGTCCAGCTCTCCTTCCGAGCCGATCCTGCCTACCACGTCGAAAACTTCCGCATCCTTGATGCTGAAACCGGCAAGGAACTTCGCTAAATTAGGCCTACGCCAATTTCAGGCCATTGCCAGTGTCTCATACACTGGCAATGGCTTTTTTTGTGCCTGAAAAGCGTTATCGGATGAAACTGCGGCGCGAGGAAGCACCAGCGCTACCAGTTATAAACTGGATTAAGTCTTAAACGCGGCAGCCCAATCGTCTTCTTTGAAGCCGACCAGTGCAACGCCGTCGCCGATCAGGAAGGGCCGCTTCACGAGGTTCCCCGTTTCTTGCAAACGGTTAAAAACCTCCTTGGACGAAAGCCCCGGCAGGTCATCCTTGAGACCCGTTGTGCGATAGTCCGCGCTGGACGTATTGACGAGGCGCTTAATCTCTCCACCGTGGGCGTCGAGCATGGTCTGGAGTTCATCGGGCGAAGGCGGTGTTTCACGGATTGGCAACCGTTCATAGGCAACCCCTTGAGCATCCAACCATTGACGCGCCTTCCGACACGTCGAACACGAGGCGTATTCGTAGAATTTCAGCATGTCGGTTATTCGTTGGCCATTTAGCAGCCTTCGGCGAGCAGTTTCTCACCCCGATCATTGCACCAAAAGAAACAGATCAGCGTGAAGGCGACGATGAATGACTGGAAGCGTTCAGTAACCACGCAGAACAGCTTAACTCACGCGAGTCGTCGACTCACGAATGATCAAACGTGGCGGCACGGCGGTAATGGCTTCAAAAGGTTCGTTCTCAATTTTTTTATGAATAGCATTCACGGCCAACCCGGCGCACGTATCCATTTCAGCAGTACTAGAGGTCAGCGGCACAATCGAGAAATCACGCGCAATCGGCGAATCGTCGATACCAGTAACCAGCGGCCACTCGGCGCGCGGAATCCCCTTGAGCGCATAGTATTGATAAACACCCGCCGCCTGCCCATCTGACTGACAGCAGACTGCATCAAACTTCAGGCCAGCCTTCATAAGCTGATCCACCGCATCAAAACCCGTTTTGCGGGTGAAGTCTGGAGTAGATACAGTTAAATTATCCTCCGGAGAGAGCCCGAGTTCTTCGTGGGCACGCACATAGCCACGATGGCGCAAGGGCAAGCAAAAGGTATGGGCAATTCGACGGCATCCTTGCTCCAGCAAATGCTTGGTCGTCAGATAGCATTGCGCTTCGGAGTCCACTTGGAAATTCGTTACTCCATGCTTCTCAATATCGCCATGACAAGAGAACACAACCGGCAAGCCACGCTGCTCGATTTCACGAACATTCTCGACCAACTCATCGTGGGTTATGCCCGCTAGGATCAGCCCGTCCACCTTGCTCATCAACTGCTCATTACAGGCACTCAGGAACTCGTCCTTATCCTTAAAAAACTGCATCCACAGATTGTAGCCACGCTCTGTAAGCTGCTTACCCGCTGCTTTGATGAAAGCCAAACTCAGCTCACTGCCTTCAATACCAACACCATGCACGAAGACACCCACCGCGCCTTTGCGACCACGCTTGAGCGCCACCGCAAGTGGATTAGGAATGTAGTTGAGTTCCTTTGCCCGATCCACGATTGCCTGTCGAGTCTTGGCACTGACACGCGTGGTGCCCATACGGTTACTCAACACTCGGGAGACTAAGGCGTGGGAGACGCCAACGTCAGAAGCAATTTCTTTTAGAGAGGCCATTTGTTAACACTTTAATAAAGAATATCCAGGCATGCATTCTGTCAAAGCTAATGGGCAAACGGACTGATCTCTAGAGCATACCTTAACACCAATATTAGAAACGGCTGGCTCTGTGAAAAAAAAATCCCAGACTTCACACACATGTCATGTGATACCCTCCACGAGCCTGCGCGGGAGTTGCCCGTCACTGGTGAATTTGATTTATGTGTGCTTGGCGGTTCCTGCACCGGAGTTTTTGCGGCGATTCGAGCCGCCCGCCTCGGCCTATCCGTAGCCCTTATCGAAAAGATGGGCAGCTTCGGCGGCGTCGCAACAATCTCCTCGGTCAACGTCTGGCATACACCGCTGGATGAAGCCTTTAAGAAACGTATCTTCGCGGGCCTGAGTCAGGAGCTTATTGACCGACTCAAACGCCGCGACGCCGTCAACGAAGATCTGGCCAATCCCAACGTTGGCTGGCGCTTTAATTCGGCCGAAATGCAAATCGAACTGGACGAGCTTGTTCTGGAGCACGGTGTCCGCCCCTGGCTTCACACGTCATTCGTCGCACCAATAGTCCAAGACGGTCAACTGAAGGCAATCGCTGTCGAAAACAAAAGCGGGCGCCAAGCGATCAAAGCGCGTTTCTTCATCGACGCCACTGGCGACGGCGACCTGTGCGAGCGCCTCGGTCTGGAAACCTATATCGCCGCCCATCGCCAACCCTCCACCGCCTGCGCCGCCTTTAGTGGATGGGAAACATTAGAAGGTGTTAATTGGGGCGAATTAATCCGCGAGCACGGCGAAGCATTCAATCTGCCACAAGGCTTCGCTTGGGGCGGGAAAATTCCCGGCTCCGATATTTTCATGCTGGCAGGCACCCGCGTTTACGATGACTGCTCGACGGCGGAGGGCTTCACTCGCGCCGAGATAGAAGGTCGCCGCCAAGTCCGCGCAATCCACGACATCATGCGACAGCACGCCCCAAACTCAAAGCTTATCCTGCAATCTCTGCCCGCCCGCATCGGCATTCGCGAAACGCGTCATGTGCGTTGTCATCACCAAATCACGGGTGATGAAGTGCTCCACGGCCATCACTTTGACGACGCCATCGCCTACGGCTCCTACCGGGTGGACATTCATCACGATGACAAGCCCGGCCTGACTTTTCGTTACCTCGACGGACGCGAAATTCGTGCCCGGCCAGGTTATCCCCATGAGATTGGTCGCTGGCGCCCGGAAACTCCAGATAGTCCAACCTATTACCAAATTCCCTACCGCAGCCTAATTCCGCAAGGGCCCTTTGACAACGTGCTGGCTGCCGGTCGCTTCATCGACGCAGATTCCGTGGCTCACGGCGCAATCCGAGTCATGGTCAACATGAACCAAACTGGTGAAGCCGCGGGCGTCGCCGCCTACCTTGCCCTCAAGAACGAGCAATCCGCCGCTGCAGTCAGCCCCACCAAACTGCGCACCCTCATGGCTGATGGCGGGTCTCTGATGTTGCCGGTCTAAAGGCTTCTTAGCATCCACCACATCTACGCAGTTTTCTAATCGGGGAAAACTGCACCCTGCGCCTCAAGAGCAGATTTCAATTCGGCAAAATCCACTTGGGCTGCATTGGCTTGGCCCTGCTGCGCACAAAGCGCAGCGACAGCGCCCGCAGCCTGCCCCATTGCCATGCAACTGGCTTGCACCCGGTAGGCCGAATGCGCCAGTTGGTCACCCGAAGTACAGCGACCGGCGGCCAGAAATTGCGTGGTCCCGACAGGAATCATCGCAGACAGAGGAATTGTTGGCACGACGCCTTCAGCCAGTTTTTCGTATTTCAGGCCATCGTGCGTGTGCAGGTCGATCGGGTAAAAGCTGTAGCAGACCGCATCCGGCCAGCGTTTACCAGAGATATAATCGTCGTAGGTAATTTGGCTCTCGCCGACGATGCAGCGCGTCTCACGAATGCCACATTCGGGCGCGCACCAAGCAATGTGCAGCCCCTCAAAACCAGGATACTTCTTGAGGAAACGAAAGACTCGCAGCAGCGCAGCACGGCTTTTCAACTCGGCGTGAGTCTTGCCCGCGCTGTCCACAGCATCGATTTCTGGCGTGTGGATTGCGTTCTTGCCGCGTGAGCGGACCAGTTGCCCAAATGAATGACCACCCCAACCGAAATCGCCGCGCTCAAGCTTGCCCTCAGCCAATGCACGCTGCGCCGCTAGATCAAGAGTGTCGATGTCAATATCCTTCGAATCGTAGCCTTCCAAACAGAAAACAAGCGTTCCGGGCTGCAGTTCCTCGTTCCGCGGTTGGATTGGGCAACCTGCCATCCTCGCCGCATTGGCGTCTCCGCTAGCGTCGATCAACCACTTTGTCGAAACGGTAAATAAGCCTTCCTTACCACACAGTTGGACCTGCCATTGCTCGTCTTCACGCGTAACGGAGGCCGGGATCGTGTGCAAGAGCAGCTCACAGCCGGACTGCTGGATATCCTCGTCGATGAGTGCCGTCATAATGGTCGGGCAAAGCCGCACTTGATGCTGCCAATGGCGGGCATGAATATCTGAAAAATCGGGCAACTCACCACCATCCACTTCGACTGTTCGGCAAACAACATCCCAACCGATGCCAGCGATAACTTGCCGGCCCCAAGCATGAAAGATGCCTGGAAATGCGACCCGATTGAGCGTGGTCGAGCCGCCTAGCTGGCCGCTCTTTTCAACCAAGAGAGTTTTGGCACCCATGCGAGCAGCTTGAATGGCGGCGGGGAAACCCGTAGGCCCTCCCCCGATGACGATGACATCGTAGGAATCCATAGTGTGATGAGCACAACTCTATGATGCCTTCGACAACGAATGAAAGCATCAATACATTTTTTCTGCGACTGTCACCCGTCATTCCGCTTAACTCGTCAGCCCTTACCGCCGGTTGTGGCAATGCCCTCAATGAAGTAACGTTGGCTAATGAAAAACAGCCCGACCACCGGCAACACGATCAACGTAGAGGCAGCCATGAGATAGTTCCAGTTCGTGCCGCCGCCCTTGCTTTCGTAAGCTTGTAAGCCGAGCGCAAGCGTCATGTCTTGTTGCTCACTCAGATAGATCAGCGGCCCGATAAAATCGTTCCAAGTTGCCATAAATTGAAACAACGCCACTACGATCAGCGCGGGCTTGGCCAGGGGCAAAATCACGCGCCAAAAGATTTGCCACTCGCTGCAACCATCGATGCGTGCCGCCTCCGAGATGTCCTTGGGCAAGGTGAGAAAAAACTGACGCAGCAGGAAAACATTGAAGGCAGCCGCCAGAAAACTCGGAACCCAGAGTGGCTTGAAAGTCCCCGTCCAGCCGATCAATTTAAACAGTGTGTACATTGGCACCATCACCACCGGAAAGGGAATCATCATCGTGGCTAAAACGAGGAGGAATACCTTGTCTCGCCCCACCCACTCAATGCGGGAAAATCCATAGGCCGCGATTGCGCTGCTCAAGACCGTCCCGGTGACCGTCATAAAACAGAGGAAAAGCGTGTTCGCCGTGTAACGCCAGAAGTAGCGCATTTCTGCAACAGCTTCAGGATAATTGCTCCAGAGGATTTCCTTGGGAATCCAGCGCGGCGGCATGGTCATAGTTTCTTCTAATGGCTTGAGCGAAGTGGAGACCATCCAGGCAAACGGTGCCAGAAAGGCAATCGCCCCAACTACCAGCAAGAGGTAGAGGCAGAGCTTCTGAACTCGTTGTGCGGTTTGGCTTGTCATTTGCCTTCGTAGTGAATGTGGCGCTTGGTGAGCTTTGTCGCGACCAGTGTGAGTGCCAGAATGATCAGAAACAGAATCAGCGAAATCGCACAGGCATAGCCCATGCTCAAACTGCGGAAGGTCTTATTAAAAATGTAGGTCGCTGCAAACAGTAGAGAGCGGGCGGGGCCTTCCCCGCCATCTGTCATCACGTAAGGCACAGCGAACACTTGAAACGAACCAATCAGCCCCATAATACCATTAAAATAAATAACCGGCGAAATGATCGGCAGCGTGACGTGGCGCGTTTTCTGCCAAAAATTGCAGCCGTCGAGGTCCGCCGCATCATAGAGCGCACGTGGCACGTCCTGCAAACCCGCCATGAAAATAACGACCGCGTTGCCCACACCCCACATACCCGCAAGGACTAGGCCCAACTTGGCATAGGCCGGATCGACCAACCAATTTGGCGGACTAATGCTGACCTCCAGCACCGCGCTCAGCACATCGGTAATCGGGCGTAACATCGCGTTGATCAGCCCCAAGCGCCCATTGAGCATCCACTGCCAGAGAACCGCTAGGCAGACCATTGGCACCAGCGAAGGCAGGAAATAAATCGTGCGGAAATATTTTTTGCCCGGCAGATTAAGGTTGAGCATGATGGCCAATGCCAACGCCAACCCGAGGTTTAACGGGATCGAGATTGCGGCGAAATAAAAGGTATTCCACAGCGATTGCCAAAACAGCTCATCAGTCGCCAAATCACGGTAATTATCCGTGCCCACAAAGACTGGCTTTGATAACACAGAGTAGTCCGTGAACGATAATCCCAAGGAGCTGACCAGCGGATAAAGCGCCGTGAGTATAAAGCCGCAAAGCCACGGGCTAATGAAGAGAAGGCCCATCCGCAGATTATATTTTTCCTGACCCGTCATTGAGCAACCTCCGCATCTACTTTTGCCCATTCTTCCTGCCGAGTATCCTTCACTTTTTGCCAGCGGTTATACATGCGCTCAAAGAGCCGTTCCTGACGTTTTTGCACGGCGTCCAACGCTTCTTCCGGTGTCGCGTTTTGTCTGATCACGGCATCGTAGGCGTTGATCATGTCGGCCTGATATTCAACGAAAGTCGTGAGCGGTGGTCGCGAAATCGCTTTGGGCGCAGCAGCCAAGTCTCGATAAATGCGAATATGGGGGTTGGGATGCTTTTGGTAAAATCCCGTGCTGACCTCCACTAACGGGCTGAACTTTCGCTGAAGGAGATTCAACTTCTCCAGATTCTTTGGCTGCTGCATCCACGCAATAAACTCAAAGGCCTCCGTGGGATGCTGCGCACCCTTGGGGATGACGAGTAAGTTGGTTTCCACGATATTCACGCCGTAGTCCTCCAGCTTCACACTTGGAAACGGAGCCACGCCCCACTCGAAATCTTCCGGGGCAAAGTTTTGGATGAAATTATACATCCACGTCCCTTGAAGTACCATCGCTATGCGACCACGAAAGAACGGGTTTTGCGGCGAGGCAAAGTTGCCACTCAAATCACGGAAGGCAGTCAGCTTATCTTGGCCAAAACGCTCGGGATAGGTTGCCATCCACTCCAGCGCATCACGGTTTCTCGGGTCATCTGCGGTGATGGCGTCTTCCCCGTTCCACAACGCCCCACCAAACCAATAGACCCACATGTCTTGCCACCATCCGGGTTCTTGTGGCAAATGGCCAAGCACCTCGATTTCTCCTTTCGCATTAAAGCGCGTGATCTGATCGTTAAAGGCCTCCAGTTCGGCAATGGTTCGTGGCGGGCGTTCGGGGTCCAGACCAGCTTCACGGAAGAGGCGTTTGTTCCAATGGAGGGCGCTATTGCCGGGCGTCGTTGGCAGCGCCCAAAGCCGGCCATGGAGGTTGAGCAAATCCCAGATGGCTGGCAGGTAATTTTCGCCTTCGATGCCATACTGCGCGGCATAAGAGTCCAGCGGCGTCAAGGCACCATTCTCAGCAAACAGCGCAATGTCCGTCGAACGCATACCCGCGATGTCTGGCGGATTTCCGCCCGCAGTGGCGAGCAATAGCTTACGCTCCATCTGACTGACAGAGAGGAAGTTAACGTAAATACGATCTTGGGAGGCGTTGAACTCATCAACCAGAGTCTGCATGGCGTCGCGCTCAAAACCGCTCCAAACCTCCCAGTAATCAAGCTTGATGCGCCTGTCCGCCTTCTCACTGCCACAACCAACCAGCGCCGACAGCACAGCGCCCAGCATGCAAATCGAGATTAAATAATGGCGGAGAGGTATACTGGCGGGGAAATGGCACCCGGTCATATCTCCTGATAAAAGCATCACCAGCCCACAAAGGCAAGTGAGCTTTCAGCCAAGCCAACTGGAATCTTGATTTCGACGACGCAGTTGAGAATGCTACTGGCACCCATTCTTATGATTCAAATCACTTGGCAGATTCCCCTCAATGGCCTTGATTCCAATATTATACGGCTCATAGCAACGGCGTTGAGGTCATTATCAGCAAAATCTATTCGTCAATCACCCCAGTATTGACAGGCACTAGGATAATCGCGGCACTCAATTGCATAGAATACTCGTTGACAAACTATAAAGGGCTATTCTTATTTTACTAGGGCTGTTGTGGCAAAACCAAAGCGGCCTCCATTTTCCTTAGTCGTCCCTCCTTCCCCCCCCTAAAATGCCCAGAAAACGGAAAGTTAACCTGCCACTCATAGAAGTGGTAGCCGTCAGTCTCATTGTTCACGTTGCAGGCCTAGCTCTGTTGGGTGGTTTTACCATATGGTCAACCATGCGCCCGGAAAAACCAGAAATGGAAGCCCCGGTCCTCCCCCCCCCCCCCCCCCCCCGACCCGCCCCAGCATCAAGTGACGCTGAAAAGCTCCCAAAAAAGTAGCGCACGCCCAAAGGCGCGCATTGCGGTGACGAATATTTCTCAAATCAACCTGCCTGACATCAATGTGAACATCCCCGTGGTTGATTCCATGGTCTCAGTCGGCACCGGTGGAGTCGGCGGTGGCCGCGGTGGCTTTGGCGCAGGTGGCGTCGATTTCTCCAAATCGGCCGTGGATTTTTTTGGCATCAAGGACAACGGCGAAAATGTGGCCTTCATTCTCGATACCGCAAAGAGCATGGTCGAGAAGCAACGCGGCGATGTCGCAGGCTATGCCCGTGTTAAGGAAGAGATCACCAAGATGATCAACAACCTCAAACCCGGAACATTGTTTAACATTTACGCCTTTGACGATAACTTGGAAACCTTCCGCGCAAATCCAGTAGCCGCCACCGAAGCTAATCGTCAAGCAGCAGCACGCTGGATTGACCGCTTCTGGAAATACGAAAACGGCAGATTCAGCTATCAGGGGGCCAGGGGATTCTCTGTCATCCCCGACTTGACCGATTTGCCCATATTACGCCATAATCTCGTCCGCGTATCCGGAGACAAAGACGACCCAGACGCCGTCTTCGAACTCCAAGAACGTACCCCTGAGCAACAAAAGATCGGTGCAGGCAGTTCACGTATGGACTTGGCCATCCTCGCAGCGACGGAACGTGGAGCAGATGCGATCTTCATGATTACCGACGGCACCCCAAATCTTCGACGTGCAGTAACTGAGAAGGATTTGAAAAACTTCCAAAAACGCCACCACGATTACCAAAAGGCGTTTGCTAAAAACAAGGATTCTAAAGAATACAGGCAATACCAAGAGGATTATAAAGAATTTAAAAAGAAAGTCGCCGATTACCAAGCAGACCGTCGACGCCGTGGACTTCCTCCAGAAATCCGTGAAGGCGGCTGGCCCGGCGGATTCTCCGCCCCAAATCCCCCAAAAGATGTCGGCTGGAGCCCAAGCTTTTCACATTACATGAGCACCGCTGAGCTCGTTAAGATGATCGGGGATCGCGTGAAGGAAATCTACCGCGAAGTTCACAAAACCCAATTACCACCGTTGCACGTCGTTGGCTATTCCACTGGTGACAAGGAACAAGCGATCATGGAATCGTTGCAAAAGCCATTTAAGGGCGGGAAATTCCGGAAAATCACCGAAAAAGACCTTCAAAAAATGTCGGATGATGACAAAAAGGACAATCAGTCCTGATCTCATTCAAATATTAAAAAAAGCCCCTCTTCCTAGAAGTGGGGCTTTTTTTGTCTACAAACCAAAACATCGACCTTGGCGTTCAAAGGTCCTCTGGTTTTCATAAACAGAACTTCGGCATCCCTATATCATACATATTCATGCGACCAACCACGGCTAGCGACCGAAGGCTCGTTTCGTCAAAACAACTAGAGTCAATCAACTGATTGAATGAATTCCGTTGAAATACCTGCCAAGGTTATCGACAATGCCATGCACATGTTCCTTTGCCCCCCCCGATCATAAACTGACAACCATGCAATAATCACATGCCCGCAACCGCAGAGAAACCAAACATCCTCCTGATTACCACAGACCAGCAGCGCTGGGATGCCCTTGCACTCAATCGGCCTTCCACAACACTACGCACTCCTACATTGGATTCGCTCGCGGCCGATGGGATGAACTGCACGCGAGCCTACACAACCTGCCCAGTGTGCATTCCTGCGCGACGCAGCCTACTCTCCGGTTTGCACCCTCAAGCCCACGGCCTCTATGGTTATAAGGACGGTTTGGAGTGGGATGCCCCAATTTCCTCCCCCGACCTGCTGGGCCGACATGGCTACCAGACGCAGCTCATTGGCAAACTGCACCTCTATCCTCAGCGCAAGCGCTACGGCTACGATCACATGATCCGCACCGAGAGCCCAAATGATCGATCTGACACTGAATTACAGAGCGTCAACGATTGGGCCGAGGACTTGAAGTATCGTGGAATCACTGATCAGCCAAACAACATCGGCATAGACGGCAACGGCCGCAACGCACGCCCTTGGGACTTGGCGGAGCAATACCACCACACCAGTTGGTTGACCGACCGGGCGGTAGATTTTGTAACGGAATATCGCGACCCAAGTTGCCCGTTCTTCCTTCACCTAAGCTACTGGGCACCACACCCACCACTTGTCCCGCCGCAAGCATATTGGGACATGTATGCGAACCATGGCGGTCAGCCGGTGTTCTCCGACTGGACACCAAAGGA
The DNA here is from genome assembly GCF_014651635.1 of Cerasicoccus arenae. Taxonomy (GTDB): domain Bacteria; phylum Verrucomicrobiota; class Verrucomicrobiia; order Opitutales; family Cerasicoccaceae; genus Cerasicoccus; species Cerasicoccus arenae. The sequence continues at coordinate 71,395 of NZ_BMXG01000012.1, read as the reverse complement.
CAAGGAATGGCGACCCGGCACCCGTAATATCAACGCGACGGGGCCATTCCGTGAACAAGAAATTTTCGACGCCATTCGTGGCTACTATGGCCTGATCACTCACGTCGACCATCGGATTGATTATTTGCTAAACCGTGCCTTTGGTTATGGCTCTCCCCGCGCCTCAGAACCGACGATCATTATCTTCACTTCTGATCATGGCGAAATGCTCGGTGACCACCATCTCTGGAGAAAATCGCTGCCCTACGAAGCCTCGGCGCACATTCCATTCTTTGTCTCTTGGCGCAATATGGACCTCAAGCCAGGTTCATTTGACGGACTAGTGTCTTTGGAAGACGTTGCCGCAACGGTGTTCGACCTCTGCGGCGTTGAGATGCCTGAACAGTACAACAACGAACTCAACAGCCGATCGCTGGCACCTGCCCTGCGCGGTGAATCCTGCCATACCCGCGAACGTCTTTTTGGCGAATGCACTGGCGTGGCCACGCATAACTTCATCGTCGAAGGCCCATGGAAATACATTTGGTTCGCCAAGACCCACGAGGAGCAGCTCTTCAATACGCTTGAAGATCCCGATGATCTCCATGATTGCTCAGGCTCTCATGCCGATCTGCTCCCGAAGTTCCGTGAACAACTTGGAGACTATTTGAAAGACCGTGATCGTGAATTCTCCGCTGAGCGTTGTACGCCATGTCAGAATCATCCACCGCGTGCGGTCTGGAAAGAGAATACCTAGACTGAGCTCCCCAAAGGGGTACACGCCCCCCACCACGACAATTTATTCCGATCACCTTTCGCGAGGAATAATCGCATCGTTCAAAGCATCGAGGCAAAAATGCTCAGCGCACTGAGCATTTGCAATTTACTAAGCTAGCAGTTGTTGGCTATTTCGTTTTAGCTGCCTCGAGTGCTTCTGCTTCCTCAGCCTCCAGCGCAAGCGACTCCGCCTTAAGCTCCTCAATTTCCTTTTTCCGCTCCTTATCCTTTCGGGTTTTGAGCTTGGCCTGTAATTCGAATTCTTCAGCAAGAGCCTCAAGGTCCTCCATGTCTGGTGGAATAGTGGAAATCGCCTCCTCCATTGTAGTCAATCCAGAGCGAACCTTCTTCATCGAATCCATGTGCAGCGTCGACATACCACTGAACATCGCAATTTTCTTAAGTTCTGCGGATTCCATTTCTTGGTTAATGCCTTCAATGAGTGCCTCGCTTGTAGTCATCATTTCGTGAATGCCCACTCGCCCCTTGTAGCCCTTACCCGAGCAGGCAGGACAGCCAATGCGGTTGGCGCGGAAGATGCCGCCTCCTTCAAATTGAATTGCCTTGCGGAGAATTTCAAATTCGCGCGATTCAGGCTCGTAAGACTGACGGCAGCTTTTACAGACACGGCGCATCAGACGCTGCGCACAGACCGCGACGATCGACGCTGAAATCATGAACGGCTCGACCCCCATTTCAGTCAAACGCGCAACTGTCCCCGGCGCATCATTGGTGTGCAACGTACTGAAGAGCATGTGTCCAGTAAGTGCTGCTTCCACAGCGATACCCGCTGTTTCCGAGTCGCGAATTTCCCCGACGAGAATGACGTCCGGATCTTGTCGCAAGAAGGCGCGTAGCGCAGTGGCGAAGGTTAACCCGATTTTGCGGTGCATCTGCATCTGACAGAGGCCAGGCAAAGTGTACTCAATCGGGTCCTCTGCCGTGCGGATGCATATGCCTGGATCGTTAATTTCATTGAGCGCCGAATAGAGCGTCATCGATTTACCTGAACCGGTGGGACCGCAGTGGAGAATCATCCCGTAAGGTCGGGTAATGCATTCGCGATAGCGCTCAAGGTTCTCCGGCTCAAAGCCCAATGCTGGCAACGGTAGCGTCGACTTAGATTTGTCGAGAATACGCATGACAATGCCTTCGCCATGGTTGAGCGGCGCAGTGGATACACGTAAATCGATGTTAATCGGCTTTCGAGTAAAATGCTTAAAAATAATACGACCATCTTGCGGCAACCGCTTCTCCGCGATATCGAGATTGCTCATGATCTTAAGGCGCGCCATTAGGGCACCCGAGACCTTCGCCGAAACGGAAAGTTTTTCCTGCAACACACCATCCACGCGTACCCGAATGCGACAGTCTTTTTCAAAAGGCTCAATGTGTATGTCACTTCCACCAGAATAATAGGCATCTTCAATGATCCGGTTGGCTAATTGAATGATAGGTGCGGAATCTTCGGCATCGCCTTCTTCTAGCTTTTCCTCGTCGATGTCGTACTCCATGTCGAGTGCGTCAACAACATCACCAAAACCTTCCGCGACAACGGGCTGCTCGTCGCCCCCAATCTTGAGTTTTGCCAAGATTTCGCGCTTGATGCCCAGTAGTGGCGACACCTTGCGGCGAGTATGCTCATGAACCAAATTGAGAACGGTCAGGTCAAAGGGGTTGTGGACCGCGACCACAAATGTATTACCTACAAAACCAACTGGCAGAACCACATGCTCTTCGCAGAATTCTTTGTCCAACTTTTCGAAAGTACGATCATTAGGCTCGAAATGAAACGCGTTAAACGGTGCCATACCGAAGGCCTTACTCTTGGCGGCGAGCAGCTGAAATTCGCTAATGCCGTAATCCTGAGCGAGCAGCGCCTCTACCTCCTCTCCTGAAAGTTCGGCATCGGTATTGATGATGTGCTCCGCCTGCTCGTTGGTAATACGGTTAAACTGGCAGAGATTACGGACAATTGATGCTTGGATACGTGCGAGAGGCATAACGATTTCAGTTAATCAGTTCTGGATAGATCAGGGGCAGATTGTCTGCGCCCGTATCGGGATTGATCGCCTGTGGGCCAACGCCAAGCGTGTTAAGAGTGGACACAATATCCTGCCCTGACTCCCGCATTGCGTTGCTGACGATGTAGTGCTGCCGCTCCTGAATCGCAGCACTTAATGGCAACAATTCGTGGGGAGAGGAAGAATTGTGATTGGAAACACGTTGCAGGGCAGTCGCCAGATCTTGCTGCATTACCGGACCTTCAGTCTGCAAAGCAACAGCGACGCGCAATACATCAATCAGTTCTCGAAAGTTCCCAGGCCATGTGTAGGAAAGCAACAAAGCAATTCCTTGGGGGTCGAGTTCCGATCGGCCCGGCCGTTTGAGCGACTCGGCGATCAGCGGCAAGTAACGTTTCACATAAGCAGCAAGGTCTGCCAAACGAGCGTTCAACGGGGGCATCACACACAGACTTTGCTCCAATAATTCACGCAATTCCGGATCAATCACACGCGTATCGGAGTCAATCAGGTCACTCTCGATGAAATAAAGGAAGGCAAGATTCTCCGGGGATTCGCGAATACAATCCACCACTTGCTCCTGCGCCGCCAATGATGAATCAGCGAAACCAATGACGCCAACAAGCTCACTGGTTTTACTGTCCACCGCTTTCTCCTTCAGAGCCGCACTCATACGGACACAATCCGGGTGGCGAAGATCGAGCCAATGAATTCGGGTGGCGCTAAATTTCCGCCATAGAGAAACTTCGCGTAACAATAAATCGGCCTCACTCCCACGGGGAGCCGAAATAAATATATGATCCTGCTCATTCGCAGCGCCCCAAACATGCTCCAAAAAATAACGGAAGACGTGGGAACGGTCGCACAAATAATGCAGTGTGCGTGGGTAAGTTTGCTTAAAAGCCAAGGCACCAGCGACCTCTCCGCTCTTGCCTTGGCGGTGCACCCGAAACTCATCTTTGGTTGCTGGCTGGACAAAGCGTTTGACGTGATTAATGAACAGTTGGATGTCGATCGGCTTCTCCAGAACCAGCGTCACACCCATGTTGGCAACCTTGACGAGGTCTGGGGTATTCATCAGTCCGGAAACCAGAATCACTGGCAAGTCGGGATTCATTTCCCGAGATTTGCTTAGGAAATCCGCGCCATCCATGCCCGGCATTTTGAAATCAGAGATAACCAATTCGTAACCAGTGCCATGGAGTTTCTCTAACGCCCGGGCGGGGTCCGTCACAGAGTCTACCAGAAAAGAATGTTGTTCCAACAATGCACGTAGCATGTCGGCGTAGTTTTCTTCGTCATCAAGAACGAGAATTCGCTGTGCCATAGTTACTAAATTAATGTGCGCTTAATGAGCCAAAGTGATACATGCTTATGAGGCATCGGAAACGAGCTTTCAAGCATGGTTTACCATGACCCCAGCCATCAACCCTACGGCAGGTGCGTAGATTCACTTACAAAGGCCAGGTAAAAAAGCTCAGGCAGCGCTCCAAAGTGGCGCGCGTGCCATGACTTATGTTTGAGCTACTCAGCACTAGAAGAAAATCACTGTCGTCGTTAACGGCGATCCAGAGCGTATTTTCAGCAAAATTTATCTGCAATTGCTGGCGTGGTAAACTCAGCGAACGAATCAAGAGATCCAATTGCAAAAACGACAGGCTAAAAGCGGAAATAACGGATTCGTCAGCTTCTTGTTCCCTAAAATAATGTTTCCAGTCGTCATCAGCCTGAATACGCAAGCCCCGCCAACGAACGTTAGGCAGTTGGTCTAGCCAAGATGTGAGATCTGCCGCTGCAGGAATCACTGGATAATAGCATACGCCATCAGCCGTCGTCCCATCAAAATCAGCCCATTGGGTAACCTGCTCATACTTTTTAAAATTATGGCCAGCATCATCCAAAGTAAGCTGAAAGCCTTCACTTGAATCGTGGCCTCGGATGCTTTTGACCTCGCCCAATGATAACCCTTCTGCCCCCGAGTTCAGGGAACGTAACGCAGTCATCAGTGTGAGGCCAAAGCTGCTGGGATCGTCGAGATCTCCATCTATTTTAACCGCTGTAAAATCATTCGTAAAACGAATGTGTAGGGTAGGTTCCAGCGTCAGTTTTTCCATAATCGACAACGATTAAATAAGCTAAAATTAGCGTTAACTAAGAATCCGCTCCATAAATTCCTCGTCAACCTTCAATGCATGACTGGCGGCAGACTGATCCCCCAGCAGAATCGTCACCGCCTTCACGTATTCATCGCGGTAGAGTTGCAAGCCTTGTAGCAGGCTACGAGCTCCACCCACCGCAGAAGACAGTTTTTGCTCGACCCGCTCCAAGTCTTCCATGCTCAGAGTGGCTTTATCCAAGTGTACTGCCATGCGCATGAAGCGGTGAAGTTCTGCGGCATTGCCTGCCCACTTCTGTTCGCGTAGATAAGTCTTTGCGGTTAGCTCTAGCTTGGGCACTTTGCTCAAACCGTGCGCCTTGGCTTCTATTTCTAGATAACGGTTTCCCAGTTCGCCAATATCATCCGGCACGTCTGAAAGCTGTGGCACGGCGATCTCCGTAGTGCCCATAAACATATAAACGGCATCGTCGACCACGCGCTCATCGTAGAGTAAATCTAAGTCACGGCTGACACAAAAAATAAACCGCATCGGGAAGGGAATCGTGTCAAAGGGGTCCTTCTTGCGTCCGATTCGCATAATCAGTGAATACTGCTCGCGAGTAATGGTTTCGGCCCCAGCAATGACAAAAGTAACGCGCTCCCAACCTTTCTGTGTCGACTGCACAATGATCTTCATCATGGATTCCCGGTCAATGCGGGAACGATCAAGCAGCAGATAGAGGTCTTTGCATCCAGAATCGAAATGGCTCAGGTCATCGGTGATCGCCTCCAAATCCGTGCCACGCGGAGCAACCATGACAAGGTTCGTCTTAAAATCGCGCAGACCGTAAAGCTTTTGGGCAAACTCGCGTGAATGCCGATCCTTAGCCGGAAAGGTTTCGAACTTAAACGGAAGGTTATGGTGGAAGTTATCATCGTCGTCATCACCGTCCTCCTGCCCGGATTCTCGTCGCATTCCAGCCTCACGCTCTTCAATGAGCGTCGCCGTTCGCTTGAGCAACGAAAACACATTGAGCGGTTTAAGGAAAACGCCACCCACCCCCTCTCGAATGAGGCTGCGGATTGTGTCGTTGTCCAAATAGCCGGAAACCATGATAATCGGCACGTCCTGCTTGATCTTCTTGAGCGTGCGGATGAGTTCTTCGCCAGACATGCCCGGCATTTTCTGGTCCGTAACGACTAAATCGTAATTCTCATTCTGAAACTGAGTTACCGCATGTTCAGGCTCTTCACAGGAGTCGACGTCATAGCTCGCCTGGCTGAAGATATCTGTCAGCAGTTGATTAAAATCAGTGTCGTCATCGACTATGAGGATTTTCCTTCCCATGCAGCGTAGTAGTCCCACCACTACGCGATAAGTGGCCTATTAAGTCAATCGTAATGGCCATTTTCAGACCACGCATATTATGAGTGGAGCACGAATTCCGGAATAGCCTTCTCCGCATGAAGTAATTGGACGCAAAGGCTTTCTGCAAATCGCATCTCCTCACGTGAAGCATCATCCAAGTCGTCCAACCCAGCTAAATGCAACCAACCATGCACGAGATACAGCGTCAGTTCCTCCGAGAAGCTCAAGCCATGCTTGGGGGCCTCGTCACGAGCACGATCCACACTCACACAGATTTCGCCGGCAAAATCCATTTCCTCGTCGCCAGGGAACGTAATAACGTCCGTCGGGCTTGGGTCATCAAGGAAATCCGCGTGCAATTGAGCCAAATCCGTGTCACTCATAAACACGAGCGAGAGCTCTCCCGTCGGCGCGCCATAGTGCTCCATTCCATCTAGTAGCGTGAAGCAGTGGCGCAGTTGCGCCTCGTCCACGACGAGACGGCTATACAGCTGTGCGTTTACCTGAAGGATTCTGGGCATGAATGGCGGACTGGGTTTCCTGCATGGGAACGGGCGAGGCGGATTGGCCCCGCTTCTTCTTCGCCACGTCATCCTTCGGATACTGCACGCGGCTGTGCAGCATGTTTAGCAGAGTGAAGCAAAAGCTATCGCGGACCTTTCGAATCTGTGCCACAGTCACCGGCGCATTGTCCAATTGACCATCATCCAGACGCGCGGAGAAAATGCTATCGACTAGTTCCTCAACGCTTTGTGGGGTGACCTTCTTCAGGCTGCGTGAAGCAGCTTCGACGGCATCTGCAAAGAAGATGATCGCACTTTCCAGAAACTCCGGCTTGGGGCCTTCATAGCGAAAAGTGCTTTCATCAACGTCTTCTGGGCGCTCAAAAGGCGGATTCGAGGTACCTGACTGAAGCGGCAGGACTGTCTGCTGCTGGCGGTTGCATGCCTTGCTGTAAAAATACTTGATCAGCGTTGTGCCATGATGCTGGCGGATAATGTCAATGAAGATGTCTGGGAGCTTATGCTGTTTAGCCATGTCAACGCCTTCCTTAACATGGCTTTTGATGATCAACGCCGACATCGCAGGCGTTAGCTCATCGTGCGGATTATAGCCCTCGTGCTGATTCTCGGTAAAATACTCCGGCTTCACCGTCTTGCCAATATCGTGATAGAGGCTGGTTGCGCGGCAAAGCAAGGCATTAGCCCCAACTTCGTTCGCGGCACGTTCGGCCAAATTGGCGACCATCAGCGAGTGGTGGTACGTGCCGGGGGCATCCATCTGCAGTTTGCGTAGAAGCGGGTGGTTGAAATCCGTCAACTCCAGTAGCGTGATGTCTGTCGTGTATTTGAAGATGTGCTCCATAATCGGCAACAGACCAATAACAATCACACCGGTGACTAAGCCTGCACCGATGGCAGTTAACACCTGCTGGCCCACCGTTATCGGCGGGAGTTCGTTGAGAAAGCCCAGAAAGGCTGCGACCAAGGCCACGACGAGGCCCGAAGCCAAGCTGGCACGCATCAACTTACCCCGCAAACGGACTTCCCGCGCAAAATATATCGCCACCATGCCGCCCAATAAGGAAACGAGGAAACTGTCAATAGCCCCCCCCCACATCAGCGAATGCAACGCGCTGACAGCAATCGTAATCAAAGCCGCAGGACGAGGGCCAACCATGATCGCCATCACGATGGCACCCAAGGCCACAGGCGCGGCAAAGGGCAACATGGCCAACAAACTGCTATTACCGCCAAAGAACGACGTTTCACCGAATTGCTGGATGACTCGCAAGAGCAGTAAATTGATGATCAGCACTGTCGCAATCAGCCCGAAGCGACGGTTCGAACGCCCGTTAAGCGAAAAGACCGTCTGCATGAACAAGATTCCGCACAGCATGAGCACGATCGTCATGACTGAACGGTGCACCAGCGTGGCGTTGAAGCCCCAGACAATTTCCGCACTTTTAGTCAACTGTTCTCGGTAGGCTGCGACCGCTTCCACTTGCTCCAATGATACGATATTGCCCGGTTCCACGATGACCTGCCCCTGCAGGAAAACCACATGAACCGGCTCCACGCCAGCGGCGGCCTGCTCCTTGATGGACTCCGTCGTTTCCACATCATATTCGAGGTTGGGCTTGAGGCCTTTCTGGAATATCCGGTAAAGCGCACGGGAAAGGCTCAAGTCGTCCCCAAGACCCGCCAAATTAATGTTAAGCAGGCGGGCCGCCTCTTCTTCAGACTGAATGTTATCGCCTCGGCCACCGATAACCACCATCGGAACAAGCAGCGAACCGTCCATACTAGTCGTAGCACTGGCTGGTTGCTCGAATACACCGTCGTGCATAACGTCACGCAGGGCCAGTGAGCCTTCTCGGAGTAAAGAAGCACGCTCCTCAGGCGTTGTTTTATCCAGCAAAATGGCAAGATCGTCAGCACTAACCGTTAGGCCGGTTTCCGCTCCGTAGGTGGCGGTGAACTGGTCAATGACCGGAGGCCATTCATTGCGCGGCAGGTTGGCCAACTCCGGCATCAGTTCGGTTTCCAAAGCGGAGTTTAGCCCGTCAATCGCAGTGCTAAACTCTTGGAAAGGCTTTTGATCGAGGCGGTAACGCGGGAGTACGCGTTGACGGCGCTGTTGGCGTGCACGCTCGGTCTCCAGCTTACTCTCGAAGCTAAACGGGAAGTCCGCCACGATGCGCACTTTGGCAACCTGCTTAGGTGTAATTGGCGGACCAGCGGGGGATTGCCCCAAAAAGCAAATGACAATGATCAGGAAGGCCATCAGCAAGAAAATGCCAAATGACACTGCCTGACTCGTCTCAAAGAAGGTCGCCGCTTTCTGCGGCTCCGCATCGCGCCGTTTCCGGCGCGCATCCGCGGTTTGCTGTTTTTTCGACTTTTTCTTGGGCAGAATGGGCATGTGTATTCCTTTCTGCAGAGGCTGGCAGTTTAACGCCGGTCGTTCTGTTTCTCAAGGTTGCATTTTTCGTAGGCCTGGATGATTCGGCTCACGAGCGGATGACGGACGACGTCCATTGCGTCGAAGTAAAAGAGCTTAATGCCCTTGATGTTGGCGAGGATTTGCACGGCCTGTTTGAGGCCTGACATCTTGGAGCGAGGAAGGTCCACCTGAGTAATGTCACCCGTAACGATCATTTTCGACCCTTCTCCCAGACGCGTCAGGAACATCATCATTTGCTCATGGGTGGTGTTCTGCGCTTCATCCAGAATCACATAGGCATGGGAAAGCGTACGGCCACGCATGTAGGCAAGCGGAGCAATTTCAATGAGGCCCTTTTCACGCATTTTAGCGGAGTCCTCCTTGCCCATCATGTCATACATCGCGTCATAAATCGGGCGTAAATAGGGGTCCAGTTTCTGTTCAAGCTCACCTGGCAGAAAGCCCAAGGCTTCTCCGGCTTCCACCGCTGGTCGGGTGATGATGATGCGCTTCACCTCGCCCTCCTGCAGTGCGTAGAGCGCCGCCGCCATGGCCAAGTAGGTCTTACCCGTGCCTGCTGGACCGATGCCGAAAACGACGTCGTTCTTTTGGATGAATTGCAGGTAGCGCTTCTGGTTGATCGTCTTGGGGATGATGCTCGCCTTGCGCAGCCGGATGACCAATGGGTCGTTAAAGACCTCCATGACATCTTGGCCCTCACCTCGCTCAAATGCCTCCAATATGTGCGAGAAGTCGTTGTTGGTCAGATTGATGCCCTGATTACGCGCAGCGTCCAGCGTATTAAAGAAGTCGACAGCAGCCACCACGCTTTTCTCCGCGCCCTCCAAGTCAAGCCAAGCCTCGCGGGTGACGATGTTTACGTCGAATACTTTCTCCGCCCAGCTCAGGTTGTCATTCTTAGCGCAATAAAGCGAGCTGAGGTGACGCGGGCTGGGGAATTGCAGTTTTTCAGTTGCCATGAAATGCGTACTCGAGAGATCAGGCGTGCGCTGGTGCAAAAGAACGCAGACGCTGCCACATGGTGTCCATGCTCTCGGGCAGGACTTTGGTTTCGCCCAAAACGGGCATGAAGTTTGTGTCGCCGTTCCAGCGAGGGACAATGTGGCAATGGAGGTGTTGCGGAATGCCCGCCCCAGCCGCGCCGCCAAAATTAAAGCCGACATTGAACCCATCCGGTTGGATCGCATCGGTTAAAATATGCTGCCCTAGGACAATCGTCTCCATCAAGTCCGCGCGCTCAGTCGCCGTCAGCTCCGCCAACGTGGGGACCTCTCGATAGGGTGCCACGAGTAAATGCCCAGCATTGTATGGAAATTTATTCATTACAATGAATGTGTGCTCTCCACGCCAGATCAGATGGTTTGCACGATCATCATCACTCGCCGGAATACGGGTAAACGGATTCCCGCCCCCATTTTCTGGTTTGGGAGCTTCGATATAGGCCATGCGCCAATAGGCGTGAAGTTGATCCATCGTGTGTTGAAATTTTCGGTGGATGTAATAGAATAATCCGACGTAAGGCTAGCTCAAAGGAGAGTGCCAAAAATAGGGGGTTATAGCTAGTTGATTGCCCAATTTGGACAAACCTCAGCCGGGTTTCGTTCAACATTGACAATAAGTCTCTTGATAATTGATCTCACTGCCGATGTTTCTCCGCAACGCCAACCGGCTCCGTATTACCGCGATTGTCCTCCTCGTCCTGTTGGTCAATCTGGCGGGCATGTGGCCATTGGTCAGCCAACAGGCGGCGCGCAGCGTGGACCTCTTTCAGCGTTACAGCGAATTCATGACACTTACCGAGGCGCTTGATCACGCTCTGGGCGATGTGGAATTCTGTGGCGAATTGCCCACCTCAGACGAATTTCCCACTGACTGGTCCGCCCTCCCCAGTAACAGCGAAGGCAAACTGATTTTACTGAGTCAGGCCCCTGGCCTACCCATTCCGACAGAAACGCTGCTAGCGCTCCCTCGAGAAGAAGCAATCCCCGGCCTACGCGCCTGGACTCCAGAAACGCCCCCCCCCCAAGTTTAGATTGGTTAATTGTCTATCTGGCTTCACACGCAATCGGCGTGTGACTGCTGTTTGCTATTAAAATACAATCCAATCTAACTATGTACACCTCTAAGTTTCTTCTTCAAACCAGCACATTTCTCCTTCTGTGCGCTGCCAATGCAAGTGCCGCAGAGCTTTCCAGCGTCGGGCAGTTCATGCCCATGGTTCACATCAATATCGAATACAACGAATTCCTCGGCGAGCTCGACGTTCATGTGGATTCTGGCGTGCCACAGATGACGCCTCTCAGCATTCTTTCTCCAGGAGACAGCTTTAGCCCAACCGCACCTTGGTACACCACGCTTGATCCTAGTCAGGAAGGCCAAGCATGGACTCGGCGTTTCGGGTTTGTATCCACCCTTGATCCAGCCCCGGTTGACCGTTTTTTCTGGATCGATCTCAATGCCACCAGCGATAACTTGGAAGCATATTTTTATCGCGAAACACCGGAGACCTTCACTCCGATTTTCGGAACTGATGGTTCAAGTACCTTGTGGGAATTCCCCAACTCGATGACGCACCCGGTATTTGCCACGTCTCTTGCAGGGGACTACTCAATCAGTGGCTCAGTGTATATTGGGGACGCCAGTGGGATCATGGACATCACCTACGACGCAGCTCCCTTCACCCTGAACTTTACTGCGGTGCCAGAGCCATCCACCTATGCCTTAATGGCCGGCGTCGCGGGCGCATGCATAGCGTTTGTTCGTCAACGTAAGCGCAAAATCGGATGATTCAGCCCACCTGTTTAATGAGCCGCCCTCGGAAAAATTCCAGGGCGGCCTTCACGCTGGTTGAGCTGCTAACGGTAATCGCCATTATCGGCATACTTGCGACAATCCTGATTCCAGTCGTTGGGCATGTCCGGCAACAGGGCAAACTGGCAAGCTCCACCTCACGGCTTCGTAATCTCGGCCAAGCCGCCATCCTCCATACTGCCGACCATCAAGGTGAATGGCCCCGCAGTACGCATGCCTATGACCGCAAATCGCCCCAATGGTGGTTGGCGCTGTCCCCTTACCTATGGAACGAGCCCATTACCAGTGCATCCAATCCAGCCTTTGCCCGCTATCATGAGCAGATGCTGCGCGATCCACTGGATGTCGTCGAACAAAACGACGGAACGCATGCAAACCGCTTCAGCTATGGATTCAACGTGTACCTGCAACTGGGCGAACATGACGATTACGAAGGAAAACCAACGCGTTGGAACAAAAATTTCAATGTCCCATTCCCAGAATCCACGGTCATCTTTGCCACCAATAAGCTGGAAACCAGTGACCATTTCATGGCGCACTACTGGGTAAGTCGTACCGACGCTGAACACGACCTGGACGCACGTAATGGCGAGCAGGCGGGCATCGCCTATTGCGATGGACACGTCGAATGGGTGGCACCAAGCGAAACCTACGACCCGTCAAATGGCATAAACCATTGGAACCCGTCACTCGCAGGTAAACGGTAATCACGCACGCCGAACGGCATTGGATTTGACAAGCCACGCTATTGACATTTCACCCATAGCATTCTCATGCGTAAGTATTCACAATTGCTACTCCTCGCCTTCGCGATTACCTCCAATAACGCAATGGCAGTCCTCGTCATCAATATTACGGATAATGGGACTAACCTCACGATGACCGCTACGGGCAGCTATGACTTCAGTGCGCTTAGCCCCGGTTCTGGTGTCGGTTTAGGCAATAACGCGGTTGTTATGCCTGTGGGCGGTGGCGGTGCCTATGGCTGGAAAACACCTGGCCCCAACGCTGACGGCTATCCGATCACCTTCGATAATACCTTTGCTGGGATCACGGGCGCAATTACTCCTGACTTTTTTTCCATTAGTCACCCGTTCTTTGTCAGCTTGGACAACAATGTGATCTCAATCCCCAACGGCTCTCCTCAGATTGCTAGCGGCATTAATAATATTGCGGTCTTCAACGGCTACACGCTCTCAAGCATGGGCATCACCCCAGGAGTCATTAACGTGAGTTGGGCTGGCGACAGCGCCATCATCACGGCTTCGGCTGCGCCCATCCCCGAACCTTCCACCTACATAGCCCTCGCTGGCTTTGCCACACTGGGAGTATTCATCTGGCGACGTCACAAGAGAAGTTAAAGCTCAAGACAATGCCAGAGGCTTCATTAAGCCCGTGTCTGGACATTCAAAAACTTGGATTAATACTGAATCAGTGCACATTATACTGAAAGTGTATAGAATTTCGGAAAATAGTGTGTTCTCAATCAACAAACTCAATCATACACACTAGTCTTGAAAACTTAAGGCTAAAAACCCCCCAATATTAGACGGCATTCAACAGGCAAATAGGGATGACTATACATTGAATCCATACAGTTGTTCGTTTACATTATAACCTGTATGAAACGTATAGTTGTTATAGAAGACCAAAAAATCCTTCGGGAATTTATTAAGGTTATGGTTCAGAACTTTCCGATGCTCGAACTCGTTGGTGATACCGGCGATGGGCTAGAGGGTTATAACCTAATCAAAGAACACAAGCCGGACATGATAATACTCGATGTCGTGCTTCCAGGCTTAAACGGCATCAGCATGTTAAAGCGACTAAGTAAAGAAATGCCTGATGTTCTTGTTCTCGGTTTTTCTTCATTTTCCAATCGAAGCCAAGTTCGCCAAATGATTGAGGCGGGTGCCAATGGCTTGGTACAAAAGACAGAATCGCTTCAAGTCTTGGAAACAGCGATTAAAATGGTTGCCGAAGGACAGACTTACTTCAGCCCAAACATTTCAATAATGATGCGCGATCTAATGCTGAACCCATCTCAAGTGGAAACAGCTGATGATCTGACTTTCAGGGAGCGGGAAATTCTTCAGTTGATCGCCGAAAGCAACAGCAACAAGGAAATCGCTGAAAAGCTCGGCATCAGTGTTAAGACCGCTGAAACCCACCGTAACCGCATCATCAATAAACTGAATATCCATGATGCCCCCGGCCTGACTCGCTACGCAATTGCCAGCGGACTTGTCGGCGTTAACTAAGGCACCTGAGGAGTAGGCTGCTCATGTTATGGGTTGTGACAATTGAGACGACCATGCCCTTGAATTATCGAAGTGGGCTTGAGCACAAATGCTATTCAGCCCCATTCCTCTTATCGAGTTTTCCCGATTGCACTCTCCAACCCTAGGCTCTGTGCGTATGCGAGCCCCTCAGGCTCAGCACCCGCAGAATTCAACACCCCGAAAACAACTCCCCGGTAATTAGACTCCCCTATTAAGTCAGGGTCCACCGAAGCATTATTGACACCCTGTGTGACCCACTTATCTGCCTCTTTCCGAACAAGCCAGTGACATTCCCAATCGCCTTCAGCATCTTTAAAGACTACCATCATGCCCTGCTTAAGCTTCCTGAATGGCGCATTATCAACCAAGAGCACTGAGCCACTGTTAAAATACGGACTCATCGACTTCCCCTGCCCCAGCATCACTTCCCAATTAGCATTTCGATCTGCAACCTTCATCGCATCCTGAATCGCCTGCTTCAAAGGAACAGTAGTATGCATGCTTACTTCGACATTCGACGCTTCAAGAGAAACGAGACCGAAGATACCGGTGGAAAATAAAATTAAAGAGATTAACGCTTTCATGCCTTAATTCTCTCATACAGCAGTCGATAAAGGTATTCACTTGAGGCCGGATATGTACTTCGCCGTTAATTTAATTTAAGACAATCCACACTGCTATATTGTACAAAACAGGACGGACAAAACCACTGCGCAGACTGCATAAAAAGACAGTGAAGACTGTAGATGGCTTAGCCAGTTCGCATTACACCGAATACAGTTAAGACCCGACGGAAAAAATCATTTTATTTACACAATGATTAGTACCAAATTGCGACTTCCAACCTTAGGTCTGCTGACGGCTTTAGCAGCCTTATCTGGCGGTTGCACTCTGGAATCCTCTCCAAACGAAGTGGCCCCAGTCTCATCGTTAGGCTATAGGGAAGCTGGGCGCGCTGCCATGATCGTGGAAGACCTCGGCGACGGGCGTATCAGCGGCCCCGCTGAGGGAACCTCGATGCAGCCGCTCTATGGGAAAAACGCCTACTTGGTCATCAACCCCATCAATTACGATGAACTGAAGCCAGGAATGGTGGTGGCTTATAAGGACTTGAGTGGACGCAAAGTCGTTCATGCACTCTTGGCTAAGGAGGGCAAGTATTGGACTGTCCAAGGCATTAACAACGCCTTTGAAGATCCAGACTACGTGACGCCCGAGAACCTTCTAGGCGTAGTCTATGGATCATTTCATGCCATCGAATAGGCTGTTTTCGAAGCCACGGTAATAATCCATAAGGCCAAGCGTTCGTTGCTTTGTGCTTTCATTTTCTGCGATGAATCCTTTTCCTCGCCGCAATGTCTGACCAATCTACCAACGCCGATCTCATCGACGCACTTGCCCAAGAAACCGTCCACCGCTACCAGTTGCCCAACGGGCTAACGGTCATCCACAAGGAGGATCGTGCGGCGGCGCTGATCTCCGTGCAAACATGGGTCAAGACGGGCAGCATGCACGAAGGCACCATGCTCGGCGCTGGCCTATCGCACTATCTGGAGCACCTACTCTTCAAGGGTACCGAGAAGCGCGGCCCATTGGACATCAGTCGGGAAATCAACAGTTGCGGCGGCTATGTGAACGCCTACACCACCTTTGACCGCACCGTGTATTACATTGATGGGCCGTCGAGCGCGGCAGAAACACTTTTTGACGTGCTTTCCGACATGTCCCTGAACTCCGCGCTCCCAGAAGCGGAGATCCTACGCGAACGAGACGTAATCCTGCGCGAGATTGACATGGGCCTTGATGACCCTGATCGCCGCCTCTTTCACACCTTCGCCCACTCCGCCTTCCGTGAGCACCCTTATCGGCATCCGGTCATCGGCCATCGGTCACTGTTTGAGGGCGTCACGCCAACGCATCTGCGAGACTACTATCAAGGCCGCTATGCGCCCAACAATATTGTGCTGATCGTCGTAGGCGCGCTTGGGGAAACCGAGTGCCGCGAACTCGCTGACAAATATTTTGGCCAAGCGCCCATGCGCCAGCTCGCCCCAGCCTGGTTCCCTGACGAACCCGCCCAACTCGCTCCCCGCAGCGACCGTGCAGTGGGTGATTTTAACATCGTTCGTGGCTTCATTGGCTACAAAGTGCCCGGCCTCTCGGCTGAGGACGCCCCCGCTCTCGACGTTCTGGCCCGCCTGCTCGGCCACGGCGCAAGCTCCTGGCTCTGGCAGAGCCTCCGCGAGCGTCAACGCTTGGTCCATAGTATCGGCGCTGGCTGCTGGAACCCCGGCGACCACGGGCTGCTCTGGATCAGTTTCGTCTGCGACCCAGGCAAACGCGAAGCCGTCGAAGACGCCATTCGCAGCGAACTAGAACAGGCCCAAAAGCGCATCCCCCGCCCCGACGAAGTCGCCAAGGTGGTCCGCCAATCCCTCGTAGCCGAAGTGAACGCTCGCAAAACCGTCAGCGGGCAAGCCAGCCGTCTCGGTTCCGCGGAAGTCGTCGCGGGTGATCTCGGTTTCCCGCGCCAGCACCTGCTTCGTCTCGCGCAACTCACTCCTGAGTCCGTTCAATCCGCCGCAGTACGTTATTTGATCAAAACGGCTGAAACCGTGGCCTCGCTCGACCCCAAGCCCGCGGAAATCACGGCACCGAGCATCAATACCGGTGCCGCTTTGCCTGATTTCGAAGTGGTGCCCTTTGCCAATGGCGCTAAATTGCTCCTTCAGCCCGGCGGAAGCGTCCCCAAGACACACTTGCGCTACGTAGCCTCCGGCGGCCCACTCTGGGACCCTGTAGGCCAACGTGGAGCCACTGGCGTGCTTGCCACACTGCTGACCCGCGATACCGCCAACCGCAGCCAATCCGAAGTTGCCGCCGCCATTGAATCCATTGGCGGAAGCTTTGAAGAGCAAGTGGGCAATAATACCTTCGGCCTAGCCATGGAGACCCTGACCGGGGATTTCCCACTCGCTGCCGAACTACTTGCAGACGCCCTACTGCGCCCAGCCCTGCTCCTCAAGACCTTTGAGATCGAGCGCGACGCGCAAATCGCCGGAATCCACGAAGACGAAGACGAAGTACTCGAATGGAGTCGCCGCCGATTACGGCAGAAATTCTTCGGGAAGCACCCTTACGCCGCTGATTATCTGGGCAGCGAAGACGACCTGAACCACTTGACGGTGGACCATATCCGCGATTTAGCCAAACGACTGATTGCCGGGCCCAACGCCCTGCTCGCCGTCACGGGGCAATTCGAGCGCAACGCCATTGTCGACACCTTAGGGCCTATTCTGGAAGCCCTGCCAGCCGACTTTGCCCCTCTCAACTGCCCTGCCCATGACGCCCCCTCGCTGATCGGCACGCATGACGAACAGCGCGACCGCGAGCAAGCCATTGTGCTCGTTGCCTACCCTGACTGCGGCGTTCACCAACGTGACGAATACCTCGCGGGCGAGGCCCTGGACGAACTCTTCAGCGGCATGTCCAGCCAACTGTTCCAGCGAGTGCGGGAGGAAAAAGGCATGGCCTACTTTGTCGGCTCACAACGCATACTCGGCCTGGATTGCGGCATGTTCTCCTTCTATGCGGGCACCAGCCCTGCACAGGCAGACGAAGTAGAAGCCGAAATCCTAGCCGAAGTTGAGCGCGCCCGCAGCGGTAAATTTACCGTAGGCGAATGGTCCGCATGCAAGACACGGCTCATCGTCCGTCGTGAGCAAAGCCAACAGTCTCCGGGCTCCCGAGCGATGCATGCCTGTCTCAATGTGCTCTACGACCTGCCAGTTAATTCGTGGCGTGAATATCCAGACCGAGTCCGGGCCATGAATCTTGATGAGCTAACGGCATTTGCCAATAAACGCTTCACCGAAACGAAACGCTTAATTCAAAAGACTTTGCCTGGAAAGGGCTAATTAATTGGCTCGCGAAGCCGTGCTTGTATTTGTGCGGTAACCTCGTTTTATTTCGCACGCTCGCATACAACTTGCTGAGTGGTTCGAGGTATGAGTCGCGCACCAATACACAAATCTACTGCAACGATCCGGCGTTTATCTCCCAAACGCCCGGCATTTGCATTGGTCGTGGCGATCAGCTTGATGAGCTTCATCCTCTTGCTGACCCTCAGTCTGTCCACCCTCTCACAAGTCGAACTAGCTAGCGCAACCCACGATCAACAACGGCAAGACGCCCGCGAAAATGCCCGCCTCGGCCTGCTCATCGCGCTGGGCAAACTCCAGCAAAGTGCTGGCCCCGACCAACGCGTCACCGCGCGAGCAGACATTCTGGGTGACAACCATTACGCCGATGGAAACCAATATTGGACCGGCGTCTGGAACACGACCAACATCAACGCCGCTCCTGTCTGGCTTGTCTCGGGTGAGACGGACGTAACAGCCGAGTTTCTGTCGGGTGAATCATTGGTCAAAGCATCGGCCTCTGTAATCGACGGACATACAAAAGCCGCGATTCGTGTCCCTAAGATCGAGATCAATGAGAACGGCGTCCACGTCGGCAATTACGCATTCTGGATAAGTGGCGAAAACGACAAAATTGCTTTAAGCGCCTTAGAGCGCATCCATGATTTCCCCACAACCAAGACCGAACGGAGGTATTTGGAATTTCAGAACGGTGCGCCAGATCTCAATTACCTTTCAGGAGAAGGCTACAGCACCCCAGAAACCGACAACTTTAATCTGGAAGCTGATCCCGCCCTGAGCAACCGGCTCGACGTCGCCTTTTCCAACAATCAATTGACCGCTCTTGAGCTATCCAGTGGCCAACCGGCGTTTCCAGAATGGCGCGCAGACAGCTTTTCCCATAACGCCACGGCGGCATCATGGACGGTTTTAGCCAATTCTAACCACGGTGGCCTTAAAGCCAATCTACTGGACGAAACGTTGAATGACCCGATGGCCACCCGCGCCACCCGCGATTTTTTATCCGGCTATCCCGATCCGCTATTAGCGGCGCCGGGCAACGCCCCCCCCTTACGTAAAGAAGGGGAACCCTACTTCGCTCCGCAAACAATACCAACGGAGATCGTGCTCTGGATGGGCATTTTCCACACGTGGAAAGATGCCCAGCTACGTATCCGTTTTCACGTCGAAGCAGAATTCTGGAATCCCTACACCCTGCCCCTCATCTATCCGCCCGACCCTGATCCGATGCATGATCGAGCTTTTGTGGTCCGCTTTGAAAACTTGCCAACCATCACCATTCGGCAGGCCACCAAAAAGCGTGTAGCGCCCACGATCACCGAAGACCTGAACGATCTCTCCGCTTACCCTACCCCAAATGACCCCCGGAAGGGTATTAGCTCTTGGATAGACATTGCCCCGATCGACCTTGAAGACCGCCCTCAATTGGAGCCGGGCGAAGTTTATCGCGTGATGGAGCCAAATCCAATGGTCCAAACGGAAGGCTTGGCACGTGACTTCGGGACACAACTTTGGGCCGAGGAATACGACACCCGCCCGCCAGATAACGCTAAAATTGAGATCAAGGCCAAGCACCCCAAAGACGGCGTAAGAATCATCATTGAGGACTATTTGTCCGGCCAGCCAGTCTTCACGATCGAAAATTTGAAATTCGACGATTTCACGATCAAGAAGACCTTCCGCAAGACCAACTCAAGCGATGCGGCGGATTCCTTCTCCCGCCCAGAAAGCCTCACCTATAGTGTTGAGGATTACACCATCGCTTATCATTTCCGTTTGGCCACCGATGAATCAGACCCGGGTGTGCTCAAGGAACTTCTTGATGGCTTGGATTTGCAACATCCTGTCTTGGATGCAGGGGCCACTTTTACCGATCACGAAGGCGTTACCTACAAAGTTTCCGATTTCATTGATTCCGCAAGTACAGACCCTGCCGACGCTGCCCAGCTTAAAGCGAACACCTTCTCCCTGCTGGATATCTACCGTGACGCAACCACACGAAGCCATAAACTGAGTGAAAGAGTACTCGCCTATGACCTGCCACGCGATGACAGCGACTTTGTTTCGCTCGGTGCCTTACGGTACCTCCCTCGATGGAAAAAAGCATCGACCACGATGGGGATGCCGCATTCTGATGCAAACAATGACATTTTTGACCGGTTCTTTGTCGAAGATAGTAATAAAAGCAACCCGCACCTTGCCTACCTGGATGCAACCGGAAGCCCTGATTTGGCGGAAGTCGCTTCATCAGCGTTGGTCAAAGGTGGATTTAATGTGAACAGCACATCCGTGGCCGCATGGGCGACATTTCTGAGCAGCCGCGGTCTCATCGAAACAACATCGGGCGACGAGGAATACGCCCGGAATTTGTTTACTCGCCTCCCCTACTATAGCGCCGCGAATCCGAGGATTGAAATATCCACAACGAAGCTCGAAACCACGCCATTCTATTTCCCCCCCGTCTATCAGCAGGGCATGCGGCAACTTGATTCGGCGAAAGCCAAAGACCAGCTACTCTTCATCGCCAAGGGGATTGTTACGCACTTAAAGACGCGCGGTAAGCCCTACAAATCAGTCCAGGAATTTCTCGATGCGGGCATAATTCAGGATCTGCTGGAATCGCCCGAAACAGCCGACGGGGGAGGAATTAACGCCAATATAATGAAAAACTCCAATGTCTACATCACGCAAGGAGACATCGCCGCGCAGCGAGCCGAGCTCTTAACGGCGCGATCCGACACCTTCCTCATTCGCTCATTCGGCGACGCAGTCGACCCCTACACCAATGAAGTCGCCGCACGCGCCTGGATCGAAGCCATTGTGAGACGCAAACCCACACTGATCACCGAAGCCGCCCCCCACCTCAATGCAACTGCACTCAATCCACGAAAATTCGAAATTGTTTCATGGCGATGGTTAGACAAATCGGAAGTGCAATAGCAGTGGTCATGATGGCAGCTCTGTCCCTCAGCGCCCAATTAAACGATCAGTCCCGGTTGAATTTGAATTTCGCCGTTCTACCGCTCGATTCTGCCTTGGTTGAGCAAGAGCTGTTTTACACCGATGACGGCGAGCCATCGGTCTCAAATGCCGTCGAGCTAAGCCTCAACCCACGCGAACGCTCACAGTATTACCACTACCAAGGCCCCAACCCGATGCCGATCTTCCACAAAGTGAAAGACAAAGAGGAAAAGACTCAATTGATACAGGCTTATCAAATAAGCTTCCCCGACGTTCGCGGGGAGTGGCTTGTCCTCCTTGAAAAAACCACCCAAGCCCCCCCCCCTTACCGGAGCCACACCTTCCTATATGACGAATCCGCTTTTCCAGAGGGCAGCGTGTTATTTTTCAACACCACCGCAGCCAGTTTCAGCGGTATTTTGGGCGAAAATGAGCTAAAAATAGAGCCGGGAAGCAACCAGCCCATTGATATCAGCGCCTACTATCAAGGCGAGGCACCTCTCGGCCTGATCGTAAAAGACGGCGACCAAATCCACAAAGTATTGTACAGCAAACTCAGCTTTTCTCCCGATCGACGCACTTTGATGATCCTCCGTCCGCCGAAGCGCCCCGACTCGTATCGAATCCAGGCCCAGCGCATTAATGAATACCTAGGCAAGTTCGATCCAGATGATCCGGGTGCTTGAATTGACCCTGAGCTTGATTTTTTCGCCGGATGGGGTTTGGATAAGGTAATGTCAGAACAAGCCACCCTTAATCCCCCCCCCGAAGTACGCGTCGGCGATGAGCGCCTCGTGCAATTGACCGAGTCGGCGGGTAAAAAGGCCGCAGCCCTCATTAATCGCGAACAACAAGGGCAATACCTACGGGTGGCAATCAACGGCGGCGGCTGCAACGGCCTCTCTTACAAGATGAAATTTGTCTCTGCCCCAAAGAAGAACGACATCCTCGTGCCGACTGCGGGCATACAGGTCATTGTCGATATGAAGAGCGCCCTCTATATCAAAGGCACGGTCATGGACTATTCCGACCAAATGGTGGGCGGGGGATTCAAATTCACCAACCCCAACGCCAAGAGCAGTTGCTCCTGCGGCGAAAGCTTCTCCGTCTAACCCCCCCCCTCTTGTTCAATCATCGGACCTGCCAATTCAGTATCGGCTCGGGCTTGCGGCTTGAAAGCTCGTGTCATGCCTGTAGTATGTGCGCCTGATGCTGGGTCGACAAAAACGCACGTACCGAACTTGTAGCTTCCTGCTGGACGCGGTAACCGCAGTGGTGTGCTTGGAAGCCATCTACCTCGCGTTGCTTTACGCTTCGCCTCTGTGGCAGCGGTCACTGTCCTACATCAGCGGCTATCCGTTTCGTTTTCAGGGGGTCGCGCACCTGACTGATCAAGGCTGGTTGTTCTCCGTCATCCTACTGTGCTTGTTCCTGTCGCTCTGGACGAACCGTTTTTACGCCATCGATTTCTTCGCTGACCGGCGCAAAATCGTCTTCGCAGCGGCAAAATCCACCTTGGTCGGGCTGGGGCTGGTCACGGTGTTTTTCTATTTCTTCTCGATTATCAACGTAAACCGCTCGCTGCTGTTCGGCTTCTTTGGCTTGTTTGGTCTATATCTAACCGTCAAAGAACTGCTCTTTCGGCGATTCGTGATCCAGCGCCGATTTAAGGCCAACCCCCTGCGCGCGCTCCTGCTATGCCCGACGACCGAGCTGGACATCCTGTGCACCCGCTTTTCCCAAACCGACCACGCCTCCGTGCATCTGGAGCACTCCCTAACCAACGTCGACGAACTGGCGGACGAACTCTCCTCCGGCAAATACGATCTCGTGCTGCTAGGCAATCACCCAGATGCCCAACGCGCCATTGAGATCGCCGAAGAACAAGGTGTCGAGGTCTGGTATCGGGCAAATTTCCTCTCCCCTCTGCTCGCGCGCCCAGAGTTTGACGAATTTGGCGGCGAACCAATCGTGGTTTTTTCCACAGTGCCGCATTATGAGGGTAAATTTTTCTACAAACGCGCTTTCGACGTCATCGGCGCACTCGCTCTGTTACTGGCGCTTAGCCCGCTTTTAGCTGTGCTGGCGACGGGCGTAAAGCTCAGCTCGCCAGGCCCAATTATTTTTAAGCAACAGCGCACTGGCTGGCGCGGTCGGTCGTTCGCTATGTGGAAATTTCGCACCATGATCGCTGGCGCCGAGTCTCAACAAGGTGAGCTGGCGCAGAGCAACGAGTTGGCCGGCCCAGCGTTTAAGGCCAGCGATGACCCACGCGTCACTTCCTTTGGCCGCTGGCTGCGCCGCTACAGCCTCGACGAATTCCCTCAGTTGTGGAACATCCTTCGTGGCGAAATGAGCCTCGTCGGCCCCCGTCCCCTCCCCGTCCACGAAACCGAGAAAATTTCCGCCTTTCGTGATCGTAGACGCTTGAGCGTGCTTCCCGGCCTCACTGGACTCTGGCAAGTTTCCGGCCGTTCCGACATCAAAGATTTCGCAGAATGGGTGCGCCTCGATCTTGAATACATCGATCGATGGAGTTTCTGGTTGGATATGCGGATCCTCTGTCAGACTGTGCCTACAGTGCTCAGCGGGCAAGGTGCCCGGTAATATTTGCCCCAAAATTAATGATTTTCGCCCTACTTTTTCTTTTTGAGCGAAAGTGATTGAAAAAAATTTCCCGGATGCAATAGACTGTAGTCTGATTTTTATGTCCAAGAACACATTCGTTAGCAAAACGAGCATTAACCTAGGCGAGACCCTGCGCATTTGCGGGAATCTGCTAGTATCTAATTCTTAATGGGAAAATCACCATTTGGAAAAGGGCGCGGTCGCTACGTGCCACGCGGTCCACGCAAAAACGAACGCATCCGCGTGCCTGAAATTCGGGTAATCGGACCAGACGGCAGGCAGGTAGGTGTCATGAAGACTCGTGACGCACTCGATTTGGCCAAACAGGCCGGACTCGACCTGCTGGAGGTGTCGCCGAATGCGCGACCGCCAGTTTGCCGCATCCTCGATTTTGGAAAATTCCAATACGAGCAGAGCAAACGGGAAAAGGTCAGCAAGAAGTCCCAATCCGCTGGTCGACTCAAGGAAGTGAAGTTCCGCGTGCGCATCGAAGAACACGATTTTCTCACGAAGCTACGCCGAGCGGAGGAGTTCCTCAACCATGGCTCTAAGCTGAAGATAACACTGATGTTCCGCGGCCGTGAAATGCAGCACCAGGATTTAGGCTTCGTTGTCGTCAATCGTGCCATCAAGGATCTCGACCATATTGGTCAGGCCGACAGCGCCCCACGTCTAGTTGGGCGTAACATCACCACGACGATGTCCCCCCTTCCCGTCAGCAAGCGAAAGACGCTGAAATACAATCTTCACGTTGGTGAGGATATTGACGAAGACGACGATGAGGATCACGAGGAAGACGATATTCACGAAGAGGATGATCATCACGAGGAGGACGATCACCAGGAAGAGGAAACACGCGAGGAATGAGCCTTCCTGTGGCACAGATTATCTGCGCCGCTCGCGCGATCTCTCATCGCTGCCTAATTGCCTATCTGCCCATTCTCTGCGTAGTTTTGGGGATGGGCACACTCGGCGCAGTCACAATTAACGGGCAAGATTACGTCTCCCTGCCCGATGTTGCCAAGCGCTTTGGCATGGAACATCAGTGGCGTGTGGCCCAGCAGCAAGCATCGATCACGAGTCGCTGGTCAGATTTGCACTTCACACTGCACCAGCGTGATTTCACTTATAATGGGCAGAGAGTATATTTGGGCGCACCTGTCGCGATGCACCAGCGAGTACTGCACATTTCAGAGATCGACTATAATAGCTTGCTCAAACCACTGCTATTCCCCCACCAATTCGACCCCAAGCCTAAGCTCTACCATATCGTGCTAGACCCCGGTCACGGCGGCAAGGACAGCGGTGCACAGAATAAATCACTGAAGTTGCAGGAGAAAAACCTGGTAATGGACCTCACCCTCCGTGTCAAAAGTCGCCTCGAAAAGCTTGGCTATAAGGTAACGCTCACCCGCTCAGGCGACCGGTTCATCTCCCTTAATGATCGCTCCGCAATCGCTAACAAAGCTCACGCAGATCTCTTTGTTAGTCTGCATTTCAATGCAGTAGACTCCTCCAAGGTCGATGGCATAGAAACCTTTGTGATGACGCCTGCCGGACACGCGTCGACCAACGCCAGCACCGCCGATAAGCGGTCTTATGCGGGTAATCGCGCTGAAGCCTGGAGCGCCTTGGCGGGTTACCATATCCAATCCTCGTTGATTGAGAAATCCGGCGCAGACGACCGAGGCCTTAAACACGCGCGATTTGCAGTGCTCAAAGATTTACAATGCCCAGGCGTCCTTGTTGAGGGCGGCTTTGTTAGTCACCCAACCGAAGGCCGAAACATCGGCAGCGCAGCTTACCGAGAAAAACTGGCAGACGGTATAGTCACCGGAATCCTGAATTACCAGAAAGCCCTGAACCGAGCACGTGGTTTCGATTCATGAGCGCCGTCCAATTGCTCTACGTGGCCATCGGAGGCGCGTTGGGCGCGGTATCTCGCGCTTTGATTAGCCACTGGATGCGAGGCGGATTTCCTTGGGGAAC
Source organism: Cerasicoccus arenae (assembly GCF_014651635.1). Lineage (GTDB taxonomy): Bacteria > Verrucomicrobiota > Verrucomicrobiia > Opitutales > Cerasicoccaceae > Cerasicoccus > Cerasicoccus arenae. The sequence continues at coordinate 45,569 of NZ_BMXG01000012.1, read as the reverse complement.
TTTCACCGTAAACGTGCTAGGCTCGCTGATCATTGGCATCGTACTGGGCTGGATGGGGGCCAAGACAAATGCACCACATGCATTGCGTTTCCTCTTCGCCACTGGCTTCTGCGGTGCCTTTACCACATTCTCCACTTTCAGCTATGAAACACTGGCAATGCTGGACCAACAGCGCTGGGCAGCTGGGCTAGGAAACATCGCTCTCAATGTGATGCTCTGCCTAGCGGCGACTTGGGTCGGAATCAGGCTGGCCATCGCCATAGCCACCACTTAGCTTGGCCGACATGCGCCTTTTCACCCTGATAACCTGGCTCGCAATCTCCGCGCGAATCTACGCGATTGGGCCGGAAGATGTTGTCGTCGTTGCCAATGAAAATGACCCAGACTCGCTAGCCATTGCCGAGTATTACATGGCGAAACGGGACATTCCCCCCAAAAACCTGATTAAGCTCTCCACAACCAAAGCCGAGGCAATTTCAGGCGAGCAGTTCTTCGCTGAGATTTTCAACCCACTCCGGGTAGAACTGATCGAGCGCGAATGGATCAATGGTGTCTTGGCGCGGGACAACGACGGGGCGGGCAGACGAAAGGTTGTTTCCATGGGGCATAAAATCGGATACCTCGTGCTGTGTCGGCTGCCTTATCAGATCAAAGGTCACTCCACGGAGGCTCTCGAGGCGTTTCCCAATAACCTGACCGGAGCCATGGCCAACAGCCAGTCATCGGTCGACAGCGAGCTATCACTGCTTCCGCTTATTGACACACCATTGGCCGGACCCGTCAACAATCCGCTTTTCCAACAGAAAAAACCGAGCTATATGGCGCTCAACAGTATCGTGCGTATCGCACGTTTAGACGGACCTAGCGTGGCCGCCGTTAAACGCCTAATCGACAGCGCCTTGGCGGGCGAAGCTCAAGGACTGAAAGGACGTGCCTACCTTGACAAAGGAGGGCCACATAAACAGGGTGAAGAGTGGCTCGATCAATGTGGTAAATTGATCGAACAACTGAATTACCCTCTAAGCATTGACACAGAAAAGCCGCAATTTTCCTGGAAAGATCGTATGGATGCCCCAGCACTCTATTTTGGCTGGTGGACCCACGTCCCAAATGGCCCATTTGACGACCCTCTTTTCCGTTTGCCGTCAGGTTCTGTTGCCATTCATATCAGTAGTTTTTCCGGCGACGCATTGCGCCAACCGAGCATGCGCTGGAGCGGCGGATTCGTCGAGCGTGGGGTCGCAGCCACAGTAGGAAACGTCTACGAGCCCTACCTTCAGCTGACCCACCAGCCTCACCTGTTCCTTGAGGCACTGGTTGACGGCATGTCAACTGGCGAGGCCGCCTATTATTCACTACAAGGCCTAAGCTGGATGACGATCTTCCTCGGCGATCCGCTCTATCAGCCATTCAAGGTTTCGCTCGATGAGCAATTGACCAACGTGAAAGCAGACAACTCACTCGATCAATACGTAATCCTTCGCGAAGCGGAACGAATTGGTAAAGAGTCCGGCAAGGACGCTGCATTTGAATATCAGCGCCGCGGTTTCAACCGAGCCCCTGGGCTGGCGCTGGCCTATGCCATCGCTCAAGGCTGGGAAGAGCGTAATGAGCGCACCAAGGCAGTAAAGCAACTTGAGTTTGTTGCGCAGATGGGAACCTTCACTCCCGAAGACTTCGGCCTGGCCTATCAGATCGCAGAGATGCTCATTGGCATGAATGAGCGTGAAACCGGTTACCAGATCATCCGCACGTTAGCCAATGAAGCCCGGAGTGACGAAGCCAAGATGACTTTCATGCAGTCTGGCATTCCATTGGCTAACCAATTTCGTGAGCGCGAATATGCCGTAAAATGGGAGACCGAAATTGCCGCCATTAAGCGTAAGCGCGCAGAACTAGCCGAGCGCCGTAAGGCTGCCCGCGAAGCTGCTAAGAAGAAATAACCCGAATCTCGTTTATTTGCCCCACGCATTTGGCTAGGGGGGGGCCAACCAGCTTAGAGCTTGTCGATAATGGCGTCGGCCAAACCGTAGTCGATCGCCTCTTGTGCATTCAGATAGAAGTCGCGATCGGTATCCTTACGGATTTTCTCTATGGGCTGGCCAGAGGCGCTAGCAAGGATGTTGTTGAGCTCTTCACGGAGCTTTTCCATTTCCTCGGCCTGGATGTTGATGTCAACCGCTGGAGCGACAATGCGGCCCATAATCAGTGGCTGGTGAATCAGCACGCGGGCGTGTGGGAAGACAAAGCGCTTACCCTTCTTGCCAGCTGAAAGCAGGATGCTGCCCATCGAAGCCGCCATCCCAATGACGATGCACGTAATCGGCGAAGAGAGCATCTTCATGGTGTCGAAGAGAGCCATACCAGCAGTGATCGAACCACCTGGCGTGTTAAGGTAGAACTTAATTTCTTCGCCGGGCTTTTCGGCCTCCAGATAGAGCATCTTTTCCATGACGGTTTTCATCGACTCGTCATTGACTTCGCCCCACAGGAAAATCTTCCGTTCCTCAAGGAACTTCTTTTCCATGATCATCTGGATGCCGCCCTTGCCAGCATCCTTCGCTTTTTCTTCGTCGCACTCGAAAACGGGATTTTTGTAAATTGATTCCATAATAACTTTTCCGGAAGCTAATTATCACTTCTGCGTTGGCAACTAGATAAGGCCTAATTCCATTTTACCTTCTTCAGAAATCATGTCTTGAGTCCAAGGCGGATCCCAAACGATGTCCACTTGGGCAGATTTGACGCCTGGCACGGACTCAACGCGGCCTTTGGCATCCTCTGCGATAGCTGGGCCCATCCCGCAACCAGGCGCGGTCAACGTCATTTGCACGGCCACATGGTGCTCATTTTCCTCAGACATGATGTCCATCGAGTAAACGAGGCCCAGATCGACAATATTAACCGGAATTTCCGGGTCGTAAACAGATTTAAGGGCATCCCAAATAGCATCTTCGCCAGGAGGCCCCTCATGGGTCTCACCATTCGCCGAGTCTCCTTTTGCAACCGCCTCGGGCTTTTCCTCACCGAGTGCATCGGCGTCGGTCCCGAGAATACGGAACATGCCGTAGTCGCAGACCACTGTAAAGTTGCCGCCGAGGCGGTGGGTGATGTCGACCTTGGTCCCAATGGGCAGGTTGATTTTATCCCCGGCCGGGATGACCGTGGCTTCGACATCGCGGGTTAGCGTGCGTTGGTTATTAGCGCTCATGATGACGTGGTTTCGTTGGCAGGTCCGTTGGATTCCGCTTCAATGTTAGGAAACGGCGTTACCTTTTCTCCCGCAAGATGAATCGTTTGAGTCGGAAATGCAAACTCGATACCCTCTTCTTCGAATCGCTTCATGATCGTTTCGTTGATTCGCTGGGTGAAGGCCATGGATTCCCAGTAGTCTGGCGGAAAGTGCCAGTAGATCATTAAGATGTTTAGCGAATCTGGGTTGAACTCATTGAACGCGACGCGGGGTCTGAAGTCGGGGTGATTGATGCAGGCATTCGGATGCTGGTTGCCCACTTCGGCGATAAAGTCCTCCGGCACAGAAAGTATCTCACGAATGATTTCCACGGCTCGCCGGACTTTCGGTATAGGTGTGCCATAGGTGATGGTGATGTTCGTCAATCGACGGATGTAGGGGCGCTGTCCGATGTTTTCGATTTCGGCGTCCGCCATGCGTTCATTCGGGATACTGGTTACGTGGCCAGTGAGTAGGCGGATTTTAGTGGAGCGTAGGCCAATCTCCTCGACCACCCCATCCGTTGCACCGACCTTAATACGCTGCCCCACCCGAAAAGGCTTATCGAGCAGGATCATCAGGCTGCCAAAGACATTACGTAACGTGCTTTGCGCGGCCAACGCCACCGCGAGGCCTGTCACCCCGGCACCAGCAATAACGGTTGCCAGCGAAAAACCTATATGGTGCAAGCCCTGGATCAGAATCGCCAAACAAACAACAATACTGAGGATGCGAATACCAATACGCGTTAACTGAGAGTCAAAACTTTGGTGCAGACGCTTGGAACCAGTGACGATGTCTGCAACAATGGTCCCCAGCATAAAGATGAGGATAATCGCGCACATCAGAATGATTGCATAGATGACATAGACCACTACCTGAAAGACATCACCGGTGATGAAAATTTTGTCGTCGATCAAGTCGTGACTGATGTAGCAAACGACTATCGTGTATCCCGGAGGAATCAAAAACAAGCTATGCCGGACCAAGTCAGCCTTACCATTGGCAATACGCTTAATGAGCATCCGTAGTAGCAGAACGCTAAGTACCGCAGCCAACAACACGATCAGCATGGAGAGCCACTGCCAAACGGTCTGCTCATAAAAATCCGCCAACGCCCAAGATGGCAGATTATCGATCAACGCACTCGGGATAACCGGATTGGGTGTGAGAAAGAAATAATAATAGAAATCCTTCGCTTTATCGGTGCGGTAAGGCAAATGACGTATTTCGGAGAAAAGTGGCTTCACCTCCATCAACGTTTCCGAGCTAAAAACATAGTGGCCTTCATCTTCGCCGCTATCAATCCGGATGATCTCAAACGGCATACCGGGCAGTTGCCACCGCGCAGGGAATCCATCCTTGATCGCCTTGCTCATCATTCTTTCGTCCGGAATATCCTCCAGTAGAGGCAACCCAACCCGGTCAATGATTTCGCGTAGATAAATCGCGCTAGCGGAGGCATAATCTTTCTGGAGAGACGGCGCGACCCCACGCAGATCGAAGAATTCCTGCATCTGACCAAATAGATGAAAAACCTCCACACGTTCCTTGCTGGAATAGCTTTCATCGGAGATTAGATCGTAAAACCGCTGTGTCAGTTTGAGGAAGCTGACGGTCGTATCCCGTGGGCTACTCGTATTTGCCGGATGCAAAAGGTAGCCAACATCGTCGCTGTCAGGGCTCTCACTCTCCAGTTCGTCCAGAAGATTGAGAATTTCCCCAGGGTCCTCCAGTGGAGTAACCGGATTGAAGTCTTCCAGCGGATCACCAACAGCCGGTATAGCGATCCCCCAAAGAAACAGACAAAAAATCGGCAAATGAATGAAAAGACGCATCACTACTGCCCAATGTTAGGGTCTATTGCTATCAATTCAATGCGATTCAGCCCTATTTACCAATGGACCGCCTTTTTCAGCCTATTAAAAATATATCACTGAAATTGTGACGTAATTTACTGAGCAAATTTCTTACGCACAAGCAGGCGAACGTTTTCGCGGAGGTCTTCGTTGCTGATTTTTTCAACAATTTCCTCGAAGAATCCATAGACAAGCAACTCGTAGGCAGTAGCACGAGGGATGCCGCGGGCCATCAGATAGAACAGTTCGTTTTCGTCGACCTGTCCCGTGGTCGCACCGTGAGAGCACTTCACATCGTTCGCCTCGATCTCCAAGCCTGGCAGGCTATTCGCCTCGGCGGACTTGGAAAGCAGTAAGTTGCGATTGGTCTGGTAGGCGTCGGTTTGCTGAGCGTCCTTATCGACTTTAATCAGGCCGGAGAAGATCGTCCGTGAATCATCGAGCAACACATTCTTAAAGAGTAAATCGCTGACGGCATGAGGCGCTTCGTGGATTTGTAAAGTCCGCTGATCAAACTCCTGCTCACCCTTGGCAATAGTCAGTCCGTACATTTTCACGTCGGCACCGGGGCCAACGATACGCGTGTGGTTCTGTAAACGAGCGTAGGCCGAACCAAGGTTGACGGCGATCGTCTTCACCGAACTGTCGCGGCTGGCTATGTTGGCCTCCAATTGGAAGGACAGTGTTTCTTCGTTGAAATTCTGCACAATCTTGCGAAAGACTTGCGCGCCCTGACCGGCGTAAATGGTGCCAACACCGCAGGATAGTGTGGAGCAGCAATCATCGCCGTAGGAGCCATAATAATCGACAAAGTCGACCTTGGCATTGTCCTCAACGACAAGCAGGGTGTGCGGGAAAATGGCTTCGTTGCAGCCGATCGACCAATAATAAGCGCAGAGCGGCTGCTCAATTTCCACACCCTTGGGCACATAAAGGAAGCTGCCGCCGTGGAAAAATGCATTGTGCAGCGCCAAAAGCTTTTCCGAGCCGAGGCGATTCTCTTCATTGAGGAAGTATTTCTGAACCAGCTCCGGATGCTCGACCACAGCCTGACTCAAAGGCATCCAGATCACGCCTTTGGCCGCAAGCTCGCCGCTGACGCCATCGAAATCGATCAGGAAATTGTCCCCGAAAACGAGACGCCCAGCAGGACTGCCCACGACATTCGATTGCTCCAGCACGGCGGCCTTCTGCGCTTCTTCAGGCTCCTGAGAGGGGCTAAAACCTTCGAGTTTGAGCTTACGCAGGTCAGTGAAGCGCCAGTGCTCGTCGGTACGAACGGGTGGACGCAGCTCCTGATATTCACGCCAGCTGTTTTCCTTGAGCTCTTGCACCCAAGGTACATTGAGCCAGAAGGCATCCAGATGGTGGCGGAAGTTCTCGTCGCTAAATTTTTCGTTAACTGGTGTCGTCACAAGAGACATGATTAGAAATGCAAAATGATAAATTCTGAATGCTGAAACCGGCTGAATGAAACCGGCACGGGCAATTAACCGACGGAACCTTCCATCTCCATATCGATTAGGCGCTTGAGCTCGACCGAATACTCCATGGGGAATTCGCGGACGAGGTCATTGACGAAGCCATTGACGGCGAGGCTCATTGCCTGGGCTTCCTTGAGGCCACGCTGTTGCATGTAGAAGATTTGCTCGGCGCTAACCTTCGACACGCTGGCCTCGTGCTGCACGGAGTTGTGGTCGCCGCGAACCGTGATGGCCGGATAGGTGTCGGTGCGGGAATTGGCGTTGATCAGCAAGGCATCACACTCGGTGTTGTTCTTGCAGTTCGAAAGCCGCTTCGGGATGTGAACCTGTCCGCGATAGGTGCTCCGTCCCTGACCAATAGAGATCGACTTCGAAATGACGTTAGAGGTCGTGTTGGACGCCGCGTGGATCATCTTCGCACCAGTATCTTGGTGCTGGCCGTCGTTCGCCAAAGCGATGGAGAGCACTTCGCCGCGAGCGCGCTCGCCCTTGAGGACGACGCCCGGATATTTCATGGTCAAGCGGCTACCGATGTTGCAGTCGATCCAGCGAATTTCCGCGTCTTCTTCGGCCATGCCACGCTTGGTGACAAGATTGAAGACGTTGTTGGACCAGTTTTGCACCGTAATGTACTGGATCTTGGCACCCTTGAGTGCAACGAGTTCCACAACAGCGGAGTGCAAAGTGGCAGTGTCAAACTTGGGGGCCGTGCAACCTTCCATGTAGGTAATTTCGGCTCCTTCGTCGGCAATGATCAGTGTGCGCTCAAACTGCCCAAAGTTTTCCGCGTTGATGCGGAAGTAGGCCTGAAGCGGCTGGGCCACCTTTACTCCTTTAGGCACATAGATGAAGCTGCCACCGGAGAAACACGCGCTGTTGAGCGCAGAGAACTTGTTGTCACCAATCGGAATGACCTTGCCGAAGAAGCGCTTGAAAATCTCCGGGTGCTCGTGGAGTCCTTCGTGTGGGCCGACGAAAATCACGCCGAGCTTTTCCATCTCCTCCTTCATACGGGAGTAAGCAGCCTCGGAGTCAAATTGCGCCTCCACACCAGCAAGGAATGCACGCTCCTGCTCGGGGATGCCCAAACGCTCGAAGGTCTGCTTGACGTCGTCCGGGACCTCGTCCCACGTGCGGCTTGGCTTCTGCCCCTTGGACAAATAATAGCGCACGTCCTGGAACTTAATCGAGTTAAGATCTTCGCTGGCCCAATGCGTCGGCATGGGCTTATCCTCAAAGATTTTCAACGCCTTGTGGCGGAACTCATTCACCCACGCGTCCTCGCCCTTGACCTTGGAAATATAGTCAATGGTGCCAGGATTCAGACCGATGCCAGCGTCGTAGGCGTAGTCTTCGGCATAGGAGAAATCTCCCTTGTCGCGGTCGATGTTAATTTCTGGTGCTTCGGTGCTCATGGTTGTGCTCCTCTTTGATACGTTAACCCTGATTCGGGTCTTCAAGTTTTTTAATGACGGCCTGTGCCGCCCCTTCGGCTGAAGCCGGGTTTTGGCCGGTAATCAAGTTGCCGTCGACAACGATATTCGGCTGAAAATTTTCTACACGGACGTATTTGCCACCGAGTTCGACGAGCTTGTCTTCCAGCAGGAAGGGCATTTCGTCTGTCAGGCCCACAGCGGCTTCCTCGGCATTGGAAAATCCGGTGACTTCCTTGTCTGCGAAAATCCAGTTGCCGTAGTCATCCGTGGCGGTCAACAGACCAGCAGGCCCGTGGCAGACGGCAGCGACTGGCTTGCCCAGCGCGTAGTGCTGAACAACGACCATGGCAACGTCTTGGTTGTTGGCCAAATCAAACATTGGGCCATGACCACCAGGCAGGAAAACGGCGTTTACGACTTCTTTCCACTCAGAAAGCTTGTGGGTGTCCGTAAAAACCTTTTGCGCCGCTTCGTCCGCCTGATAGCGCTTCACGGATTGCGTTACCGCACCACCTTCGAGGCTCCGCGGATCGACCGGCATTTGGCCGCCTTCGGGCGAAACCACCACCACGTCGTAACCCGCGTCAACGAATGCGTAGTAAGGCGTTGTCACTTCCTCCATCCAGACACCAGTCGGCTTGCCAGCCTCGCCCATTTGGGCCTGGCTGGTGACGATGAACAGGATAATGATGTTAACGATTTCCATGGTCAGTGCTCTTAATCAAAAAACTTAGTTGTCGAGGACGATGCGGTAGCGGGCTTTACCTGATTCGAGGTGTTCAAACGCTTCGTTGATTTGGGCCAGTGGGAAATGCTCAGTAACGGGCGCTAAATCGTGGCGGGCACAGAACTCCAGCATATCCACCGCAGTAGCAGGGCTACCCAACGGGGAGCCGGAAATCGATTTTTGCCCGCCGATCAGTTGAAATGGGATGAATTCGCTCGTCGGTGCCGCCCCCACAAAGTGCAACACACCGCCTGGTCTTAATATATTCAAATATGCGCTCCAGTCCAGCCCGACATTCACTGCGACGAGGACCATGTCCAGCGAACCAGCAATCTTCTTGAGAGCCGATTCGTCCTTGGAATTAACAAAATGGTGCGCCCCCAATTTCCTGGCTTCAGCTTCCTTGTCTGGACTAGTAGAAAAAGCGGTTACTTCGCAGCCCCATTTGTTACTGAATTGCAGCGCCAAGTGCCCTAGCCCGCCAATCCCGATCACGCCAACGCGTTGCGTCGGGCGGATATTGTTCTGAACCAATGGGTTAAAGACCGTCAAACCGCCACAGAATAGCGGACCAACCTTGCTGGCGTCCAATGCTTCTGGAATTGGCAACGCCCACTCGGCCTTGCAAAGCACATGGCTCGCAAATCCACCGTGGCGGTTGACAATGGTTTCCTCCACTGTGCCACAGCGATTGTGGTGGCCGGACATGCACTCTTGGCAATGCATACAAGAACCAGAGAACCAGCCCACACCTACGTGTTGGTCAACCTTAAGATGAGTAACATGATCACCAATGGCAACGATCTTGCCCACGCCTTCATGCCCGCCAACAAAAGGATACGCTGTGCGGCCCCAATCATTGTTGAGCATCGACAAATCGCTGTGACAAAGCCCGCAATGCTCCACCTCGACCAAGACATCATCCGCTCGCAACTCACCCGCTTCATACTCGAAGGGTTCAAATGCGGCTTTAGGCGAGGCGGCGGCGTAGGCTTGGATTTTCATTGTAGGATCTGGTGGATGGTTATGCCCCAGTTGGAGCAAGTTCTTCTTTTACCCAATCGTAGCCCTTGGCTTCCATTTCGAGGGCAAGTTCCTTGCCACCAGTCTTCACAATGCGGCCATCCCACATGACGTGGACGACGTCCGGCACAATGTAGTCCAGCAAGCGTTGGTAGTGAGTGATCACGAGGAAACCGCGGTCCGGCGAACGCATGGCGTTCACGCCGTCGGCAACGATCTTAAGCGCGTCAATGTCGAGCCCAGAGTCTGTTTCGTCCATAATGACGTATTTCGGATCGAGCATCTTCATCTGCAAAATCTCGCAGCGCTTCTTTTCACCGCCGGAAAAACCGTCGTTAATTGAGCGCGCCGAGAAGGAACGATCGATCTTAAGCTCATCCATCGTGGCGCGAAGCGTCTTGTAGAACTCTGTGGCGACGATCTTTTCGCCCTCAGGCAAACGAGCCTGCAAGGCTGCGCGGATGAAATTGGCGATCGTTACACCGGGAATTTCCACCGGGTACTGAAACGCAATGAACAGTCCGAGACGCGCAATTTCGTCTGGCTCCAGCCCAACGACGTTCTCGCCATTGAGTAGGGCCTCGCCGCTGCTGATCGCATAATCTTCGTGGCCCGCAAGCGCCTTGGCCAAGGTGCTCTTACCCGTGCCGTTGGGGCCCATGATCGCGTGGACCTGGCCGGCGGGGACGCTCAAGGAGAAGTCCCGAAGAATTTGCTTTTCGCCAATGCTGACGTTTAAGTTGTTGATTTCGAGTGACATGAGAAATTTTAATTTTCAAAAATCTAAAGTGAGTGAGTGCGTAAAATAGGGATGTGAAAGCTACAAGGAGTTCGTGTCGAGGCCCTTCGGAGCATAACCAGTGAAGGTCACCTTCACTTTTTTCACCTCAAACCCATCGGGAAGGATTTTTGTAACGCTTTCTTGGAAATCCTCCGGCAAAAGGATGTCGTAAACTCGGCCATTCACCTCGTCTAGGAAATGAGCATGCTCGCCGTCATTCGGACAAAAGCGGCTGGGCTCACGCTCATAATTAAGCCGCTTAACCAAACTGCATTCGACCAGCGTTTCTAGGCAATTGTAGACGGTGGCCAGAGAAATCGTAGGCATGACCTCCTTGGCACGAGCGTAAACTTCGTCCGCCGTCGGGTGATCCCGGCGCTTCAGGAGCACCGCATAGATCTGCTCCCGCTGACGGGTGGAGCGCAGTCCGCTGCGGGACAGTGCTTCATCCAAGTGGGATTTTGCGGTATTTGACAATGTGACCATGCTGAGAATAGAAGTAAATTGGAATGATTCCAAAAATCAACCCTTTTGAGAACTAATTTCATTACAATTAGCGATTACCCCAAAAACCCGCCAAAAAGACGCCGGAATAATCTAACTGTTAGAACCCTCTTTCTTAAAAAAACGTAAAACCAACCAATATAGGTATACTTTTAGCCTACATCAAGGCGAGCAACCAATATAGACTTGATCTCAACGCCGAATTCAGACTTAATATCGTTCCCGAATTATTGTCCAATGAAACATACACCCTACCTAAAACTCTTTGCGATCGCCAGTGTCCTCTGCGGTCCCCTCCTCAATGCCGCAACCACCGACCCCATGGGTGGCATGGTGATTCCCATCAAAGGAGCATCGGACACGCGCATCAGCATACCTTTCAGCCGTGGGATTGTTTTTGAAGGACGTATTGACTCTCTTAGCGGCAGCACGATCACAGCACTAGGTACCCCTGCATGGGCCGATGACCAGTTTATATACGGCGACGCCGACTCCCTCGACCCAGCGAACACCTACTACATGGTCTTCCTCACTGGTCCAAAAGAAGGACTCGCTTTGGAAATCACCGCCAACGACGCCAGCTCAATCACTGTCGCTCTCGGCAACGAAAACCTAACCGGTGTCCAATCCGAGTCAGTCGACGGAGCAGGCAACGGCGACGTTTTCCAAATCATCCCTTACTGGACCCCAGCAAGCCTGTTTGCTAGCGCAACGCTGCCAGATCAAACTCAAATCCTCGTTTACGACAACTCCACAATCAATACATTCAAAGCACCCGAGGTTTACACGTACTTTGACGCATCCAGCAATTGGGGCGATACAAGCTTCAACCTTGTTAATGATGCGATCATATACCCAGGTGAAGGTTTGATTGTTAAAACACCTCCAGCAAGCAGCGACCTCAGTTTAACTGTGTCCGGAGCGGTACCAATGTTCCAAAATCGTCAAGTAGTCGCTTCAGACACGTCGGCGAATGATCTGTTTTACGGTGTATATTCACCCATTGACGTAACACTGGGCACTTCAAACCTTGGAATACAAGATGGAACGCAAATCTTACTTTATGACAATACAGCCTCAGGCTACTTCAAAGCCCCTGAGGTATACACCTATTTCGCAGCATCTGAAAATTGGGGTGACACTAGCTTTAATCTCTCAAATGACGTTATACTGCCAGCTGGCGGCAGCTTCATTCTACGAAAGCCCTCCACAGGTTCTAATGACTCAGTAGAATGGACATACCTTCCTAACTATCTACAATAATTTTAGCTCTTTGCAACTCCACCCGCCCTCCGCTTTCCTCTGAAGATCAATATGAAAAGAAGTCCATTTACAGCAATTGTTTTTGCCCTAACTTGCACCACAAGCTTTGCTTCCGTGACATTCTCCATTAACAAAGATGGATTACAAAATGCTTCTGGCACTGCCACAAACGGCATGTCCTTTGGCTTTATTGTTGATACCTCTGGAACAAACACGTTTGACCTAGGGAACTACACTGCCTGGGACATCACCACAAACGGTCAATTTTTGTCACTGGACGGAGGAAATACGTTCACAGACGATTGGTTTGTCTATGGAGGCACGCTTGGCTCTTCACAGACTCCTCCACAAACGCAGAACGGTTCATTATTTGGATTTGGTGACGGAACAGTCTTGGGTAACGCTAACATTCAAAATAATAACATCAGTAACGGCAATCAATTCGTACTGGTTTGGTTTCCATCAGAAAACGCAAACACCTCATCGATTTACGGTGCCGCAGGAGATAATGGCAGTAATATGGTAGTGCCACCGAATGGCTTTAGTAACACACCACCTTCAGCGCTAAACACCCTGACCCCATCCTTCACAGTAGCCGCTGTGCCGGAGCCCAGCACTTATGCTGCTATCTTTGGCGTCGCGATGCTGCTTTACGCTGGCAAGCGTCGTCACAAGTAAGGCAAGCCACGATAGAGAATTCCACCAACCTTCCCTCTAGCTGAGGGGAGGTTTTTCTTTCACTTAATGAGACCACATCCAGTGAGATTTTTGCTGCTCTCGTTTTTCCTAAATTCATTGATGCTGGCGAACTCAGCCAGCGCCCTGAACGTCCTCACGGACGGTCTTCTTGAAAAGCTCGATGTCGCAAACTGGCAGTCCGACGATCAGCAGGAATGGTCCTCTCAGCTTAAGTCCGTGATCGACCAGCACCGAACAGCAGTACTTGCGCAGCACTCTCCTGATGCCATTCAGGCGATGACAATCAAGGGGCGCTACCTCACCAAAGACAACGCTTACGCATTTACTGTTTTAAAAATGCGCCCGCATTATTTCCGCTTGGATCTGGAAACACCAGATGGAGTGATGATTCAGGCTTACGACGGTGACCGCGGCTGGTTCGTGCCAGTTGGAGCGGATCCTCAAACCGGAGCAAAGTGGATGGACCGACAAGCCAATGCCGGGATGGCGCGCGACGCTCTAATACTCGACTACATGCTAGAGTCCGAAAGCGAACCCGCTTCATTCAGTATGATCAATGCGAGCAATAATACCTCGGGTGAAATTGGCATTGAAGTGAAGCTGAGCAATGGCAGTGTCATCAACTACTGGCTTGATCCAGAGACCTACCTCACTACGCGAGAAATAAAGACAGATTATGAAGACGGCGGCTTTAAATTTCGCACCGTTCGCCTAAGCGACTATCAAGACATCGACGGCATTAAACTAGCGCATAAGGCGCAGCATTACTTGAGTGGCGAACTGGAATCTGAATTGATAATTGAGGAGATTGACTTGGTCGATTCCCACTCACCAATTCTCTTTGCAGCCCCGATTCTGGAGACCCCGCATACGAGTCCCCTAACTCCAAGCCCTGAACTCCTAAACGACTAACGTTTTTTTTGCTTTGCCTCCAGTCGTGCGGCAAGTATCCCGATTACTATGGACATTGAAACCTTTCCGAATCCGGCACCTGGGCGCGATTATGTTATCCAGCATGTGGCAGACGAATTTACGTCGCTTTGCCCGAAGACCGGACACCCGGATTTCGGCACCATCGTGCTCACCTATGTCCCAGGAAACGTCTGCGTTGAGCTGAAGGCCTACAAGCTTTACCTACAAGACTTCCGCACCAAGGGCATTTTCTACGAAGCAGTCACGAATTCCATTTTCGACGAGATGTGGGCGCTCATGAACCCTCGCTGGATGCGACTGGAAACAATCTGGCGGGGGCGCGGCGGTATTCGCTCCAACATGATCGCGGAAAACGCAGACCCACAATACGAAGGCCCAATTCCGCCGTATTTCAGTTAAGCCAACGGACGGACTTCCAGCCCCCCTTCACTTTTCTCTAAAGCACCCCGTAGAGTTTGTGCAGTTGCCAACCCGCGCGGAAGGGTGCACCTCGCTCGCGAACGGTGCGGGAGATTAAGCCAAGGATTTCCGGGTCTTCGCGTCGGGACCATTCCGGATGTAGCCAGACAGGACGATCCTTGCGGATCAACTCGGTGCCCAACTGTGTTTCCCAATAGGCCACGGACTCAGCGTTTTCCATGATCAGCTTGAGTTCGCTCGCCCGCTCAATCAGCTCGGGCAGCGGCGCTTGATAAATTTTAGGGCTGACCGTGACCCAGTCGAAATCGCCCTTGAGCGCGTAGGTCCCGCTCGTTTCCAGATGAATCGCCAGCCCCTCCGAATGAAGCGCTCTAGTGAGTGGGCGTAGGTCATGCACGGCTGGCTCCCCACCAGTGATGACGACAAATTCCGGCTTGGCCTCCAACGCAAGCGACACCAGTTGTTCCACGGACATCCGGGGGATTTTCGGCGGACGATGGTCAGGGTGCCAAGTATTGGCGGAATCACACCAAGGGCAGCGCACTGGACAGCCATACGTCCGAATAAAAAAAGCAGAGCGCCCACTATACAGCCCTTCTCCTTGAAATGAGGAAAAATGCTCCGCTATCGGGTAATGTTTATCCTGTAGTTGTAAAGTAATTGTCATAATATGCTTTACAGAAAATAGATTTGGACGTTGTATTTACCTACGCCCCAACCTCGATTATATATTTCACGGGATGACTTTATCTCAGCTCAAAAACTTCTTAAAAACCGCGAAAAAGCAAGATCGATGGTGGGTGGCTCTGGGTGAAAACGTTTTGGACGAACCGCAAACCATGCCGCAGATCAAGGCCCTTGGCGAGAAGTATCCAGACTGGGAAATTTGCATCCTTCACGAAGACAATACCGGAGATGACACGAGCTGGATTCTGATGACGGAGGAAGTTGTCGAAGGCGAACGGAACCCGTTCCGCCCCGCCGGACCGATCCAGATAATGCAAGAACAAGTCGCTGAACAAAAAGCGAATCTGACCGACACGCACCGTATCATTGAAATTCTCCGAGAATTTATTCAGTTCAATGAAATGTATGACTCGCGCAAGGCCGAGTTGGAAGAACGCGAACGCTACATGCAAGAATCCGAAGAAGCGTTGATGCATAAAGCTCAAGAACTGGAAGAGCTGCGCGTTGAGCTGGAGCAAAAGCAGGAAAACAAGCAGAAGCAGGACGCGCGGCAGAAGAATATGGCGCGCTCCGCCTAATCTACCAGTTTGTTTCATTGTGTCGGCCGCGTATAACACGCGGCGTTTTTGCTGTCCTCTTCCACCTCCACTGAGATGACCCAAACGCGGCCTTGGGTAAACTCGTCCACCAACTGGCCAAAGACTTCGCTCAAATGCATTGCGATGCCCTCGTTGGAGCAGTCATCAACCACGTAGACTTTCCACGCTTCCGGTGCCGCACTGACGAGCTGTTCGCGGAGGGGATCATCTTTATGAAAAACACAAGCGTGGTCGAGGTGCTCCTCAATCCAATCCTTCAGAAAACCCAGCTTACCGTAATCCACGACGAAGCCGTTTCTGTCGCGCTCATGCGCAGCAAAGGTCACCGTGATCGACCAATTATGCCCGTGAATATAGGCGCAATGACCATCGTGAAATGGTTGCCGATGTGCAAAGGGAACATCGCGGTAAGTCTTGCGGCAGGTAATCATGATAATCTCCAAAATTGCGCGACGAGCTGATCCACGGTAGGTGCCTCCATCGCATATGGGGTCGGGTCATCAACCTCGGCCAAATAAAAAGCCTCACGCCGCTCAATGCAGGTGCCGCATTGCCCACAATGCACCTCGCCCCCCTGATAACAGGACCAAGTTTCGGCAAAAGGTACACCCAGTTCTTCGCCGCGTTTGGCAATGTCAGCCTTAGTCCAGTCAACAAAAGGGCGGTAAAGGTGGACTTCGTGCCAGTCCGCTAGGCGAATGGCGGCGTCCAACGCCTCTGCGAATTCGCGGCGGCAGTCCGGGTAGATCGCATGGTCACCAGAATGAGCGGCATAAGCCACGCAATCAGACTTGCGGCTGATGGCCCAACCAGTGGCAACGGAGAGCATGATCATGTTTCGATTCGGGACCACGGTGGCCTTCATCGTCTCCTCAGTGTAATGGCCCTGAGGCACATCGACTGCGCTATCTGTAAGGCTATTGGCACCAAGCAATGGAGCCAGCGAACGCAAATCCGCCACACGGTGCTCAATGCCAAGTCGCGCACATTGCTGGCGGGCACACTCAATTTCACGGGAGTGGCGTTGCCCATAGTTGACGCTCAGCGCGGCAAGCTCGTTTCCTGCTTGGTGTAAATGGTGGAGTAGGACCGTGGAATCCAAGCCTCCAGAATAAATTAAGACTGCATTCATTGCTCATTCAGTTCATTATGATTGCCCCTGGGAATGGCTAAGCAGGGAAGATGCGAACTTGGGTTCTCAGCCGGAAAATGTCCATCGCAAATCCCATCCCCCCCCCCTCCCATGGGTACGCGCATTTAAGAATGTTCCATGAACAAGTCTTGCTCATCGCTGTCAGGGGGTTTACTTACCGACTTTTGATTGCTCAAACCTTTACCCGAATTTTGTCTAGTGCCGCTCACCACACTGGCCCTGACCGAATTCCGGTTCACTACGAATATTTTTACCGCTTGAAGAAACTCCGACCTGCATCCGACTGCTCCCGCCATACTGAGGCGGGTGCGCTTGTTGCCCAATCGGGTCGTTCGCCTGTAGCGGAAACCTTATACCTATGGATATAGCACTTATCACCGGCGCTGAACGCGGCATTGGCCTGCAGATCGCCCGGAAATTAATCGACCTTGGATTCCGTGTTTACGGGCTGGCTCAGGACTTTTCCAAATGCCCCTTCGAGCATCCAGATTTCCTCGCCGTCAATTGCGACCTCACCTCACGTTCCGAGCTGGAGAGCGCCTATGCGCAGATCTACGAGCGCGACCCCATGGTCAATGTCCTCGTTAACGCCGCACGCCACACGCCGACTAAGAGCTTTGAAGAGACCTCGCTGGAGGAGATCGAATACGCGCTGCAAACAGAGCTGCTCTGCCCGCTCTACCTGACACGCCTCACACTGCCCTCGCTGATCAAATTCCACGGCTACGTGATTAACATCGCATGGAATGGGCAAAGCGTTGCGCCCAGCGCAACCGCAGCCGCCAGTCAAGGTGGCCTCCACCATTTTGGGCAACAGCTTTTTGAGGAAGTCCGCGACGCAGGCGTCAAGGTCTCCACACTCTACCCGCAGTTCAATGTAGGCGAAGGGGACCCCAAAGCACGTATCCAAATGGAGCCCCAAAGCGCCATTGAAGCCGCGCTTTTTGCGCAGGCCGTAGAAACCGTGCTTCGCTTCAAGGAAAACAACTGCATCAGCCAGATTGTCATCCGCCCCCAAGGCACACGCGAGGAGCCGAAAATTCCGGTCGCCATTCCACCGATGCCGAAGGCTGCACACGCTGTTTCCCTGCCCGAACGCCAGTATTTCCCAGTCGAGCCCGAGCCCATCCCTACCCCGCCACGTGAGCGCCCATTCGATGCGCCACCACCGGACGAAGATGATTGGGACGAGGATGAGGACGAAGACGACGAACTAGACGCGCTCCTTGAAGAATCCCGCAAGCTCCTGAAAAAGCAAAAGGAAGAAGCCCAGCGCCACCTCGAACGCACCCGCGAACGCAGCCAGCAAAAAGGCCCACGCAATGAGCGCGGCGGACGCGACCGAGGGGGCCGACGCGACGGCAGACGTGATGGACCTGATAGCGGCGGTCAACGCGACCGCGACCGTGGACCACGCGAGGACCGTCCACAGGACCGCACTTCTGATGACTCTTCACGAGAAGTCGCAACTGACGATGCCCCACACAACGATAACCCGCGCGATAGCGATCAACGTGATGGCGGTCAGCAAGGCGGCGAAAATCGCCCCGGCCAAGGCCAAGGGCAGGACGACAATCAGGATGGCAGCAAAAAGCGCCGTCGCCGTCGTCGTCGCGGTGGACGCAATCGGCGGGATCGTGATGGCCAGGGCCAACCCAACGACGGACAACCTTCTCGCGAACATCCTGCCCAAGGTGAATCTCGTCATCGCCATGAGCCATCTGATGGTCAATCTTCCCGCGAACCATCTTCCGAAGGTCAATCACGCCGTCCTGAGCCACAAGAGCGCCGCTCCGAGCATCAGGATCGTCGGTCTGAGCAATCAAATCGTCAGCCAGAACGTCAAGAGCGTCGTGATCAGCCACGCCGTGATCAACGCCCACCCCGTGACCGCCAAGAGGCACCAGCAGGCGAACAGCGACAAGTCGAACAGCCGAAATTGGATCGCTCCGCTCGCAATGATGAACGCCCACAGCGCGCCACAGCGCCTGAGCGTGAAGCACCAGCACCCAAACCAGAGCCTAAGGAGGCACCTAAGCCAGCAGCGAAGCGTGTAGCCAAGCCCAAGGCAGAAAAGCCTGCCAAGACCGACGGCGAAGCTGCTGCGCCCAAGAAAAAAGCCGTCAAAAAGGCCGTTAAGAAAGTTGCCGCCAAAAAAGCAGTGAAAAAAGCCGCCAAGAAGGCGGTTAAGAAAGCGGCTAAAAAGACTGCCAAACCCAAAGTAGAAGATTAGGCCCGCTTTTCCACTCCAGCAAAGCGCGAATTATTGGGCACCTTCAAGGGCGAATAAATTCGCGCTATACCCCAAAATCCTTCTGCATGAAATGCACAACGCGGCTCAATTAAGCCGATGCTAGAGCATAGCTTGGCTGCTGGGAGGAGATTAGCCCCTCCCAGCATTATTTAGCGAGTAGTAGCAGTCGTAGTAACGGTCTTTTATAGACGTATGCTGCTATCTATTATAAATTTACACATTTCAGGCAAGGCCGTATCGCCATCTGGGGTGAATCCGAAAAGCACGCGGCCATCTGGCCCTAATTGCCCGAAGTCAAAGGATTCGTGTAGCGCTCTTGCTCAACACTGGTCTGTGGCCCGTGGCCGGGGTAAAGAAGAGTTTTTTCCGGCAGAGTAAAAATCTGCTCGAAAAACGTCTTTCGCAACAGCGCAGCATCCCCACCTGGCAAATCGGTGCGTCCATAGCCTCCGGCAAAGATGACATCCCCGACAAATGCCGCCCCCTCATCGGCGAAGTAAAAAGTTACATTGCCCGGGCAATGACCAGGCGTATGGCGCACTTCGATTGAACGGCCCAACAGATTAAGCGGCTCCTCTGGATTGATCCAGTGATCCACCGTCGGGGCCTGCACTTCGCCTGGTATCCCAAACATGCGCATCTGCTGTGGCAAGTTCGCGAGCATTTCGCGGTCATCCGCATGCGCGTAAACCGGCACACCCTGTTGGTTAAAGGTCGCAGCACCGAGCACGTGATCGAAGTGTCCATGCGTCAACAGTACGGCTGTCAACTTGAGCCCATCACCATCTAGCCGTGGGGCAATCGTCTCCCAAGCCATCATGGGCGCGTCGATCAAAATGGCTTCGCCCCGCTCAGCATCACTGAGCAAGTAGGCGTTGGTGCCGATGGGTGGTAATTCAAAGACCTCGATTTGCATGCAGAAAGCACTGTTGAAAAAATGTGCCCGTGCGAATTTTTTCCGAAAAAATCGAATAAACTAGAAGGCTGCATCGTTCAACTAGCGCAACACAACCAAATCAAACACATGAAAAACACTATCAAAACCGGGGCAATTTGCACGCTCGTCCTTCTGGTCAGCGCACTCTCCGCCCAAGCCCGGGGCGGCCATAACAACGACAACGAAGCCTGGGCCGCACTGGGCGGCTTTATTGGCGGAGTCATCGTTTCTGAAGCCATCCACGATCATGACCGCAACCGCAGCACCAAATACCAAGTCACCTACGACCGTAGTCAAGGCCAAGGCCGCCACAATGATGGCTACGGCAAAGGCCGCGGACGCGGTCATGATGCCCACGGCAAAGATCGCGGGCGTGACAACCATGGAAAATGCAGCTGTGGCGGCGGTCATTGGAAAGTCGTTGAGCGCCGCGTGCTAGTCCCCGCGCAATTCGGCTGGCAGGTCAACAGCTGTGGTCTGCGCAACCGCACATTCACCCCAGCTTACTTCGACTTCGTCAAGGAGCGGGTCTGGGTCAACGGCCATAGCCAAAGCTGCCGGCGTCGCTAATCCCCCCCCAGAACACCAACAGGCGCAGGCGAAGGGGAAACCTTTCGCCTCGCCTTTTCTCACGCTGACGCCTTGTATCTGACCGAACAGACAAGCCATGAAAGACTCCGACGCAGAGCTACTGACTCGCTATTTCGATGGCGAGTGCCCGCCCACCGAAAAGGCCGCGGCGGAGCATTTACTGCGCGAAGACCCCGACGCCGCCGAATGGTTGGCGAAAATGGCGGAGCAGCAACAGCAATGGCGAGAACTGCCGTCCGTCCTATCGGAAGATGACATCACAAGTGATTGGCAGTCCCTGCAAGCACGCTTGTTCACTGCCGAACCAGAAACAGAGCAGCCCAAAGTAATTAATTGGATGGCTTGGAGTCGATACTGGACCTGGGGTGCTGCTGCCGCTGTCTTTGCCCTAGCATCCGTTATTTTTCTCTTTCCTCGCAGTGAACCCTCCCTCCCCCGCAGCCCTTATAATGCGGTCGATTTAGTTGAAACCGACCTCGAAGGTGCCACACCGATCGTCTACGTAGACAAGCTTTCGGGGTGGTCTGTTGTGTGGGTGGACGAGTCGCCCGCAGGCTAATTGACCGTTATTTTCTTTGCAAACGGCGAGAAATTCTTAGTGGTTGCCCTTTGGAAACGGGGTTTCCGGTTGGCATGCTATTTAACTCCTACGAATTTATATTGGCGTTTCTGCCCTTGGTAGTAATCGGTTACTACCTGCTGGCCAGATTCGCCGCAGTTGAGATGGCGCAGGCCTGGCTGATCGCCGCGTCGCTATTTTACTACGGTTGGTGGAACCCAGTTTACTTGGTCCTAATCCTTGGCTCTGTGCTTTTCAACTATTGGATCAGCGGCATTATTGGGCGGTTCACTCGAGCGCGTATTCCCAACTTACCACTGCTCATCGTTGGCATCGTGGTGAACATCGCCCTCTTGGCCTATTTTAAATACGCCAACTTCTTTGTGGATAACATCAACGCCACGCTTGATGTCGGTTGGACGCTGTCCGAAGTCATCCTGCCACTGGCGATCTCGTTCTTCACCTTCCAACAGATCGCCTTCCTGGTCGACGTCTACGAGGACAACGCGCCGCTCTACGAATTTCGCGAATACCTGCTGTTTATCATTTTCTTCCCACAACTCGTCGCAGGCCCCATCGTCCACCACAAGGAGATGATGCCTCAATTCGAGGAAAAGAAGACCTATCACCTCAAATGGGAAAACATCGCCGTTGGGCTGACCTTTTTTACCTTTGGCTTGTTTAAAAAAGTCATCATTGCCGACACGCTGGGCATTCGCGCCTCCGAAGCTTTTGGTGCGGCGGCGGACGGCCTACCGCTCTATGCGTGGGAGGCTTGGGCAGGCGCGCTGGCCTACACCCTACAAATCTACTTCGACTTTTCCGGCTACACGGACATGGCCATCGGCCTCGCGCTACTCTTTGGCATCCGCATCCCGCTCAACTTTAATTCGCCTTACCAAGCCCACAGCATCATCGAGTTCTGGCGACGCTGGCACATGACGCTCTCCCGTTTTCTGCGCGACTATGTCTACATCACTCTGGGTGGCAACCGACATGGCAAGCTCCTGCGAGACGTCAACATCATGGCGACCATGTTCATTGGCGGCCTCTGGCATGGCGCGGGTTGGACGTTTGTCCTCTGGGGCATGGCCCACGGCGTGCTCCTGCTCATCAATCACCATTTCGCGGAATTCAGGAAGAAGCTTTCAATTGCAAAATCACCTTCGGACGCAAAGTTCAGCCTCGGAAAAATCTTGGGCGTGGCCTTAACATTCTTATGCGTCGTTCTGACTTGGGTGCTTTTTCGCGCCGACGGATTCTCAGCTGCCACCTATTTTTATCAAGCCATGCTGGGCCAACAAGCTGGCGATCATGTACAGTTGTTTAAGCCGCAAATTTTCGCCTTCATTGCGGTGCTGGTGGCCTTCTGTTGGGCATGCCCAAATCTACAGCGCATTTTAGCCAACCACTTTCAGCCACCCGATGGAGACTGCGCCGATCCAGTGGAACCGGCACGCATCGCCTGGCACCCCACCGTTCGCTGGGCGTTGCTGACGGCGATTGTCTTCTTAACGGCCTTCTTGTCCCTGTCCTCCCGGAGTGAATTCCTCTACTACCAATTTTAAGGCCATGACAGGACAACTGAAACCCTTCCGCCGTTACCTCATCACCCTGGCGATCATCATTCTCGGCGGCATAGCGGCGGTAGGCGGCTTTAACTACTGGACCGATGCCTATGGCATTTTCGGCGTCAATCACTTGGGCATCTACGCTAGCGCAGACCGCGAATCCAAAGCCCAAGCTTACCAAAAGGGCGACTTTAATGCCGTGATCATGGGTAACAGTAAGGCCGCCATGATTCCTGCCGCTGCACTTAATAAATATGATTTCTTCAGTGCTACTTTTGGTGGCGCAATGCCCGAAGAACTCTACTACTTTGCTGACCGTTACGTAGACCATGGCGAGGTTGCCATCGTGCTACTCGATTTCTGGAGTTTCCGTGACGAATTCCCCATCAAGGAAGATCCCTTCGCACCGCCAACATTAACCGAAACGCTCGATAAGCTCTTCAGCATTAACACGCTGGATGAATCCATAAAAACCCTGCGCCGAAACATACAAGGCGAGCCGCCTGCATTCTCGCCTGATGGCTCATTCATCGCGCACCGCTGGATCATCAGCAAGTCCACGCCCAACGACATTCTGGCCCAGCGCGAATTCAATGAGCACGCCCGCTGGTTCGCTGATTTTTCGATCTCGCCCGATCGCATGACCTACATCACTCGACTGGCGGAATACCTTCGTGGTCGCGGCATCTGGACGGTCGCCGTCCTCGCCCCGATGCACGAGCACAGTCTGGAACTCATGGAGGGCACCCCCGCCGCCGAACAGTTAGAAGAGTGGAAGGCACGGATCGAAGATATTTTCCCCACCACCGTGGACTTGATCGACAGCCAATACTCCGCGCCAGAAAATTTCTTTCCCGCCGATCCCACGCATTTCACGCCGAAGGCTGGCGTTAAAATGATCAACGACTCCGTGCTGCCCGTTAAAGACGCCCCGCTCAAATAGCTGGTGCCACGAGATTGCGCATTCCGCATTGCGCCACGTCTCAATGCCTTCCAATGTGCCCGCATGGAATCCGACAAACCCATGTCATTGCTCCGCCGCCTGCGGCAGGAAGTTCTCTTTGCCCGGCAGCGCATCTACCGGGCTGGCTCGCCGACTCCACTGGAGAAGTTGGAGCTACCGGACTTCACTGGCGAGATTTGGGTGAAGCGCGAAGACGTATCACCAATCAAGGCCTACAAGTGGCGCGGTGCCTTTAACCGGATGGCCGTGATGACCGCCGAGGAAGCCGCCGCGGGCGTCGTAACCGCTTCCGCTGGTAATCATGCCCAGGGCGTTGCGCTGGCCGCAGGTCTGCTCGGGGTAGATGCCGATATCTTCATGCCCAGCACCACGCCGGCGGTTAAGCAAAACGCCGTGCGACGTCTTGGCGGAGATCGCGTGCAAATCCATTTATCCGGCGACGCCTACGATGATTCCGTCCACGCCGCCAATCACTTTGCATCGCAAAGTGGCGCAACAATTGTCCACGCTTACGACGATTTGCATGTGATGGCGGGCCAAGGCACATTGGCGGACGAAGTCGTCATGTCGGGGCAAGGTCCGTTCGATGTCGCCTTCTTGCAGATCGGTGGCGGCGGCATGGCCGCTGGCGTTGCCTGCTGGCTGCGCACCTTTTGGCCCAACATCAAGCTGATCGGTGTGGAAGGCGTTGACCAGGCCAGCATGAAGGCCGCGTTCGCCGCCGGTAGCCCGGTGCGCCTCGACAACATTGACATCTTCTGCGATGGCTCCGCCGTCCGCCAGGCTGGTGCCCTCCCTTTTGAGATTTGCCACGAACTGCTGGACGACATTATAACCGTGACCAACAAGGAAGTCTCCGAGGCCATCCGCGTGATGTGGGAGGGCTTGCGCGCAATCCCCGAACCCGCCGGAGCGATGGGGCTCGCTGGAGCTTTGCAATGTAAAGCCTCCCTCGCTGGCAAGCGCTGCTTGACCGTGCTATGCGGCGCTAACCTAGACTTCAGCAAGCTCGCGTTGATCGCCGAGACAGCCAGTTCTGGCCTCCAGTCCCGCTATTTCCTGCGCATCAATATTCCAGAAATCCCCGGCAGCATGCTACACCTGCTCGACGACGTCTTGGCCGACGTCAGCATTAACGACTTCCTGTATGGCAAGACCGACCCGCAGGAGGCTTGGCCAATTTTCGGCATCGACAGCACGCCCGAACGATTCGCGGAGATCACGGAAAAGCTCAACACGAGCGGCTATCGCTGGGGGAACGTTACGGGCAGCGAAGACATCGAGTTCCGCGCCATTCCCTGCCATGCCGAGCTCCTGTCGCACCCGCTCTTTCTCAAGCTTGAGTTCTACGAGCGTCCTGGTGCCCTGCACGACTTCCTTTCCGAGACGATCCGTGGCCGCGCCAATTTCTGCTACTTCAACTACCGCTACACCGGGGAACGCATTGGCCGCGCACTGATCGGCCTGGAGTTCTCCGACCGCACCCAGCACGAGGAATTCCTTGCTTGGCTCCCGCCATCAGGCAAGGGCTACCGCCACTGCCGTCCCGTCCCTGCCTCTGTCGTCGAGCGTATGATTTAGCCCACGGAAATTACTTAACCTGCGGAGCTTGGCGGATGAGCTTGCTGAAACGACCCAATGACCAACTGGCACGCTCGAACACGTTCGTAATGTGGAGCACCTGATTACGAGTGCTCGCGGAAACGCGCTCGGCTGAGGCCAAGTAACGCTTGCGAATTTGCTCCATGGACTCGCCGCGCTCAGAAGTCATGGTATCGAGCATATCGCATTCCGCGTCGTCGTTGTTTTCAATCGCGGCAATGGCGGTCAAAATCATGGTGTCGAGCGCCTCGATAATCTGCTGGCCGAGGACGTCCACGTTTTCATTGACCGACGATTTGCCGAGTTCCTCACACAACTCAAAACAGGATGCCTCGATCGTGTTCAACAACTCTTGACGGTTCTGAAGATTGATGAGCCACTCAGTGTCATCGGGCGAAAGCGCATGCGAGATCAGCGAACTTTGGAACTGGAGAATGTTCCGTGCAATCACCTCGTAGGCTTGGTGATACGACTCCGGCGTCACCAGCGGCGACTCTTCCCCAATGCGCAACATCCCGAGATAGCTTGGTAAGCGCTTGAGCAAACGAAGCTGCTCTTTTTCGCAAAGCATGAGGCCAGCCACTGGGCTTTCTACGAGTTCCTCTTGCAGGTATTCGGGCTCGGAAAGGTTCTCCGTTTCCGAGGGCGGCGAGGCGCGTTCGCAGGCCCCAGTGAAGCTCTTACGTGTGAGCATCAGCGCCAGCGGCGTCACCAAATTCATCAGGATGGCGATTAACGCAGCCTGGACATTGATCTCGTCAGACAAGGACATTGCCAAGTCGTGCAGCAGGCGGCTGTGGCAGAGCGCTTCGAAGAAAAACAACCCGAGAAAAATCGCGACTGCGACCAAGTTGTAAAGTATCTGCGCCCAAACAACCTGAAGCGCACGGCCCTTGAAATGTGCTCCTGTCAGGTAAGTGATCACACTCGAACCTACGTGCGTGCCGTAGATGATCATCACCGCGTGCTCGAAATCCAGCAGCCCGCTTTTCGTCATTGCCAAAGTGATCAAGATAATCGCCATGTGCGACTGCGCGAGCACCGTGACCGCCAGACCGATGAAAAACGCCAGGACGAACGACTTGTTCATCAGGTCGAGTGAATTCTCAAACCAACTGTATTCGGTAAATTCACTCGCCGCGGCGGAGATCATGGACAGCCCGTAGAGCATCAGCGCTAAGCCAAACGTCGCCGTGACGACATTCAGGAAATTACGCGGTTTTTCAAAGGCCACCGCCAAACCCGCGACCCCGAGCAGGAACAGCACGAAGAAATTAATTGGGAACACCACGGCGAACACGATCAGCGTGCACCCGAAGTTCGCCCAGATGACAATGGGGATCGACGAGCGCACCTCGACAATGCGGCCTTGCACGAGACTGGCCATGATCAGCGCCGTCGTTCGGCCGCTCTGAGTGGCAAAGCCAGCCACCCCGCCCCAGAAGCCCGCCAGCCACTGGTTCGCGCTCATCTTGCGGGCCAGCTTTCGCAGGGAGCCCCCCGCCATGGCGCGCAGGCTCTTGCTCAGCATTTTTATGCCGACAAAAAACAGGCCCAAGCCCGCCAATATGTGTAGCAGTTGCTCCGTCATCGTGAAGTTTCGCCAAAGTGCGCTTCTTGATCAGTCCATGAGCGGCGGCGGGCGTCAATGGTTTGCTGTTCGTGTTTGTGACAGCGAGGTGAAATTTGTTGCCCGTTTCCCGCAAATCGCCACCTTAATTTTCATGCACGACGATGCGCTCGCCAATGCCCTGAAGTTCCGCCCCATGCGGCGGGAAGAGTTCAATCTCGCGGTCGACTGGGCCGCCGCCGAAGGCTGGAACCCCGGCAAACACGACGCTGACATTTTTTGGGACACCGATCCCGAAGGGTTTGTCTGCGCCACGCTGGACGACGAAATCGTCGCCACCGGCTCCATCGTCGCTTACGGGCAATCCTTCGGCTTCATGGGTTTTTTCATCGTCCGTCCGGACCTCCGTAGCAAGGGCCTGGGCACAAAGTTTTGGTTTTGGCGCCGCGATACGCTCAAGGCGCGTCTGCTGCCCGATGCGCCCATTGGGATGGATGGCGTCTTCGCCATGCAAGACTGGTATGCTCAGGGTGGCTTTCAATTCACCCATCGAAATCTCCGCATGGCGGGCGTAGGGCAGCCGAGCCAACCAGCCAGTTGCCTGACCGAGCTTTCCGCCGCACCCTTTGACGAAGTCTCTGCCTATGACCAACGGCATTTCGGCTTTGCGCGCGATACCTTCCTCCGCCGCTGGATTGAGCCTAAGGAAGGGTTGGCGCTAGGAGCCGTCCGCGATGGAAAACTCGTCGGCTACGGCGTTGTCCGCGCCTGCCAAAGTGGCTACAAAATCGGCCCACTCTTCGCCGACGACGCCACACTCGCCGGCCAACTTTTCGCCGCCCTCAGTGACCGCGCATCGGGCGAACCACTCTTCCTCGACACCCCCGAAAATAACCCTGCTGCTCTGGCCCTCGCCAAAGAAAACGGCATGGAGGAAGTCTTCGGCTGCGCCCGCATGTATTACGGCACAACCCCTTCATTACCCTGGGCCAACATTTACGGAATCACCACCTTCGAACTCGGCTAACCCAGCGTCCCGCTGGACCGAGTGTTTTGCACAGTGCGCAAAAAAGGCGTGTGGTGGCAGTGAGATTGGAAATTAAAAAGGTGGAGCCCGGTGTCCAACTACTTAGCAGGGGTGCCGTTTATTATGCGTTCCCTCATTCCAATATACGTCACGTAGCGCAGGCGCGTCCCGCGCCGCATACAGTATCGCTGGTCCAGCCGAATGGTCCAGCCGCGCGGGACGCGCCTGCGCTACCGTTTTGTGGGTGAAAAGCATCATTAATAATGGGCAGACATGCGGCAATGGACGCTATCCAAAGCAGGGCCAATACATTAGCAAAATTAATTTCTAAAAACAGCAACACTTTTGCTTGCCAAGGTGATAATGGTCCCGTTACTTTTGTTGACGATAGCTTGTTCTCCTCATCACCCCTGATGACCGGCCGACTCAGATTCTGGGTCGGCCGGATTTTTTTCCGGATTGCGCTGATCAATCTGAGCCGCTTGACTGCGCGGCTATGAATTTCCCGATCCGCTCTATCATTTGGTCCGTCGTGGCCTGCTTGGCTACCCTCACACTCCACGCAGAAATCCCTGAGGATTTCGAAAAAGCCTTCGAGGAGCGTTGCCTTTCTGTCGTGGCGGTTGAGTTCTTCATCCAGAACGAAATTGACCGCACGCCTTCTCAATCCATGGGCCTGGTGCTCGATGCCGAAGGCCACATTTTGTTGCTCGATGGTGCCATCCCCGGTTGGATCCCGCCAGAGCGTTTCAAGAACTTCAAGGTCAAGCGTCTGGGCGAGGATGATGACGGTTGGGACGCAACTTACCTCGGCCAAAATTTCGTCAGCGGCTGGCATTATCTCCAAGTGGAAGAAGCTGCTCGTAAAGAACTGACCCCGATCACGACCTTCGGCCATGCTTCGGTCAAAACCGGTTCCTTCGTGTGGGGTATCGCCGTGATGGGTGATAGCTGGGACTACACCCCGTATTTCCTCAGCGCCCGAATCAGCGCCCAAGAGCCCCTCCCTTGGCTCGTCGGCTTTAGTGATCGGCCCATCGGCTCGCCCGGCTCACTCGCCTTTGATGCAGAAGGCCGCTTTGTCGGTTGGATGGGGCCACCAACTACCGACGAAAAAATCATCTACATGAACGGCCGAAAATACGCTGCCGCTGTTCAGCTAACGCGCGAATCCAATGCCTTCATGACGGCGGACGTCGTCCTTAAATACGCCCCGCAAATACCCACCACGCCCTCGGGTGACAAGCGCCCCTGGCTCGGTGTCTCGGGCATGCAGGCACTCGATCGAGAAGTGGCCGAAATCATGGGCCTGAGTGATCAGGGCGCACTCAGTGTCAGCGATGTCATCGAGGCTTCCCCCGCCGCTCAAGCAGGCTTAAAATCCCGCGACATCGTGGTAGGCCTCAACGGCAAAAAGCTCCCGAAGTTCTCCCCGGATTTCGTCACCGTTAGTTGGTTTGAAAAAGAAATGCTGGAAACGCCCATCGGGGGCAAAGTCGTCCTCGATATCGTGAGTGGCAACGATGGCAAGCAGGTGGAAATCGTCATTGCCGAGCAACCCCTCGCACTGCGTGACGCCAAGCGCGAATACTTCGACCAACTCGGCATGTCTGCCCGTCAATTTACCCTAGCCGACGCGCTTGCCAAACGTGAGCTCAAGAGTGACATCGACGCCGCCGTGGTCGACTTCATCAAGCCCAACAGCCCCGTGCAGTCCGCCGAGCTTCAATCCGGTGACTGGATTCGCGAAGTCGATGGGCAACCCGTTGACAGCTACGAGGCAGCCATCACCGCGCTCCAGACCGTTGATGCAGACCCCAGCCGCGAAGAATTCGTCCTCCTGGTCGAGCGTAACAACGAAACCAAAGTCCTTCGCGCCAAGCTTAAGTAGAAGAAACTCAAATTTTCCAATTCCATGATCATCCCCAAGGAGCCCAAACTGACCCCCGCGCAGCTCGCGGAAGTCGAAGCCATCGTCACTGAATATAACTGCGTGATCCAGCCCATCGTGGGTGCCAAGCGCAGCATCTACGCAATCCTCGGCGACGAGCGCCACGAGACGATGATCAACCGCATCCTCGGCCTCGAATACGTTGACCGCGTGGACCAGATTGACTCCCCTTATCGGCTGATGGACATCCATTCCGAGCTGGCCAGCGGCGAGCTTACCTTGGGCGGCGTCACCCTCGGCAAGGAACCACTCTTCATCGCCGGGCATTGCACGATCGATCCCAAGCAGCCAAACCTGCTCTACGAAACCGCCGAGGCCCTCAAGGAGGCCGGTGCCCACATCCTTCGCGGCGGCGTTTGGAAGCCCCGCACGATGCCCTACTCCTATCAGGGTGATCAAAAAGCACTGGAGATTTTAGTCGAGGCCCGCGCCCGCACCGGCCTGCCAATCAACACCGAGGTCATGGACGACGACCAGCTCAAGCTCGTCATGGACGCCAAGATCGACATGATCCAGATCGGTGCCCGCAACGCCGTCAACTACTCTCTCCTGCGCAAAATCGGTGCCGCCACCGCGGGCACGAAAACCGCAGTCCTCCTCAAGCGCGGTCGCCCAATGGCACCCGTGGACGAATTTCTCGCCGCCGCAGAATACATCGCCGCCGCCGGTAATCCCAACATTCTACTCTGCCCACGCGGCACCCTGCCCTCCATCGATGGCTACCGCAACCACCCGGACGAGTGCATCACGCAGCTCCTCAAGGAAAAAACCTGGGCTGCCGTCGTGGTCGACCCGTCGCATTCGGTGGGCCGCGCGCGCTACGTGCCCGGCGCGGTCCTCGCCGCCATGTCCTATGGTGCCGACGGCGTCGTCGTCGAGTCCCACATCAATCCTTCGCACGGCATTGGCGACGACCCCAAGCAGTCCATCACGCCCGACGTCTGCCGCCAGTTATTCGTCGACGCCCGCATGGTCTGGGAACTGCGCCGGAAGTACAACGCGCCACTGGCGGGGTAAGGTAATGCGTTGGCTTTGGCTACAGGTTGGGCTGTTTTGCAGTTTCTCACTACTAACGCTTCGGGCGCAGGATAAAACCGATGATCTTGATCTCGTCCCGCTCATTGGTTTTTCTAATACGGACGAAGCCTTCGACGGGTTCATCGTGTTTGGCAGGCCAACTGATGATGATGAAGAAACTCAACCTCAGAATGTCGATTTCCACGATGAGGAAATACGGAAGATCCTCCGCGAAACGTCGAACAATTACGATTTGAACCTCTTCATCCACCCGTTGCTTGAAGGCAGGACGTCCTTCCAGTTGTATCACCCGACCTGGGAAGAAATCTTTGAAACCGCGCTAGCAGGAACCCGCTTTACCTATCGAAAGGACGAGAATTTGATCTTCATCGAAGCGGGCTTTGATGATGGCAGCAACCGCTGGTTCAGGCCTAATTCCGTGCAAATGATTAATGAAGGGCTAGCGCTCGTCGTAGACTCCTTCGGAGTTCCCAAATCGAATATCTTCGATCTTGAAATCCCACTCGTTCTTGCCCTGCACTACATGCCCTCCTACGACACCATCAGCGTCGATTTTCCCAACGAGGCAGTAGGCTCTGTCCTCCGTAATTGCGCAGATCTATACGCGTTAGAAGTCCAGATTCCGCCCGCACTCAGCAAAATTCGCACTTCCATTAAGCTGCGTAACGTCTGTTGGCAGGAAGTTTTCCGAATCGCCTTGGAGCCAAAGGGTTATACATTCTGGTTCGATGACCATCAAGTTTACGTCATTCACAACTTGAGCTCAAACCACCGCCCATCATTCGGTAAGTTGGAAGATTATTCTATTTCTATCGACAATTTTTGAGTCACGGAGCTATGCGATAATCTCATACACTCTTTCAATAATGCGTATGAATCTCTTTTTGCTCGTTCGCCAACACGACGCGCACTAGCGTAATTACATGACCAATGTTTGGGCGCAGAGACGCTTTGAATTGTATCTGTCGATCGTGGCGGTCGGCGTGTTTGCGCTGTTCTTTTGGATCGGGCAACCGCGCAAGATGGACGCCTACACCGTCTGGCAAGATGTGCAGGCCGCAACCGCCGACACCGGCATCAAGCCCGAGTTTGTTTACGCGATTTGCATGGCCGAAAGCTCCCTCAAGCCCCGCGCCGACAGCGGCTATGCGCGTGGCCTGATGCAAGTCAGCCGCATTGGCTGGCGCGAAGTCAGCGACGTGCCCTATGCGATGGCCTATCACCCCGAAACCAACCTCAAGGTCGGCGTCGATTACCTGCAATTCCTGAGGCATTTCCTCAAGCAAAATCACGCCTTCAGCTACGCGCGGTTGGCGGCTTGTTATCGCTACGGCCCCTATGCGCTCAAGGATGTAGGCTTTGCCGTCAGCAAGCTCGAGGCCCCAACGAATAAGATTTACCAAAAACTTTTCGCCGGTAACACAGCTCCCGTCGAGATCCCCAAGCCGCCCCAATAGCAGCAGCAAATAGTAGCGCAGGCGCGTCTCTCTCCCCCCCAATAAGACAACGTATAATTGGAATGAGGCAACACATAGTAAACGACAACCCAGCTAAGCGAATCGGCATTATCCCAGGTGGAGCCCGGTGTCCCTACCGGGCTATTACATCCTGCTGGCGGTGAGGCAAGGTTTGCCCGGTAGGGACACCGGACTCCACCTTGGACAACGAAAACGCAACATCACCCCTCGCTGAAGGTACCCCATTCTTTAGGGTAGCGTAGGCGCGTCCCCGCGCCTGCGCTACCTTAGAGAAGGATGAATTTACGCCACTACCAGCGCCTTTCCCGCCAACGCCTTCTTGCATTACGAGTAATGCGGATTTGAAGGAATTGTTCTTCGCCATCGTGAAAGTCTGCTGTCCAAATAAGGGAACACGATATGGTAAATGCGCTAAAATTACTCCAATCCTGGGCTCTAGCGGCAGAAGCTGACTGGTCCACCGTGCCCGGGCACCCGCAATATGGCGTCTACGGGACGGGTTACAACGGCTGGGGCGTTCAGACTCAGCAAAAATATCTCGCCGCAATGGCGACGCTGGCCACGAGCAAAGGCGACCTCCCCGGCCTGAATCACGAATGGGCGCTTGACCGCGCAATGGCCGCGCTGCGCTTCAATCTGGCCAGTCATCTTACCGGCACGGAACGCTGTCTGGACGGCGATCAGTGGGGCCACACCTGGATCAGCGCGCTCGGCATCGAACGCATGATGTTTGCCATGCGACTGCTTGAGCCTCACTTCACCGAGGCCGACCACGACGCGCTCCGCACCATGCTCTGCAGCGAAGCAGAATGGCTGCTGACGGATTATCATCGCGGCCAACACAAGGGCATCACGGCCACTAAATGGAACCATGAATGGGGCAATGATCCAGAGTCCAACATCTGGAATGGCGCGCTGCTCTGGCGCGCCGCCGCCCGCTATCCTGACCACCCGCACGCGAGCGATTGGCAAGAGCGAGCGCACTGCTTTCTGGTCAACGGCGCCAGCGTGGACGCCGACGCCGACGAGGAACGCCTCGTCGCTGGCAAGCCGCTCCGCGAGCGCCATATCGGCCCGAGTTTTTTCCCGCACTGGGCGCTAGATCACCACGGCTATTTTAACGTCGGCTACATGGTCATCTGCGTGAGCAACGTGGCGATGCTCCACTTCGACCTCAAGCAATCCGGCCTGCCCCGCCCGGACAGCCTCGACCTGCATCAGCGCGATTTGTGGCAGGTGCTGCGGCGGTTTATCTTTGCCGATGGCCGTCTAGCTCGCGTTGGCGGCGACACCCGCGTGCGCTACGCCTACTGCCAGGAATACCTGCTGCCCGCCCTCGCCTACGCCGCCGACCACCTCGGCGACGCCCACGCCTTGGGCCTCATTGAACGCCAACTGGAGCTGATCCAAGCTGAGGCCGACTTTAACGGCGACGGCCACTTTTACTCAAAACGACTGGCACAACTCCGCCGCCAGAGCCCACTGTATTTCACCCGACTGGAAACTGACCGCGCTTGCGCGCTCGGCCAGATAATCACCTATCACGACGCCATTTCTGCGCCCGCAAAGCCGATGGAGGATTTTGAGGAATCCGTCGCGGGTGGCTGGATCGAGCCTGAATACGGTGCCGTCGCCCATCGCTGCCCGACGCGGCTGGCATCCTTTTCCTGGCGTGCCTATCGCTTAGCTCAGGGCTTCTGCCTGCCACCGAGTGACGGGCATCTTGCCGAATGGGAGCACAACATGGGAGGGCTCGTGGAGTTTTGCCACCACCCCAAACCCGGTGCCACCGAAACAACAAAAATGCACCGCCGCATCCTGCGCCATGCCGTCGAGTCCTTTCCCGGCGGTTTTGTGACAAGCGGTGCCGTCAGCGAAGGCGATTCCCTGAAGCTCGCCGAGAGCTGGACTGGCACGGACTCCGCCGTCCACCAGATGGCATTCGCCGCCCTGCCAGATGGGCACACCGTTGTCGGTCTACAGCACTGCCGTATGGGGCCGCGCCGGGGTTACGTGGCCACCGTCAAAGGGCTGCACCTAAATCTGCCCAACGACCTCTTCAACGGCTTTCAACGCCAAGTATTCAGTGCCAGCGGCGTACACTCGCTAAGCTCGCCACCCGCCAAGGAGACCATTGTCGAACTCGAAAGTCAGTGGGCCAACATCGAGGACCGCCTCGGTGCAGTCAGCCTCTACGGAGCCGATAGCCTGCGCATTCACCGCTCACCAGAGCGTCGAGCAGGTGCCATGCAATCCCTTTATGTGGAGCACCTTTGCAGCCCGCTCGTCATCGGCCCTCGACGTTACGAAGCGGGAGAAATGATCCTCGACTCTGGCTGGATCACGTTGGCCAGCGTCAACGCCGTTTCCACTGAGACCACTTGTGCCGCCACCCGCGCAGCCGTGATCAATACCGGCCACGACGACGTCCGCGCGGTGTGCATCCTCGGCCAAAACGGTGAGGAATACGTCTTCGCTGCCAACTTCGGCGCGGAAAACGTGTCCATCGCCGCCTTGGACGGCCTCACGGCCTTAACGGATCACCCGGCCTTAGCAGATCGACCAGCGAATCACCCGGCCTCCACCACCAAGCTGGCCCCCGGAGAAGCGCGCCTGCTAAAGGTTTGATCGCTGCCCGAGCGGGACATTTAGTCCCAGATCAGGTTCATTTCGCGGATTCGGCCTGTTTCGCATCAGAGCAAACTGATACTTTTATGCTCATTTCGAGTCCATTTTGCTCCAAAAATGGAAACTACAGCAAAGTTTTTGCCTCTCTTCTCTGTTGCCGCCAACTTGACATCTACCCGCCCCCTAGAGTAGTTTTAGACGAACGCAACCCTCCCAACCCACTAATGAACCGCATGAAAACCTTTCTGGCCCTTTTTTCCGCCCTCACATTATTCGCCTTATCGGCCGTAGCAGACTCTGCCCCCCCCCCTTCCGTCAACACGCAGTTGGATGTTTTGCTCGACGCAATCCAAGCCAACGACATCGCGAAATTCCACTCCGTCTGCGATCAAGAGATGATCAAGGCCATGACCCCGGAGACGCTCAAAAAGGTGTCCACGCAGATCGCAGGCCCCCTGAAGGCAGGCTACGACAAGCAGTATTGGGGTATGCTCAATCGCCCCAGCGGCAACCATGCCTACTACTGGAAGCTGCATTTTTCATCCAAGCCAGACCACGATTTACTCGCAGAAATGTGGATCGTTGATGGCAAGGTCGCGGGCTTTTATCTACGATAAACCGCCCCTCAATCCACCACACGACAAGGCAGCATCGCGGCGTCTTTCATGCCGTGGATGATTTTTTTATCGGCCGGGCAGAACGTCGCCAAACAGGCGGAAAGCTTGGCTTGGTCTCCCTCTACGAGGAAGAATGGAGTGAGCCGCAGACGGCCATCCATCTCGTAAACCGAGGCCCCGCCCTCCGCAAAAACCGGGTGTTTCAGGCGAATGGGCTTACGGTAATCCTGCAAGATGTGAAGCGTCTCATCGGCCAAATCAACTGCAGATTCAATTGCCTCCTGCCAGTCCGTTTTGGAGCTATCACTACCTAGAGTAACGCTGCGCGCACCCCATGCGGTCTCATGAAAGCCGCTCGCCTTGATGATTAAGTTGCGCTCTTTCTGGCTAGCCTCGGCGAGCTGCTCCCATTCACGGATGGGCTTGCCGTTGATCCAGGGCGCGTCGAGCACGCCATTGGGCGGCAGCTCCACCGGATCGATAATCCACGAATGCGGCACGATTTGCTTGAGCACTTTAAAGGAGCGGCGCGGGAGATTTTCCCGCCAATAATCGTCGAGCACCGGATGATGCAACAGCGCGAGATTGAGCTTTTCCTCCTGATACGCCTTCATGGGGGGGGAGACGATCACACCGCCGTCTTCGGCCACGCGGAGAATGTCCTGCGCCGTGGAGACGTTACCTACGTCAAAGAGTTCCCAAAAGCGGTAAATAATGTCGATCTCCTCCGGATTGCCGTCAATAGGCGCGCACAAGCTGTCCCCCATCGGCATGAGGTCGTCGGGATGCCGCGCATGCACTCGCAACCCGCGCTCGCGCAAACGCGCCGAGAGGTAATCAAATTCCGGCCGATAGACCGCAGCCTCGTCACTCACAATAATGATGATGAGCGGATTGTCCTTGCCCGGGGCTAAGGCGGCGAGGCAGCGATGCCAGTCCATCTCGACCTCTCCAACTCCGCCCACGATGTCCGGCGCAAACTCGCGCTCGTTCATACCGTAGAGGCGGTTGAGGAAGGCGGTTAGGCCAAGGCCGCCGGGGACGCTGTCCATCTCAGTCAACGCATAACCGTGCTCAGTCTGGAGCAAATCGGGTCGCAAAACGAGCGGCACCTGCCCCTTAAACTGCTTGAGGCGCGCGTGCTCAACGAGGCGGCGCGGCTTCCCTCGATCCAAGTAGCTGCAAACCCAAGGTGCGGTGAGCTCGCGGTTGCGGAGCAGGTTTTTGCCCTCAGCACAGCGGCGGTAGAGGTTGTCTAGCGCCAGATAGAAGTCTAGGCACCCTTGCCCGATCGTCTCCAGTTCAGTGACCTGCTTGCGGGTCAACCGCCAAGGTTCCGGCGAAAGACGCCACGTCTTGTTCTCAAACAAAGGCTGTGCCGCCAACGATTCTTGAATTTGCTGATAAGATAGCCCCGCCATACCTGCTATCGAATGCGGTTCGGCGAGATGCGCAAATTATTTCTCGCCTCAAAGTAAAGGGTCTTCAAGCCAGCTCACGTATTTTCTGCACGGTGTTCCAGTTGCGCATGGTCATAGGGACGCCGATTGTCTTCTCGGCTCCGACGGCAAGCTTGGATTTCCCGATACCATCCGGAGCATGCAGATAAAAGACCTTGTCCGTCATCTGATAGCGTTCACTGGCAGACTTCAGAGCATCGAGTTTGTCGAGCTTGGTTGCAGTCGCTGGCTCTAACAAGAAGCCTAAGTGCAGGGTCTTCGGATCGGACTGGCCCTCGGGGAAGGGGTTATCGGCAATAGCCTGCTCCAACTCGGGAAGCGGCAACACCATTACTTGCGGCTCGAAACCGTGGGCCCGCCGGATGGCCTCGCGAATGCGTTTGGACCAAATCCCGGCATCGTCCTCGTCACTCACAAAGACGGCGTTGCCGCTCTGAATGTAGGTCTGAACACCCCTTGCGCCGAGGGACTCCATCGCCGTGCGCAACTCATTCATCGGCAGAATATTCTTACCACCAACATTGATTCCCCGAAAAAGCGCGACGTAGATCATGACTCATAAACATGGCGATATACGTCGATTTTCCGAGCCAATTTAATCAGCGAGGGGGGGGGGAAATGCAACCTCAGCAGGGTTGGTATTTTTTTTGGCGAGCGCCTCTAGTGCAAATCTGGAATCAGCCGATGCAAACGGCGGCAGCTCAAGTCCGCCAAATAAAGCCGAGGCAGCCGTCCCTCACGCAAACAAACAGAATGCCGCAATTCGTCCCCCAAGGCCAAGCCTGTCTCTGCCCGCAACACCGCCATGACTGCGCTACGGGAATAAAGGCCCCAAGTCTCCAGCAACTCTGACGCTTCGCCGAAATAGGGAAACCCACGATGCCAGTCTCCAAGAGGCAGATCGCGCAATCGACGAATGCTCCAACGCAACGACGTCGCGGCATCTAGGTTCAATGACACATGCCGCATCGTGGTCAGACGGCAAATCCGCGGTGCACGTGGCGAGGAATTTGAAAACTTACTTTGCATCACAAAGCTACTTTGTAATGCAAAGCCTTTATTAGTTCCATAAAAAAACGGCTCCAGTTTTCTGGAGCCGTCTTCTTTACCAGTCTTGTCAGTTTATGTCTGCGTCAGTTTGTTTGCTTTCCAACTGAAAATCATTGGCACGCCTCGCACTCGCCCCCGTTTATCAGGGCGTCGAGGCTACATGCCTTCACTTCTTCCTCGGTGTATTCTTTTTTTGGTTTTTCGGCGACTTCATCGGCCCTGCCCATAACGCCGTGCATCTCCTTCTTCACGCTAACAGTTGCCTTCTCGATATTGGAAGCCGCCAGAGTGCGTAGGTAATAAGTGGTCTTGAGGCCTTTACGCCACGCTGAGCGATACATATGCGAAAGCGCCTTGAGCTCCGGCTTGGGCAGGAAGAGATTCACACTTTGGGATTGGTCGATCCACTTTTGACGACGTGCAGCCGCATCAATGAACCATTCGAATTCAATGCCAAAAGCGGTCGCATATTTGTCCTTCAATTCGCCCGGGATGCCATCTATGTTGGTCAGCTCGCCATCATAGTATTTCAACTGGTCGAGAATTTCCGGCGTCCACAAACCACGACGTTTGAAGTCGCGAACGAGGTGGTGATTCAGCACCACGAAGTCGCCGCCCAAGTTGCTCTTGACATAGAAGTTTTTATAATACGGCTCGATACAAGGGCTGGTTCCCATGATGTTCGAGATCGTCGCGGTTGGCGCGATGGCAAGCACATTGGAATTGCGCATGCCCTGTTCACCGATCTTGGCGCGCAGCGTGTCCCAGTCCATCTTACCGCCACGAGGTACATCAATTTCGGCACCGCGTTCCTGCTCGAGCAACTCAAGAGTATCGGCTGGCATCAGGCCGCGATCCCACTTCGATCCCTTAAAGGTCGAGTAGCTTCCACGCTCGGAAGCGAGGTCGCTGGAGGCCTCGTAAGCGTAGTAGGCAATGGCTTCCATAAACTCGTCGTTGAACTCAACGGCTTCAGTGGAGGCAAACGGCACATCCTTCATGTAGAGCGCATTTTGAACGCCCATAACACCAAGGCCAATCGGACGGTGGCGACGGTTAGATGTTTCGGCGGCTTTCGTTGGATAGAAGTTGATGTCGATCACGTTGTCCAACGCACGCACGGCAACTTGGATGGTATCGCGGAGTTTTTCGAGGTCAAGCTGGCCATCCGCATCGAGGTGGCTGTCGAGAACCACGGAACCGAGATTACAAACCGCCGTCTCGTCTTCCGACGTATTCAGCGTGATCTCAGTGCAGAGGTTCGAACTGTGAATGACGCCGACGTGGTCTTGTGGGGAACGCACGTTGCACGGATCCTTGAAGGTGATCCAGGGATGACCAGTTTCAAAGAGCATGCGAAGCATCGACTTCCACATATCAATCGCCTTCACGGTCTGGCTCCAGATTTCGCCACGAGCTGCCTTCGCTTCGTATTCAACATACTTTTCTTCAAAGGCTTTGCCATAAAGATCGTGCAGGTCGCGAGCTTCATTAGAGCGAAACAATGTCCAGTCCGCACGCAGCTCCATGCGCTTCATGAACAAGTCCGGAATCCAGTTCGCGGTGTTCATGTCATGCGTGCGACGGCGCTCGTCACCAACGTTGCGACGCAGCTCAAGGAAGTCCATGATGTCGTTGTGCCACGTTTCAAGATAGGCACAACCGGAACCGCGACGTTTGCCGCCCTGATTGACTGCGACCAGTTGGTCGTTGTGCAACTTGAGGAACGGGATGACGCCCTGGCTCTCGCCGTTGGTGCCCTTGATGTAGCTGCCGGTGCCGCGAACCGCAGTCCACGAACCACCGAGGCCTCCGGCCCATTTGGAAAGGAATGCGTTCTCGGCAATGCCGCGGTGCATAATGGATTCGATTGAGTCGTCCACCTTATACAGGTAACAGGACGACAACTGGCTGTGCTGTGTGCCAGCGTTGAAAAGTGTGGGCGTAGACGAGCAGAAGCGGCGGCTCTTATAAAGATTGTAAAGGCGGATGACCCAAGCTTCGCGATCTTCCTTTTCATCCATGAAGAGGCCCATCGAAACGCGAATCCAGAACAACTGTGGTGTTTCCAGGCGACGCGCTTCCTTCTTCGACTTGTCGATGATCAGGTAGCGGTCATACAGCGTCGAAATGCCGAGGTAGTCAAAGTCGAGGTCGGCGGATGGGTCGAGCGCGTCAGCGAGACGATCCAGATCATACGTCAACAGGCGTGCGTCCAAGCGTTCCAGCTCAACGCCACGCTTCATGCAGGCTTTGAAATACTGGCGGTGCGCGGACTTGAGGCCTTCTATGCCGTCACGGATAATTTCCCAGTCCAGCACTTCCTCATAAATGTAGGTCAGTAAAATTCGCCCTGCAAATTTTGAGAAGTCCGCGTCTTTTTCAATGAGACTCTTGGCGTTGAGAATGATCGTGCTGCGGAGGTCTTCGCGGGTCATTTCCGCGTAGAGCGAACGGCGCAACTCCGACTCGATCTGATCCTTGGTGAGGCAGAGATCAAGGCCGATGGAGGAGAAATCGATGCGCTTACGCAGTTCGGCAGGATCCCAGAAGAAAGTGCTGCCATCCTTACTGGTCAGCATGATCATCGCATCCTGGCGGCTGTCTTCCGAGTCTTCTTCAGCTTCTTGATCGCGCAGATTGCGGCGATGCGCACGGTATAGAATGTATGATTCGGCGACCTTGAAATGGCCTTGCCGCATCAGCTCTTCCTGCACGATGTCCTGCACCTGCTCAATGTGGATGAATGACTCGCCTTGAGTGCGCACGCGCTCAGTGACGCCACGCGACACCGCAACGGCGGGCGCTGAGTCGAGCTGCTGCGAAAGGAAAGACTTGCGCACGGCGACTTCGACCTTGTTCGGATCCCACGGCACGACCTGGCGGTTGCGACGGATCAGGCGCACGTGAATCGGCTCAGGTTCGTCTTCCGAACCAAAAATACCGTTGCGACGCTGCGCCACAAGACTGCGCGCAACGTCATGTGCATCATGCTCAATGAGCGCCTTTTCAATGATCAGGTTGATGTCGAGATCGGTCAGCGTGATGTCGCCCTTGCCCTGAATCTGGCGCGCGATATTTTCGCCAACTTCCTTGGCCACTTGCGCGACGAAAGTCTGATTCTTATCTGTAAAAATATCATTTTCCTCACGTGAAAGCATGAGGTCAGTCAGGGCGTTTCCAATGATTTCAGCGACTTCAGCGAGTTCGAATTCACGCTCTTCGCCAGCGAGTTCAATTTTTACTTCAGGATGCGAATTTCCTTCCAGCACGACTTCGCGCCAGTTGAAACGTTGTTTTTGCTCTGCTGGGGTGGCGACAATGCGCTTCAGGGCGATGTCTTCATCAAAAGTGTAGTTGCGAATCATAGGACAAAAGGGCTATTTTCGATTTAAATCAGGAAATGTAATTGAAATGTAATTTGGAAAGCCGAAGACAGCAAAGCCCTGCGGCGAGTAGAATGGTTAGCGCTTAAACGGCGCGGACAACGAACATGATAAGAAAACAGCACTCCGAATCGGGCAGCTCAAACAGAAGTTGTTGGAACTTATACGCATGTGGATTTTCTTTGCTCGTTACACTAGATGTAGCGTCGTTCTGTAAGAACCATACAATATGTAGTAGATTGGATTGTCAAAATGAATATTGGAAAAAATGTTGTCCACCAGCCTTTTTTGGGCGCAGACGACACTTTTTCGTCACCGTTCCGTTAACTGCCTGTTACTGGCGCATTTACGGAAAAGGACGATTCGGTTCGTGTTCGTACCGCTGGTGTTATTGGAAACGCCCCAGCAGTTTGCGGTTTTGGTGAAGTCCTGCTGGTTGATTAAAATCAACACCGGTTCGAGACCAGCTTCAACGCCAGCACGAACCACATGATTCTCCAATTTAATACGGCCATTGCGGACTTCGCCGACTTCAAAAGCGACCCAACCATTCGGCTTGAGCAGCTGCTTTAGTTGCTCCATCACGGCGGTCATGGAAGCGGTCCAATCTTCAACGCGGCGGCAATTCCACATGGGCACGGCGCTCGCATCGATACCATTGAACCAGCAGCGCAGCCAATTGTCTTGCGCGTATTGCACGACATCGAGAAATGGCGGCGAAGTAACGACCAATGACACGGACTCCGCAGCAAAATGCGCGGCAGCCTGATCAGCAGATGTCGTATGAAATTGAGCCTCGCCCCGCGCACGCTCCAGTGCGGAAAAATCTTCATCGCGCAGGCCTTTCATCAGTTGCTTACTCTTCTTTTCGATGATCCCAAAGACGTCCCGAAACGGCGGTGTTTGCTCGCGTTTTGCGTTAATCTTACGCTGACGATCAGCGGTGACCGCTTGGTTGGGCGGCAACGTATAGACGGAGAAAAAGCCTGTCGAATGTCCGGTCAAACGATTCGTAGCAACCAGACGAATCCAGGCGTCGATTGAGTCCAACTGGCCGTCACTCTCACGCTGGATCAGGTATTCGCGCAGCACCACGAGATCGCGTAAGGTGTTGGCGTTATAAAAAACCAACAGGTCGGGGTCCGCTGCATCCAAGACTGACTTTGCAGCGCAAAGCTTCTTAATTTCCTTGAGGCGAGTTTCGACTTCGTCGTTCGAGGGCGGTGTCAACCGCGGCTCGACCAAGCGCTTGGCGAGTGGGCTGACATCCCCGCCCCACGGAATACGCTGGGCCAATGCGGCTTCAATCGGCGTAGTGCCGCGCCCCA
This sequence comes from Cerasicoccus arenae, assembly GCF_014651635.1. Lineage (GTDB taxonomy): Bacteria > Verrucomicrobiota > Verrucomicrobiia > Opitutales > Cerasicoccaceae > Cerasicoccus > Cerasicoccus arenae. Next base: position 2,758 of record NZ_BMXG01000012.1, on the reverse strand, counting down.
TGAAAGGGTCTAAGACGATGTCTCCCGGTGCCGACAGGCGATCAATAAAAAAGCGCGGCAGTTGCGGCTTGAAGCACGCCCGATAGGAAATCTCGTGGAGCGGATTGGCTTGGCGCTGCTTGGCCGTCCAAAACTCATTGATATAAACGGGCAGTTCCAAATCTTCGCCATGCCAAGCGTCGATCACCGTCTCCTCGCCAAACTCAGCAAAGGCCGCCAGCTCCGCATGCAGCGCCGCCTCGTCCGAGACGGTGAGCGGTGGGATGGTGTTGAGGTTGAACAGAGTCTGATTCATCAATCAATCTAACTGTTTTTTCGTAATTACTGATTGTTATCATCGGTGGAAAGAAGGCCGCGATCTTCCGACCGCGGCCCCATCCTTTCCATTTACCACCATGCCACAGTGTGGACGTTTCCAAGGCGTCCACGGCAAAAGGGATTAAAGTTCGTCGTCATGCACGGAGTCCAGCGCGCTGGCTTTCTGATACTCAGTAACGCGGCCTTCAAAGAAGTTTTGCTCCTTCTGAATGTCCATCATTTCAGCCAACCAAGGGAAGGGATTTGCGATCCCAGGATTGAGTGGCTTCAGGCCCACGCCTTCTAGACGCCGGTCGGCGATGTAGTCGATGTATTGCGTAAATTCATCGGCGGAAAGGCCCAACGCATTGACTGGCAAGCAGTCGCGGATGAAGTCCTTTTCCATGGCCACACCATCGCGCATGGCTTCGGTGAGTTCTTCCTTAAAGGCGGACGTCCACACGTCAGGATTTTCATCAACCAAGTCCATGAGCAAGTTGCGGAACAGCTCGATGTGGTTGGACTCGTCGCGCAGCGTGTAGCGGAACATCTGACCGATGCCAGGGAATTTGTTCTGGCGGTAGAGGCTGAGCACCATCCCGAACAGGCCGTAGAACTGCGTGCCTTCCATCACCTGACCAAAGAGGAACATGTTTTTGGCCAGCGCCTGCTTGTTCTCGGTCTTGGTCATGTCCATATCGCGGCGCAATTCGCGGGAATTGTGGACGAGAAACTCGGTCTTGCGGTCGATCGTATTGATGTCCGTGAACATCGCCTCACACTCGTGTGGATTGATGCCCAGCGAGGAAATCATGTATACAAGGCTGTCGGCGTGGATATTTTCCTCGTGAGCGTGGCGGCCCAAAACGAGCTTCAGCTCGGGTGCCGTGACAAGCTCGCGGGTGACGTGTTGCACATTATCGCCAACAATACCCTCTGCTGCCGAGAAATAGCCGATGGCCATTTTGATGATCCAATGATCAATCTCAGTAATCGCGCCAGAGGAATCGCGCCACTGCTCGCAGTCTTTTTGCATTGGGATGTCTTCCGGCTCCCAATGGTTGTTCTTCATCGTCTTGTAAAGATCGTAGGCCCACTGATATTTGAGGGGCAGGATGTTAAAAAACATCGTGTCGCGGCCGTTGATGATTCTCTTGGCAGCGAAGGCTTGTTCAGCCTTTTCCTTGTCCAGAACGAAGGATTTGTTTCCGATGGTGATGGTCGTGGTAACGGCGGTCGACATGGCAGTTATGCGGAAGTTATTCAGGTTGAAGATTTAGCGAAAATTCAGCCTCTCCAAGGCAGGCAGGAGACTTGGCGACGATGGAAAGAACCGTTGGTCAGAATAAAACGCATGTCAACACCTACCACTACATCTAGGGAATATTTTACAAAATACCCACTAGATATAGCAATTTTGATATTACTTGGGATAACGGAGAGTACGGGCGAATGAAACACTTAGGGGAGAATGTAACCAGAATGCCACGAAACCCACCCGGGTGCCAAGTAAGAGATATTTTTAGTTACCGCCAAGTTATTCACATGCCTAAAATCACCACTCGGTGAATCCGCATCTCCCTAAAAATCAGGTAAATACAGTAGTCCGCCCTGGGATGATTTTCATTAAAATTAAGTCATTTTTTGACTGCAAAAAGAAGCAATTCACACGCCGAAACAAAGTTTAATGACGATTCTTGCTATGATCGTTGCCCAAGTGTTGCTCGATTTACACGACAACGAGCTTTTCCCGCTCAAACTCACACACCTCGGCACCAATTCTCCAGTGCTTCGCGGAAAACTGGGGTCCATTCAGTTGGCTGATGTGTTTTGCCCGACAGCTTGCAAACGGTGCGTGAACCAGAGCTATGCAGGACCGAGCCGTCGCCGGAGCAAAGTTCAAAACCCAACGTAAGACCGGCGGCGCGCACGCGCTCTGGAAAATAGCGAATCAACACCGGGCCAGGATTACGAATCGGCACTCGGTAATCGACGGTCAGGTTGCGCACGACCACGTAGATGTCTTCATCGCGCTTAGCGTCGAAGTTCGACACACCCAGCAATTGCTGAAAAAGCGCCTGCTGTGCGCGCTCCAAATGCATCAGGTAACGGCTGTGGTGCAGCACCCACAGCGCATCCAGCTCATCAAAAAAGACCTCGCTGCGAAATTCAAAAACAGGTTCAGGCATAGCAATGACCCTTGCGCGTCATCGCGCCGATTGCAAATCCGCAACAACATCGTCCAGCGCAGCCGAAAGGTCGACGCTGGGCCGGTAGCCCAAATCACGACGCGCGGCGTCGATGGAAAACCAGTGGCTTTTGGACAGCTCTGTTGCGACAAAACGCGTCATCGGCGGCTCCCCTGACAGCCTGAAGCCTTTCCAAACAAACTCGCAGACGCTACCCACTAGATAGGCCGCCCTTATTGATATTCGCTTCTCAATTACCCCCCCCCCCCCAC
>NZ_BMXG01000011.1 GCF_014651635.1 Cerasicoccus arenae | reverse complement strand
GGGTTTTCTCTTCGATACCATCGGCGATTCTTCTCAGCGATTTCTGCCATGACCTCATATGCGTCTTCAAGACAAGCATGACGAAATTGAGTCAAATCTGGCCAGCGATCTTCATCAAATTCGGTTTGCATAATTTTTATTTTCTTCTGTGAACGTCAAAGTGTGGCATGGAGTGAAGCGCGGAGCGCGTAACGGAATTGTCCACCACTGCCTGGATCTACTTGCATTCTTTTTCCATTTTGAAGTTTTTGAGTCCGACACCACGTATCGCCACTGTTTGCTCTTTGATTGTAGTAAATCCCAATTTCTCAAACATCGGTTTCGCGCAAATTGAGGCTTCAACATATACTCTCTTCAGACCGTTTACTTTGGCCACATTGGCTACGTGGGATACGAGCTGGCTAGCGATTCCTTTTCTTTTATGGTCAGGATGGACATAAGTGCAATCAATGTGCCCATCTGGATCCAACTCACAAAAGCCAGCGACCGTTCCGTCCTCGACAAAAACGTAGGGCTTCTTCTTTTCACATCGTTGCTTCCAGTGATTTGGATTTGGTTCCTTCTCAGACCACGCTTCACACTGTTCTAGAGAGTAAACGCTAGAGGCAATTTCATGGATAGCTCTGGGGAAAATCTCAGCTATCGGTATATGGTCACCTTGTCTATAGGCTCGAATCATTTTTATGTAGATCGTAAAAGCTAGTCGCGCGGCTTGTCCGCGTTGACTACGCTGACTTGATATAGTGGATTCGATCTTTCGTCTTCAGGAAGATATGGAACGTAGTAATTTTCGCTGATATCCCTTTGAATCATGAGCCGCCCACATGCATCACAACTTCCGTAGTTCGGACCCAAATCATTTAAAAGACTTGATAGCAAATCATAGATAATCTCTTCCAATGCTTGCTCAGTGTAAACAGGACAATTCTTTTTGATCCATTCAATGTGATTACCATTTTTGTAAGATTCGCACAGACCCACGACGAGTTTTGAGGCTGACTCGCAAAATTCAAACTCTTTGCCGTTTGGGACAATGGTTCCCCAAGATAAATCTAGGTCGTCTTGGGATGAATCACTTAGGATCTTTCCGCATGGACAAGGTAGTTTGCTCATTTCTTCTTGTTCTCTATATCAGGTTAGTATACGCGCACGATGCGATTGTTACAGGAGTTGCTACTGGCTGACATGGAAGCCATGGATAGGAACATAGTGATTTCATAAATACTTCGGCAATATTATTTTGAGACTGATTGTTACAATCTAAGGCCGTGAATATCCAGCAGACCGTCAGATTTAGCCCAAACAGCCCAAAACCACGCAATACACAGGGTTTGCGGGCAATTGGCAGCAGGCATATATCAAACCAGCAATCCTCGCACGAGAGATGCAGTCTCAAAAGTCGAGATAGGTGCTCATTGTTTCATTTTATTATTGACCGCGTTTTCTCCACCATTATTCCAACATAGGCATGAGCCATTACGTGTCATTTCCCAACTGGATCGACCAGCTCAATCGGGATTGCACACCGAAATCAAATGCATGGGCGATTACTTTGCGTTGGTATTTGGGTTGGTGTAAACGTCGTGGCCAACTTGCATGCATTGACTCCGCCCGGGCATTTATGGATGAGGCTTTAAAAGCCAAGCAACCGAAACCAGGCATTGAGAAAGAGTGGAAAACGGCGATCAATTGGTTTTTCAAACACGGACAGCGCAAATGCCTCAAGCCCCAAAGCAAAAGCCAGACATTACAGCGGCCACAGTCCAAGTTCGCAAAATTTCCGAGTAAACCCGCCAAGCAATGGAACCGCCCCCGACCCGATGAGCCATCCGCCAATTGGCACCACGAGGCAGTCCGCTTGATTCGGGTGCGCCAGTATCAATGACAAACCGAAAAGACCTATATCCATTGGCTCAAGAGGTTGGAAAGCTTTCATCAGCGAACTGATTTGGAGAATCTCGATAACGCCCAAATCGCCGCCTTTCTGGACGACATCGCAGTGCGTCTGCGGGTCAGTTCCAGCACCCAGCGGCAAGCGCTAAACGCCCTGGTTTTCTATTACCGGGAAGTTCGCCAACGAGACGATCTTCAACTTGGTGACTATCAACGGGCGCGCAAATCCCGCCATATTCCAACTGTTTTATCACCCGAAGAAGTTCAGCGACTGCTGCCGGAAATACGTCCACCGTATCAACTTATGGCCAAATTGCAATACGGCGCTGGTCTGCGTGTCGCCGAGCTTATCAGTTTGCGCATCAAGGATATCGATTTGAGCCGTGGACAGATTCACATTCACGCCGGCAAGGGCAATAAAGATCGCGTGACGCTATTACCCAAATCCTTGCAGGAGCCAATTGCTCGGCAAATTGAGAGCAGTCGCGAGTTATTTGATTATGACCGCAGACAGGAAACACCTGGCGTTTATTTGCCGCCAGCATTGAGTCGCAAATACCCGAAGGCCGGTGAGACATTTCCCTGGCACTGGCTTTGGCCCGCCAATGATTTGTCCACTGATCCGCGCAGCCAAGTTGTGCGGCGTCACCACATGCACCCGGGAAGTTATCAGCGAGGCTTTCATCAAGGGGTAAAGAAAGCTGGCATGACCAAGCGCGTTACCACTCACGTCTTACGCCACAGCTTTGCTACACACCTACTGGAAAACGGGACCAACATCGCCGAGGTCCAATCGCTATTAGGGCATAAAAATATCGAAACGACGCAAATCTACCTTCATGTGCGCACGCAAAGGTCCGAGATGCTGACCAGCCCTTTGGATCATTTTGGTTGATTTCGCTAACTCCAACGCCCTCAGAATTCAGGGGGCAAAAAGGGACGAAAATTCGGTATTTTGCGGTATTATACGGCATTTTAAGCATTATTGCCCAAAATATAGAAAAACCTAAATTCGCTTGTTCATCAGCGACTTACGCTAATTCCGCTCAAATAAAGCTCGCGGACACGGGTGAATCGAATGGCTCACATTTATCAACGACTTACGAAATTCAGGAGTCAGAAAGGGACAAAATTTTAATTACGCGTGCAGTTCACTGCGGCTACCTCCAACCAAATGATCAGTTCGTTACCGCAGACCATAGGCTGCATTAAAATCAAGCATATTGATGTAAGCTTCCCTCATCAAGCGCCACCGATAACCGTGATCAAGAACAGTCCCCCAATGCTAGCGATACAACAAGAGAACGGATAGCATATGCCACCGCGTTGAACTCGATCAGTGGCGAAACTGGAGTCTCACCAGTTGGACAGAGGCACAGATTATCTAACGCGTCTTTTCGACAATGATAAGGACAATATCATTTCGCTGAGCATTTCAAGCCAGATGGTGTTCAATCAAATCCATGCCCGATATCGTAACTATATTAATCATTGACTGTGTACGCTGATAAACAAGATTCGAATCATGCAATATCGCCATGGTGACGTAATGATCGAGCGGATATCTCAAAAGCCCTCGATCTGTAAAAAACTCTCCCATCGAGTACTCGCTTTGGGCGAAATCACCGGTCATAGCCATCGGATAGCCGAAAATTCTGGAGCGACTCTATTTCAATCCGGTTCCGATCTCTTTCTCGAAGTCTCAGCTCCCGAAGTTTCTGTCATCCACGAGGAGCACAATACGATTCCGCTAGCAACGGGCGTTTATCGCATTTGGCGTCAGCGTGAATACTCCCCGGAAGAAATTCGAATCATCCGCGACTAGTCATGTTGGAACTTTCTCCCGATCAGGCCGTTGATCACATTCTGTCTAGCGGTCAAGGACCGCTTAAAGTATCTGGCAAGCTCAACCTATCTGGCAAAAGCTTTAAGCAACTACCGTCGAATCTGGAGTGCTATGATCTAGACATCTCAGAGTCGTCGATTGAATCACTTCCCTCGGGCCTTAATGTCCGAAATCGCATAATTGCCAATAATTGTAAGCTGCTAACCGAATTACCTATTGGCATTACGGCAGGCAGCATTGAATTGCGCAACTGCGGCATGCTCACTGAGCTTCCAGAAGGGATTAACACTTGGTTCCTGGATCTCTCCGATTGTCCAAGTTTCACCAACTGGCCCGAATATGGCTCCCTGCGAAACGGCCACCTTTCACTACGTAATTGCATCGGTTTGACTCGCCTTCCGACCTGGATTGAGCGGCTTTCACAGTTAAATGTCTCTGGTTGCATTAACCTGCCTTCAATCCCAGAGGGACTTCAAGTTTCCTCCTGGGTCGATGTTGGAGGCTCCAGTCTAATGCAGCTCCCCCAAAGTATGGCAAACGTTCCGATCCGCTGGCGGGGAGTTCCCGTGGATCGTCGCATTGCCTTTGAACCGCAGAGCCTGAGCGCTCAAGAAGCACTACAGGAAGACAATGCCGAAGTCCGTCGCGTGATCATTGAACGCATGGGCTACCTGGAGTTTGCAAAGGAAGCAGGCGCCAAGGTACTAGATCAGGATAGCGATCCGGGAGGCCAGAGGCAGCTACTAAAAATTGATTTGCAGGAAGATGAACCTCTGGTGGGCCTCTCCTGCTATTGTCCCTCCACTAGAAGACAGTATCTTTTACGGGTGCCTCCCAAAACCAAATCTTGCCATGAAGCTGCCGCCTGGATCGCTGGCTATGACAATCCCAAAGACTACCATCCAAACATTGAATCCTGACAACGATGAAAAGTGAACTTGTTTACATGGACTCTAAGTCCAGCAAATTCTGGAACCTTACCAGTGAGGGTGCCAAACATACGGTCGTCTATGGGCGTATCGGAACCGATGGCCAAACCAAAGAAAAAGTATTTAAATCCGAAGAGGATGCGAAAAAGAATTTCGAGAAACTGGTTAAACAGAAAATGTCCAAAGGGTATATTGAAGCTTCTACCGGAACGACCTCAACACCTGAAGGTACTGAAAATGGGCTCATTCCCGCTATTGCTTTTAACTCCATAAAGAAGCAAAGCGACCTGCACGAAAATGCTGGCACTTTTGTGGGCAAGCGCATCGTTGATTTTGATCCTAAGAAAGGTGCGAAAGCGGACAGCAGTCTAGCCTATCGATTCCGAATTGACTGGGACTCAGATGACAGCGTTACAGATATGCTTAAGCAGTATCTCGACAGTGACGCTTGCCTCCATGCAACAGCCTTAGTCATAGGCGCATGGTCTGGCGATGATTCCGAGGCCAGTCCGGAACCAATCATAAAGCTGTTGACTGAGCGTAAAGATCGGCTGCCCAAAATAACTGCTATCTATCTGGGAGACATCATCGCAGAAGAGAATGAAATGTCATGGATCAATCAGTCAGATATTACACCCCTGCTAAGTGCATTTCCCAACTTACAGCTATTGCGGACGCGCGGCGGAGACAGCCTCCAGCTAGAACCAGTAAAGCATGAGACCCTTCGCGCGCTGGCAATTGAAACCGGTGGATTGGACGCGGATGTCATTCGCGCCATTTTGTCCTGTGACTTCCCTGCATTGGAACATCTGGAGATCTGGCTTGGCACCGATGAATATGGCTCAAACTCCAGTGTTGAAGATTTACAACCACTTTTCGCTGGCGAGTTGTTCCCGAACCTCAAATATCTGGGTCTGCGCAATTGCGACTACGTCGACAATATCGCTGGCGTGATCGTCAACAGCCCCATCATCGATCGTATCGAAACTCTGGATCTCTCTCTAGGTGTCCTCACCGACACAGGAGGAAATGCGCTTCTCAATGCTCCAAATGGGAAAGCTCTCAAACGTCTCGACTTGCACTACAACTACATGACTGCTGGCATGATCAAAAAGCTCAAGTCACTAGATTTGACTGTTGACGCCTCCAAGCCATCAGACATGGACGAAGATGGCGAATGGCGCTTCGTTGCTGTTGGAGAATAATAGATTGCCTGACGTGCGACTCGGCCTAATCGGCAATCCAGAAAATCGAAGAGTAGATTTTTTCCGCCAGGCATGCAAAAATAACGACGTTCCGCTAGATGTTCTACCGTGGCATGATTTGCTTCGCAATCAAAGCGCTATCCAGACTTTCAGTGAGAAGGTTTCTGGCATACGCATCGAATCCGCCGGAGAGAATGACAACGTCACGCTGGGTCTACTCAAACTAGGAGGAGCTCCGGATAATGCCCCCGCATTACAATTCGGGCAAATTGCTTACCTCAAAGAACAGGCCCTGGGGCTCCGAAAGGCACTTGAATTGGCAAGCCGGGCAGAAACTGCCTATCAGTGCGCGCCAGAGGACATCTGGACAATGACCGACAAATGGGAAAGTCATCTGCGCTTTATCGAAGCGAAGGTATCTCGACCTCATACACAGCTGGCGAAAAATTCTCTGGACGGTTTTCGCAAAAGCCTTCCCCGCCAAGGGAGATTGTTCCTGAAACCTCGCTGGGGCTCATCCGCTTCAGGTCTGTGTGCTTATCGTTGGACTGCAGATCGCGAGCAACTCATTGCCCCGATCGTGATACGACGTATAGGCAACGAAACTAACCTGTTCAACAGCCTTTCCATCAAATGCTATAACCAAACAGCGGACATCGACGGAATTCTTGAACAACTGCTGGCTCAGGAAATGATTTGTGAAGATTGGGTGCCAAAAGCTCGCATCAATGGAAAATCTACCGACCTACGCATTCTGGTAATCAATGGCCAAGCCAGACACTGGACAGGCCGGCAAAGCTCTCAACCCATTACCAATCTTCATCTAGGCAATGATCGTTTATTTTCGACTGCATTCCTCGAAACCATGGGGTTGGAGTATACCGAAAAATGCTTACAGGAAGCAGAAAAAGCAGCGAGCTGCTTCCCAGACGCCCTCTACGCCGGAGTTGATATTCTTCCCACTGCAAAGGGGCCGGTAATTGGAGAGATCAATGCCTTCGGCGATCTCCTGCCAGGCTTAACGTCACGCGGCGAGTCAACCTATGAAGCTTCGCTAAAATGCTGGCTTAAAAAACTTCAATCACGACGATCTTAGTCCAAAGTTGCAATGAAGGCAGCTCGCACATCCAGCCACAATAATCTTCAACTTCGCAACCGCCAGTCCTCAATATGAGCAATAGACCAATTCTTGGAATAGGATTCGATCTGGATAATACACTCGTTGATCGGGATTCCGCTCTCTGCCGTTTATTGGAAGCATGGCTAAAGCATTGTCCATCAAGCGAACGAGCTGCGCTCATCCAAAGGCTAATCGAACTTGATGTAAGCGGCTATGGAGATCGAAAGGCGATGCTAGAGCGACTAACCGAAACACTAAATCAATCTGCCGAAGAGCTATTGGTTCGCTTTGTCGATGATTTCCCCAGCTACTTCCAGGTCGAGCGCTCCAATCAACAACTACTGGCGCAGCTAAAGAATCGTGGCATTCGAATTGCACTCTTAACCAATGGTGGCCCCATGCAAAGACCCAAGCTGGCAGCCGCAGGACTCACCCATTATTTCGAAGACGCCTGTATCTTAATCTCTAAAGAAACAGGCTTTGCTAAACCAACTTTCGAAGCATTTTCAAAGCTATCCGATGTAATCGGACTTTCAGCTGAGAATATTTTGTTTGTTGGCGACCATATCGGAAATGATATCGCCGGTGCTCATGCAGCCGGCCTCCAAACTGCATGGGTCAGCCAAGGGGCGGAACTGACCGGCGCAATTGAACCCGACCTCATCATTCGCAATTCACTGTTTGAGATCATTGACTACTTATAGTTTGTTGCCTCGGCTAGCGCCGAAAAGAATATCACGAAACCAAACCAGAAACCTCCAAAACGATCATGAGCGCCAGTTGGAATATGAACAAATTGATCGGCAAAGTCGATGTAGCTCTGATTGTGCTCGATTCCTTGCGCTACGATGTAGCTCAAACAGAATGGTCAACCTGCCGCACTCCCAACCTCGCTGCATATTTGCCACCTGGCGGATGGGAGAAGCGCCATTCCCCAGGATCATTCACCTACGCCGCACACCAAGCATTCTTCGCTGGATTTTTACCAACCCCAGCGGATCCCACCTCACATAAGGAGCGCCTTTTTGCCACTCGTTTTGCTGGCAGCGAAACGACAGGAAACAACACTTTCCAGGTGGATACATCGGATCTCGTGACCGGATTACGACGACACGGCTACCATACCATATGCAGCGGAGGTGTAGGTTTCTTTAATCAGCAAACCGAGCTCAGTAGCGTCTTCCCAAAATTTTTCGACGAAGCGCACTGGTCTGAGCAAACCAGCGTCATTGCGCCGGACTCCACACGGCACCAAGTCGAGCTCGCACAGCAGCGAGCCAGTGCGATCGACTCAGGTAAGCGTATATTCTGGTATTTTAACCTAGCGGCGATCCATCAGCCCAACAAGCACTACATCGAAGGTAAAAACAAAGATGACATCGAAACTCACGCCGCAGCTTTGCGATACGTGGATACTCATATCACCGCCCTCATGAATACTCTTAGAAAACGCAATGACCTGTTCATTCTCTTGGGCTCAGACCATGGAGTTCTGTATGGCGAGGAAGGTTTCACCGGTCACAGGATTGGGCACAAGCACGTTTATACCGTGCCGTGGGCTGAATTTCTGCTCGAACAGAATGGACAAGTGCATCATACACCTCTGGACGAATGATCGCTTCACAAATAGAAGAAAATTTACGTGAATCACCGTACACGGGCTATGCATACGCATATCCCCACAAAACAGTATACGAGCATTTTGCGGCCCCAATTCCCTTACATGAGCTATGGTCGTCCGAAGACCAGAGTCAGTTATTTTTGTATGTTCACTTACCGTTCTGCGAAATGCGCTGTGGCTTCTGTAACTTGTTTACGACTACCCATATAGATGAATCGCTGGTTGATCGCTACCTGGATGCGCTTGACAACCAACTTAGAGTCACTGCTCAGGCACTCAATGGTCCTGCTACTTTCTCCAGAGCAGCATTTGGCGGTGGCACGCCAAGCTTCCTCTCCTGCAAGGAACTGGACCGTCTCTTCAATTTACTGGAATCCAATTTCGGGGCACAACTACCCGGTAGACCCATATCCTTTGAATTCTCCCCCCAAACAGTTGAAAGCGATAAAGCCAGACTACTGAGAGAACGCGGAATTACCCGCGCCAGCCTCGGCGTGCAGAGTTTTTTACTGGATGAAACCAAGAAGCTGGGACGTCCACAAGATACTTCCACCGTGCATAACGCACTGAACATACTGCGTGAAGCGGAGTTCCCAGTGGTAAACATTGACTTGATTTATGGCATCGTGGGTCAAACGGTTCAATCCTGGCTCCAGTCACTCGAAGCCGCCTTGAGTCATAATCCTCAAGAACTCTATATTTACCCGCTTTACGTTCGCCCACTAACCGGACTTAACCGCGCTAACCGCCAACCCACAGACAACCGCCTGGAACTTTACCGCATGGCGCGAGATCTATTGCTGGCAAATGATTACCAGCAGATTTCCATGCGCTTATTCCGCAAGCGGGAGAATACACGCTCGATGGAAGGACCGGTATACTGCTGCCAGGAAGATGGTATGGTTGGCATTGGCGCAGGGGCACGCAGCTACACGACAAATGTCCACTATTGCACCGAATATGCCGTAGGCAAATCAGGCATTAGTACCATTATAAATGATTTCATCGAGCGAACTAGCGAGGAGCATGCACACGCTGTCTATGGATGCGAATTAGGCGATGATGACCAGCAACGACGCTATATAATCAAGTCGCTACTAAGAATCGACGGCCTCGATCTTACAGCTTATCAGAGACGGTTCAGCTCAGATGCTTTGAGTGACTTACCGCAATTAAGAGCTCTGGTCGAGCAAGGTCTGGCGCATCTCACCCACACCGCATTAGTCCTGAATACCGAGGGTATGGAGCTGTCCGACTCGATTGGACCCTGGCTGTATTCACCCGACATCAAAGAACGCATAAGCCGCTGGCAGCCTGTCTAATGAGACCCTCATGGCGAATCTTGTATCGTGGACCACTAAGCAGTTGCAACTATAGCTGCGACTACTGCCCATTTGCCAAAACGCGCAATACTGCTGCTGAATTAAAGGATGATTTTATTCGCCTAGGGCGATTTATCGACTGGGTGGATAGCCAAGCGCCACAAAAAATCGGCATTCTTTTCACGCCATGGGGCGAAGCACTGATCCACGCTGTCTATCAGAAATCGATGGTGCGATTAAGCCATCTGCCACATGTTTATCGCGCAACGATTCAAACGAATCTCAGCTGCAAGATGGATTGGGTTGAAGACCTCAATGCCAACGTGGCATCGCTCTGGTGCACCTGGCATCCGACCCAGATTTCACGCGAGCGATTTATCAGCCGCTGCCGTGAGCTCGACGCTGCCAGCATTCGATACAGTGTTGGCGTGGTCGGTCTGAAAGAAGCCATTACCGACATCGAAGCACTGCGAGCGGAACTCGCACCTGAAGTATACCTATGGGTAAATGCCTATAAACGGAAAGAGAACTACTACACTAAAGAAGAGATAAAAGTCATCGAATCAATAGACCCTCTATTCAGCCTCAACAATCAATACCATCTGAGCCTGGGCAAACAATGCGACGCCGGTGAAACCGCCTTCACTGTTGATGGCAACGGAGATGCAAGACGCTGCCACTTCATCAAAAAACCAATCGGCAACATCTACAAGCCGGACTTTGTCCAAACCTTACGACCTCGTGCTTGCGTCAATGAGCACTGCGGTTGCTACATAGGCTACACGAACCTGAAGGAGCTGAGTTTAATAGACACCTATGGCAGCGGCCTGCTCGATCGAATTCCCTCCGCTCAATTCTGGAATTCACGGAGCACGTGACGTGCTCCCCTGAAACTAGACAAACATATCTTTCAGGATTTCGTGCCAAAAATCCTGAACGAAAGAAGCATTTGCTCAGCATAGCGATGGAGACTCACAAGGTCAGCATGCAGCAATAGCCTCTTTGACCAATCCAGCCAAAACAGCCATGATCCAATTCCTCGAAATCCAGGGGACAAAAAGGGTCAAAGTTTTGGCATTTAACGGTATTTTACGACATTTTTCGCGTTTTCGGACCGAATGGTATAAAATCCAAATTCCGTTGAACAACAGAAACTTACACTAGTTCCATCCAGATAAAGCTTGCTGACAGGGGTTCATCGCCGCCACAAGCATCATCGCGGCTGGCAGCGTCACCTTGCCAGCGCTACGAGAAATGGTCACGTCGCCGTCTTCCAATGGCTGACGCAACACCTCCAATGTCGAACGTTTAAACTCGGGCAATTCGTCCAGAAACAATACCCCATGGTGTGCGAGCGAGATTTCGCCCGGGCCGGGATTTGTTCCACCGCCGATTAAACCAACGTCACTAATTGTGTGGTGGGGCGAACGAAAAGGCCGCGCAAAGCAGCGGTTCTCGTCCTTCAGACTAACGCCCGCCGCGGACTGCACAGCGAGAATTTCCAGAAATTCATCCAAGGTCGGCTCGGGCATGATTGTCGGAATGCGCTTCGCAATCATGCTTTTGCCGCTGCCAGGAGGACCCACGAGCAACAAATTATGCCCACCAGCCACCGCAATCTCCACGGCACGTCGCACGGTGTGCTGTCCCTTGACCTCGGAAAAATCGATGGCGTGCGCTTCATCAGGCGGCTGACAGAATGGGCTCTTCTTTGGGTCAAGCGCTTGCAGCGCTAGCTCGCCCTCTAGCATACGAACCGCTTCATCCAACGACCGAACAGGGATCACTTCAACGTCCTCCACCAACGCCGCTTCGTCGGCCGATTCCCGCGGTAGGATGACTCCACGTTTGCCCGTCTGCCGGGCCAGCATCGCCAAGGCCAAACCACCACGAACCGGACGTACACCACCTGACAAACTCAGCTCACCAGCGATGAGATATTGATCGAGCACGCCCGCCAACTTTTCGTCGCCCATTTGACGCGTGGCCACAAGCATCCCAAGAGCGATAGGCAAGTCATACATTGGACCTTCCTTGCGGATGTCGCCCGGCGCAAGGTTGATCGTAGTCCGTGTCTCAGGTGCCTTGAAGCCAGTATTGCTCAATGCCGAGCGCACACGGTCCACGGATTCCTTGACCGCCGAGTCAGGAAGACCAACGATAAAAACCTTAGGATCTCCGTGTTCTCCAGAGTTAACCTCGACCTGTACGGCGTGCGCATCGATGCCCAAAAGGGCACCAGAATGAATCGTAGCGAGCATAGCACGGTTCATTACGCCATACCTTTAAAAGCTCAAGGATTATGTGAAATTCTTTTGCATAAAGAGTGTCTCGATACTGCCATATTATCTAGGCAACGTGAGCTTTGGGTAAGAAAATTGGATCATTATAAAATGCTTGCTTGTCGGAATGACTTTCACTCACCGCGAGGGCGACTTTCAATACATTGGCAAACTGCCCAGCGCCCCTGCCGGGTATTCTCCAATCGGCCACTTTTCTGAATTCTACGTCAGTTGCCGACAAACACGTCCAGATAAAGGAGAATCCTACACATGGCTTTTTCTGCCAATGGACCAATCAGTATTTATGTGGCGGATGTTTTTTCAGACCGTAAGAGCACGAACGATCAATTAAGCATGCAACACATCTAATATCTCCTGCTTGCACTTTAATAATCGAGGCAGATATTTTGAAACCGATTTTACTGATACTTTTTGTGAGCTAAAACCTATCGCAGCCTGAAAGGTTTCATCGATACAAATAGCCAACGTGTTATGATGAATCGCATATCCACGTTCACGGGCTTCTGAAAGTGTATCCAACAGGTGTGGCAGTGAATTAAATCCCGGTATTTCGCGCCCGACATACAATTCTTCAACAGTTTGATCAGTCTGTAGAGCAAGCAGCGCAACGCCGAGGCCAGAAACAGTTGCTGGCCAGACATCAAAACTACCAATAGCGCTAGTCAGTGCTTGATCGGGCTCAGCATGGAAAAGATAAGAAACTGATCGGTTCCACAGGAGCCCCATCGCAGTAATCATATTCAGGTCTTTGTGCAGCTCGACCATGGGGCCAATCGCTCTGTAAAATCCCGAAGCGTGCATCGTCTGCGTCGCCAAAACCGGCACCGCTGGGCCAGGAGCATATTTACGCTTATCCGTCCAACGCAACATGCCTGAAGCCGCAAGTGTTCTCAAAATACGGTGGACGCGCGTGGTTTCCAAACCGAGTTCCGTCGCGACCTGTCCAACACCAACAGGTTCCGCTCGACTGAGCACTTCTTGAAGACAACGAATACCATCAATTAAGCTTTTATTGGGCTGTTTGGGTAGAGCTACCATTTTTATTAAATTTCATATATAGCAAATCTTTAGACTTAGCCCAGCACAACCTAAATCGACAAGCCGCCAGAAGCCAATGCCTAGCCCCAGTCTGAGCAATCGATTCAACACAACATTTGCCAGTTGACGATTTGCTAATAAAGCAATAATCTTAAGCTAAATTGATACTAGTATTAACTTTATGGAAGCATCCGAACACATCGCCCCCCCCCTTCTAGATAAGGTCGCGGAAACTAATTACATCGACCTTAGCGAATATACACATCCGGGTGATCCAGACTCAGCCCATGGCATTCGTCAGGCAATATCGGAATCCAAGCGTAGTGGGATACGCCGCATTCAATTCGAGCCAGGTCGGTATTATTTGAAAAGTCATATCACCCACGTAACAGATGGCATTATTCACGATGCGGGTAGTAAGGGAAGCGAACCAATAAAGGAGTGCCACATCCTCATTGATGATGTGCACGATATGGCACTCTGCGGGGCGATGAATGCAGCAGGCCAACCATCAACCGTACTCGTTGGCTGGAATGATCAGAAAAACCATGGGTTTCTTCCTGCCATCCTTTGGTGTGAAAATAGCCCAGGCCTTCAATTAGAAAATCTGGCGTTCACCCGTGAGCCCGCCTACTCCGCATCAGGTCTGGTTACCGATAAAACAACAGAAAAAGTTACCGTCGAGATACTGCCCGAATGCATAGCATGGGATGGCATGGGTGCCTACTGTTCAAACCGCTTGATCTCCAATGGCGAAACCCTAATCGGCGAAAGCATTACTTACGGTCATGGGGCGGGTTCCTCCTGGAAATCCATCGGCAACAACAGATTTCAAATCACCAACACACGCATGGTTGAAATGCTCAGCAGAGGTGAACTGCTCTCATGGCATCAAGGAGCTCAAACCGACTTCCAAATATACATTGGCCATTGTGACAATCTCCAACTGAAGAACTTGCGCACTTACAACAGCAATGGCTTCTGCTTACTCACGGAAAGCTGTCGAAATATCACGGCAAAGTCTGTGAAATTTTGGCCAGACGGGGATCGCCTTTTTACCGGACCGAGGGATGCCTGGAAAATCTTCAAATGCGGTGGGCAAATCCAAGTAGACGGGCTCGAAGTGAAGGGCGTACGTATGGATGGCCAAAACATGCACAGCAATTGGCTCTACCTGCACCACCACATCAATCAAACAGAAGCCATTTTTTTCTGCAAATACACCTACGCCCCCATTTTGCCAGACACCTTAATTGAATTCTATAACGGACCCATACATCAAACGTGTGTGGTGGAAAATTCCAGCCTCGAAGGAAAAGTCGAGATCGGACATGGCGGGCACCTATATCGCATTCGCTTCAAAGAAAAACTCCCAAGCTTCGCTCAAGAAAGCTGCCTTTGTTCGGTACGCTGCTGGGAGGCCGACCAATATGTCTGCATAAACTCAGACTTCATCAATATCGCTGGCGCAGGCCACCTAGCGCGATACGACAATCTACAACTACGAAACAACCGCTATCGCAATACCATGAACCCGGGCATTCTACTTGGCGCAGAAATGCCAACTCATGCAGAAGGCGGGCACGCGACCAATATTCGCATTGAGCAATGTGATTTTGATAACTGTGGGTTCTTTCCCCGCTACAATACCCGTGGCTGCATTGGAGTACACTCTGCCGGTTTCGAACTACCCTTGAACCACGACATCGAAATCACCAAGAATACCTTCCGCAATTCTGATATCGGCATCGACGTAATGACCGCACGAGATGTCCGAATCTCGGACAACCGCTATGAAAACATAAAGCAGCGAATACGCATCGACGCATCAACAACGAATTCGATAACAGTCAACGACACATAAACGCCCCGTTACTACATCGGAGAAGACGTGGCACCTTCCACTCGAATATTCCGTGTCGACCCTTCATCAACATTCACTGAGCGCCCGAAACCTTCGTATACGTTGCCATGAATGTAAACATCGGCAGCGTTGCGCACATCTATGGCAACTGCATCGCTGAGACCATCTGGATTGCAAAAAACATTCCCGTAAATCTCAATCGACTGATTATACATCGGATTCTCAAAGAAGCGATTCAGCGAATGAATCATGAGAATGGATGGCTGTCCTCGCCGCGCAATATCAACCCAGCTAACATCTTCACATCGGTTATTCCGAAAAATGACGTTTCGGGCAAACGCGCCAGAAACAAAGTTGGCTCCGAATTTAATTTGGTAGGCATTGTCACGGAAAACACAGTCTTCGATCACGATATTTTCTTCAAAATTCACAATCGCGCTACCGAAATTCCCCTCAAAGACACAATCACGCACAACTCCCTTAGTAAGGCTATAGCTTTGAAAACTGATCACGCCGCCAACCTGAACTCCTTGCGGTAGCTCACCTTCGATGCTGTAGAGAAAAAGTTTATCGGAAAGCGATTCTACTTTGAAAATCACACGATCTTGCGGCTCATCTCCCGTCCAAAAACGAAGCGAATCACCAGGCGGAATGTTGCCAGCTGTTTTAAGATTCGTTTTGACCACAATCACGCCACCTGGCCGAACCTTTTCAATGAATCCAAAACTCTTGCGAATCACCAGCGGGTCCATGCGTAAACCTTTGAAATAGCAATCTTCGACAAGCAGTTCGCCCATCGTATTGCTCAAGTGAATCCCATCTCGACCGCCCACTGCCAAGTTACCGTTTTCCGGTTCGAACCGCATCTTTCTCAGTGTCATATTCCGGTTATAACCAGCAAGCATACCCGCATTACTAACGTTTGGCAGATTAATATTCTCAAAAAGTATATCCTCAGAATACAGCACTTCGATCTGGTTGAATGCGTCCGTTGACTTATGATGCCAGCTAACCAAGTCGCCTAGCTCTAGGTGCTCGGCAAAGCCCGCTCCAGACATTTCCAGCTGCCTGCCATTTGACTCAGGCACGACGGCCCAGAACGCCTTGACATTCAACCCGATCGTCAAGGTTGCTTCCGCCGGAGTTGCGCCAAAGCGCTTCAACTTACCAGTATCTTGATCCCAAGCATGAGCTGATGCAGCCCGCATGCCATCATATGCAGGCAACGACGGAAGCACCTCGACCACTATCTGATCCTTCTCCTTATCCACCGAGATTACCCGCGCTGTCGATCCCATGGGAGGATCATTACACAAGATAAAGTTTTTCAACGCCAAGCCTTGGCAATTTCTTACGCGTAGTTGAATGGCTGGCTTAGCCTCGTTACTCAGCATAATATTGCGCTCCAATCTCGTTGCAGGGAGTCCTTCCGAATCAACAGCACCAACTAACTCAAGAGCCTTTGCGCCATCAATCACCATGTAATTATCGTGACCGAATCCTGGAACCGAAACAGTCTCACGCAAGTTGTAGACGCCTGCATCAAAAATTAGTTGCGAAGCTCCTTGCTCAATCGCCGCATGAATAGCCGCATCAATCGCCCCCATATCGCAGAGACTGTCGTTGGGCATGGCTCCAAAATCCTGGACATGCAAGGCTGGCGAATCGCTCGCCGCCACCGCGCTGAAATGGCAGGCGATCAAAAGTAGAAAAACAATAAACTTCATTCGCTGAAAAACACGATTCTTAAGCATCATTATTATACCAAATTTATTGTTTAAAAACACTATCAATGCGTGAGAAATAGCTCAGTTTCGATGATTACATTTTCGGTGTTATCGCCCACCTCTATTTCTGCGTCAAGTGGACGTGAATCATCAAACCGATTACCAGAAACCAAAACGCCCTCACTGTTATTTATATAAATTCCGAAGTGTTTCCGGCTGTTGTCAAATCCGTCAGCATCACTCGAAAGGAGATTATCCGTAACCTGTACGCCACGAGCATTTTGAATCGATATTCCGTATTCCTGCCAGTTGTGAATGGTGTTCCCAGAAACTATGATATCTGCATGGTCACGCCCATTCGCCAAAGTATGTCCCATTTTATACATGACCACATTGATCTGACCTTTTCCTTCACTCCCATTCACAAAGCCTGAGTCAGAAATCGTATTGTTCAGTATATGAATACCTTCACTATTTAACCCATTTCGCCAGAGATCGGGCTCATTTCGAAGAACAATTGGGATATTGGAAATCTCAGTATACACATTGTTTTCAATAACTCCGCTCAACGCACGCACAACCGTACCAAAGCGGCGAATACGCTTAAAGAAATTATTCCGTACAGCAAAGTTTCGGTTAACTAGCGATCGGTTAAATATCTGGTCATTGAGTAATGGGTCAGACTCGCCAGTAAACAGACGCTGCTTTAGCGGCTGATCCAATGTAACCAGAAAATGTGCCTGATTCAAACCACCATCGCCGGGTTCTTGAGGCACAATCGTGGCAATGGTCACTTGATCGACAACCACCACACCATCACGAGGATTATAAATACGAATACTGTGTCCCGGCTTTAAATTGAAAAGCTTCGTATCGAGCCTCAATTCGGTTGGAGAATCCTGCTGTAGGAGAAAGATTCCCTTTGAATAAATCGCGACTGCATCATCGCCAAGACCTTCAAACTTACAACCCTCAACCCATGGGCCCAGATCATTGGAACGAACGTGCAATCCATCCGCATTTCCACCGAACCATTCGCCATCGGGTATCAGCGATTTGCAGTGGAGAACTTTTAAACCAGAGCTCTCGAAACTAGTGTAGTGGCCGGCGGAAGCCCCAAAATTAATAATATTGAGGAAGGCAATGTCGCTACCGCCTTCAACCCTTACTAAGCCGCGCCCCTTACTCCTTGCAAAAACAATGTATTTACTGCCCAGCCTAAAATATTTTGCGACATGCGGCGACTTCAACTGCAAGGTGTAGACTGCCAGTCCGGCCTGGTTCTCCGACACCTCAACCTGCCTTTCGCGCGTCGAAACCACTAATGGGGAATCATCCTGCAACTTTCCCGGGATCGTCGAATCCAATAGGACTCCCCATGTCCAATGCTTCATCATAATGGCATCATCGAAAGTTGGAATGTCCGAACTCTCCATCACCATACTGAACTTCCCTGTTTCCATATTCACCGATTGCACAATTCCAATGGAATATGGAAGCGGATCGAATCGCACAGTCAGGTCTTTGATGAGAATATTACGACAATCAATTAATGAGCTCAACCCGGTGGCTGGCTCAATAAATACCAACTCTGCACCTTGTCCATCTATGATCATATTCTCGACATGGCTCAGCCTGATTAAGTCATAGTTACTCGGTGCCACGCGGTATTTCCCATCAGGTGCAAAACGTACGATTGACGGTGTACCCTTGGCGGCCTCAGCGATGGCCAACTCAATTTGAGAAGTATTTGCGCCATCCGGAATTTCATAAATGTTCACGATCTCATTGATCGTGAATGAACCCTCAGAAAAAGCACCAAACAGACCGTTCTCATAAATAGTACGCACACGCCAGAATAGCTTGCCTCTAGGCAACTCTGCATCAGCCACATAATGCGCTATTACGATTTCGTCGCGATCAATCAGTTCTTTAAAATCGGAATCAAGCGCAATTTCGATTTCGTAACGCTCCGCATCCGACGCTTCATCCCAAACAAAACTCGGCATGGTAGAGAAGCTTTGGCTCTGGTTTTCCGGTGATTTCAGCACAACTGTAGACCCTCTTTCGTGCTGTACGGCCTCTTCGAGTGGGATTTTCTTGCAGCCGGAAAAAGCAAGCAGTGACACCACGAGAATAGGTATTCGAAACAAACGAAGGCAAAGGGGGGGGGCAAACATCTTAAAAGGTATTCTTGTTTTCAAGTTCATAGCTGAACAACAACCATACTTGCGTGAACACTTGAACGCGGCAAGATTATTATTGCTTTATTAGCAATAAATTTGACATGTCTTCAACATACTTGAAACCCAATATGATCTCGAATGTCACACCCTCATAGCTGGTAGAGAACACCCCGGCGGTCTCCATTAATGCAATAAGCCTCAGCGAACTAACCGAGGCTTATCATTTTAGAATATCGCGCTTTGCTTACGGACTTAGAACCAGCTTCGGCTCACGCTCACTGAGCGAAGTACCCTTGTTTGAGTAGAAATTGATGCCGGGATCTTGCACCATCCCATCGGAAACAATCACAAGCATCAGATACATCGCATCATCGCTATCGTAGCCAATCCGCTGAATAAACGATACCAACCGCTCATCAGTCCACTGCAAGACCTCTTCACCGCTCAAGCTGCCAGTGTCGATTTCCAATGTAGCCAATAATTCCGCTTTGCCATCCAAAACAAGCGAGGGGCTCGCTATGTCATTTGCCGGAGCATCCTCCCAGGTAATCTTGGCTAAATTCGGGTCATTAACTACACTTTTAACGCCATATACCGATAGCGAAACAGTCCCCGATGCGTAACCAATCAAATAGTGGCTTTCAAGCGTAGTCAGGGATAGTTTTGCGGCGCGTATTTTCGCAACTTCCCGGTGCCCCAGCTCACCCAAGTCGAATACAAGGTAAGTCTTATGCGCATGATCACCACGCGCCGATACCCGCAATGCGTGTGAAGGCTCCGCCACGGTAAACGGAGTATTTTTAGACACGGTTCTGTCAGCGTATGGCAAAATTTCAGTGTCTGCTATTAATGGCACCAAAGCCAACAAGCTTAGGTAAATGGAATACTGTATTAATCTCATGGTTCTCATTTCACTCCTTTTCAGTTTTAAAATTTAGATGATAAGCGGCAGTCATGGCGCAACGTCGTGGTCATTGCGGTGCTCATCAAATTCGTGCACCGAACCATCGTCAGCAGATTTACGTTTCGCCTGTTTGAGAATGCGGAATAACTCAAAAAGATCTTTCGTGCCCCCGATCAAAAACCAAACAACTGTAATTGCACCTACCACGCCGCCAAGAATTACAGTAAACAGCCACCAATGTCCCCAGACTCGATTAGAAATCCCTACCGTCAGCCCGATCACCGTCCCAACAATGAAACAGATGAACCAGAACATGGTCCAAGACACCTTCAGGCGGTAAATAATGCGATCCCCACGTGTGAATTCTTCCGTAAATCCGATAAGCCGGCCGACTAGCCCACCGCCCTTATAGTTGTCTCCTGCAACTCTCGAATCCGATAAAGCATACTCTCCGCGATGAAGCATTTTCTCCAAGTTAAAGGGCTGTTTGCAGGTTAACAATGAAACTCCCACGAAACAAATAATTGAGCAAACATAGGCAATCATTGCAAGCCATGCTCCATTAAGCGGAAACTCAGGCGTAAGCTCAACAAATGCTGGCACAGAAGTCCAAACTGCTTGCAGAGTTATCCCGGCCGCGCCAATAATCAACCCCACTGTCATCGATATCCAAGCGCCTTGAGTTGTCGCTCGCCGCCAATACAAGCCGCCGATGATAACTGCCCCAGAACCTCCTAAATAGATGGTTCCAGTAAGCAGCATGTACATAAAAAGATAATCCCTTAGTGGGAAAAACCAACTCCAGAAAAATGCGAATAACGCAACGCCTACCACTGATAATCGCAACAACAGCAATTGTTGCTTTGGTGTGAACGGCTTATTACGAAAAGGCAAGACGACATCTTGTATGAAAATACTGCCCCAAGAATGCAATTGCGTATCGTCAGTAGAAATCGCCGCGGCAATCATGGCAGCAGCGAATAATCCAATTAAGCCAACGGGAAAAAGTTGGCTCATCACCATGGGCGTAAGCATCTGCTTTTGTGTCTGAAGATCGTCAATCTGATGAATTGCCGCCTGAGCCTCATCGGCAATTGCCGAGTAACCATCATGATGCAACACTACGTAAGCGCAGATGGGCATAATCAGGAACATCAGATAAGTCACGCCACTACGCCATTCGGCCAATACGCCAGCCATCTTCTGCTCATGGGGGGACTTCGCAGCACAAAAATAGCCCTGGGATCCCTGCCAACCGAGACGATTGTAGAATATTTTGAATCCAAAGATTGCGAAGAACCAGAAGTTGAAATCTTTAATTTCACCTTGGTCAAATGGGTTTAGCAGACTCTTTCCCTTTGGCGCGGTCTCCAAAGTCGAGATGATGTCACTCCAACTAATGTTCCACAGGAGCAACCCCATGATGAGCAGAAACACAATGTTCACGAATTGCCCCTGAAAGAAGTCAGTAATCATCACGGCGATCATACCGCCAAATAGTGTAAAGCAGGCAGCAATGCTCAGCATGACTGCCATGATAAACGGCAAAGTGCTGAATGTAACGCCCAGCAATACGAAAGACTCGGGAAGGCCGCAGAAATGAATAAGAAATAGCGCCGTAATGCCTGGGAACACGCCATAGTTCAACACCCCACTAACCCAAGCCAATATGCCAGCATAGATTCTAAATCGTCGACTGTATCGCATCTCAAAAAATTGAGCCATTGTCATGGCCCGAGTCTCACGATAACGATACGCGACCCAGCCAGAAAGCGCTGCAACCATACCCAACGGAGCCATCATGAGCCCCCACCAGCTAGCAGCAAAACCAGCCTGATAGAATTTTTCGAAATTCGCAATGACCGCAATTGCTCCTAATCCTGCCATACCATCGGCCAACGTGAGCAGATAACGGCCCGCTGATCGGTTGGCGGCCAGAAAGTCAGATACGCTTCGCGTGTACCGCTGCGCCATGTAGGCCATGCCAATCAGAAAGGCGAGAAATCCACCAACGATGCACCAGTCCAAAAGGGATAGTTTCATATAATTTCTATAGGGGCTTTGATCGAATAGACAGTCAATATGGCTATATATTGCTAAATTAGCAATTTATAAAATCAAATTTTATAGATTCCTACATAAAAAAAGCGTTCGGAAAATACCGAACGCTCTATATGAAAGCAATGCCCTGAGACTACGACTTGAGCCTACGACGCCATGCGAAAGTGGCCAAACTCAGCACACCAAATGCAAAAGCATAGGTCGCAGGTTCAGGTATAACTGCAACATCTCCTGCCAATTGAATGTTGTCCAAATAGAATGCCGCCGGGTTGGTTGAAGAGGCAGAGTAGGCACTGCGTCCGCTGTTATCACCCAGTGCCAAAGCGATGGTGACGTCACCGATGTTTTGCAGCTCGGAAATCCCTGTAAGGTCGATGAAGGAATTCGTTGAGCTGAAGGAGTCGTTGGTGATATGAGCCAAATTTTGATCTTCCTGCAACTTCGTCCAAGTGATGCCGCTGTCCAATGAGTACCATGCCTGGCTTTGGAATGAAATAGTGCCACTTCCGCCAGCACCATCAGCCGCACCCTTGTCATACGAAAAGGAGTTTAAACTCAGCGCATACCCAGCCTCAGCTTGAATGATAAAGGTGAAGTAGTCACCTCCATAGGTCGCCGGGTCCTTGTCACCTGCAGCAGTATTCGTTAAACGGTGTGGTGAAATTTCCATGAAATTCCCGCTGAAGCCACCGGAAGTCGACAGGGCGAGCGTATCGCTACGAACATTTGCGCCAATAGCGTTCATGTCACCTGGTCCAGTATGCGTAAGCGTCGAAACGGTATAATCACTAACTACAGTGTTATTGCTGAAAGGAAAACCCGCGCCAACGCCGTCCGTTGTGCGTGCCGTGCCAACCGGACCACCAAGCGAGGCACCAGCTGTTGCATTTTCAAAGTTATAATCTGCCAAAACGGCGGCCTGTGAAATTGCAGCAGAAAAAAGAAAGGCAATTGCACTGCCTTGGATGAATATGTGTTTTTTCATTGGGATTAGTTTTGATTTTTGAGGTAATAAACGGTGAATGATTAAATTGAAGTTCCGGGAAAAATAGCCTTCCGTCCTAGCTATCACTTAGAGATCTTTGCCTCGCCAAAAAACAGTATTGTAGGTCGTGGCCCGCTCATCGTCACCTGCAACCGAATCGACATGACCATCGACGAATACAACATTTACGTGTCCATCGTGGCGTTGGGATATCTGCTCCCATCGGTCATTTGAGAGATTGCTTCGACTATGAGTATCGGCGAATATCACGGTGTTTTCCGGCTGCTGAATTAGTAAGAGCGAAGAGTCAGAATAGTTCTGATTGTCCTCTCCTCCCTTCAGGTAATATAGTCGAATAAATGAATTAACTCCGTAGCTACGCTCACTGGCTGCATCTACGTCATTGTCCATCAGCGGACACTCAAAGCATGTGCCCCGTAATCCATCTGGGAAACTCGGACCACTGAATGTCGGTGCCTCGGTCTTTGAATTTACCAAGTAAGGCCATAAATCTGACACGTAATTAAAGTTTAGAGTAGGAAGCTTATTGTTATGATCATTCGCATATAGCCTCACTGCTGAGCCATGTTGACGCAAATTACTCAGGCACTGAGTGTTATTGGCACTCTTTCGAACCGCTCCAACGATCGGTATCAAAATGGCCGCCAAAATACCCACAATAGCGATAACAGCGAGCAATTCGACTAGAGTGAAACCACGACGAGGGATAGTGATCACTTTCATTATTTTGCTATTATTGAAATTTAATTCCATTGATGCAAGCCCTAATTGTCTTGAATAAGCATTACCGCGTCCGCACGCAAATACCCCCCCCCCTGCCCCTGATTCGTAATGCCATACAACAATTGCCCAGTGTAGGGATACTTGCCCATATACTGCCAACCACTTACACCCGTTGTGTAATCAATCACATGCTGGGAAGTGGGATCATCGCTCTCAATGCTGATTAGCGCACTGGGGTCCGAGCTAGTGTGCTCAACTACATATACATACACATCATAATCAGAAGATTTCGGCGCGACAAACTTCCACTCAGCAAGTGCGCCAGACCACCAGGCGTAGCGTGTACTTGATCCACCATATCCCGTAAGCCCGCTATAACCAAATGTGCCCGAAAGCTCTGAATAAGTCATGTCATTATTGCTGTTATCAATGATGACCGTGTTACTCGTGATATTGTACCCAGAAGTGGACTCGGTATCGAAGCGCATGCCCTTGTAGACATTCTCAAAAGTGTTTCCTGAAATGGTAATGCCAGCAACATCTGCAACATTGATTGCTGGAATTGTAGTCTCATATAACTGATCCTTAAACCAATTATCTGAAATCACCGCATTTCGAAGTTTAGCCTCACTTACTTCAGCATGCCCATTATAGAGAATAATCGTCCCCGCCGGCTGACCCCATTTATTAATCCAGCTGCAATTTTCAAAAGTCGATTCACGAATCTGAATATTCGCACCAGCAACCCCTTCTTCGGTATGACCTCCCATGTGAATTGCCTCGAACATTATTTTTCGATGTGTAGTATTTTCTACCGTAATGTCATCTGCTAGCAGAATCATTGATGCTCCTGCAATATTTTCGAAATTACTATTACTTATGCTAACTGATGTGGGAGCCAAAGCTCCTATCTTAATATGAGTTCCTATCTGTTGAGCAAATATTGGGAGATCTGACGTAAGGGTAACATCATAGTAGCTTTTATCGTCCAGCATCTGGTATGGGGTTGCTGTGCTAACGGTCCGCTCCACTAATTCTCCACTCGAATCAATAAATGTCAGCGTGCTACCTGTAGGAATCACTTGAGAAAACGTTTTTATTTCAACTGCCATATTAAACCGATTTGGACTGGTTAGCGAATGCACCTCAGCATAGGGCGTCCTTACAACAAGCCCATCCCAACGAACTCGATTAATATCCAATCCCGATGCAACGATTGTTCCCAAACACCGTGAAAGGTGGATGCCATCCCGTGGCCCAACAGATAATTGATTTCCATTCGCAGCCATCGCAATATTGGTCAAAGAAACATCCGCTGACGATCCAATTAAAATTGCGATATTCACTGCATTGCGGATTTCCAGGTTCTCCAGAATGACACCCGTCGTCTTTGCAATCTCCATCTGTGACAGACCATTCCAGCCATAGTGCCAAGATATATAATCGCCGGAATCGATGTTTTCATAAAAATCAAGACCATCCGCGCAGCTTAGTTCCACAATCCGATTCGCCGAATCGACAATACTCCAACTACCTGGCGAATTGGTATATGTAAGGCTCTCAACCTCCTTCAAATCGAGAGTAACCGAATCCCAAGCATTCGCAGCATAACAGGGCATATCGGGTTCGACTGGTAACCCGGGAAAGACCGTGACCTGCACACCCTGCGTTCCGTCGCCATGTGAAAATTTTTGTGTCACTTCTCCAGACGTGCACAAGTGTGGAGTATTATCGATGGTGAAGTTCTTCACCGTAATTCCAGTTCCCTGGAAAACATATAATGCACGTGGCGGGCTCGCCATTGATTCAACGCTAAGATGCCGCTTGAGTGTTGTGTTCGGCTTCCCCTGCACAGTAGTCGCTCCTTGGAGAACAATACCGCTTTGATTGCTGATTTGTATAAAACGATCCTCATCGACTGGCGTGATCAAATCATAGACGCCCGCATCAAATAAAACGATGTTATTGTCGCCGTAGGCGATGGCTTGGTTGATGCCCGCTGTGTCGTCGATCCCATCATCGGGATAGGCATGAAAGGTTGAAACATGAACGGTGCCAGCCAACAACGCAGCATAGGCAAACAGAGCTAACGAGACGAAAAAAAAGCGCTTCATAATGGGGATAGAGTTGAGGTAATTAAACCGCTTACGCGGCTAGCCGAGTTTAGGGGGGGGGGGGGCAAAACCGGCAAGAGGATCAAATATCAATGTGATATCTTTATATTTTGCTATTATAGTAATAATGTTGCTTCAAGCATAAAGATGGAATAGCTATAAATTTCGTGATAATTCCATGCATATGAATCTAACGAACCCCGAGAATTTCCTGCACTACCATCTGAAACCAACACTGGCTGACTGCACGCCCGCTCTGCGACTTGCATTAAACGCCTTGCGACTTGGAGAGACTAATCGTCTTATATTTCCTCGTGACGAATACCATTTCTACGCTGACGAAGCGGAGGAAAAATTCTGCTTTGTTTCCAACAACAGCGAAGGTTTAAAGCGCATTGCCTTTCCTCTGACCGGAATACGAAACGCAATCATCGATGGCAGTGGCTCTCGATTCATTTTCCATGGTCGCATCTGCCCATTCCACTTAGACGCCTGCCAACAAGTAACCATAAGAAACATTACCATCGATTACGAGCGCACAACGTTTAGCCAGGGGGAAATCATTGAATGCACCGACCAATCCATCTCTATTCGGCTGCCCCCAGAAGACTCCTACTTCTTTCAGAATGGTCGGATCTGGTTCGATGGGCCCAACTATCTGCAAGGCAGCTACGGCGGGCCCTACCACCGGCGTGATGCCTATGTCCACACCCTCGAATTTGATGCCAAACGCCGCGAACCAGCGTTCATGGCGAGAGACTGCTACCGGGTACCCGCCCACTCTTTCAGTGAAACGCCTGATGGGCTGCTCAAGTTGAATATCGAATATCCCACTCCAAAGCCTCATGTGGGCAACATTCTTGCGATCACCCATGATCACCGGGACCTATTTGGAATTTGTTTAAACAACTGTGAAAAAACAACTCTGGAATCGATCGTCATCCACCACGCTGGAGCCATGGGCATCATCGCTCAACGCTCAACAGACATTCACTTGGTAGACTGCGTCGTCGAGCCACCACCGAGACACAACCGAATCGTTTCAACCTTTGCCGATGCCACGCATTTCGTGAATTGCCGTGGCAAAATAAGCATCCGCAAATGCCAGTTTCGAAACATGATGGATGACGGTGTTAATGTACACGGCATATACAGCCCCATTAAGCGAATCATTAGCCCGACCGAAATACTAATAGAGAACGCACATCACGAGCAGGCTGGCATTCAGGTCGTTGATGCCAACGAAGAAGCACAAGTCATCTGCAACCATTCACTTTTGCCCAAAGGATTTCTAGACATCAAAAGTGTTACGATGATAAATCGCTATCACTGGCTTGTAGAACTCAACAAGCCATTACCGGAGGGCACCCAACCAGGCGACTGCCTTGAGTCACTTCATAATACACCTGATGTTAATATCGAGTACTGTCAATTCAGTTCCAACCGCGCCCGCGGCATTCTCGCCACCACACCGGGCAAAATAAGGATCACCAACAATTATTTCCACTCTGCTGGTTCAGCCATTAAAATCGCAGGAGATGCCAATAGCTGGTATGAATCTGGATCGGTCAAAGATGTATGCATCCAGAACAATCAATTCCAGGATTGCGGCTATGGCATTTGGGGCACTGGAATTATCGCTATTGATCCAGAGATCAGGCCAGAGAATCATTCAAATCAAGCATACCATGAAAACATTCGGATCGAGAACAACTGCTTCTTTACCTTCCATAAGGATCTAATCTTTGCACGGTGCGTGCAAAACATGGTCGTTCAGCACAACCAAATCGAATCGTCTCAAAACTACCCACCTAAACAGCAAACCTTCGATTACCAAAAACTTGTCAACTGCACTAACGTAGCCAGTCAATTCTCATGAGCCTTGAAACAAAAAATTCAATCCTCACCCAGTAGTGTAGACGCTTTTAGAGGGCACCTAGAAAGTCTGACCGAGTAAGCGGAATCGAGATACCCGTTTTATCATATCTCATTGCCATAACCTGAGTTCTTGGCCCTGAGATATGCGCGTTCAACGGCCTAGAGTCACTGGTGATGGGGCGAAATGAGAGATTTTTCGTTGCCAAATGTGCAATCCAAAAGGGTCGCCTCAATATTGATGAAATGCGTCGGCTCCCACCCAATGGAAACGACGGCGATATGCCTGTCGGCGGCGGGTCTCAAATCGGCGTTGCCTCCTTTGATTAGGTCTAGGGGGTCGTCCACCAGCGTCAGCTCAACTTGATTTAAATCAATCTTTTCGATATCATTTGGGCATTCTGAATAGGCAACTATGCCGACCGGCGAGCGAATACGGAGCTTGGACAGACTTACGTCTTTAATGCCATAAGATTTTGGGGTGTTTGGAAACCGAACTGAGACGAGACTAACCGGCTCACCACACCCCCACCAGGCCCCATGAAAGAGCTGGGTTTCGATATCACAACGCTCCATAGTGATATTGGAGACATCGGCTTGCGGGGCATGTACGAGAAGCCCACGCTGAGAGTCCTTTATGCTGCAATCCCTGATATGAACATGACGCGTAGGGTTCACGCCAAAGCCTATGCGAATCGCGCTGGAACGACTCGATAATTCACAGTTGGCAATGAGTATGTCACGGCACTCGCCATTGAGTCCACTCAAGCCCAGCGCAATTTCACGCTCTCCAGCTGGGTGATTAAAACCTGTGAGAGCGATGGCATCGTCTCCAGTATGGATTTTACAATGAGTGATGTACGCATCGCGACAGGTGGTCAAATGGATGCCATCATTGTTGGGGTGACGCGGATCGTTGTCTATTTTCAGGCGATCAAATCGTATTGTCTGGCAATCGGCCGCATGAATCGTCCAATAGGTCGCGCCAGTAATCGAAATTTCCTCCATAATCACGTTTTTGCAGCGCGCAAATACGATGAGGTTTCCTGGTCGGCCCAAGCTACGCAGTGGACCATGTTCCGTGCTATCGCTACCGTAGTGAAGTCCGTGCTGCCCCTGCCACGTAGAAGCAGTGTCGATGTCCGCGCCACAATTGGCATGGGCCACATTCTCCTGAAAGAAAGCGATTGCGTTACCATCAATCAAGCCCTCTCCTCGAATGGTGATATTTTCGGCATCAAAGGCATAGAGTAGCCCGGCAATGCATTCACCCACCACATGGTCGGCAAGTTGCGCACTGGAGACAAGGCTGGCCCCAGCGGCGAGATGCAACGTGATATTACTGTATAGCCGGATAACGCCAGTAAGAAATTTTCCTGCGGGCACATATAGCGTTCCACCACATTCTCTTAACTGGTCTGCAGCCGACTGCAACGCACGAGTGTTAAGAGTCATGCCATCTCCGATGCACCCTTGTTGAGAAATATCGATCTGCATAAAATTTGACTGAATTAATTACCGAGAAGCTTAAGCCAATTTGTGTATGTTCTCCTTTGTGATCGCATGCAGCACGGCTTCTCCTTTCAGAAAACGGCGACACTCCTCCATAGCCAAGCGCCCCATACGGCGGCACTCGTTACCCATCGATCCAGCGATGTGTGGCGTCAGGAAAACATTAGGCAAAGAGTATAATGGAGAGTCCGCAACTGGGGGTTCGGGCTCCACGACATCGAGGATTGCTGTCAGATCCGGACGCGCCGTCAGCACTTCGATCATGGCAGGTTCGTCCACAACAGCTCCGCGTGAGGTATTAATGAAAGTCGCACCGAATTTCATGGATTGAAAATGCGACAGCCCAATCATCCCAGAGGTATTTTCGAGCAAAGGCGCATGCAGGCTCACTACGTCGCAAGTTGCAAAAAGCTCATCGAGTGCTGCTTTGTGCGCCCCAACTTGGAGCATGTCCTCGTCACTCACAAATGGATCGTAAGCATATGCCTCAAGATCGAGCGTTTTGAGACGCTCACAGACCATACGTCCGATCGCTCCAAGAGAAACGATACCAACCTTGGCCCCGTAATAGCAGCCGGAAACATCAAGATCCCGCTCCCAAGCCTTATTCTCTTTCAGCCTGAAAACATACTGCCAGGTTCGTTTGAGTGAGAGTATAATTTGGGCAAAGGTATATTCGGCCACCGGTCGACCGTTTGCAACATAAGAGCTGGTCAACAGAATCTTCCGGCTCCACAGCTCCTCGGACACGATGTTTTTCACCGTGCCTGCTGCGTAGAAAATGGCACGTAATTTTGGCAATCGGTCCAACAAGACTTTATCGAATTTGGGTGCACCCCAACCGGAAAAAACGATTTCCACATCGCTGAGATCGACGTCAGGACAATGAGCAAGGTCGACAGGATCCGGATGGATATTCGCCAGCTTAGCGATGGCATCGCGCTCATCCGCGCCATAGATTTTATTGAAAGACTCGGCTTCAATTAGGTAAATGGCCTTTGGTTTTTTCATAGTGACGACAGAAGAGTAGATTCGGCCAGATTTAGCCCTTTGGGCCCGATTGCTCTCCGATTCTCCAAGAATGGTTTCGGGCAGTTACTGGACTTGTCTTCACATTTGAAGATCAGGATGGATAAATCAAAACCCGCGAATTTCTAACATTAGAATGCGCCTACGGGATCCTAAACAGGAAGTATAACTCAACCGATTTCGAACTACAACCTTCTCGTAATTATATTGATAGAATTATGGGGAAAGTAAATTCGTTCGCGCCGAGGTTCTGATTCTTACAATCATGCAAAACACATTTCCAGCCTAGCTGACGTCGAAAAGAAACTTCACGTGCATTCCCCAAAAGCTGGAGTCCCCCCCCCCTCACGCACTTTTCTATCCAGTCTAGATGCAACCCCTTTCAACGAATGAATCCCTCCACCACCGAATCAGAGCAAACCACAAAAAAAGTGCGTTGGCGCGTCGGCACACTTTCCTACACAACAGGAGGCATCGTTGTCCTGTTTTTCTGGTTACTTCTGGGTGACTTCTCCTGGTCGATGCGAGACCGCTCCGTTGCGCCAATGGCACAATGGTACCTCGACCACCTGAATGTTTCGAATCTGATTTTCGGACTATTAATCAGTTCATTTCCAGCGCTGGTTGGTTTAATTTTAGGGCCAATCATCAGTGTCCGGTCCGATCGCCACCGTGGCAGGTGGGGGCGCCGCATACCGTATTTGCTCATCACAACACCACTAGCGGCAATGGGGATGCTCGGGCTAGCCGCGACTCCGTTGGTCGCAAAATGGGTCCATGGATTCATGCCCGAACAAAACGAGCAACTCGTTGCCCTAGTTTGTTTTGGGTTCTTTTGGGCTGCCTTTGAATTTGCCACCATTGCAGGACAATCGGTTTTTGGCGGTTTGATTAATGATGTAGTCCCATCGACATTGCTTGGACGGTTTTACGGTCTCTTCCGAGCGATCAGCCTGATTGATGGAATGATCTTTAATTATTGGATCATGGGCATGGTACCGGACTATTTCACCCTCATCCTCTTAATCGTCGGCTTGTTTTATGGGGTCTCCTTTATGATCGTTTGCTTCAAGGTGAAAGAAGGCGAGTATCCCGCCCCACCTCCGAAAGATGAGTCCGCCGTGGGTGGTTTGAAATCCTGGTGGCGCGATATACGCCAATATTTCCGGGAAAGCTTCACCAATCGGTACTACCTATCGATCTTTCTAATGCTGATGCTTTCGCTTCTGTCGTTCTATCCGGTAAATATCTACGCCCTCCCCTATGCGCGCAGTTTGAATATCGATATGGGCACCTATGGCAAATTCCTCGCATTGACTTACTTAATCTCGCTCTGCTTGTCTTACTTTCTTGGTTGGATTTCGGATATATTGCATCCGCTCCGGGTCTCCATGGTGGCACTGTTGGGATACTTTCTCGTCTCGGCTTGGGGGATGATCTATGCGAAAACGCCCGATATGTTTCTCACCGCCTGGGTGGCTCATGGCGTTCTGTCCGGCTGCTATTTCACTAGCTCGGCATCGTTGACCATGCGGCTATTTCCACGGAATAAATTTGCCCAGTTCGGATCAGCTGCGGCGATCTTTGCGGCCCCGGCCACAATGGCAATCGCACCATTAACCGGTATGGTCATTGATGTTTCGGACGATAGCTATCACTTGGTCTTTGCGCTCGGAAGTGCCCTGGCACTCAGTGGATTCCTGCTTGGCATCTATGTTTATATTCAATTTAAGCGGCACGGTGGTCCAAAAAATTATGTGGCCCCAATGGTGCCCGATGAGTTGCCCTGAAAAAGCTAAACCCATACCGCATGAAGTAGTTAATGATTTGATATGGGTTAAATCCGAAGTCAGCCACGAGGACTTCTATTGTTAGAAAATCGACACGGTTGCAAAAGAACCAATCAGCGAAAAGATTACCAAAAAGATAACTTCACCCCAAACAAAATAGCACTATGTCCAAGTTACCAATCCTACAATATCTCTCTGCAACCGCATTGCTGACAGCGCCCCTAATGGGAACAACATTAGTCAACGACAACTTTGCGAACGTCACGGTCAATGGATCGGGAGCGACTCAAACGGCGTCCTCATCCGGCTATACCTACCAACAGGTCTCTGGCAGCAACCTCTACTCGAATACAGTGGATGACAGTGGCGCATTATCCATAAGCGGTGCGAATAATATCGTCGGATATATGTCCTTTCAGCAAATCACACTCGCCGAAACGGGCGATTACATTAGTTTGAGCTTTGATATTAACTATCCGGCAGGTCCTACTGATACTAATAGCGGTTTGCGCTATGGTCTTTATACAATCCTGAACAGTATTGACACCGCGATGGGCAGTAATGTTACGGCCAGCCCCGATTTTGACACAGCCACCGGCTACTATCTCTCGATGAACCCTGGTGGAACAGGTGCCGCATGGTCTCAAGGCTCTTCAAATATTAACAAAGACCTCGGAAATCAAACGAGTGCATGGATTGCCGTGACAGGGGGGAGTGGCACGACTACCGTCGGCAGTCATGCGTCCGCGACCACTTTTGGAACAGAGACTCAAACGGCAAACTTCACCGTTACCCGAACCGAGTCAGGTGTGACCATCTCCAATAGCATTGTTGGCGAGTTTATTTCAAACAACGATACGTCAGGGGCATATTACACTTACGATACGTTTTTCTTTGGAACGGGTTCTTCCAGCGGTGCCTGGGATATGGGCAACCTAACGATTGAAACCAATGTCTCGATCCCCGAACCAAGTACTGTCGCCATACTGGCCGGACTAGCAAGCCTGTGCGTTGTTGTAATCCGTCGGCGCATTCGGTAACCCTCGGCAAATAGCGCAGGCAGCAAGGTATATTCGACGACGTAAACTAGTTCTATTCAGTTAAATCGATGCCAACCGATGTAGCTGTTGGCCACGGACTTGTTGCCTCAAACAGTCTCAACTGTTTGAGGCAACGACATTCTCCTTAAATAAAAACTAGAGAAAGTTTCATAGCACGTCTGAGCGTAGCACTGACATACACCATCAAATCTCAGCACAACTCCATCGCAACGATCTTTAGCTAAATTCCACGCAGCTCTATAGTTCTATCCACAGAATTCTGGTTGCATTGGTCTATGTAAGAAAAGATCACGAAAATATCCGACAATGAAAGATTGCTCACAGCTTCAGGCGAAGGACCAGTTCTTGCCTGTGAAATCTCCGCCGAAGCTTACACAGGGTGATACGATCGTGCTAAAATGGAAACACGGGAAACAAGCCGTTCTGATGCTATGCTTCGACGATAGCGCACCAACCCACCTAGACTATACCATCCCTGCGCTAACGCATCGAAGGATCACTGGCACCTTCTACATAAACCCAGGAAATGGCCCTTATCGCAGCAGACAGAAGGAATGGGATAGCGCAGCGAGCGCACCCGGTATTGTGCTAGCAAATCATACCTACAGCCATATCGGCGGCATGACGGAGAAGGAGTTTGAAAGAGAGATTGCTCTGGCCAACAATGAATTGGACCGGATCTATCCTACGTTGCCGAAAAACAGATTGCGCAGTTGGGGGCGACCAGGTGTCCCGGACGAGCAATGGGGTATTTCCGAGCCCCAAATCAATCGAATATTAAAGCGTCACCTGATGATCGAGCGTCCTCCGTTTCAAGGCCCTCCATTCACCATGAATGGCTTGGAGGAAATGGAAGCATTTATCGGAAAGCTACTGCAAGATAACGAAGCGAAGCCATTGGTCTTCCACGGAGTCGCGGGCGACTGGCATAGTGTTTCTCTGAATGATTTTCTTTCTTTGCTGGATTACGTAGAAGAGCGCCGAGACCAGCTCTGGCTCACCGATCCCCTAACTTGGCATTGCTACAAGACTGAACGTGAAAGTGCTCGAGTCGTGCTGCTGGATTCGCACTCCGACCAGATCAGATTATCCCTGATCTGTGACGAGGACACTAACTTGTACCATGAGCCGTTGACGCTCATGACCGGCCTACCAGAATTCTGGCAAGACGTGTATGTCTGGCAGGACGGACACCCGCTGTATCTCGAAAAAATGGATGGTTGCGTTCTATACGATGCCGTGCCCGGAGGAGGCGACGTGATACTGTCCAACCAACGACAAAATGACTGAAACCTTTAGGCCGTTCATTGCGATTGAATCCGTATCTTTATTTTTTACCACCCCATTTAACAAAGATGAAATACTTCACCAAAACCCTCACCGTTATCCTGTTGGCGACAAGTTTGAACGCCGCCGAAAAGACTTTGATCAATGACTCCTTCGACCAAATCAAGATCGTGGGATATGGAGCCGAGCAACAGGCGGAATCGTCTGGCAGCACCTACAAGGAGCTCGTCCAACAAAACCTTTTTGGCGCAGGCAGCGGTAGTCTGTCCTTCTCCGCACAAGACTACTCTCAGGCGTATGTAGAATTTCCCGAGGCCAGCCTGACGATGCCCGGAGATTACATTGAAGTCTCGCTGACAATACGTTTTCCGGATGGACCCTATGATAGCAACTCAGGCGTGCGTCTTGGCCTGTACGACATCAAAGGCGATATTGCTACAGCAAGCTTCTACAACCCCGACGTCAATTCAGTCGGGGATACGGCAACGGGCTATTTCATTTCATTCAATCCCGGTGCCTCCGGTCCGAAATGGAGCAACGGCAGTATCGGCTTGGGCAAGGACTTGGGAAACAAGGCCATTACACAGTATAATGCAGTCTTAGGCGGCCCCGCCAACGCAGTTAAATCAATGGGAAGTTTCGAACGGACAGGCACCTTCGGAACCGAAGCGCACACTGTCACCTTTCGCGTTACCCGCACCACCAGCGGCATCGAAGCCTCAGGAATGGTGGATACCGACCTCTTTAAAACCTCGGACGCCACGGATACCGTTCTGACCTATAACACGCTTATATTCGGCAATGGAAAAAGCCCAGGTCCTTGGGAAATCGAATCCTTGAAAATCGTCTGCGGCACGGCAAACTAAAGACCTTGTCTGACGTCTTTTCCAAGAAGCAGATAATCGATATATAACGGCTGGCCCGCCTTCCTAATGCCAGAGAGCTGTCTCGCGCCATGGGTGCTTCTTTTTGAAAATGGATGGTTGTGCCCTTCAGAGTTTCCTTGCCGAAACACAAAGACTCCACCTCCTTCTAACATTAGAAAGTTTTAATCTAACACGGCAATTCCCTTGAAAAAAGCCCGCACTACAACTAATAAAGCTAGTCATGGCGCTTAAAGGGTATGTTCGGCAAAAAGATATTGCACGTGAGGCGGGTGTTCATGTCACAACAGTTTCCATGGCGCTTAAGGATGACCAACGGCTCGCCGAATCGACCCGTAAGCGCATCCGTGCAATTGCCGAAAAGATGGGCTATCGGCCCGATCCGATGTTGTCGGCCATCACCGTACATCGAAACCAGAGCAAGCGGTCCCATCACCAAGGCACGCTAGCGTGGATAAATCCCGTAAGCAGCGAAAATACCGATAAAATCGCCTTTCCCGAATACTTTCGCGGAGCAAAAGATCGCTGTGAAGAACTGGGCTATAAGCTGGAACCTTTGTATTTTCCCGATCTCGGTGGCCAGCGCCTACATGGCGTCTTGAAGGCGCGTAACATACGTGGCCTGCTCATTCCTCCTCAAACGCACAGTCGCTTTCATCTCGAATTTGATTGGAGCGATTTTTCTTCCGTCTGCTTTGGCTTTACTCTGAGTTGGCCGCTCCTGCATTTGGTCACCAACGCACAGTACCACTCCACACGGTTGTCGATGCGTCTCCTGCTCTCGCGGGGCTATCGGCGACTGGGCTTTATCACATCACGTGAGACCGACGAACGCACCGACCAGAACTTTCTGGCTGGTTTCCTCGCCGAGCAGCAAAACCTGTCCAGAGAGCAATGCCTGCCGCCCCACATTCTGGAGGAAACAACCATCAACGAGGAGCCTAAGCGCATCCGGCAGTGGTTCGACAAGCATAAGCCGGACGCCATCATTTATCACTTCGACACCCTGCCCGTCTTTCTTGAAAAAGCGGGTATTTCCGAAGATGCCTGTGGTCTGGCCTCTCTGAGTCTGACCGATCGCGACAAGGGCGTGGCGGGGATTTTTCAGAACGATTTTCTTATTGGCCGCAAAGCCGTAGATGTTGTCGTCGATATGCTTCATCGCAACGAGCGTGGCATCCCAGAGCATCGTTTTCATTTTCTAGTCGAGAGCGATTGGGTGGAGGGGCGCACCATCCGAAATCCTTATAGCTGACGGCCTTCCCGATCATCAACTACGATGGTGCGCTGGAAGCTCATTATATTTGAATTTCAATTGATAGAATAGCCGACTACTTGCGGCCTTTGGCTCGTGAAAGCTAGCTTAGGACAAGAGTAAGTTTTCATCTACTCATCAACCCTTATTCCCTGTCTACATGTTGAAACTCCTTTGTCCCACCCTACTCATCTCAAGCTTTCTGGTATTGAATGCACAAGCCGAAACGAAATTAAACATCGTCACCGACCGTGCTGATGCCGTCTACGCCACGGGCGAAACAGTGACTTTTCAAATTTCCCTGCTACAAGACGGCAAACCTTCTGGCGATGAATCGGTCGACTGGACGATAACCAAAGACGGCGTGCCTCCCATACACAACGGAACAGTGAAGCTGAAGGACGGGCGAGCCACAGCCATCGGTACACTAAACGAGCCAGGATTTCTCCAATGCAAGGCCGTGACGCAAGTTGACGGCAAGCGTCTGGAAGCCACCGCCGGAGCGGCCATCGACCCAGAAGGGATTCAGCCGAGTATGGCCTGCCCAGACGACTTTGACGAATTCTGGAATGATCAACTCGCCCGCTTGGACAAAGTGCCTCTCAAGGTTAAACTGACGCCCGTCCCTGCACCGCCAGACAGGCCAGGCATCGAGTGCTTCGACATCGAGATCGACTGCATTGGCAAGCCCGTGCGCGGCTATTACTCCCGCCCCATTGGAGCAAAACCGGGCGAATGTCCCGCGCGTCTCTGCGTAGATGGTGCCGGAGTCCGCAGCACGGACTTACTCGCCTCCGCACGCTGGGCCCAGCGCGGAGTGATCTCCCTAGCCATCAACGCTCACGGCATTCCAAACGGTCAACCATCATCCTACTATGCCGACCTCAACGGTGGAGAGTTGAAAAACTACCGCATCGATGGCCGAGAATCTCGCGAGACTTACTACTTTCTCAATATGTTCCTACGGGTTCAGAGAGCCCTCGACTTCCTCTGTGAGCAGCCCGAGTGGGATGGCGATATCCTTATGATTGAAGGCGGCAGCCAAGGAGGTGCCCAGTCCATGATGGGCGCTGCATTTGATCCGCGCGTATCGTTCTACACGGCGATGGTCACGGCAATGTGCGACCATACCGGCATGGTAGCCGGACGTGTGGCGGGTTGGCCAAAAGTCGTGCCCATCCTCAACGGCCAGCCGGACACTCAAGTGCTAGAAACTTCCCGATATTTCGACATGGTTAATTTCGCGCCACGGATTCAGGCCGAAGGCTACTTCTGGGTCGGCTTCATCGACACCACCTGTCCGCCGACCGGAGTTTATGCCGCCTACAATCAATTGACGGCTCCAAAGACTATGGTCCACGCCACGACCAGCAGCCATTCGTTGGATGGTTCCAAGCTCTGGCCTGCAGTGGCCAAGGCGCAGCAGGATCACATCAACCAAATGCAGGCCAAACGCGCCCTGAACAAATAGGCCGCACTCTTTTCTCCCGCACTCATTCATTGTGCAATTTGTTTTCTATGAAACCTATATTCCCCCGATTCCTCAGCGTTGCTTTTCTCTGCACGCTGGGCCAACTCAACGTCGCTCAAGCCACCCTTGATTTTTCCAATGCAGGCTTTGAAGACAATTTAACAGGCTGGTATGCCAGCCCTGAAGATAAAAGCCTCGGGCTAAGCCAGCCCCTGCCCGAGGCCGCCCACAGCGGTGAGATCGGCCTTCGGGTTACTCAGCAGGGCACTGCGGGTTCTTGGCTGCAAAGCCCGCGCGTAACGATTCAGCCAAACCAAGATTACCGCCTTAGCTTTTGGGCGCGAATACTCGACACTAGCGGCATCGGCGTTTGGGTGCAATTCTACGGCGACGATGGCCGGGTTATCAAACCCGCTGGCGGCGACCTGTCCCTACAGTTGCCCCCCAAACCCTCCGACTGGAGCAAACACACACTCGATTTCCACCCACCGACCGGAGCCACTGCTATGACCGTAGCCGTCCACGGATACAGCAAGCATAAGGTAAAAGCAGATTTTGATGATTTCTCGATCACACCGGTTGATCCATCTGCGAAGCCCAAGCTCCACCACGCATTGATTCCCGATCCGGCTCGTGTCGATGCCATCGCCGCCAGCCTGCCCGCCATACCAGATGGCGTGGCACCGTCGATTGACGACCGGGCTCTCTGGGAAACGCTGAAAAGCGACGATCCGCAACTCGCCAAACGCATCATGACACAGGCCGAGCGCTTTTATCTACAGCCCCCCCCCGAACTCAGCCTCGAAGCTTATCAGGCTTCGGTTAAGAGTGGTGACCGCCAAATCGACAATGTGACCAGTCACCGCCGATATCGTTTGGTCATCCTTGTCCTAGCCGAGGCCATGGAAAACCAGGGGCGCTTTTTGCCTGCGATTAACAGCGAAATCAAAGCGATTTGTAGCGAACCCAGTTGGATCCTCTCTGCCCATGTTCCGTTTTCAGGTGATCGCAACGACTTAGGCACAGCCATGACCGCCTGGAACCTTGCCACCGTCTATGATATCTTAGGCAACCGCCTCAATCCCCAGACACGGGAGCTTATTAAAAAGGAGGTCAAGAGCCGCGCGCTCTCGAAGTATCTCGCGACTGTCCGCGGTGAAGCCAAGCCGGAATGGTGGAGCCTCGATCCGAACAACTGGAATGCCGTCGTCCACGGCGGACTGGTCGGTAGCGCCATCGTTTTCTTAGACGACCCACACGAACGTGCCGAAGTCATCGCTGGGGCCGAGCTTGGAGTGAAGCGCTACATCAATAGTTTCCCTCCCGACGGCTACTCACTCGAAGGTATGGGATATTGGAAATATGGCTTCGGGCACTACATCCTGCTGGCTGAAACGGCGTATCAATCGACCAACGGCCTAGTCGATCTCTATACCCCGGAAAACTGTCGCCTGATCATACTCTTTCCCTACCGCTTCGAAATGGACCAAGGGCTCTTCCCTGCCTATGGCGACGCTATGCTCACTGAGCCGTCCAGCGGATGGCTGAACCACATCATTGACAAGCGCTTCGGCTTGGAGGCAGGCACCGAGCGAGTCTGGGCACCAGACCCAACCTATAGCGCCTTCCTCTACAGCTACGGAGTCAACCTTGCCTTTGATGACAATGAGCCTCCCCTAATCAAAGCCGACTCCAGCATGTTGAATGGACATCGCCTGCACGATTGGTTTGATCTCAGCCAAATCTACGTCGGTCGCCTGCCCGAGGGCGTGGACGGCCTCAGCTTCTCCTTCAAGGGAGGCCACAATGGCGTCAGCCACGGCCACAATGACATCGGAAGTTTCGTGGTTGAACTCGGAGGTGTGCCCGTATTAGTCGACCCAGGTGTGCCAGTTTACAACGCCGC
The DNA here is from genome assembly GCF_014651635.1 of Cerasicoccus arenae. Classification (GTDB taxonomy): domain Bacteria; phylum Verrucomicrobiota; class Verrucomicrobiia; order Opitutales; family Cerasicoccaceae; genus Cerasicoccus; species Cerasicoccus arenae. Next base: position 104,487 of record NZ_BMXG01000011.1, on the reverse strand, counting down.
CTCAATGGGTCCAAACGCCTACCAGCACCATGTAAAAGCTTCCTACGGGCACCCCGTGCCATTAGTCGCCGGCCAGTGGCAAAAGCACGGCTCCGAATACAAGGCAATGGTGCTCGAGACAGACTTTGATGAAGCGGGCGACCACATCGTCTTGGACATCGCACAAGCTTACAGCTTACCAGTAGTGAAGAGCCTGATCCGGAGCTTCGACTTCGACCGCACTGGCGCGGGTAAAATCACTGTGACCGATACAGTCGACTTCGACAGCCCTCAAAGCTTTGGTACCGCCCTCCTGACCTACGGCGAGGCCAAGGAAATCTCTCCAGACGTATGGGAAGTCAGCAACAAGGGGCAAACCGTACGAGTCCACATCGAAAGCAGCGCCGCCTACACCGTAACCAACGGCTGGCTGAAAGATGAATCCCGCGAAGGCAAAGTCCGCCGCTTAGGTATCGACCTCAACGAACCTGCGACGGCAGCCACCATTTCTCTGAAAATCACACCGGTTACGCACTAAGTTGTGTCTGATTGATTCTGATGGTAACAGCCCAATCAGATTCTCTCCTGCAAAGGAAATATCTGTTACCGCTCCAAAGATACTGGTAGTGAGGTGAGATAAACAACGACTGTTAGTTTGGATTTACTGAAACGAAAAGACGCCGAGGAGATATTCCCTCGGCGTCGTTCGTTTGCCAGCCTGTTTCATCCAGCCGTCAAAGGCAAGTTTACGGGAACCAAACCTGCCTGGTCTGTGAGTTTAGCCCGGGATCGGTAAGGTTGACGACATTGCCATACTGATAGTTCGAGTTGGGATCGTTATCATAGCACCAGTTGGCATAAGACCAGTTCGTAAAGCCCGCATTGTTCCAATTGGAACCCAGGATACCTTCGTCGTCACAGTCATGCACGATGTTCGACTTTACATAGACGCCGCTACCAAAAAATACGATGCCTCGATTTTTACCCGTCAACCCACCAGAGATGTTATAGACTAGGTTATTCTCGATCCAGATATATTGCGGAGCCGGCAGCACATAAACAGAAGTATCGTAGCCATTCACCACAATAGCGCCCTCGTTGGATTGAGTCGAAGTGCCCGGGGCAATGTCATGAATCACACAACCACGGATCGTAGAATGACTAACGCCAGGCTTATAATCGACGGCCTCTCCGTTACCAGTATTGTAGATTTCGACGCCCTCGACCCAGATATGACTACACAAATCGTAGGCTGAACCGGAACCCGCATAAACGCCTTCTCCCCACTGAGGATTCAACAACCCGGTATTATAAATCTTACCGCCGCGAACATCCACATAATGTGAACTGAGAATATGGATGCCTTCTTGGCCAACCCCCGTGAATGTGCAGTTCTTGAAAATGATGTGATCGCAGTCGACGACAATTGCGCCTCGCATGCCACCAGTAAAAGTGAAGACATCGAAGACAATGTAGTCGCAGTTTTTCAGCCAGAGGGCGTTCTCATAGGGTTCGTAGCTCTTGATCGTGGCTCCGCCCATAGAACGAATGATAATGGGGTCCGTTTCCGTTCCGTTCTTATCGGCCAGAACCACGCGACCATACTCGCCGGGATAGACCATAACGGTATCCCCAGGATTCGCACTGTTGAGTATCGCACCTAAATCATCTCCAGGATGAACGTAGGTAGTAGCTGCCGATAGGGAGCAAACTCCAGTGAAAATTAACAGGACCAACAGGTTCCGGACAACAAGCGTTATGCATTTATTCATATATCAATGTATTTGGGGTTAATCCATCCCAACGCCCAAGCCGGGTCTAAAGGCCGTTCTTGAGTGCTGGGCTGGTAAGTAATGCAAGGACACCAAGAGAGAAGCGCCTTTGCATTTACACATTCTGGCAGCTTGATCGATACATGATAAGCCCAGTGACTTTCTAACAATTGAACTTGGAAACAAGTGTTTCGTTTTTCAGTTAGAAAGAGTTAGTCCGATCCGGATTAAAGCAATCAGTGAATAACTTATCCCTCACGGACGATCACGACCTCATCGCGCTCCGGAACACGAACTGTTACGCGCCGGAGCAAGGGCTCGAAGTGGACGAAGCCGGGCTTCCCCGGGCATTGCGGATACAAACCTAAGCTGGCCCAAATATACCATGCCGCCATTTCCCCGTTATCCTCATCACCCGGGAAGTCATCGATGCTGTATAACTCACGGCAAACGCGATGTACCCAATGGCTGGTTTTGGCCGTATCCCCCATCAACGCATAAAGGAAAAGATAGGCATGCACAGGCTGATTGGAGTGGGCGTATTGACCGAAACCAGCCAGAGCCATCTCCGTGGCCTCATGGATTTCAAAGCCATAGTGGCCAGCCTCATAGCGTGGCTCCATCGTCAACATCGTATCCAGTTTTCCACATAGAGCGGCGGGCCCACCATACAGGGCTGCTAAGCCTTCAGGATCGTGTGGCACATTAAAGGCATGTTGCCAGGGTCCGCCCTCGACATAAGGCCCGCCCCACCCAAATTCGCGAAACGGCTCGACCCAGGAACCGTCGGCAAGGCGCGGGCGCATAAATCCGGTTTTCGAATCGAAGACATGGCGATAATTACCCGCTCGCTCAAATAGCTGCGCCGCCTCCTTTTCCTTACCGAGGAAGCGTGCCACTTGCGCCACACAGAAATCGTCATAGGCGTAATCCAATGTGCTGGATAATGAATACACCGTTTTGTCCGCCGCCACGAAGCCCAGCTTGAGATACTCCTGCAGACCTTCGCGACCAAAACAGGGATTATCCGAGAGTTCAGTCGCATCTTTCCATAGGTAGGTGAAAGCGGCTTCTACATCCCAATCGATCAACCCCTGACTAATCACATCTGCCACATAGATGTCAAAATGCGTCCCGATCATACAATGCCGCGGCCCCGGACTGGGCCATTTCGGTGACCATCCAGACTGACGGCAGGCGTTCAGCCAGGCATCCATCATGCGGCGGGTTATATCCGGATAGGCCCAGGTCAGCAGCGGAAGCTGCGTCCTATAGACGTCCCAGAAACCGCAGTCCGCGCAGAGACTCCCCGAGTGAACCTCTCCATCATAGGGGCTACGGTGGCAAATTTTCCCGTTTTCTCCGATCTCGTCCAGAAAGCGGGGAAAGAGCAGGCAGCGGTACAAGCAGGAGTAAAATAAGCGGCACTGCTCTGGGCTGTCGGCTTCAATTTCAAAGCGCCCCAGAAACTTTGTCCAAACCTGCGCTCCCTCCTCACGGATCATTTCCAGGGAGCGATTATCGAGTTCTCGTCGGAAGGTCTCCGCAGCGATCGCGTCGCTGATCAATGAGCCAGCCAAACGAAGCTCCACACGGGTGGTTCCTCGAGCGAACTCTACATACCCCCCCAAAGGCATCCGCGTGACGGATTCCACCGGCGCGGAGAAACGACCGATAAACGACAGGCCATAGTCTTCGGGCAAATCGCTATTCCGGTTCAACGAACGTCCACCGACTGACTCCGGAGCGATTTGCCTCAGCTCATGTTCGCCGTCAAAATAAAAGCTCAGTCGCGGGGTTTCATCTGGGCGGAAGTGCATGACAAGAATCGCCCCACGCTCGGTCGGCGACATTTCCATCGTAATGCCGTAGCGCATCAATTTGACCCGAAGGTAGTGAGGATTCAGGACCGAGTCCTCCAGTGAATAGGCAGAAGCCTGTAGCTCTGGAGTTTCCAGCGCCGGGCCAGTAAACGGCAGCAGGGTCAGGCTGGCGTAATCGAACATCCAAGGGCTGGGCTGATGCGTCAGCCGGAGGCCTCGCAAACGGCGATGACGGGCATTGAAAAGCCAGGGTGCCTCTGCCGTCTGGAGTGTCCAGTGATGCAAAGCCCAAGGGCGGGCTACCAGAGGCAGAGTGTTACCAGTGGAAAAGTCGAAAGTTGAATCGGTGCCTTGAAGTAAGTTTATCGTTTCGGGGAGATTCATAATCATAGGGGGGGGTAATCAGTTGTAATCAAAACAAGCGAACCCTTGCTTGAGCGGTGCCAGCAGTGAACCTTTGGCGAACTGCAATAAGGCTTCGTTTCAGCAAGCATCGAGTCAATGCGATCTCGTTCAAATTCTATTGATAGAAGGATTCAGTCATTGCTCAAATGAGCGGTTGAAACGATGATGCTTAATAGATACTCTAACCATGTAATCGAAGAGCAACACCCTTCCCCACTGATGCCCTCGCCCCCCCCCCCACGATCGACCTCAAGCCAACAAGGTTTCGCCCTGATAATCAGTATGACGCTGATGGCGTTTATTCTTCTGTTGTCGCTATCCCTCACGACCTTGACCAGAGTGGAGGTGCTTTCCACCACGCAATCTCTGAATAGGGTGCAGGCACAGCAGAACGCACTATTGGGCCTACAGGTCGCCTTAGGGAAAGTCCAGCAATTGGCCGGGTCAGACCAACGAGTGACAGCGCGGGCGGATTTAGTCGCAGATGTGGCCAATCCATACTTCACCGGTGTATGGGATACCACCTCGGGTCCGCTCGATCCCGCGATCCCTCTGGCATGGCTGGTAAGCGGCCAAAGTGACGCCGCCGATAACTTGGGGAATCCATCCACTGACGACACGGTTGTCTGGATGCTGCACGAGTCCGTCGATGCCAGCTCGCAAGTCAAAGTCCTCAGTGAATCCATCGGTGATGGGAATGGACGCTTTGCTTACTGGATTGGGGACGAAGGCACCAAGGCCAATGCCAAGCTGACTGACCCTTGGGAAAGCCCTGACCCCACAGTCCTGAACACCACCGGAATCAGCAACGACACGGCCAAGCAATATCGCTACATCAGCAACGCTCGCAGTGGGATTGAGGGTATGAGCGATTCCATCGGAAATGACTTGGGCACCGCCTACGACGCCGATGATCCGGATTTCAAGAGCTCCCTCAATAATGTGCAATCGCTCAGCCAACTACCACTATCCGCCAACTCAGTCATCGCCGAGAAAACTCTACATGACGCACTTGCATACCGATTCCATGACTTGACCACCACTTCGCGCGGCGTATTGGCTAATGTTGTCGATGGAGGGCTGAAAAAGGACCTCACAGCATGGCTGGCCCAACCTGACTCTGCTGCCAACCCTCCACGCGACACCGACTACATCACCGAAGCGGACACCTATTTGCCCACTTGGGGTATGATTCGTGAGTATGCCGAAATCATCGGCGACGGAAACGCCTACGCCCCCATTGCGCCGGATCGCATCGCCACCTCATCGAACCAGTCCACAAAAGACATCCCCGCATCGAGCTCAGGCCTGCACCCCTATATTACCTACACTCGGATCGGCTTCAACGTCTCCAATTCCGGGGAGGGACAGCCCATGAACCTCCACATTTTTCCCGTCGTCGTCCTGTGGAATCCCTATAACGTGCCGATCGCCGCCCATGATTACACCATGCTTTTTGATACGCGAGACAACTACTTCACGATTATCGTCGGCAAGGAAAGCGAAGCCGTCGATGCGGTAGGCCCATATATATCGCATCCGATCCTGCGACGCGCTACCAGCGACAAAGCACCGGGGGGGAGCTACGACTCGCAGGCCTTCGCCACAGGCTACCTCAACTATCCGATTTTCAAGGGAGTCGACGACCAAATACCCGCCGAAGAAAGAGAACTTCGCTTCCGCCTCAATTCGCCTCAAATCGAGCCTGGCCAGAGCTTGGTATTTACCCTCGATACGTCGGAAGCATACAACGAGTCCCACAATGTCTTATCGCCCAACCAACCAATCCGGGCCGACAATTCCGTGACATTACCCGGTCCAATTATGAGCGCAGAGGACCTTCATACTACGAAGACCGATGACACCACCGAGCCAGTCGCCTATTACATGGGTAACGGCCCCGGACAGATGGTGATCTCACTTCGCGATGCCGACGACGAAGATGTCATTTACCAACACATACAATCTCCAGGTTCGACAGGAATTTATAGTCACTCGCCAGTGAACAGCCCCTTCAACTTTGAAAATCGCGACCCTGGACTCATCTTCGAGCCGCTGCTATATTGCCGGATCGAAATGCGCTTCTCTGAGGACACTTATGGTGCTTTCGGACAGCATTCCCGCTGGATAGCCCTCTTTAACCCGATCGCCCCAGACTCCCTCCGCCCCAGAGGCACCGGCAGCCATGTCTATTACATGGACATACAGGGCAGCACCCACCCAGGCCCAAGCTTCGGCAGTAACAACCGTGGATCGGTCGGGCCGGGACCCGATGTCGGACTGGATGAAAACGGCAATCCCGTCGACATGGTGGTCAAATCTTTTCGACCAGCACAAACGCCCATTTTTTCCCTCGCCCAACTGCAGCACGCCAACCTCTCGCTCATGACTTCTAACCCGACCTACGCTGTGGGTAACTCCCTCGCCGATCCCTGGGTTCCCCGCGAGCAAACCGTCACTTCGCTTTACGGCGCTGGAGTCGACAATCGTCCGCAATATCCCCCCTTCCGCCAGTTGGAAAACATCTACGACCTTTCCTACACTCTCAACGAAGCGCTCTGGGACGACTACTTCTTCTCCACCGTACCCAACGAACTGACCACGGACCAGATTCTCAATCCCTCTTACTTCCTGCCAAATGCGCGCAACACCATCCTACAGGAAGGTGGCAGCGAAACCGAGACGATCCGTCAGCGTCTGACCAAACCAACACAGGCCGCCTCGGCCCTCATGGTGGAAGGTGCCTTCAACGTCAACTCCACCTCCGTGGAAGCATGGAAGGCGCTCCTGCACAGCCGAAACGGCATCATCGCATCCGACTCGGACACCGAGCTCACCCACAGTTTCCCGCGCTATCTCGATTCCGACACCAACATCAGCACGAACTCCATTTGGAGCGGCAATCGTGCGTTGACTGACGCCCAAATCGACCATTTAGCTGAGAAAATAGTCGAGCAGGTGCGTTTGCGTGGGCCATTCTCTTCGATGGCCGACTTTGTTAATCGACGGCTTGCCAACGACGAAACTGGCCTGAAAGGCCCGCTTCAGGCCGCGATCGATTCGGTGGACTCTGATCCAGGAATACCCAACGAAGAGCGAATCAATGGACAGGAAGATTTCACTGATACTGACAAGCAGATTGATGTGACACAAAACGTGATTCCCGCCGTCGTAATTCGCTCTCACTGGATAGGCAGCGATAACGACGATGACGTCGACAAGCCCTTCGCTTCGCGAGCAGCCTTCGCTCCCGGTTACTTGACCCAAGCCGACCTGCTGACCACGCTCAGCCCTGTTCTCACCGCCCGCTCAGACACTTTCATTATTCGCTGTTACGGCGACGTACGAAATCCAATCAGTGGCGAGATCGAAAGTCGCGCATGGTGTGAAGCAACCGTCCAACGCCTACCATATTACTTAGACGATAATCTTGATCCTTGGGAAACCCCACAAGATGACACCACGAATGACCTCTTTGGGCGCCGCTTCCAACTGGTGTCCTTCCGCTGGCTTGCCACCAATGAAATCTAAATAATTATGTTCTTAGCTTGGCGCCTCATTTTCACCGTACTCCTCTTCACCCCACTTTGTGGTTTAGCGCTTTCCCTGCGTTTCATCAGCCTAAATGGTAGTATCCACGACGACCTGTATATTGTCAGCGGAAAAAACAAAGTGTATATCCGTGCCGACGAAAATGTCTTTTCATCCATCTATGATTACGATGAAGAAAACATGCTCAGCCTCTACCGAGATGTCCCTGACGAAAAGGGAGTGCTCCATCGAAAAAAAGTGCTAGGGCTTTCCCTTCCGACTGATTTGGAGCAAGGGCTCGTCATTCTGAATCGAAATCCAGCTGAAGATGTCACCGCCATCTGTCTACCCGATTCCTCGATAAGCCGACCAGAGGAGACTGTGTTCGTGATCAATCTATCCAATGTAGACTTGGCCTTTCGCTTGAGTGAGGAGGATTTTCAGTTGTCGCCAGGTCAGAGTCATCATCTCAATTTCGACACCGAGCGTCAGCGGGTGGTCATCAGCCTGGCCGCCCACACGGATGACAAATGGTCACTGATCTTCAGCAACCCGATAGCCCTCCGTCCCGGCCTACGCGTACTCTTGTTGCTACGCGATGGTCGCCCCGTTCCTGGGCGGGACAAGGTCATCGTCGACATGCTATCCTTCTACGATCGACCTCCACCAAGTGAATCAGAAGACCAGCAATAGACATGTGGGCAATCAAAATTCGCTTCTTAAGGGTGGCTAATTACAACTGTCTGTAACGCCTGACCGGGGATCGAACACAACTTTTGACTAGCACCCATTTTCAACTCGTAGTTAATACTCTCTTCAGACGTGTTAAACACAGCAACGGCAATTGAATCATCAGGATTCTTGAAAGCAGTCGCCATTAAAAACTGGTCATGGCCGGTCAAATCAATGCGCTTGGCACCGGGACGCATGTAGCGACTGAAATGGGCCACTGCATAGAACAAGGGAGTACGGTAGAACTCATCCTTTCCACTATCCACCAGAATTGGGGCTAAACAATAATTGCGCGCATGATTTGGGCCGCCACGAGTGTTGAGAAACATATTCCAATCAACCCAGCCAACAAGGTGGTGATTAAAGCCGCCAATCAAGTCGCGAGCATAGCGGTAAAACGGACGATACTTGGGATGGTGCACCTTATTTTCGTCAGCAGCCCAAGTGTAGCCCCAATCAGTCGCTTCAGCACGCCAATACCAATCGTCTTCCAGCCAGACACCAATTTCTTCATCGTCTCCTATGGCGTCAATGCATCCTTCGGAATGCAAAATCTGTTTGTTCGGAAATTCCTCATGCACTTTGTCCAACGACTCTGCGTCAATGTCGACTGTACTTTGGTACCAATGGATCGCCATACCTTCGACATACTTGGCCGACTTCGAATTGCCCAGAATCGCCTCCGCCCACTCGACAAGGTGATGGCCGCGGTTTTGATCGTAGGCCCATATTTTGACGGCCGGCGCGTGCTTTTCGAGTACGGGCCCAAGGTAGTCCCCAATGTATTCACTCATCTCCTGAGCAGAAAAATGAACACTCTCCCAATTCGAACCATTGCCCAGTGGTTCATTAGCCGGCGTGATGCCCCAGATGGGGATTCCCTCAGCTTCATATGCCTTAATGTACTTAACAATATAATCGGCGAATGTCTGATAATGCTCACGCTTAAGATGACCTCCATTCCAATCATTGTTAGTTTTCATCCAAGGCGGTGGCGTCCATGGCGACGAGAGAATACTAAATTCCGCGCCTGCAATTCCCTGCGCCTCCTTGATCATGGGCAACAAATATTTGCGGTCCGGATCGATTGAGAAATGCGCCAATTCGTTGTCTCCCGGAACCGGCGCATAGGTGTAGTTGGTTACAGAAAAGTCACTGCTTGCAATGTGAGTACGCGTGAGCGTGTAATGAGCGCCAGCTGGCGAGAAATAACTTCGCAGCGCAAGCTCACGCTTCGTCTTGGAAAGTTCGCTGAGAACCTGGCCCCCAGACTCCGTAAAAGAGCCACCGATACCAACCAGCGTCTGATAGGTTTTTTCAGGATTCAACGTCAGTGTGTAGGTAGAAGGGCCGGTTGCCTCCGCATCTACTTTGTCCAAGCGATCGCCTTGACGAGATGTCTGGAAAATTTCGAAGGATGCAACTGCGCTAGCAGGGCCAATTAAGACTGACGCCGATAACGCCATGAGAGAGGTCATTTTCATCATAATTTAATCTTATGCAGGGTTACTAAGTTCACGGCGGACTTTCAGTTCGGCTTCGATGCTTGAAACGTCGTCGTCCGAAAGGGGGTACCAAATAAGTATTATGCCATTGGCGATGGCTAGCACACCAGGCAACACCGAAAAGAGCAATCGAATGCCATTAATAGTCTCTGGTGTCTGTTGCTGGTTGGCGACATAGCCGAAGTAGCCTAACAGCCAACCGGATAAGCCACCGCCAATAGCGAGACCCATCTTCTGGGCGAACATCGCGGCAGAAAACACCAACCCGGTTGCACGACGACCAAAGCGCCATTCACCGTAGTCAGCAACATCAGTGTAGATCGCCCAAACCAATACCGGCGTCGGCCCAGCAAGTAAACTTCCCAGCGCATTCACGGTAAGCATGAGATAGAACGCATCCGGTGGAATGAAATAGAACACCAATAAAGTCGCACCATTTAACAGTGTTAACGCCATCAGCGAATTGCGCTTTCCGAAGGTCTTACTGAACCAACTGGTAAAGAATATCCCGATAATGAAAGCCAATGAGCCAGAAGTCAGCATCAGCGATGTCTTATCTAAGAACCAAAACACTGACTGACCGTCGTCACCAACGTAGTATTTTAGAAAGTGAGCCGTAACAGCGCCGCGCACCGCAACATTGGACAGTGTAAGAATAGCCGCAATGACCATAATAATCCAAGGGCGATTTTGAAATAGAAACACAATATCCTGCTTGATACTGGTATTTTCATTACACTGTGGCTTCACACGCTCTTTGGTCCAGGCAAACGTAAAAAGAAAAAGAGCAACAGCTACAATGGACAATAGTCCCATTGTTAATTTGAAGCCAAGCGCCTCATCACCACCACCCAACTCACGCACCAACGGACGCACCGCCAGCGATATCAATAGTGTGCCTGAAAATGCACCAACAAAACGATAAGTCGCCAACTTGGTGCGCTCCTTAGAGCTTGGCGTCATCACGCCCATCAATGCCGAGTATGGGACATTGATCGCGGTGTAGACCATCATCAGCCCAATATAGGTTGCGTATGCATAAATGAGTTTTCCAGTTTCACTGAAATTCGGGTTAGCAAAGCATAGATAACCTATGAGTCCAAACGGCACTGCCATCCATAAAAGATAAGGCCGGTATTTCCCCCAACGGGTGTTGGTTCGGTCCGCGACTACGCCCATGAGTGGGTCGTTGATCGCATCCCAGAAACGCGCCGCCACAAACAGAATACCAGCAGACGTTGGAGCGAGGCCAAAAACATCTGTATAATAATACAGGAGGAAAATGTTCACGAACTGGAAATAGATGTTCGATGCAGTATCACCGAAACCATAACCAACTTTTTCCCGAAATGCTAGTTTTTCGCTATCACTCATCGTAAATCATTCGATGCAGATAGTCTGACGACGAGATGGTCGATGCTCCCCATTCGATCGATTATCTCAGCAGTTATATTACTCGGCAGTTTATCATCGTCAATTATGGTCACTGTTCCATGAGCATCATAGACTTGGATCTGCGTAGTATCCCTATCGGATAACTGGTATATTATTGGCGTTTGCGCTAACGTAAATAGAAGCCCGCGCTCAGGAACATTCAATTCGCGTGACGTGCCATCTTTACTAAGAATTCGACAGCATGTATCCTCTTGTAGAAACTCCTGATCACGCAGTAGACGTGGCTTAAAACGAATTCTGCTACGAACAAAACTCACCCCCAATTCAGCGAACCGGGCTAAAATACCCTCCTTCACCATGCCAGTCAAACCCGGTTGCTGCGCGCCAGCATGAGCAGGTGTATGCGAGTAGGCGTCAGGAGGAAAGGCTCCATACTCCTCAGATGTCTTGCGGAAACCTAGTCCATCTTGAACCGTATAATAGTGGGTTCTTAGCTTGAGGTAGCTGGCGTCGTCAGATTCTGCTGCCTGCAGCGCGATTTCTGCGACAGCAAGCATCAGCTTCGAAACCATGTGCCAATATATGCTCCCCAGCCCTTCATAAGCAAACATCGAGCCACTGCGACCAGTGAAGCTCTGATGGTTGAAAGTGGCCTCATATATTTGATGGATAGAACCACGATCCTTAGCGATGAGATCAACCAACTCACTGTTCGATTCAAAACCATCAAGGACTTTATCTAATTCAAAACGATTCGCTAGGTTAGCGTTAAATCGACAGCAGCCCTCACTAGGCGAATACTCGATCAACGATGTGTCCCCCTGCTCCAGCAATCTAGCCAAAAGCGGAACCGCTTTCGCTGTCACCATAGGAACTCGTCCCATCTCAAGAAACGCAGGCAACTCTTTGTCTGGATATAGCACATAGCTATTTCTCTGAGGACAATACAATTGGCTGGACCGAAGCGCTTCAAGAACAGCTATCGATTCAAGCGGAGACAAAATACCCGAGCTCAACACGGCGACTTGGCCTTCCAGCATCTCCCCCAAATGTTTAACTCTAGCAGACTTGGATTCTGCATCTATGCACAGTGTGTTATATGAATGAAAGAGACCATCTGAGCGTTGACTGGAGACAATCGTCGACTTGACATGTTCAAGAGCCGACTTAATCCACTCTGAAATTTCAGTGGCTCTTATTTTACTTTGTGATCCAAATTTTTTAGCGTAAACACGTTCACGATATTGCTCACCAGACAGTCCCAATTGACTGAATAAATTATAGCACTCATGGCGGCACAAACAGCTTAACTCAGGCGATGCTTTAAAAATCCGTTGCTGCGCAGATAGGAGCTCAAGCACCGACTCACTACACTGGAAAGAAATATCCTCATCCACCACCAAGCTCTGAAGAAAGCATAGATATCGGTATAGGTAAGAAGTGGTGACCATCGACAAGCCCCACCCTGCTAATGCATTGTTCGCATCGTTCCACTCTGGGCGTTGCGTATTCATCCAGATTCCACCACCTGGACAAAAATTACTGAGCTTAACCAGCGCCGGTATGAGCAGCTTCTCCATCAAGCTAACTCGATGCAAAGCGCCGGTAACATCGTGCAACAGCTTTCCATCGGCTCCATATTCAGTCACCCGATCATTAATTAGGCGATCATGCTCTTTGTTAAACCGAATTGACTGCTTTGGATCCTTTACGAGCTCAGTGAACGATTTTACTTCATAAGGCACATCAGCAAAAACAAAACTCATTTCGTGCAACATCGAGCGAAATCCGTTGGGATTGAAATGCTCGGAAAACTCCAAAAACTTGAGCAAATATATAATCTGATGATCCCCCCAATAGCCAATAGACGCCCAGGGGTCATTTGGGTCTGGCTTTTCCCAATCCACCCCGCGTGACGTGATACGGTAAGGATTATAGCCGTCTGCCGTAGACGCGTTTAAAAACTTGTTTAGAAATGCATCGTTAAAGCGCGGAAAACTATAGGAAAGTGCTTCCCAATTTTGAAAAATGTCCCGCCAATTGCCTTCAAACCCAACAAGATCACGCCCTTGAAAATCTTTGGTCTTAATATTGAATCGGTTCCAAGGTCTACTCGGATCCCCATGGCGTCGACTGAAAACCAACGGCAAGTGCTCTCGGCAAAGTCGAACAATATCTTCACTGTCTTGTTGACGCGCCTTCACAATTAATTCCGGATAGCCAATCTTATCGGGCAGTGAATTTAGCCATTTTTCCTCCTCAATTCTCAAATTCTTCTTGAACACGCGGATCGAATTAATCAAAAGCTCGCGGTCGATAGAGTAATTATCAGCAAATACACCACCGCGCATAATATTGAAAAGGACATTAGATCGGTGATGGGCGCAATAAGGGGTATCTGCTGTTAACTGACAGCCATCCGATGACGCAAGCAGTCCTTCAAGCCTTTCACTTCCATTGTCCATATCGGCACAAACAGCTTCCCAGAGCTTATCTGGCTCTGTTAGCTGATTGCTCAACAAGGCGACATTGGACTGAGTCTGGAGAATCTCTGCCACCTGTCCCCATTCCTTCTTCGCACGGGGTTGTAGTATAATACGACCAGCGTTGTAATACGCACCGCGAGCGGCGCGTATTCGATCCGTCTCACTCAAACCCAGTCCATCTAAAAATGCCATGGCCGAGCTGCGCTGCCCAAGCACTCTGCTTTGAGGCCAGCCATGAGACCAAACTGTGGTCGCCAGCAACACCTCCATCGGCACAGCTTCATCCGTTAGCCCCGATGCCATCCGGTGAACCAACAACCCACATCCAGCATCGATTTCGGTCTGCTTATATGCATCACCAAGGCAACTATATACGTTCTGCGTACGCTGGTCGAGACCAGCAGGCAGAAAATTCTCCAAACCATCTACCACATCAAGCGCCTGCTGCTTCTCCGATAAATTTTGCAGCATCACGGTGCGAATAAAGCCAAAACGCTCTGACGTCCGCCAGCGATAGGTGAAACGTAGTTGCAAGCTCAGATTGGTCTCTTCAAAAATGATGGAATCACTATTGATGCTTTTTAACAATCGACGCTGAATATCAAAATGCCGTTCGGAATAGGGCTTAAAAGGTTCCCAACGAGAACTGCCCGCCTGGATGACTGTCTGCGGGCCGGTCACATTCCAGTTGTCCATAATCTTGTCGACTGTATAGTAGGGAAACAGTGCTGTATCAGGAGACCCACGACCCGCCGTCAATGCGCCCTGGCTGCTGACGAAAAACCAGTGATTCGTCGCGCTAACCATTGTCAGGAAAAATGACGCCATTAGCTCTGCTCTTTCAATAGCGATAAAGCGTTCGTCATTCACCATTACGGTACTAGACTCGTCAGCATCAGCATGCCAACTTTGTTTTTCACTCCGAATTTCGGTGCCGGAAATACTATCACTAATCATAGCCTAATCAGATTTCTTACGTAATTTTACTCGACGTAGAATGGGAAATTCGCTGTAGCTGCGCCACCCGCGTTATCGCGGATATAGACAAAAAGTCGATAGGCACCCGATTTCGAGGGGGCGTAAAATTCAAGGCTTTCGTCACCATTGCTAACGATTAGACTCGGATACGAGGGCGGCACAGACTCTTTGTCACCACCAACTTGACGATCGGTGCTCTCAGCAGTAACTACCCAGTCGATCTCAAGTGGATCTCCTTCAGCGTCCTTCACTTTAACATGCGCCTTCTGTAAACTATCTCGCTTTACTTTCTTTTGATCAGCCGACGAGGACAGCGAAATTAATTTAGGGCTCCGATTGGCAGGAAACTCTCCGCTCCAAGCGTAGCCCATTGCGTCAACTGTACCGAGTTTTTCACCGGTTGGTAGAAACATTCCATACCATGTAGACGTAGTTTCCTGCTTGTGGCTCCAGAGGAAAGCAAAAGTGCCCAAACACATCCCCTGCCCGTCCTCAATCACGCGTTTCTGCGTTGCGAAATATGACGCCGCCTTCTCTCGGCTAGTGGGCTCAATCGGTGCACCCCATGAGGTATGACCAACTTCCCAATGACCGCTGGGCCCAAATTCGGTCAGCATAAACGGCTTCTTCCAACCCTGTTCCACAAGACCACCGCCTACGCCTGGAGCACTAGCGTAGGCGTTGACGCCCAATACGTCGATTTCAGGGTAATGCTTAATAATATTCTTCACCTTCTCTCCACCGATGCCCGCGATGACAGTCATTACTGGATGACTGGGATCTTCTTTTTTAACAAGCTTAGCTAGATGGTTCAACTCTTCCCAAATACGAATTTCACTACCACCCGAGGCTGGGCCTTCCATTTCGTTACCAAGTCCCCACATGAGAATCGCGGGATGGTTTTTGTATTTGCGCACGGCACCCTCGACATCCCTGCGCTGCTTACGTAATTGAGCCTGATCCATGTAGTCAAAACCATGCCGCTCGTGGCCAATCCAAATTCCAACGACCACCTTAAGCCCCAAATCATGAGCATAATCCAAGAGAGGTTTGCCATCAATACGCTCCTCAAGCGATTCAATGCCCCAAGTGCGAAAGCAGTTGCCTCCCATCTCTTTAAGCATTGGTAGATTGTTATAACCGCCAACACCATTAGCGAAAAAAGGTTTACCATCGACCAGCAGCTCAAATTTCTGTGGTCCCGTTTCTTTGATTTGCACGCTGCTTGCAGCAACGAGCTCACCAGCGAGGAACAGAGCAGAGAATACCAACAAAGCTATCAATCGCCGAAAAAACACCCAGGGTAATAAGTTATTTCTCATGCATAAATTGCATAATTTTGCAATGCCCATTGTCAAGAGCAATTTATGATTTTGTTGCATTAAATCGCAAAACATTTAGGAACACTTTCTTACCAAATTATATATGAAACCAGTAAACCAGCAAGCGATTGCCGACGCATTGAATTTGTCTCGCGCAACAGTGTCCCGTTGTTTCACAAACCACCCAGGCATCAACCCCGAAACTAGGGCGAACGTGTTCGAAATGGCGTCACGCATTGGCTATAATCACATCTCCATGCGTAGCTCCAATTCCAGCACTAAGCGCACACGCCCGATTTTCGGCGTACTCATCTGCTCCAAGGAAGAGGAATACCACCGCATGGATTACGAGAGCCCCGGCAAACTGCTACTCAAGGGCGTCTCCGAATACTGCCAACTCGCCAAGGTTGGCATTTCCGTGCACTTCGTTGACCCAGATGTGCACTCGATTCAACATCCAGAATACAGAAACCTACTCACCACGGTAGGCCGCACATGGTCCGGATTGCTCCTGCTCTATCCATTTCCAAAACCCGTAATAGATGAGCTATTGATCCGCATGCCGTGCGTATCATTAGTGGAACAACGTAGCTCTGGCGATCTGGACTGTGTCGACGTCAACCATTATCAGGGCATAGCTCTCTTGATCAACAAGTTGCATACACTTGGCCATGATCGAATTGGCTTTTACACCAAGGCCTACCAAACCGAAGCCAGTTGGTCCCTACGGCGCTTCGGTGCCTACACCGAAAAGATGACCCAGTTGGACATCCCGATCCTAGAACGCGACCTGATAAACGCACAACCCCGTAACATAGTTTCCCTCAATGACAGTTTCGATCTTGCTGAGGAGCGGATTCGCGATGGCGTCACCGCCTACGTCTGTGCCGCAGACCATCAAGCCTACGACCTCATTCGCGAATTAGAAAAACGCGGTATACGCACCCCCGATGACGTATCCATTACTGGATTCGACGGAATACCTGCCCCCAATGGCAAACCGCAACTAAGCACCGTGCAAATCCCCTACCGCAACATTGGCTACGCCGCCGCAAAGCGCCTGAGCGACCTGCTTAAAAAGCGCTTTGGCCCCTCGCAGCACATACTCATGAGCTGCCAGTTACTTGATGGACAGACGCTGAACAAACCACGTCCCGGCCCCCTCGAATAAAAAAACGGACAACAGGGGGGGGGGGGGGGGGCAAAGCCGCTCATCGAATCAAAATCCATGCATACACACCCAGAAGGCCCTATCTCCGAACACGGATATCGCCATCAACACGCTAAAGGATCCCAAAAAGCACACCCCCAAGGCAACTAAAAATTCAGAATTTAAATTCATTCACTGCCATTTAAATATCAAAAATTGCATTTATTTGCATTTTTAAGATTGACCCTTAAACCTTCATAATTCACAGTTAATTCCATGAAACGCAGTTACCAGATCAAAACACTCCTGATGCTTACCCTCACAAGCGCACTGCTTGCCTTCAGCGCATCGGCCCAAGATGCCCCAACCCCCGAGGCGGACTATGGCAACTTCAGCTCGGAAGCACTGACCGGCAAGGCATGGGATGCTATGGGCAAAAAGCAATACGATCTCGCAATCGACTATACCAGCAAGTGCATTGAAATGTACAGTGCCGAGGCAGAGAAAATGCAATCTGCAATGACTGAACCAGCACCCAAAGAAACTGCTTCAGAGATGTGGGCGCTCAACGATGTGGGCACATGCCTGTTCATTCGCGGCCAAGCCTACGAAGCAAAAGGGGAATCAAAACTTGCGCTGGCCGACTACCAAAAACTCGTCAATGAGCTATCTTTCGCCCAGACTTGGGACCCAAAGGGCTGGTTCTGGCGACCATCTGATGCCGCCAAGCAACGCATCACCGTTGTTGAATTCGAGGCGCTGTGATCGCAACTCCATTTGGGGCTGCTTGTCGGTTACATTTTTTTGCCGACAAGCCACCCTATTTCGGTTAGTTCTTTAAGGACAGCCTGTCCCGGCAGCGCCCTGCCGAGTGATGAAACCGAACCCCTACAGCAATCTCAAAGCCCCAATCCCCATGGACGCAAGAAGCCAAAATGGTGGGTTCGCCTTGGCAATCGCATTGACCCTAATGTCAATGATGATCCTGCTCGCGCTATCCATGGCAACCCTCGTGCGTGTGCAGACCAGAAACGCAACCCACACCAAGGACCAATCTCTTGCGCATCAAAACGCACTCTTCGGTCTGCAAGTTGCAATTGGTGAATTACAGCGGCACCTTGGCCCCGACCAAAGAATATCAGCCAACGCCGCAATCCTCGACAGCAATCCCGAGACCTCCGGATTTGAAGATACAGATGGCACGGCCAACGTTAAACAACCCTACTGGACTGGCGTTTGGAATAGTCTGGATTGGGATGGCGCGTCCGACCGTCAAGATAACCCCACATTAGCAACTGCATCGGATGGCAAACCAGCTAATT
The DNA here is from genome assembly GCF_014651635.1 of Cerasicoccus arenae. Classification (GTDB taxonomy): domain Bacteria; phylum Verrucomicrobiota; class Verrucomicrobiia; order Opitutales; family Cerasicoccaceae; genus Cerasicoccus; species Cerasicoccus arenae. Next base: position 86,087 of record NZ_BMXG01000011.1, on the reverse strand, counting down.
TCCGCGGCTGGCTTGTCTCCGGTTTTCGTGACACGGAGTTGCAAGGTACCGATATTCTGAAACTCGCCATAAACTTCGATACCACGTCCGACGAAGCCGTGAAGCTCGTCGGCGAAGGCAGCATCGGAAACTCCGTAGACATGGAGGATCACTACGTTTACGCACCTCGCGAAGCCATTCAAAGTGACACTGAATCTTGGCAGCAAAACGGCTTCGCCTATTGGGTCGGCGATGATGGCGTGAAAGCAAGCGTTCTAACGGAAACACCGACGGCTGCTTCTCAAAACATTGACAAAATCAACGCGATCTCCTCGAACAGCAATGCGAACTTGCGCGCGGTCAGTGACTGGGAAGACCTGAACACGGATGACATTGATCAATCGATCATTTTTAGCCACGACATACTCAAGCTGACCACCATCCATCAGCTAGGAAGAGACGATGCTTATGAAGGCAAATTCCACTCATTGACTCCCTACAAAAAGGGGATGCTCATCGACGTTAAAAATGGCGGTTTTCGGAAAGATCTTAGCCTCGCACTATCACAAACGACACTTCCGAGCTCATTCCTCGATTCAAGCAACCGACCAGATGCGCTGTTCACCCTGGGCCCTGAACCTAACCCGATTGTCAATGGCCCCACTTGGGATTATGTACAGCGCTTCCACAATCGCTACCTAATGCTCGATGAACAGTCTAATGGCGCACCAGTCATTGATTTTCTCGATGTAAAACCGGAAACATTCGACGATCTTGCGCCGAATAAAAAGGGCGACGCCCCACTGCCTGTCGCGGTCCGCTATCAATATGTTTTCTCACTTTACAAGGGCTATAACACATATGACGGCCTACCCTACTTGCAGTCAGACCAACGTCTCGACGGCAAAAACGGAAACGAACTGCCCAACACCGATTACCAGAGTAATGACGAGATCGTTTACTTGATGGTGACTCCAATTATCTACATCTGGAATCCCTATAATGTCACCATCCACATGGCTAGGGATAAGACGGCCGCCATTAATCTGCTCGCGTCACTGCCAGACATCGATTTCTCCTTCGACAACGGTAACAACTACAAGAGCCTAGACAAAATTTTATGGTTCTATGCCGGCGAGCTGATCTCACTCAACAGCTCTAACTTTGAACTGGAAGAAGCCATAAGCATCCCACCGGGCGAAATGCGCCTGATAACGCTCAGACGCATTCCTGATAAGAAGAATGAGTACAACGAGAAACTGTGGATGGACTGGCCGGAGCGCGATATCTTCTGGGGAGACGCTGCTGGCGGCACCGCCGGACGCTTGCAGCAAGCAACTCGAAACTTCAGCGAGGGCGCAATGGGCATCTTCTCACCATGTCTACTCACTAGTGTCGAACAGCCCAATCAAAAATCATGGCCAGACACTAAGCTACTCGCAACCGGAGGGGGGAAAATATTCGTCAAATTATCAGATGAAAACAATCAATTTCTTTTCAAATCAAACGCAGGCGGAGAATATGGTGAGCGCCAGCAGGCGGGGGTATTCCACATCAACAGCGAGGATGCTCTGAACGCCTCCTACCTGCCAGATAAATACGAGCACGAAGAAACAATCAACTTCGCCAGCTTACCCAACATGCTCACACCCAATGGCGATTTCACCGGTCTAGCACCAGTCTTTACCTTAACCTTCGACATCCGTGCCTTCGATGAAAACAAGGGCCTAGGTAAGCCTGGCCTCTTCACTGATCCCGCTAACGCCTATTACTACACAGAGGATGTCGACGAGGCCGCTCTCTCGGTCGCCCCCTTCCGTTTTGAATTCAATGGCGAAGTCGGGTCTGGTGATTATCTTCAGTATGACCCCAATACCTTGCGCGCGTTTTTTCGCTCCGGCTCAGACCTCGTTTATTCAAATGTCGCCAAGGAACTAACGGTTAGTCCCCCGCTTTCTCTCGGTCAATTGGAGCACGCACCATTGGGTCGAGATTATGATCACCTCGTCTACCAATATACCCAATTTGCCAATGATAAGACACCGCCCAGTGAGCTTCCCACCAGTGACCCACGCCGCCGCAACATGGGCCCGGTCTATAACCGAGCCGTGGGCAACAGCTACCTCCACCCCATGCTCGCCGAAAACGAAGTTTGGGATGGTGCCTACAATGTAGACCGATCCTACTTTTTGAACAACGCCCTATTCGACAGTTATTACTTCAGCGGCCTAGCAAACAACGGCGGGCCATTCGCTACAAATAGCAAAGTTGCAAAGCAATTGCTGGAAGACCTACTCGAGGGCGACGATAGCCTCCTGAACCCTGCCTATTCTATTAGTGAGGAAGAAAGCCTCACATCGATAACCGCTAAGGTCCAAGAGACACCCGGCGAGGAATACTTACGATTGGCCGCCTACCTCTCAGTAGACAACGCTTTCAACATCAACTCAACTTCGGTGGACGCTTGGGCCGCCATGCTCTCCGCCTCACGCGGCAAGGCCGTTACCTATAACGATCTGAGCATAGGTAGTCTACAGGAAGAAGTTAATGCGGATCGCACACCAATCATTTCCAAAACATTTCCTGCTGGCAGTTCGGCCGAAGGCCAAGCCGGCAATTATCAATCAGCCAACTCAGCACTGTGGAGTGGCTTTAGAGCGCTAACCGATAAACAGATACAAGGCTTGGCCGAGAAAATAGTCGCGCAAGTCAAGGCGCGCGGACCATTTCTTTCACTAGGTCAGTTCTTTAATCGTGAGATCTCTACTCGGAACGCAATGAACCGCACTGGGGCAGTCCAAGCTGCGATAGACGAAAGCGGCATCAACACAGAATCCGATGATGCAGCCCTCAATGAAGCACTGAGCACCCGCTTTGGCTCAAACACAGTCACCAGCAATGACATTGTAAACGCAGTTGGCCTAGCATCACCTGAAAGCCTACTAGGAGACCGTAACGAGGGCCTGCCGGGCTACATCACCCAAGCGGAATTACTCAAACCAATCATACCAGTCCTGAGCGCACGCTCAGAAACATTCACCATACGCGCCTACGGCGATGTTCGAGACGTCAATGGCGTCGTTGCCGAGGCATGGTGCGAAGCGGTCGTCCAGCGCAAGCGTAACTACGTCGGCTCAGATGATAACAATGGCCCACAGCCTTGGGAAACGCCTGAGGCAAATTCTACAGCTGATACTTTTGGTCGAGAATTCGAAATCGTCAGCTTCCGCTGGCTGACTCGAGATGAAGTCTAAATCGCCAAAGTCAAAATGAAGATTCAAAAAATAGCATGTCTGTTCGCCTATAGCCTAATCGGCCTGTGCTCATTAACGTTTGCAGACAATTTTCGCGTTGTAAGCCTTACGCAGATCCCAGGCCTGACAAGCCTGGAGTATGTCAGTGAAGGGAAGGTGATTACCGTACCCGTTTCGATGTCAAGTTTCTCTCAGGTTCACACAATCCCAACCACGCGCCAGCTCGCTCTCTATGATAAAGCGCCCGTGCCCGAGGAACAGAAACAACCAGTATTGAACCTACAGTTCCCTAAAGATCCTGGTGATGTCATCGTGCTTCTCAAATCCGCACGCACTGCAAATGGACTCACGTATCAATATGAGCTTCTAGACGACTCGAGCACCGCCTTCCCTCTTGGATCAGTCTATATTTGTAATTACATGCAAGAATCTGTAATCATCCGCCTTGGGGCGGAACGGATACTGGTTGAATCAAAACAGCGAAGCGTGGTGCCGCTCACTAAGCAGGAAAAGCCGTTCAATGACGGGGTGGCCTTTGCAGCAGAAATTAACGGCCATGGTCGCGTTTTCTCCACCAGCTCATGGTATCTTTCGCCATCAATGAAAATATTCTGCATCATCTATAAAGATGACCGCGGCAACCCGCAAATCCGCCGCATTCGTCTAACCTAGCTGGCGGCAATTGGTTCAAAAGACCAAAGCCAATAACGCCAATAACGAATGAAAAAGAGCATTACATCAATGCACTCATAAAAGACAATCGGGCACTCACTGAATGCGTGCAAAGCAGGGGCCATCGAGGCTCATTAAACCTCGCTCCTGCCCCATTTGAGTCAGCAACTCCGCCTCAAACCCTGGCAGTAAAGGAGTCATTTTAAAAATCGGCAAAATTGGACGCGCATCCGGCCCCAGCGGATACTCCTTCCCTTCTTCCTCTACAAGCAAATAGGTGGAAAAGTGCCCACCCGGCCGTTCACCAATGAGTATCTCAATTTTCAGCTCACGGCCTTTCTGGACATTGATCCAGTCGCCTACCGCCAAGGCCCCATTGCCGATGCTATGCTTACGATTGAGATCTCCTGCACTGGAGCGCCAGTCAGTATATTCGCCCTCATGAAAGGAGCCATCAAGCACCACACGACTATTGACACGGACAATGAGCACATCGTCGGCAAATCCCCAGAAGCGAAACTTACCACTAAAAGGCGGTGTAATCTTACCCTCATAATGGGCCAGCCATTGAGACGGTTTTACCTCACTGGCGACACCAAATGCCGCCGGAGCCTGATCAGCCATACGATGCGGTATGAGCAGTGTTGTCGCATAAAGCTTCCGGTCCGCCTGATAGAAACGCTCCAGTTGCGACATCGACCATGAACCCGAGGTATATCGGCGCAAAAAGTCTCCATAATCGACCTCTTTGGGCTTACGAGCCGCCGTCTGCTTAAGATCAAAAAAGGCCCCAACGAGTTCAACCCCTGCCGACTCAGTGTTGCCGAAGAGCGACTCCAGACTCAGCTTTGGCATATTATTCTTAATATTCAGCCCATCACCACCAAAACCGCCAAAGCCAACTCGGCCACTGGCCACTGGTATGCTGAAATCAAGTGACTCAATGTCCTTCATTTCAATTTCCTTTACCGCGATACGAGACCTCGTTGCACGCGTCGCTTCATGGTCTAAAGAAACAGCAAACTGCCTTGGAGGGGGGGGGGGAGGAATGGGCGGCGCTTGCAATTCAGGCGTGGTACGGATTGTCCCGACGCCGAACACCAATGTGCCCAATAAAGTCAAACCGATGAGGTGCAGGAACAGACTAACGGTTAGAACGAGAAATAGCTTATTGCGATTACGAGGCTTACTCATGGGGGCACTGTTAATACAAAAAACACACAAGTTGGGGTCAAATGCGCAGGAGCAACGAGTGAGTCACTCTTTTTAAATCTAAATTAACACTACAACAATCTACCAAGAGTGCAATTCATAAGTGCAATTTTATGCAATTAAATTTACCCCCCCCCCCTTTTTTTTAAGGCAGTCAGAATTTTAGATCAAAAAAAGGAGCCAACACGCATCGCGGTTGACTCCTTTTCTTACTATTCTTTTGGCCCAATAGAATCAGTGGGCGTTTCTCTCGAATTCTTAATAGACTTCAAACTCCCAGAGTGAGTAGCCCCATGGCGTTGCACGAGTGATTCCGAGCATCCGCACATAACGTCCCGAGCCTGAGAGCGTCAGGTCATCCTCACCACCGTCACCATTGACGACCTCGATAAGATCGGTCCAGCTTGTGGCGTCGTCCGAGGCTTGAATCTTGTATTCCTCACCATAGGCACCTTCCCACTTCAGAATGACCCGAGAGATCGCTTGCACACTGCCAAGATCGACATAGACCCACTCAGCATCGTTGAATGAACTTGACCAGCGCGTGCCACCATTGCCATCGAACGCAGCGGCAGCAATGTAAGTGCCATCAACGGAAGAAGCGATCGCCGTTTGTCCCTCCGCCAGATTGACTAGAGGTGGTGTGCTGCTTTGAGCATAAATTTCAAACTCCCATAAGGAGTAACCCCAGACAGTAGCTCGGGTTACACCCTGCATACGCACATAGCGGCCACTAGCGCCGACGGGCAAATCGTCTTCGCCCCCATCGCCATTGGTAACACTAACCGCATTGCTGTAATTGACCCCGTCATCGGACAGCTGAATGTGATAGTCCAAGCCGTAGGCACCCTCCCAGCGAAGAATCACCGAATCAATGAACGTCGGCGAACCGAGGTCGATGGTAAGGTGCTCATCATCGTTGAAAACAGAGGACCAACGAGTCGAGAGGCTTTCATCATTAGTCAATATAGCCTCCATACCAACATCTTCTTCAGATGACGCAGTCGCTACGCCAGTTGGAGCCACATTCACGAAATAGCCACCTCCCGATACGTTAACGGTTGCCGTGGAATCAAGTGTTCCCCCACCGTCAACCACACCAGTGAAATCTGCAGTCACCGTAAAAGGGCCGCCGATTTCCGTAGCTGTATAGCTTCCGTTTCCGTCAATCGAACCGGTGTCCGCCGACCAATTTATCTGGCTGCTCTCGCCACCGCTCCAGTTCACGTCGAAGACATACGCATCGAAATCCGTAGACATACCATTGAGTAAATCGACATCTGTCGGATTAATGAACAATTGCGCGCCCTCGATCGAAGCGACAGACAACGAGCCATAGACTTCAAACTCGTAGAACGAATACCCATAGCCCGTGCCACGGGTTATGCCCTGGAATCGCACATAGCGGCCAGTAGATTCGATCGTCAAATCGTCGTCGTTGGCATTGGACTTTTCCACCGTCAATACGGTGCTCCAATTCGTGGCATCATCGGACACTTGTAGATTGTATTCACCGGCGAAGGCACCTTCCCAGTCGATGAATATACGCTTAATGTCGTAGCTCGAACCAAGGTCTACATAGAACCACTCGTCGTCGTTACCATGCTCGCTTTCCCAGCGAGTGGCACCATCAACATCGACCGCCAAGCCAGCCAGACCCGGCGCACCGTTTTCACTGGAAGCGAAAGCGGACTTGTTGGCAGCCACGTTCTGCAAAGGCGGATGCACGGCGAATAGAGCCGTTTGCGAGGCATTTCCATTATCGGCGATCACATAGTAAGCACCAGTCGTTCCGTTGGAAGTGAAGGCACCATTCGCGTCAATCGAACCACCTCCATCAACAGCCCAGACCAACGTAGCAAGCGCGAAATCATCACCATACTGGTCAAGTCCTTGCGCCGAAAACGCCTGTGTGGCTCCGGCTTCGATACGAGCAAATGACGGATCAATCACGATGTCCGCAAGATAAGGTGCGTCGCCCGTGCGGAAGGAATAGGTCTGCTCCTCGCCGTCTGCACTAACTGTCACGATTACCGGATCAGCATTCGTGGTTGCGCTAAACAATCCACTCGGACTGATCGTACCACCGGTATTGACGGACCAGCTAACACTCGTCAGCGGGTGCGTGGCACCATATTGGTCATAACCAACTGCGGTGAACTGAACCGTCGATCCGGGAACAACTGTAGCGGATGAATTGGACGCAGTGATCTCGACGGTGCTAAGAACTTCGTCAAGCTTGTGCTGAACGACTTTCCTTGGTGGAACCGGGAATGAGCCAATGACCACGCCAGTTGTCGAATAAACAGTGGCCGTCTGTTCAACATCACTCGGATTGTATACTGCATAGCTGTAAACGTCCGTTGCAGGATTGTAGAAGACCTGACTCGTTGGAATGTCGGTGTAACGGTCGTAAACAATGTGCCCCAAAGAGCGTAGTGAATGGGTATAAAAATACGTGAGGCCCGAGGTATCATTGCTAATGCCAATCGGATGACCATCGTCGTAAAATTCATCCATTAGTTCGGCCGCCATATCGGCGTCGTAGTGAGCGATGTAGCCGAGGATTACATTACCGAGACCGACACCCCAGTCACCAATGACTTTTTTGGCCTGCTCGGTATCAACGCCGCTTTGATAATTGAGCACCTCGAAATGCCACTTGTCCTCCAGATAGCTAGCATCGTAATCATAGTTAACATAGAGGTAATCATACAGAGGCCAGCCATCGAGTGGTTGACCAATAGCTGGTGGGACAAGGTCCGGATAGTTAGCCAGAGTCGCTGCGCTCCAAATAGCTGGGTCCAACGTAATAGAGCCATCGACCTCAACGGTGAAACTCAACTGTCCATTCACATAAAGCGGATTGCCTGTCAGAGCTAGCGTGTAGGTCGGATTATGATCATTAGCCAACTTGATCGCACCCCTGAATTTCTCAAGCGCACCAACCGTATCTCCCGTATGCCACTCAGTCTGAGCAGGGGCTAAGTTATAATCACGAATAACGCCACGTGCAGCACCCGCCATCGTCGGCACTCGATCCTGAACCATGGAATTCATCTGCGCCTTAGCGAATGCGGGGTCTTCGCCCATATATGCAAGGCCGGGCTGAATAGGTAGCCATTGAATGCCATACATCCAGCCTGGATCACCACTAAAGAAGGTTGCATAGGCGGAACCACTATCGAACACGATTCCCGCAAGCTCATGGCCATAATTCGGCGACAAAACGCCCCCATCACCGAGGACTGGATTCGTCGCAGCTGGATTGCCGTGATAATCGTTCCAATATTCCTTAATGGCAAGGCGCTCAATCGCATACCCCATCGCACCGGCAGCGGTCATATCAGAATCGCTCATCGCTTGGCCCAGAAGGAAAAGCCCACACCAAGACTGTATCGATTCAGAGCTCGATTCCTGGTTGTTGCCATTGCCCGCGCTGGTTCCACCCGCATAGGAGTGACCATGCCATGGGTCGAACGTGCGCAAGAATGGAAAGTTTGTATCGGTGCGGTCCCAGTTCGCATATTGCTTGGCGACGAGCTTCACCATCTCTCCGTAGTCAGCCAAGAACTGCGGATCCTGGAATCCAAGCAGAGCTGCTGCACGTGTGAAATAGCCGTAGTGAAAATGGTGGTCAGTAAACTGAGACGAACCATACGATTCATTAAAGCCAACTAGGGCTTTATAATTATCATAGCGTGCGAAGTATTTTTCAGTCTCGACCCCGTCGTAAGTGAACCAATCTGTCAGCGCAGTTGTCAGTGATGCTTTCAGCGCAGCGAGGTTATCCGAATCGAGATCTCCGGCGATAGTCATATAATCACCAAATTGAGTGAGGCTCTTTCCTCCCCAGTATGTGTCGCCGCCATAGTCTGTCCGCTCTGCATATTGATCGAGATAAAAGTCCATGCGCTCAGGCGAATAATCATGCGCACCTCCAATTTGGCTGGGAGGAGGCAAATTCGGAAGGATGCCCATGAAGGGGAAATCAATCTCCGCCGTGTTCGACTCGCTGAGCTTTAACTTACCTCGCGGTGTAATGTAGCTGTATCCAGTGAATAACAGATCGTTACTGGTCTCACGATAGTGGTGCGGGATCCAACCCTGTAGCACCGTGGTATTCACTCCCTTTAACGCCTCGGCGACAACGGTCCAATTTGTACGCACATAGCCATCTGATGCATTGTAGGACCAAGACATCATGGTATCACGAGGAATGGCGTATGCGTTGGAATCAAAGCTGATCAAGTCACTCCACACTGGCAGTGCACTAATCACCAAGTAGCTGTCCAGACCATTGAAGTCCACCAGCAAGTCGCCATTAGAATCCTCAAAAGTTGTGCCGTCGGGGGTGTGTATACCAAAGGCCCGCCCCTGCACTTCGACTGACAGCATGGAGCCAGTGTATGGTAAGCTAATCACAGCACCAGAAGAGTCGCGAATAATTGCCGAAGCATCAATAGTCAGCAGTGGGCTAACACCAGTGACTTCCACCCAGACATATGGTAGGCCATGGCCCATCGTAACATCATAGTAGGCATTGGCGTTTTGCTCTAGGCGCATCGTAACATGCCAGTCGGACCAATCGAGCGCAACCGCACTGGCTGGCGCAAAGTCTGTGCTGAACTTGACCGCAGGAGCGTCATCGTTAGTCATAACGATCTGGTCAGCCATAATGTGCCCCCAACCTCCAGTGACATTGTCAACGACTTCAATGTAAGCGTCCTGTCCATCATACTCGGAAACGTCCCAAGTCTGCCATGCCATGTTTTCAGAGTTATTACCGGTTGCAGTGCGAACAGTGGCGGCATCAACCACTAACCGAACTTCCGCGGTGCCAGGGTGATTTCCTCCGCCTACTAACGCGTGAATGTATTGCGCATTCACGGTGAAGGTCGGCGATGTGAGCACCCCGATTGACCCATCACCACCATGAAAGGAATTCGCGAGCCCGACGCCATTGACGTTTGTCACTAAAGATTGACCGGAAACCGCACCTGCCACTGGGCCACTGCCAAAGGCCGTGCCCGTTGTGCTCCAACCGACTGGCCAACCTGCGTCTTCAAAGCCCGCGAGGATCGTGTCGTTCGGTCCGAGGACAATTGCCACCTCGCCACCTACCGAAATAGGATACTCAGTAAGCATGTCCGTTCCCGAGGCGGAAAATTCAACGGGGAAGTACACATTAACGCCCGCAGCATTGGCCTGAACCGATAACGGATACGCCCACATGTTTCCCGAGTATTGGTTAAAAATCAAATCCGTCCACCAGTCATTCGTGGGGACTGGTTCCCCCGCCTTGGATGGATGAATGTAGAGTTCCCTATTCAGGAACGAGGATACCATTCCGATGTCTTCTCCGCCGACGATATCTTCATGTGCGGGCGTATATTCAGCATAACTACCTGCACCAACAGGCACCGCCTGTTGTGCGTGAACACAGGATAGCTGAACTAATGCAAAAGCCGTCACAGACGTCGTGAGGCGAGCGAAAAAACTCCGATAAGGAGTACACAGTAGTCTTTTCATGGGTTTCATAGGTATTATTGGTTCAGGGAGGATACGTGATACGTATATTGATGCAATTTAATGCAACCTATTGTGGAAATTGATTGTGTTGTCGGTGTATAGAGTGTGCGCCTCGTATAATGGTCAGAAAACCGCTTATTCGCTTTCTGCGACGAATCGGAAAAACAAACCACCACCAATGGAGCCATCCGGCGGCATTAGCAGAAATTCTCCGGTTTGTGGGTCAGTAGATAATTCGTACCCAGGCGAAAGCGTCCAGGAGCCAAAGGCCGGACGGCTCGCGACTACAGACCACGAATCAGGACTTAAATCCACAGAAGATTCCCAAGCAATCGAAACGTTGGTCAATGGCTCGGCTATGCGCAGAGAAATACCCCCCTGCCCTGGCTCAATGCGGACAAGGGCTATCACGCCATTACTCGCGGCATCAGAACGTAGAGTGTACTCCATCAGATTTTGCATGCCATCCAGATCAAAATCACTATCAGGCTCAGCCTCACTCGATCCAGATTCAGCGCCAAAAGTCTCGTCTCTCCATACCTGATAAGGAGACAACTGCCTGATCCAATCGCGAATGATGGCTTGGTCTTCCAGTGGCATTGGATCATGTGGGCGCATACGGTCACCCACCTGTGGCTGGTCGGAGTTAATCTTCTCCATCAGATAGCTTAGTCCCGGTGAGCCGGGCTCAACGAGTTTAACGCCGGGCGCTTCGACACTATAGCGATTCACCAGTTCAATAAAACTTGCTTCTGGTTGTAGATCTAGTCCGCCGCTGTTCGTTGCGATATCGTTATGGCAACCGATACAGTTCGCTGAAAAAATCGTCTGTATATCTTCAATGTAATCGACATCAGGCGTTTCGGCAATGCCAGACAGATCATCCGTATCGATACCGCCATCGAAGAGTCCAAGAATAATAACGCACTGCGCCAGTTCTCCCCCTGAAACCGTTTCACTTGTGAGGATACGTCCGTAAGTAGCAGCTCCAGTATCGCCTGGCGTGTCTAAATGAAACTCTGAATTGGCATCGCTCGATGCAACTGGGAAATAGAAATAGCCAAGATCGTCCACGTCGAGTCTATGGTTAATTCCAGTCGGTGCAAAGGCGGAGCCGATGCCAAAATCACGAGCACCAAGAGTACCGTATGGTATCCGGTTAGCACCACTGGAAATACCGATGTCGACCAACGCCGGATCAGATCGAGTATCAAGCACTCGGCCAGCCAATGCCGAATCAGAAAAGTACAAGTCGAGTGTAAGCGATGCGCTATTCGTTAAATCGACGGCATAGCCATGTGTGATGGAAGCGAAGCCCTGCGGATCGTCAACAGCAGCAACAATCACAACACCTGTGCCCGTTAGCTGTGCGTTACCAGAAAAATTAATGTCATCACCAGCGCTCACGCTGAGCACGTTCAGTTCTGGTCCACTTCCGCCAGTCACCTGCGCAGAAGTCACACCATCCGACTGAAAAAAGCTTAACTGAATATCGTTGCCCATCGGTAACGCACTGCCACTGCGCACATCGAAAATCTCACCAGTGATAGATAGACTTTGCGATTCGTACACGGAAATGACCTGCTCCACAGAATCAGATAATCCAAGTGCATTAGTGACCGTTAAGCTGACGACATAAACCCCCGCATTGCTAAAAGTATGCTGAGGGTTTTGCTGGGTGGATGTCTCTGCATCACCAAAATTCCAGCTCCAAGTCGCAATCGACGAACTTGGCGCAGTCGAGCTATCCGTAAATGTAACAGTTAGCGGGGCAGCCCCCTCAATGCTGGATGAATTGAACAAAGCGACTGGTGGCTCGCCACCTTGGAAACGTATCCGGCCAATGTCGTAGCCATTCCCTAGAGAATCGCCCTGATTGGAATCAGTGTAGTACAAGGTCCCATCAGGCCCGAGTTCGAACGCCACCATACTGGCAGGCGGATTGGTCAGAAAAGCGCCACCGTTATCTGCACTAATTGGTGTCAACGTATCAAGCTCGTCCCCGGTGAGTGACCATCTTCGAATCTCCTGCCCATAACGCGCCTGATAGATAACTGGGCCATCTGGAGCAAATGGGCCTCCACGAATAATAATCACCCCTGTCGCCGAGGGACTGTGCGTCCGCAAAACCTTACGCTTTCCATCAGAGGAGGATACAGTGAATTCATCTGGCCAGCCGCCATCGGCTCCCTTTTCAATTCGGACCAGTCGGTCAGTGCCATCACCATTTTCGGAGAGATACATCACATCGCTGATCGGTGCAGCCGGATCGAAGACAAAACGAAATGCATTGCGAAATCCATGTGCCCAGACACGGGAACGAACCGAGGACGGTGTGCCATCATAAAATGGATTATCAGGAAGACCTAAGCCCGTGGCGGAATCAACGCGCAGCACTTTTCCATTATACACATTGAGGTCATCGACAAGGTTGCGGTTACCATCATCCCCCAACATCACATACAGTGAAAAGGGCTCATTCGGATGAAACTGGATGTCACCTGCATTGTGGACATTCGTTGTGTTCGGCAAACCCGACAATAGAACGATCTGAGACCCGGGGGCCATCTGCGTGAAAGTTTCGTCCAGTGTAATGCGTATTAGACGCTGATCATTTGAGGTCGAGTAGAATAAATACACATAGCGGTTGTTGGCGAAATCAGGATCAAGCTGCATGCCAAGCAAACCTCGCTCGCCATCTGCATTCACCTCAGAAGTGATGTCTGCCACCACAACAGGAGGCGTAAAATCACTAGAGGAGCCACCAAGAGGCTGACGCACAATCGTTGAGCTCTCCCATTCAACTACGAGACTTTCACCGCCGCCATTTTCAAAGAATTCAACAACAACAGTATGCTCGCCAGCGCTTAAATTGATCGTCCCGCTTTCGGTAATGCTGCCATGCAATCCATCATTATCAACGACTTCAATGCCATCCACGAGTAAGCGGCTTCCGTCATCCGAAGTGGTATAGAAGGTGTAGTCGCCAGTATTTAGAATGTCGAGGGACGCAGTATAGCGGAAGGCAAAAAAATCATCCCTTAAACGTGGGTCCAGATCAAACCCATCGACCAGCCCACTTGCAACCGGAGTCAAATTGTCAAAGTTTGGCAACTCATTCCAAGTTCCTTCAAAGTATTGATAACTAATCTGTACCGTAGGCCCATCATTAGGTTCAAGGACAAGTAATCGTCCTTGTTTTTCAATCACATAGAGCCGTCCCTCATCGTCAAATTCCAGTGATATGACGCCATTGCCACTGTAAACCGTTTCGGTAATAAAGTTAGCGTCAGAAAAAGCACCGTGAAGTGAGGCATAGCCAAAACTGAATACTAAACAAAGGCCGGCTAAGAGTTTTATGAGAGGTTTTTCCATGAGATAATTAAGCAGTATAATCCTGTGAGGCTATCGTCGGGTTTTTCAATATACACTCAGCAATGTAGATAATTCGTTCGGATTAAGATCGGTAGTTTTCTGGTGTAACAGACAGCAAAGACCATCAGTAGGTTAAACATTAGAGATAGAGAAAATATCGCTATCCGGTTCGCCCATAAAGATTGGGATGACGAATGACATGGCTGGTGTTGAGCTCCGATTAAAAGTGATTTTCCGTTGATGTAATTCAAATATCTCAAGCCATGCAATTAAATGCAACTTTAAAATCAATTACATACAGTTCTCATGTCATCGTGATTCGCTAACTCAGTCATAAATCGCAGGATACAAATCAAATTTTCCTAAAAAAAAATAAAACCACAGCTGAAATTTCCATAAATCTCACTAGAAATCTTAATTCTACGCCTGACTGAAATTTCCAATTAAAGGATCAATCAGCATCTCGAAAGCAGCAGATGGTTTCTATGAGCTGAGGATCGGGCGATGGATGATAAATCATACTCACAACACATAACATAAAAAGCACTAAGACTCCTCTACAAATTCAAGGTTCATCGCCTCTCAATCTACTTACACGCTATTTATCAATGATGACCGGTTGAACTTATAGTCATGTTGGCTTATAATCTAGGGCAATCAATGCCATTACCATAAATGGACCAAACATTGATATGACATGGCGACAGGAAGCACATACCGCCCGACACAACCCATCAGAATTCCAGCAAGATTGGCAGCACCGACAAAAGTTGAACCCACTATTCCTTTTTGAGTATTCGTGCCGAATCGGGATTCTTTCAAAAAATATTGTTGACCATTTCAATTCTCTGCAATTATATGCAACTTAAACTATACTCCTTGCATCAATAACCTATGAATACTCCAATGAAAATCCCCGTACTAACAGCAGCCGCCATCTTGGCAGGCAGCCTCTCAACTCAAGCTGCTACAATCTCATGGGATGGTGGTGGTGGCGACAACCTTTGGTTCACTCCAACCAACTGGGACACAGACACAGTTCCAGTATTAAACGGCACTGATGATGCGGTCCTGAATGCCAGCGCGCAGTATGATCCAGGCGGTGACTTCGTCCTCCAAGGCGGAAGCACCCTCACCGTTCAAAACGGCGGACATTGGGAACAAATCAACGGCGTTGCATGGATTCAGGGTGTCGGCGGTAATCTGGTCGTTGAAGCAGGAGGCATTTTTGATACGGGAACTGCCGGAAACATGATTCGCGATGCGGGCACATCAATATCCGTAGGCGGAACCTTCAGCTACAATGCTGGCAACTTTATTTATGATCCCGTTAATTTCGGTTCTTTCGCTCTAAGCAGCGGGGCCAATTTAAACGTCAGTGGCGAGTTCCAACCATTAACAGCATTCAGCTTCAATAGCGGCGTTAGTTTTGTTGGCGGCAGCGTCATGGCTACCACCATCAACACGACAATCGTAACCGTGGATGGTGCTTCCGTTTCTCTCGTGGACAACGGCCCATCCATTGCAGGCCTATTCGGTTTTGACGGCACGAATGGCTATGTGGATTTCACCTCTAACGGTGGAAGTATTTCGCTATCCGACGTCGACAGTCCGACTGAAGTAGAAACTGCGATTAATACTGGCCTGTATCGCTATGAGGGCGCAATTGACCCAACAAACATCACCTTCATAGACTTGGGTGGCGGCGACTACCAAATAAACGCAGCCACCGTCCCAGAACCAAGTGCTTACGCGATGCTCACGGGTCTAATAATACTCGGCGTGCTAATCACTAGACAGCGCCGCCGGTAATCCAAAAATTTAGCTTCTTTTACAAAGCCGCCTGAACCACAGGCGGCTTTTCTTATTCAATTGATGTGCCGCCCCTGGATAATTTTGAGGTATCCCCATTCCGGATATCAATGCGAGAGTAGCAGCAAGCCCTTCAGCTACGCCCGCCAAGACTATGTTGCCAAAATGACGGCACAAGCAAACGAGCCAAACCTGGGGTGACCGTCGTCCACAACCCTGAATTAGTTATCCTCGATTCTGACTAAGGTGCCAAAGTGCCCAAACGGCGCGCGCGTTGGTCTTGGAAAAGCGACACCGGATACAATTCACTTCCTTGCCCAATACCCTCAACGTGATCAACGGGATCGCTGACTTTGGCGCGTTCAGGATAATCGCCATTCGTACGAACGTCACTAGCCGCCCCTTTTGTCCCAATCACATACCCGTATTTTGCTTGCATGCTCCAGACGGCATAGGGCCGGTCCCTGTTCGAACGTCCTTCTGAATTCCAAAAAACCGTGTGGGCTGAAGTTGTATTATGCTTCGGCTTCGACATCCGTTCGTAGTAGCGATCACGTGCCTCAAACCAGCTATTTTCGGCAACACAATTATCAAAGAGATTGGAGTGGCTGAAATACATATGGTGATCGCTTCCCTTACCCTGGGTATGTCCACTGCCAGAAACCTGATGACCAGTTTCAATATCCTGACAACGATACAGGACATTACCAGAGCTCGCCATTCCGCTGATAGAATACCCGTGACGTGCAAAGGCGGCAGTGCAATTCTCCAGTAGGCATTCATTGCAGTTGTCCAGGCGGAACATGTAGCCATTGCCCCCGCCCCCGCCATATTGAGGATATCGCATGATGCAGTTGATCACCGAGATGCGCTGGCATTCCTTCAACCGTATTCCATTGGAAAGCAATTGAACATCCGTTCCGTTCTCATCCGGATGATATGCCTGAACATTACGAATCCAGGAATCGGCGACGCCAACCATCGTTATCGCATAGGAAAAATGAACATCAGCGGCGCTCTTGCGTTTCTCGGCAAAGTCTGCGGGCAAGTTGTAGCCCTCGGCTAAGCGCTTGGTGTATTCACTGTTCGGCGTTGCAAAGTCCAGATTCTCCCAACCGTCCTTGCCGGGATGCTCACGATTGCCGATGGAAAAGTCTTCCAGTCCGATCTCTCGGAGGATCCCCGTTTTGGGATAGACGCGTGCATTGTAGCTTTGCTTGAGCATGTAACGCGTTGGGATGTCGATCGTCAGCACGTTCTGCTCACGATCAATTGCCTTTATGCGGCGAAGATAAAGCATACTGCCAATCTTCTCTTCATAGCCCAACCAATCGGTTTCGTGGTGATCTTCAATCCACTCTACCGTCGGGTCTGCCCGAATAATGATATCCTCACCAACTTGGAACTGCGTGCTGTCTGCAATTGGTATTTCTATTGTTGGATTCGGCAAATCCTGCACAATTGGGACCACAGCCCCTTCCTCATTGCTCCAAGAGGCAGCACCAGGCGCAGCAATGTGAATGATACTCTGACCACGCATCTCGTAGCTATCATTGAAAAGCCGTGTTTTATCCACGCCCGCACCGCGTAGCACGATGTTGCTTTTGCGGATAATCAGGACTGGTGCCTTTGCTCGTTGCGGTGATATGCGATAGGTGCCTTCCGGCATATAAACGACAACGGGTTGCCGCAATGAAGCGGCGCGGTTGATCGCGTCCTGAATCGCCTTTGTGCTATCAGCCTCACCGGTTGGATCAGCGCCAAATTCTGTTACGTTAATAACCGGTGCCTCTGCGAGCGAAGGTATTGGCTGCTCGCCGCTTGCATAACCCGCATAGGAGAAGTCTTGAATGATCCTATCCGACTCAAAGCTAAGGCTAGGAAACGGCTCCCAATTCTCCGAATATAACTCGCTCTGCCAATGCCCTTCCGGGATCGAGCTAGAAACGTTTTTTGGCTGCGTTGTTTGCATGTCGATTTGTGCTGATTTGTCTTTAAAGCAGGCGGGCAATATCGATAGCGACGCCATGGCACCTATTAGAAATAAGCTTCTCATATATTTCTTCCCATTAGCGAATAGGGTCGTCGTGACTACACACGCCGACCCTTTGGCCAGAGTCACGATTTAGCCAACCCGGTGGCTGCAAAGACAGCCAAAGGCCATGCTAGTTGGAACGGCGACGCTTAATGAATGCTGCAGCGATAATACCACCCAACCCCATCAATAGCACCGACGTTGACGGCTCTGGGATACTTGTTCCGGTTGCCTGAAAAGAGCGCACACCCAATCCGTAGGCAGTGCTGGAAGCATCAGTTCCGGCCCAGGAGTTTTCTTCAAAATAGAGCCCAATCGCAGTTACGCCTGTCAGCGACAAACTATTGAAGCTTGCGGATCCTTCGTCAAAATCCAGATCGATAGAAGGATTATATACTGCCCAAAGCTCGTTTTCCAGTGTGGTGCCACTGATTGAAAAACTTCCATTATTTTGGCGCAAATCCAATGTCGTTTGGGAGAGGTAGTAGTCCCCATTATCAATCTGAACAACATAGCGGCCATCAAAATTGATAGTTCCATCTGCAGAGTTGATGAAGCCGGTTGTGGAGAAAGAAATTCCGTCAAGAGCGACCGAGCCAGTGTCGAGGCCGCCACCGAAATCGTCCTGCTTGAAGATATACACGCCAGCGAGCGAAAGATCGCTCCCGAGCCAACCACCAGAGTTAAACGATTGTAGGTAAATTTGATCCGTCGTGTCCGGGCTGGCATTATTGCGAATCTGCTGACGGCTGAACCCTTGATCGATACTTGAAGAAATAAACTGATACCCACCGTAAAATGTCGGGCCGCTGTAAGCAGAAGTCGGGCTCAAAGGATCAGCACTGGAATCATTAAAGCTACGGCGGAAAATGAATGGGCCAGTGCCAGTGCTACCTGCGGTGCGGGCGAAATTGACATCCCCGCTCACGTAGCTACTGCTGGGACCATAATCAATAAGGGTTGTTGCGCCGAGAGTGGACGCACCAGTAAGAACGGCCATCAATGTGCCGAGCGTCAGGAGGTGTTGAGGGGTGCATGTCTTCATGGATAACTTTTGTTTGGGATGAATCAGTGTTGAAGTCTTTTGCTAGTTGTTACGTCGATAACCGCAATTGATTAAGCATTCAAACATTTGAAACAATGCCATTAATGAAAATACCGCTTTGACTCGTCTTGGATAAATTCATCATTCAAAAGTTTGAATCGCGACTCTATTGCCATTTTTTTTGACCAGCTCAAATTCAACCACTATGCATTCGATACGCATTCGTTTACCCCTCAAAAGTCGCTTACCTTTGATCTCACCCCAACCGCGTGGTTTTACTTTAGTTGAACTTCTATCGGTCGTGGCCATTATTGGTATTCTTGCAGCCATCCTGATCCCAACTATCGGCTCGATTCGCGGGAACTCGTTTTTGAGTAAAAGCATGAGCAATATTCGCCAACTGCAGATTGCGAACGCACTTTACGCCAGTGAGCATGCGGGCCAGTATGTTCCAATTCTGTCGCGCAACGAAGAAGGGACGCTGACACGATGGCTGGAAAATGAAGACTATCGAGCTTTGCTCGGAATCGCCAAAGAACAAGCATGGCCGGATGAGCTTATTTCGCCCAATGCAAACGTGCTAGCTAGCGATGGCGAGCGGCGCTTTGACCGATCTTACGCCATGAACATTACAGGCTTCACTGGCTATTCTGACGCAGGCAATGCTTGGCAAATTAATAGCTACAAGCTGGAAAACCCAAGCGATGTCATCGCGATGACTGATGCGCTGGACTGGATTGTCTCCTATTATGGATCGGCAAAATACAAAGGAGCAGAAGAGTCACTCAATAGTGCAGTGGCCTATCGCTACAATGAGAAAGCCGCAGTGGCCTACTACGACGGACATGTCGAATCACATGATATGTCAGATTTATCCGATGACATTAAGCCTTGGCTAATTCCCAACTAAGTAGGCTGATTGGATTCTTCTAAGCCTGTGGTCTACGGATGGTTTCGCCCTCATGGAATTCGCCTTCAATCATTAGCGAACGTGGAGTTTCGGGCAGTCCATAAGCATGCTCGTATATTTGAGAGACTAGAAACGCCACTGCATTTTCGGCCAACATCTCCGGTTTGCTGTTAAATCCTGCAATGTGTTCTTGTGTCCGCGGTTCGTAATCTTTCCAGCCAATCAGCGTGAAGCCGATGTCTTCCGGTATACGCAAACCAGCGCTTAGAATAAGCTGATAATGGTCACGATGGCCAATGACAGCATCCAGACGCTTGCTGGTGATCCAGTCCCGCATCTTCTCCGGACTATCAATGTCTCCGCTGTTGGGAGGGATACGCGCCGCGCGATTCTTGACTTGGTCGTAGAGATAGGCGCTGTGCAAAATGCCATGCGTGCGGTTGCTTAAGTTTTGCGATAAGATCATCCCGATTCGCTGATAGGACCGACTGCGGAGAATCTCCAAATGCGTGAGCATGTTATGATAGTGGTCCAGAACAGCGCGCGAGAAATGGGGGCTGTCCACCGAATAGCCGTATGCCACCACGATAAAGCGATCCCAATCGTCATCCAAACAATTCCCAGAGCCGAGGAACGGGCCTACCATGACTCCACTGATACCGGTATTCCACCAAATGGATTTAAAATGCGCCAGCCGGCTGTCGGCGTCACTCAGGTTATACTGGATCAAATCGTAGCCCAGGCTGCTGGCTTTATTCCGGGCCCGCTGATAAACCATACTGCCAAAGGAATCATCACGCGGCATATTGGTTAAGTAGGCCAAACCACTGCGGATGGGCTGGAGTTTGTTGCTTTCACGATAGGCGCACAGGGCCTTCATCGCAGCACTGGGCACGTAACCCATTTCCTCGGCCAGCGCCTGAATTTTATTGCGAGTCTCCTGCGCCAGCCGGGGGTCGTTTCTCAATGCCAGAGAGACCGTGGAGTAGTGAACCTCTGCCCGATTCGCGATGTCCTTGATCGTTACATATCTAGCCATTTCAACTGTTTGAATCCAATAAAGGCTGACGTCAAGTAGTCATCTTAAATACTCAATTTCAAGTGCGAGGCCTCCCTCCCCGCATCGATGTATTATGAGTTCACGAAAGCAATCGCTCCCCCATTCATTTTCCAATAAACAGTTCGACACAATCGTGATTGGGTCCGGCTACATTGGCTATGCGGCGGCTGAGCGATTGGTTAGCAATGGACAACAAATACTGCTGATTGAGCCAAGTGGTCAGCTCTTGTGGGAATCGACCTCCTGCTTGATCAACGATGCCACAGACCAGCAATATTCCGCGGCATGGCAAAGCTGGCTATCCCGCCTCCAGTTGATCAATCGCACGGCCAATAATAAGTTTGACCCAGTCGTCGCTGAAATTCAGGCGGCGAAAGAACTACGTTCTCGCATGGAGTCCGGCGAATGCCAGGTGCTTTTCTACGCCTATCCAGTTAAGGTCGAATACGACGATTCGAACATAACATCATTGCTTTTAGCAACCAAGGCCGGGCTGCGCCGTGTATTCGCCCGCCAATGGATTGACACCACGGAACAAGGCATTTTGATGCGCTTGGCAACCGGGGAAAAACAGACTCGCCGAACCGTCCGACAGGGTTGGAGTTGCGCCCTGCAATCCAATCACTGGGATGCGCTGGAGGCACCGCTGAGCGATTTTTCCAATGCCCATAACATGAGCCTAAGCGCTTCGACCAAAGCAGGTGAACGGTATTTATCGTGGGATGATGCTCAACTCCCTTGGCATCAGACGATGATGAAAAAGCTCCGTTTACTGCGCACGTCTTTTACTGAAAATCAGGATCTACTTGTCAGCCACTGCGCATCACAGCCCTATCCGATCTACGACTCAAGCCATGTGCTTCCATTGAGTGATTCTCAACCGGGTAACCTGCAATGCCTGTCGCCAGCTTATTGCTCCACTGATCTTCATACGTTAGCCGATCGCTACAACTGGGGAATGTCCGCACAATGCGCAACGCCCAAAACAGCGAGCATGACGCTGGCAAATATTCCATCGTCGGCCGATTCCATTGATCCACATTGCCTCACCTTCGATGAAGAATCGCAGTGCGAAGTACTCGTCGTCGGCACAGGAACATCGGGTTCAGTGGCCGCCATCACCTCTGCCCGTCAAGGCGCTCAAACGATCGCAATCGACTTTGCCGACTTCCCTGGTGGCGTGGGTACTGGTGGCGGGATTACGGGCTATTTTTTCGGCATCGGCAGTAAAGAAATGGAAAGCATTGATGCGCTCACTGATGAGATCAATATTCTGCTCATTGGCGAGTCTCCCGATAAAGACGCCTGGCATCATGAAGCCAAGAAATTGGCGATCATGCAGCTCTTCGATGAACTCGGCGTTAGCTTTTATGGCAACGGATTATTGTTTGGCGTAGAGTCTCATCAAGGCCAAGTCAATGCAGCCTTGGTTGCCTTTGGAGACAAGCTGGTGCGACTCAAGGCCAGCACCTATATTGATAGCACCGGTGACGGTGATCTCTGCGCCTTTGCGGGCGCAGCATATAAAACCGGGCGTAGTGGTGACGGGCGAACGCTCGCTTACTCACAAGCCGCGCTAACAATTAATTACGAGGACCATCGGCCCAAGCTCAAGGCGATCAACTTCGACGCGGGCTGGCTTGACCCAAACGACCCAGAAGACTTGTCTCGCGCGCGACTAGTAGGCATCCAGCAGTATCATGAATCAACCGCTATTCAGAAAAATAAATTGCTGATGATTGCTCCGCTGCTGGGCATTCGACAATCACGTCACATTCAGACGGACTACATTTTGCAGCTCGATGACTTGGTCGCTCAGCGACGCTTCGAAGACTGCATTGGCGAAGCAAGTTGCCACGCCGATTCTCACTCCGTTGACTTTGAGTTCGAAGATGATGAGATGGTTTTTTATTACTGGGCCTGCCGACTTTTTCGTCACCCGCTGCATACCCAGCTACCGTATCGCATGCTGTTGCCCAAGGGCTTGCACAACGTCTGGATTGCCTGCCGTGCCGCTGGCATGAGTAACAACGCATTCTACGCGATCCGAATGCAACGCGACATGCAACACATCGGCGCAGTCGCTGGCGCATCCGCTGCCAACATCGCGATGAAGGGGCTCACCGCCGCACGTTCCGAAGACAACGATGTCCTCCACCACAGAATTGAAAATACGGACTCCACCAACCATGCCAATGAAGTCGTATGCAACCCCATTGATTCGCTGAAACAAGGGCGCTCCGGCATCGCACTTTGGCGGGTGTCGCAAGATCGCAGTCGATACAACGAAGAAGTACGAAACGTCCTTCATTCACAAAATTCGAAGGCCAGTTTTTACGCCGCCTGTGTCTTGGCTATGTGGGCCGACCCGATTGCGGAACCTCGCTTGATTGAGGCATTGGTTGGCCGTGAAAACGGCGCAGTGGACCCGTTGGAAAACCAAGGCGCTTACGGTCAGGAAATTGATGTTCCTTTCTGGCTCATTGCGGTCGTGATGCTTCGTTGCTGTGGTAGCAATGCCTGTTTGCCTGCATTGCGTACATGCGCCCTGGAGCCGGAAATCCCGCTTAACGTCCGTACATCCATTGCCTTGACGGTCGAGCGTCTCGCACAACGAAAGGCCATCAGTACCTCGGAATCTCTGGAGCTGCTCGACAATTTGATCGCCTACGAAATTCCGGATGCACAGCAGATGCCATCCAGATCCATTGCCCGAAAAATTCGCAACGAAAACCAATTAACCCTACCCAATGATTACGGGGTGGACACCAGTCAAGATCATGGCTGGCAATTACACTTAATCATTTGTCGGGTGCGCACACAGCTCGGATTTGATCCGCAACCACGCGCCTATGACTACAGTCAGGACCCACGGGCATACGTTAGCCAGAGCTTCATGGCTTTCTTTTGAGCGAGACACACCGAATTCTTGAACGTGGGTGCATCGATACCGCGAGCCGCATCACTTCACTGAGGCAGCATTAATCGCCACGGTTCACCTCAACAATGCGCTCCATAGTGCCGTCGAGTTTGTCGAACCACTGCGGATTGGTGCGCATGATCCACACCGCCGCCAACACTCCCACAATTACAACGCCTACCCATCCCGTCTTTTTGACGAATAGGCCAACAGCGATCACCCCGCCGATGACCGCAATCACCGGAATATATTGTTGCAGGTCAGCATTCACTAGCGGCAACTCTCCCACCAAAGCCTTAATGAGTCAAGATTACCAAAACCTCATATTGCGCACTCAGGTAAAACCTGTATACAAAACCGGGAGTCATTTGCCCCTCAATAAACGCCTAATGAGCTGGCGCTGACACAGCATTTCGCAACATCACTACCTCTCAGAAGGTAGCGCAGGCGAGTCCTTCAAAAGCACAAATCCAAACTCAAAGCACCTAAAAAGACGGGGAAATGAATTTCCTACCCCGCTTCCAGCAAAAGGCGGCTTGGGCTTGAAATTCGATCGTGGATACGTCTGAATCAGCAATTTATTCCATGGTCTTTAATTTAAAGAAAATCCTGCGCGCCTTATTGCTTTCGACTTCCGAACCGCTGTCCATCCGTGACATCCAGGCAGTGATAACCCGCTATCATCAGCAGGCCACTGACGAACCCGAGGAGGCCAGCGCCCCTGCCCCCGGCTCGCGACCGCCCTATGAGCCAGAACAAAGCGAGCTCAACGACATTATGGACCAGGCACCAGCACTCCTGACCGCCACCCAGATTCGTGATGCCATGGACGCCATTTCTACCGAACTCATCGAAAAGCGTGAAGTTTACCGCGTCATCCAAGGACCTGCGGGCTACCGCATCACCACGGCTCCCGACTACTCGGACTGGGTTCGCCTGCTGCGCAACGAAGCCCGACCAATGCGCCTGTCTCAAGCCGCAATGGAAACCCTGGCCATCGTCGCCTACCGCCAACCCGTTACCCGCGCAGAGCTGGAGGCCATTCGTGGCGTCTCCGCCGATGGGGCCATCAACCGACTCCTTGAGCACGAACTGGTCGTGATTATCGGCCGCGCAGAGCTGCCCGGTCGCCCCATCCAATATGGCACAACGGACAAATTTCTAGAATTCATTGGCATTCAATCGATCGAAGAGTTGCCCGCCTCCGATGTCCTTTCGCCCAGCCAGATCAGCGAATGGATTCGCCAAGCCACTCAGGGCGATCAGGATGTTTCCGAGGAAGAAGTTGGCCTACCCACCGAGGAAAATAGCCAGCCGGAACTGCCCACCGAAGACCCCGAGTTCGACGCCGAACCCGCAGCACAAGACGAACCTGAGCCAGCCGAAGAAGAGGACGAGGACGACGAAACACCGCCGCTTGCGTAGTCTTTCTCTAAAAAGCTTCGCGATAAATGCCGCCACCCAGCGAAATCAGGAATATCAGCGCCACGGCCACGAGAAACAGCTTGTGGAACATCTCAAGCCTCAGCCTTTGAATCTGACTTTTCAGCATAAATGAGCCGAAAAACAGAACTACGCACAGATAGGCCAAGCCAATCAGGGTCGCGTTCACCCCAGTAAAGTGGTGCGGGCCGCCCAAGCGCCACAGCATAATTGCCTTCCCGAAAAACAGCCCGCTAATCGCCTGCCAGATAACAAAGACGCCCGCTACGAGTAAGAAAACTGGCAAAAAGATGCGCCCAAACCACCGATTAGCCAAGCGATCCTTTCTCCAGATACTTTTCTTCTTATCAACGTGAGTTAAAATGGAGGGCATGGTGAACTTTTATATAACCTGAATTTGCGAGAAAGCGAGGGATGTATACGTATTAAGAGCGTGTCAAAAAAGTATGACCACGCAAGCCGTTGATCTCCAGTGTGGATTACTAACGAATACTAGTGATAATATTTTCATTATATTCTTGTTCACTCTCATTACCATGTCAGAATATAGGCTTTAGCAAGGATTCATTCATCCACACCCCAAATATCCCACGCCCCAGACAATCTCCACTCATTAATCTCATCCTCTACCCATTGACAAACTGGCTTGCCCCTAGGGGCGTTATTCCCCAGAACTCACCGTTTCCCCATGTTCACGTTTTCACAGTTGGCGATTGAATCGCTGGCCTACGCCGAACCGCCCGAAGTCTGGACTTCGGACGCGATTGAGGCGCGTCTGGCCCCCCTCTACGAGCGAATCAAGCTGCCCGCCGGTCGCCTGGAGCTAATGACTGGCATCCACGAACGACGCTTTTGGCCCACTGATCATGCCCCGTCCGCCGCCTCCGCTGAGGCTGGTGAACGTGCGCTCGCCCAGTCCCAGTTTGCCCCGGAAGACATTGACCTGCTCATCCACTGCGCAGTTTGCCGCGATCGGCTGGAGCCTGCCACCGCAAGCGCCGTCCACGCCGCCCTTGGCTTGGGCCAGCATTGCCAGCTCTTTGATTTGTCCAACGCCTGCCTGGGCTTTATCAACGGCCTCATTGTGGCAGGCGGGCTAATCGAAAGCGGCCAGGCCCGACGCGTCATGCTGGTTTCCGGCGAAAATGGACGCCCCCTGCTGGAGCACACCCTCCGCCTGCTCCTCGAAGGCGATCACACGCGCCAAAGCGTGAAACCTTACTTTGCCAACCTCACCATCGGCGCTGGTGCCGTGGCTGCAATTCTCTGCCGAACCGACGAAGCCCCCCCCCCCTCCCCCCGAATTATCGGCGGCGTCAGCGGCAGCGATTCCTCCGCCAATCGCCTTTGCCAAGGGGATTCCTCCGGCGGCGAACTGGACATGCAAACCGACTCCGAGGCCCTCCTCGAAGCCGGTGTCGGCCTTGCCCGCGCCACCTGGAGCCGCTTTGAGTCTCACACTGGCTGGGACGCCCAAACGCCCGACCGCATCATCTGCCACCAAGTCGGCCGACGCCACCAGCGTGCCCTCTTTGAGGCACTTGGCCTACCACTGGACAAGGATTTCTCCACCTTTGAACAATGGGGCAATGTCGGCTCCGTCTCCCTCCCCCTAACCCTCGCCAAGGCCCGTGAAACCGGTGCCCTCCCCCTCGGCTCCAAGGCCGCCCTGCTCGGCATTGGCAGCGGTCTCGTTTGCGCAATGCTCGCCCTGGAATGTTAGCCATGATTGTCCGCCCCCCAGTCACCGATCCCGAATTTGCCGCCTATTATGCCCTACGCTACGCCGTGCTGCGCCGCCCTTGGGGCGAGCCCAACGGCTCCGAACTCGACGAATTCGAAGACACTGCATTCCACCTCACCGCCATTGAGGACGACACCGTAGTTGGTGTCGGACGCCTGCATCCAATTTCGCCAACCGAAGGCCAGATCCGCTACATGGCCGTCCACGAAGATTTTTCCGGCCGAGGCGTTGGCACACAGATTCTGAATGGTCTGGAAGCCGGTGGCCGTGAGCGCGGCTTCACCTCTATCATGCTCAATGCCCGCGAACATGCCGTTGGTTTTTATGCCCGCAATGGCTACGAAACAATGGGCGAAGGCCCGCTTCTCTGGGACGAAATTCGCCATAAGGTAATGCGCAAGCAGTTGGCTGCAACGGAGGCCCCTCATGGCTGATTTACCCGCCGAAATCCGCGCCCTGTATCCCTTTAAATCCCATTGGTTGGACATCCCCGCCGGGCGACTGCACTACGTGGACGAGGGTCAGGGAAAAGCCGTGATTATGCTCCACGGCAACCCAACCTGGTCCTTTTTCTACCGCGACTTGATTAAAGACCTCCGCGGGACACATCGCTGCATTGCCCCAGACCACATTGGCTGCGGCCTCTCTGATAAACCGCAGGATTGGACTTACCGACTCCAAGACCACATTGATAATGTCGTGGCGCTGGTGAATTCCCTCGGGCTGGAGTCGTTTTCCCTCGTCGTGCACGACTGGGGCGGCGCAATTGGCATGGGCCTCGCCGAGGCATTGCCCAGCAAAGTCAAGCGCTTCGTCATCCTGAACACCGCCGCTTTCCGCTCACAGCGCATCCCGCTGCGCATTGCGGCGTGCAAGGTCCCCGTTTTTGGCGAATGGATTGTCCGCGGTTTAAACGCCTTTGCGGGCCCGGCGGCGAAGATGTCGGTGAGCACCCCCCTCCCCCCCCCCGTCAAGGCAGGATTTTTATTCCCCTACGACAGTTGGGCGAACCGCATCGCCACGCACCGCTTCGTGGCAGATATACCGCTCAAGCCCGAACACCCAAGCTACGCGGCGCTCCTCCGCGTAGAAGAAGGTCTTGCGCAGTTTCAGGAACGCCCGATGTTGATCGTCTGGGGGCAGCGCGATTTCTGTTTCAACGACCACTTCCTTGCCGAATGGCGCAAGCGCTTCCCCCAAGCTGCAACGAAACTTTTCCCCAATGCTGGCCACTATGTCTTGGAAGACGCTGGCACCGAGGCCCGCACGGCCATTACTCAATTTTTAAACGACTAAGATTATGCTCACGACTCCAGTCATCGTTTTCCTCATCCTGCTCATCGCCAAGACCGCGATGGAGCGACGCTTGTCATCCCTGAACCGTAAAGAGGTTCTAGCCAACAAAGACGCCGTGCCTGCAGTTTACCGCGACGTCGTGGACGACGAGACCTACCGTAAATCTGTCGACTACACTTTGGCCAAAAATGCACTGGGCAAGATCGACACCTTTTACGAAGCCATCGTGCTGGCGCTGATTGTGTGCACGGGTTTCCTCGCCTGGCTTTATAATTCACTAACGGCAGTCCTCGGCGAAGGTGTTTGGGGCCAGTCTGTGGTGCTGTTTTTGGTGCTGATCATCATTGGCCTCCCCTCCATTCCCATGGACTGGTGGAGCACGTTCAAGCTAGAGGCAAAGTTTGGCTTTAATAAATCAACCATTGGGCTGTGGATCACCGATAAGATTAAGGGCTTCGTTCTCGGCGCGATACTCGGTATCCCTGTTTTAGCACTTTTGCTGAGCATTTTTAACTGGCTGCCCGTTAGTTGGTGGTTCTGGGGCTTCTTCACCTTCTTCATTTTGCAACTGCTGCTCATGGTGCTGTATCCGCGCCTGATCATGCCGCTGTTTAACAAGCTCAGCCCACTTGAGGATGGCCCCTTACGTGACCGCTTACTGGCACTTGGCGAGCGCACCGGCTTCTCCGCACAGACAATCCTAGTCATGGATGGCAGCAAGCGCTCCTCGCACTCCAACGCCTTTTTCACTGGCTTTGGCAAATTCCGCAAAATCGTGCTCTATGATACCTTGATCGAGCAACTTGAGCCCATCGAACTGGAGTCCGTGCTCGCGCACGAAATCGGCCATTACAAGAAGGGCCACATCCCCAAAACACTCCTCATTGGCTTCTTTACCGGTCTCGGCGGTTTTGCGGTTATGGGCTGGTTGGCCACGCAAGACTGGTTTTACACCAACTTCGGCTTCGACCCCCACTCCGGCATGGCTCCCGTACTCTTGCTCTTCATGCTCATCAGCGGACTCTTCACCTTCTGGCTCTCCCCCCTCAGCAACCGTATGTCACGTAAGCACGAATACGAAGCCGACGCCTTTGCGCGCAAAACGATGCAAGACGACCCGATGCCCCTCATTAAGAGTCTGCACAAAATGTATGAAAAGAACCTGAGCAACTTCACGCCGCATCCAAAATTCAGTAATTTCTACTACTCGCACCCGACCTTACTGGAGCGCGAAGCCGCCTTACGCCAAGAACCCGCGGAATCATAGTTTATCGGGAGACTGCGAGAATCGGCTTCCCTCTCAGCATGGCGTCACTAGAAACTAAGTTTACATGCGAGGCCTGCTTGTTATTTGCGTATTGCTGATCCCCAGTTGGGGTCTGGCCAAGACCGTTCGCGTAGCCAGCTATAATCTCTACAACTACCTAGACACCAATCGCTGGGTAGAGGGGCACTACCGCACTGATTATCCCAAGCCTGAAGTCGAAAAAGACGCTGTCCGCAAAGTCATCCTCACTACCCAACCGGACATCTTGGCCTTGCAGGAAATCGGCGGTCCACTGCATTTGGCCGAACTACAAAAGGACCTGAAAAGCGAAGGACTCAACTACCCCTACGCGAAGTGCCTATCTGGCCCAGATGAGAAGCGGCTCATCGCGGTGTTATCCAAAATTCCCTTCGAGGCCAAGAGTCACACCGATTTGGATTTCAAGTACTTTGACGAACGCGAAGTCATAAAACGCGGCCTTCTTGAACTCTCATTTGGTGAGGACGAACATGCTTGGACTCTCTTTGTGGTCCACCTAAAGAGCCGTTGGACTGATCGAAAAGACGACCCAAAATCAATCAAACGACGCACCGGAGAGGCCCAAGCTGCCCGGGATTACATCAAAAATGAATTCCCGCCAAACGATGCCCCACGCTACTTGGTCGTGGGGGATTTTAACGACGCCAAACGCAGTGCACCTGTGCGCCGTTTTCTCGAAAGTGGAGATAACAAACTGACGCTGTTGACGCCTGCCGCTGACTCCCGCGGCGAAACATGGACTTTTCATTACCGCCGGGAAGACCTTTACGAGCGTGTAGATTTCATCTTAGCCTCCCCCGCATTGACGCCAGCGATAAAAGGCGAAAGAGCAGTCATCTACGACGGGCAACCGGAAACCAGCCTAGCGAGTGACCACCGACTAATTTACATCGATCTTAATCTATAATCTTACTCGTAGATCTCAACGATCGTCGTCTCTTCTACTATTGTAGTTGGCCCGCCACCATTAATCCCACTGCCTTTAGGTGGGTAATTCCAATTGGTTTCCGAGCCAGATGGGTTGCCCACATAGATTGGCACCTTTAACTCGTTGTAACCTGGAGCTGAAATATAGAGGAAGCCCTTGCCCGGCTTGCCACCCTCAATAGGAATATTCCGCGAACGTGCACCCGCTGGAATGATCACTTCGGGCATGATGATACTGTTCGGAATATCCGTCATCACGCTAATCGGCAGGCCAACGCCAGAGGTGGAATATTCAGTGCCAAAGGCAACTGAGGTCAATTCGCCGGGCCGCAAAGAGATCGGATTCGGCAACACCGTCAGCTTGGAAGCATCCACATGAAATTGGCCGAGGCTCTTGACGCCTTCGCCGCTCACGAGTTCAGCACGATATGACTGATTGGGGGCGAGTGCGGGCACGATGAAGGTCAGGGAAGTCGGAGACTGGTAGTTGGTGTCAGCTTCGAACCCACCGATCACGACTTTGTCAAAATCGGTAAAGCCGCTCCCAACCACAGGAATTTCGGCACCCACCGGACCACGGACAGACTCAATGGTCAGCACATAGCGATCCGTGATTTCAAGGTCATAAATGCTGGAGGAAATTTCGTGGTCATTTTCACGCTGATAATTGAGCAGGTAATAATAACGTGCTTCTGACCGCCCTTCAGGCATAACATAATCATATTCGAAGATATTTTTGCCCACATCGCTCATCACCATGTCTCGAACAACACCATCGATGACCACCTTGGGGCCGTACGAGGAGTCAGAGACATAGCCGTCCTCCTTGCTCACCGTCATGCTCAAGGTATAAATGCCCGAAGCGTTTTGGGGCACGCGAGAGCTGGTGAGATTATTAATGGACGGCCCGCAACCTGTAAGTAATGCGGCGGCGGCCGTGAGAATCACGTAAAATTTTGCTTTCATCCTAAGATCAACCTAGACAAACAAAGTCCGTGCTAGTTTCGCAAGCAAAACCCGCCAATGTTCATAATACTGCCTCATTTCGTGGCGGACTTTACCTCCATGTGCCATTTTGCGCGAGCACATGCGATTTTTGTGCCTTTTATCAGGAAGCACCCCGCCGGGCAGACTTACTGCGGTATCTTGAAGGCATTGAGCGTGAACTAGACCAATGGCAGGCTGAATGGGACGCCGCTGCTAGAGCAAACGACACCAGTGGTTTTTTACCAGCGCTTGACGCCCAAGCTGGGCTAACGGTCTTCTTTGGGGGGGGGACCCCCGGCCTGCTCTCCGCTGAAGATCTTGGGAGACTTTGCCAAGCAGTACGCGACCGCGCCCCAGGCCCCATCTCCGAATGGACCGTGGAAATGGCCCCCTCCACCGTAAAAGCTGATAAAGTTGTCGCAATGCGTGAAGCCGGCGTAAACCGAGTTTCTATGGGCGTACAAAGCTTTGACGAAGCCCTATTGGAAAAGCTTGGCCGACGGCACAACCCCGCCCAAGTCTTACGCGCCTATGAAACCCTGCGCGCTGGCGGCTGTGAGAACGTCAACCTTGACCTTATCTTCGCCGTACCGGGGCAGACCCGTGGCCAATGCGCCGAAGACCTGCGACGGACCATTGAACTGGCCCCAGAGCACATCTCCACCTACTGCCTGACCTTTGAAGAGGACACCAAGCTTTGGGTGAAGCTCTCCCGAGGCGAATTTCGGCGTGATGTCGTTCAAGAAGCTGAACTCTACCAGTTTACCTGGGAAACACTGGCTGAGGCGGGCTACCCGCAGTATGAGATTTCCAACTTCGCCAAGCCGGGCTTTGCCTGCGAGCATAACTTGTCCACTTGGCGGATGGGGGCATGGCGCGGGGTCGGCCCGTCGGCGGCAAGCCAATGGCAGCGTTGGCGCTGGGCCAACCCGAGTGACCTCAACGCCTGGCTCGACGGTCTGGATGGCTGGCGCGCTGGAGAGCTCCCTAGCGCCGCCCAAGAGATCGTGCCGCTTACGCCCGAGCTTTTGGCGGCTGATGCCTTAATCTTCGGCTTGCGGCTCAACACAGGGGTCCAGTTAGGCGCTTTACAGGCGCGTTTCCCAAACGTGAACTGGGAACTTTACGCAACCCTCTGGGAACAATTGATCGATGAAGGTGCTCTGACTCGCAACGGCGACTGCATTCAATTGACCGGTGAGGGCCGTTTGCTGGCTGACGCCGTGGCCGGACGAATTCTTGAGGCCGAGGTTTAACTTGGCGGCCAAGGCCTTCATCTCTATTATCTTTAATTATGACGATGAGTCCCCAAGCAAAACGAAGGCTGATCATCGGCGGCGCAGTGCTGACGGTGCTACTCGTGGCGACTCCCTTTGCTTGGCGGGAATTCAAGCAACAGCGGGCAATCAACTTGGCTGAGGACGCACGTATTCTCTTGGAGGATGAAGAATATGGTGCCGCCTGGGAAGCCGCCAAAGCAGCCTATGCGCTCGATCCCAAGAATATCGAAGTCGCCCGCACTCTGGCAAACATCGTCGACCTTGCCGAGCCGAATAAGGCACCTGCCCTCTGGGAAGGCATTTACGAGCTTTCGGGCGAGAAAGCAGACCTACTGGCGTGGTTCGACAGCGTCATGCGGCTCGAGAATAAAGCTGACCTAGCCCGTATGACTGAACGACTCGCAACCGATTTGCCTGACGCATCAGAAGCACTGCATCGACGGGCACAAAGTGCAATCATCCATGGTCAATTGGAGGAAGGTATTCAGCTCTCTCAGCAAGCTGCCCAAGCAGCTGACGCCTCGGCTGACATCCAGTTTGCGTATGTCCAGATCAGCCAACGAAGCAGTGACGCCGAGGTCCGCGAGGCAGGCCTTGTCTGGCTACGCCAAATGGCACAGCGCTCGGATTCAACGGGCCTCAAGGCTGCCCGCTGGCTTCTCAAGGCTCCAAACACCTCGCGCGACCAACTCATTGAAGCTGCTGAAAAGCTCGCCAATCACCCACTCGCCGAGCGCGAAGACATGTTGACGGAAATTGTCATCCGCCGCAGCACTGGCGAGCAATCCATGGAAGAGCTTCTGGCCGATGCCCAAGCCTTGTTTACCCTCGACGATCCAGCAGAGCTGGTCGAGCTCGGGCGTTGGCTTAATCTTCAGAGACGCTCCAGCGACTTCCTCGCGTTGGTTGATTTTGAGACTGCCATTAGTCGGCGAGACCTTTTTCTGGTCTGGGTGGACTCCATGGCCTACAGCGGTCAATGGGAGGCACTTCAACAAATCATCGAGCGTCCTCGACTGCCACTGGATCCCTTTACCATCGTGCTGTTCCGCGCACGTATTCAGGATGAATTAGGCAATGACCGAGTCAGTAATCTCATCTGGGGGCAGGCCATTCTCGCCGCCAAAGAGGATGTCCATAAGCTGACATTCGCTTACGATTACGCCAGTAAGCTCAACTGGAATGAGAAAGCGCGCGACGTGCTGGAACGATTGGCCCTGTTGCCCATGGCCCAACGCAAAGCCTACGAAAAGATAATCGAACTTGATCAGAGCACGGGCGATATGACTGCAATGCGTGACGCCCTTCGCCGCATGGCCAAAAAATATCCAAACGACGTCAGCGTTGCCAACGATCTGGCCTACACCAACCTCCTAATGGGAGAAGATATCGAGGCCTCGGCTGAGACCGCGTATCGCCTCCTGCAAGAGTCTGAGCGCCCCTACTTGGCCAACCTTATGACGCTCGCCCTCGCTCATTATCAGGCGGGCAGAAGCGATCTCGCTTTAGAGCAGCTATATCCGCTGGCCATTGACTGGTCAGAGGTACGGCCCGGTTGGCGCGCCATTTACGCCGCTATTCTCGCCGCTAACGGGCACGACAAGGAGTCCCAATACATCATGAATGGCGTCAACCCAGACGATCTTCTGCCGCCCGAACGCGAAATTTTGAAAAACGCGCGGAAATAGCGAGGGGGGGGCATAAAAATCCCAAAAAAATGCTTCCGGAAGTTGCAAATATTCGGATCATGAACTTATCTCGACATGAAGACATTAAATTATCAATCTTCCTACTTATGAAAAAAGCCATCCTCTTCACACTGGGACTGTTCTCCGCACTAAGTTTATCTGCGGAAACCGTCACCTATGACATCGATCCTGCACACTCCGGCGTTAATTTCGCTGTTCGCCACTTCGTCAACGACGTCAATGGCAGCTTCGGCGAATTTGACGGCACCGTCACCGTGGACACTGCGGACATGACGAAGTCCAGCACCAAGGCCACTATCAAGACCAAGAGCGTTGACACCAACAACGGCAAGCGCGACGGCCACCTTCAAACGGACGACTATTTTGCTGTAGCGAAGTTCCCCGAGATGACCTTTGAGTCCACCAAGTGGGAAAAAGTCAGTGGCGACACCTACAAGGTCACTGGCAACCTAACCATCCTTGGCGTCACCAAGCCTGTCACGATGGACGTGGATTTCTTGGGCAAAGTCGACGGTACAGGCCACTATTCCGGCATGGAAATCATTGGCTTCAAGGGCGGCACGAAGATCAAGCGCTCCGAATGGGGTCTTGATGCTGGCGGCCCGATTGTTGGTGACGACGTGGAAATCTCCGTCTCCGTCCAAGGCCATCGCAAAAAGTAAGGCCCCGTAAAACTTTCCAAGCCCGGTCGCATGAGTGGCCGGGCTTTTTGTTTTTCATTCGAACAGAAACCCGCATGATGGTCGTTCTGTGAGCAAGCAAACTGCCAGTCGCCGAATTCATCTCGCCCTGTTGACGCTGGCTTGTGTGTTGACGGGCTGTGCCAGCTATAAGGACGAAACTCAGGCCCTGCGCCGCGCTTGGATCTCCGGAGATGATCAATACGCCGCCCAGCTTGCTGCTGAGGGCGCTGCTGATAAAGACAACGGCGTCGACCAGATCGTCTTCCGCCTCGAAGAGGGGGCGGCCCTGCGCGCAGCGGGTAACTACACGGGTAGCCTCATAGCTTTTGCCGAGGCAGACGAGGAAATGAAGCAATTCGACGCTGGGGCGGAAATCCGTCTAGCCGCTGAGGCGGGTGCCACCTTGACGAATCAAAGTTTCCTGCCCTATACCGGCACGGCCTACGACAAAATCATGCTCAACACCTATCAGGCGTTGAACTATTTGCAGTTGGGGAACACTGACGCCGCACGCGTCGCGCTCAACCGCGCATTGGAACGCCAGCGAGAGGCTGTTCGCATCAATGCCGAGCGTATCAATGCCGCCGCTGACGCCGCACGAGAGTCCTCCGCCAGCGCCAAGTCAGCCTACAATTCCCGCTACCAGCAACAGGGCGCGCCGCAAAATTACGACGTCGACCGTGCCAATCGCGACCCGCGTTTCCAAAGTAGCATCGCCTCGGTCTATGGATACCTCGACGCGCTCAAGGCCTACGCGCCCTATGTTAACCCGTTTACCGTCTACCTCGACGGTGTGTTCCATCTGGCGACAGCGGAGGACCTGCCCGACCTCGAACGCGCCTTGCAGGACTTCCAACGCACCGCGTCCATGATCGGCCCCAATCCATACTTGGCCGGGGACGAAGTCGCTGTGCATCGCTTACTTTCCGGACAGCCCATGGAACCGACGACCTATATTTTCTTTGAGACGGGCATGGCGGCTAGTCGCGAGGAAACCCGCATCGACATCCCAGTGTTTCTTTTTGGTGCCCGCGGCGTGCCATATGTCGGCGCAGCCTTCCCGCGCCTGCGCCCGCAGGGTAATTACGTGCCCTATCTGAATGTCGCCGCTGGAGCGCAGCAATACCGCACCGCAACACTCTGCAACATGGACAGCGTCATTGCGCAAGAGTTTGACAACGAGCTGCCCATTATCGTGACCAAGACGCTCATCAGCGCCGGAGCCAAGGCCGCGATCACCTATGGGCTCTATGAGGCGACCAAGGATCAGGGCAGTCTGGGCACGGCGGTGCTCATTGCTGGAGCCATCTACCAAGCCGCGCTCAACCAGGCCGATCTGCGCAGTTGGGTCACGTTGCCCAAGGAAATTCAGTTTGCCCGTTTTCCCACGCCGCCTAGTCGGAAATTGACGTTGACCCCGCCCGGCCGTCCGGAGATGATTAATGTCACGCTGGAGCCCGGCGTTATCAACGTCATATACGTTAAAAGCAACAGTACTACTGCCCCATTGCGGGTCACTCAATTCGTCCTTAAATTCGAACCTACCACGCATGAAACGCGACTGCTATAGCCTCCTCGCTCTTGTCCTCATTGCATTCCTTGCCGGATGCGACTCTGTCAACACCGTGGAGCCCGCCAATCCCAAGGCTGAGCCCAACCTGATTGCGATTCAAAAGGTGGAGACCGATCCCGCATTGGCCCGCAAGGTGTCTGTTCAAAACGTGAACGAAGGCAAGGCTGGTGACCTGATCCGCGTCCAAGTGGAGCTGGAAAACATGAATTACGGCCCTGAGGACTTTAATTACCAATTTACCTGGGTCGAAAAAGACGGCTTCGAAGTGCAATCCCCCCCTGCCCTCTGGAAGCCCGGCTTCATCCTGGGCCGCGAACGCATTTATCTGTCGGGCATTGCCCCGAACCCACGCGTCGTCGACTTCCGACTAAAGCTCCTCGCCCGCGAAACCTACAATGCCACCGTTGGTGGCGGGCACGGCCCTCGTAGGTAAGAGCGGAGAGAGTTCTTCTCTCGGCGACAACAGAGGCAGACCAAAAATGGTCTAAGGTTCAGCTAGTTAAGGGCAAAGAATTTCCAAAATAGTAAACAAATTTCCAGTAAAATAATTTGCAATTAATCCGTAGATCAATAAATTGAGAGGCAATGCTTTTGCAGCCATGTCCCTCCGATTTATATTTGTCGATCTGGATTCTTACTTCGCCTCGTGCGAACAGCAGCGCAACCCCAAGTTGCGTGGCCAGCCAATCGGCGTAATCCCGATGCAGGCAGAGACGACGTGCTGCATTGCCGCCAGTTACGAAGCCAAAGCCTATGGTGTAAAGACCGGCACGACAGTCCGTGAGGCGCGTTGGCTGTGTCCGCAAATCCAGTTCGTGATCGCTGGGCACGCTGACTACGTGAAAATCCATCAGCAAGTTATTGATGGGATTCAGGAAAACTGCCTGCCAGCCGTCACCGTGCGGTCGATTGACGAATTTAGCGCCGAAATCCCCCCCAACTGGCGCAACGAAAAAGACGCCCGCGCACTCGCTGATCGCATGCGCCGCACCATCACCAAATGCGCCGGTGAATACATCGGCTGCTCCATTGGCATCGGGCCCAATGTTTTCTTGAGCAAAATCGCCAGCGGCATGAACAAGCCTCGCGGATTGACGCTGATCCGCTCGAACGACCTCCCCGGCCCACTTGCCACATTGGAGCTACGTGACATCTACGGCATCGGCAGGCGGATGCACACCCGGCTTATGCGACGGGGCGTGCGGACCGTTTCCGACCTTTATGCATGCAGTCGCGCAAAGCTTCACTCGATCTGGGGTGGCGTCGGGGGCGATCGTCTTTACGCCGAGTTGCGAGGGGAAATCATTGAGCACGCCGAAACGGTCCGTCGCCAAGTGAGCCATTCCCACGTGCTCCCCCCTCAATGTCGAAATCGGGAAGACGCGTTCGCTGTCATCCACCGCCTCACACAAAAGGCTGCCATGCGCCTACGCAAGCTCGACCACTATGCCGGTAGCCTGTCCCTCGGCGTACGTCTGGGCTTTGATAATCGGTGGGGCATGGAAGCGCGATTTTTCCCCACTCAAGAAAGTCGAATTTTCCTACGCGCCTTGCGTGAGCTTTGGGCAAAAATTCCGCCCGACACGCCCGAGCCCTGCAAAGTCAGCATGGTCCTTGGCGATCTTGTTTCGGCACAAAACTACACCAATCCGCTCTTTACCGAGATGAACAACCCGCGCAACGTGAAGCTCGATCAGGCCATGGATTCGCTCAACAAACGTTTTGGCTCACGGACTCTCTACTATGCGGGTGCGCATAATGGCCGTGACGAGGCCCCCATGCGCATCGCGTTCTCTCACATCCCGGACCTCTCCACCGAAGCCGATGATCTATTGGCCGAGGATTAACAAGCCCAGCGGCTATGCTGAATTAGCAAACGAGATCTTTGAAATCGCTGAAGTCAGCTGAAAAACCACCTTCGCGACCTTTATTGATCACGGCCACCGCATCGTGTGAATGCAAGGACTCCAAGTGTGCGCAGGCGATTTGGAAATCACGAATGCGCGGCTCGGCGTCAAACTGTTCGTAGAGCAGGCGAGCTGCGTCCTCGACAAATTTTACGTAAGCACCGTTGAGCTCGGCAAAGGCTTGCTCGTCCTCACGCTTCACCATGACTTGCGTCTCAGTTTTGATCGCGTTGAGGCAAAGGAGTTGGATTTCTTCCAGGCTAATCAGCTCGCCTTGGCGGACTTCCAGCGACACACGCGCCTTGCTGCGCTGCGAGTGCGGAATGCCATAGATGTTGCGCGCTTCGCGGGCATGCTCCGACAGCTCTGAAGAGCATGGGCAGGCTGACGAGTAGACGAAATCAAAATGGATGACCTTGCGGAAGCGATTCAGGTCGTCGAGGAAACCTTCAAACGACACCTCATAATACTGCCAGCCCTCAAGATTACTGCGGAGGCTAGGCTTGAGAATCGGATAACTGAAGCCCAGCTTGAGGCGGGCACGGCTGCTGCCCAGCTCCTGCTTGTAGCGCAGAAGGATTTCCTCGAGCAGTTCCAAATCGAACACGCGGTCCTGAAAATCGTAGAACACACGCATGATCCGGGACATGTTAATCCCTTTGGAGTCAGCAGCGAGCGAAACGGTGCCCGTAACCGAGGTTTCCAGCGTAATTTGGCGCTGATCTCCCGTCAGAAAGACCAGTGGCAAACGGAAATTGGAAATGCCCACCTGCATAATCGGCACATTAGCGCCATGAATATCAGCGCTGTCAGCGTTTTGCATGTCGGGTAAGGACTCGCGGTAAGCGGGTGTCACCTTGAAATGCGGATCATAGTGAACCCGAGGCTTCGCGGTTGGCGCAGCCTTAATCGGGTCGATGCTGGATAATGGGTCACTCATCTGGAACTTAACGAACCTAGAAAATTAGCACAAAAAGTCCGCTGCGCAACTCCCGTTTTGCGAACCAATACCCTGCCAAGCGCCAAATAGGACGTGTTACTTGACCTGAATCAAGTCGACGCGGCGGTCGTGGGCCGATTCCGGGCTACCTTTAGCGGCGGACTCATTGGCTCCGATCTCACCCATGGCGAGCACTTCGACGCGATCGCCGGGGATACCGAGCTGTTCCAAGTAAGTCTTCACGCTGTTGGCGCGGCGGTCGCTCAGGCCATTATTGTATTCCGTCGTGCCAACTGCGTCCGTATGCCCTTCGGCGATCAGCTTGGCACCGGGGTTACTGCGCAGATAATCCGCAGCTGCATCCACTTTGTAGCGTTCAGCGGGGGGGACGCTTGACTGGTCGAAACCAAAGTAAACCGAGTCCATGACGTTCTGTCCGCCGCCCAGACCGTCGATACCGCCCATGCTATCTGGGCTGGTGTTAAATGAAGTATCGCGCTGAGTTAAATCAAGATCACCACCGGTGTAGCCGCCGCCGGGGCCGCCACCGATGTCCTCATAATTAATCGGGATACCCCCATCACCTGGACGTTTAGGCGAACCCAAAACAGTATCGCCCGGCTTAGGCTCGGTGTCGGAGCAACCGGAGAATAAGAGGACAAATGCGAAAGAGATAAAGGCGAAGTTGAAAACGCGGAACATGCCGACATAGTTTTGCATGCGTCATTTAGGGCGCAAGTTATTTCCATGCCTTCCATAAAAAAATCCGTGACCGAACTATCGCTCTTACTCGTTGATAACGGCTCCTTGCGCCCAAATGCCACATTAACCCTCCGACGAGTGGCCGAAAACCTGACATCTCGCCTTGGTCGACTGGTCGAACCCGTCTCAGTCCTCCATTCCAGCAAGGTTCCACCCGCCCTGCTCGACGAAATGCCCGCTGAGACACTGGTCCCCGCCCTAAGGCGTCGATTACATGCGGGTCAGCGGCACTTTCGCTTGCTACCGTTTTTCTTTGGCCCCAGCCGTGCATTGACGGATTATATTCCCGGAAAGATCACCGTTTTGCGGGCAGAAAACCCCGATTGGCGCGATTTAAACGTAGAAATCGCTGCACCGCTCTTTGATTTGGCAAATCCTGATGACCGTTTGGCGCGCGCCTTAGCGGAGCGAGTGGACTCCGTTATTGCTCGGCGTCAACTTCATCAACCCGCCGTCGCTCTGGTCGACCATGGCAGCCCGGAACCCGCCGTGAACCAAGTCCGTAATGCGGTGGGGGAGCAATTGCGTGGGTTGCTGGGGGGGAGGGTCAGCGTGATTTCAGTCGCCT
This sequence comes from Cerasicoccus arenae, assembly GCF_014651635.1. Lineage (GTDB taxonomy): Bacteria > Verrucomicrobiota > Verrucomicrobiia > Opitutales > Cerasicoccaceae > Cerasicoccus > Cerasicoccus arenae. The sequence continues at coordinate 45,156 of NZ_BMXG01000011.1, read as the reverse complement.
CGATGGAGCGACGTGAAGGAGCGGAGTATGATTTTAACGAACCGCTGCTTGAGCGCTTGCTACGTCAACCAGACCTTACGGGGCCCGTTATTGTCGCCCTGATGTTTCTCAGTGCAGGCCGTCATGCGGGCGACGGAGGCGACATTGCAGAAATTTGCGCCAAGGCCGAATCTAATGCGAACGGCTTAGCATGTCACCGAACAGAGACTCTGGGCGAGCATCCGCTCATTGAAGAAATTCTGGCTGAACGCGCCATGGTCTCTTAAAGACCCACAACGCGAACCCAACGATCCAGCCGGATGCTGGAAGAATTAGACTGCTTGCTGCGGCGAGCGGACCATGCCCTCAACCAAACCGTGCTGAATGGCGAAACGGGTCAGGCTGGCGACATCGTGCAAATCGAGCTTCTTCATGAGGTTCGTGCGGTGATTTTCCGCCGTCTTCACACTAATGCTTAGTTTTTGAGCGACTTCCTTCGTGCTGTAGCTTTCGGCAATGAGCTGAAGAATTTCGCGTTCACGGGCAGTCAATACTTCGACACCCTTCTTGGAATTGGCGCTTGGGTTGAGCACGGCTTCACGCAGCATTTGCGCGACTTCCGGGCCAAAATAGCTCCCACCGTTGGCAACGATGTCAATGCCCTTGCGTAATTCAGAGAGCGGGGCCGATTTCTCGACAAAACCATGGGCACCAGCCTGCAAGAGCTCACGAACCAGCGATGGATTCTGGTAACCGGAAAATACGAGCACGCGAGTGTTCCGCAATTGCTTGGCAATACGGCGGAGGACCTCTGCCCCGTTAAGACCTGGAAGCATGATGTCCAGCACGATAAAATCAGGCTTCTGCTCTAGGCAGATGGCTAATGCTTCTTGCCCCTCGCCTGATTCGGCAATGACTTCAAAGCCGGGCGTAGAACGGATGATGTCCGCGATCATTTCGCGCACGGCGGTCTGGTCTTCAATAATGGCTACAGTCTTCATGCCGATACGTGATTGGTGTTTTTGGGAGTGAATAGTGGCTTGATCGCCCGAAACTTACGTTTGCGCTGAATCAGTGTAATATAACTGGAGTATTCAATAAATGGAAAGGTAAAATAACCAAACATCCACCACAATCGACCCCAAGTCTTCTTTTTTGACGCTTTTTTAGTAAATAAATGCCTAAAACTAAAGGGCCATGCCCCCCTGAAAACATGGGGTCTGTTAGCCCTACCAAATTAATCCCAGGGTCTCAGCCTCATTAAGCATAAAAGCTTCAATGTATACAAGTCACTCCCCTACCCTCAACTATGAGCCGTGAGTTCTTCTTCGTCCAACTCGTCGAGCCAAATCACATTGGAGTCCTCTTGAGCAACCGCAACCGCCTCACCATTACGAACAGGCGGCAAGGGCGTCTCTAATTGCCGTATAGCCGCCTGTTCATGCAGCCGGATGCAGAATTCGCCATACTCAAGCACTTCCCAGTTCCCTTCTTTGTCCTCCACCAGTGCAGTCAATGACTCGACCCAGTCGCCGGAGTTCAGGTAATGCGTATCCCCGATCATCTTGTCTTCGGGCGTGTGAATGTGTCCACAAATGATGCCCACGCAACCGCGCTTGGCGGCAAGCGCCTGCAAATGCTGCTCGAAGTCGCAAATGTGGTTCACAGCCTGTTTCACCTTGGCTTTGATCGCCTTGCTCAGCGAATAATACTCCTTGCCCCGCATCGCGCGCCATTTGTTGTAAAGCCGATTGATGCGCAAAAGCTGCTGGTAGCCAATGTCCCCCGCAATGGAGATAAATTTGGAATGCGTGGTCACGGCATCGAAACAATCTCCGTGAACAACCAGATAATCGCCTTTTTTGCCGTGATGAACGTATTCCTCGACAATCTGCAAACGATCGAACATCAGCGGCAAATAACCCGCCAAAAAGTCGTCATGATTGCCCCGTAAATAAATGACCTCCGACTTGCGCTTTTCTGCTATTTTCAACACGCGCCGAATAAACCACGTATGGCTCTTTTCCCAGTGCAATTTTCGCTTCAGGCTCCAGCCGTCCACGATATCGCCGTTGAGGATTAATTTGTCGCAACGGGTGTGCTTCAGGAAGAAATTCACTTCCTCGTCCTTGCAGTCCGCAGTGCCAAGGTGGACGTCCGACAGGACGATTGTTTTGAATTTGAGAACTGGTTTTTTCATGGCGTGAGTCAGCTAGCGAGTATGGTCCCGAATGTTAATAACTGTGAATAACCGCGTCAAAACCCAATTGGTGAACAACTTGTGAGTTAACGGAACTGTGACTCGACTGCCGTGCATTCGGCACAAAAGTGCAAGTTATGTCACAACCATCAGGATGCTGGGCGGCATTTGCGCGACGTTTGGGAGTACAAAATGACTTATTCACTAGGCAATACTTATTCCCTAAACACACTCTCAAGGGAGAAATTCAGTCTTTTTTGCGATTACTTCAGCCCAGCAAGCTGCTCTACTTGACTCGCATAATCGCCAATGATCGACGCCCAGGAAAGCGACTCAGCTTTCGCGCGGGCAGCCTGCCGGATGGCGGGCCAATTCGCCTGATCATCCAACAGACGGTCGACTGAACTGAGGAACGCCGCTTCATCCTTAAAGGGCACCTTGAAGCCGTTTTCACCGTCGATCACGTGGTGATTCGCGGCGGCGTAATCATAACCCAAAACCACAAGCTCACTTGCCATGGCTTCCGTTAAGACGTTACCAAACGTTTCTGTGGTGCTAGCGAACAGGAAAAAATCCGCCGAAGCGTAATGCGCCGCAAGGTCTTCCCCACGCTGCATTCCCGCAAAGATGATTTCCGGATGTTTCTTTTCCAGGCCCACGCGCTCCGGGCCATCCCCCACGACGACTAGCTTGGCGGCGGGCAGACGCTTTTTCAGACGCTCATAGGCAGCAATCGTCAGCGGGATATTTTTCTCTGCCGCGACTCGCCCCACGTAAACCACGATTGGGTCGCCGTTCTGCGCGCCCCAGCTTTGGCGAAGCGCGTCTTGGCGGCGGTGTTTGCCAAAAAGCTCGGTGTCGACGCCTCGGCTGAAAATTTTGACGTTTTTAAAGCCAAACTTTTCCAAGTCACGTACCACGTCTCGCGACGGCACAAAAGTCGCCAGCGTACGATTGTGAAACCAACGAAAATAGCCGAGGAGGGTGTTGGCCAGGAACTTGTAGTTGTAGTGGTCGCCGTAGCTGTGGAAATTCGTGTGGAAGCTCGTGACAACGGGAATCCCCAGCTTGCGGGCAATGTTTAACGCGGAAAGGCCCAACGGCCCCTCAGTGGCAATGTGCACTACGTCCGGGCGATTCGCCGTCCAGAGCTTCTTGAGCATCGAACCGGCAAACCAACCAAACTGCATGCCCGCATAACCGGGAATGGGGATCGCGCCAACCAAGTGAACGGGATACGGCTCGCTGGGCGAGCCACTATCCGCCTTCTGTTTAGGCCGGACCAACTCAACGTCGTGCCCTAGCTTGATTAGGTTTCGCACCAACCGCTCCAGCGTCATTGCGACGCCATTTACCTCGGGTGGATACGTTTCAGTAACAAGGACGAGCTTCATCGGCACTACTTAAAGAAAAAGCGTGACTAGGCTATGCTTGAGAGTTTGTCATGCACATAGGGCCTGTGTCACACATAATTAACATACTCGCGGGACCGACCGCAGTCGGTAAAACCGCTCTAGCGCTGGAGTGGGCAACGGCCCATGGCGCAGAAATCGTCAACGCCGACGCCCTCCTTTTCTACCGTGGGATGGATATTGGCACGGCCAAGCCATCTCCCGAAGAACTGGCCCGCGTCCCGCATTGGCTGATCAACATCCGTCCTGTGCACCAGTCCTATTCGATCAAGGAATACGTCACCGACGCCCAAGCCGCCGTGGCGGACATCATCCGGCGCGACAAAAAAGTGCTCATCGTAGGAGGCAGTGGCTTTTACCTGCGTAGCTATTTCGCGCCCGTTGTAGACGACTTAGAGCCAAGCCCAACCATTCGCGCCGAAGTTCAACAACTGGAGGCCCAAGGCGGACTAACCGCAATGCTTGATCGACTCGATACGCTCAATCCTGAAGGCACTCGCCAACTGGATCGGAATAACCCACGTCGTGTTGCCCGCGCCTTGGAGCGATGTCTGATCTCCGGCCAAACCCTTGCTGCGCTAGAAACTGATTTCGCAGCCAAGCCTGGCCCATTCGACGCCTACGTGAAGCGAAGCGTGCTGCTGCTGCGCGGGAATGACGACCTCCACGCGCGCGTTACGGCCCGCACCAAAGGCATGCTCGATGCTGGATTGGTGGACGAGGTTCGCCGTCTAAAGAGCTGGCTGGAGGAAAATCCCGCCGCCGGAAGCTCTATTGGCTACCGCGAAACCCTCGCTTGGCTCGATGCCGGCGAAGCGCAGCACGACGAGTTATCCGAAGCCATCCAACTCTCCACCCGCCGCTTGATCGCCAAGCAGCGTAAGTGGTTCCGCAATCAGTTCACGCCCGATCTCATCATCGAGGGCGACGCCGACGCCTCGGCATTGACCGTCTTTCAATAGAAACCGCGTAGCAATCACTTGCTTTACATCTACCTATCCTCAGTCCCCAGTCTTAGTCTCTCAGTCCCCAGTCTTTCCCCCACTTTAACCTTTAACCTCCAAACTTTAACCTTGTTCCTGTTTGCGCTTCGGAAGGGCTTTAATAGGCTCCCGAAAATGGCGATGAATAAATGCAAACGTTGGGGCAAGCGACTGGGTATAACCGCGGGCATATTGTTTGCCCTCTATATAATCATTGGCTTCTGGGGCGTCCCGTTGATCATTCGCCATGTCCTACTGGCCAAATTCAATGAGCAAGTCGCTGGCCATGGCGAGATAGAGGCCATCCGCTTCAACCCCTTCACATTCCAGCTCAAGCTGGAGCATTTTTCCGGCTATACGCCCGACGGAGCCAAAGATCTGCATTTCAATGAATTTCGGGTGAACATCCAGCCAACCTCTTACTTCGGCGATGAATGGGTGATTCTGGAAATCTACCTCGACCAGCCCTTCCTCAACCTCGTCATCGACGAAAACGGTAATATCAATATCGCCTCGGCGCTCGGGCGATTACAGGAGCACGTTGAAGACATCCAGGCCCATCAGGCCGAAGTCGCCGCCGAGCCTGACGCGGAGCCATTCGTCATCCCTGCTATCCGCATCGACAGCTTCAAAGTGGTCAACGCTGGTTTTCGCGCGCAAATCGATTCCTTTGGCCAGCCGTTCCTCCGAGAGGTGAACAACCTGTCATTCGTCATGGCGGGCGTCCGCACCAATTCTGAACACGACAACCCCTACGCCTTCCAACTTGAGACCAGCAAAGGCGAACACATTGACGTGAAAGGCAACCTGAAGCTCGATCCGCTTAGTTCGTCCGGCTCGTTCTCCATCGAGCAACTTCACTTAAAGGATTTCCTCGTTTTCGCAGGCGACCAATTCGGAATTGAGATGAACAGCGGCACCTTTAATCTATCAATTGATTACACATTTATGCCCTTGGGTAAAACACCACGCCTAGCTCTGGAAAACGGTCATGTGTTGCTCCAGGACCTCTCCCTGCTGCCCAAGGGCGAGACCGAGCCTTTTGAGACCATTGCTCACATGGAAATTCAAGGCCTCGGTATCGACGTCCTCAAAGACGAGATCAATATCGACTCCTTCACCTTGGACGACGCCATGCTCCGCGTGGTGCGGGACAGCGACGGCGTGCTGAACCTTATCCGCTACATCACCCCCCCCGAGCGTCAAGCCGCCATTGCCAGTGCCGCCCAGCAAGAAGCCGTCGCCAAGCAAGCCACAGCGCGAGAAATCCGCCTGGGAGTCGTCTCCGCAGATCAAGACTTGGGTGTCGCCCTGACCTCTGCTTGGGAGCAGGTTCAGGAGCTAGTCGGCCTCAAGTGGGACCTCGCCGTTGGCAAAGTAAATATCTCCAAAGTGGACCTCATTTGGCGGGACGAATTTCTGGCCCGCCCCGCAGAACTGCGCTGGACCGATATTGCCCTGAGCGCAACCAACCTGACCAACGGCACAGCGCCGTTCCCGTTCGACCTTGGTCTCACCATGAATGATACGGGCCAAATCGCCCTGCAAGGGACATTCACGCCAACCCCTGCAGCAAGCGCATTTACCCTCAAGGTCACGGACCTCCCCCTCCCCCCCCTCTCCCCCTATCTGGACAGCCTCGCCCCCGTCCGGCTGACCTCTGGCGCACTCAGCGCATCCGGCAAGTCCGAGATCGCCTTCCCAAACAAAGGCCTCCCGGAGCTCTCCGCAGAAGTTGAGGCACAGCTAAATGACTTTGCTCTAGAGTGGGCTGAGCCCGCAGGCCCGTTCCTATCTTGGCAGAAGCTCTCATTGGCAGGCGGGGCCATCGGCACGCAGCCCATGTCCGCCCTCGCCAGCCAAGTCACCCTGACCGCCCCCAAAATCAACATCGAGCGACTCGCAGATGGCTCCATCCGCCTCCCCCTCCCCCCAACCAAAGCTCCCGAGACAACGCCCACGCCCACCAGCGCCCCCCCCCCTTCGCCAACTGCCAAACCATATTCCTTGCAGGTCGACGAGCTAATCATTGACCAAGGGCACGTCAATGTGCAGGACCAATCCGTCAGCCCAGCGTTCGCCTTTTCCGTCACGGAAATTGACTTCCGCGCCGCGCCATTCGCCGCGCCGGATATCCAGCCGATGACACTGGCGCTGCAATTTGTTTTAGCCAATGGCCCCACGGGCAAAGTCAACGTGGATGGTGCGCTCAGCCCGCTTGAGCCATTCTCGGCCACAGAGTTTAAGGTCCGCACCTCCAACGTCACCCTCGCGCCATTTGCGCCCTACGCCGTGCCCGTCATTGGCCAACCACCAGTCGGCGGCCAGCTCAGTGCAACGCTAGCCTACAGCATCACGACGGGTGCCATCACAGGAGACAACAAAATGCAGATCAACAAGGTCCGCTTTGGCAAACGCCCAGAGGGAATCGATGCGCCTGACTTGCCCCTCGACTTAGGCGTCGCGATTTTGGAAGACGGCGACGGTGTGATGCACATCGACATCCCGATCAAGGGTGACGTCAACAGCCCGGAATTCACCTTGGCCCATATGATTCAATACGCCATCGGCAACGTGCTCGAAAAGCTCGTCACCGCGCCATTCTCTGCCTTGGGTTCGATCCTGCCCGGCGGTGGAGTAGACTCCCCGACCTACGTGCCGTTCCAGCCCGGTCTCACCACACTTGATGCAGAAACCACCAAAGGCTTGGCGGACTTGGCTCAATTTCTCATCGATCGCCCAGCCATGATCGCCACGCTCACGCCCTCAATCGATCCAGAGGCCGACGCCGAAGCCCTCCGCACCCAAAAGTTTGACGCGATGCTCACAGCCAAAATGGCCGAGGATAACGACGATGCCGAAGACGCCACGGAAACACTTTTCGACGCCTTGCCTAAACCAGACAATGCCCCCGACGAAGACCTTACTCTTGAACAGCAGCAGGAGCGCATTCGCAAAAACATTGAAATAACCACGACCGACTTTACCACCCTCGCCCAGGCCCGAATCGCCGCCGTCCGCACCACCATGTTGGCCACCCCCGGCCTCGACGCCGACCGCTTGGCGACTTCCGAAGACACACCCTACAATCAAGACGGCCCCAAAGTCATCTTCGGCGCGAAAGCCAACTTGAATGAGTAACTTTCCCTCGCCCAAGACGAGAAATCCTGCTCAACTGCGCGGCTCATGAAGGAAACCGCACTTCCACAACCCGATTATTACGTCGCCATTTGCCGGGCGGGGCTGGAGCCCGTCGTCGAAGCCGAGCTCAAAGCTTGGGGCCTGGAAATTGCGTTTTCCGGCAACCGCATGGTCGCTTTCCGCGGCGAAGAAGAGGATTTTTATAAGGCCAACATGGGCCTGCGCACCGCGCTCTCCATCCTCAAGCCGCTCCGCCGCTTCAAGGCGCGCAACATGGACATGCTCTATTTCCAGTCGCGCAAGGTAAACTGGCATCAGTTGTTTACGCCAAACTGCACGATGAAAATCGACCTCAAGGGCGACTGGGGAAATCTCGGTAATCAACGCTTTGCGCTCTATCGCGTTAAGGACGCGATCGTCGACACCTTCAACAAGCTCTGCGGCGAGCGCCCCTCAATCGCCACGCGCGACCCCGATGTCCATATTGTCGCCTTTGCAACCAAGGACGAAGTGACGCTCTATATGGATGGTTCCGGCGAACCGCTATTCAAGCGTGGCTACCGCTATGAGCACGGCGAGGCCCCGCTCAAGGAAGACCTTGCCGCTGGTATGCTTCAGCTTGTTGGTTGGGACGGCTCCACGACCCTTATCGACCCGCTTTGCGGTGCGGGCACCCTGCTTTTTGAAGGCTATCTGCTGGCCAATCGCATCGCTCCAAACATTGACCGCGACTTCGCTTTCCAGCGCTGGGAAAACTACAGCTTGCCCGCCTATCGGCGCGCCAAGGAAGCGCTTCGTTCCCTCGAACGCCAAGCTGGGCCTAAGGTGCAGTTCATCGGCTACGAGACCGACACGAAGACCTTTAACACCCTGCAACGCATTGCACAGCGGCATTTCCCACAGGGTGCCTTCTCGCTGCATCCCAAGAATTTCCAAGATGCTGGCCTACGGCTGCCGGGCTCGCAGATCATCACCAATCCGCCTTATGGCGTGCGGCTGCGCCCAGACGACCTCAACGGCGTTTATCGCGACCTCGGCCAATTCCTGAAAGCCACTGCGCCGGAAGGCCGCGCAGCGATGATCACCGCCGCAATGGAAGCCGCTGTTTATGTTGGCCTGCCGGTCAAACAGAAGTGGAAGCTCTTCAACGGCGCACTCGAATGCAAGCTCTTCGCCTACGACATCCCCGCGCCCAAACCACCTCGTGAGCCTAAGCCTGACGAAGAAGCAAAGCCTATCGACGAACAAATCGCCGAAGCCGCTGATTCCATTGATACGTCGAGCTCACCTAACCCTGACGACAGCAAAGACGCCCAAGCCTAGGAACTGTCTTAAATCGGCTATAAAAAACGCCCGCCAATTGATGATTGCCGGGCGTTAGAAATTGTCTAATCAGGGAAACTTAGCATGCCTTGCTGAAGAATTTCCGGACACGTGCTGTGGCGTAATCACGATTCATCTTGGCAATGAAATCCAGCGTAATCTCCTTTGGGCAAACCGCTTGGCATTCGCCATAATTGGTGCAGTTGCCGAAGCCCGCCTTGTCCATCGCTTCGACCATCTTCAGCGTGCGCTCGTCCTTCTCGGCCTTGCCCTGAGGCAATAGGTTGAGATGGCCCGCTTTAGCAGAAGTGAAGAGCATGGCCGAGCCGTTCGGACAAGCCGCCACGCAAGCGCCACAACCAATGCAAGCAGCGGCGTCCATCGCTTTATCAGCAACGGGCTTAGGGATTGGAACTTCGTTGGCATCCTGCGCTGAACCCGTTCGTGCAGTGATAAAGCCACCAGCCTGAATGACCTTGTCAAATGCGGTGCGGTCAACAACTAGATCCTTGACCACCGGAAACGCCTTGGCGCGCCAAGGCTCGATGGTGATCGTGTCGCCGTCCTTAAAGTGACGCATATGAAGCTGACAGGCAGTCGTGGCGCGTTGGGGGCCGTGGGCCTCGCCATTGATCACCAGCGAGCACATTCCACAAATGCCTTCCCGACAGTCGTGGTCAAAAGCCACCGGCTCTTCGCCTTTGCTGACCATCTGCTCATTCATGATGTCGAGCATTTCGAGGAAGGAGGAACCTTCGTCCACTTCGGGCAATTCGTAGCTGACAAATTTGCCTGGCTGATCGCCGTTTTTCTGTCTCCAGATTTTAAGGTGTAGGTGCATGGAGGTTAAAAATTAAAGATTAAGAATTAAGGTTCTCCTACTTATAACTGCGGGTTGCCATGTGGACGACTTCGTAGGTTAGAAGCTCTTTGTTGAGCTTGGGCTCAACGTCATCCCCCTGATATTCCCAGACGCCAGCGAAAGCGAAATGCTCGTCATCGCGCTTGGCTTCTCCTTCGGAGACCAAGCCGCTCTTAACATCTTCATCTTCTGACATCGATTGGTGCTCCACCCGGAAGTGGCCACCGCAGGATTCCTCACGCATCAGGGCGTCGCGACAAAGCAGTTCGCCGAACTCTAAGAAGTCCGCCACGCGGCCAGCGCGCTCGAGCTCTTGATTGAGTTCCGTGCCCTCACCGAGGACGCGGACGCGGCTCCAGAACTCCTTGCGCAAGGCTTGAATATCCTTGATCGCCTGTTGCAGTTCGGACTTTTCACGGGCCATGCCACACTTGTCCCACATAATCTTGCCAAGGCGCTGGTGGAAGCTGCGCGGGCTTTCGTCACCCTTGATCGAAAGAAATTTGTCGATACGGTCGCGGACCGCCTTTTCGGCAGCATCGAAAGCGGGATGGTCGGATTTGATTTTTCCGGCGCTCGCAATGCCTTCTTCACCGAGGTAGTTACCCAGTGTGTAAGGCAGCACGAAGTATCCGTCAGCCAAGCCTTGCATGAGGGCCGAGGCTCCCAAGCGATTGGCACCGTGGTCGGAGAAATTCGCTTCACCCGCAACAAACAAACCGGGGATGTTACTCTCCAAATTGTAGTCTACCCAAAGGCCACCCATCGTGTAGTGGACGGCGGGATAAATCATCATCGGCGTCTCGTAGGGATTATCGCCCGTGATGCACTGATACATGTCGAAGAGGTTGCCATAGCGCTCAGCGATCACGTCCTTGCCGAGACGCTTGATGGCGTCGCGGAAGTCGAGGAACACACCCAACCCAGTTGAGGCCACGCCGCGTCCTTCGTCACAGGCTTCTTTGGCAGCACGGGAGGAAATGTCGCGTGGGGCCAAATTACCAAAGCTCGGATATTTGCGCTCTAGATAATAATCGCGGTCCTCTTCAGCAATGTCGCTGGCCTTAAGCTCGCCCTTTCGGAGTTTGGCGGCGGCTTCCTTGCTCTTGGGTGCCCAAATGCGACCATCGTTGCGGAGCGATTCCGACATCAACGTCAGCTTCGACTGCTGCTCGCCATGGACGGGAATGCAGGTCGGGTGAATCTGTGTGTAGCACGGATTCGCGAACCCGGCACCCTTCTTGTAAGCACGGTAGGCGGCGGTGACGTTGCAGCCCTGCGCATTGGTCGAGAGAAAGAAAACGTTGCCATAACCGCCCGTGGCCAAGACCACGGTATCGCCCGCCCAACGTTCGATTTTGCCCGTAACGAGATTGCGGGTGATGATTCCCTTGGCGTGCCCGTTGACGAGGACCAACTCGAGCATTTCGTGGCGATTATACATCTTAACCGCACCAAGCCCGATCTGCTTGGAAAGCTGCTGGTAGGCACCGAGAAGAAGCTGCTGACCAGTTTGGCCGCGCGCATAAAACGTACGCGAGACCTGAGCCCCACCAAAGGAACGGTTGTCCAGCAGGCCACCATATTCGCGCGCAAACGGCACGCCCTGCGCTACCATCTGGTCGATGATGTTGACTGAGACTTCCGCCAAGCGGTGCACGTTGGCTTCACGACTACGAAAATCGCCGCCCTTAACAGTATCGTAGAACAGGCGGTGGACACTGTCGCCATCGTTCTGATAATTCTTAGCCGCATTGATGCCGCCCTGTGCAGCAATCGAGTGCGCACGGCGAGGGCTATCCTGATAACAGAAACAAGACACTTGGTAACCCATCTCGGCGAGTGACGCCGCAGCAGATGCGCCAGCTAGACCGGAGCCAACCACAATGACGTGGTATTTACGGCGGTTCGCCGGGTTGACCAGCTTGATCTTGGTCTTGTGCGTGGACCATTTTTGGGCCATCGGCCCCTCGGGAATATTGGAATTTAGTTCCATGGCGATTTGCGGAGTTGGGAAAATTAGTGGCTGGAGGGGGGGGGGGTAACCGGAGCGTTAGCCCAAGCCGTTTCTTTGGCGCTCAAGTAAGGCTCGCCGTAACCAGCAAGGACCGAGGCGGGAATCGACGCAAAGCCGAGGAAAATGACCCAGCCGAAGATCGCCGCGGCGCACTTGAGCTTAGGACGCCACGATTCGTTGCGCAGACCAACGGATTGGAACATCGAAGCAACACCGTGGCTCAGGTGCATACAGAGCAGCCCCATCGTCACGATATAAAAAAACGAAATCAGCGGGCTCGAAAAACCGCTGACCATCATCGCAAACACGTCGAAGTATTCGAGCTCCACATGACCAACTTCAATCGCGGACTGCCCGATGGTCTGGTTGTAATCAACCGGCACGACGCGCGTGGTATATTGCAAGATGTGGAACACTACGAACGCGAGGATCAGCACACCAGTAACTGGCATCGTGCGCGCAGCATAAGTGGCGACGCGTGTTTTCTGACCCAGGTAATCTTCCGGGCGGGCAGCGCGATTTTCTTTGGTTAGCAAGATGGCCATCCAAACGTGAACCACGAGCGCACCGAGCAGAGAACTGCGGATCAGCCAAAGCGAAACCGGGGCACCGGGCAAGTGATGCAAATGGAAGGCGTATGCGTTAATCACCTCGGGACCAATGAAAAACTGGAGATTACCCAGCATATGCCCGACAATGAAGAGCACCAGGACTAGCCCGGAGATAGCCATTAAATATTTTTTAACCAGTGAAGGTATACGACAAGATTCAGTTGCGCTCATAGCGGTGTAGGGACTTTTTAATAAAAACTTGCTTAGCGGTTAGCCCATAAACAGTGCTTATGCAAGAGTTTGCCGTGCGGTCAGTAAAGATCAATGCCTTGGCCATCGATTTGGCCGGTTATTAGCATCAACAATCTCACTCATTAATTAATATTTTTGATAATGAGACACGTTCGCTATTGGGCGCTTGGCGTTTGTTTATTGGTGCCAATTAATCCGATCGTAAATCCTGTAAACAAAGCGAAGCAATCGTGTCAGCGTCTATTGCTTCAGCGTCGAATACCTGGCAATCTGTCTCGGTCTCATTGGGAATTTGCAGATCACGATATTGTCCGTCAAGCAGCGAAGCATACTTTGCGGGCTGAAAGAAATGTTCGTCTTCAGCCATTAGCCGATAGGTCGCGCGAAGCTCCGCCAAGGCCCGAGGAATCGTCAGGAAAACGAACTGACAATCACCATGGCTGCGGAGCGTGTCGCGCGTAAAACGCGTCAACGCCGAGCAGGTAATCACGCGCAAACGGTCTGATGGGCGCTGGGCAATACGCACTCCAATGCGCGAACGCCAAGCCTCACGATCGTCCTCATTAAGCGGCAGTCCCGCGCGCATCTTCGCAATAGCAACTGCGGTGTGGAGTTCATCGCCTTCGATGACTTCTACCCGAAAATTTGCCTGTTTCTGGATGACGTGCGCCAGCGTGGTTTTGCCAGTCAAGCAGACGCCGCCAATGATAAGTGCTGGTCGCACGGTTAAGCGAGGTAAACGCGTTCCAAGGCTGATGTGCTCACATTACCTTTTTCATCAACTGCGGTAATGAAGTAGCGACAATCGCCCGCGCCAATTGGCAAGTTGAAGACCACATAATCCGCCGTACGGGCGGGACCGGTCTGCGAGGGATACGGTGTCTGCGAAACGGGCTTGAGGACTTTTTTGCCCTTCTTTGTGCGCAAAGTAAGCGTGACCTCCTTGAGGCCTGAAATGTCATAAACAAACGTCTGGACTGTCGCCTCACGTGGGGCGTCCTTGAGGCAATGATTGCCCCAGGTCTTGCCACCCGGATTTTCCGGTGTCACCCAAGGCGCAAAAATCGTTGGCCCGGTCTTATCATGTTGCCATACCAAATCCAAATCACCGCCGATGAGATGTAGCGCCTTGTTGGCGGCATTAGTCACCTGCTGATCCCAATTTTGCTGTCCCGTCCAATACCAATAGCAACTGGTTTCGGCGGTCAGCATGAGGCGTTGAGCGTCACCAAGTTTTACGTTGTCCGATTGAAAGTCTTCCAGCGAATGTACGCAGTTTTGCAGAGCGGTGAGCACGGCCCAGCTGTTAAGGTCGGGCGAGTAAGCCTGATCGTAACGGCTGAACCATTTCATGAACTGCGGGTCGCCATTGTCGGCCCCAGCCCAACTACCAGGCTCGACGTGAACCGCGTGCTTCGGGTCCGGTGGAAACTGCTCCAGATAATCTTTAACTGTGCACAATTCAAAGCGTGGATCACTCTGGAGCCACTCAACCATCTGCCGCGTGTTGTGGTCGTAATAGCCATCCGTGCCGCCGCCATAGTTGTCTCCATCGCTATGCAGCAGGAAGAACGGCGGATGCTTGGCGTCATACGTGCCGGTTTCAATCATCTGATCATGAATCTGGCCGAGGATCGACGGGTATTGCAACGCGCCAAAACCGCCACGCGCATCTTCGTTGCCGATATAGCGTTCAGCTGGTACGCCGATGATCTTGTGTTCCTTGCCTTCTGGATCCGTATAGACAATCCACTCAGGGCGCAGCATGGATGGGCTGATTTTACTTGCGGCCCAAATGTTATGCAGTTGTAGCCAATCATCGGCTGGTGCGTTGACTTGCTCGGATCGATTCGGCGGGAGCATGCCCTCCTCAAAGCCTGCGTAAGGGTACTCCTTGCAAGCGCGGAAGCGGTGAATGCTGTCGTAAATGACCGCCTGTATGCCGGCCTCGTTCAGCGCCGGAATCATGCGCACGTGGAACGCAGTTTCAGGCGGGAAAAGGACGTCGCTGGCTGGTGCGCCGAACGTGCTCTCAATAATCCCGCGATGCCACTCAATGTGTTTGACGATATTGCGCCCAGGGATGAGGGCCATCAGTGGATGGAAAAAACCAAAGGCAGAAAAATCGCAACGCGGGTTGCCGAGCGTCGTCTTTTCCTGCGCCGCCCAGCGAAGTTGGTCTGCCCATCCGGGGAAGCCGCCCTTGCCATTCATCTGCTCGATCAGAGAACCGCTCCAACTGGTTGACAAGCCAGCGTGCGGCAGGCCACCGTTTACGTAGTGCCGAATCGCCGTCGGAATAAAGCTGGAGTATGCGCCGCGGCGCGTGCCAAATATTTCGCCCTTCTCGCCATCCCAATAATCAGGGTTTGCGGCGTCATAGTAGGGCTGGTGCATGTGCTTGTGGATGCCGTAGTAAATTTTGACCGCCGATGAATTACCCTTGAATACGTGAAGGCGCGGGGCGGCCTTTACCTCGAAGCTCCCAAAAGCCTTTACCCAATCGTCACCATTGGCTTTGCGCCAGTTGGTCTTGCGGCAACCTTCAAATTGAACTTCGTAACGGCCAATGCCGAGCTTGCCGGCAGGTATCTCAATCGAATAGACGCCATTAACGTCGTCGCGGTCCAGTTCCTCTCCGCTGAAAACGATCGGGCCAGACGGGCCGCGAACGATGATTTGCGGAAACGGCGTCGAGCCATCTGCCGTAAAGGATAACATCGCGGCCGGGCTTCGCCGGGTCTCCGCGTCAGCCATCAACTCGCTTGGTATGCTGGTAGCGGTGATCGAATTAAAGATTTTTAGCGTGCTCATGAATCGTAACTTAGGTGCCCAATAACTTAACGCCAATACGCGCGAGAGGAAGCCCCGAGTTCACGTAATCCACGAATGACTCACATTTGTTTCATAAACAAAATTCATCCGACAATCAGACTTCAAAGATGCTTAGAAAAAAATCCCGCATACAATTAGATTTCTTAATTGCCGAACCAGCATTGACACGAAAATGGTCATTAGGCGGAACACGATTTTCGTTGTGAGTCAGCCGACACTGTATGCAATAGTGAGCCTTTGTCCAATGACTCCTGACACCGTAGATGCATTGATTCGCCTAGCGTGGATCCCCTTCGTAACCGCCTTCATCGGTTGGATCACCAACTGGCTGGCCATCCAAATGCTGTTCCGGCCACGGCAGCCGCTAAATTTCCTAGGCATAAAGTTCCAAGGCCTAATTCCACGCCGCCAAGTGGAAATCGCTGATCGCGTGGCTGAGGTCGTCGAACAGGAATTTCTCAGCCAGCATTTAATCCGCGAACAGCTCGCGCATCTGGACGTGCACAGCTACGTCGATGAATTTGTCCGCCGATTAGTCCGCGAGCGCTTGGGCGTAAAACTACGTGGCATTCCACTGGTAGGCAGCATGATCAACGACTCCACCCTGAGCATGCTCGAAAAAATGGCGCTGGACTCTATCCACGAGGAAATCGAACCTCTGCGCAATCGCATCGCGACCGACCTCGAAACGAGATTGCAAGTCCGTGACATCGTGCGCGACCGCATCCTCACTTTTGAAATGGAAAAGCTGGAGGAGCTCGTGCGCCGAATTGCCTCCAATGAATTCAAGCTGATCGAAATACTCGGCGGCGTATTGGGCTTCATCGTGGGCCTCGTCCAAGTGGGCATCCTGCTGCTAATCGGGTAGCTTCATGCGGATCAGCACGAGGCTGTTGGTTAGCATTTTGGGACCTACGTCTCTCAACGCTAAAAAAGGCCGCCGAGAACTACAGGATCAATGACCGAGACATTACATTAATTCGAATGCATTTTCTAATTGTTTTTATTAAATTTTGCTGTTTACGCTTTTCCCGAAATCATTTTAAATAGTGGCATATCCACCAACTAATATGAAAATACTACTCCTCACTTCCATCGTTTTACTCACACTTACCCAAAGTGCTTCTGCTATGAATACTGAAGAAAATTCAATTCTCGCCGCCAACGATCAATTTTACGCCGCACTCAATGCCATGTTTAAGGGCGAGGTCGAGCCGATGAATACCGTCTGGTCGCACGCAGATGACGCTACCTACATGGGACCCGATGGCGTTTACGTGGTCGGCTGGAAAGGAATCGGCGCAGAATGGAAAAAGCAGGCCGACTACAAACTTGGCGGCACAGTAGAGCCCGCCGACATCCATACCATCCCCGGCCATATGCTCGCCGTCGTGCAAAACTACGAAATTGGCCAAAACCTCGACAAGGATGGCAACAAGCTGGAAGTCAAAATCCGCGCCACAAACGTCTTCCGCAAAGAGAAGGGCGAATGGAAAATGATTTCGCACCATGTCGACTTGCTTCCTTTTTTGATGGAGAAATAATCGCTTTGTCGTACAAAGCTATTTCATGAAACGACTGATTGCGCCATCCATCCTTGCCGGAAATCACGCATGCCTCGCCGACAGCCTAGCCGTCGTAGAGGCCACACCCGGCGTAGAATGGGTGCATATTGATATCATGGACGGGCATTTCGTGCCCAACCTGACCTTTGGCCCGCAAACAGTAAAGGACCTGCGCCCCGGCAGTCAGTTATTCTTCGACGTCCACCTAATGCTCGCTCGACCCGACCAATATATCGAGCCCTTCATCCAGGCTGGCGCGCAGAACGTGACGATCCACACCGAGCCATCGTATGACCACCACGCCACCTTGGCGCGCATCCGTGAACTCGGCGCAACGTGCGGCATCTGCATCAATCCCGGCACACCAGTCAACGATCTGCTCCCCTACCTCGACGAGGTGGATTTGATTTTACTGATGACTGTCCAGCCCGGCTTCGGCGGCCAATCTTTCCGCGAAGATGTACTCCCCAAGATCGAGACCGTCGCCAAGTGGCGTGCTGAGCGCGGCTACTCATGGCGTATCGAAGTCGACGGCGGCGTGGATGCCATCACTGGCCCACAATGTCGGGCTGCGGGTGCCGATACGTATGTTTCCGGTTCCGCCTTCTTTAAAAACCCAGATAAGGCAGCCTTCGTCGCCGAACTGCAGGACTAATCCGCTAACTGGCGATTGCGCCTATGGCCGACTAAAATTTCTTCCGTCCTTCGAGAGCGTTCCTCAAGGTGGCGGCGTCGGCAAAGACAATCCCCCCACCGCTAGGCAGGCCGAAACCAATACGACTGATCGAGATATCATCGCGCCCAGCGAGCAATTCGTCCTGAATGTAATGGCAAGTCGCCTCGCCCTCGATGTCATTGGATAGGGCCAAAATCAGCTCATTGACTTCGCCATTTTCAATGCGGGTGGCCAACGGCATGAAGTTCAGGTCATTGGGCCCGACGCCATGCAGGGGCGAAAGCTTGCCATGCAGGACATGATAAACGCCGCGATACGCACCGGAACGCTCGATCGCCATCAGATCGGGCACTGTTTCCACCACGCAAACAATCTCCTTACGGCGAGCAATATCGGCATAGATTTCGCAAAATTCACCCTCGGTCAGATTGCCGGTCACTGGGCAGCGGTGCAGTTTTTCAGCCGCCTCCCGAAGCGCAGAGCAAAGCGGCTCTAGGCGCTCAGGTTTTTCGACAATAAGGTGCATCGCCACACGCTCAGCTGAGCGGTGGCCGAGGCCTGGTAGTTGCTTGAGCAACTGATGGACTTTGTCAAAGGCCGGCGACACGGGTAACAGTGTTGGCGCGCGGCACGGCGCGTTACATCATCCCCGGGAACTGAAAGCCCGAGGTTGCGTCGCCCATCTTTTCCTCATTAAAGGCCTTTGCCTTGACGGCGGCCTCCTTAACGGCTTCGAGCAGGGTGTCCTGCACAAACTCCGCATCCTCCTTGAGGAATTCAGGGTCAAGCTTGAGGGAGAGAAACTCGCCCTGTCCGTTGATCTTGATTTGGATCGCTCCGCCACCGCTGGATATATCCAGCTCAGTTGCAGCGAGTTCTTCCTGCAGCGTCTCAATACGACGCTGCATTTTCTGTGCTTGTTTTAAAAGTTTACCGACTCCGGCCATGACAATAGCGTCTGCGTTCAACGCGACGAGTCAAGCGCAGATACTAAATCAGTGCAGCGTAACCTGCGCGATAATCCGTGTAGATCGGTGCCCAACCAAGCTCACTGCGGAGGCGTTCATTGGACACGCGGCGATGCGGCAGACTGCCAGTGGCATTTGTTCGCGCAGCGCCACGGCGAGTGGCAGCATTCGGATCAAAGACCGGCTTCTCCGCGCTCACTTGCTCAGCAAGCCATTCGACAACCTCGCGCTTCGTCGGGTAGGCTCCATCAACCACGTTGAAAACGCCGCCAGATGAATCCGCCGACGCAAACGCCGCCAAAATAGCCGCCACGATGTCTTCGCAGTGAATGTAATTGAGAATGAAGTCGCCCGACCCAGCAAAAGTTGTTTCCCCACGCTTGAGGGCATCAAGCAGATGGTGACGAGTTGGCCCGTAAATCGCGCCCAATCGAAGAATAAATGCCCGATCCCAGCACCCAGTTGCACTCTGAGCCAGTTGCTCCGATTCACGCAATAAGCCACCAGAGGCAGACAGCTCCGCAGGCACATCGATTTCGGTAACCAACTCACCATCGCTTTGTGGATAAACGCTTGTTGCGCTGGTGTAGACGAACGTCCCCACGGTGGCTCGTCTAGCCCAAGTGATGATAGACTCCATGCCGCCAAGGTAAGACTTACGGTAGCCATCCATCCCATTGCCAGCAGAGCTAACGCAGTTCAGCACGAAGTCCTGCCGAAGATCGACTTGATCGTGCCAATCAGAGGCGTCCAAGTCGCACTGAACAACTTTTTCCGCGAATGCAGAGGCTTCCTGAGCGCGTTCGGAATTGCGGGTAAGTGTCGTTACACGGGCACCAACCGAGGCCAGAGCTTGGCCAACAGCATTTCCCACGTATCCACTGCCCAAAATCAGCACTGGGCGGTCTGCGAAATTATACGTTGTCGTCATTCCCTCCTACGCGAATGCAATGCGTAGAAGGAGGCAACTAATTATTCGTGAAGTTCTTTGGGCGTTTAAAGGCGGGCTTGGCTTTACCGTCGTCAACATCGCTACTACCGCTAGCAGAAGAATCCTTACCATCAAGCCCTCTCGACACTTTAGCGGTCACGGCAGGCGCACCAGCAGGAACACGATCAGTAAACGGTGAAGCCGAAGCGCGCTTGGCCTTGCCAAAGGACGGTTTGAAAAGAATGCGGTCGGTGCGGGTAGAAACACTTTCCCACAAACCGAAGGTGATGCCCGAAAGCAGCACCAGATCCACGAGGTTCAACGCCAGACTAAAGAGCGTTATGCTATTCGTCAGGTGCGACAGCAGATTAATCACTGGATACAAAAACCAGCCGCCAATAATAACGAATACGATAACCGACACGCCCTGCTTAAGCTTACCTTGAAGTGCACTCGCCCCCCTACCTAAAGTGTAGAACAAGAGCAGCGTAAGGCTCCCAGAGAAAAGGAACGGGAAAACGGATAATCCGAGTTGCTCAAGGCGTCCGGAAACCAAATTTGACAGGCCGATAAAGAGGAAAATCCCCGAGCCTAGCCCAAACATAGTCAGGTAAAGTTTCTTATCCTGAGCCGGCACCTTGATGACACGCGAAAGAATGTAGAAGAGGACTGGCGCAAAGACTGCCCAACAGAAGCCACGCATTGCAAGCGTGGGTTGCCCCGTTTCTCCGCGAAGGAAGCTCGCATAGGTCTTACTATAGATAAAAAACATGAACGCGATCGCGATCAACAGGCCGCCGTAGGTCGCCATGGAGACGAAGCGCACTTTTTTCTTATCTTTAAAGGCTTTGCCAAAGAGAAACAGGCCCATGCAACCCCAGATAACCGCGTCGCCCAAAAAGGAATAATACGTCGCATACTCCGTTGCGGTAGCCGTGACCTGTGCCGGAGGCGTTGTCTCCTCAACCGTGACTGCAGCGACTGGTTCTTCCTTCTTTTCTGCAACAGGCTTGGAAGCAACCGTCTTCGTGTCCGCCTTTTCGTTAGTCTTGGCGACAGGGGCCACTGGCTTGATGGGCGTCTTGACAACAGGCTTTGCAGGGGGGGGCGTTGGCGCAGCAGCCACTGGGCTTTCTGCCTTAGCTAGAGGTGGAAGTTTTTCTACGAGAGTTGATTTTTCAGCCATTGGTTCTATACGAGTTCAACTCTGGATCATCGTTAGATCATCAGAAAAGGTAAAGCACAAACCTCACCAACTGACAGGCCATGTCCCTACATATATTATGCCCCACCTCGTAGGGTATTTATCCCTTTCGATATGTAAATAATTTGTTTGTCATTTTTAACACTTAATCGCGTTTCCAATGCCATTTTCGTCGCATTGAGTGCATTGGCTAGCTGCGCAGTGGTGCGCCCCCCCCCCGGAGAGAGCGGCTCGCCAATTTCGATTTCCGCCTCGGGCAATTCGTGTTTGCCCAAATGAAGACGTCGCCACACCGGTAATGCAGTCACTCCAGGAGCCTTGCGCAAAATGATCTCCAAGCCTTCTTGTAGGGGCACATCCTCCCAATCTGGCACTAATCGCCCTTGCGGGTAGAGGATCAGGCATCGCCGGGTGGATGGCTCTTGGAGCAGGCGCACCGCGTGCAGGAGACCAGCCCCACGACCACGGGCGGAGTCTAAATCAACCCCGAACACCCCGCATTTTTGGAAAAATGAAAATTGCGCCAAGTTCTTGGCCTCCATCATCAGTCGGTTATCCATGCCGAAATGGCGCGTCAGCGAGAAGTCGAGCAAGCCGTCCCACCAGCTCTGATGATTGCCAAAGAACACCAACGGATACGGGGCCTCTGAGGCCAGCCAATCCTGCCACCCCGCAAAACCGCCCACCCGCACGGAATAGAAACGCTGACGGTATTTCCAACGCAAATACGCCGCCAGTAAGGCCGACCGCCAAGCGCTTTTGGATTCCGTCATCACCATGTATTCAAGATGAGCGCTCCAGCCGCCGAAGCAAGGCTCTCTCTCGAAGAAATGAGCCTACTCGCCGTTGAACGAGAGTACGATGCGACGGGTGTGCGGGGCGTCCCGGTGCTCCCAGAGATAGACCCCTTGCCAGGTGCCTAGACAGACACGCCTGGCCACGAAGGGGATCACCTCCGAAGTACGGGTCAACGCCATTTTGATGTGGCTGGTCATGTCGTCCGGCCCCTCCATCGTGTGACGGTAGTTCGGGTCGTCCTCGGGGACGAGCTTGTCCATAAAGTAATGCAGATCCGCCCGCGCGGTCGGGTCTGCATTCTCCATGATAACAAGGCTACAGCTCGTGTGCTGGCAAAAAACCGTGACCGTGCCGGCCTTTAGACCGGAATCCGTGAGCGCCGATTTAATTTGCCCAGTAATTTCGTAGGTTCCGCGCCCGTGGGTCGTAATCGAGAGCGTCTGGGTATAATTGGCCATTATCGCCTATTTCCTGTCCGGATGGCGAATTTTACGCATCAGCTTGCCCGCCTCGTTGGTGAGGAACGTCCGCGGCAGGTGCTGGGAGAAAAAGCACATCAGCTTATTCATAAAGCCGCAGATATCGTGTTTTTTCTGCTTCGCAATGGCCTCAAGACAAGTATCGATGACCTGTTCGGTTTTGACCACGCCGGGCGGTTTGCCCGTAAATCCAGCTGCTTCAAAGAAACCAGTGTCAGTAGGACCAGGGCAAATAACGATCGTATTCACTTTAGTTCCCTTCAGGTCATTACCCAGCGCGAGGCTCCAATTAAACACAAACGACTTCGTGGCACCGTATACGGATAACACAGGCGTCGGCTGGAAGGAGGCCGTCGAAGAAATCGTCATCACCGTGCCGCCGCGCTCAAGCAACTGAGGCAACACAATACCGGTCAATTGGACAACGGCACGGACATTCAAGTCGATCACGGCGAGCTGCTTATCCAATTCGATATCTTGGCTAAATCCGTAAGCCCCTACCCCCGAATTGTTTACAAGAAGCACTTCTCCAGCGCCGCCGTTTAATTTGAGCCAATTAATGACTTTGGTGCCAACATCTGCCACAGCCGAGGCCTGCGAAAGATCACCGGCAATGTGCGTGAGCACGCCATCGGGTAAATTAAATTGAGGTTCCGACCGAGAAATGTTGCATATCTTCGCAGACGGGTTTAACTTTGAAATTGCAGCGATGAGACCGCGTCCAATTCCAGAAGAACCGCCCGTTACAATAACGGCGGTATATTTTTGTACGGCACGGGATAAGCTATCGTTGTTCATGCATGGAACCTTGCGTTCTCGGAAGCGTCTAAGAAATAAGACGCGTCCTAATTAGCGTGATCTAAAACTGAGTTGCTCCTTTATTGGAGCGAAAACCAAAGAACCACAAACGGAAAATGCCAATGAATACCAAAGAAGTCATCATAAGCGGCGTTCACCTCGATCTTACGGACTCGCTCAAGCGAATGGTCCGGGAGAAAGCGGAAAAACTATTTAACCATGAAGAACGTATTATCCGACTTCGAGTGGAGCTCGAGACCAATAGTAGTCACAAGGGCAGCCAAGATGAATTCATTGCGAAAGGACACATAGACATTAACGGCCCGTCGATGGTCGTCTCTGATAAGAGTGACGATCTCTACAAGTCAATCGACGGTATGATTAACAAACTCGACCGCAAACTGCGCCGCCGCGCTCGCCTCATCAAGGTGAAACGCAAGCACACGCACGAGGTCGACATCCCCGCCGATCTTCCCAAGGTGGAAGTCGCCTAGCCTGCGCAATCATTCCTACTATTGCTTGGCCCGCCGTTTTATTCGGCGGGCCTTTTCTCTCTATGGATGCAATGAGCAACAACATTAGGCATATTATCTTCGATTGGGGAGACACGCTCATGAAGGATGATGCATCCAGAAACCAAGCGATGTATTTGTGGCCTGAAGTATGTGCAGTAGATGGAGCCGAAACCGCATTAAAGGAATTGTCTGATCACTACATTCTTTCCGTCGCAACAAATGCTACCGAGTCAGATGCAGAGATGGTCATGAAGGCTCTGAACCGCGTAAATCTTGGAAATTACATATCAAGCATTTTCACCGGTAAGACCATCGGCATGAAAAAGAGCGAAATTGAGTTTTGGAAATTCATCGAATCAGACCTTCAAGAGGCACCAGACAATATCCTGGTCATTGGAGATTCATTTGAAAGCGATGTAGCCACTTCAACATCTGCGGGATTCCAAGCATTTTGGTTCAATCCTCACTCACAAGAAAAGCGAAGCGGTGAAAGGTATCAAACGATTCACCACCTGAGCGAAATAAAACCAAAAATAGAATAAATCATTGGAGAAAATTCCTAGATTGTGTTCAAAAAAAGGGCATGTCCACCTTTGACGATATGCAACAAAATGAGAGTCCTATCTAGGTTTCTAACGACAATTGGACTTCTCCTACTCACGGGGTGTTCTCACACGGAGAGCGTGGGGCCAATTGAGACCGGCCAAACATACGCTATTACAGGCCCAGGCGGCTATTGGAACCTAAACGTTGATGGCTCAATAGTAAAACTAGATGGACCCATATCGGTGAGAATTCTGGAATTACATTTACCAGCCTGGGCGAAAGTCGAGCTAATGGGAGTCAGCCACGCACCGTTTTGGATTAACTTGCAAAACACCGCTTCGATAATAGAAATAAATCATACGGAAGAGCCTAACCAAGCACTCTTGGAAGTGCCTCCTAATGCTACGATTACAGTTGATGAGCGAAAAGTTTCAATACAGTAGAATCACGCTCACGCAGCATAATCCAATCTCAGCCACAAACCGAACAAATCTGTGGTCACAAACGCTAAGGCCCCGCCATACTTTTTACATTCGACCAGAATAATGTATGAAAGAAATTCGATTCAGTTTATTTCAAAGTATTAAGCAATCTGAGCAGAAGTTTGATTACTTTATCGCAGGTCTAGTCGGAACCACGTTTGCATATTCGGTTCAGCAATTTGAATGGAGGGGAGTTAATTGCGGGCTGGGATTGCTTGAGCCTGTTGCATTGTGCCTGCTACTTCTATGCCTTTGGTTTTCGATGAAGAAGATAGAGAAGGCGATTGCACTGGCTGATCTAAATCATGAAATCCTAGAGCACAAAGAGAATGCTGATATGTACCATCGCATGCAAAATGAGAAAGAAACGATGAATATCGATACCGGAGAGCTACTGACCCGAACAGACTTAAAAGACCGCATGCGCGAATCTCAACAAAAGGTCGTTCAGAAGCGCGCTGAAGGCGATCGCGCAGCGGCACCGATCAGGCGCTATGAAAAGCTGAGAACTGCTTTTCTAGTTCTGGCATTTGTAGCTCTTCTCGTCTCTAAGTTCCAACCTAAAAGCGAGAAAGAGTCCAACCAGTCGGCATATGACAATGACTTACCTGCTTCGCACTCCAGTCATGCATAGCCTCCACGTTGGCCGGAACGCATCCCCGCCTGGGCAATCGCCGCATCTCGCAAACCTTCCAATGGGCCGTCGCCCATTTTTCGGCCAAAACGGTTGAGGAAATACATTAATGCCTGCGCCCAACGAGGGATGCTGGAATGCGTCACGTCGAGCACTTGCTCAACACGCGTAGTTTGACCATTTTTGCGCGGCAGCAGGTGGTAAGTCTCGTCGACATAGCCCTTCATCTCCCGCGGGCGGTGCCGGATGGTTATCCGCTGGCAAGGCTCCAGCGCCAAGACCTCGCAGTCGCTCACGCCTTCCTTGGTGAGCTTGAACGTGGCGGAGAAAGTATCGCCGACCTGTAATTCTCGCCCCAAACTCGGGCAGGAGACGCATTTCGGGTTCCACAGCTCCATATATTCCGCATAACGCAGCATCTCCCAGACTTTGTCTGGCGGCAGCGATATATCGATGCGGGAGCGTAAGATCATGTAGAGCGAGCGATTCAGCTTGTATCAACCGCGATCGTAGCCTTGCTGATTCGTTTCCCACTCGCAACAGCGAAGGCAAATTTGCTAAGAAAACCTCACCATGCCATTTTACGAGTTCTATTGTCCCAAAAATAACACCGTTTACACCTTTTACGCACGTAGTCTCAAACATGCTGGCAAGACCCCGCGCTGCCCGGACAATCCAAAGTTTCCCCTCCAAAAGCAGGTCTCCCAGTTTTCATTCGTTAAGGCATTTGGTATCGAAGGAGACCCCGCGCTCGACGACTCCAAATACGATGACCCGCGCTACGAACAGGCCATCAATGAGCTCGAACGTGAATTCCAGGGCATGGACGAAAATAACCTCGATTCACGCGAGCTCGGTAGCCTCATGCGCCGTGTCGGAGAGATCACTGGCAGTTCCCTCCCCCCCGCCATGCAGGAAATGGCCCGCCGCCTTGAGCTCGGCGAAGACGCTGAAAAACTAGAGGATGAATATGGCGACGATCTTGCAATGGACCCTATGGCTGCCGCAGAAGGCTCTCGCAAAAAACTTTTTCGCCGCTTTAAAGGCCCACACAAAGATCCCCAAGTTTACGAAATCGAGGAGTATGTAGATTAGCGCGGAATAAGCCAGACCGCCACTCATTCTGACTCAAGACAAACGTCATAGGACCCATGGACACTTTTAACCGACTCACCGCCGCCCTCAAACGCATCGGCCTGCTAGATTCCGTCTCCGCCGTGCTGGGATGGGATGAGCAAGTCAATCTCCCCCCTAGCTCTGCCTCGCTTCGCGCCCAGCAAAATGCTGCCGTGGCCGAAGTCGTCCACCACGCCTTTACCCGCCCTGAAATCGGAGAGTGGATCACCGAGCTCGAATCGACCGAACTCAGCGCGGACGCCGCTTGCATCGTCCGGGAATCCCGCCGTGAGTACGATCGCGCCGTCAAGCTTCCCGCAGACTTTGTTCGCCGCAAAACGGAAGCCGCCAGCGAGGGCTATCACGCTTGGACTGAAGCTCGCAAAAAGAGCGATTTTTCCGCCTTTTCGCCCATGCTCCAGAGGCAGATTACCCTCGCCCACGAGGAAGCAGGCTATCTTGGTTGTAGCGAGAACGTCTACGATTATTGGATCGACCGCTTCGACCCAGGCATGTCAGCGGGCGTCTTTGCTTCCCTGTTTGACGAGTTGCGCGACCCATTGCGTGACTTGTCCGAGGCCGTTCTCACCGCGCCACGCAAGGCCGACATTTCCATTTTCAAGGGCTTCCCCGTTGACGCGCAGGAGTCGTTTCTCCGCGAAGTGCTAACCCGCATTGGCTTCGATTTCAACTACGGCCGGCTGGATGTTGCGGTGCACCCCTTCTGCGGTGGTAATGGCTGGGACACCCGCCTGACGACCCGTTTTGCGCCAGACAACCCCCTCGATTCACTCTTCAGCGCGATTCACGAAGCTGGCCATGGCATGTATGAGCAAGGCCTCCGCATTGGTAATCGCAAAAGCTTCGGACTCCCACTGGCCAACTCCGTTGGCATGGGCGTCCATGAATCGCAGAGCCGTCTCTGGGAAAACCAAGTTGCCCGCAGCGAAGCCTTTTGGGCCTTTTATGAGCCACGCTACCGGGACGCTTTCCCGACTCAGCTCAAGGGCGTTTCCTCGGCAGACCTGCGCCTCGCGATCAACGCCGTGCAACGCCAACCCATCCGTGTCGACGCCGACGAGGTAACCTACAACCTCCATGTCATTCTCCGCTTTCAGATCGAGCGCGCGCTGTTCTCGGGTGAGCTCGATGTCGCGGGCGTGCCTGCGGCCTGGAACGAACTGAGCAAAGAACTTCTCGGCCTCACACCAGAGTCGTTTGCGATGGGCTGTCTGCAAGATGTCCACTGGTCCGAAGGCTTCTTCGGCTACTTCCCAAGCTACTCCTTGGGCAATGTCCTCGCCGCACAACTCTGGTCCGCCGCAAACACCGCCCTGCCCAAGCTGCAAGACGAGATCGCCTGCGGCAACTTCAGCAGCCTGCTTGGCTGGCTCCAGAAAAACGTCCACCGCCACGGCAAACGTTTTGGCACCCGCGAACTAGTTCGCCAAGCCACGGGCGAAGAAATCTCCCCTGCCCCGCTGATCAACTACCTCCGCGAACGCTATAG
This sequence comes from Cerasicoccus arenae, assembly GCF_014651635.1. Lineage (GTDB taxonomy): Bacteria > Verrucomicrobiota > Verrucomicrobiia > Opitutales > Cerasicoccaceae > Cerasicoccus > Cerasicoccus arenae. Next base: position 17,379 of record NZ_BMXG01000011.1, on the reverse strand, counting down.
CGTGTTGTATGGGGTTTGAGGTTAAAGGTTAAAGAAAAATCCCGTGTAAAGGTCGCGCAGGCGCGGGGACGCGCCTGCACTACCTTGGACAACGCCCCAACGCCTTAGCTTCGCCGCAAGGCACGGGGACTCATGCCAGTAGCATCGCGAACGGCACGGGCAAAGTAATTCGGGTCAGTAAAGCCAGCAGTTAACGCGATTTCCTGGATCGGCGTTACGGTTTCCCGCAGGAGATTCAGTCCGCGCTGAAGGCGTAGATTTTGCAAGTAAGACGAGGGGTTCAGCCCGTGCGCCGCAGCAAATTGGCGGAATAATGTGCTCCGGTGAATTGCCAACTCATCGGAGAGCGCGGCGACCCCGAATTGCGGGTCCATAAAATGCTTATCAATAATTGCCTTGGCCCGACTCGCGATCGAGTCAGCAGGTGGATGCGTCACCTGGACTGAGGCCTCCGCAAGGATTTGATGCCCGATATTGGCAGCGTGAATTTCCCCTTGAACCGTCGAGCGATGAAGCGCCTCGGCAATTTCCAGAAACAACGCCTCTGGGCAAGCGCCAGCACGGCAGGTGCGCTCATGGAGGCCAAAGCCATTGATCCATTCCTCAGCGGAGGCGTGATCAAAGGTCACCCAGCAATAACGCCAACTTTCCGTAAGCACACGCAGCCAATGGTGGTCACCTGGGCGATAGAGGAAAATCCACTCAGGCTCAAGGGTCACCCAATCCTCCCCAGTGTAGAATTCCCCCCGACCAGAGATACCCCAAAACAGCTCGACAAACCACTTCTGCCGGGGCTCCTCGACCCAATCCCGATCCAGCTCATAACGGCCAACCGAACGCACGCGCAGGGGGAGCACTGGCGCGGCAGGCGTCGCCGAACGGTAAACCACCAAACGTTTCTGCTCTCGCAACATAAATGCTAGATTAGCGACAACTTTCCTATCAGCAACGACAAACATTGGCGCTATCTTTATTGGAATGAGCAACTTGAAACCTACAATTGTTATTATCGGTGCGGGCAGTCTGTTTTTCGGACAGAAGGCAATCTGGTCCATGAACCACCTCGGTGGCCTCAAGGGCGGCCACTTGGTCTTGGTTGATACCGACCCGGACAACCTCGACCGCATGGTGCGCTTGGCCAAGCTCGCCGCCGAAACCTCGGGCTCTGGCTCGACCGTAACGGGCACTGCCGATTACCGCGAAGCACTCCCAGGCGCAGACTATGTCGTCCTCAGCTTTTCCGACCGCAACGCGCATTTCCGCAAAATTGATTGCGAGATTTCGGCCAAGTACGGCATCCGCATGTGCTCGGGTGACACCATTGGGCCCGGCGGTGTTTTCCGCGCCATGCGCGAGTTTCCTGCGATTCTCGAAATCGCCCATGCCGTCGAGGAGCTTTGCCCGAACGCTTGGCTGATCAACTACATCAACCCGTCCGCCGTGATGGGCATCGGCCTCATGCGCCACTCCAAGGCCAAAAGTTTTGCGCTCTGCGACACGCACCACCTGCCGCACAAGAAACTTGGCTACATGGAAATGATAGGCATTGATAAATCCAAAGAAGCCGATTTCGACATGCGCATTGCCGGCGTGAACCACTTCACCTGGATGCTCAGCGCAACCTACCAAGACCGCGACGTATTACCCGACATCCACAGCGCTTTTCACACCCTGGCTAAAGACGAAAAAGACGAGGGCTACGCCAAGAGCCGTTTCAATAACTACATCACTGCCCATCTGGCCGATGTCTTTGGAGCTGTGCCAACCTGCACCGGCCACACCAAGGAATACGTGCCGTATTATCAGGGCCGCAGCGCAATCCAAGAGGCGATTCCGCCGCTGTCGGTATTCGACTGTGATGAACGTGCCGAAAAAACCGCGGAAATGTGGAGCACCATCGACGCCTACCTTGCTGGAGAAAAGCCGATGACCGAGTTCCACGAAAAACTCGGAGCCGACCATGCCACGGACATCATCAACACCATGGTCGTGGAAGACGGGCGCAATTATTTCATCAATCTGCCCAACTTCAACCGCGACACCAACGTTCGCCCAGTCGGTAATTTACCCGACGACGCCTTCCTCGAACTGGAATGCACGCTCGACAGCAATGGCCCACGTCCCCTCCCAGTTGGCGAGTTCCCGATGGGTCTCCGTGCCCAACAAATGCTCATCCTCGACGTGCACGAACTCACGATCGAAGCCATCATGAAGCGCGACAAAAACCTGCTGGTCCGCGCCCTCGCAATGGATCCGCTCGTCAACTCAATCGCCACGGCCAAGGTCGTCATCGACGAACTATTCATCGCGCAAGCCGAGCTGTTCGGCGATTGGGACAACAGCGAAGAATCCACGCCCACACCTGAGCTCGCCGCCGCAAGCGCTGGGCCCCAGCTATATTAAACAAGCACGCACCCGCGTGTGCCGTCGGCGAAGTATTCCGCATCAACCGACGACTGACTTAAAACGAACTGCCCGATGCCACCCATCGGGCAGTTTCATTGTACTGGCAGCACACCCCGTCGCTACTCAATCCGTCATTTCAAGGTAGCACTGCCCCACGGAGCACCCCCATGTCCCACGGAACAAACCCATGCCTAGCAATGGCGCAGATACTCCGCGCGACCTTAGGCGTGGGCATAAAAAAAACCCGGCCAATAATAGCCGGGTCAGAGAAACAGGTCGTGTAACTGGCTTACAGTTCGACTTCAAGCACTTGGCGACCGCGATACATCCCATTGGTTGGGTTGACGTGGTGCGGGCGGAAGGCTGTGCCGTCCGTGCTGTCCTTGGCGAGCAAAGGTGCCTTGAAACGGTTCGCGCCACGGCGAAGGCGGCTGCGCTGCTTGGATTGCTTACGTTTGGGTTGGGCCATGACTAAAGGTGTTTGGTGGTTCCGACATTTGGAAAAAGGGAGAAAATGGACGCCCACGCGATGTGCGTCAAGGGTATTTATTGGGAAATATTGATCCTCGCAAACCGTGAGAATTTGCCTCAGTTGGCCCCGTTGTCGATGATAATTTTGACCAGCGGGAAGGAATGCGTGCCGAACTTCACGACAATCGTCCGCGTGCGCCCAGGCTCCATCCGGACCGAGAAATCTTTCGGGTAACGGCGAGTGCCGTCGGCGAAAATGCCCACGAACTCCTCAGGGTCAAGGATTTGGCGGCTGCTGAGCTGGTTTTCCAGTGTTATCATGGCATAACGATCGCCCGAGGGCGTGCTCATGGGTCGGAAATTGCGCAGGAGCACATAGGTGCGATCAGGCACGATGCGGGTGTCTTCCTCGAAGAACAGCTCCGATGGATCGATGTCATAGCGGTCAAACGAAACGACGTCATTGGGGTCCAACGCGAAAACGCGGGCCGCGAGCAGACTCACGAGTAAGAACAGACGGACTGATTTCATACAAATAGGTTAACAATGATCATCCCGCCTGCAACCCCTTCCTCCTTGTTTGCACGCCCCAAAACGCATTTTTTGGCCACACCCCAAAGTAAAACTTTGCTGTAGTTTCCATTTCTGAGGCATTTTAGGCTAAAAAAGAGCATAAAAGTATCAGTTCCCAAAAACAACGAAATCGGCCCTCAATCCCCTTAGCAATTGGTCTCGGAGGCCATTTCCGGGGGATAAATCACCCCCTACCCCCCCCTTTAGCTCCCCGACTTTTCATTAAAGACATCCGCGAGCAACTTCGTGACTTCGTCATCGGACAAACTACTGGCAAGCAAAGCATCTCTGGCGGCAGCTTTGTCTTTCCATTGCCTCAAAATATTTGCCGCGCTGCGGTTGCGATCTCCATCATCCTTAATATCTACGACCCAATCGAGCGCAGAGATAGGATCACTACTGCTAATGGAGTTCACGAGATTCTTAACGGCAGCCTCACGGCTCTCCCCCTCAGGCAGCTCAGAAATCCAAATAGAGGCCTCATAGGTATCGTGGTCCAACCATTCGCGTGACACCCGATCGGTCAGCATTTTTTGCTGATCTTCAGGGGCGTTTTCCAGCCAATCAGCGGCCTCCCGGGGACTGTAGTCGGCCCAGCTACGCATGAGGTTTCGCTGTTCGTTCGTGTCTAGCTTAGCAAAACCATCGGCTCCAAGGTGCGCAAAAAGCGTCGAACCGTCTTCCCGCGCCCAACTGCTGTAGGTCTCCTTGATCAGACGCGACTGCAGGTCGGGGTCCGGGAGTGAATTGATCCAGGCGAGGGCCTGTTGTGGGTCATTCTGAACTAGCCTATTAGCTAAATTCGAAACCGCGCTTCCCTGCATCTCCCCGTCCATACTCAAAAAGTAGGCTTTGGCCGCTTCGGGGTCCTTATTAACGTATTCGGAGAGGACATTACGCATGGCGTTGTTTCTATCCTCTCCTTCAGGCATCGCCTCAAACCACGCAATTGCAGCTTCTGGGTCCTGTCGCGCCCAGTTGTAGGATAGATTAGACAGAGCGCGAGTATAGGCCTCTCCGTAGGGCAGACTATCGATGTAGCTGAGGGCCATTTGCGGGTCTTTGCGCACCATACGGTTGATGGCAGTGGAGATAAATTCGTCCTGCACTGCGCCGTCTAAATTGGCATGGGCCCAGTCCATCACTAACACCGGATCTTTATCGGCAGCACGCCATGCACTCATGTATTGCTGAGGATCTTTTTCCAGAGCCAGTGCCCCCAAAGCGCCCTCAACGTCATCGTTGATCCAGCGCTCGTAGATGCTTCGCAGGACGCTTTTCTGATCGGCGTTGCTGGCCAACTCTCTGGCCTCCGTCATTGCCAAATCGCGGTTTTCGTCCATCAAAACATTAAAATAGGCCTTGAGAGCCTGTTCATAGGCATCACCGCGAGGGACCAGTTCGAGCGCTTCTTTGGCGGACTCAATGTCCTGCTTGGCCCATAGATCAATGATATGGGCGTAGTTTTTCGGGCCATTTCCATCCGCCTTACCGTAAGTAAGCTGGAGAGTAAGGGCCTGGGCGAGATCAACTTCGGCCAAGGAATAGACCATGGTGCGTAGGCGCTTACTTTGGGTATTGGTGTCAAGCTGTGCCCAAGCGATCATCGCCCCAGCTTGGTCTTCCAGCACCCAGTTCTTGAATATGAAATAACCAAGGGTGGAGACATCGTCAGGGTCAGGCTGCTCGAGGAAATACGCATAGGCCGCGTCACGGTTGACGTCGACCCAACGCCCGTAGAGTAAGTTCATCGTGCTGCGATCAGCATCTTCTGCCCGAGCTTGCCCAATGGCGCGCACGAGCTCATCCTCAGACATGGACATCACGATCATGCGGGCATTCAGCTTACTGGCAGTACTGTCCTTTTTCAGAATACCGCCTAGCAGTTGGTATTTCTCCTCAAAGCTGACCGACATTGCTTCATGGTAAATGGCTTCCGCGACTTCGCGGGTCGACTTTCCCTTGGTTTTGGCCTGCCACTCAGGGGAGGCGTCAACCAACTGAATGGGGTCGAGATCCTCATCAAACTGCGGGCGTGCATTGGGTGCGTTCAGAAACCAACCCAAGGCAAAAGCAATGGCGAGGAGGATAATGCTGAAGGCGTACTTCATTTCTTATCGCCTTCCCCAATGAGCTTATTGATCTCCTCAACTGGTAGATCACTTTTGCGCAACGCAGCCTCGGCTGCGGCTGGGTCCTTCGCCTTCCATTTATTATAGCTGTTCTTGGTGAGGTTCTGGCGTATGCTATCGTCGGAGACGCCTGTCGCCCAGTCAAAGGCACTGGCGGGATCGTTGCGCAATGTCTGGTTGACGATATTGCTGATGGCCGCATCCCGCCCTGGGCTCACCTCCAGAGTCGCAATCCATTCTGAAGCCTCCAAGCTATCATGGCGCAACCACTGCTCGCTGATACGACCAATCGCATCTGACTGTGCATCGCCTTCCAATGTTTGCGCCCAATCAGCGGCTTGGGCGGGGTTTTTCCTAGCCCAGTTATAGGCAATATCCGAGGTGGTGCTCTTGGACAGCTCTCCCCCGAGGGCCGTCCAATAGGCAAGCGCACCCTCAGGATCTGTCCTGCTCCAATCTTTGGTCAACTCCTCCTCCATCTTCTGGCGGATGTCCTCCTGGTTCACTCCTGCGATAAGCTGCGCAGCAAAGTCCGGATTATATTTGGCCAACCCATCACTCAGTTCGCTCATATGTCTATTGGTGCGCTCCTCTGAACCTAAGGATAAATAGAAACGTAGTGCTTCCTCGGGATGATTCTCGGCATAATACTCAAGCGCTCGGGCCTGACCATTGGTTTTCTCGCTACCGGGGGGGAGGGTATCCACCCACGCCATGGCTGCCAACGGATCATTTTCCGCCCAGGTGCGAACGAGGTTGTTGACAGAATTGCGATAATTGGAACCGAAGGGTAATTGATCGACCAGAGCAGCAGCCCGCACGGGATCACTTTTCGCTAGTCGGTTGACAATATTTCGCACGAGATCGTCCTGCCGACGGCCATCTGTGTATTCATCAATATAGCCCATTAGCGACTCGGGATCGTCCAAAGGGAGTCTCCAACTCTGCGCACCGATAATCTGACTGCGCATGGTCGCAGACGGTATCTGCTCCAGCGAGGCAAAGGCCATATCCATGTCCTTCCTCAACCAGGTAGAGTAAACGCTCTCCAGCATCCGCTTGCGGTCGTGGTAGGTACCCAATTGCTGGGCCTCGTTCAGAGCGAGGTTGGGATCATCTTCAGCCAAACCAGAGAAATAGCCACGCCACGCTGTCTCCCGTTCACCTCGGTCTGAAATAGACTCAATCGCCGCTCGAGCAGCAGTGGGATCATCCCGCACCCAATTTTTCATGAGCGCATTATATCGCCAAGCAATATTACCTCCCACCTTGCCGGATTTGATCAGCTTCATGGCTCGAACGGGATCTTCCTTACCCAAATAGTTGATCAGTCGGTAATAGGCGCTGCTCTGCTTTGACTCAGGAAGCCTTTGCACGGCTTTGAGGGCTCCGTCGATGTCGGTCTCCGCCCATTGAGTAAAGAGTTCTCGGGTCAGACTATAATTCTTTTTTTCGTCGGCGCTCAAGTAGGCCAAGACGCCATCAGGGTCGATCTCCACCCAACGCTCCATCAGTAATCGTCGGGCATAGCTACTATCCGCCTGCTCCATCGCGGCACGTAAATCTCCTGCGCGCATCGCCATGATTACTTGCAGGGCCATGGTCACATTGTCCATGGAGGGATCCGCGCCGATTGAATCGACCACCGCCAAACGCTCATCGAAGCTCCGGGGAAGACGAACCCGACCATCAATAGCAGCCTCTTCAACCGCAGCGTCCGTTCCTTCCACAAAATCCTCGCCGGCGCGCGCCGAAGTGGAATCTGAATAGGTCGTCAGACTGAAATCCGACGACATGTGTGTGGGGGGGGTAAGTGAGCCACGCATCAACCAGCCCCCTGCGAGGGCGACAGGAGCGGCAACAACGAGTATCCAGTAAATTTTCACAAGCCAGCAACAATCATCATAGCGTATTTCAATTAGGCAACAAAATCCGGAATCGGTTCCTGGCAATCCTCCCTAGAATTAATATACTGATAGCCAGTTATCGAACTAAGCGTGTATTCGGCAAGACTGCCGGCGCTGAGACAACAGCAAAGCTTGTTATTCTGCGAACTCCTGCGAAACGAAATCAGTGAGCGTAGCCTCACTAATGACCTCCATCAGTTCTTCATGAGAATAAGGCTTACGCAGCAGCTTCGTGAACGGTGCGATATCTGTTAGCTTCGCCTGCTGCTGATCCATGTTCCCCGTCACCAAGACACATGGGAGCTGCGGGTGCATTTCGTGTAAAATGGAGATCAGCTTATCGCCATTGAGGTGCGGCATGTTATAGTCGCAAATGGCTAGATCGTATTCCTCGCACGTGCTTTTACAGTATTCCAGAGCCTGAACCGGGTCATGATAGGCATCCACTTCAAAGCCATGTAATATCAACAATTGCGTCGTAACCTCCGTCAACGCGATCTCGTCGTCGACCAAGAGGATACGTAGTGCGCTTGGCGTTACGGGCGTCGTTTTTTTCTTTTCTTTGACCACTGTGCTATGTCGCGCTTTAGGCAGTATCACTGAGAAGCACGCGCCGTGCCCAACCTCGCTGGTAACCGTCATTCGGCCGCCATGTGAGCCAATAATCCCCTGCGATGTAGCCAAGCCGAGCCCTGTGCCTTCGCCCTTCCTTTTCGTGCTGAAAAATGGCTCAAATATCCGCTCCTGAATATTTAAGGGAATCCCACTGCCATTGTCCTGAACCTCCACGCAAAAAAAGCCGTATCTGTCCTCGTCATAGCCATTTCGCTGATCCGAAACCGTTTCGCGAATGCGCACTTGGATCACTCCCCTCACATCCTTCACTGCATGTGCGGCGTTGTTGAGCAAATTGGTAATGACTTGGCTGATTTGCCCCGAATCCGCATCAATGACCGCTTTATCCAGCTCGTAATACGTTTCAATGAGCGTATGCTCTGCGACAACCGCGCGGATAAAATCTACTGACTCATTGACGACTTCCACCAAGTCCACCTTGGTGATCTCAGGATTCGTTAAGCGGCTAAAAAGCAAAACCTGGCGGATAATTTCGCGCGCACGTTGCGATGCCCGGCTAATGTGATCGGCGTTGCTCAACACGAATTCAACATTCTCAGGGTCGCGTTGCGTGAGTTCATTGTAGCCAATAATCGCCGCCAGCACGTTATTAAAGTCGTGGGCAATCCCTCCAGCCAAGGAACCCAAAGTATCCATACGCTGAGCCCGCCGCAACTGATCTTCCATCTCGCGGACACGCATTTTTGCGGTTACGTCATTGAAAGTGCAAATGATGCGGCGTGGTCGGCCGTCTGGCTCGCGCAGCACTACAATACCTTGGTTTTCAATCCATCGATCGCCAGACTCTGCATGCACGATGCGAAAGGCTGCCTCGAAGTGCCGCTTCGAGTCCGTTTGCCGTATAAAATTACTCCAACGCCGCTGGAAGTAATCACGATCCTCCGAGTGGATAACCGCATGTAATAACCCCAACGAAATCGGTCCCCTGGGCAGTGACTGACCACTTATTTCGCGCCACCGTTCGCACACGTATGCATGCTGCTCCGGCAAATTGATATCCCATACAGCAATGCCCGCCGTGTGCAGCGCAAGGTTCAGGCGCTCTTCGCTTTCCTTAAGCTGGCGCTGGGCCTCATCAAGTTGGTCCCGCTGACTAATATGCCGCAACGTACGTTCGACCGCGGGCCGGAGGTAATCGATAAAATCGGCCTCCTTGATGATATAATCCTCCGCACCAAGTTTCATCAGTTGGACGGCCACGCGCTCGTCACCAAAACCAGTCAGCATGATAAACGGCGGTGAGCCAAGGCTGGCCCAATGCTCAGTCACGAGTTCTTCGGCATTGGTGTCCGGAAGCTTATAATCCAGCAATACGAGATCGTATTCTTGCTGGGTATCGCTCAGCTCCTTAATCGCTTCCGCACCACTGGAAACCGCCATAACCTGATAGCCATCCGCTCTCATGCGACGCATGATGAAATGCTGCAACCCAAAGTCGTCTTCGATAAGCAGTATTCGATACTCTCTGTGCTGCGTATTATTCATGATTAATCAAGTCGAGGCACTTGGACTATTGAAAGGAATAATCCAAGATTACGAACAGCGCCAATAAATTTTTCGTAGTCCACTGGTTTGGTTACATAATAACTACAACCCAACTCATGACAACGCGCAATTTCCGACGGATCGTCGGTCGTTGTCACCATGATAATGGGTATTCGTCGGAGATATTTGTCGGCTTTTAAAATCTGCAACACCTCAATCCCGTTCATTTTAGGCATGCGGATATCCAGAAAAATCATAAACGCTTTGTCAGTAAGTGACTTTTCCTTGCAAGACTTCGTGAAAAAACCGAGAAGCTCCTGCCCATCCTCAAATTCCATAATGTTGTTGGCTATATTACAACGATTGAGGTTCAGGCGCATGAGGCTTCGGTGCCCGACATCGTCGTCGGCAAGAATGATGGTAACCTCCTGATTATTCATAACGATTGATGTGTGAAATATGGTTGATTAAGGCTGGCTGAAGACAGTGCATTCGCCCGCTCGTGGAGTGAGATATCATCGATGGATAACTCGACATGAAAGCTAGAGCCGCTATCTACAGTGGACTCGAGCGAGATGTTTCCTTCCATACGCTGAGCTAAAAGACTGCAAATACTCAGGCCAAGACCATCGCCATCTGAATCTTTAGGGTTCAGGCGATGGAAAACCTCAAATATTTTCTTCTGGTGGCTTTCCGCAATCCCCATGCCGTTATCCACCAACGTGTAGCGAATACGATTCTTTAGCTTTTCCGCATGAATTTTCAGACGAAGAGTCCGATCCGTCGAACGATATTTAATCGCGTTGTCAATGAGGTTGCGGAAGATCTGGCTCACCATCGTTATATCGCCATAACATTTAGGCAACGAATCAACCTCTACCTCAGCCCCGATTTGATCGAGTTGATAGGATAAGTCCTGAAGCAGGTCTCCGAAGAGCTTGTCCATGTCAATTTCTAGGGTGACCATCGGATAGCGCCCCAGCCGGGAATACTGTAGCAGGCCCTTTAGCAGTCGATCCATTCGCCGGCCACTCGTCGAGATGAAGTGCAGAATTTCCGGCAAATCTTTCTTCAGGATATGTTCTACTTTCGGAGGCAATTCGTCAAATTCGTCCAGCACAGCAATCAATTCTTTAATCGAGAAATCGAGTTCGCCACTAAAGCCAATGATATTGACCAGTGGCGAACGTAAATCGTGTGAAGCCACATAGACGATCTGTTGTAGGTCTTTTGTTTTCTGCTCCAACTCACTGATTAATTTCTCCTGCCGCTGCTGAAGCTTTTTCTGGGCGCTGATGTCTACGATCTGAGAAATGAAAAACTTGGGCTTATTCTCCTTACGAATCAGCGAAACACTCAGCTGGACGAAGACGATGTTGCCATCCTTCCGAAAATAACGCTTTTCAATGGAATATTCATCAATTTCTCCCACAAGTGTTTGTTTTAAGAGCTGCAGGTCGGAGTCTAGGTCATCTGGATGGGTAATCTGTTGAAAATCCATTTTCAGGAGTTCTTCCTCGGTGTAGCCCAGTAATTCACAGATTTTCTTGTTCACCTGCATCCATTTCCCCTCTACTGACACTAAGGCCTTTCCGATTGGCGCATAAGTCATGGCTGTACGAAACTGATCTTCACTTTCGATCAAGCGTTTCTCCGCTAGCTCACGCTTGGTGATTTCCGCCTCCAACGTCTTGGCTGTCGGTGCCCTTAATAGCTGGGGTAATAATGATAATAAACTGATAACGGTAGCCACCGAGACAATCGCGGTCAGTGCTTTCAGCAGGCCCAATAAGCGGTAGGCTGGCCACCAGTAGACCACGGCTTCCATCAAATACGTCAAACCACACATCAGGATGAATACTATAAACAAGTAAAACACGCCTCGATTTGCGACGTGCGGGCGATGCCGTAGATACCAGAAAATCGTAAGCGGGATTGCGATGTAGGACATCCAGATCACAGCGTCCAAAACAATATGCATCCAGCCATGGAAAATGCTCCAGCCACCGTTGTGCCAATGGGCATGAAAACCATCCGTGTTGAAAGCAGTCGACAAGTCGGCAGTCGATTTCACCAACTCAAAGTAGAGGTAAGACACTAATGGTCACATGTAATTCTTTTAATTTTTCTTTGCAAGTGCCATATCGCTTTTCAATAGAAAGAATCGCCCGGTGAACACCTCAATGCGAAAACGACATGCATATGAATACCAGTAACTTAAGCCGAAATCTATCGCGTAATTTCCTTCATTCCATGACATAGCACCTCAATGGTTTGCTCAATGTCGCTATTCGTGTGCGCCGTGCTAATGAAGCATGTTTCATAGGCCGAAGGAGGCAGGTAAACGCCATTTTCCAACGCATAATGGAACACCGTGTTGAACATCGATTTATCACTGGTCAGCGCGCTTTCAAATTGCGTAACGGGTGCCTCGGTGAAAAACAGTGCAAACATTGATCCAACCTGAGGCACTTGCAGAGGCAAACCAAGTTCCTTGGCAACCCCCTCCAACGCATCGCGAATCTGTGCACCAGCGGCCTCAAGGCGCGTATAAGGATCCTCAGTAATCAGCAGATCGAGCGCGGCAACACCAGCCGCCATTGCCAGCGGATTACCACTCAGCGTGCCTGCTTGATAAACCGGCCCTAGCGGAGCGAGCAAGTCCATGATCTCGGCCTTACCGCCGAAGGCACCGACCGGCAGCCCCCCCCCGATGATCTTGCCCAGCGCAGTCAAATCTGGCGTCACACCCTCCCGCTCTTGCACGCCGCCCAAGGCCACACGGAAGCCAGTCATGACTTCATCAAAAATGAGCACTGTCCCGTGTTGAGTGCAGACATCACGGAGCTTCTGCAAATAACCGGGCAGAGGCAGGATCAGGCCACAGTTGGCCGGATAAGGCTCTACAATGATGGCTGCAATTTCATCCGGGTGCTCCGCAAACGCGGCTTCCAGCGCCGCCACATCGTTGTAGGGCAATACAATGGTTTCCGCCGCAAAACTTGGTGGAACGCCAGCGCTATCCGGCGTGCCCAATGTCAAGGCCCCCGACCCCGCCGCCACGAGAAGCGAATCCACATGCCCATGATAGCAGCCAGCGAACTTGATAATTTTATTCCGCTTCGTGTAACCGCGTGCAAGGCGGATTGCAGACATCGTCGCCTCAGTCCCGCTGTTGACCATCCGGACTTTCTCCACCGACGGAACCAGCTCGACTACGCGCTCGGCCATCGCGACCTCATAGGGGTTGGGCGTCCCAAAGCTCGTCCCGCGATTCAACGCCTGCGCAATCGCCTCACGCACTTCCAGTCGATTATGCCCGTGGATGGCTGGCCCCCACGTGCAAACGTAGTCAATCAACTCCTGGCCATCAGCCGTCGTTAACCGACTGGCCTGCGCCGACCGCGTAAAAAATGGCGCTCCACCCACCGAGCGAAACGCCCGAACGGGGGAATTAACGCCGCCTGGAATCAGCTCAAGCGCGCGTTCAAACAATTCGGCAGAGGTTAAATACTCGGTTGATAAAGCCATGCCTTCCACGCTGTCCAATACCGCGCACCGGTTGAAGCCTAAAAGTTACCTCAATTCAAAACCATCCGCCAGATGACTTCGGCGCAGCCCCACGATCGAAATCAACCGTCACGCTCGAAGCAGACGCCAATACCGTCATTTTACGAGTCCCGTCAAAGGTCACCGTGCACGGAATCGCGTCTTGGGAAACAGGATGCAGCGTGAGGGTCTTCTCTTTGGCGTGGTAAACACCCTCGTAAATACTGGGGCCACCAATGTTCATATTCACCGTAGCCTTAAATTTCCGATTCCCGTGGAATTCGACCACGACATTGTCTACCGCCAATCCTACGCCATCACCGCTCAGTGAGGTCGAATGCCAGTGACCAACCAAACGGCTAACGGTTGAAAGCTTTGGTGGGCCATGACGATGGCCTGCAGGCAATGCCATTAAGCCCGCCGTCGAGAACAACAGGCAAAGAAGAATCAAACAACGCATGATCCAAGCATTACGGAAAAGATCACTGAGGGCAAATGCCTAATTCCCATTCGCCGCGACAACGGTATTCACCAGCGTTTCAACGCACTCGACGTGGGCGCTCGGGAGAATGCCATGACCGAGATTAACGATGTGTCCGGGCGCATTATTCATCGAGGTAAGGAGCTCTTTGGCAGCGCGGTGGACGATATCTGGGGTCGTGCTGAGAAGCGTGGGGTCAAGGTTCCCCTGAAGGGCAATATTCGCCGGAGCAAGCTCTCGCATACGCGGCAAATCGACCGTCCAGTCCATCCCAAGCACCTTTGCGCCACTGGCGGCAAGGCTGTCCACATGATGCGCCATGCCCTTGGCAAAGAGAATGATCGGCGCGCCCACAGGAAGCTCGTCAATGATCTGGCGAATCCACCGCAACGACATGTCATGGTAATCTGTCCCGGCGCAGGCGGCGGCCCAGCTATCAAATAACTGCACGCAGTCAGCCCCGGCGGCGAGTTGCATTTTGAGCAGCTCTGCGACTGCGGAGGCGAGCTTCGTCATCAGTGATTCAAAGGCTTTTCGGTCCTCGTAAAACAGCGCCTTAATCCGGGTAAAGTCTTTCGAGCTCCCCCCCTCCACCATGTAGCAGGCCAGCGTCCAAGGTGACCCCGCGAAGCCCAACACAGCCTTATCGGCCCCGACTTCTTTGTCCACCAAACGCAGGGCGTCGGCGATGTAGGCCAGCTTTTCACTGACGACGGAGGCGGGCGCGAGTTTCTCAATATCGGCAGCGGTTTCGAGTCGGAAATCCATCCCTATCCCCCCCTCCTCACGGAAATAGTAAGGCTGCCCAAGCGCTTCCGGCACAATGAGGATATCGGAAAACACAATCGCCGCATCCAACGCAAATCGCTTCAGCGGCTGGAGAGTGACTTCGGTCGCCAGCTCCGGCGTTTTGACCATCGTCACGAAGTCATACTGCTCCTTGAGCTTGCGATACTCAGGCAGATAGCGCCCGGCTTGGCGCATAATCCAGATAGGTGGCCGGTCAACCGTTTGGCAGTTCGCCGCAGCGAGGAATCGTTCTTTGGATGTCATTGAAAAATCAGAATGGTGATGGATGATTTATTAGCCGCGGATGAACAATGCGGCTCGCTGGTCGTCACTCAACATCGATCTCCAGCGGCTCGCCGTTTTCGCCGACCCAATCGCGGGGCTTGATGAAGTCCAGTAACGCGCTTTCGCGCGACCCAGGGGCGGTTTGGTGGTCGTATTCCCAGCGGACGAGGGGGGGGAGGGACATTAGGATCGACTCCGTGCGTCCACCGCTTTGCAGGCCAAACAAAGTGCCCCGGTCGTAGAGCAAATTAAACTCCACGTAGCGCCCACGACGATAGAGCTGCCACTGACGCTCGCATTCACCGAAGGCGGTGTCTTTGCGGCGCTTGATAATGGGCGCGTAGGCAGCGGGGAAAGCCGAGGCAACGGACCGCATGAAGCCAAAGGCATGCTCGAAACTGTGCTCGTTAAAGTCGTCAAAAAACAGCCCACCAACACCACGCGCTTCGTCGCGATGCTTCAGGTGGAAGTATTCGTCGCACCACGTTTTAAAGCGCGGGTAAAGCCCGGTCCCAAACGGCAGGCAGGCTCGACGGGCAGTCTGGTGCCAGAGCTGGGCGTCCTCCGTAAAACCATAGTAAGGCGTCAGATCAAATCCGCCGCCAAACCACCACACAGGCGGCTCGCCGTCTTTCTCCGCCACGAAAAAACGGACGTTGGCGTGGCTCGTAGGCGCATAAGGATTACGCGGGTGAATGACCACCGAGACCCCCATTGCGCGGAACGAACGCCCTGCCAATTGAGGTCGGTGCGCGGTCGCGGATGCAGGCAGTGACTTGCCTCGCACATCGGAGAAGTTCACCCCCGCCTTTTCAAAAACCTCGCCATCGGCCAGCACGCGGGATTCGCCGCCGCCGCCCTCTGCCCGCTCCCATTGGTCTGCCCGGAACGGCTGCCCTAGCGAAAGGGCTTCCAGTGTCGCGCAGAGGGAATTCTGGTAATCGCGGAGAAAGGCGCAAACGGCGTCCGGGTCGATGTGCATGAGGGGTAGGAAAGAGGTTAAAGGTTAAAGGTTAAAGGTTAAAGTAGATGCGTGTAGCTGCTCCTCGAAAGGGGGGGGTATGGAGTCGGGATAGCTCAAAGGGGGGGGGACAAATGGGGGGAATCGGTTTTTATGCAACTTTTTGGTTGCGTATTCGGGGTTTGCCACTGAATATGCAACCAATTAGTTGCCTATGAAACACACCATCATCAAACAAATCGAAATTGCTGCGCCGGTGTCCAAGGTCTGGCGCGCATTGACCGACCACCGCCAATTTGGCGAGTGGTTCCATGCTAAGATCGACAGCCCATTTGTCGTGGGCGGAACCTCGACTGGCAGCGTTAACTGCTCCGGTTGCGAAAGCCATGAGTGGAAAGTGATTATCGAAAAAATGGAGCCCGAGACTTACTTTGCCTATCGTTGGCATCCGTTCGGCGTCGACGACAAGCGCGACTTTGCCCAGGGACGCGCGACGCTAGTCGAATTCCGCCTAACGCCAATTGCCACTGGAACCCTGCTCCAAGTCACCGAATCCGGCTTTGAACACCTGCCAGATGATCGCCGCGACGAAGCTTTCCGCATGAACACCGGCGGCTGGGAAATGCAGCTCGAAAACATTGCGCGCTATGCTGCCGAAAACCGATAGCCCGCAAGACGTCGCCCGATACGCGCCGATCTTCGCCGCCCTCGGCGATGAGACGCGCCTGTCGCTGGTGATGAGGCTCAGTGACCAGCGCAAGCAGACTTTGTCTACATTGTCCGCGGACACGTCCCTCTCCCGACAGGCGATCACCAAACACCTGCGTGTGCTGGAAGGCGCGGGCCTCGTGCAATGCGAACGCCAAGGCCGCGAAAGCCGTTACGCGCTCACCCCCGGCCCCTTCAAAGACATCGACGAATACATCAACTTCGTTTCCGACCAGTGGGGCAACGCCCTCGACTGCCTCAAAGACTTAGTCGAGTAACCACTTAAAAAGCTTCCACCTTCTGACTGACTAGTGGACTTAAAAGTGCGGCGAGGCTTTAGCCCTTGCCACCACTGCCTTGATCGACTTTCCGTTGGTTCATTTTCAGGAGGTGGTTTGGATTGACCACAAATTCATATTTAAACCCATCACGGTCAAAAAAGAAAGTTGCATAATAGCCTTCGCCATACTCGGGGCAATCACAGGGTGCATCTTGGATGCTGCAATGCCCTTCTTTTTCAAGTGGAAGTAAGACATCTCGGTAAAAGCGATCCACATCCTTGCGATCCGATGCACTAAATGCTATGTGATCATGGTGCCCAAGAGCTCCTCGACAGTATTCTTTATCTTTAAAACCTTCACGAACTTGGCAGATACTGATTTCATGAGGCGTCTCAAGATCCCACCGTTTCCAATCTTCGTACCCGTATTCTTTTCCGTAGCTGGAATCTGCCAATTCATACCCGAAATACTTGAACATCGCACTGTAAAATGGTGACGAGCGCGCAACGCAAGAAACGTTGATCGTCATATGATGTAGAAGACCTCGATGCTGGTTCATTTTATCGTCGAACGTTGAAGGGTGGCACGGCGTTAGCGTTGTCACCACAGACTTCCATGAGAAGGCATTTCAAGTTTAAGTTTCAAAATTTCAATTTTGGGTGTTCATCCCTTGGTGTGTTGGGGCTTTGTGCTGAGGTTGGTCTTCCGGTTTGTC
>NZ_BMXG01000010.1:101964-173582 GCF_014651635.1 Cerasicoccus arenae | reverse complement strand
TCACGCCAACCTCGCGGCATACATCAGCGATCTTACGACCCCCTTCGACTTGCCGCAAAGCATAGATTATCTGTTCCTCTTTGAATCGTTTGCCGTTCTTTTTCATCTATTGGATTCCTGTCTGGTGGAACCCAATCGGGCCAGCAAATCATAACACTAGCGTGGCTCAGTTTTTGGGGAGCAGGTCAAAGGAACAAAATCCGAAACGTTTTTATTGTGGATTTTCAGGCTGTTGTGATCTCCTCTTTTCCATTGTCTCGATAATAGTAATTCAAGAGGTCGCCGAGCCATTAGAATTTTCGATTCTGTAAGGATTGATCAGGCTTGGCGGGCGATTAGGGGAATGCGGGCAAATTGTCCATACATTGATGTATCTTACTCTAAATACGATTTAACCAACCACAAAGAGACCCAGCAAGAAATAACCCCTGTTTTTCGCGAATCGCTTCGAGGTAGTGGACGTGGTCAATGAATAGTTCATCGTCAGCGCCCAAATTGCGCGTGAATCGAAAAAGATCGATTGCTGCAGCGTCAGCGCGCTCCATTACCGAATCCGCACAGTCATTATATGCATTCAGATCCTCGGCATGCCGATGAAAGTTCATTTTCGGATGATTATGAATGGCGTCTACCACAGGGGTAGTTCTTAACCAGATGAACCGTATATCATTCAGCACACACAAGTGGACTATCTGTTCTAAATTCGACCGATATTCATCCAAGGGAATTTGTATATCCCTATTTTTGGGCGATCGTTTGATGTCGTGTAAGCCGCAGTTTAGCATAAGGACATCGCATTCGAAATCTGCACGACAAACCAAAGTCGAGAGATAGGCTAGCGTCATACGAGAGTCACCTGCATTAGCGCCAGCGGGCTGGTCTAGGTTTAGTAAAGCTTCGCCTTCACCGCCCTTACGTTTGAAACGGAAAAATCCTCGAAGTGCCTTTTCCAGATAGGGTCCGTACTGGATTGATATGCTATCTCCAACGACGTAAACCAATGGTAATTCTTTGCTCATGTCACTCTTTGAATATTAATCGTGCTGAACACTTCCGTCATCATCAGCATCAACTTTCTCAGTTCTCAGCACGCGGAAAAACACCCTCAGATCTCTGACCACACCATAAGTAAACCAGACAGCAGTCGCCGCGCTAATTACGAGTGGAATCAGTATGCCCATCCACAACCAAAATGTTGACCAAGTTGCGGGCTTCCACGGATCAATCAGGTTCCACACTGTGCCCAAAACCATTATACCCGCGAGGCAGAACAGCCACCCAATAATAAGACTCGCTATCCACCAATCTGCTGTAGAGTAGTCCTTGTTAGCGCCAGTAAAATTAGCGAACAGTCTGCGCCAGACTGGCTGTGAATTATGCTTTTCAGCGATGAATAATTTCTGCTTTCGTGTCTTTGGTTCACGATGCAGCATTTGGTCGAGGTCAAAGTCCTTTCGGCAAGTTAGAAGCGAAACGACGACATACAAAGAGATTGCGATTAAGGATGCTCCGGAAGAAATCTGCACCGGATTCAACGGGAAGTCGGCGTATACCTGGCGAATGAGAATGCCTGCGATTGACAGGATCGAGCCAGTGAGCATTGCCGTCCAAGCGCCCTGGATTGTGCCTTTTTTCCAATATAATCCACCAATAATTACCGAGCCAGCTCCGCCGACAAAGATTGCTGTTGTTATTTTGAACCACATAGTAATGTATTCAGTCTGAGTGAAGAACGCCCCGAAAAGCACTGCAAAGAGTCCAACGCCTAGCATGCTCAAACGTAACGCTAAAATATGGCCTTTGGTCGTAAATGGCTTTCGCCGCAACGGCATGATCACATCCTGAACGAGTATGCCACCCCAGGAATGAAGATGCGTGGTGTCCCCTCCCCAAACCCCTGTAATGAGCACCGCGCAAAGTAGCCCCTTGATCCCTACAGGCAACAGATAAGAAAGCGCGGTTGGAATCGTCATCTGTCCTTGCAGACGTTCATTCTCAAGAGAGGCAAGCACATCGCGAACCGAAAGTGCATCCGAGAGAAAATCAGGATGATTCATATAAGTAATACCCGCGACAGCCAATACCGTGATGGCCAAAATACGCCCAAATTCACGCCATCGTCCCAGGACGTTTCCCATTCGTGATTCATGCGGTGTGAGCGCAGCGGAGTTGTAAGCGCTCGCGTTTTGCCAAGCCATCGTCCCATAAATCAGGAGGCTCATTTCCATCAGCACGTACCATACATTAAAGTTGTCGAGCCCCAATGCATCAAAGGGGTTCATCAATGACTTACCCGGCTCTGGCTGGACCAGCATAACTTCGGTCACCTGAGTCCAACTGAACATGCAGATGAGCACTATCGTAATGACGAGAAAGAGCCATTGGTCCATCAGGCCGGATATGCAATCGGAAACCATGACTGAAATCTGCCCGCCAGAAAGCGTGAGCAAAATCGTCACACTCATCAAAGAAATCATGACAAGGACGAAGGTGGAAACTGTGAAACCTAGCAAACTGAGCTCCGGCGGAAAACCGATAAAGTAAACGAAGAAACGCGCACCAACTGCAGGGATGATTCCAAAGTTCATGATCCCTGCTAGGAAGCTAAGCAGACCCGAAAAAATGCGAAGACTTTTACTGTAACGCATTTCGAGAAACTGTGCCAAGGTAAGCGCTCGTGTTTCCCGATATCGGTATACGACGAAACCAGAGGCAGCGACAATTGCGATAACTGGGAAGCTCAGCCATTGCCACCAAGTCAGTGTAAAGCCCGCATGACTGTAGACCTCGAAGAGTGATACGAAGACTACGGCTCCGGATGCCATTTCACCTCTGGCAGCACACAGCATATATCTGCCGGCGCAGCGCCCGCCGGCCATAAAGTCGACGACGCTTCTTAAATACCTCCGTGTATACAGAGCAGAGCCAATCACAAGCGACAGCGCTAGCCCGATAATCATCCAATCAATACACTCGAGTCTCATTGTTCTATTAAAATAAAATTACCAAGCGCACTTCTCCATCCGCGCGTATCATCGCCATCAAATGTAGCAATTGGCCGTTCCCTCTATTCCCATTCTCCTAACATTGCTTTGGTCTCGTCCACCATTTCCATAAACATAGCATACGCTTTGTCCGTCGGAATGGTAACCAGAGGCGAGGCCAGCATTGCCTGAAATGCTAAATCAAGACTACGCGCCGCCATAGCCTCGGAGAGTATGGACTGTTCTTGAACCGCCCGGTCAATTAGTAACCTTGCTCCAGCTGGTAATTGCGCCGCCAATAACGGGCGCACAGAATTACGGGTAAACTCAGCATAGGTTTCCACCACAATACCCTTGGGAGCGCCGGGCAATTGGCCACGATTCGGCAGGTTGATGTTGGTCGTAAGCGAGCGCAGACCAAGGATGGCTTCCATTTGCAATACGCCTTCTTCACCCGTCGACGCTAAGGGTTGATTCGCTATTTCAGCTAGTGCTTTCCGTGGTCCAGTAGTTCGCTCAAGTCGCCAGCTATATGGAGTCGCCACGACACCCCAGCGATAAAGCTCCGCCATGCCCGAGAGATACCATGGGACAAACTCAACTAAGTGGCGGTCACCAGCCGCTCCAAGCGCGCCGAAGCGACGGAATAAATCGAACGCAATCAAGTAATGACCGGAGAACCATTTTTTCGCCTCTGCTTGCTTGAGCGCATCGTTCGCTTTCGAGGCAAACAGCTCCTCATTGCTGGTTATCTGGTCCAATAGCGGAAACAAATCATTCCCCTGCCAGCGTGCCGAAGCAGCCCAGGTGAAATGATTGACTCCAGAGATATCGAGCTTGATTTCCGTACGAGACGGGATCTCAACATCAAACCATTCGGCAACCCTTTTCGCCAGCATCTCTTGTGTGCCGAATACTTCGTGACAACAACCGAATGCCTTGAGGTCTGGATAGCCTCGAAACAACGAAGCAGTACAAACCGCCATTGGGTTCGTGTAATTAATTACCCAGGCCTGCGGACATACTTTTTCTATTGTGCGTCCGAACTGCTCAAAGAGCGTAGCGCAGCGCATGGCCCTCATCACTCCACCAGGCCCCGTCGTATCCCCGACCGTTTGCAAGACCCCATAACGCGCCGGGATTTCCAGATCGGCATGTCGATAATTAATCGGTCCCGGCTCGATGGAAATGATGACAAAGTCTGCATCTCTTAGCGCTGATTCTAAACTCGACGCAACGGCTACATCAAACTGCGTAAGCGCTTGTTCATGTTTAAACACTGACTCAGCAAGTATCTGATTGTGCCGAGCTGCGTTATGATCGATATCATAGAGTTCCAGTGTTCCTTTCAGGTGTTCTGAAAGAGCAAGGTCCGTCATCAGTTTAATTGCCCATTCACGGCTACCACCACCAATGTAAGCAATCTTGATCTCCGTTTTGCCAGATACTCGGGAAGCTGATTCCTTATTCGAGTAAACGGGAGTAAGAGTTCTGGTTATATCTGACATAGTATCTTCAACGCATTTGTGTGCACGTGCACATATTCAATGGCATTATTATTGATTTTTGGAAATTTCTTAAAGAAGTTACTTAGTTATACATCCGCAGGATTCGCGGACCACAATACTAGCTGGAATCGCGATGCTGACTGATGTTTTGGGACCAGATTGCTCAATGCGCCTGATCATCAAGTCCACAGCTTCCTGTGCGAGGACCTCGTTGGGTTGATGCATCGTGGTCAGAGGAACTCTTGCAAACTTTGCTCCTTCGAAGTCATCATAACCCACGATGGCTATTTGAGATGGAACAGAAACACCATTCTGCTCTGCTGCGCGTAGAACGCCAATCGCCAGTTCGTCCGAGAAACAGACTAAAGCCGTCGGCCTTGGATTCATCTTGAACGCACGCTCAGCTAATTCATATCCCAGTTGATAGTCCGACCGCTCAGCATTTTCCTCCGTTGATCGAGCGCGAACAATAAAAGATTCGCAAAGCGTAAGACCGGCCTGCTCTATGCCAGCACGAAAGCCTAGCTCGCGGTTCTTCGTGTACTGTGAAACGCTGCTATCGAGTAAAATGCCCATCTCGCGATGACCATTGTGCGTAAGATGAAGCACTAGTTCCATGAATGCCTTTTGTGTATCGACATAGACACAATCCGCATTCAATCCTGGAATTGGATAAAGGCTAATAAACGGCGTACCTGATTCAATGATAGACTGATATTGCGGAATATTGTCCACCATTCCTCTCCCAAGCGCGATAATCCCATCAACCATGCGAGCCTTCAGCTCACGAATGCACGCTTCGTCAGCTTCCGGTGAACCGTCACTGTAACCCAATTCGATACGATAGCCTTTCGCCCGCGCTGCGACATATATCTCATTGAGCTTATTAATATTCGCCGCCTTGATCTCAGAAGGACCAAGAATACCTATGGTTTGAGTTTTCCGAGTTTTCAACGCACGTGCTAAGGCGTTCGGAGTGTAGTTCAGCTTTTTTAGTTCGCTGAGAACTTTCTCCCGCGTAGCCTCCTTGACGAGCGGGGAATCCGTGAGGACCCGGTGCAAGGTTCCGCGACTAACGCCCAACCGCCTAACCAACTCGTGCTGAGTCATGGGCTGCTTATCGTCGATGTTTGTCTGAGGAGCTGTCTCTGTCACAATGGAAATAAATAGTTGTACTAAATGACGTTCAAATCACTTTCTTAAGGGGCTTTGATCTCCTCATAATCAGTATTACCCGGTTCCTCAGAGTCATTGCGATTAACCAAAGCACCAGCAGGACGCTCAACATGACCACTCAACAAAGGGTCGTCAGTCTGGCGCATCCAATCCATCAAGCGCTGGCGCAAGTCGCGTTCGACTACTTCAATGAACTGATCTCCTGCAAGATTTGATTGTTCCTGCGGGTCCAAAACCAAGTCATAAAGTTCTGCCTCAGGAAGTGGGTTCTGTGGCCAATCGTGCTGCCGTAAAAAAGATTTACTGGGCGATGAATCACAATTGGCCAATGGATATGTAAGAGGGGCCCATCGCAGAATCAGCTTGTAACGGTGCGTACGGATACAGCGCTTGGGCTCATAAGCTGCATGATATGTCACCTCCGAGAAGACCTCGTTACGTGCCTTGGAATTCTCACCTTTCAACAGCGGCACGAACGAGTGCCCCTGCAAATGCTCAGGGAATTCAAGGCAAATCAAATCACAAATAGTCGGAAAAATATCGATATGAGAAACGAGAGAATCCAATTGTTTGCCACTAGTTGGATTTCCTGGATAGTGTAATAGTAGGGCAACGCCAATGCCATGGTCTGTCAGGCTGCACTTCATATTTGGAAAAGCCATGCCATGATCAGTCGTCAGAATAATAATCGAATTATCAAAATATCCATGCGCTTTGATTTCGTCTAAAACTGTTCCCAGACATTCGTCGGCAAAACCAACAGAACAGGCGTAGTCTTCCATATCTTCGCGTATGGGGGCAACATCGGGAAGCACTTCTGGTGGACGAATTCGCCCTTTATATTCTGATGCGCGCAGAAAAGGCCGATGCGGATAAAACAACCCAAACGACATAAAAAAAGGCTGGTCATGATCTTCCTTCAAAAAATCACAAGCTCTAGCAGTCGCCCACTTATCCCGCTCCAATGGAGTATCCAGATGTCCTCCAGTTTCAATTCGACCATAGGGCATATCACCCAGACGACCATTGAACTCATGTTGAATCCCGAACAATGCTGTAGAAAAACCATGTTTGCTTAAATGAGCGCCAAGATGATGCTCCGGATATTCTAAATGAAACCCACGATGCGCTAAGCCCAACATTCCTTCTTGGTGAGGGGTGCGCCCTGTCAACAAACCCACGCGCGAAGGAGAGCAAGTGGGACCACAACAATAGGCATGCCGAAAAAGCGTACTTTGCTCCGCAAAGGCATCCATTGCTGGGGTCTCAACGCCATACCCGTATGCGCCGATGTAGCGGCCCATGTCGTGAGTGTGAAGGTAAATGACATTATGCATATTATTATCCTCTACTTTCGGCTCACCTTAAAAATCTGCAACTCTCCTGTCAACGCCGGGGCAGCATCGAACTCTAGTTGACCATTGGCCTGTGAAACAGCTTCCACGGGCCTGACGTCGCGATGCACCTTTTGCACGGTGTAGTCTCGATCTTCAAGTCCTGTCAAACTTACGGTCGTTGATGCGCGGCCCCAAGTCTTCAAGTTTTCCTCCACGTTCATGATACTGGTGTATTTCTTGGCGAATCGACGCTGCACTGCTACGTAAAAACTTTCTTCATTGATTCTGCGGATCATACCAACAAAACCTCCATCCAGTTGGCCGTCTTTCAAGAGCATCACAGAACGCTCTACTCCTGACCAAGCAAGGAGCTTCTCCATTTTAGCAGAGTCCGCCATGTAAGGTGCCATATGCGCCATGCCGGGTGGCGGCGGGGTTGCATCCGGTTCATTGATATGCCTCACATTGGGCAGGCCATGTAGTAACTTTCGCAGCGGTGCCCGCGCTTGAGGTGCCTCTACGCAATACTCTCCAGCATTCCCTACTAAGACAAGCTTTCCCCCCTGGCGGGCATAGTCCGCCACACGCTCCATCGCCGACTTGGTCATCACTTCTCCACAAACAAAAACAACTTTAAAGTTATTCAGATTAACCCAGTCAGTATGCTCCGTGCCAAAATGAGGTAGCACCTGAAAGTAACTGAATAATCCCGTATAAAAATCCACCCCGCTAGCATTTGCAAAAAAGTTATGCTTGTTGCGGTTCACCATACCATCGATTCGACTCCCGAAAACGAGCGCTTGAGGTTCTTCAGCTTCAGCCAAGGCAAAAGATTCAATGAGAGGCATTGCTTTCTCCAGATAGTCCAGCGCGCCGTAATACTGTTTCGCATACCCATCACGAAAACGTTCATGCCAACGATAACTAAAATACCAGCCTTGATTATAAATAGTCCCATAAAAAATATCGGCGTCGATGATCTCAAACGATGCAGGCATATAAAAATGATTTTCGCTGCCATAACGAACGCCCGCTTGTACACTCATACTTGCCAAAGCGTTTGAAAAGAAATTGGGCATGCTTTCGTCAAAGAAATATGCGTTGTTTGCTTTGAGCAGAGGCATGGCTGCTTCCGTTGCCGGATGTGTGCGAGGACCTCGGTAAACATAAATTGGACGTTCCGAGTCCAACTCGCGAATTGTTTCCAGAACCGTTTGAAGTCGGTCAAGCGATGAGTCGGTTTTAAACTGAACGAAGTTAAGCCATTCCTCGGACAAGTCCGGCCCAGTGGAACTCACCCATTCGCCCGGAATCACGTATGGCATAGGCAAGCGCGACGGTTTTAGGCCACGTTCAATCTGCCACTCATTGTAGGCGTTCTGAAAGGTTTCGGAGTAATCCGAAGTTCGGTAGTCATTGAGTTGATCGTGGTAATCGGTGCCCTCAACAAAGGACTGCATCAGCACCTTGTATTGCGTTACCGCTGGATTCTGACGTTGGTGAGTGATCGCCTTGCGAAGCCACTTCAGGTAGTCGTCTTTTTCCGCATACCAATAGCTTGCTGTCGGGTTCCGAGCTGCCGAAGCTCCTGAGCGCTCTAAATGTGGATAACCGTGCTGAGTCAGCATGATATCTCCTCCCCACCAATCGGGCACATGAGGGGGCCAATCTCCCAGTGTGCCAAACCAAGCCGTAACGGTCGCCCCATGTTCGACTGCAAAGTTTGTGCGGCGGTCGGATTCATCCCAACGAAATACGCCTGGTAGGACCTCGATATCCGACCAGGGATTGAGGTTTGATACATGATGAAATCCACGAGGGATGGCTTGATCAACCAGCCATGAGTCATAGCCCTTCATTGATTCTATGCTTTCCCACTGCTGCTCTGGATAGCGAGAATAGCGTTTCGAGAACCAGGGACGTGTGTACTCCGCCACCAAGCTGACATCGCTATTAGGTGCAAATGCTACAGGCATGTTTTCGGGAACAGTCCAAGACGCGTTTAGCTCATCTTTGTTCGCGATGCCGAAATGCAGTCGAGCACGATCCAGAACTCCCTTCTCATCTCGTAATTCTGCCACAGCGAACAAATCGCTCTGTCCGTCAATCGCTACGTCAAAACTAAGATTATCCTCAAAGGACATGACTTGCTCATCAAGTAACTGCATTCGCCAATCGTAAAGTCGAAAGCGAACCATCGTATCGGCCGACGGGCTATCACCAGCATCAGTTTTCAACCGCAATGTGCCTTCTTGGGTTTCAACTGGAAAAACATTGTCTTCGCAGGGCGTAGCGAGTGAGAACGAGCTTCCTATAGCTGCTGGCAGCGTATCAACTCCCTTCAATACGTATAGCTGCATGCGTCCCTCTTCCCGCAATGTCCCATCCAGATTCCATGATTTAAGATCCAGAAAATACGTTCCCCTTGGTACCTTCGGCAACGGGATTGCTTGGCTTACCTGAGTTAAGGGATCATCTGCAAAGTGGGAGCCCTGCCCTTGATGGTGCCAGATAATATCGCCCTGATATCCCTGCCGCATTTCCGCTTGATAGCGGAACTCACCTTCTAATCTAGAAAAATCAGCGGGCATCAATATCGCGTCTATCCCCCAGCCAACACGTCCTGTAGTCAAATTGAACCAACCGTAGTCCGTTTCCAACTCGGGGACCGTAAGCGTCTGCAACCCCGTGGCCGCATATGGCTCCTTGGTTCCAGGAGAGACAACCAACTCGATTGTCTCAAGGCGAAGAGGGTGCGGCCAAAGGAGCCCAGCTACCTCCTGTTGGAGCTCAGGAACAACCCGATTGTTTAGCCCGTTGGGCATGCCAAAGTTATCACTGTAGATATGCTTCCAAAGCGGCCAGCCATCCGGCTTATCCATGCGCGCGCCCAGAGGAAAAGAGGCCCGCGCGTCGATACGATGCTCCTCGCCATCGTTGTCTCTCAGTACAAACGTGCAAGACAGAGGCAGAGCTGTCGTCCAGAAGTGCAAACGTTGCGCACCGACTGGAAGTTCCACAGGCTCCGGAGGAATAAGTGCTACAATGCCACCGTCTGTTTCAGGATCAAAAAACAAAGCTAGGTTTGCTGATTTGCAGTGTACTCCCGAAGTCTCACTACGCCACATACCCATCGCAGAAGTAGGCACCCAAAATGAGGATTCGTCTGGCAGGCCCGTAGATAATGACATCAATGCTTCCCAGTCATCTGGCAACAAATCAGGGACTGCTTCAGCAGATGAAGAAAATTCCAAATCGTCATAAATGACCTCATAATCTTGTGCGAGCGCATTTGCCCCTGGGCTCGCCATCAAAGATAGGATGGCTTGCTCCGCACCTTCCGGTGCCAACGAGGTAAAGCGAATTTTCCTCCAGTCGAAATCACCAGACCAGGCATCGCTATCCGACCGAGCTAATCCCTTTCCGTTCCCATCTAGCCAGACTACCCGTAACCAAGCGTAGTCATCCTCGTCCGCTCCCGAAGCCTTAGCTTGAACAGCAAATACATAGGACATGCCCGTGGTTACTTTAATGGCGCTGCTCTTTTTTAGGCTCCAAGAATCCATTTGCGAGCCAGGGCTTCGGATGCCGACTGCGAGACTGCCTCCTACGCCAAACTGGTCATACTCCGCAGAAAAGTTTGTACCAACATAGGATGCCCACTCCTCAGGTAATCCCTTACGGTTTGACTGCTCAAAATCACTGTTTAAGGCCAACATCCAAGTTGAGGAGCAAAGGATACCCAGAAAAACTTTCAAAATAGTTTTCATAATCATTAAAGTATAAATTCAGATTCACCGGTCGGGATACCAGGCGTCTGAATCCGCATCGAGTTCGCTTGGATCGATCAAGCTGACATGTCCGTCGAGGTAACCGATATTGCTCATACCATTATGCCGCCCGAACGGCATTCCTGATGTCCCCGATTTGGGGTTTAAAACATAAGCGACCATTCCATCTTCTGAAGCGTGACCACTGTCAGCCACAACAACCTGATCGGACGGGTTAGCCACATTGTACATCGACACAAGACGATAGTCACCTGACTTGCCGCCTTTACCCAAATGGAGATTGTAGCCATACGAAATCTCTTCACGAGACAAGCCGCTGCCACTTGAACGCTCGCCAAAATACTCGTCCGCCGGACAGCGGAATACATCCGAAATATCACTAACCTGATCAATGCTCTTTGGCCTCGTGTACTCCAGATAAGGCGCGACATCATCGATGTGCCAAAGTGCAATTACCTCACCATCTTTCGCTCGATTGTGTAAGGGAAGTACTGCGTCATGCTCATTGGCATACAGCTGAACTGCGGCGAGAATTGATCGTATGTTAACCCGACATTTCGCTGTTTGGTTACTCGCTCGAACGCCCGAAATTACTGATAGTAAAACTGCTGCGAGTATGGCAACGATAACGACCGATACCAGTACCTCGACCAGCGAAAACCCGTTTTTTCTGGGATTGCAAGGCATTGGTCAGTCCACTTCGACTAATTCGATATGATCCAGATACACCTTGGTATTTTCATCAATGTCAGCATCTTTACCTAATAGAAGGCCAATGGTAACACGGACGTATCGGCTCCCATTTGGCGCAGTCGCCAACATCCCAAGCGGTTCGAAACTGGACGGAACTGAAAACGTTCCTGCGTCCGAAGCAATTTTCTGCTTAGCATCGTTCATCCAAACCAACGCGAGACGAAGTCGATCATCACTGCCCAAGTGAATGCCGCGGACTTGAAGCGATAATTTGTATTCACTTTCTTCCCGAACCTCAGGAAGGGCTTTATCGATGATGTGCCAACCTTCACGGGAGTTTCCGCCCTTTGCAATGCAGAGAGCGGATTCGCCGTCATAGACATTCTCACCTAGCATACCATCTTGAATGTAAGAAAATTCCACTCCATTACCGTAGGTGGTATGCGCCCAACCTTTGGGCAACCCTGCTTTGCCATTAATATCTTCTAGGCCGGGGTTCGGAATGAGATTAACGGAATTTTGTGAGTGTGCCAAACTGCAACTAAGCAGAAGCAAGGCTAGACTGGTAGTTGTTATATTCACTTATGTATGTTTCCTGCGCTTTTTACATCCGTTCGGCACTGCCACTGATGACCACAGCAAAGTGGTAGCTAATTTAATTGATAATCCATTTGCCGGGCAAAGATGCCAAGCGCTTCGAGAGTGCTTTTCCAAACAAAGACAAAGGGCCGAGATCTACAGTTCGAGATTACTTGGCTTTCGACGGACCTGTCGGAAGCAAATGAACAGGCAAATAGCTACAGGCAAACAGATTACATGAGGTTCCGGTATTGCCGTGCTATATGTAATATTGTCCAATGTAATGGCAGCGCCATTTCCAGTTGAATCCTGCCCCCAGAAGGTGAAAGAGTCGATCGCGATGCCATTGGCCAAACTACTTTTGGGAAGATTACCACCGACCAATAAGCCATCTACCCACAAATCGTAGCTGCCTGCAACGACAGTATTTACGCCACCATTGTAAGTCGCATCGGACGTTGAATTGTTCGCATAAATCTCCACCCGGTACTCTATGTCCTGTGAAAATGGATCAGAGAGAAGCTCGGTGCCGTTACTGAAAGCTGTCATACCACTTCCAGCGTCAAACTGAAATACGATATTCGCAAATGTTTCAGCAGCAGAAATGGCGCTGCCTGTTTTGGCGAAATCGTTGTCTCCGCCGTCACCATTGCCAAATACAAAATTCCATGAACCATCCGTGCCACCACTAAACTCAACGTCGAAAGACATCTGATACAGGCTCGTTGAGTCTAAGAAATCGTAAATCGCAAATTTGTTTCTTGAGCTACTACTTGATGCGGTAGCTAACAGCTCACTGCCGCTGCCGGAAGAAAGCGTGGAGGGCTGCAATACCCAGCTTCCGTCGCCTGAACCAATGCGAACATACTGCTCTCCACCTCCCGGCTGGGTCGATGGAATAAAATCGGTGGAGTTACTCGACGCGGTATTAAACGTCCCCGTGGAGTTACCAAAATCCTGCTCATAAACGACTGCAGAGGCAGACGCTGAAGACAGGGCTAAAAGCAAGGTCAATAATGAATTTATACGATACATAGGGTAAGGGTGCTTGAGGTATTTGATGTTTATTGTAAAAATGGGCACGTGCACAAAATCAGAAAATTCTCGTGATGTTGCAAGCATTTTTTTAAATGAACCTACACGGCCAACCATAGACGAGAGCATGCCAACTGCTTGCCGGGCCAAAGTAAAATGCGCTATGAACAGCTTCTCGACTACCAACCTCGAATTACAATATCTAGGGAATAATTAAATTTATAGTAATCGCCTGTAGAGATACGATTCTGCATTTGATCTTGGTGAGTGATTGGAAGTGAAGGGTCTTGCGTGGTCGTTCGTTGATTTCGGTTTCAATGTGGCCAAGGCCAGCCTTGGCCACATTGAGCAAGTCGGTTACCTTGGCTAAGTATTGCCACACAAGGCCGTTAAAGTTCTCTACACCGCCTTTTTCTCAAAAGTGATAGGGCTGGCAAAAATAGCTTTCTGCTCCGAGTGACTCGCTAACGTGCTGGTGCCCGGCGAACTCCAGACCGTTGTCGTAGGTGATCGTGTTGGCCCCGTTAACCTTGCAAGACCGCGATGATGGCTTGGGCGGCACAGTGGCATCCTTGCTCGACAGCTTGACCAAAACGCCCGAAGCGGCCCTTACGCTCGTAGATACTAAACAGATGGCCACCACCTCGGTAGCCTGCGATGAGATCGGCTTCCCAGTCGCCATAGCGGTCGCGTCGGTCGACGACGGGCGGCCATTTTCCAATTCCAACGCGGGCTGGAAGCTTGCTCCGGTTAGCCTTGTTACGATAGCGGTAGCGACGTTTTCCGTTGATTCGCAGTTGCAGGTAAAGGTGCCCGCCACGCTGCCGATCAGCCTGGATGAAACTGTAGATGCTCGTGCGCCTAGGAGCCCGGCGACCTTCACGACGCAAGGCCCCACTGATTTGTACCGGGCTGTGTTTGCGGGTCAGGCGTTAGCGCACACTGGTCTCCAACTCGCCGACAAAAACGGGTTCACGAGACCGTTTTCGCCATTGCCGGTAATCGGACTTCTGCTGCGCCTGTTTCGGTCGGTAAGCAGTCAATCCACGGTTGCGACGCAGTTCCTTGCTGACTGTCGATTGCGCACAGCCAAGCACGTAGGCGATCTCACGCTGACTGTTTCCGACTTTACGCATGCGATAGATTATATTACAATCCGCTTTGCGGAGACGACGGTAGGTTTTCTTCGGCATTTTGATTGTGGTAAATCGCAATGCTTGAGGACATGCCTTTCCTCCGCACTCTTATTCCCTAGAAGTTGGAATCTGCCTGAAATTTAATCGGAAATATCGCCATAACCAATAGGGCGACATAGCGCGACATCGAGGAGCGATCCCACCTAAGAAATGCCTGAGCCAAGTTATCTGCATCCAATAAATGGAAAAGCATTGACTGGCAGCGTTGCTTTTACGTAATAGTTGCCAAATGCTTGATATCACTTGCACCCGGTTTCATCCAGAAAACAAGGACGCGGTAGGCAAAGACCACCTTTCTATGAAAAAATGTACTCCGCGATTTCGTCGTCTCTTAATTTTCCCATTTCTCTGCATTTCCGTTGTTGCGACCGGCACTGAAAAACAAATTCCGAGCCTAGAGCCGCAAACAGAATACACCAAAAACCCAAGTTTGATGAATTTACCCATTTCAAGGCATTTACTGTGTCAGGGCGATTACTGGACGCCTTCCGAAGCCAATAAACATTTGAAGCAGTTTGCCTCCACCTGGAACGAACTGATTTCATGGGAAAGGCGCGCAGAGATGATTCACAAAGGAATTCTCGAAGGCCTCGCCTGGGACCATATGCCGCAGGCCCAGCAGTGTCTTAACCCGATAATCCACAGCCGACGGCAAATGGACGGCTACGTCGTTGAGAATATTGCGATAGAGAGTTTTCCCGGATTTTACGTAACCGGAAACTTATACTTACCAACCACTTCAGCAGATGCCCACCCTGCCATATTAAGCCCGCACGGCCATAAGCCCCATAAAAGACTGACCGACCAAATGCAGTTGCGCTGCGCATCGATGGCCCGGCTTGGTACCATCGTCTTCGCCTATGATATGCTGGGGCATGGCGATTCTACCCAAGTAACCCACAGCATCCCGATAGCGGCACTGCTCCAGACATGGAACAGCAAATGCGTTCTGGACTACCTGCTTTCACGCTCCGACGTCGATCCGACGCGGATCGGCATTACCGGCGCATCTGGCGGCGGCACGCAGACATTCCTGCTCACCGCGATTGACGAGCGCATAACGGCATCCGCCCCCGTGGTTCAAGTTTCGGCACATTTCTTTGGAGGCTGCGGTTGCGAGAGTGGCATGCCCATCCATAAGAGCGATCATCACCAGACAAGCAACGTCGAGTTTGCCGCCCTTGCTGCACCGCGCCCTCAGTTGATTGTTTCCGATGGCGCTGACTGGACGAGGAATACGCCAAATATCGAATTTCCTTATATTCAAAAAGTGTACGCTCTCTATGACGCCGAGCCAAACATCGAGAACGCACACTTTCCGACTGAGGCACACGACTATGGGTATTCCAAACGTTGCGCCGTCTATAATTTCTTCGCTCACCACTTCAAACTCAACTGGAAGTCGATTCCGTACACACCAGATGGCGGTTATGATGAAAGCTTTGTTACCATTCTACCGCCTGAGGAACTGCGTGTTTTCAATGACGAGTACCCACGGCCAGAAAATGCGCTCATAGGTGACGATGCTGTCATGGAGGCACTCAACTTTCAAATGCCCAGCTCTTAATCCGCTTGCTTAAATTACAAGCAAACCGGGCCGAAGGACTTTTACCCCATCGAATACAGATAAAACCATACATCTCAGCCCCAAACAATGATCTCAACTCGATTTTATTCCCTAAGCGTCCGCATATTTCGATTCAGTCTATTTATCCTCGCAGTCAGTAGTTTGAAAGCGGCTGATCCCAACGAATTTCTGGAGTACAATTATGATGTGGGAAGCGATGGGTCCGTAGAAACGCCGGGTAGACTTTTCGTTCCCGATAGCTACGACGGCAGTGCCGCGTTTCCACTCGTCTTATTTTTTCATGGCTTTGGCGAAGGTGGCGAAAACAACACGAGCCAGGTTAATGGAAACATCGATAATCTGCTGAGCAACGCGAAATCCTGGGGATTTTTCATCTACGCTCCCCAGAACAACTATCAGGTCAGTTGGAATCCAACCTCCGTGACCGATGCCATGCGCATGGTGGCTAGCCTGCTCGAAGATTATAATATAGACCCCTCACGCATTTACGTCACTGGCCTCTCCAATGGAGGTCAGGGTGCCTATACCGCAGCCTCCCTCTACGACGGAATCATCGCGGCTTCTACAGTCATCAACGGATCTCCTGGCCCCGGCGTTTTTTACGATCGACTGGTTGGCGACCCAATCTGGATCTACCATGCCAGAAATGACAGCTCCACGTCCGTCGGCACCTCACGCAATATGACCCGCGACATCCGGGCGGCGGACGGCAACAAGCCCGCCCTTCAGTTTCCACTCGATGATGACGTCAACTACGAATACTATAGCGATGGCAGCCCATACTACACGGATGGTTCCACCTTCTACGAGGAGAACGGCTTGCGCTACTCCGAGTATCCTACGGGCGGACACGGCATCTGGAGCCGGGCCTACAACGAGTCTCCGATGTACGACTGGCTGCTCAACCATACGATTAATCCAGACCCGCTACAGGAGGGAGAAACCATTCTTCTAGACTTTGGCAGCAGGGAATTCCTCCAGGAAGCAGACAGCTCCGGACGCTGGTGGAACAGCACGAAAGGCTGGCTCGAAAAGACCTTGGAAGTCACCTTTCCCTTTGCCACGACTGACACTGGCCGACGAACCAAGGTCATGGTTCGCCTTCTTGACGCGTTTGGCTCACGCAACCATAACGAGGGCATTTACACGGGAGGTCTGTTTGACGAAGCAATAGCCCGCGATAGTTGGCTCAGTTCGCGTGACGCTACCGAATCTAATGCTGGTGCACTGCTCTTCAGCGGGCTAGCGCCAGGGGCTAGCTATACTCTCACGTTCTTTGCCTCTTACAACAATGATGACCAAGGACGAGGGCGCATGAGCCGCTACAAAGTCGATGACCAATTCGTCGATCTCGAAGCAGCCAACAACGCCAACAATGTAGCAGCACTTGAAAATGTGGTCGCCGACGAAAACGGCCGCTTTGTTCTGAAAGTTTTCCCAACGCCCAACAGTGGGTCGCGGTACGGTCAGTTGAACGCCATGACTTTGCAGAGAGAGGTAAATTCAGGACCGGCAAACTATACGGAATGGGCGAACGGATTTTCTACTGCTCCGAGTGAAGACGAGAACGCCGACGGCATTCAAAACATCCTGGCTTACGCACTCGGAGCCGAGCCTGACGAGCACGCCCATGAGCGACTTCCCACCCTGACAAAGAGCAACGCCAACGATGACATGCAACTTAATCTGCCCGCGTTATCACGCCCAGACATTACATACCGCATACTATCGAATGAAACGCTCGATCCGGAACAGTGGACCTTGCTCGCAGAAAAATCAGCAGGCGCGCCTAGCTTCACCATCGAAACCGGTATTAGCATCCAAACGGATACAGAAGCGGATAGCATTAAAATAGTGGACACTCGGCCTCTGACACCACGACGGTTTTACGTGCTCGAAGTTGAAGCGCAATAGGCCACGCCAACAATGATGCCAATCTCAATCATTGTAACGATTCATTTTTGAGAATTACTCACGATCCAAACCCAGACATTATTAAATGAATATCGACGCGAAAAGTATGCTGCCGACAGAGCCGACATGGATCTGGGCACGAGAAACTCATAAAAACCAAACCCTTCTTTTTCGTACCCAACTACAGGTCCCAGAAAGCCTCAAGAGCGTCGATCTTCAAATCGCTGCCAATACTCGCTACTATTTGTGGGTAAATGGTTGCTATTTGTCTCAGGGGCCCTGCCCTGCTCCCAAAAATCAGAGTATCGTCGACACCTACCACCTGGATTGTCCTGGCCCCTCCATCTGTATCGCAGTCATCGTACATTACTACGGTGTCGACACACAAAGCCATTCAAGCGCAAAGCCCGGCCTATGGTGCCAACTCGTAAACCGAACCGGGGAAACGGATAGAACCATTGACTTACCCATAGAAAATTGGCGCTGCCTGCACCAGGGCGGTTGGATTCCCACGGACTGCCGCCGGAGCTGGGCAACTGCCTGGGTGGATCAGTTCGACGCAAATCGACATCCGGAAAACTGGCAGGCTCCGGAGTATAATGACGCCGACTGGGAGACTCCAATCGAACTGACTTACACGCATGCTACACTGGCCCCAAGAGAGGTCCCCCCGCTCCGGGAATGGTTCCAACCGGCTGAAAACCTGATTGCAGCCGCGTACGTTTCCAATCACGCGGATTTCCCATTTGATGGTGCGGTAAAGTTGGGCCAAGTCCTCGACGAGGAGCCATGGGATATGCTTTCAACTCAGCAATTGACCAAGGTTTGCGAAGCTTGGTCTGCTGGGAAGGGAATCACCGCCGAAGCCTCAGGAAAAGGACTAGCCTTACTTTTTGATCTGGGGCACGAAGTCGCCGCTCAGACGGAATTCGATATCGAGGGCAAAGACGGCTGCGTCGACCACTATGGATCAGAACGTTTACGAGCCGGTCGCCCACGTGCCTATGTCAAGGATGCGGATTACTCAGGAAGATGGTTTCCTCCAAGTTCCGGCCGTGTATCGAGCTTTCGTACACTCAACTACAACGGCTTTCGCTACCTCCTCATAGTCCTCCGCCCTGACAAGCATCCATTGCACTTACGCCGCTGCGGTGCTTGGCGACGCCAAGCGGATCTTGTTCGGGCCTGTGAATTCACTCCGAAGGATTACGAAGAGCAAAGCCTCTGGGAAACAAGCCTACACACTATTGAAGTCGGGACGCAAGAGACCGCGATCGATTGCCCGACCCGAGAGCAGGCGCTGTATATCGGCGACGGTCTCTGGCACTCACTTTGGTTGAACAAGCTCTACCAGTCTCCCGGACACCTCCACCACTTTTTCGACGCGATAGCCGCCAGCCAGCATGAAACCAGTGGACTCATTACCCCCGCTGTATTCAGAGGTGCTCAACCTCCGGTATTCCTACTCGATTATTGCCTGATTTATGTATGGGGCATTGATGTCTACCGTCGTGCGCTTCCAGGAAACAACTCTCGGGTGAAAGCCACCCTCGAAAGTGGTGAGCGAGTATTGAAGTGGTTTGAAGACCGTATAGGTTCAAGTGGTCTTGTAGAAACGAATCCCAAGTCATTTGGCCACGGGCCGGAAGAAGACCATGGTCAATTGGTCTTCATTGACCATCCTGGTATGGGCTGGCACATGCAAAACGAACCCGGTATGGAGCGCTCTTGGATTCAGCAGGGCCTTAATGCCTTCCTTATTATTGCCGTGCACGCCTTTCTAGCCTGCGCCGAGGCCTGTGAATACACGCACAGCCTGAACCTTGAAAAGCTTTCGGTTGAACGGCTACGCGAGCAATCGCGTAAATATTTCCATCACACAAAAACCGGCTATTTTTCGGATTGTGTGGATGAGAACGGAAAGCGGAAAGGCTGGAGCGAACAGTCTCAAATACTCGCCGTTCTTTCAAAAATGACCACTGGTGACGAGGCCCATGAAATGATACGTCAGTTGATCGAAGCTCGACACGATCCGAAGCTCTGTAAATGTACCCCCTATTTTTGGATCTACTATGCGGAAGCGCTCAAACAGAGCGGACACGGAAGTCAAATAATCGAATTGGTAAAAGAAGCCTGGGGCGGAATGAATTCTAACCCAGAAGTCACTTGCTGGTGGGAATGTTTTGGCGGCGATGAGCTGGACAGCTATTGCCACCCGTGGTCAGCGGTGCCAGCCTGGCTACTCCACCCAGATGCTTCCGAGTTTCGACTTTGCCTTTAGAAATACCTATTTCTTCGATTTCGGGACTGGCCCCATAGACCGTCTTAATACTAGTTCACAAGGCAAAGTTTGAATCCGTGTGGGCGCATCGAAATCACGCATCCGAGCATGGAGAATATCCACGATTACACGAGCCATTAGAGAACGGTCCACTCGAATGGTCGATAGGCCCACTGCCTTGGCACCGGCAACATCATCACTTCCGAATATAGAGATATCGCGGGGAATTTCCAAACCCATGCTAACCGCATCCGAATAGAGTGAAATCGCCGTTTGGTCGCTGTAGGTAACAACTGCGGTCGGACGGCGCCCCTGAAGGTTCCATTGGCTGAATGCCCGAATACCGGCCTCGTCACCAGCAATATCAAAGACCGACCCTGTCTCATCAAATTCCATTTCCAATTCCTTTAATAGCTCTAGGAGAAGCCACAGTTTTCCCACTGGCTTCCTAAGATTCGAAAAACCCACATAAGCAACCTTGCGGTGCCCCACATCTTGCAGGTAAATAAGAGCTTGGCGCAAACAAGCCTTGTAATCGATGTAAACGCCATCGAATTCGCTGCCAAAAAGCCTATAAAGTAAGACAATCGGGAAACCCCACGATTTTAGTTTCCGGTACAAATCTACGTTCTTTCCACTCACGATTGGATTGATAATCAAACCATCGGTTTCTCCAGCAGACCAGTGCAACAAGGTATCTGCCTCCACAGTCTCTGAGTCGTGAGTAATCGCAAGAATTGAGCTGTACCCCCCCTTCGCATTAACCAAATCCAACTGCTCGTATAACTCAGAGTAGTTCGTGTTTCCCAGATTGGGCAGGACGATTCCGATTCTAGAGGTGTAGCCACGTTTAAAATTTCTCGCTGCCGGATTCGGATAGTAGCCGATCTCACGGGCCGCCTTTAATATCTTCTCGCGCGTTGCTTCGCCGATACCCGGCTGTCCGTTGAAGGCACGCGATATCGCACCTTGCGAATAGCCGGTCAGTTTCACCAAGTCCCGGAAGGTCGGGCGTTGCGCCCGGTTCTTTCCGTTTTTTACTTCTGTTGTCATATTTTTGATACTACGATAAAAGTGAAATCAATAATCAAGCACACTAATTTAACCTCCGTTCCTACACAAGTTTAGAATTACTACAGAGGCTAACCCTCCCTTTCTAAAAGGTTAAGCTGAAACGTTGCCAATTCATCGGAATTCTTATTTTTCCATTGCTATTACGTAGTATATGTTCAACGTAAAGCACTCAATATGCATTCAACCACATCCAAAGGCCCTGTCGTCAATCCGCAGCAAAACTCACGGATAGAAACCACCCCGTGGGGGTATTTCGACCAGAAGAACAGGGAATATGTCCTTCTCAGCCCTTTTTCGCCACGCCCATGGAAGAACATACTCTGGAACACCCACTACAATACCCATCCAAATCAGACTACCGGAGGGATCAGTTACAAACGAGAAGATTCAGGGGAGACGATTCTCCTCAACTGGTCTGGCCACAAATACTTCTATCTTCAAAATGTCGACACCGGGCAGCTCTTTTCCCCGGGTTACAGCCCAATTTGTAATCGAGACTTCAATAACTTTAAGTATCGATATGGACTAAACTACAGCATTACAGAAATCGAACAGTATGGTTTGCGACTGACGATTACGCATACTGTGGATACAGAGAACCCAGTAGAATACTTTGAAACAAGCCTCCATAACACGGGACAAAGCACTGCGACTTGGCGCGTCATCTTTTACACTGATCTCGCCCTCAATCAAGGCTCCGCGAAATTCCAAACTGCCAATCCCTTTAGTTCGGCTCGATCGCGGGACGGTCACTGTCTCGAATTGCACAGCCTAGAGCCACTAACCGGGAAAACCCGAACGGCATTCCTCGAATCCAGTGATGTCTTCGGAGGGGCTCTATTTACACGGCTAGATTTCACTGGTACCTACGGTAATCTCACCCGGCCCGACGCGCTAATATGCAATTGGCCTGAAGCCGACAGTGCAATTGAAGCACCCATCCTTTGTGGTTACTCAGAGCACACGCTGTGTCCCGGCGAGTCAAAAGACCTACTCATCGCCCTTGGACTTCGCTTTAATGCGACTGGTGTTGACGAACCCCGTTTCAGAAGTGAGCAAGTTCGCCGTTCCAAAGACCAGCAGAGCAAATGGTTTGACGACCTTTACGGCAAACTAACCGTCAGCACTCCTGACCCCGTATTCGACTTATACACAAATACCTGGATCAAACATCAGCTGACCTACAGCGCTTATTGGAATCGGGGTTGGGCCAAAGGTTTCCGTGACAGTAACCAGGATGCCTGGGCCTTCACCCTTCTCGACCCACAACGCTCGCGGAAGATGATTCTGGACTGCCTTCCTTACCAGTATGACGACGGGCGCACCGTCCGGAAGTGGGGCCCTGTCGACCGTGACCAGTATAATGACGGCGGAGCTTGGCTGATCTTTGCCACGCACGCCTATCTCGCAGAAACCGGGGACTTTGAATTGCTCGAAGAAAGGGCACCGTTTTTTGAATCCGAAGAAGCAAGCTCCGTTTACGAGCACCTCAAGCGAGGTGCTGACTACCTTTGGAATAATCGCGGAGATCGCAAACTCTGCCTGATGCCTTATGGGGACTGGAACGACCGTCTGACAGGTATCGGCAAAGATGGCAAAGGCCAAAGCGTCTGGACTACCATGGCTTTGGCGCAATCGCTCCGCCTCTTGGCTGAAATCGCCGCCAAAGTCGGCAAGGCCAATGATGCACAAAGCTTCGAACAGCGGTATCGCACAGTAACCGATGATCTGCGCAGGGAGGCCTGGAATGGGCAATGGTACTCACGCGCTTTCACCGACGCGGGTCATCCAGTCGGGACACCTGACTGTGCCGAAGGCTCCATTTACCTGCTCCCCCAAGCTTGGAGCATGATCAGTGGGATTGCGACCGAGGAACAGATTCCCTCCGTACTGGAGGCCACCTATCGTTATTTACAGGTCGACCATGGTTTCCGCCTGCTAAACCCACCCTATACCCGTTTCGATCCTAGCATAGGCCTACTCAGCAGCACCCCGCCGGGCCATCTTGAGAACGGAGGCAATTACTGCCATGGAAGTATGTTTATGGCTTATGCACTGGGACAGAGCGGACGGGTGGACGATGCACTGGACACCCTCAAACGGATTCTGCCCATTAACCCCCAAAACCCGCCCTCTCACTCCCATCAGGAACCATTTTCCCTAACCAACTCCTACTATGCCCCAGAAGCTGGCAAAGATTCTTCTGGGCGATCCTACTTTTCCTGGCGTACCGGGACCGCAGGTTGGGCATTCCGAACGGCAATAGAAAGCATTCTGGGAGTCGTCGCGGGAATAGATGGACTAGATGTGCGTGCGAAACTCCCCTCCGATTGGGATCGGGCCAGCATGTCGCGAAACTACCGTAACAAACAAATCCAGATAGAGTGGAAACGTACCGGTATAGGCTCCCGCTTTTTAAATGGTAATTCGATCAATAGCGTACCAATCAAGGCCGAGCAATTAAGCGAAAATAACAACCTATTGGAAATCACATTCTAAAAAACATCCCCGCCTAAAGGCTTAGGAGAACTTCTCATATATGGCCTCAAAACTTCTCGTCACTGCCCTCTCCCTAATTATCAGCGTTTCCCTGCTACAAGCCGACACCATGCCCGGCTCCGTTGGCATCCCTTTCGCTGCGACGCAAAACGGTGTGAACACAACGGATCCCGGCCAACCGATAATACGCGAAGTCACCGTCCACAATCAAAGCAACCGTAGCCTCTCCGGCACAATATCGCTCTCGGTTCAGGTCGACTCGGAGTTCTCCGAAGAAAGCGCTCCAGCGCCCTCCTTGGGCGAGCTTTCCCTCCCTGAGATTGGCCCCGAAGCTGACAGTGCCTCCATGAAAATTGAGGTGCCTGCTAATGGCAAGAAGACCTTTGAGATAAGCACCGAGCAAGGCATTCCAGTCGGATACTATTTCGTCGCACTCAGCGTGAATCTCGGTGGTGCAACTCAATTGCTTTATGACCATCAAATCGTAATGCATGAGTCATTGCCAGAATTACCAGAGGATTCACGCTTTGGCATGAATTCATCGAACCCGAAATACATAGACAATCTGCGTCGGCTAGGGGTCGGATGGATTCGCTTCGAAAACCTCAAGTGGGCATTTGTTAACCCAAGCAAAGACGAGTATGCCTTCGATGGCAGCGTCGCTCCCTGGAATGTTAAAATGGACGAAATCTTGGCAGCTTACAAGGCGGCCGGCTTCAAGATGGCAGGCTACTTTTTCCAGACTCCCTGGTGGGCCTCCTCCGCGCCCGAAGATATTAAAAAGCCGCGCAAACTGGTTTATCCCCCCACCGACAATGCCTACTACGCCGACGCTGTCTTTCAGACCATCGCACGGTATGGCGATGTAAATCATCCAAACTCAGCTCTTAAATCCAAGAATAAGAAATCTGGTCTAGATCAACTAGCGATGCTGGAACTGTGGAACGAGGTAAACTTGACCAACCCCAATTGGGGTTTCTGGGTCGGCAGCATGGAACAGTATTTTGAAATGTTTCGCCCTGCAGCAGAAGCCGGCAAAGCTGCTGACCCAGATGTACTGATCTCACACTCCAGCTACGCCGGTCTGGCACCGGAGCTAGTCGACCAGCTCCGCACCTATACTTATCCCGACGGGAAACACCCACTCGATTTCACCGATATAATCAACGTCCACTACTATAGTGGTAAATCCCTGCCTGAGACCGCCACTTTGGATCCCAACGCAAATCGCACCGGCGTCGCTGTCGATGGTGCCCGCACCTTCGAGGAAAACCTGATCGACCTCGATGCCTGGCGCAACCAATTCAAGCCCGAAGCCGAAATTTGGATCACCGAAACAGGGTACGATGTCGGAGGTAAAATTGGCAGCACCCTGCGCATGCACTGCGCTAAATTACCCCGTGTATATTTGCTCGCCTTTGCCAACGGCGTAGACCGCATTTTCTGGTACCGCGAGAAGGGCTCAACGCCCTCACAGCATGCTGGTGCCGGGTTGATCGACAACGACGAGAACATCCGTCCTTCCTGGCTGACTATGGCAACGCTGATCCGGGAACTCGATGGTGTCGGTACGCGTGACTGCCTGGTATTGCCCCACCCCAATAAAAATATCCGCCTTATCCTATGGAAAACAAGAAACGGCCCAATGCTAACGGCCTGGGCAGTCGAAGGCGGAGATAGCGTCAATCTTAACCTTGGAACCGTAACAATCACGGATGCCTTTGGGAATAAACGTCGGGCAGAACTCAACGGTGAGTGGGCGTTAGGCGACTTCCCAGTTTATATTTCTGATATCGGTGACATCAGCGAGGTATTTGCCCTGAAAGACAAAGCACTTGAGATGAAGAACCAGGCGATACGTTCACTTGAAGAATCAAAAACCTTGAAAATGTATCTCTTTGACTTCGGCACGCATGAATACGGCGGCCTGCTCCAAGGCCACGGCCTGATGCGCCCCTTTACCACCGTGACTAAAGGCGACCGATACTCATCGCAAATGGGCTACGGCTTCACTACCTCGGCTGCCTCAGACGGAGACCGAGACTACGACCGCCTAGCACCTTTGACCCGCGACATCACACGCTTCAAGCGGAATACTGAATTTAAAATCGACGTCGAACCCGGCGACTATGAGATATGCGGATACGCCCGCTCTGGCACATCCGACATCAATGCAATCGTCGACGGAGGCGCAGGTGGCCCGCTCAAACTTACTTTGAGCGCTCCCCAGGGTGCCAAGCCAAACTTCGAAGGGCGCGTCACCTCCCGAGGC
This sequence comes from Cerasicoccus arenae, assembly GCF_014651635.1. Lineage (GTDB taxonomy): Bacteria > Verrucomicrobiota > Verrucomicrobiia > Opitutales > Cerasicoccaceae > Cerasicoccus > Cerasicoccus arenae. The sequence continues at coordinate 147,655 of NZ_BMXG01000010.1, read as the reverse complement.
ACTCCACTCACCATACAGTTCGACCACGACGTCGATGTCGCGTGGATCTCAATCATCGAAATCAAAAACTAGCGACGCTTTCCACTAAACCGAATGCTCGGTGCGTGCTCAATCGCCACTGTCCCAAATGAATGCTGTTTCGCCTCCTCCAAGTTGCTGTTGGTCCCAGGTATTGATGGTCAGTGACAAAGGAAGCGACGTCGGATCGGGATTGAGCAGTGGATCGCTGGTATTTCACATCCATGTCAGAAGGCGTGCCCGTAGTTCTTCAAGTATTTTGCCATAAGCAGGGTCGCCCGCTAGATTGGCCTGTTCATGAGGATCGAAATTCAGGTTATACAGTTCTTCGGCTGGTGTGATCCGCCCCCCCATCCTTTTGTCAGTAAAAAACGTTTGCTGTGGTCGTCGTCGCAGTTAGGCAAAATAGTGGGATGAGGCACGGCGAAATTACGGATGTAGTTTCAATCCTGCGTGCGGACTGAGCGCTTCAGTTCGAAAGCCGCATGAAAGGTCACTTCTGAGAAAACCGCGTCTCGAACGCTGTCGACTTCCCCGAGCATTAGAGGAAGCAGGGAATTACCCTGCAGCCATTCGGGGGCCTCAAGTTTCAGCAGATCGCATACCGTTGGATAGAAATCCAGATGGGAGACCCTAGCAAGCCCGGCATTGAGGCCACCAGGCAAACGGAGGATTAAAATACACACCAGTTCCGAGCGACGTCAGACTGCACTCATGAAGCGGAAAAGCGATGCCATTGGTCGGTCGTGGCAAGAACGAGTGTGTTCTCCACAAGGCCTGAGGCAGTGAGGGAGGCGATTACCTGACCGTAATATCCGTCGAGACGCTCCACGGCGTGTTGAAAATAAAACCAATCACGGCGAGCTTCCGGAGCGTCGGGTAAACTAGGCGGCGGGCAGACATAATTGGGGCTACCATCGCCGTCGTGCGGTGAATATCGCTCCTGATTGAAGCCATGTGAGACCCACTCGGTACGATGTGTCTCCATAAAGCCGACATCGAGGAAAAAGGGCTTTTCCCCTTCAACCGTGCGTAGGAAATCCGTCGCGTAATCAACGATATCCTGCCCGGTGTTGCGATCGACATCTGAAACTTTCGTGTAGCCACAAATCTCGGGAAGGCCGACATGCTCGAAGCCCGCCAGCACGGTTTCATAACCATGTCCGGCCAGGAAACTCGCGAGATGACGGGGTGAACGAGCCGGCCGCCCCGATGTGCCAGTGCCACCATCCCAGCCTGGTGGGAAGTCTCACCTGACAGCAGACCCGCACGACTCGGCGAGCAGGCAGTGCGGTGCAGTAGGCCTGTCGGAAGAGGCATCCGCTCTCCGCCAGAGCTTGCAAATGCGGCGTCCGTACCGGGCTTCCATGTGGCTAAATGGACCGCCCGGTATCGTGCGAATGTAGGTAGAGGATATTGAACGGGTGAGTAGCTCATATATTCAGTCAGTTCAATGCGAAGCGTTTCATGCAAAATATTACATGATGAAATCAAAAAAAACAACCGGCAGGTTTCACCCGCCGGTCGCGTAAAAGAAGTAGGCCTCTACGATTCTTTAGCGAGGCCGAAGCAACCGGAATTAAGCCTTGCGGCGGCGGTAGATCATCGCGCCAACCAGCAGGAAACTCCCCATTGCAAGAGCGACTTGGGAAGGCTCTGGTATCACTGTAGAGTCGTAAATCGCAATGTTGTCAATTGCTACGCTTTCGGCTGTGTTCTTATGAATGAAGCGGAATCCATAGAGATCTCCCGAGTTGGCCGCCACGTTAAGATTATAATCATTCCAAGTGCCTCCGTCCTCATACCAGACGGAAATGGTTTCGCTGTTCGAGGTGTAGTTACCGCCATTTGGGCCGACATAATTCACATTACCTCCTGTATCGTTCAAATACAGACGAAAGGTTAACGTACCTTCGGGTGTGAAAGCTGGAATTTGGAAACCAGAAGTCGTGTTGACGGATATCTGTATGGTACCCGCCGTGTTGCCACCCTTAACGGCTACATAACCGAAACTATTCGTGGTAGAAATACTACCTTGACCATATGGACGGCTGACCTCGTCATTATTACCAAAAACAAAATTAGTTTGCCCGGTAGAATTGGATGATGTCGTCAAATCAAAGTCATACTCTACCATCAGGAAGCTGGGCGTGCCGCCCGTGAAGCCACCGGTGTAGCGAAAGCCCTGCGAGTCGTTTCCTGAGCCGCTTACATTGGAGAGCAACAGCGCCCCATTAGTGATGGACTGAGTCATGCCGGCAGGACCGGAAATATCCGTGAAAAGGCTGCCCGATGCGGTGCCGCCGGGGAGAACGTAATCACTGACCGTGTTGCTGGAGTTGAAGTTTTGCTCGAAAATGGTCGCCGCATGGCTGACCGATGCAATGCCAAGCAGACATGCAACAAGGCCAAAGGTTCGGGTTTGGAGGCGCGGGGATGATGGGAGTAATTTCATATGCATGGATATGGGTGGGTTAGGTTTGATTATCGATTTGGGGATCACCGTTTTTACGGCAATTTATTGGGATTGTACTGGAAGACTAACTTATGGTATTACGTAAAATCAAGATAAAAGCATATATTCCACAGTGAATTCTGAGACGACAAAAACACCTTCACATCGATTTGTTGAGCACCAATTGAAAGTACCTTTTCCGATGTACCACTGAAAATAGACTATAAAGGGTTCACCCGTGGAACCAATTTCGGAAAGTTTATCCTTGGCTTTACGCATACGTAATACTTTAATTCAGCACCATGACAATCATACCCCGTCCAATGTTGTTGCTTATTGTTAGCACCTTGTTCTCATTCAGTTCTAGCTCCCTGCCGGGAGTGGAACTGTCCCTACTACCGGAAGCTCCGGACGCCGTCATCATGGATGGAGCTTCGAGTGAGGTGACCATTAAGTTGCAGCAGGGGGATTCCAAAGACGGCGCCTACGAGGTGCGCCAGTATTTCACCGATCGCTACGGCATTGAAACGAAGGGTGCGACTTTGCCTGCCGACCTGAAGCAGGTCTGGACTCACAAGGCAGTAGTGCCAGTTGAATACTATGGCGCGACGGAGTATCGGGTGGAGGTCTTCGAGTCCGAGACAAAGCAGCCCATCGCCACCCAACGATTGTGGTTAGTCAAGCCGGTGCCCCTGCCCGAGCTAACGAAGGCCGAGCGAATCGCGTCACCTATCGGTATTAACACCCACGACGGGGCTCACTGGCAGACATTGAAGGCCTTCGGCGTACACTGGGCTCGCGATTATAGCTGGGGCTGGCTGCGCCAGGGAAAACATATCCCCAAAGCCGCCAATCACACAGACTTCGGCAAGAAACTCGAGGCAATTCAAGCGGCAGGTATCGAAGTGCTCCCAGTGATGCAGCGAGCCTTCCGGACGAAGGATAATCGTTTTTTCATCCCCTGGGGCGATGTTATTCAAGAATCTTACGAACGGCTGAGCAAGGGCTTTCCCGACATCCTCTATTGGGAGTTGGACAATGAATCCAACCTTCAACACCGGGACGAGACGACAGAAGACTATCAGAAATACCTCGAAAGCTACGTGAAATACATTCGCATGGCGTACGCAGGCCTCCAAGACGCAGGAAACGGCGCGAAGGTCGTCCTGGACGGCGAGGCGGGCATCCACCCCGTCCGGGCGCGCTACCTACTAGAACAGGTCGGAGATTATTATTCCGTTGTCAACTACCACTATTATACGGGCACCGTTGCTCCCGAGATTGCAGAGCGGGATATCAACACCGGGGCCGAAGACCGGCCGCAGACCGTCTCGTTTCTTGATATCATGCGGGAGATGAATCAACTCGCCAAAGACCACGGTAAAGAGACATGGCTGTCGGAAATAGCTTGGTCGGCGGAAGGCGGGCCAGAGGTAGGCTATCGATACCAGGCGGCTTACCTCCACCGCATTTACCTGCTCGCTGCCTGGGCAGGAACCGACAAGGTATTTTGGTTCTGGGACCGCAACCTTGGCGGCCAGGGACGCTTTAGCGGGACAGGATTGATCGATATGGAGACCAAACCCACGGTGGCGCTTCCAGTTGGTGCGGCCATGGCTGGCATCTCGAAATTCATTGCCCGTGCTCGGTATGCTGGCTCAGTTGACATCGGTCATGAACGCTGGTGTCTCCTGTTCGAGCGCCCAGAAGGTGGGTGGCTGGTTGCCGCTTGGGCAGTAGGAACCGAGTTCCCCCTGCCCTCCGAATTGGAAAACGCCAAAGAGTCTTTCGACCTCTACGGGAATCCACTCCGCGACCGTCGCCTAAGCGACGACCCCGCCTATTTCTACCTCTCCGCCCTCCCCGATGAATGGGAATCTCAGCGCCAGGTTCAGTTGCTCAGCACGAGCACAATTAACATCTATCAAGGTGATGATGCCACTGTTGAAGTCCGTGCCGGTGGGGATATCAAACTTCGTTTTGCCGACCTTCCATCAGGAGTTCAGGTGGGTGAATGGACCTACGAAGATAACACTTGGGTATGCGACTTAAGCGCCAATCCGACTCTGCCCGCCGCGATCTACTCCATTCAGGCAGTGGCTTCAGATAAGGGTTGGGAAAAGCGTTTCACCCTACGCTTGGTCGTGCGCCCTGCTGTGAGTATACGGACGATGCCTTACACACCAGGGAAGCCTTCGTCCATCGAGGCGACTTTACTGATTCCGAAAGCCGTCGAAGCCACTTTCTCCACACCTGAAGAGCTTGGCACCATGACACCGGACAGCCTGGAACTTGAAAGTGATCAAACCAAAACGCTCGAATTCACCGCCACCTCAGAGGACCAAGGTCCAATACAACTCACTTCAAAGTTAAGCAATGGCGGGACCCAGGTGACATGGATTCGCCCTCGCATATTGCAAGTGCCCAAAGCCGGAAATATCCAGATAGACGGAAGTCTGGACGACTGGCCCAAAGACAATGGCATCCTAACCCGACACTCACTTTTATTGAAAGGGCTGGAAACCGGCTTCGACCCCAAGATGCGGCTCGCATGGTCGTCCGAAGGACTTTATGTCGCCGCACAAATTCCGGTCGGGATGGGCCTCAAGCCACCGGCGAAGCCTGAGGATTTCTGGGAATGGACAGGGCTCGAAATGAACCTCAACGCCGCCGATGTGAAGACTGAGCCAGGAGCCGTGCGCCCGCATCTGCTATACTTCGTGCCAACCCAGGACGGAAAGAACCAGCCTTGGCGGCTATTCGCCGGGGAGTGGAACAAGCAGATGCCAGACGGTTCCAGGAATCACCTGAAAGACGACATACGAACCAAGAATGCCGTCATTTACGAAGGCGGGATGATGACTCTCGAAATATTCATCCCCGACGAGGTCTTGGAGGCCTCCCCCGAGGCCAACGAAATTTGGCGCATGACCATTAACGCTAAAATCTCAAGAGCGCTTAGTCCGAAAACGGTGGCGACGTGGCCCGCAGGACCCGGTAAGGGCTGGGAATCCTGGGGCATGCTCATATTCGAAGATTAACCTTATTGTGTAAGTTACAAAATATTCATTATGCTCACTTTTATCGCACAAATCGTCGGCCCTGAAACCGTACAGGTGGATTGGTTCGAACAACTCCAGCAAGGAGGCATCGTTGTTATTGTTCAAGGCCTCTTGGTAATTGCGCTGATTGCTATTAGCTTGGAGCGCATGTACGCACTTCGGCTCAAGCGCTTCTCGCCAGTCGGATTTACGCAGACCATGCTGAGGCTCGCCTCGAACGAAGACTATTCAACAATGGAGTCCCGCTGCCAGAAGGAGAACCACACCTTGGCTCGCGTGATCGCTTTCGCCCTTCACCACGGCACCTCCTCACCAAATATCTCCGATAACATGCAGGATATCGCCCAGCGCGAAATCGAAACTGAATACGAAAAACTGGCTTCGCTTTCGCTGATTGCTGCAGCTGCTCCGCTCCTGGGTCTGCTCGGTACCATGATCGGCATGATTGAATCATTCCAGTTGGTTGCGCTCTATGGTGACGAGGGAGGAGCCTCCATGTTGGCTGGCTCCATTGCTAAAGCGCTCATCACAACAGCGGTCGGTCTGATCATCGCCCTGCCAGCGCTTTTCCTCCACCACACTTTCAAGCGCAAACTACAAAAAATATCCAAGAGCTTGGAGGCGAACATGGAAGCCCTTTACCTCAGTTGGTTCTTGGGAACCGATAGGCCGGAGGCTCAACCAGAGGAGTCCGCTCCATCGCCTTTGGCAGAAACGCCTGAGCAGGAAGCCACAGAAGCAGCCGTCAGCTAAAGCTCTGAAATGCGGCTCCGATATAAAAGTGAAGATGAGGTTGAGGAGGTGCCCATCACCCCCTTAATCGACTGCGTCTTTTTGCTTATCATATTTTTTCTTGTGACCGGTATGTTCAAGCGCTTTGAAATGCTCATCCCCGTCGAACTGCCCGATCAAACCTCCGCCCTCTCGCAGCAAGCCTCAGACACCACAGTGAAGCTTGCCATTGACCGCGAGGGCCAGGTCATGACAAGCAATCGGCGTATTGGCCCGAGAAATTCTTTCGATTACGAATATACCCCGGTTGAAGATTTCGCGATATTCCTTCAGTCGCTGGATGCCAAAAATAGATCGACACATCCACTCGAAATTTCCGTTGCACGGGATACCCCCACCCAAAAGGTGATCGATGTCCTAGATATAGCACAGCTCCAGGGTTTTCACAATGTATCTGTAAGAACCCTGCCAGAGACTTTTTAGAACAATGCGCTTAAGCCAGGCAAATAACAACAAAATCGAAGTCAGCATGGCACCGATGATCGATGCGGTCTTTCTGTTGCTGATTTTCTTCCTTGTCGCGACTATGATGAAGAAGGAGGACAAAGACATCGAGATCACCCCACCTGAGTCGATTTCAGCAATCAAAAAGCCTGCCGATGACAAAGCAGTAGTGGTAGGCATTTCGCAAACAGGTGAGTTCTTTTACGAAGGACGCCCCGCCTCGGTCAACCTACTTCACCAAGAGCTTCGCGACTTGTCGGCCAGTGAACCCGATCGACAGATACGTCTGGATGCAGACGCCCAAGCGCCCTTCAATTCCGTCGTCCAGGTTATGGATATCTGTCAGTTCCGCGGACTTCAGAACGTCGTCATACGCACTTACGATGAAAAATATAACCGCAAATAGCCTGAGCCGGATCCGAAAGTGGTGCTGGCTCACGGCTACTCTTATGGTATTTGGTGGATTGGCAATGATCTACCTGATTCCCTCTTTGCGCTACAATCAGCTTGAATTTAGCCGGGAAGAGGCGGAGACCCGCACCCAAGAGGTCCGTGAGCGCGCAGAGGCAATCCGCGAGCAGCAGAAAAAGGAGCGAGCTGAACGACAACTGAGCGAAGCACATGCTCGCGAACTCACTGAGGAGATTGAAAAAAAAGAGCGCCAGGAAATAACCCGACAATTGCAAAATGTTAGAGAGGTCTATGAAAAATTAGAAGCAGAGCGGCTGCAAAAACTCGAGCACGTGGAAAATCGCAGTCTCGCAGAACGACTCAACAAGCAACTGGAACCGCTTCGCCGCGACATGGAGCGCACTCTTGAAAAAATTGACGACCTCGAATGGCTCGAGGCGGATAAAGACCTCGGCAAACAAGTGCCCGAGGGCTTTGCCGAATCGCTACAAAAAGACCGAAAAAAATTCGAAGAATTACTGGAGCAATTAGATGAGGGCTACAATAAGGATACGCTCGACGAGGTTATGGACGCAGCCAAATCACTGGTCGAAAAGACAAGTGCCGTCGAACTGCCACAAAACAAGGCCTTCGACGCCAGACGCCGTCAAATTCTCTGGGCTGCCAGAGATTCCTTGAACAAGGCAAACGAACTGATCGATGCACCCGATCAAATCACCGCCGAACAGAACGCAAAGACCAATGAAAACGCCCAGGCGACACTCCCCGAGCCCATCGCCGAAACGCTCGAACAGACGGATAATAAATCCATCGCTGAACTGCATGACGCAGCCCAACAACTCGAACAACTGATAAACGAAAGCATCGATGGGTCGCGGGCTGCCGAACTCGCTATGCGCCAAGGCACGGACATCGAGTCCGCACGCACGAAACTCATTCCCAGTGAATCGCAAATGAGCGACATACCCGCACTTCGAGCGCCAGATACACCAACAACATTGGGCGAACTCGACCAGCGCAAAGAAGCGGTCAATGAGGCAGCCCGGCAGGTTTCCCAGCTCAACCAGCGAGCCAATCAAATGGCGCAGCAGCTGAACAGTAACCAATCCCGCGACTCCGCAACGATGTCCCCGTCCACCTCTCTCAACCAGGCACTGCAAAACCGTTTACACAAGGCAAGTAGCGAGTCTCAACCCGGTGAGGTCCAAGATGTTTCCGCCCTGATGCGGATGGCGATGAGTCAATCCGGTTCAGATTCCAGCGGACCTGAAGGGCAGGAATACCGCAATATTGAAGGATCGCCGGAGAGCGCCAACGACTTCTCCCCAGACAGCAAACAAGTAGTCAATTTGGACGGAATCAATATTACCGCGAATGCACTTCCAGGTCGCCGTTTTTCGGCCTCTAGCTCACGACAGGGCTGGCTCTATCTGGATACCTGGTATGTGATTGGCCCATGGGACAACGATGGGGATTTACGGAGCTTCGATATCCCCCTCCCACCTGAAAGTGAGATAAACTTTGATGGTGCCTACACAGGCAAGGTCTATACCCCGCAACACGCCCGGCAGGATTCCGAACAGGGCATCATTCGCGGTTATACCTTGAACGAGCCGCGCACCCTCCGATGGAATTTTATCCAGTCGGACTCCATCCGCACAATGGTTCCCGACGAGGTCTCCAATGCGACCTATTATCTTCATACAGATATTTACTTCGAGGAAGCACGAGATATGTTAATTGCAATCGGATCGGACGATTCCGCAAAGGTCTGGATCAACGGCTTTCCCGTCTGGCAAGATAGCGGCCAGAGCCGCTGGGCACTTGGAGAACACTTCAATAAGGTTTATTTCAAGCAGGGCTACAATAGTATCCTCGTCCGCCTAGAAAACGGACCACAGCGCTGCGAACTATCTTTTCTGATCTGCCCCCCAGAGATAAACAAGGCCTACTGAGCAAATCAGTCCAATATACAGTCAGGCATTTCGCGACTTCGGAATCCCGGCTGATGAGATTCTCACTGCCATAAGTTTCAATTTAAGAACTTGCTTTTACGTAATAGTCGGACATTGTTAGAGCAGTTCTATCTCACGCGCCGATTCTAACAGATGCGCTCGGCAGGGTTCGTCGAGACCATCGGTCCACCCCAGAAACCTATCCCCTTCATATGCCCCCCCTAAACAGCATCAGGACTTCATTGCGGATGAAATTCTTTGAATCAGCCAAAGAAAGGAATGGCTTCGCTTTGATTATCTCCCTGGCCTTGATGTCATTTTTAATTCTTTTAGGCCTGAGCCTGGCGGCTCTGGTTCGCGTCGAGCTCTCCGCCACCACATCCCAAAAGCATTTACTGCTTGCCCGTCAAAATGCGTTATTGGGGGTTGAGGTCGCAATGGGAAAACTACAGTCAGCGATGGGACCCGACCAACGCATCAGCGCCTCGCCACTGATCATGGACAAGAATGAGACACTGCCGGAGAGCGCTACAATCAGTCAATGGACAGGCGTTTGGGACGCGAAGCAATTCAACGCCGACGGCTCGGACAATCCGACCTACGGTGAGAATATCGGTTGGCTGGTTTCCGGCTTCGATCAAAGTAGCGATGCAAACAATCTTCCGAGCTTTAGTAATCCGCTAAATGCCGACGGGACTCTCAAAACACCGGACACTCATGCATTGCTAGTTGGCAAGGGAACTGTGGACGAGAATACGTATGAAGACTTTGTTGCCGTTCCAAAAGTTCCTGTCGGCATTAGCGGCGAATACGCCTATTGGATCGCCGATGAGGGCCGGAAAGCAAATATACAGCGAACCAACCGGGCAGAGCGGGGTGAATCTGCCTTTCCAGGGACCTCCCCGATTATGGAAACACGCTTCGAGCTTAGCAGCCCGACCCGCAATAATGCCAAGGCGATTACCGGGATGGAGACCCTGGATGTCGACACCGACACGGCCTTAGCCAAGAAAATTTCACGCACTTACAGTGCAGAGGAATTGATGCTATCAGACCCCAACACTAGCGGCGGAACCAGCCCTTGGGGACAAGCGGTGAAGCAGCATTACCACGATGTAACCTTTAACTCTTTGACTCTGCAAACCAACACTCGCCAAGGTGGGCTCAAAAAAGACCTGAGCCTATTATTTGAGCTGAGTGATGCCGATTTTGCTCGCACCCCCTACACCGGCGAAAGCACCGAATCAGCATTCAGTGACTGGGAAAATCTTCCTCCAACCGATGGCGTAAACTACATCGATCCAGTTAACCAAGACCAAGTCAGTTACCTATATACAGAAGCAGTTCCGCAACATGGGCCAAATGCATTCGTTCGTGGTCCAACTTGGCACAAGCTTCGCGACTTCTACCGACTCTACAAGAAAGTCACAAACAATAGCACGGTGCCACAAATCAAAATGCGCCCATTCGGCCCCAACGCGCTGGACCTCTCGCCCAAAGGAGGGCAAAAAGGATACTTCCACACAATGGAAGCGGACTGGGGAGGAGACATACACAATCACCCCAAAGGCGCACAAAACAATTTCGTTAACACATCAGTCAAAACAAAATCTCTGAATGAGATCGAACCGGTAACGCGTCTGACAGAGCATGAGGTGATGCCACTTGTTAACCGAGTCATTTACGTCTTTTCCCTCTACGAAGACCAGAATGTGCCCGAATGGCGCTACGTAGAAGAGGGCCAAGCATTAACCGCAGGAGGCGAAGCGCCGGTAGGGGGTGCCTTCGAACTAACCGGGGGAATCACTAATGCGATAAGTGTAGTTGTCGAACCAATCGTATGCCTTTGGAATCCCTACAATGTCGCGGTCGAATTTAACGGCGGCATAAAGATTGTTTCTGACGGGCTCTTTGGATTCCTCTTTTCATTGGCACCCACATCCTTGACCAGCGCCAAGCAACATTTACCACCATTTGAAAAGTCCAATCTAAGCATCCCTCAAATGACCGCGGAATTTTCCGCCCTCCGGAATATCATGGAACCCGGCTTCTTTGGAAAGGTCAATCTGGTCATCGGCGATGGGAGCAACATCATATTAGAACCCGGGGAAATCCGATACTTTTCAGACCCAAACAATCAGCCGACGCCAGTCAACGAGCTACTCCTCGTCAACAAGGAAGGCAATTCCCTCAAGACCCGAGCTATCAAGCTATCATCAGGTTTGCACAAAAAAGGTGGCATTCTACTGGGTAGGCGCGGAAATGACTCCAATGCGCCCTATAGCAATGGGATCATTCACCAAATCAAAGCCTCCAGTTCAGAGCTCATGGAGTTGAATTTCTATCCCTGGCAAAACTTCACTAAGGTTAATGACGGTGATCTCCGCTCGAAAACCTGGCAAACCATGACCACTACGACTGCTTATGTGCCTGAAAGTGCGTTGAACTCAGGTGGCAGCCTAATCGAGACAGATACTTACATACAGAATTTATTCATTCCACTTAATGGGCCGATAGACGATAAATCGAACGCAGCCCTCCACTACTTGCTTTACGGTGAGAATGGCGACTCAGGCCCTTTTCCGCTCAGTGTACGCCCCAACATAATTGGCTCCTATCCCAACCGGAAAATGCCCTTTCTCTACATCGGCACTTTCCAAAACCCTGTCATGCCCGACCCGAAGCTAGTCCCCTCCCCGAGCGAATTCATCGGCACAATGTCTCCGTTCTCCGGCAATGTGGATGGTCAATTCTCCCATGGTGGTTTCTTGACGACGTTTTCTATGCAAATGGGACCGATAAGCAACTACACCGACATCCAGTCTCTGGATGATAGAGGCTTTTTTGGCGAAGGCTACTCCTCCGCATCAGAATCACATGTAGTGGTTTCTGAGATACCCACCTACCCCATGCGTTCCCTCGGATCACTACAGCATGCCCGTATCGCTGATTCCGCATACATGCCAGGGCAGGCAATTGCAAATGCCTGGGCTGGTGGCAGCTTCGACTTGGATGAAATCGTCGGGGAAAATGGTGCACGCTATACCCAGTATGATCTCTCCTATCTGGCAAATGATGCACTCTTCGATGATTATTTTTTCTCAACACTCACTCCTGAGATGGATCTCAGCGGAGATGTCCCCGAGACGACCGACCTTGAAACGACCCTCGTCAACCTGATTGATGATGCCGCAAGTCAAGGGAAGGAAATCAGTTTAAGCAATGAAAGCTTCCGCTATATTGGACCACCTGAAGCTTTAGCAGATAGCGCCGGAACCGCATCGAGCCAACTCGTTGAGAACTTGAATGCCATCGATGGTTTCTCAAAGACGGCTCGCTACTTCGGCGTCGCCGGCGGCTTTAATGTCAACAGCCTTTCTGTCGACGCCTGGGACGCTTTTCTGGCCTCGACTCTGGGTGTTGACTACAAATATCTGGATCCGATCTCGGGCTACGCCGATGCCTCAAACGCAGACGAAACCATTTTTCCGCGGACGACGCTCCCCAACGGCCTCAGCTCTCAGGCCTGGCGTGGGCCCAAAGGTCTCAGCGAAACACAACGCCGCGATCTTGCCCAGGCAATCGTGAACGAAATCAAAGAGCGCGGCCCCTTCCTATCAATCAGCCACTTCGTGAACCGTAAAATTGAAGACACCGAAAACGGCAAAGCCGGAACAATCCAAGCGGCTATCGATTCGCTCGATATTAACGACGATAATCTCTATGTAGAAGCCTACACGGATCCAGGTAAGTACTTCCAGAAAGAGCACGTAACCGCCTTCAGTGGTGTAGGCCTACCACAGTATTTGACACAAGCCGATGTGCTGACACCACTGGTGCCCTACCTTACTGCCCGCTCCGATACTTTCGTCATCCGCTCTTACGGCAGCACTATAAATCCACTTACCAAAAAAATTGATGCGGAAGCAGTGCTCGAGGCAGTCGTGCGTCGGTTACCAGAGTTTGTGAATGCAGACAACGACAGCGCCGACACTGAAATATCCCAACTCAACGACCCTATTAACCAGGAATTTGGACGCCGATTTGTCATCGTATCCGCACGTTGGCTCAGCCAAGATGAGATATGAAATCCTTAAGACTCTTTCACCTTTTATTCACGCTGTTGCTGATCCCCAGTAGTAGCCTGCTCGCCCAATATGACGGTCCAGACATCCAACTGCGCTTTCGCGCCTTGGCCTTAAATTATCCGCTTAACTCGGGTGTTTACATGGAAGCTCAGGGCGGCACTCGCTTAAATATTTACTCAAATTCCAGAACTGATTGGGTAAACTACAAAGGAACCAATCCGATCACTTTCTACAAGGAAGTAAAACAGGGCGATACACCAAGCGTTCGAATCCCTATTGCCTCTTTTGACGCAGTTCAAGCTCCCGAAAATCCTCTGCTCATTTTCTCTAAAGCAGATGCGAAAGATCCAAATTATCGCGTCAATGCAGTGAATGACAGCGTAGAAAGTTCTCCAGCTGGTAGCTACCGAATCTTCAACTTTACCGAAAAACAGATTGGTGGCGTCATTGATGATCAAAGGTTTTTGCTGTCCCCCAAATCTACCGCTTATGCACAAGTAAAGAATCCAAAAGATTTTGAAGTCACTGTGCAACTTGCTGAAAGTGAAAAAGGCCAGGCCAAACGTCTTTACGCCTCCAGTTGGACTTTCTCCGAAGACTTCCGCTACCTCGTTTTCATCCTTCCAAGTGACGATCCAACCCGAGGAAACATTGAAATACGCCTCATTCCTGATCTGGTCAATTCGTCAAGTAATTGAGACTGCCTCCATTAAACGGCACACACTCAATCCATTTATGTTTAAAAGGCCAAGCTATCGAAACCGTACTCTAGCGCATCAGGCAATTGCCGCATTGAATGCTGTATTCCTTATCGCAGGGCTATTCTAGTTCGAGCCGATGGATCGATTTGCTCTTTACCGGCAACAGCTATCGCTACTAAAATGTGCTCCCCAGCCAAGTGAAAGCCATTCTGGAAACGCAGGTTGCCCAACCAGCCACAGACTTGTCTCCTGGAACACTGCAGCGCAGCAATCGCCTTGGTGGCAACGCTGCGCTGGCGCTCCAGGCTCAGACGTTTTTTCCAAGGCGATCTCCAGGGCTTTAATCTTCAAAAGCTGCTCGACCAGGAGCGATATTCTAGGAGGGAATACCAAGGAATTTAGCTTCAGATTCCAATTATCAACAAACAGGGGGGATTTTTTAAGTTGCTATTACGTAATATTCCCCCAAAAGATTCAAATTCATGACTAATAAAACCCAAACCCCATTTCCTCCAAAAGCTCACCACGCCCCTACCTTATATTCAATGGCCCATTTATAAACCTCTGCCTGAATCAGGCTAATTTACCAAACTCGTATTTCTGTATTTATCGTGAAGCATTTAAAGACAGGCTTGGCATTCTTGGCTGCCGCATATCTAGGCATACTGGTTGGCTGCGATCAAGGTGAGCACAGTAAGCATAGTGAAAATCAGAAATTGGTCGATGAGGGGTTGGAAGCTCTCAAATATTACGACTACAACCTAGCGGGAAACAAGCTGAGTAAAGTTCAACCCAATTTAGATAAAGGTTCAGATAGTTGGGATAGAATCACCTTTGCTGCCGCCATTGCCGCTTGGCACAGCAGCCCTCCATCGGCTCATAACATTGAACTGGCAAGCTCTTTTTTCCAACAGGTAATTGATCATGCTTCGGATGCTCAAATTATTGCGCTGGCAAAGATCAGTCTAGGTCGAATCTACGAAGTATCTGATTACAGAACTGACGAAGTAGATCTTCCCAAAGCCCAGTCACTGTATCGTGAAGTTTTGTCCTCTGAGTCCAGTAATGATCTTGTATCTGAGGCGACGCTTAGGCTGGCGCAAACTTACGTTCAAACGCTAACCCAAGAAGGACTAACACGAGCTATCAGCATACTCGGTAACCATTTGGAAAGCTATCCCAATTCCAATTGGCGAAGCGTCGTAGCCCAGTATCTTGGGGACATTTACTACGAACGCTTAAATGATCCCAAGAACGCTTTGAATTACTATCAAATCGCCCTGGAAGAAGGCTTCGCTAACAAAACAAAAGAGCATATTTACATTTGGCGGATGGCAGAGTTCGCCAAGCGATCAGATCAAGCCCTTCTTTCTACCGTGTATTCCACCAAGTTAGTCGAGGAGTATCCACGCAGCCAATACGGCTGGTTCGCACTAAATAATATCCGCCGATATAATGAAGCGAATCCAGATGATAGCGTGCCCCTTCCTGAAATGAGAAATGCGTTCTTAGAAGGAGTCGGGCAATGAAAAATCGCCTAAACTATGTCGCAATTTCGCTGCTAGTTTTCGCTTATCTGCTTAGTGCGGGCCGATTCTTGCGCATCTCATTAACGGGAGGCGATGGCGAGGACGCGGATAGCAAAGTTATACGAATTGCTCACTGGCAACTGGAACCCGGATACCGTGAAGCATTAGACTGGGCAATGAGCGAATACATGAAGCTCCCAAAAGTCCAAGAGGCAGGCATACGCGTTGAGCAAGTTCCGATTAATCAGCGAATTTACAACCAGTTCATGAATGTGCATCTTATCAGTGGAACTGCACCGGACATCGCCGCTCGTAATTCTCAAGTAATTGCCAGTGGTAATACGGCACGTTTCTACTCCGCAATGGATTCGTATATCAGCCAGCCAAATCCATACAATGCCCAGAAGTTTCTAGCTGATGGTCTCGATCCTGCGTTAGCCGAGTATCTAAGCGCTTCTTCTTGGCAAGATACGGCCGTAGACGGTATGCGGGGCGGATATGATGAAATCTTGGATGGTTACTACGGAATTCCAGTAAGCACGCTTGGCAACGGGCGCATCTATTATAACGATCATATTTTAAAATTGGTTAAGGCATTCATTAAGGAACAGATTCAACAAAGCCCTCAGCCTGATTGGTTAACAAAGCTGTGGATAGATCGATCCGGTGATAAAGTAAAAGGCTACCTCCCCGACAACCAGCGTTTGCGTGAATGGCTAGCGCTTCCTCGTATTCCGCCCGAAACACTCGGCCAATTCATCCTCTATTGCAGTGCAGTCAAAGTATACGGCAAGGCGATAAATGACCCCTACCTGGTTCCTATATCAGTAGGAAATTATGGTGGGAATAATCTTTGTTTCGCATACGAGCCGATCTTTCTGTCTAATTTCAGTGAAGGCATTGAAGGGCCAATTGGTAGCGGCGTGGACGGCTTTGAGACTGCCTACGGCTGGTCAACTGAACGATGGTCCTTTGACGATGAGCCCATTCGGGAATATATAAATCTAACACAGCTACTCACCAGTTTTTACCCCGAAGGTTTTCTAGGGCTAGATCGTGAGCAAGCCATGCGACGATTCATCTTGGGAAAGGCCGCTATGATATCGTCTGGTGGTTGGGACGCTGCCAGTATATTTATGGGTGCACAAAATCGCGATGACCCCGATGATCGCTTTGAGCCAATCATACGACGAGCACCGATCCCAGCAGAGGGTGAACGTTGGGCGAAACTGCTTCCATATCAAACCTCTGAAGCCAGCTTTCTGTCAGGAGTTGCATTGAGCGTGAACAACACCTCCAAAAACTTTGATTGGGCAGTTGACTTTCTTCAGTTTGTCACCTCTCAGCCCATCAACGAGGAACTGAATCGCCGTTCCGGATGGCTACCAGCTACAGGTGGCGCTGAAACCATCGAGAAGATGAAGGCATTCATCCCACAGTCAGAAGGCTTCCCCAGATCCATGTCCATTTCTTTTGGCGGTGCCACTGCGGCAATGCGACGCGAATGGGTCAGCCAATCTTTATTGGCGATGGCAGGCGACATCACATATGAAGATTTCAAATCCCGTATGGTAGCCATCCTGAACGATCCGATACGTGGAATGAGAGGATATTGGATCAGCAAGTTGACGGCAATCAAAGACCAATCGCGGGCCTTAGATAGGATGGTATCTACATTGGAATACAGGGCATACCTCAATGATGACCAAAAGTCGGAAACCAAGCTGCAATCTCTGGTATACAAATCACTGAATGAGGACGAGGGCGTGCAACTGGAGTGGCTCTGGAAAGACACTTACCCCAATGAGAGTTACCCGACTAACAACAATTAATTGTGCCCCCGATGCAGTAATTTTCAGATTGAAATACTGAATCAAAGAAGCCCACTAGAATTAAGCGCTGGTTTCCTAAAGCCAAATTATATGCGCTTTGCCTGCCAACGATTCTTTCGCTAGCAATATTCAGCTATTACCCAAAGATCGATGTGCTTGTCATGTCACTTTTTCGCTGGTACCCCCGACGGTCCAGGAGTATGTCGGCTTCCAAAATTTCATTGAAGCCTTTGCTGATCCGCAATTCTGGGAATCATTCAAATTGGTAGGCATCCTACTCATTGCGAATCTAATTAAACGATGGCCAGGTATCTTTGCTGCTATCTCGTTACATCGGCTTTTCCATGACCGTATTCGCTACATTTTTCAGGTCTGCTTTGTCGTTCCGATGATCGTGCCACAGATGGTTTGGCTGTTAATTTGGAAGAGTTTCTACGATCCCGAATTCGGACTATTAAATGGATTCCTCAATGCGAGTGGCGGCATGCAATTCCTCAACTGGCTTGACTATGCGATGCCCACTCTGGCCACAAAACTGGAAACAACGATACACACAGTGATAAATCCACTGTTCGGGAGCATCGCTGGGCTCATCCTGCTCGTTGGGCTCATTATGGTAGCAGGACTCCGAAAAGACCACTCCTCAATACGTTGGGGAGACCGGGCTCTACTCTCGCTGTATTATTGGCCTACGGACGAGTAATCCTAGCAATCTGTATCCAATAGAACAACCACCGAATCAAAAAAGGAAAATCCTAGCGCTACCGCTAGCATGAAGCTTGAGATTACTCCAATGGCTCTTGCCGAAAAATCTTAGCATGATTGGAGTAATACTATGCGGTCGATGAATTGGATCGTTTTTTGTTGCCAACCAACTTTAAGCTATTACGTAATACCTACCCGCGCCTGTACCAGCTTTTTACCATGCAAAAGATCTTTCCTACGCTCTGTGCAATATTATCACTTTTTGCCGCCTCTATCATTCTGGCCTCTGCAAATATGCAGCCCAATGTAGTCTTCATTGTGGCCGACGATCTTTTTATAAATATCGGTTGCTATGGTAATAATCGGATCCAGACTCCAAACTTGGATCGGCTCGCCCAAAAAGGTGTTATCTTCGACCGAGCCTATGCAAACTACCCACTTTGTGGTCCTTCGCGCAACAGTATGATGAGCGGACGCTATGCTGAGGACACCGGGCTCATCGGACTGCGCGATAAATTGCGCGAACGCCATGTGAATATCATTACACTTTCTCAGCATTTCATGAATCATGGCTACGTAGCGGCTCGAGTAGGAAAAATCTACCATGCCGATAACCCTGATGGCATCGGGCGGGCCGACCATGACGACCCGGAATCTTGGCATATTGCGATCGATCCCATCGGCTATGATAAGACCATTGAAGACGACATCATTCGCATATCCCATTTACGAGAGGAAATAAAAAACAATGACGGACTTGGAGCCCAATTGAGTTGGTTTGCCGACCCAGTTAAAACTGATGAGGAACACACTGACGGAAAAGTGGCATCGGAATCGATTAAGTTGATGGAACAGTTTATCGCCGAAGAGACACCCTTCTTTCTAGGCGTAGGATTCTATAAGCCGCACACACCCTTCGTCGCCCCAAAAAAATATTTCGACCTCTACGACTCATCGGACTTTGAACCACCCAAGGTACCTGAGGACTACTTGACACATCTGCCCGGGCCCGCAGTTGAGAGCATTCGGGTGGACAAGCCGTGGATGCCGGGACAAATAGACATCCCAGATCCGCTCGCCCGGGAGGTCATTCATGCCTACTATGCAACTGTTTCATATCTCGACGCTAACGTCGGTCGAGTCCTTCAAGCCATTGACGATCTGGGAATTGCGGACAATACCATCGTTGTCTTCATCTCAGACCACGGCTTCCATCTTGGAGAACACGGACACTGGCAAAAGAAAACCCTTTTCGACCAGGCGAATCACATACCGCTTATGGTTTACGACCCCAGGGCCAAGGGTAACGGACAGCGGTCATCCACAACGGTGGAGCTAGTCGATATATACCGCACCCTCTCTGATTTGGTCGGGCTTCCTGAACCAGTCTGGACCTCTGGCGAGAGTTTTGCTCGTGCCGTTGACGCCCCTGCGTGGGTAGGACGGGAAGCCGCTATTTCCGCAGTTGGAGATAGCGACTCAAGGAACTTCTCAATCCGCACCCCCGAGTGGCGATTCACCAGTTGGTGCTATGGAGAAGCGGGGAAGGAACTCTACCTAGAAAAGGAGGATCCCTCCGAAATGATTAACCACGCCGACGAAGACGTCTTTGCGAACGACATTTCCCGCCTCGAACTCCAACTAAATCAGAGGCTCGAGATCATGCACACAGATCCAAGTAAGCATTAAATAGAAGACAGGGCAATAGTATGAAAATGAACAAAAAAATAAGAATTGCCCAATTCGGACTAGGCCCCATTGGAATAGCCTGCCTTTCGCTCCTTTCCCGCAAGAACAGATTCGAAGTAGTTGGGGGCATAGATATACGTGAGGCTTTGGTCGGCCACAGCCTGAACGACGTCGTCGGCAGTTCCAGCTTTGGATCCGCCCAAATATATGAAAGTTTTGAAGCGCTCGCCCATGAAACGCCGGTGGACGCGGTGCTGCACACGGTAGGTTCCCGGGCAAATACTTCCCTTGAACAAATGAAGCCGATGATCGAAGCGGGCTGCGCTATTGTTTCCTCCTGCGAGGAGTTGCTCTTTCCAGCACTCCGAGCTCCGGAGGAAACGGCCCTCGCCGATACCCACTGTCACAAGACCGGAGGACGTATTCTCGGCACAGGAGTCAACCCCGGCTTCGTCCTCGACGTACTGCCAATTTGCCTTACTGGGATCTGCGCCGATGTTCGAGCAGTCTACGGAGAACGTGTTGTCGATGCCTCTACCCGCCGCCAGCCCTTGCAAAAAAAAGTCGGCAGTGGTCTCCCTCCCGAAGCCTTTATTGAGCTCGAAAAAAAAGGACTGGCTGGCCATGCTGGTTTCCATGAATCGCTCATGCTCATAGCCCATGCCCTCGGATGGACGGTCGGGCCCATCTCAGACTCGATTGAAGCGGTCGTCGCCTCCGAACAAATCGAGACTGATCATTTCACCATTGAAGTCGGTCAAACAGCCGGACTCCACCAAATCGTGCATGCCTCCTCACCGGAGGGGCACGAAATCCACCTAGACCTGAAAATGTACCAAGGTGCCAAGGATCCCCATGACTACCTTCGCCTGGATTCCGAACCTCCCATCGAAGCCACCGTGCATGGCGGCATCGCCGGCGACCTCGCGACCGTTGCAGCTCTTGTCAATGCCCTCCCTCGACTTATGCAGGCCGATCCGGGTGTGCGCCTAATGACGGAATTGAGTCTACCCAAGTGCGTTGTGTAATAAGTGAACACAGGTACTAATATCCTTGATATTCTACCAAGAAAAACTCTTTCCGAGATTAGTGAATTTACGATCTAAAGCAAGCATCCGATCCCCCTCCCCCCCCCCCCCCCGGCACCTGCCTCCACTTAGCACAAATTCTCTTTATGAACCAAAAGCTCATCAACCAAAATAGCCGCCCGTCAGACGCTGACACCAGATTGGTATTATCAGGCATGCATCCTGATCCAACGGTATGCCGAGTGGGAGACCACTATTACCTAGCCACCAGCTCTTTCGGATTTTTCCCTGGAATTCCGCTCTACGTCAGCGAAGATCTTATTAACTGGCGTTTCCTTCGCCACATACTTTCCCGCCCAGAGCAACTCCCCTTGGCTGCAGATCAACCCGTGATCGGTCGCGGCATTTTTGCCCCCACTCTCAGGCACGACGGTGAGCGCTTCTACTTGGTGACGACGAATTTTCTCCAGGGTGGCAACTTTATTGTCTCAGCTACCGACCCCGCAGGCGAATGGTCCGCCCCAGTCTGGATCGAGGACGCATACCAGGGCGGGATCGATCCATCCATTACCTTTCTTGATGATGGCCGAGTGCTTTACCAAGTCACTTGGGACGAAAGTCGTGGCGACCAACTGGGCATTACACAATTTGAAATTGATTTAGCGACAGGAAAAGGCCTGTCACCACGACAACACCTTTCCGAAGGCTGCGGATGGAAAGCGGTAGAAGGCCCCCATCTATTCAACAAAGGTCAATATTGGTACCTGCTCCTCGCTGAGGGCGGAACTGAAGCTGGCCACAGGGTGACAATCAGTCGATCCGAGACCCCTTGGGGTCCGTGGACTAGCTGCCCGCACAATCCTATTCTGTGCCACAGCGGCATCCAATCGCCGATCCAAAACACTGGCCATGCGGATCTCTTTGAAGGAAAGGACGGACAATGGTGGATCGTGTTTCTTGGCGTTCGCCCCTTGGGCCACCCGCCAGTTCACATCACCGGTCGGGAGACATTTATTGCCTCAGTCGAGTGGTCGGACGAAGGTTGGCCTATCGTAAACAATGGAAAGCCAATTACTTTGGCCGCAGAGACTGACGCCGACTTAAAGGACGGCTCCACGCTCTGGTCCGACGAGTTTAGCAGCGACGAGCTGCACCATCGGTGGGTCACGCTCAACGCCGCCTATCGCTCCATCTATAGCACATGTGGGGATGGCAAATTAACACTTCATGCAAAGAGCGCCAGTTTATCCGAGAAAACAATTCACGCCTTTGTTGGCACCAGGCTTGATGGTCATAACCGCTGTTATGAAACGCGCTTAAGCCGTCTCGCTCCAGGGGCGAAGGCTGGCATCGCGGTCTTCATGGAAACCTTTGGTTACTATTCACTCGGCATCCAGGAGGAAGATGGCGCAGCCCGGGCCACCTTCACCCGGCGCGTCCTCGATATGGAAACAACACAGACTGTTCCCCTAGAGAAGCAGGACGAGTATCCTCTCCGGGTCGCCCTGAACCGGAGCAGCATGTTCTGGTCTTACAGTTACGCCGAATTTGTCTTTTCGATCGAAACTCAAGAGGGCGTTTGGACTGAAATCGGACGCGGCACATCGCGTCTACTTGGGAGTGAAGTCATTGGCGGCTTCACTGGCCTGCTGGTCGGGATGTACTGCTTAAGAAATGATCCTCAGGCGAGCGCCTCGGCGGACTTCAGGTGCTTCACTGCTACGTCCCTTGAGAAAGAAGGCGTGAGTTGATCCGATTGCGCTGCGAATTCTAACAAAAAAATATACCGGGAGCAAATGCTCCCGGTAAACTTGAATTCGGATTCTATGGAATAGGCGCAACCGTAAGGATTTTAAGGATACGTGGGTGCATAGCCATAGCCGGATTTCTCCTGGAGAATCAGACCACCAATGTTTGGCGTGCCGGAAGGAGTGTCCGTATAAAACACTAGGTCTAACCGACCATTAGCATCCGGTTTTCCGTTGGGTATAAATCCGACTTCACCATCGTTGTCTTCGATATAAATGGTGTCTCCAATACCGGTCCCACCGTCATATAAGGTTGCTTCAAGTTCGCCGGGAACACCTTCTCTGTATCCCGTAAACTTTGCCTCATAGTACTTGTTCGGATCCAATCCGGTTAACACGAACACACAAGGGTTTTCATAGGGATTTCTCAGCATGATGCCTTGCCGCGTCACTGATGCAGGAAAATCCCCAATCTCCCGGCCGGCCGAATTAGAATAGATTCGCGCGTGCTCAGAGTAACCGTGATTTATGTTTTCGATTAACATATCCCATCCCGTATCTACTCCGATCGTATCATAAAGATCCGTATACGTGGGCAAATTGTGGTATTGAAGACCGACGCCGTCGTTAGCGAGATCAGTCCAGTCCGGAAGATTGACAGGACCATTGCGGTGGAAATTCACCTTGGTGATCGTGCCGTAGGTAATATTTGGATCCGAAACCGTAATGATTCGAGAAGTGTATCCAGCAGGTATTCCCGCGGAATCGAAAACACTATAGAACAACTCATATTCGCCCACTTGGTTAACATCAATCGGATCGGAAATCCATTCGGTAACGACTTGAGAAGTAAGATCACCATCTCGGTTATCGTTCGCGGAGAATCCTGGATCCACGAACGCAGTCCCCTTCAGGATACTGATATCTCCGTCGACAAGAGTGATGACCGGAGCCTCATAGTCGGGATTGTTTTGGTTGGACGGATTATACGTCAGGCCCATCCCCCGATAGTTGTAAAAGGTATCTGACACCAATCGTACATCCAAAGGCGGCAATCGATTGCCACTCCAAGTCAGCTGTTGCCATTTGGAGGGCGCGTTCCCAGGCTCAAACTCATTCCCGGCGCTGCCAGTGTAGGTTTCGAGGCATTGATACATCTTGGTCAAACCAAGTTCAGAATTCGAGTCGTCCTGATCGTACCAGATAACAACATCGCCCGCTTCGTAGGTAATGTACTGGCCACTACGCCCGCCCGAGGTGTCTGTGCCGTAAGTCGGCGACCAGCGGGTAAAGCGCCTGAAATCGACACCATCTTCGAATCCAAGGTCGACAAACTTCAGGATTGGAGTCTCCACGTAAGTATTATTTACATAGGTAATGTTGGATCCGTCACCGGCAGTCACCTCGTAGGCGGTTAGCTTCGGGTCGTAAACATTCCCTTCCAGCAGGATTGGGTTTGTCGCGTTTCCGAAAGTATGATGGGCAAGCGGCTGATCGAGATTCGTATATGCGTCGTTTGTATGCGGAACACTCAACGGTCCATATAAATTATTGATGAACTCGTAAGGCGTGATTCCGTCTCCCTCGAAGACAAAGTTTACTTTATACCGCCCCAGGCCGATGTAGTTGTTGTCGATAACGATTTTTTTATTCGCGGCAGGAAAAGCGCGCCCGACACCCGGATCCTTATACCGAACCTGCTGAAAGTTACCCATCGCACCAGCCATAATATTATCACGAACCGCGATACCTCCCTCGACGAATGAGAATTGATGCAGGCCTTGCTGGGTGTAGCTTTGGAACGGGTCGCGAAATGCCATCGCTGAGCCGATGATGACGTTATTTTCAATGACCGAGCCTTCAGTGAGGTTATCGGTCTGCAGCGCTTCAGTACCCGAGAATGCGATAATATTATTGCGCATCGTGAGCTTAGTCAGATCCTGCCCAACTGCATTTGTGGAGAAAGAAATATAAAATCCCTCACCATCAATAAACCCGGCGAAATTATCCTGCACATCGATTTCAACGCGCTGTGGAACGGTGGGGTAGTCGGTCTTGATATTAAATCCTGCAAATCCTCCGCCCCATGCGGCAACGTAGTCAACTTTACAGGTCAAAAAACCTGAGATTCGAACCACATTCGCATGACTGCCGCGAATGCGCTCAGCTGACCACTTTTGATGTCCCCAGAGTCCATATTTTTCATAGTACTCACCAGAGCCTAAAGCGTCGCCGCCATCATGGCCTAAAAAGTTGGGATCTCCAGTTTGTAGCACTGGATCGTATTTACCAGTGAGGTGCAAGTGTGCAAATCCACCCAGATCCAGCGAGCGATACTGCGTGGTGGTCTCATTCTGGCCCCACTCAACTTGCCCCCCAAGGTTCGTGATAATCGTAGGCTGTTCCGCGGTACTGGAAGTCAGGGTGCCATCAATCGTAATGCGGCTGTATTGCCCCCTCCAAATCAGAATCTTGTTACCAATTCCCACGTCAGCTACATCTTCGGCATGGACATAGATACCGTTATCCCTCGCATTGGCTTCAAAGATCAGGTAGTCGCCCTCATTGACCGTTGGCCAGTAGGCGGCATCGGTCGACGTGGCATAACGATTTGACGTCGTATCCGGCTCCGGTTCGGGAATCGGCGTTCCGGTTACAATGACATTATCCCAACCAAAGACGCGCGAGGTGCTGTTTGCGTTGCCAAAGAGTGCGAAAGACAGGCTCGTTATGGAATCATCTATTGGAACGGAAACTTGGATCCAGTCTTGCGCATAGCTGCCGCTGCCGCCGACCGATAAATTGGTGCTTTCGATCAACTGGGTCGTGCCTAGACACGTGCTCTGGTCCGCATTAGTACCCGGAGCAGTCACTGGTGCGAAATCCGCGATGCTCCCGTCTGTCGTTCCGGAAAAGTAATAACCAAGTTCTTGGAGATTGCCTTGAGCAGACCAGTAAAAGCTGACAGTGACATCAGTATAGCCAGTGAGGTCAATGCTGTCGAAAATGATCCATCCTCGTGTCAATCCATTAAAAACTTGGCTGTAGTCAGCGTCGCTACCTCCAAAGAATCGGCCGCCGTCTTCAGGTCCCGAGATGGTGGTTAAGCCATTTATCGATGTCGTCGGTCCCCACCCCCTAAGGGTTGCATCCAGAGTGGTTTCGGCACCAATTGCTGGATTGACCACAGTCGGTGCGATGGAATAGCCCCAGTCGTCACCGGGTGCAGTCGCGCCGATATCTTCGAAACTATTTGAGGCTATTTCAACGGCTTGTAGCATCACACTTGTAATACTCAATGCCGCAAGAGCTAATAGATGTTTAGGGATTTTCATCGTTTTAGTAGTTTTGTTTTATGGGGTTGGGGGGATCCGTTCCTAGAGCACATCATGAGGATCATTCGTGGCCTAGAAGTCTAATATACGATATTGCAACGATTCGCCCGAGATTGGCCGCCATCAACACCCAAACCAAGGCAGATGTCAAACCCTAAACTATTACGTATTCTCTAAATCCTACCACCTAGTAAATGAAGTTTAGATTCCATTAACTACTTTAAAATAAGGAAGTCAGCCCAAAATCACCTTTAAATGGGCCGCTAAAAGTCTAACAAATCTAAAAATTTAGTATTACGTTACAGCTCCCGTACGAGATACGCATTTATCAGAAAAAGCACACCTCAATGCCTGAAATAGGGAACAGAGATGTGCGTGAACCCAAAACGGCTAACCATAAGACCAGAAGGTATATACAAACTATAAAAGTGCGCCAAATCCCCTTTTTCGATGACGCGGCATAAATTTGGCACCAGAAAAATCAGCAACAACAACTGAACGATCCAGTTAGGAATGAGCAGTCCAAACACAAACAATACACCTTGACAGCACCACTATTACGTATTACCTAGGGCCATATCAACAGCCCACATCCCAATACATTAAACTAAGAGAACCCCACCTTGAGAAAGCTAAGGGCTTATCAGATATGAAGAAAAAAATTCACA
Source organism: Cerasicoccus arenae (assembly GCF_014651635.1). Classification (GTDB taxonomy): domain Bacteria; phylum Verrucomicrobiota; class Verrucomicrobiia; order Opitutales; family Cerasicoccaceae; genus Cerasicoccus; species Cerasicoccus arenae. Next base: position 121,195 of record NZ_BMXG01000010.1, on the reverse strand, counting down.
TCATACCATCCATCATACGCCATTTTGCGATCTTGATCGCAATTTTGACAGCTACCTCATCTCTCAATGCCAAAGAGATCAAAGCCCTTTTTGTGGGCAACAGCTACTGCGACTACAACGCCTTGAATAAGCAAGTTGAAGCCATGTTTGAGGCAGCCGGCGAAGACGCTCTATTTAAAAGAGAAACACAAGGGGGATTCTCCTGGAAGAAACACTGGGATGGAGGACAAGCCGAACGCAGAATAGAAAAAGAAGCGGACTGGAACTATGTAGTGCTTCAAAACCACAGCCGTAGCTCACTTGATAGCCGCGCGGAATTTGACGATTATGGCCAACGCTTAATTGATCTCGTTAAAAAAACTGGAGCCGAACCCGTTCTTTATATGACCTGGGCCCGCCAGCATCTGCCTCAGGACCAAGCAATCATTACCGAGGCATACAGCTCATTAGGCAAACGCAACAACATCAAAGTCGCCCCCGTTGGACTAGCTTTTGAAAGTTGGATCGAGCAGCATCCCGACATTCCTCTCCATATACACGACCGCAGCCACCCAACCTCCGAAGGCTCCTACCTCGCGGCCTGCGTAATTTATGCTACGCTCACCGGCAAATCCCCTGTCGGCATGCCCAATATCATTGAAGGGCGGAATTGGGTTACCAAGGGCGACCACCTCACATTCTTCAGCCCATCCCTAGCGCAGCAATTGCAAGAAACTGCTTGGGCAACAGTACAAGCTTATAATGCAGAAGAGTACGCCTCCGATACACCACTCACAAAGCAACAGGCCACACCTGCCACAGCAGCCACAGCAGCTCCGACCACCATTCAAAGCACGCCCTCTAATATCCGGGTGAACTTTGGCGGCTCAGCCGAACCAGGCTGGAACAAAGTCAGCGGAGGAAAGATGGCAACCCCGATACGCCTAGTCGATGCCTCAGGCCAACCCACCTCGTCGAGCCTGATGGTGATCGACGACTTCGAATCTTACGAAAATCCAAACGTCGTTAACGCCCCACTCACCGGTATTGCGACAGCTTTCGAAGGCGCGAAAAGCGCATCGCTCTTCATTAACCGCGAGAAAGGCAATCCAACTGCAGCAGTGCAACTGAAGCTCGACACCGACAAAACCTATCAGTTCAATATCTGGGCATCCCGTGCCGCCAGCGGTAAACGCTGGGGGCGCTATACAGTCACCGGTGCCATGACCGAAACGAAATTTCTCGCTGCGGGAGGGAACCACGGAAACACTGGCAATACGAGTGAGGTGCTCATTTTCGCCAATGTGCGACCAAATGCCGAAGGCATCGCGACACTAGAACTGAGTTTCCCACAGGAAGCCGATCCAGAATTCAACGTCGGTGAATATGCCTACCTGACGGGCCTAATTGTTTCTGAACAACCCTAAGGTGAACGACCAATCGGCCTAAGAACTTCTTAAAAACATATATACATACAATTTTTCATTGCGTTTACGTAATATCATCTCAGACTAAATGGCCTACACAGCCAACCCCATACCCAAAACTCATATTAAGATGAAAATCACAAAACCCCTAATATCTCTTGCGGCACTGAGCATGAGTTCCGTCATCCTGCAAGCTGCTGACATCGCCACCAATAGTTTCGAAGGACTCGGCACAAGCGCACCCGGTGACGACTGGGGCTATTCCATTTCACCCACGATAGTAAATCCAGCGCCTGGAGCTGAAACAACATTCGATGGAACAACCAGAGGCTGGGGGCCGACCACATCGCTAAGTGGTTTAACCGTCATCTCTGGCCCTGAAGACGGCATCCGATTCTTCGGGGGCAGCGACGCCGATCATGGCTCGATTTTTGATGGAAACGCTCGAGGATGGACTACTTTCGACAGCATTGACCTCACCGGTTACACTAATGTCGCTGTCAGCTTTTATTGGTCTGCCCAAGGCAACCTCACAGAACTTGGTTATTACCTCGCCGGAACGACAGACGGTAGCGTAGCAAGCTTCACACCTCAGACCAACGTGAGTTCCGATGCTAACACGAGCACCCTAAATGGCACATCAAGCTTGATTCAAAGCACCAATCTCGCGGTTGGCGGCAGCGGCAGCTATGCTCAAGACTGGATCCAAGTTTCCGTTCCAATAGATGATTCCATAACGAGTCTTTCATTCGCGCTATTCGGCATTTCAGATAGCACTTCACGCGTCTTCGGTTGGGATAATGTCACCCTAACCGGAACCCAAATTCCAGAGCCGGGCACATACGCGCTCATCTTAGGCTTCATCACACTCGCGGTGATTAGGCCACTTCGATCAGCAGGCAATTTCTAGCAGTTCAACATCATCGTTGATTTTTGGCGTCTGCATATCGACCTGAGAGGTGGGTGCAGGCTCCCCGATATTGTTTCTGGAGTGGATTGCTGGGTATTTTTTGACACATGTGCAGGCTCACGCCTTGCCATGGAACATGGCGAAGCGCTCGAGATTGTAAGTGAGGTTGGTTAAGGCGGTTTCGAAGCGACATCACCCGGACGCAGCCCGAGGAAACGAAGAAAGCTGAAGCGGTCCAAAATCTGGAACTCCGTTTCCTCGTCGGGCAAGTCGAAGAAGCGTTGCAAGATCAGCACCTTGAGCAGCAACACCGGACACCACGGCGGTCGTCCACCCTTCTTCTCATCGCCGTAACCCAAGTGATCCTCAAGCATAGGGCGGAAACGACTCCCAATTAATCACCACTAGCCGATCAAGGGCGCTTTTACGCTCCGAAGCGGTGTCTACGTGGGACAAAATATCGAACAGATTACTTTGGCCACTGCCTGTCTTTACGAGCATGCCCAAGAATCATCAATGTCGGCCGGAACCGTCGAGGTTAATCGAAGTGGCCTGATCAGACAACCTTACCGTAGTCTTCGACAACGAACACCAAATTTTTGTGACTCGTAGTTGAGGCTATGCGACGCCCTCTGCCTTGGCCGAGTCTCTTTCCTCGCCCGCTGACTCAGGTACAAACGGGGGCGCAGTGCCACCTTCATGACGACTCGCAACACCTGCCGTTAGGATAAAGCGCATAGCGTCCTCGAAGGACATATCGATCGGCTCCACGTGTCGACGGTCCATCAGTAGCGTATAACCACCAATCTGATAGCCCATCGGCAAATAAACGGCGACCCAGTTTTCCTCGCCTAAGCGTTCATTGTGTCGTGCCAGATCTTCATCGGTAATGAAACCAACCAGCTTAAAGTCCCAGAGCGGCATTTTCACGGTAACAACCTGATTAAACTCCTTCCGACGACGATGGTTTGCGAAGTAGCCAAGGAAATCTTTGCAGATGCCGTAGATTGATTTGATCACTGGTAGACGGCTGAAGCGTTTCTCCAGAAACTGAAAAGTCTGTTTTAAGTGAATTTCCGACAAAGCAAGCCCAGTGAGAAACACCCCGCTAAACAAAACCAGCAGCCCCAAGCCGGGGAAATACATCGATTCCGGCAATACGTACTGCAGTAGGCCACTAAGTGAGGATTCCAAAAACATGAAACTCCAAACGACCAAATACAGCGTTAAAAAAATTGGCAGAATAGCGAGTAAGCCGCGCAGAAATATCCGGGTAAATCGTTTCATGCCTCTCTAATGCGGGTTTCATGCCACCTACTCAATCCCCACGTCCTAATAACCTGACAAACCTTGCCAACACAAGTCCTTCGGGAGGAATGATTGATCCCTCACAACATCCAAGCATTGACAAAAGCATGCAAAATGCATGGCCACAACCGCTGAAAACATGCAATATACAGCGGCCTAATTCTCGCCCATCATGGGACTATCGCCGCCTCTATCAGCGCACAAAAAAGCTGACGATAACGCCGTTGGTAAAGGAGGAATTCCGGGTGAAATTGCACGCCTAAATAGAATGCCTGAGTCGGGTCCTCGATCGCTTGGATAACGCCATTAGGCTCCTCAGCAACGGCGATTAAGCCACGGCCAAGATTGGCAATTGCCTGCTTATGGATCGAGTTGACCATGAGTTTCTCGTCCCGCATGAGCCGATGAAAATGACTGCCTTTTCGCAGGTAAATCGGCTTGCGGAAGAACGTCGCCGCAAAAAGGCCACTCGGGTAATGTGCGTCATCAAACGCGGTGCTCACTTCCATGTGTAGCGTGCCGCCGTGGACGACGTTCATCATCTGAGCGCCACGGCAAATCGCCAGCACCGGGAGTTTTTTTTCCTGAGCGAGCTTGAGCCAATACACTTCAAGCTCATCACGTTGGCGGTCGTAGCGTCGATCCTTTCGAGCCTCGGACTGATAGAGCTCGGGGAAGACATCCGCTCCGCCACCCAAGATCAGCCCATCGATTACCATTTCGCGATAAGGCCTTTTCGCACTAAGCTTTACGGGAACCCCGCCAGCCAAACGCACAGCAAGAGTCAGACAAAAACGGGCGAAAGGCGGTGCGTTGGTGGGGCTGGTGATGCCGATACGTGGACGCATGAATTACGATTTAAACTCGGGCGGGAGCTCGCCATGACGAACAAGAGAACTGACCACAAATAACATGCCGAGTGCAGCTTGCGGATCTTCATCCAGCAGCAAATCGCTGTGTGCATTGCGACTCAGTTCGTTGAGTGCACGCCATTTTTCCATGGTCGGCTCCGTGTGGATTTCGGTCGTCATCAGGTTAGCGAACGAGCGCCACGCTTTTTCCCATTTATGACCTTCTAGTTGGTCTTTAAAGGCATCCCAATGTTGGCCAAGTTCCTCAAAAGTTTCATTGGAATCAATGCTCTCCTGAAGGGCCGATAGCCAGCTCAAGCCGGGCGTGTTCGTCGTAAAATCGATCACTGCCTCGCTGGGTTCAATCGGCTCGCTGAGACTTATCTGGTAAAGCAGCCAAGGGAAGTCGATCCCGGACTCCATCGAATGCACAAGCCCTGCCCAGAAGCGCGGGTTAACCTCGATCATCACCGGGTCCCCCTGCTCATCCCAACGGTAATCGATCTGCGCAACACCGTGCCAATTGACTACGCGCAACAGCTTCGTCGCACTAGGCAAGAAAGCTTTATCGCTAACAGTTTTACGGACGACGCCTTGACCTGCCTCAATCGGGTACTGCTGCAAGTTGCGATACGCCATGTGGGCAACGATCTCGCCGTGATCACAAAGTGCGGCGAAGCAAAAATCTTCTCCTGGCGCGACCGATTGGATGACCGGTAATTCACCGCCCGAATCAACAATCTCTTGGCAATAAGCCAACGCTTCAGAGCGATTCTGACAAAGCCGAATGCCCCGTCCGCCATGGCTATCCGGCGGCTTAACAATGGCAGGTTCCGGAAAGTTCTCCGCCGTCTGCAAATCGTCCAGCGACTCCGCGGTCAGCGTCTGCGGAATTGGTAAATCATTAGACGCCGCGGTGCGCGCAAAGGCGGCTTTGGACAGCACCGCATCGATGGATTCAACGCTCGGCGCAGCCACGATGATATGCTTTTCCAAACGCTCACGATGCCGCGCAATTGTAGTAGCATCGCGGAAGGACGGGATCAACACATAGGGCACACCGTCAGTGGGCCGATGCTCTTTGATGTGCTCGATCAGATCGTCAATGAAGCCCTCGGGGTCCTCTTGCCAAGGACGGTAGAGGAAGGTGTCCTGCACGTATTTGGAAAACTGTAAGACGGTTAGCTCCACGTCATCCCCACCGATTACTTCGACTCCCCGCTTGCCCAATGAGTGCGCAATCGCCAATGCGATAATACTACGCCCATAGGTTAGAATAACACGACCCTTAACTGGAGATTTTCCCATGCATTGACGATAGTCAGAGACCATCAATCTTCAAGTTCGCACTGCAATCAATCGTCCCGAATCGCCGCTTTTTCCACCATGAAACACAGCGATTAATTTTCCAATCCGAGCTTATCTAGCTTGGGCGTAATGACGAATCGGCAGTATCCAGCATTCTTATTTTGCTCGTAATAATCCTGATGGTAATCCTCGGCGACATAGAACTCCGACGCGGGTGTAATCTCGGTAACAATCATGTCTTCGAACTTTTTTTGCGCAGCAGTCTTGGACTTGAGCGCAGCTTCTTTCTGCTCATCGGAGTGGTAGAAAATCGCTGAACGGTACTGCGTGCCCACATCCGCTCCCTGTCGGTTGAGCTGGGTCGGATCATGCAGTTTCCAGAACATTGCCAAGAGTTGATCATAGGTGATGACCGACGGGTCGTAATGCACCTGAATGACTTCTGCATGCTCGGTCGTACCCGTGCTGACTTCCTTATAAGTCGGGTTGGGCACAACCCCACCCATGTAGCCAGACTCTACGCGATGAACGCCGGGCAGACGCTGCATCACAGCTTCAGTGCACCAAAAACAGCCCGCGCCAAATGTGGCGACGGATAAATTAGCAGGTTCAGAATCGTTCATGGTTTTTTCGGCTTTAGATTCGGCTGTTCCTTCGGAACATCCCGCAACCAATAATATAAAGGCGGAAAGGACAAATGAGGTGAATGCTTTGACGCTTGGTTTATCCATTTTCATCTGAGTTGAGTCGCAGCCATCCACGAAACCTGACAGCCTACCATCGAAGAAGACGCTTAATCTCCATCTCCAACTCCTGCGCGCTTCGGTAATCCGTCAGAAAATGTGCATTGGCAGCATTGACGGGGCCAGCAGTCTGAGCGGACATTGCCGTTTCGAAAAACAAACCTAACGAGAGGATGGAGTTATAATAGACAGGGTTCACGCGCTGCAGTTCCAGCTTGATTTCGCGGTGGCGCAGCTCCATCGCACTCTGGACTTCCTGGCTACCGCGGTTCTCCCAAAGGCTGGGGCCGGCCATGCGGCGGTCTTGACCATTGAGCGACACCGTGACGATCGCCAAATTGCGCACCAGCTCACGGGATTGCTCCATTGTAAAAAACGGCGTTTCACGGCTGCGGGCCATCGACTGGAAACCAACCGCCCACCACATCTCAAGTGATTTTTGGTCATCGAACTGCCCAGGGAAGGCTTTGACCATCACGTAGTTCGGATTCAAATCCTTCAGGAATGCTGCCAGCACCCGTCGAAAGTGCGTGCGGTCCGGAATGCGATTTTCCAATAAACGAAAAAACCAGACGGCATTCAGGGCGACTTTTTCCTGCTGTAACTCAAAGGGGCCACGTGCGGTAAGAAGCTCTTCCAACCCCATTGGTGGGCGGATAAGTGCGCGTTCGCGTTGGACATCGGCGTAACCAGGCCGGATTGCGGCCTCCAGCAACTGGCCAAAGGCAAGCTCCAGCCAGTGCGGAGCCAAGGGACCAGCAGATGGCCCATAACGCCAAACCGCTGTCCGGCGAATGAAACCACTGGCAAGCGCTTGGCACACGTCGCCAAAACGAGTGTCCTCATTCCAGGCAATATAAATAAAATAGTTACCGTTGGGCTGCTGCTTGACGAAGTAAGGCGCGTCGAAGTCGGGCTCAGTCAGAAGTGACACCCGGATCGGCGCTTGAAGATTTCGAGCCTCAGGATAATATCGCAAACCAAGCCGCTCCATCTGATCGGCCATGGCTCCAACCGTTTGAGTGCCATTGAAATCGACCCCGATGATCTGGAAAACATTGTCCCGACTAGTCCGCTCCAGAACGTCCTGAGCCGCGAGTGGGCGCAACAAGGCCAGTACCAAAGTAAATCCAACAAGCAGTGCGCGTGGCAATTGACCCATGAAATGCGGCAAAGGCTACTGGCGGACCAACACGAGTGAATTGCCGTCGATCGTCACGCTAGTGAGACTGATCCAAGCTTCGTGAAGCGCGGCGTATTGCTCAGCATTCTGGAACACCCCAAAAAGTGTATCGCCCACGAAGGGCGCGACTCCCACAGATGGCAGATGCGCTGACCCCAAATAGCTGCTCGAGGGCTCAAAGGCATACCCCTCCGCAGTCGGCACAAAGTCCCCCTTGGCTTGGTATCGCATCTTGTGTTTCTGCCCAAAGGCGATCACCTCCACACTCATACCGATTTGAAAAATGCCGTCAGTAATGCGGAAGTTCGGAGCCGAAGGCTTCAGGTTAATCATTCCCACGTTTTCCTCTTCACCCTTCTTGGGCTTGGAAAATTTAAAGGTGTCGACAGCCCAGCGGTTCAGCTCTTCTTCGCTCAGTCGTAGCGCACCAGTCTGACGCTCCATGAAGGCACGTTCCTTGCCCTTGTAATTACCGCCGCGGTCTTTACCCAAAATGAAATACACGGTCTTAGCCTCGATTTTGTCTTCCGCAGGTTGGTCACGCATTTCACTCACTGGATCGAGCGCCAAAGCCAAAATACCCAAAAACAAACCGATTAAAGCCGTCACAGCGCCCAAAACAATGGATCCGCCCAGACTACCTTCACTGGATTTCTTTTTCTTTTTTGCCATGAGAATTTGGGAGTTAATTTGCGCGGAAACGACAAGATGCTTCCGTTCTATTAGGCGCTTATTATGCGGGCTTCATTGCAAATGCCAACGAAGAAGTGGTGTCAAAAATTGGTGAATCTAACCAGTGAACTGAAAAATGGGCTGGATTTTCTCCTGCGTTTCCGGCTTGCCGCCGAGCCAATGCCTTGTTGCGATATGCACCAACCTCCACGAACTGCCGTAATGGATCGTCGGACTCGCCAAACGTGAGTGGAACTGCCGTAGAAACCATCACCCACCCTGTCGCTGATAACACGACCACGGAGGCTTTGACGTGCCCCGACCCCACCGGAGCCCAAAGCAAGCAAAACGGAGCCCCCCCCCCCCCTCACCTGAAAATCGCCTACCTCTTTACCACCTTCCCCGTCACCTCGGAGACCTTCCTCCAGCGCGAGGTCCGCGTGATGGCGTCTCAAGGCGTAGAGGTGGAAATCCATTCGCTCTGGCTTGGGGACACCCAATGGGAAGGCATGCCCATTAAGAAATTTTCGCATAGCGCACTGTTTAAACTGCTCTGGCTGTTCCCCAAATACCTCATTCTGCGCCCAGACGTGCTTCGTGAGCTCCTTGAACGACTGCTCAAGTATGACATGCCCTCGCTGCTTAATCTCGGCGAAACACTGCGTGGCATCGGCTGCGCACTCGTCTTGGCCGATTATTTTAAAAAAGAAAAACCCGACGTCTTCCATTGCGTTTGGGCGACGATGCCCGCAACCGCTGGCTGGATACTCAATAAGCTGACTGGCATTCCGTACACTATGGGTGCGCACGCCTATGATGTCTTCAAACGTGAAGGCGACTGGCTGCTCACACCCAAGCTCAAGTCCGCACTCATTGTCCACACCACCACCGACGCCGCCCGCAAGCACCTCATTGCCAAAGGGGCGAAGAAGGAAAAAGTGCTGCTCATTCGCCGCGGACTCGATCAATTTCCGCCGTGTAAGCTTCCGCGCACGGAACGCCGTCCACTGCGCATCCTCAGCGTTGGACGACTCGTTCCGAAAAAAGGCTATCACCGCCAATTAGAAATCCTCCGCCAGCTTGCTGACGATGGTTTCCAGTTTGAGGCACGCATTGTTGGCGGAGGACGCATTGAGGACAGCCTGCGCCAGCGTCATGCCGAACTCGGCCTACATGACTGCGTGGACCTGATGGGCCGCCGCCCGTTCACCGAGGTTAAAAAGCAATACGACTGGGCCGACGTCCTAATCTTCACGGGCATTGTCGCCCCCGATGGTGACCGCGACGGCCTGCCCAATGTCATCCCCGAAGCAATGGCCATGGGCCTACCCGTCGTCACGGCTCCGGTTGCTGGCACGACCGAGGCCATCCACCACGGCGAGACCGGTTTTGTGGCCCGCAATGACGACTATGACGCCTGGAAGCGCGCCCTGACGGCCCTACAAAGTGACGACGAAACTTTCCACCGCATCCGCGCCGCCGCCCGTACCTGGGTCGAGAAAAACTACGACAACCAAGTAAACGCCGCTTCCCTTGCCACCCGTTTAAAGAGCTCTGTCGAGGCCGCAACCCGCGGCAAGTGATGCCCCTTTCGGCCACACCACCCAATCGCGAATAAAACAGATAATTTGGGAAAGGCAGAAAGAACAATGAGCACTGTGTGCTTCGCTTCTGTTCCAGTTTCTGTTTTAAAACAACGTTAGATATAATTTCAGAATTAGCACAATGCCACGCCGTAAAGCCAAACACGCCAGAGCACGCGCCAACGCCCACGTTGCCGACAAGCAAGTCCATGACCGAATCGATGAAGACGAGCTAATCCTCCGCCTCGAAGCATTGGATGAAGACCCGTTCATTCTCGCGCTCGATCAAGTGCAGGACCCGCATAATCTCGGTGCTTGCATGCGCTCGGCCGAAGCAGCTGGAGCCCACGCCGTCATCGCCCCGCAGCACCGAACTGTCGGCCTAACCGACACCGTGCGCCGCGTTTCTGTAGGCGCAGCAGACCAGATCCCCTATGTTCAGGTCGTCAACCTGGGCCGCACGCTCGAACGCTTTAAAGAACTCGGCATCTGGCTCGTTGGCACAGGCGACGAGGAAAGCCAGCTCATTTACGATGTCGACCTTAAGGGCCCGCTTTGCCTCATCATGGGCTCCGAAGCCGCTGGCATCCGCAGCAAGACTGCCCGCATGTGCGACCACCTCGTAAAAATCCCCATGCTCGGCACCGTCGACTGCCTCAATCTCTCTGTCGCCACCGGCGTCTGCCTCTTCGAAGCCGTCCGCCAACGTATTTAGCGCGACCCAGCACCGCACAGTTCTGCGTTCTGCAAGGCAACGTGAGCGCATCTCGCGCCACAGTTCCATCCTGTTAAGGCCAGCATCACGCATGCGCCGCGAGACGCGGCTGCGCTACCACCAATAGGTAAAAATCACACAAGGCCTTACCCAATGTTGCGGCTACAAACGATTTATACGGTTAGCGAGGAAACCCGCACCAAAGCCGTTGTCGATATTGACCACGCTCACGCCGCTGGCGCAGCTATTGAGCATACCCAGTAAGGCCGCTACGCCGCCGAAACTCGCCCCGTAGCCAACGCTGGTGGGAACCGCGATCACGGGTGCATCGACGAGGCCCCCGACCACGCTCGGGAGCGCGCCTTCCATCCCCGCCACGACAATCACCACGCGACAGGCGCGGATGGTGTCAATACTGGCCAACAGGCGATGCAGGCCCGCCACTCCGGCATCATAAACCGCGACAGTCGGGCTACCTAGGAATTCCGCCGTAATGCGCGCCTCCTCGGCCACTGGCAGGTCAGATGTGCCAGCACAGACAACGGCAACGTTCGTCGTCGCTGGTGCCGGGACGTTGCGTTGCAAAGCAATCAGGCGAGAAGCCGGGTAGTGCGTGGCGTCAGGAAAGGCGGCTAGGATCGGCTCAATAGCGGCATTCTGCACCCGCGTCGCCAGCACATTGCTGCTACGACTTGCGAGGCTGCCCATGATCTCAACCATCTGCGTGGGTGTTTTGCCTTGGCCGAAAATGACCTCTGGCGCGCCATTGCGGCTGGCGCGATCGTGGTCTACCCGGCTATGACCTAGGTCCTCAAAGCCCTGAAGCTGCACCGCAGCTTCGTCGAGCGTGAGTTCGCCGCTTTGTACACGGGTCAGGATGTCGCGGACATCAGGCATCATCACCCTCCTCTACTTCGTCTCCACCAAAATCAAAAATCTCACCAGCCAGTAATTGCGAGAATTCCGTCAACGAAAGCCCCTGCTCGCGGGCAATCCGTTGGCAATCCTCGTACTCAGGCTTGAGGCGGACAACCTTGCCGCCGCGCATCGCCTGCTTCACCCGGACCGACCCCCACTGCGTCTCCACCTCAAAGAGCTGACGCTCAAGCTTGGTGCGCTGCCACACCAGGCGGCGGACGCCCAGCGTGGAACTGTGGTCAAAGAAAACATCCTCAATTTCGGTAACCAAATCAGCGGGTGCGAGCGCATGCACGATCACACCGACGCGACCTTTTTTAAACGCGGCTGATGTTTGCCAGACGTCGAGCGCCCCGCCCTCCAGAAGCAGCTCGCATAGAAATGCGACAGCCTCACCCGTCATGTCGTCGATGTTCGCGGCGAGTTCCCAGACAACATCCTGCGAATCACCGTTCGGCTCGGCCACCGTGGCAGTCGAATCAATCAGCGAAACGTAAACCACATTGGCGAGATTGGGGTCCTGCCGTTGGCCAACGCCAACCCCCGTTGCGGTGGAAACACCCGTGACCTGAACCCCAAACTGGCAGCGTTTACCAACGAGCAAAGCAGCGCCCGTGGGTGTCGTCGCCTCCTTATTCGTGCCGCCCAATGAAACTGGAAGCCCCGCAACGAGCCTCGCCGTGGCGGGCGCAGGAACGGGCATCCGGCCGTGAGCGCACATCACCGTGCCGCCGCCAAGCTCCAGCGTGCCGCAGACAATTTGATCCACCCCTAGCAAGTCCCAGCAAATCGCGGCCCCAACCATGTCGATGATGGAATCCACTGCGCCAACTTCGTGAAAATGCACGTCTTCCGGCGGCAGGCCATGAACGCCGCCCTCGGCCTCAGCCAAGACCTGAAAGACCGCAATAGCGTCGTCCTTTACTTGGTCCTTCAACGCAGAACCTTCGATCATCGCGCGAATATCGCGAAACGTGCGGTGGTGATGCTCGTGTTCATCATCATACTCATGGCTGTGCTCATGCGTGTGCTCCTGATGATGGTGCTCATCATGGCTATGCGCATGGGAATGGCTGTGACTGTGGGAATGCGTGTGCACATGCCCGGCGTCATCATCGTGCGTATGCTCATGCTCGTGCGTATCGCCGTGCTCATGGGAGAGAATCACATCGCAGCGTGTGCCTGTGATGCCGCTACGGGCGTCGGGCGAAAAACGGATTGCCCACCCGTCGAGCGGGAGCTTTCGCAGTTCGGCTTCCAACACAGCGGGATCAACGCCGAGGGCGATCATCGCGCCGAGGTTCATGTCGCCGCTGATACCGGCCGGGCATTGGTAATAGAGGGTACGCATGGGAGAAAATGGATAGATCGTCGAACGGGCTGCGCCAGTTGACACAGCGGCAAATGAACCTAAGATGACCGAAAGATGCAACACTTGGCCGCGCTTAAAGATTGGTTTGCCGACTGCCCGGGGGCGCTCGTGGCGTTTTCCGGCGGCGTGGACAGCTCACTCGCGGCCTTTCTGGCGCGGCGTTTTCTCGGCCAAGAGCGTTGCTTGGCAGTGACGTCAGCCTCACCCGCACTCAAGCTTTCGGACCTGGAGCAAGCGCGCGATTTTGCGCGGGCCAACGACATCCCGCTGGAAGTGATCATCACTGGAGAGCTGGAAAACCCGAACTATTTCAACAACCCGGACAACCGCTGCTACTTCTGCAAGCACACGCTCTATGATGAGTTAGCAGGCATTCAGGCACGCCACCCGAACTGGTGGATTATCAACGGTGCCAACCGCGACGACGCCGGTGACTACCGCCCAGGGATGAAAGCCGCCGCTGAGTTCGCAGTCCGCTCGCCGTTACTCGATTGCGGGCTGGATAAGGACGCCGTTCGCGCCGTGGCTGCCCATTTTGAGCTGAGTTGCTGGGATAAGCCCGCAAGCCCCTGTCTTGCCTCTCGCGTGCCTTACGGCGAGCGCATTACCTTTGAAAAGCTTCGGCAAATTGAAACAGCGGAGGCCATTGTCACGGAGCTGGGATTCCCGATCAACCGCGTGCGTCACTACGGCACAAAGGCCCGAATTGAGGCACCGAACGAGCAAGTGGCCGCTCTAGAGCGACAGGCAACGATTCTCAGCGAACGCTTTGCCGCGATTGGATTTTCCGAAATGGAAATCGACGCCGAGGGTTTTGTGTCAGGCAAACTCAACCGCGCCATTGGGCAGGCTTAGGAAAAATAACCAATAGAAACCTAGCCGCGACGATCTCGACGATTGTGAACTCTGACTTTTGCTTCGCGCATCTTGGGCTTCGGCCGAGTAAACCACCAAATAGCCGCGACCGCTATCACGGTTGCGATGATCAGGCCGAGCAAATGATGCAGGCTGAAAAGCCAATGCGCATGCCCATGAGATAGATCGTTTGTTCCGTGGGCTAACGACAAACTCGGGGCCAAAGCGAGTAATAGAATGGCTACGATCTTCTGCATGGAGCAAAACTGAGCCAAATTTGAGGGTATTGCAACCCGCAAGCCCAATTAACTGACCCGTCGGATCAATAGCCAAAATATTTAAGGGCTTTTTTTTCAACGGCGCATATTTTCTTTTGCGCTCGCTTGGGAACTAAGTATTATTGCCCACCATGTCTCGTCACCGCTCATATCCTTATTCCAGTTTACTGCTTATCCTTGGTGTGTTGGTGTGCCTAACCGGATTTGTCAAAATTCCCTCTAAGACTGGGGCGCAGATCATGGATGAGGTGGTGAATCGCCATAAAGCGAAAACCGAACTGGAGCTGATCAAGCTAGTCGTTGTCGACGAAGAAGGAAACACTCAGGTGCGAGAAATGATCAGCGTCTTCAGCCAAGACGACAAAGGCGACGCCAACTATATGATCCGCTTCCTTTCCCCATCTGACGTCAAAGGCATCACCTTGCTGACCAAGGATGCCCAATCAGATGACCCCGAACAATGGTTCTACATGCCCGCACTGGGTCAAGCCCGAAAGATCATGGGCGAGAACCGCAGCGGCTATTTCATGGGCTCAGATTTCACCTTCGAAGACTTGCGCAGAGAAAATGTTGAGGAGCATTCTTACTATCGGCTTCAAGATGACGAGGTCAACGGCAGCCAAGTTTATGTAGTCATGGCCGCTCCCGCCAATGTCGACATTCAATCCGCTACGGGTTACGCCAACCGCCTGCTCTACATCAACCGCGATAACTTCAACGTCCTCAAGGTTGAATTCTACGAAGAAGGCAAGACAGAGCCAGTCAAGGTACTCGAAGCCGACCAGTATGCCGAAGTCACTGAGGACAGCTCAGTTGACCGCCCCGCACGCATCCGGATGAACAACAAGACCAGCGGCACCTACTCGGTGATGACTTTGATGAAGTCCCGGCTCAATGTGCCCGTAGATCCACTGATCTTTGAACCGGAATCGCTCAATACCTGGACTCCAGAAACGGACGAGCCATTGCTTGAGCAATTCAACACAGACAGCTAGGAACTATTCTTGAGCGCCATGCAGAGACACATGGCAGCACCATTGAAACTGCCTTTCAGCCCAACGCGCTGAAAGATTACAGACCGTGCAACGACTCTTCAAGCTATGCTACAATAATGCCTTTCTGGTGATCGCCATTGTGCTGGCTGTCACGGGATTTTCGATTTCGAAGGCATTCGACCTCAAGGTCAATGTATCGACTGATGCCCTGATCCCCGAGGACAGCCCGCTTCAGAAGGAATACCAACGTGTTACCGATGCCTTCGGCTCCGATCAACTCGCATTGGTTTACATCGAAGACGAGCAGCTCTTTACCCACGAAAAGCTGACGCTGCTGCAAAAGCTCAGCAAAGAGCTCAATAAGCTCCCCGAAGTTGAGCGCGTAGAGTCGCTTTTCACCGTGAACGACATCCGATCCGTCAATGGCTGGATTGATACGTCTCCCCTCTTACGGAAAATCCCCAAATCGCCCGAAGCCCTCGCCGAGAAGAAACAGCAAGCCATCGATAACCCGCTCATGCGGCGCTCGATCATTTCCCGCAATGGCAATGCGACCCTGATAACACTTTACCTCAGGACCGCCGATGGGGAGCAGATGGACAGCGATAAGCGCGTTTATAATGATATTCAGGAAATTCTGGAAGGACTCAAGGCCCCGCCCGCCCCCGAGCCAACCCAAGACGCAAAAAGCATCGAACACTTGCCGGAATCCGTTCGAATAGCCTTGGAGGCCAAGAAAAAGGCCAAAGAAGAAACTGCCGCGCCAACCGACTACACCACACAATTTACGCGTATATTCCAAGTCGGCAGCCCCGCGCTCCACGTCTGGATGGCAGACTACATCATTGCCGACCAGAAAATCCTCCTGCCAGCCGCCGGGCTGATTCTCGTGCTCCTGATCGGCCTAATGATGGGCAGTTTCCAAGCCGCGATCATCCCCGTCATCAATGCGATTATCAGCACCGCGTGGACCTTTGGGCTAATGGTCGCTCTCGACATCCCGATCAGTATGCTCAACTACATCGTCCCCGCGCTGATACTCATTATCGGGGCGACGGAGGACGTGCACATCCTCAACGAATACAGCGAAGCCAAGGGTGAAGGCTCCTTGGGCTCAGACGCTGTCATGCAGATTGCGCACCGTATCGGCCTGACCCTCTTCCTCACGGGCCTTACGACGACTCTGGGCTTCGCAGTCACTGGCCTAAGCGCACTTTCCATTATGCAGGAGTTCGGGACCACTGCCGCGCTCGGCATGCTCTCGCGCTTCATCATTTCGATTACTTTCCTACCTGCTTGGTTACGAATATTCGGGCGGTTTATTCGTTCTCAGAAACACACGGCCAACGAAAACGCCCGACACCGCAAGGTCACGCAAAAGGTGAGCAACCTGCTCGAAAAAAATCTCTTACGTAATCCAAGACGCGTCATCCTAGTATTTTCACTGATCGCCCTGCCCTGTTTGTTCATGATTCCTAAGATCCGGGTCAGCAACGACTTGATCAGCTTTTTGCATCCAGATTCACCCATCGTCGAGCAGCTCAATCTAGTGGCCAACCGACTCAGTGGCAGCAAGGTAATTTACGTCACGTTTTATGGTTCGGAAAACTCGTTAAAGAAGCACGAAAGCCTGCAAAACATTGAAGCCTTCTCCAACTGGATGCGCGAAGACCAGCGCATCGACACGGTGACTTCCATCGCAGACTACATCGCTCTGGTCAACAAAGCCATGCAAGGTGGAAACGAAGCCGACCGCCACGTGCCCGATAATGATAATCTTATCTCACAATACTTGCTCTTTTTCCACCGTTCCGACCTCAAGCCATACGTGGCAGACAAATTCTCCGATGCTAATGTGGTCCTCCGCAGCAACATCAGCGATAGCAGCGAGTTAAACACCTTGGTCGCAGACATTGAGCAAAAGCTGAACACGGGGAAATTCGGTGACCTTCGCTACAGCGTCAGCGGCAAATCCGTCATGGTTGCGGCAGCGGTGGACAAGATAATCGGCGGCCAAGTCATTTCCTTGGCGAGCATGACAGCCCTCCTTTTTGCCATCGTGGGCGTCCTCTTTTTGTCCACTCGCGCTGCCAGCTTGGCTGTGCTTTCGAATCTTTTCCCAGTCGTCGTCGTTTTTGGGATTATGGCCCTGTTTGGCGTCACGCTCAATGTCGGCACATGCATGGTCGCGGCCATTACCATTGGTATCGCTGTGGACGACACCCTGCACCTCATGGTGCGCTACAATAAGGAACTCAAGATCCTCAAGGACGAGCACAAGGCGATCCTTGCTTCGCTGCGGGCGGAGCTATTTCCCGTCATCACGACTTCTCTCGGGCTGGCCGGCGGCTTCGTCATACTTGGCTTCTCCAGTTTCGTACCAGTCATGCAGTTTGGGCTACTCAGTGCCTTGGTAATGATTCTGGCGCTGCTGTCCGACATCATCCTGACGCCGGTTCTGTTGTCCACCACCCGCCTCATTACGCTGTGGGACGTGCTGGGCTTCAATTTGCGCAACGCACTGATTGAGCGCTCTGCGATGTTTGAAGGCCTCACCAAATGGCAGGCCAAGAAGCTCATCTTGCTGGCCAATTTGGAGGAACGTCAAATCGGCGAGTATATCGTGCGCGAAGGCGATGTCGGCAATTCGCTTTATGTGATCATCGACGGCGAACTGGAAGTTAGCAAAACCATCGAAGGGCGCAAAGTCGTAATCACCAAGCTGGTCTTGGGCGACATCTTTGGCGAAATCGCGCTCATCTCCGACGTCAAACGAACTGCCGATGTCACCGCAAACACAGACACCCGCCTGCTCGTGCTGAACTGGAAAGCGTTGGAAAATCTACAACGCTACAATCCTTTTCTATCCTCTCGGCTATTCCTGAACTTGTCGCGTATCCTCGGGCAGCGATTAAAATCCTCTCTGGAGCGCATCGAATCTCCCGCCCCCTTCCCGACACGCACTCCATTCAAGAACATGAGCAAACGGCAGAAACCACCCTCCCCGTAACCCCATTCTGATAGAGCACACATTTCATTCGTAGTCCCGCATGGTTTCATGCAAAGGATCACTCCAAAGGTAGCGCTGGCGCGTCCTCGCGCCGCGATTCCATCCTTCATGCGAACGTTATCTATGGGCACTATCGCCGCTTCAGCCACCACCGATTTCTGTTGCAAAATGGAATGCTTTCAATAGATTGATGATAACCTTTTTGCAGTATGGCTGACGCACCAACAGCTTCATCTACAGTCGTGACTTCGCACGACCATACCACCGCCCCTTCTGCGGTGGGAGATGATGCATTGCTCGTCAAGCGCGTGCAGTCCGGTGAAATGGCCGCTTTTGACCAGTTGATCGTCAAATATCGCGAGCGCCTTTTCTCCGTGGTCTATAATTTGACCTCCAATCGAGACGACGCCAACGACCTGACGCAAGAAGCGTTTATCCGAGCTTTTCGCTCGATTAGCAAATTTAAGGGCAATTCTTCTTTTTTCACCTGGCTTTACCGCATCGCAGTTAACACCACCATCACTCACCTCAAACGAAACCGCAAACGGCGTTTCTTTAGCTTTGAGCAGATGGATGAAGAGGGCTCGTCGAACGTCAAACTGGAGTCCTTGGCCTCCCGGGCGAAGACCGACAAGCCAACTTATATGCGCGAACTTCAGGAAAAATTGAACGATGCGCTGCAAAAGTTGTCTGTTAAACACAGGACCGTAGTTGTGCTTTATGAAATCGAAGGACTTAGCCATCAGGAAATTGCCGAAATCACCAAAACTTCTGAAGGCACCGTCCGTTCACGATTACATTACGCTAAGCAACAACTTCGTGAGACTTTAAAAGACTATTTGGAATAGGACCTGCTGTAGCCGAACCTTTTTAATTATGCAAAAGACCGATTCGCAAGAAACGGAAAACATCAGTCTTGAGGAGCTTCTGCGCCTCAAGCAACAGGAACGACCTGACGACGCCTATTGGCAGCGGTTCGAGCGTGAACTCCACGCCAAACCCTGGCAAAAGATGGTTTCGCGGCCTTCTTGGGCGAAACGCATCTGGGGCCGCTTCCAGGACAGCATTCATCCTGCAATACCTTTGGGTTCGACCGCCGCATTAGCCCTTGTCGGCTACTGGAG
>NZ_BMXG01000010.1:0-101940 GCF_014651635.1 Cerasicoccus arenae | reverse complement strand
CCCCCCTCACCCACGACAATATTGGCAGTTACCCCCCCCCCTGCCGCCCAGCTAGAGACAGTCGTTGCACAGGCCTCTATGCCTGAGTCCGCTGACCCGCATTTCGTTGTGGGCTCATTCTCAGCAACTGAATCATCTGACCCGACCTTCACCACCGTTGCCGCTACCCATTATATGCCCACCAGTCAGCGGGATGGCGTCCACTTTGCCTACAACGCGATCGATTCGGCTTCGCATGCCACCCTTGCGATGGCCGGCGGCCCTGTCCGCTCGATTTATTAAGCCTCTTAACGTGTTGCGCACTCTCCCATCTTTTGGCGGTAGGCTCGTCCATTGCCTGCTCGCGGTTTTTTTTTAGCCACACCACGGCTCCTGCTAGCCCAAAGTGACGCCAATGGCGGCGCTCTGAGCCTGCAAAAGCGTGTCGTCGAAATCTATCAGACGAACAGAAACGCCGTGGTCACCGTGTATGCGGCGCATAATCCCGAGGGGGATACCGGCCGCCCCGCACTTTTCGTCGGCACCGGCTTTTTCATCAGTCGCGATGGGCACATCATGACCAATACCAACACCATTTTTGGTGCTGACCGGCTCTGGGTGGAACGCGACGGAGTAGGCTATCTAGCTGAAGTCATTGGCAGCGACCCGCTCACCAATGTTGCCATCATTAAGGCGCTCGCTGTACCAGGCGATTTCCAGTTTTTGCGCTTCGCCGAAAAACCCAACCCGCCTGAGATCGGCAGCTTTGTGGTCGCACTAACCAGCGAACTCGGCATGGCAACCGGCCCATCACTGGGGCTCATCAACGGCTGGAACACCCGCTACGGCGACCGAATTTTACCCACCGTCTATTTGCGCTCCGACATCCCCTTTGACGGCGGTGAGGGCGGCTCGCCTGTATTCGATATCAACGGCTCACTCATTGGCATGGTGATCGTCGCCCTCCCCGAGATCCGCTCTTCATTCATCTTGCCAGCACGCGCGGTTCAACGCATCCGTGACGACATCCTGTTTTCCGGCAAAGTCACTTTTGCGCATTTCGGCTTCAGCACTTTGCAAAAACCTAATCTCGAGAAAGGCCCGCACATTGAGATCGAAGTCGTCGACCCCGATGGCCCTGCAGGCAAAGGCGGCGTCACGGCAGGCGATATCTTGATCAAAGTTGGCGACTTCGACATCCGCACCGACGAAAATCTGCGCACGGCCTTTTTCTACACGCGTCCAAACGAACTGGTCAATATAACGGTCCGCCGCGGCGACGAGTTGATCGAATTACCAATCAAAGTTGGCATCCGCGAGGCCCCGCCCACTGCGATGCCCCCCGTCCAGAAAACACCGGAGGAAATTTATCTGTCATTGGAAGGCCTAAAATCATCCGACCCCAACCCAGCAGATGTCTCACCTGTGGATATCAAGCCCGCGTCCAAAACGCCCCCAGCGGCAGCAGAAAATCCGACCTTGGATTCTGAAAAAACCGAAGCCACGCTTGAAGTAGAGGAAGAGGCCTCACCGCTGAAACCGACCACCGCAAGCCTTCAACCCGCGTCGCCAGCAACCGAATCTGCCGTGGTGGAGTCAGCCGCCGAAGACACCGCTCAGTAGACCAACGCCTCAAGAAGGCATTGTTATTGATAATAACTCGCTGGAAGCAGACGCCCGTCAAAGAAGAAAACGACCATTAGCATGTTCGCCAACAAGCCAAGCCGGATCGCAGTCTCAATGGTCATCAACACCAGCGCCCATTTCAACCCAGCCATGCGCCGGAGGGCAAAGCCGCTCAGCGATACGAAAAACATCAACCCACCTTGCAAAGCTCCTCGCGGATCAAATACCAGTAAGATCATATATAGCCACAAGATGCACAAACCAGTAATCCAAATGGCAATAGCCCAATTAGGCGGGCGGCGGTCACTCTCCAATGGGTGCTGGCCACTGCGGATCTGCTTCATCCCGATGAACCGCTCTGCCACAAGTAATTGCGCAATATCGATCAGCATAATGAACGGCACCAGGTAAATCAACAGCATCCCGAAATCGTCACCATTTGCCCCCTGTTCGTCAAATGCCTGCTGAAATAATTTTTGCCTGTGCATTTGACAAAACACGGCATTTTAAACAAACGTTTGAACCCGAGCATGGATCCACTAGACACACAACAACGTATTTTAGAAGCCGCAGAACGATTCTACGCTGAACGTGGGTTTGAAGGAACATCCATGCGCAACCTCACAGAAGCCGCTGGCGTAAACCTCGCCGCCGTCAACTATCACTTTGGCTCCAAAAAAGCGCTCATGTGGGAAATGTTCCGCGCTAAGATCGTCCCACTCAACAATGCCCGTCTGGAACTGCTCAACGCCGCACTGGCTCGTCCTGAGAAACCTCAACTAGAGGACATTTTCGATGCACTACTCCAGCCCATGTTTGAAGCCGCTAAAGGGCCTGATGGTGCCAACGCCATCTTCCTACGAATGATTGGACGCGTGTTTTCAGAGTCCGAGGAGTTTTGGCAACAACTGCACGAGGAATTTTTTGTCGACCTGTCCCGCCGCTTCCTGGAAGCCCTCGCCAGCGTAATGCCTAACCTCCCCCCCAATGAACTGGCTTGGCGATTTCACTTATCCATTGCCACCATGCTCGGTGCACTAGTAACCCATCATTCCATGAACCGAGGTTGCGTGCATATTGATGGTAGCGATATGGACGCCACTTGCGAACGCCTCCGTGATTTCATTTGCGCCGGTTTTCGCGGGCCCCAAGGAGACGCAAATTGAATCGCCTTCTTAGGCAGCAACTAGGCTTGCTCGGCACCGCTCTGGTGTTCGCTGGCTGCGCCTCCCCCCCCCCTAGCCAGGTCGCGGACATGCCCGCTAACTACCCAGCAGGCTGGACTGCTGACGCCGAAGCCAGTGAAACCGAGCGTGATAAATCGCTCGATACTCAAAGCAGCGGCTGGATCAGCGATTTTGATTCCCCTGAACTTCGCCCCCTGATCAACGAAGCCATTGCCCATAATTACGATCTCCAGGCGACAGCGGCTAACTTGAGCATTGTCGGGGCCGACGCCACCATTGCCGGGGCCGACAGCTATCCACAGATCAACGGAGAATTCGACGCCGGGCGCCAACGCCAAAACGTTGGAGGAAGCAGCAGTGAATTCACATCGTTCGTGCTCGGTGTTGGCGCAAGCTGGGAAATCGACGTTTGGGGCCGCCTCCGTGATCGTCAAAGCGCAGCGCTGGCGGACGTACAAAGCGCCCTGGCAACCTTGCGCGGTGCACGCCTCTCCCTAGCTGCCCGCACCGCCAACGCTTGGTTCCGCGCCATTGAGACCCACCAACAACTGGAGCTCGCCACCAACACCTACGACAGTTTTCACACCGCTACCGAAGCCATTCGCCAGCGCTACGAACGCGGCGTCAGCCCAGCACTTGATTTGCGCTTGTCCCTCGCTCAAACCGCCGCCGCCAAGGCCGCTATGGACGCGCGCGGACGGGATTTAGATGTCGCCATTCGTGAACTGGAGGTACTGCTGGGCCGTTATCCTGCCAGAGAACTAGCCATTGCCCCTGAACAACCACAAATCGTGCGTGCGGTGCCGATCGGCCTGCCATCAGAACTGCTGGAGCGGCGCCCAGACCTAATCGTGGCCGAGCGCCAGCTTGCCGCCTCTGGCAAGCGCGTCAGCGAAGCGCGTAAAGCGATGTTGCCACGCATCAGCCTGACGGGCAGCTACGGCTACTCCAGCGACGCCCTCGGCGATCTGCTCGGCAACAGCTTTTCAGTCTGGAGCCTTGCTGGTAACGCCCTCCAACCAATCTTCCAAGGTATGCGCCTAAGTGCCGCCGTTGACCGCGCAAGAGCCGTCGCCCAGGAACGTCTAGCCAGCTACGGACAAACCGCACTGGAAGCCTTTCGCGAGGTTGAAACGGCCTTGGCAGCCGAACGCTACCTCGACCAGCGCGTCACCAACCTCAATGAGTCCGCCACGCAATCCATCGCTGCAGAAAATGCCGCTTGGGAGCGTTATCAACGTGGACTGACAGACATCATCACCGTGCTCGATTCACAGCGCCGCACCTTCGAAGCCAGCACAGCGTTGATCTCTGCCCGAACGGGACGCCTCGTCAACCGCGTGAATCTTTACCTCGCCCTTGGCGGCGACTTCGATGAGGCCTCTTCCAAGGAGGAAATCGATGTGAGAACGCCATTAGGGCCAGAGCCTATTTCTCTGCCTCAAAAGGAGGCGATGCCCGCAAAAGTAGCCCTGCAAGACCCAACCGAAGCGGAGGAATCTTAACCACCATGAACACCTTTGAAAAGCCGACTGAAACCGATCGGCATCCGAGTCAACCTAGCGCACAGCCGATCACCCCGATTAAAATCATCCTGCCAGTGCTGATTTTGGCGGGAGCAGCCATGTTGGGCTATTTTATCATCAACTCCAAACCCGAGCCAGAAAAGAAGACGCCGCCCAAACGCGAGTTCGCGGTGGAGGTCATTTCGGTCCAACCCCAATCAGTTCGCCTCAGTGTAACCTCCCAAGGCACCGTGCGACCACGCGTGCAAACCAAACTGACCGCAGAAGTCGCTGGCCGCGTGGAGTTAGTGTCGTCGAATTTCCGTGAGGGCGGCTTCATCCGCCAAGGCGAGGCGCTAATCCAGATTGATCCCGTGGACTACGAGGCAGCCGTAGCCAATGCGCAGGCGAATCTAGCGCAGGCCAAATTTAACCTCGCCCAAGAGCAAGCGCTAGCCGAACAAGCCACATCAGACTGGAAAGACCTCGGACGTGGCGACGCCAGCGATCTTGCCTTGCGCAAACCACAGTTGGAACAGGCCGAGGCTATGATCACCAGCGCTGAAGCAGCCCTGAAACGCGCCCAGCACAACTTGAAGCGCACAACGCTGCTCGCGCCTTATGACGGACGTGTGGTAGAGCAGTCGGTCGATGTCGGCCAGTTTGCTGGAGCTAACAGTGCCTTGGGTATGATCTACGCGACGGATGTCGTTGAAGTCTTTTTGCCGCTGTCCGATGCCGAACTCGCACGGCTGGATTTGCCCTCCGACCTCGACCAAGAGGAGATTGATGGCCCCAAGGCGGTTATCAGCGCGACTTTCGGTGGACGCGATTATACATGGCAGGGTCATGTTGTCCGGACCGGTGCCACCTTTGACCAGCGGAGTCGAATGCTCGACGCCGTGGTCGAAATAGAAAACCCGCTGGCCAAGGACTCCGAACAACCTGGCCGCCCAGCGCTCAAGCCCGGCATGTATGTCCGCGCAAAAATTGAAGGTCGACTCGTCCCAGACAGCTACGTCGTCCCACGCAGCGCCTTGCAAGCGGGCGATACGATCCTCATCGCCCAACCGGACAATACACTGACCCAACGCCCAGTGATGGTCACCCAAGCCAACACAGACACTGTCGTTATCAGCAAAGGCTTGAGCCCAGGCGAGCGCGTCATCACTAGTCCGGTCGAATATGTGGTTGAAGGCATGGAATTGAAAGTCATTGAGCCATGATTAACTGGTTTGCTCGCAATGGCGTAGCCGCCAACCTGCTGATGATGGTCATCGTGATCGGTGGTCTGGTCTCGTTGATAAACATCAAGGTAGAGTTGTTTCCGCAGTTCTCCTTCGACACAATCAGCGTACGTGTACCCTTCCGCGGTGCCGCTCCAGAGGAAGTCGAACGGCAGATTGTCTCCTTGATCGAAGAAAAAGTCCAGGACCTCGACGGAATCAAAGAATTGAACGCCACTGCCATCGAAGGCTTTGGCACAGTGACAGTGCTGGTCGAGAAAGGGTACGACGTCCGCAAGCTACTCGACGACATCAAATCGCGGGTGGACTCGATTGACTCCTTCCCCCCAGACGCCGAACGCCCCATTATTCAGGAAAACTTAATCCGCCGCGAAGTGCTCGCAATTTCGCTACGCGGAGACACCGATGAAAGAACCCTCAAGCGCTTGGCCGAGGAAGTCCGCGAGGAACTGCTCGCGACTGGAAAAGTCAGCCAAATTGAGATTATCGGTGTGCGCGACTACGAGATCAGTATTGAGGTGACTGAGGACACGCTTCGCCGCCACGGATTATCTTTTAATGACGTCGTTCAAGCTGTTCGCTCGACTTCGGTTGACGTACCAGGTGGTGCCATCAAAAGCGACGGCGGAGAAATCCTCCTCCGAACTAAAGGCCAAGCCTATGAGCGCCAGCAGTTCGCTGACATCGTCTTAATTTCGCGCGAAGACGGTTCCCGTATTCTTTTGGGAGAGGTGGCCAAGATTAATGACGGCTTCACCGATGAACCACTCGTGATGAGGACTGATGGCCAACCCGGCGTGGACCTAGTCGTTTACGAAGTAGGGAGCCAGAACCCGCTGGGCATTTCTGCTCAAGTCAAAGAATACGTAAAGGACAAGCAATCTGATCTACCACCAGGGGTGACGATCAGCACTTGGCGCGACACCTCCTACTACCTCTGGGGCCGTCTGAATATGCTGCTGGAAAACGGTGCGATCGGTCTCCTTCTGGTTCTAGTAGTGCTAACCATTTTCCTACGTCCCTCTCTGGCCTTCTGGGTCACAATGGGCATCCCCATTTCCTTCCTGGGCACTTTTCTGGTGATGCCGTGGATCGACACCTCCGTGAACCTGATCTCGCTGTTTGGCTTCATCCTCGTGCTAGGCATAGTGGTCGACGACGCAATCGTAGTCGGCGAAAGCGTGTTTTCAGAATTCCAGCGTAGTGGCCCGGGCGTGGATTCATCGGTAAGAGGCACGAAGGCCGTCGCCACACCAGTGACCTTCGCTGTCCTGACGACTGCCGTCGCCTTTATGCCGCTGTTGATGTTGCCCGGCTTCCAAGGCAAATTTCTGAAAGCGATCCCGATGGTGGTCATCCCGACCCTCCTCTTCTCGCTGATTGAGTCTAAACTCATCCTGCCCTATCATTTGTCCTTGTGTAAAGTAGGCGATCATAAGCGGCAGAAACTCAATATCTTCCAACGCTTTCAGCGAAAAGTTGCCGATGGGCTGGAGCGTTTTGTTGACAAACAATATCGGCCAGTCTTGGCCTTTTCACTGCATCATCGCTATGCAACAATGGCGTTCTTCGTGGGCATTCTGTTGCTCACAGTTACCCTAATTATGGGTGGTTGGGTGAAACGTGTGCCCTTCCCCGCGGTGCCCAGCGACTACATTGGCGTAGTCTTCAAATACCCCGATGGCACGCCAGCCAGCATCACGACAGATGGCATTAACCGTATTACTACGGCGCTGGATGAGGTCATCGCCCAAAGTGAAGCCGCTGGTCGGCCAAACCCAGTGGATAAAATCCAAAGCGTGCTGGGCATCCAAGCCTTTGGTGGCGGACCAGGTGGCACGATGTCAACCGATGTCCAGAGCCATCTTGGCCAAGTCGTAGTCGAGCTAGCCAAATCAGAGCTACGGCAGGACGAAGATTCCGCCGTCTTACTGGCCAATCGCTGGCGGGACCAACTGGGCCAAATCCCTGGAATCAAGGACATCACTTTTGAAGCCACTGCCGCAGGTGGCGCAGGCGAACCCATTGACATCCAGCTCACGGGGCAGTCCCTTGAGCAACTGCGAATAGTTGCCAACGAAGTAAAAGAAGCCCTGCGGAACTTTGACGGCGTTTTCGACATCCGGGACAATCTTGCTGATGGCCAAAAGGAAATCCAACTGAAGATAAAGCCCAGCGCTGAAGCCCTTGGTTTGACGCAGGCTCAACTCGGCCAACAGGTGCGCGCCGCCTTCTTTGGCGAGGAGGCGCAACGCGTCCAGCGAGGCCGAGACGACATCCGCGTCATGGTCCGCTACCCCCGCGAAGACCGCGAATCTGTCGGCAATTTAGAACAAATGCGTATTCGTACTGCAGATGGACGCGAAGTGCCATTTACCGAGGTTGCCGAAGCCAAAGTTGGCCTAGGCTACGCTGCGATCAACCGGGAAAACCGCCAGCGCATAGTCAATGTCTACGCTGATGCGGATAAGGAGCAAATCGATCTCGAAGCCGTTAAAAGCAAACTGGATAAAGAGGTCCTGCCAGGGATTATTGCAAACTACGAAGGCGTAGGCTACGTGTTCAAGGGGGAGGCCAAAGAAGTTAAGGAAGGCAATGAGTCCATGCTTAGCAGCATGCTGCTGGTCCTTTTCGTGATGTATGCGCTTTTGGCCATTCCGTTTAAAAGCTACCTCCAGCCAGCGATTGTTATGTTTGTCATCCCCTTTGGTTTGGTTGGGGCGGTGTGGGGTCACGTGATCATGGGCCATCCCATCAGCCAATTGTCGAACTTTGGCATTATCGCGCTGGCAGGCGTAGTGGTCAACGACAGCCTCGTGCTAGTGGACTACATCAACGGCCAGCGAAAACTCAATGTGCCGCTGCTGGAGGCCGTATGGGAGTCAGGGGCCGCGCGATTCCGGCCCATCTTGTTGACTTCGTTGACCACCTTCTGCGGCCTCCTGCCGATTCTCTTTGAACGCAGCTTGCAGGCGCAGTTTCTCATCCCAATGGCGATCTCACTGAGCTTCGGCATTCTCTTCGCAACCTTCATTACGCTGCTACTGGTGCCCGCAGTGTATTTGATTCTGGAGGACATTAAACATATCTGGACGACTACCATGCACTGGATGATGGGCCACCCTCAGGAAACCAAAGCAACCCCTGTTAACCCCGCCAACTGAGCGCATTTTGGCCATTGATGAAGCCACTCACGACATGCCCGCTCCTACCACCAGCCCATGAGTCAATGGATTGGCGGGATCTTGCCCGCTGGCGAAAAAACCCTGGTGAGGATTTTTACCGGACGGCTCTCGCTTACGGACAATATCTTTGGGAGCAAGGCCTGAGCGCCCGCGCCCTACTCGCGGTCGATCGCGCACTCTACGCCAACCTACACGGCGATGAAGCCGTTCTTGAGGAATGGCCCTGGCCCTATGAGACCATTGGCTGGCTAGTGGCGAATAACCCCGCTGACCAGTTTATCGGCAACCCTCGCGTTCATTATCAGCACTTGGCTGATCGCGTTCGCGGAGAACGCGCTGATCAAAAAAAATGGCGTGCATGGGCCGCTTGGGCGGTCGTCAGGCAAGTCGCTCCAGAACTCCCGCCAGACACCAAGCATGCCGTCGTCGAACCAACGTTAGCAGAAATCGCTATTGGCTTACGGACCCACGGCGCGCCCGGTGAGCTTGATGCGTGGCAAAGAGTGATTTCAACGAGCCAAACCAACACCTGAAAGCAGGTCATTAAAACGGCAGCCATGACTTGCTAACGTTCCTCTGTGCAATCGAGAATACACCCACCCCAGCACTAAAGGTTCATTCCGTGCCCCCCACACATTTCGCGCGATGTGAGCGATACTGGTCGAGCGTTCTGCTCCTTTGCGGTTGACCCACCTCGTAGAGGCTTCTTAGTTGGCGTGCTCTTAACATATTAAACGATTACACGACATCATGTCCGCTGCACCAACGATCATTTACACGAAGACCGACGAAGCGCCAGCCTTGGCGACCTACTCGTTCTTGCCTATTATTGAAGCCTACGCGAAGCCCGCTGGCGTTAATTTTGAGACCCGCGACATCTCTCTCGCTGGCCGCATTCTCGCAGTATTTCCCGAGTTTTTAACCGAGGAACAACGCATTGGCGACCACTTGGCCGAGCTGGGCGCACTCACACTAAAGCCTGAGGCAAACATCATCAAGCTGCCAAATGTCTCCGCTTCGGAGCCACAATTGGTCTCCGCAATCAAGGAGCTACAGGCCAAAGGCTACAAGCTTCCAGACTACCCCGCCGCGCCAGCCACTGACGAGCAAAAGAGCGTCAAGGCCCGTTACGACAAGATCAAGGGGAGCGCCGTAAATCCCGTTCTGCGCGAGGGTAACTCCGACCGCCGTGCGCCGAAGGCCGTTAAGGACTATGCTAAGAAGCATCCTCACTCAATGGGTGCTTGGGCAAAAGATTCTAAGACTCGTGTGGGCACAATGGGCGCAAACGATTTTTTCTCTAATGAAAAATCCGTGATCGTTGCCGATGCGACCACCGTAAAGATTGAATTCACTAGCGCTGACGGCAGCACGACAATCCTCAAAGACGGCCTCAAGCTCAAGGCAGGGGAAATCATTGACGGCACTTGCATGAAAGCCTCTGCGTTGGAAGCCTTCCTAGAGTCCCAAATCGCCGCCGCCAAGGTGGACAATGTGCTCTTCTCGCTTCACATGAAGGCCACCATGATGAAGGTCTCCGACCCAATCATTTTCGGCCACGCCGTGAAGGTCTACTTCAAGGAAGTGTTCGCCAAGCACGCGGACGTCATCGCCGAGCTGGGAGTTGATTTTAAAAATGGCCTCGGCGACCTCATCGCCAAAATGAAGTCTCTGCCCGATGACAAACAGGCCGAGATCGAATCTGATCTTCAAAATGCCTACGCCGAAGGCCCTGATCTGGCCATGGTCAACTCCGACAAAGGCATTACGAACCTGCACGTCCCGAGTGACGTGATTGTCGACGCCTCTATGCCCGCCATGATCCGCGTGGGTGGCAAAATGTGGGACACCGAAGGCAAGACCCGCGACACACTCGCCGTCATTCCAGATAGCTGCTACGCTGGCGTCTATCAGGCAGTCATCGATTTCTGTAAGGAGCACGGTGCGCTGAACCCAGCCACAATGGGCTCGGTACCCAACGTCGGCCTGATGGCTCAGAAGGCCGAAGAATACGGTTCACACGACAAAACCTTTGAAATCGCCTCCAAAGGCACGGTGAAAATCATCGACGCCGACGGCAAAGTGCTCATTGAGCATGCTGTGGACGCAGGTGATATCTGGCGCGCTTGCCAGACTAAGGACGCCCCGATCCGCGACTGGGTAAAATTGGCTGTCAACCGCGCCCGCGCCACTGGCGATCCCGCAGTCTTCTGGCTCGACTCGGCCCGTGCACATGACGCCCAGATCATTAAGAAGGTCAACGAATACCTGAAGGATCACGACACTAACGGCTTGGACCTGCGCATCATGACGCCTTTTGACGCCTGTATTTTCAGCTTAGAACGCATCAAGGAAGGCAAAGACACGATCTCCGTCACTGGCAACGTCCTCCGCGACTACCTAACCGACCTCTTCCCGATTCTTGAAGTCGGAACGAGTGCGAAGATGCTCTCCATCGTTCCTCTGATGAATGGTGGCGGCCTGTTCGAAACGGGTGCCGGCGGCTCTGCTCCGAAGCACGTTCAACAGTTCGTAGAGGAAAATTACCTGCGCTGGGATTCGCTCGGCGAGTTTCTCGCGCTCGCCGTCTCCCTCGAGCACCTTGGCGAGACCTTCAACAACCCGCAGGCAAAAATCCTCGGTAAGGCCCTCGACTCCGCGACCAGTACCTTCTTGGAAAATGACAAGTCGCCGACACGCCGCCTAGGTGGCATCGACAACCGTGGCAGCCATTTCTACCTCGCCCTCTACTGGGCGCAAGAACTCGCCGCACAAGATGACAACGCCGAAATCAAACGTGTCTTTGGCCCCATCGCCCAAGAACTCGCCGCCAACGAGAAGGTCATCGTCGAGGAGCTAAACGCGGTCCAAGGTAAGCCCGTCGAAATCGGTGGCTACTACCAGCCCAACGACGCCTTGGCCTTCTCCGCCATGCGCCCCAGTGCCACGCTGAATACGATTCTGGGCAAGATCTAAGAAACGGTCACTTTTAAAAACAAAAAGGCGTCCCAAACGGGACGCCTTTTTTTAACATAAAAAAAGTAACGCAGTCCTCAGCTACTCTGCCATCACCGCCAATTGTTTTTCCGCCACCAGCGTTGCATGCGCGACTTCGCGCAGCGACTCGGCCTGCTCGTCGGTTAAACCTTTGGGCTTGTAGGTGACATTCAGCGCATCCTGGCCGGAGAAGAACTCGAACCATAGCAGTGCGCCGAGGTATTCGCCTTTGACGTTGGCGTGGAAGCCATCAGTGCGCAGAGTCCACTCGCCTTCCTTGTTTTGCTTCCAAATGTAGTCTTTATTAAGACTCTTGGTCATGTCCGGGAGATTATTTTTATCCTTTGGATAGGTGAGAGCGTGGTTTTTCGGATCGAAGTCATTGACCTCCAAATCCCACATTGTGAGCGCACGGGCATTCTGGAAGGCAGTGCCGACCGGAATAATACGCAAATCGAACTCATCGGCGATCTTGGCGTAGTTAGCGTGGAGCTTCCCATACATGTCGTCGGGATCGAGCTTCCAGTCCTTAGAGCGGTAGCTGTTGACGCTGTGCGACCAAGTTTCGTGCACGATGATCTCGGCAGCGGGACGAAACTGACGGATATATTCAATGAGTTGCTGGGTGTAAGGATAGAAGCTTTCCTCCTTGTAGCTTTGCGTACTCACCTGCTGGATCGTAACGAAGTCCCAGTCTTCGGCTTCCAGAATCTCCTGAAGCGACGTATTGCCCTTCAGTCTCTTGGAATTTAGATAGTAAGCATAGGCATTGCCCGTCTCAGGATCGGCAGTGTGCTCCTTAGCGTGCTTCACGTGACGCTCCAGCGAGCACCCTCCAATAATGGCCATACCTATGTCGGCATCTACATTCGGATCGGAGGCATAAATATCGTCCAAGTATTTCGCGGAATTTTGGGTAAAGCTATTGCCAACGCCGAGGATCTTTACCTTGTCAGTTGCGGCCGACAAGCTCGTTGCAATAATCAGTATGAGGCAATGGAAACGAAAATCTTTAAGGGTTTTCATATAAAATCATTCGTGCCACTATTACTTCGAAAATGCAAGAAAGGCTTTAAAAATGGCGTCTCCTTTAAAACCAAGCTTGCTAGCCACCGACTGGGCGGCGTTTAACGTTTAGCCAATGGCCACTTATGCTGAGACTCTAGACTATCTTTATGCGCTACGCAATCGTGGGGCAAAGCTCGGCGTAGAGCGAATGGCCGCGTTTAATGAGGCATTGGGGCAGCCAGATCGGCAGTTTCCAATCATTCATGTGGCCGGGACAAACGGCAAAGGCTCAGTCTGTGCAATGCTTGAGGCCATTTATCGCCGTCAGGGGCTCAAAACCGGCCTCTTCACCTCCCCCCACCTGATCCGACTTGGCGAGCGCGTGCAAGTCAACCGCACCCCACTCAACGAAGACCAAATCATTGCCTGGACGGCACGGCTCCGTACCACTGCTGAAACGCTTGCAATGTATAATCCCGAGGCGCACCCAACTTTCTTTGAGTTCATGACCGCAATGGCATTCATGCACTTTGCTGAGGAAAAAATCGACGTCGCGATCATCGAAACCGGCCTTGGTGGACGGCTTGACTCCACCAATGTCATCACCCCACGCGTCAGTGTAATCACCTCTGTGAGTTACGATCACATGGAACAGCTCGGCGACACCTTGACCAAGATTGCCAGCGAGAAAGCGGGCATCATCAAACCCAATGTCTCTGTAGTTTTGGGGCACCTACCCAAACAGGCCGAGACGGAAATCCGCCGCGTCGCCAAGGACCGCCATTGTGGGGCCACAAGCGTGCGCGAAGTATTTGAAAACAACTTCGACGCCTACCCGACAACGAATCTTATCGGCGATCACCAGCGTATCAACGCCGCCACTGCAATGCTCGCCATGTGCCACGCTGGGGCCGACCTTGCCGTGCCAGACGCTGTCGCTCGCGAAGCACTGATGGACGTCTCCTGGGCAGGCCGCTGGCAGAAAATCACCCTGCGTGACGGCCGCACGCTCATTCTAGACGCTGCACATAACCCCGAAGGTTCCGAAGCGCTCGACGCAAACCTAGAGCGGTTGGTCGAAGAAACAGGCCGCAAGCCCGTCATCCTGTGCGGTACACTGGGCGAACCGCGCGCCAAGGCGCTTATGGCCGTCACTGCCAAGCATGCTTCGGCCATCCATTTACTCGTCCCTGATCAGCCACGTGCCTGCCCGCACATCATACTACGCGCCTTTCTGGCCGGAAAGTTCACGGGCAAGGTTTACGATGACAGCGTTGACGAGCTATTCCCAGCACCAAGCATCTGCGAAGCAGGTGAAGCGGACGACATCCTCGTCGCCACGGGCTCAATCTACTTACTTGGAGAGATCCTCACGCGACTTGAAACGACAAGCGGCGAAACCGATTTACAGGACAAGCTCTAGCGGGTTCAGTGGAACATTCAGCGCATACACCGAGTCTTAGTCAGAAGATGATTTGCTCTCGACCCGCCTGCCCGGATGCCCCTTTAATTAACGTGTGAAGCATCGTTGGCTCATCTTGGCAATCATGCCCCTCGCGCTATGCGGGCAATCGCAGTCGCGCACCGAAATCGGCGCGCCGATTGAGAACTTCCGCCTGCCAGTGTTTGGTGAAGACGGCAACCGGATCTGGGATTTACAGGGCAAGCAAGGCATCTACGGCGATGATGGCGTGCTCGATGTTGAGCGTATGACTTTACGCACCTTCCCCCCCGGCCAACCGAAAACACCCGAGATGCTTATCGAGAGCCCGCAGGCTCGGATTTTTCCCGAAGAAAACCGCGCTGCTGGCAACGGCTATCTTTTCCTCCAAGCGACTAACGGCAGCTACGCAATCGTAGGCCGCGAATGGCAATGGCTCGGCGACGAGGGCAAAATCCTCATCGGCTCAGAAGCCCGTGTGACCTTTAAACAAGCCTTAGGGAGTATTTTGGAATGAAGACACTCTTTCGCATCCTCTTTTTTGCCCTGATAGCGTCCGCGCTTCAGGCCGCTGATACTCAACCAGCCAAGGTGGAAAAACCTGCCGATAATACCGTGATCACCAGTGACGAGCTGGAGCTAGTCGGCGGCGACGCAGCGAATACCTTTTATTTCACTGGCAACGTGAAGATAACTGGCACGAACCTCGTCGCCACCTGCGACAAGATGGAGGTCCTCTCCACTCGTTCCGGACCGACTGAGAAAACCGTGGGCGAGATGGGCGCAATTCAGAATATCCTGATGATTGGCAACGTCGTCATTGAACAAGCTGGACGCGTCGCCACGGCGGGCAAAGCGGAGATTTTGCCCAACGAAGACAAAGTCGTGCTGACCGAAAACCCCAAGGTTGAGGACAGCCAAGGCACCGTAACCGGCTGGAAGATGGAACTGCTCAAAGGTGAGCGCAAAGTGAAGGTCTATGGTGATCCCAGTAGCGCTAGCGGAGGACGTAGTCGAGTCACGCTGCCCGGCTTCAAAGACCTAGGCTTTGACGATAAAAGCAAAGACCGTAGCCCGGACACCGAAGACGAGAAAAAAGAAACTTCACAATGGAAGACCCCGAACCCATAAGCCAGCCAACTGCCGCCGTTGAAGGCGGTGCGATCCAGACTCAAGGTCTGGTTAAGAGCTACGGACGGCGCGAAGTCGTTTGCGGCGTGGATTTGCGCGTGAACGCCGGGGAAATTGTTGGCCTGCTCGGCCCCAATGGTGCGGGTAAGACGACGACGTTTTACATGATCGTAGGGCTAGTTCCCGCCACCAGAGGTGCCGTATTCCTCGACGACCGTGACATGACCAAGCTGCCAATGTACCGTAGAGCGCGCCTCGGCTTGGGCTATCTGCCACAAGAGGCATCAGTTTTCCGCAAGCTGACCGTTTACGATAACATTCTGGCCGTTGTGCAGACCCTCCCCGTGCCCCGCAAGGAGCGTCATGACTTCGTGATGATGCACTTGGAAGAGCTCAAACTCGACCACCTCGCCAAGCAAAAAGCCTACACCCTGAGCGGCGGTGAACGACGCCGCCTGGAAATCACCCGCGCCATGGTCGCACGTCCACGCTTTATGCTGCTCGACGAGCCATTTAGCGGAGTGGATCCCAAAAGCGTTGATGAGGTGCAGGACATTATTCTAGGCCTGAAAAGCAAGGACATCGGCATCTTAATTACCGACCACAATGTCCGCGAAACCCTGAAAATCGTCGACCGCGCCTACTTAATTCACGAAGGCAAGGTGCTTTCAGAAGGAACCAGCGATTTTCTGGTCAACGACGAAAAGAGCCGCGAATATTATTTGGGTCGCGGATTCACGTTATAGTAAGGCTTCGCGGGTGGCAGGCGTGTTTTTTAAAACGCGAGTATTGCCACCACCACTGGAATTTTTCTATTCTTGTATGAACCTGCTTGGGAAAGGGCGGGTCTTTTAATTCGAAGTTTCTGCCATGCCCCGTAACGACCCCAAAGTCATAGAGACCATCTCCGTCAAAGATTTTTACGAATCCTACAAGGAGGAGCTTGGTCTGGAGCTGACTGCCGGCGAAAAAGGCTTAGACAAAGTTATCCGCGATGCCAGCATCAACCGCCCAGCGTTGGCCATGGTCGGTTACTTCCGCTATTTCGCCAACAAACGCATCCAGCTCTTCGGCGCAGGCGAAATGGCCTTCCTCCGGGATATGCCGGCGGACAAACAAATTTCCGTCCTCAAGGACATCTTTGCCAAGCATGTGCCCTGTGTAATCATCAGTCGCAATCTGGCACCCACCAAGCCACTCCGCGACGAAGCCGAAGCGCACCGCGTCCCCCTCCTACGCACCAAGTTGTCGACTCGGGAATTCATTGCCCAGGCCACCCTGCTGCTGGAGGGCCGTTTCGCGCCCACAACCACCTGCCATGGCACTCTGCTCGATGTAAAGGGCATCGGCGTAATCCTCCGCGGTCGTAGTGGCGTGGGCAAAAGTGAATGTGCACTGGCCCTAATTGAGCGTGGCCACAGCTTGGTCGCAGACGACCTCATCTACTGTCGCCTCGTTTCAGAACAGGAAATCATCGGCTCCGCTGCCGAGCTAGGCCGTGGCTATATGGAGTGTCGTGGCTTGGGCATCATTAATGTCGCTGACATGTTTGGCATCCGCTCTGTCCGTCTGGACAAGCGCGTGGACCTCGTTATCACCTTTGAAGAATGGCGACCCGGCATGCCTGAGGAGCGCACCGGATTAGAACGCGCCTACTACGAAATCCTAGGGGCCAAAATCCCCCATATCGAGATTCCCGTGAAACCCGGGCGCGATATGGCACGCCTCACCGAAGCAGCAGCCATGGTACAAGCCTTACGCAATATGGGCCACGACTCTGCCCAAGAATTTAATGATCAACTCATTGCGCACATGGAAAAAGTCGCTAAACCGAGCGCTGTAACCAAAAGTTAACGCATGACGCGAAAATTTTACCTTTTTTCCACTCGAATATATTAAAAATTACTAAACTTTTTGTGTTACATTTTCCGCGGAATTTGCCCACAATAAATGCTTCAGCCAATCCGCTGCACAATCGATACTAATGACACGCTTCTGTAACTACTTCATCCGCCGCTATTTCGACGGAACCGCTTTACAGAACAGCATGCAACTGCTGGGTGACAGATTATACACTTTTGCTCTGTGGATAACATGCGAACAACTTCCACTCGACAATTTCCGACAAGCCAAATTTACTTGTCCACCTCGTTCTACTTTGGGTTTGATATGCCCCTAACAACACACTGTTGCGAGGGCCTTGCTTTCCCTGATTTCTTTAAAAAATAAAAATCGTAAAACAATGATAACCAATTATTTGCGAAACTAAAAACTTGGAACACCGCTCATTGACGGACTATTCACCTACTAAAATCGCCACTGGCCGCTTCAGCGCTGGGCGACGCGTCGAGTAAGCCGCCAATTTGATCTTTTACCTACTGTGAATAAAACTTGCTGAATTTGTGACGGGAATGCTTAACGAAACTGTAAACTTTCAACTCTGGGACACCGTAAAAAGCGATTTTTCCGGCCTTTTTCCAGATGACGTGTATCGAACTTGGTTCGAGCCACTCCGATGCCTCGAAGAAACCGACGAAGGTATCACCCTAGGAGCCCCGAATGATTTTGCCGTCATTTGGATCCAAGATAATTATCTGGACCTCATTACCCGCCGTCTACAGGAAGCCGCTGGCCGCTCAATGACGCTGAGCGTGATCGTGGACACCGTCACTGAGGATGCCAACCGCCTCGAACGCGCCCAAATCGAAACCGCGCGCGAAGCTCGCCCCGGCGTCCCCCCCCCCCCTACTAGCCGTACCGCTGCTGAGTTGAATCGCCCCAACTTGATCCTTAACCCACGGAATAATTTCGAAAATTTCGTGATAGGATCGGGTAACCAAATGGCGCAAGCGGCAAGCTTCGCAGTGGCCACCAGCCCCGGTAAGGCCTACAATCCACTCTTTCTTTTTGGCGACACTGGTTTGGGTAAGACCCACCTCATGCACGCCGTGGCGCACCACATCCTGACAAGCCGCCCGGACACACGCATCGCCTACGTCTCAACAGAAAAGTTTACCAACGAATACATCGAGGCCATCCAAACCAACAGCGTGACGCGCTTTCGCCAGCGTTACCGCCAAGTCGATGTCCTCCTGATTGACGATATTCACTTCCTCTCGGGCAAAGAGCGAATCCAGGAAGAATTTTTCCATACCTTCAACGAGCTCTTCGAGCGTCAGAAGCAGATCGTACTGAGCAGTGACCGGCCTGCGGGTGAAATCGCCCGCCTTGAGAGTCGCCTTGTTTCCCGTTTTCAATGGGGATTCATGGCGGATATCCAGCCGCCAGACTACGAAACGCGCCTAGCCATCATCCGCAAGAAGGCGCACAACATGAATCTCGACCTGCCTGAAGCCATCCTCGACTTCTTGGCCGAGCGAGTTTCACGCAATGTCCGTCGTATGGAAGGCGCGTTGACCCGCGTGGCTGGCTACGCCGCCCTGATGAAGAGCGAGCTGAATGTCGACACCGTGGAAACTCTGCTCAAGGACATTCTCCACGAAGAAGCGCAGACACAGGTCACTGTCGAAAAGATTCAGCAAAAGGTGTCTGACTACCACAAGCTGCGCCTCAGCGACATGGTTAGCAAACGACGCCCAGCCAACATCGCCTTCCCGAGGCAGATCGCCATGTATCTTAGCCGCGTACTGACCAGTCATTCCCTCCAAGAAATCGGCGACGCCTTTGGCGGGCGCGACCACGGCACCGTGATTCACGCCTGCAAAACAGTCGAGAACATCATGGAGCAGGACGAGAATGTCTCCCGCACCGTCGAGTATTTGAAGAAGCAACTCACCTCAGGGCGCGGTTAAGCCATTCTCGCAATGTTTTTATAAAAGCGAGGCCCCTTCTGAGGCCTCGCTTTTTTTAAGATTATCATGGCAACGATGGTGCAAAACTCCATTTGACAGCTCTTAATAACGACTTCAGGGCTAGCAACTGCGT
The DNA here is from genome assembly GCF_014651635.1 of Cerasicoccus arenae. Lineage (GTDB taxonomy): Bacteria > Verrucomicrobiota > Verrucomicrobiia > Opitutales > Cerasicoccaceae > Cerasicoccus > Cerasicoccus arenae. Next base: position 82,689 of record NZ_BMXG01000010.1, on the reverse strand, counting down.
CTTTGTGTGAAATTCCATTCGTATTTCCGGCCAAACCTTCTATCCTTTCCATCATGAAAACACACCTTGCCTTGCTCAGTCTCGCTGCTCTGCCTATTCTTTTCACCGGATGTGAATCCTCTGGAACACCAGGGCGTGACGGGCGCTACGTGGACTCCCAAGGCACCCAGACAATCATCAGTTTGGACAAGATCAACATCCAGGACTGGGCCTCTGCGGCTGATCAGATGGTGCAAAGCATGCTCCTCTCAGGCGTACTGGACCGAGCACCCAGCCAGCCAGCGGTGCTGGGTATTGGCCGCATTACCAACAAGACCACACAGCTCGTTGATACCGATTACCTGACCAAAAAAATTCGTGTCGCCCTGAACCAGAGCGGCAAGGTTGTCACCACGACCACGTATGGGCTGGGTAATTCGGCCGAAGACGAACTCGCCCGACAGACCATGGAGATCAAGCAGTTTCAGGAAAATGATACCCAATCCATGCCTTTACCCTACTTTACGCTGACCGGGAAGCTACTCGAAGACCGTGCTTCTGCTGGCCGCACAAATCAAGTCACCTATACTTTCCAGCTCAGCCTCACCCAGACCAACAACGGCCTCGCAGTCTGGGAAGACGAAAAGAACATCACCAAGCAGGGCGAACGTAATGCCGTCGGTTGGTAGCAAAATTCTCATCAGGAAGAATTTGCCTTGGCGAATGTCTTGGGGAAATTGAGGATGTGGCATGGGCAAACGACCACTTGATGACTTCAGCCACCGCCTTTCTTGGGCTGACCTAGACCCTAGCTGGATCGAACGGCTCATCGAAATGGCCTCGTTCGAAGACCTCAAAGGGGGGGGGCTGGCAAATATCCCCTCTGTCACCGGGGATGCAACCACCCAAACCGTCATATTGCCGGGGGGGGGGGGGGGGCAAAGTTGATGGCGCGCCAGCCAATGACCGTCGCGGGACTCCCAATTGTGGCGATGATACTGGATTATTACGGAAAAAGTCTCGGATCGGTGACATTTAGGCCTGCAGTGACAGATGCCGCCACGCTTAAGCCCGGCGAATGCCTCGGCGAGCTGTCAGGCGCTAAGGCAACGATCCTGACAGCGGAGCGCGTGATTCTCAATTTCCTTCAACACTTGACCGGCATCGCCACCGAAACCCATCGCTACACCGTAGCACTCGGAGACACCACGACGCGCCTGCTTGATACGCGTAAAACCACGCCCGGCTACCGGATGCTCGAAAAATACGCGGTGGCCTGCGGGGGTGGATGGAACCATCGCCTAGGCCTTTATGATCGCATCATGCTAAAGGACAACCACTTGGCGGCTGAACAAGCGAATAAGGGCGAGCGACTCGCCGCAGCCGTCAGCACTGCACGTGCAAAGCGTCCGGACCTTGGCATCGAAGTGGAAGTCGACGATCTGACGCAGATTCCACCCGTGTTGGACGCCGGGGCGGACGTCATCATGCTCGATAATTTCACCAATGATCAACTTACCGTAGCAATTTCACTGATCGGTGACAAGTCACTCACTGAAGCCAGTGGCGGGATCACAATTGAGCGCCTACCATCGCTCGCTACCCTCGGGCTAGACTTTATTTCCACCGGAGCAACGATCCATCAGGCCGCTTGGGTGGACATCGGATTGGACTGGCAATGAACACCCCACTCCAAGACCCGGATTTGACACTGTTGCAGACCCTGCGAGACGCTCAGCCCGGTCATGTCTCCGGTGAAATGCTGGCCGAACAGCTTGGTGTGTCGCGAGTTAGCATTAAGGGCCGCCTCGACCGGCTCAAAGAAGAGGGATTCGTAATCGATGCCGTGCGCCGCCAAGGCTATGCGCTGGTTTCCGAGCCAACCACACTCCACCCCCTGCTCCTCGCGTTAGAACTGCAGGCGCAAAAGACGGAAATTAATTGGATTCTACTGGATGAATGCGGCAGCACGAACGATGAGGCGATGCGGCGGCTGACCGATGGTACAGAAAGTCCCCTAGTGGTGATAACACGACGGCAAAGCGCCGGTCGCGGCCGACTGGGCAGACGCTGGCACAGCGACGACTCTGGCAACTTGATGCTTAGCTTCGGTGTTCGACCCGATCGACAACCTGCTTTCATGCAACGCTTTACGGTTTGGATTGGTCTACGGATCGCGGCAAAACTATCCGCACTCAGCGGGGCAAGTGTTTTGGCGAAATGGCCCAATGACTTACTGATTAATGGGCGAAAATTAGCGGGGATTCTGACCGAGGCGCGACTGGATGCCGACCGGATGCGCGAGCTGATCCTTGGGCTTGGGCTAAACGTCAATAGCGCCGTCGAGACCTGGCCCGTTGAGGTCCGCAGCATTGCCACGAGCCTGTCGCAGGCGGTGGGGAAAACCTTTTCGATGAGTGCTGTGGCTGCATTGGTGATCTCCGAGCTCGCCAACGCCTATCACGACTATATCGAGCGAAATATCGAGGCCGAGATGAATGAGCTTTGGGCACAATACTCAGCCATTAATCACCATAAGGTGACAATTTCCACGCATGGAGGTGACATTTCAGGTGAAGTGGTTGGCATGGACGCCTCCAGCGCTCTTCAACTGCGGTTAGCGAACGGAGAAGTCCGCACTTTTGCCGCTGGAGATGTCTCCCTGCACGATAGCTATTCCGCTGAGTAATCATGGACGAAATTCTGGTCATTGACATCGGCAACACTTCGGTCCACTGGGCCGTCGCAAAGGGCAACACACTGGCGAATCGAGGCGATGTGCCGCGGACAGAGCTGCTAGCCGCCCTGCCGGATTTACTTGCTACGACCAGTGGCCCAGTCAGTTGGTGCAGTGTTGTGCCAGCCGCGGGCGAGGCGCTCGCCAAGGCATTATCAACGGCCATCCGCCCCGCTTGGCAACTGACTTGTGACGACACTCCCGGCCTTCCTATCAGCTATCCCCACCCCGAACAAATCGGACAGGACCGCCTAGCCAACGCGATTGGCGCGCAACTGCTGGTCGACGCACCCGCAGTGGTGATCGATATGGGCACCGCAACGACTTTTGACCTCGTGACTGAGCAACAAGGCTACATTGGCGGAATTATTGCCCCTGGCATCGCCACAATGACCGAATATTTGCACGAGAAAACCGCCCTACTCCCACGTCTAGACACGACGGACCTCGACTTGGCACCACGCATTGGCCGCAGCACTGTCGAGGCCATGAACGTGGGTTGCGCCCGGGGCTATCCCGGCATGATCCGTGCCCTGCTTGTGGGGGTAAGGGAGGAATATGCGGCCCTCGGTGAGCGTGACCCTACGGTCTTACTAACCGGCGGCGCGGCGCGGGGCTTTTTACGCGAGGCACTGAGTGAATACCGGGCTGAGCCGGATTTGACCTTGCTGGGTCTGGCGGAAGCACAACGTCGGCGAAACTAATTGGCAGGCGAACAGTTCGCTTTCATCTGTTGGATTAACGTTGGCTATATTCTGATCGTTGTCGGGATCCAGCGACGTGCCCGCTCAGCGCAGCTTTCCAGAAATGCGCGGGATGGCTCGTCAGACCCGAGCAGCTTCGGGCGAAGCGTTTGCTCGGACCGAAAGGGTTGCAGGTACAGATGACGCCCACCAGCGAGTTCATGGCCAACTGCCGCAATGTCGTCTACGGAATGCAAAGCCGGAACGACCGTTGTGCGAAATTCATAATCCACACCACTTAGCATAACCAAGTGAATCGATTCCCGGAGCGCGGCGAGCGTTACACGTTTACCACAATACTTAGGGTATCGCGCTAGCGGGCCTTTGACATCCAGCGCGATGTAATCCACCAGTTCGGCCTGAATAATTTCTCGAAGGGTCATTGGTCGACTGCCGTTGCTGTCGAGTTTAACCGTCACACACCGCCTCTTCGCCTCTTGTAGAAATGAGATCAGTCCCGGCTGGAGCGTTGGTTCGCCGCCAGTGACAACGAGGCTACGCGCTGTAGCCGGACGCTGGTCGAGCACCGCAAAGACCGCGTCGGGCGCAATTTGATTCACTCCATGAAGCGGTATTAATGCTGCATTGTGGCAGTATGGGCAACGCCAGTTACAGCCTTGGGTGAAGACCACGACCGTGGGTCGGCCAGGAAAATCAATCAGTGAATTGCGAATGAGTCCACCAATGTTCAAAGCATCTCGGATTGTTTAAGGCGTTGATGACGTAATTTGGGGTGCCCGTCGGTTGCCACGCTCAGCCGACTTCGTCGCCGAAACTCCGCTTGCTTGCCATCATTCCATTGTGAGACTGGCCGTAAGTAACCAACGATGCGTGAGTAAACTTCGCTCTCTTCGCCGCATTGGGGGCAGTTGATATGCTCGCCGGAAAGATAGCCATGCTGCGGGCAGACGCTGAACGTCGGCGTCAACGAGAAGTACGGCAGCGTGAAATTTGACGCGACGGTTTTCACGAATTCGCGGACTGCGACAAGATCCGTAACGCGCTCACCGAGGAATAGATGGATCACGGTGCCGCCGGTGTAAAGGACCTGGGTTTCTTCTTGCAGGGAGAGAATCTCAAATGGATCTTCCGAAAAATCGACTGGCAGGTGCGTGCTGTTGGTGTAGTACGGCGCACTGCCACGAAGCACTTCGGAGGCGTTTGCGCAGATGATGCCGGGGCAGCGTTCTTGATCCTTAAGTGCGAGGCGCATTGATGTGCCCTCAGCGGGCGAGGCCTCCAGATTGTAATGATTCCCGGTCTCCTGCTGATATTGAATCAAGCGTTCGCGCATGAATTGCAGCACCTCGGCGGCAAAGTTACGCCCGCGGTCAGAGGCGATGTTCGCGCCGAAGAGGTTCAGGCAGGCCTCATTCATGCCGACCAATCCGATCGTCGAAAAATGGTTTTTCCAGAACACGCCGTGCCGCTCCTTCATATCGCGCAGGTAGTGCTTGGTGTAGGGATACAGGCCGGCTTCGGTTAACTCCTCCAAGAACTTACGCTTGGTCTCCAGGCTGTCGCGCGCAAGGTCCATGAGCTTCCTCAGGTGATTTAAAAACGATCGTTTATCGCGCGTTTGATACCCCAAACGAGGCAAGTTGATTGTCACCACGCCAATGCTGCCCGTGAGCGGGTGTGCGCCAAAAAGTCCACCACCCCGCCGCTCCAACTGGGTGTTATCAATCCGCAGTCGGCAGCACATGGAACGAGCGTCATCCGGACTCATGTCTGAGTTGATGAAGTTCGAAAAATAGGGAATCCCAAATTTTCCAGTCATGGCCCAAAGCCCGTCAAGGTTGGGGTTCTCCCAATTAAAATCCTGCGTCAAATTAATGGTCGGAATCGGAAACGAAAATAGCCGACCGCTAGCGTCTCCCTCGGTCATGATTTCGAAGAAGGCGCGATTGAAGGTGTCCATCTCTTCCTGAAAATCGCCGTAAACATCATCCATCAATTTCCCACCGCAAAGCACGGGCTGTTCGCGGTAATGGCCGGGGCATTGCAGGTCGAGTGTGATATTCGTGAACGGACATTGGAAGCCTACGCGAGTGGGGACATTGATATTGAAAATAAACTCCTGAATGATCTGACGAACCGCCGCGTAATCCAGCTTGTCGTAGCGGATGAAGGGCGCAAGCAAGGTGTCAAAGCTCGAAAATGCCTGTGCGCCAGCCGCCTCGCCCTGCAGGGTGTAGAAGAAGTTAACGACCTGGCCCATTGCGCTACGCAGATGCCGTGCGGGCGCTGATTCTACCTTCCCAGGCACGCCGCGAAAGCCCTCCATCAAAAGTTGAAAAAGGTCCCACCCAACACAATAAACGCTCAGTTGATTCGTGTCGTGGATATGGAAATCACCATGCTTGTGCGCCTGCTCAATTGAGGGCGGATAGACTTCGTTCATCCAGAAGTTCTCGCTGATGCCCGAGGCGATATAATTATTTAATCCCTGGAGAGAATACGCCATATTGCTGTTTTCACGCACCTGCCAGTCGAGCTTGCTGAGGTATTGCTCCACCAGCTCAGTCTTAGCCTGATGGCGGATTGAGCGTCGGCGAGCATGTTGATCACGATAGATAATAAACGCTTTGGCGGTGCGGCGATACACCGAGGTAATAAGCACGTCTTCGGCGATGTCCTGAATTAATTCTACGCTGGGCGCACGACAATGTTTGGTCGCCTGAAACCGGTTAACGACCTCGATGGCCATGGCAACTGCCTGATCGCGATCGAACTCCCCCGTGGCTTCGCCCGCGCGGAAAAGTGCGTTGATAATGCGTTGAGGATCAAAGGGGACTCGTTGCCCATCACGTTTACGAATCCAGCGAATACCAGCGGTGTTTAAGAGCAGGTCGGTCTCACTGGTCAAGGCCATCTCTGGCCGATCAAATAAAAGCATTTCGTCAGGCACTTCAGTCAATTTTTCCATCCTTGTTGTTTGATTTAGTTGGTGTTTTCAACATGGCTGAATTCTTGCATTTGTCCGTGCAAAAACGTTAAAACCATGATTATATAAGCGCCAGAAAATGACACGGAAACGCGCGCTTATTTTAAGCAAAACGAACCTTAATGCTTTGCATTAGAAAGCTAAATCAATTCCGAATGGAACTCAGCGATAACGACATTGCCTTGATCGAAAAATACCAGCGACCTGGCCCACGCTATACGAGCTATCCGCCCGCCAATCATTTTCAAGAAATTGATGATCCGACTGATTTGCTCGCTGCAACCAAGACTTCGAAAGCTCCTTTATCACTGTATTTCCATCTGCCATTCTGTGAAACATTATGTTGGTTTTGCGGATGCCACACGATCACCACGATCAAGCGTGATCGGGCAGACGATTACCTCAACTTACTTGAGAAAGAAGTAGAGCTGTTCAGCCAAATCCTACTCCCCGGGCGATCCGTAGTGCAGATGCATTTTGGTGGCGGGACACCCAATTTTCTCACCGGAGAGCAGATCAACCGTCTGGGCAGCATCATCAAGAAGCGCTTTCAATTTTCCGATGATGCGGAAATCTCGGTGGAGCTCGATCCACGTCGTTTAAACGAAGAGCATGTGGCTGCCTTTGCCCGAATGGGTGCCACCCGGGCATCCTTCGGCGTGCAGGATTGTGATCCTGAAGTCCAACAGGCGATCCATCGGGTTCAACCGCAGGAACAAAATTTCGCGGCGATGGACTTGCTGCGGGCGCATGGTTTCACGTCAATCAACATTGACTTAATCTACGGCCTGCCACGGCAAAGCATCAGTAGTTTTGAGCGGACCTTGCAAGCAGTGCTGGAACTCTCCCCCGAGCGCTTTGCAATTTTCAATTACGCTCATATCCCGTGGGTAAAGCCTGCCCAGAAAAATCTGGAGCGCCACGGTTTGCCCAGCGCGGCGGAGAAACTCGGCTTGCTGAAACTCTGCATCGAAACGTTAACCACAGCTGGCTACGAATACATTGGCCTGGATCACTTTGCTTTGCCAAGCGACGAGTTGGTGGTCGCTCAAAAAAACAAGAGCTTGCAGCGCAATTTTCAAGGATACAGCACGCGGGCGAGAGTTGAGATTTGCGGGTTTGGCGTTTCATCGATTTCGCAATCGGCCGGGGCCTTTCGGCAAAATGAAAAAGAATTGGATGCTTATCGTGCCGCCTTGGAAAACGGTTGCCTGCCAATTACGAGAGGCTACTGCCTGACACAAGAAGACCGCCTCCGCGGCGCGGTCATCATGAAACTGATGTGTGATCTATCGCTAGATTTCGACGACATTGGCGCGAAGTGGGGCATCAACTTCCAGGAGCATTTCGCTGACGCAATTTCTCAGTTGGATGAATTGGCTGCCGATGGGTTGATCTCCTTGACGAGCCAAGGGCTTAAAGTCACATCGTTAGGCCGACTATTCATCCGGAATTTGGCGATGCTATTCGATGCATATTTGACGCAGAAGCAGGGCCGATACTCTTCAACGGTATAAAGGATCAATTCGCAGAGCTGATCGTTTCGTAAACCTAGATAAGGGCATTACCTGCCTGAATCCTAAAAAGCCCGCTGGATTGATACTTGATTCTTCGGGGAACATGGCCTTTGCTCTGCCGGTTTAGAATATTGGCCAAAGTGGAATTTCGATCGAACGGAATCCATACTTGAGCTGTCTTATTTCCAATCGTGCCTAAAGAGTCATCACCAGCAACCCCACCACCGGCGATCGAAGTCGTCGGTCTGACCAAACGCTTTGGGCGCGTAAAGGCCATTGACGGGGTATCATTTCGCGTAGAGCCAGGCCAGGTGGTGGGCTTCCTCGGGCCCAACGGGGCGGGCAAGAGCACCACAATGCGCATTCTTTGCGGTCTGCTGCCAGCGAGCTCTGGCATAGCAAAAATCTGCGGTATTCCGGTAGCCAGCAACCCCTACGAGAGCAAACGCCACGTCGGCTACATGCCCGAGCACAATCCGCTCCCCGAAGACATGCGCGTGGTAGAATATCTACGCTACCGGGCGCGTCTCAAAGAAGTGCCCATGCGCAAGGTCAAGGCTCGGGTCGATGAGGCCATGGAAATTTGCGATCTCCAGCGAAAAGCACGACGCAAGGTCATCGGCTCACTATCCAAGGGCTACCGCCAGCGCGTCGGCATTGCCGACACTATTGTCGCCGAGCCGGAAGTCATCGTGATGGACGAACCAACCATCGGCTTGGACCCACACCAGATTCTGAGCATCCGCAACCTGATTGACAGCCTGCGCGGGCGGATGAGCGTGATTATCTCCAGCCATATTTTGCCGGAAATCGAAAAATCCTGCGACCGTGTCATCATCATCAATCAAGGCCGCATCGTAGCCAACGGCAATTCAAGCAGTCTGCGCAAGGAGTTCCTCCCACAAACGACCTATCGCGTCCGGGTAAACCTTACCCAAATGGCGCTGAAAAAGGCCTTAGCCGATGTAGGCCCGGATTTGACGTTCCAGAGCGCGGAAGAGCGCGAAGACGGCTTCTGGGAGCACCGTTTGCTGGCACCGTCGGAATTGTTTTTAACCGAGCCGATTCTGGAAGCCCTCCAGCGGATCGATGCACGTATACGCGAGATCGCCCGGCTCCAACCCAATCTGGAAGACATCTTCATGGCCGCCACACGCCGCAGCTGGGATGAAACCGCCGCGCCGTTTAAGGGGCACACCCGTCCGGCCATGCCGATGCCGAAACACTAAGCCATGCGTCATTTTTTCACCCTGTTAGCCCACGAACTGCGCATGCTGATCATTGCGCCGGCCAGCTATATTGCCGCTGTGCTCTATCTGCTGCTCATGGCGTCCATGTATTATCTAGCGTTGAGCAAAGCGGCGGAAGCTCCTCAGGAAATGACGCCCTCGGTCTGGTTTTTCCAAACCTTCTGGGTACCTGTATGGTTCATGGTCCCACTGTTGACAATGAAGAGCATCGCCGAAGAGCGGCGAATGGGCACCCTGGAAACCCTGATGACTACGCCCGCGACCGCGCTGCAAATCGTCTTGAGCAAGTTCCTCAGCGCTTATCTCTTCTATATGCTTTTGTGGGCGTTAACGGCACCGTTCCCCTATATCGTCAATGCCTACGCTGGCGAGAGCGTCCCCCTGGAACGCTTATTTGACCCAGCCTCAATGATTGGCGGCTTCATTTTCATCGCCATCAGTGGCCTGCTCTATGTCGCCATCGGTATTTTTGCGAGCAGCCTGACACGTAATCAGCTCGTGGCCGGGATGCTAAGCTTCTGCATGCTGTTTGTTATTATCCTGAGTGGCCGACTCATGCTGGAGTTTCCACTGATTGACGTTGAGTGGATCAACCACTCGCGGGATCTCGTGGATTATTTTAATTCATTCGAGCACTTGGAGGACTTTAGCCGGGGCGTGCTCGATAGTCGTCCCTTGTTCCTCTATGGCAGCCTGACAATGCTGCTGCTCGGTATCACCACCCTAGTCGTCGAAAGTAAGGCATGAGTGCACTAGACGACTTTCGCGTGGCCCGTTGGGTTAAACGGATGAACCGCTTCATCCAGATTACACTGGCATTGACTTTGGCCGTCGCGCTAAACGTGATCGCCGCCAAGCACTTTCTGCGGGAGGACATCACCCGCACGCACCGCTATTCGCTCGCGCCAGAGACCTTGGCCTATCTGCAGCAAATCAAGGAGCCGATCCGCATCATCGTCACTGAGCCATCGGACAATGCCCCGCAGGAGTCCGAGGAAATTTTTGAAGATATTCAGAACTTGCTACGTGAGTTTGAGTATGAGTCCCGCATCAACGGCAAAGTCGGCGTCTCCGTAGAATACGTCAATATCTACAAGAACAGCGCCGTGGCCGAAGAACTGGTTCGCAAATATAATGTTAAGCCCGAGGCGGACAACGCCATTGTCGTGATCTGTGGTGACGAATACCATGAGGTGTTCCCCACCGAACTCTATTCCAGCGACAGCATACAGGAAAAAGTCTTCAACGGTGAGCAGGCCTTCACGACCGCAATGCTGGATGTCATGAGCCCGGACAAGACAATGCTCTACTTCACCATCGGGCACAGTGAAATGAGTCTGGAAGACGTAACGCCACGGCGGGGACTTTCGCAGATGGCGACCTTCCTTCGCCGACGCAATTACCAAGCCAAGGAATTGGATCTGACCGTAGTCGACGACATTCCCGAAGACGCTTCCATCCTCGTGATTGCCGCACCACAAATGGCCTTTCTCCCTGAAGAACAAGAAAAGCTCCGCCGCTTTTTGGATGATCGGGACGGGCGTCTCATTGTTCTATTGGACCCTGCCCGCCCCCATGGCTTGGATGACCTTTTCTACGATTGGGGCGTGCTCGCCGACGACATGGTGGTGATGGAGGCCTCGGACGGTTTCCGCGCAACTGGCGGCGACATGCTGGTAGCCAAATATGCCGAGCATCCAACCACAGAATTCATGCTCAAACACTCGCTCAAGAGCTTGTTTGGCCTGAGTCGCCCCGTGCGCATCGACCCCGGCTCCCCCCTGGATGATCGCCTGAAAGTCGTCGAGCTGATTGGCTCCTCGCCCATGAGCTGGGGCGAACGCAACTACCGCACGGAGCCTCATCAATTCAATCAAGCCAGTGATCTGACTGGCCCAGTCAGCCTCGCCGTAGCCTCGGAGCGCGTGACCGGATCCGACTTGGGTCTTGATTTACAAGGTGGCCGTGTCGCGGTCTTTGGCAACGCTGCCTGGGTCGGCAACTCCAAGTTTTACTCGGGCGCAAACCCGATTTTCTTTCATAACGTGCTCAACTGGATGCTCGACCGTGAGGAAATGGCGAATATCCCGCCCCGCGTCATTGAGAAGCATCAGCTCTTGATTAGCCGCGAAGAAGCACTGAGTATTTACTTGCGCCTGCTGCTGCTGCCCGGAGGCGTGGCGGTGCTCGGCCTCATGATTTTAATGTTACGCCGTCGATAGTCCTATGCGCTGGAAACTCACATTCTTGCTCTTGCTGCTCAACGTCGCGGCTTTTTACTACCTGTATTATCTGGAAAACCGGGAAGACCCCCGCGAAGTCATCAAGGATATGAGCGCGCTGGTGCTGCCCCAAGCGGGCGACATCACTGGTATCACCTTAACCGCGCGAAGCCAAGACGGACAAGCCCGGACCCGCGTCCTCGAAAAAACCCGCCGCGGATGGCAATTGACTAGCCCCGTCAAGTGGCCCGCCAACGAAAACGCCGTTCAGAAGATTTTGGCGCAGCTTGAGTTCCTCGAAAAAGAGGCAAATTTTCCCCTGTCGGATATTGAAAAATCTGGCCAGAAACTATCGGACTTCGGCTTAGACCCCGCACAATTTGAACTGGTGCTCACGTCACTCGACGATTCTTCAGCCAAGGGCAAGGAGACGCGTTTGGAAATTGGCTCGACCACTGGCATGGGCAACCGGCTCTACGTCATGGCCCCTGGCGGCAAAGAAGTCCTCGTAGTTGGTGACGAGCTCCTCGGCTCCATTGCTGTGCCACTAGCCGAGCTACGTAGCCAGCGAATTTTCGACATCCCCGTGTTTGAGCTGGAGAGCTTGACTGTGCAGACCACTGCGCAACGTATTCGCTTGGTAAAGAGCAGCGACGGTTGGTCTTTTGAAACGCCGGTGCCCGCCAAGGCCGATGACCAACTGGTCCAGAATGCCTTGGCACTCATCGTGGGGCAACGCGTGGAGCGCCTTATCCCAACGGGTGAGATCAGCCCAGAGCTTGCTGGCCTCACCACGCCTACGCTCCGCATCACCCTCGGCGGCAACAACCGTCGCCAGACCCTCTTGCTGGGCGGCCCCGTAACTGGCCTTCCTGAAAACACTCCTCCTCAGCTATACGCACGCCTCGAAAACGGCGGCGAGGACACCACCATCTTCACAGTACAGAAGAGCCCCTTTGAATGGCTGACTCGCGCTCAAGAGGAATTACGCGAACGACGCATCCTGCGCTTCGATCCCACCAAGGTCTCATCGTTGGAAATCAACCGCGCCGGCAAGACCCTGACGCTTCAACGCCTTGAACCGCGTTCCGCTGATGAGCCACCCGCCTGGCAAAGCGTCGCCGCTGCATCCAGCGGAGGAGAAGTTAAAACCGAAACCGCCGCCACACCACTCGTCGAGCAGTTGATCCAGCAACTCAACCAGATGGAGGTCATTGCCTTTGTCAGCGACGCACCAGCACCAAGCGACTTGGTCTCCTGGGGGCTGAGTGATCCTGTCGCCCAAGTAACCATCCGCGGAGCCAGAGATTGGACGCTTCTTTTGGGCAACAACATTAGCCCTGAAGGTCAAACAAGCCCCCCCCCCTGGGCCAACCCGCGTAACCTCTACGCGAAAACATCCGGCAAGGCATCTGTCTATGCAGTTGACCTCTCCATCCTTGGAGCACTGCGTGCAGATTCGCTGGCCTATCGCAACCGTACACTCACCAGCCTGCCCAAAGACGCCCGCGTCCAGTCATTGACTATCACGGACCTGTCCGCAAACAAGGTCTTGCTGGAAAAACGCATCAAACCGGAATCCGAAACGTGGCCCACCGTCCTCACCGAAGATGATATCGATCGGTCGGAGATCCTGACTTTAGTTGACTCGCTGAAGGACTTTAAGGTCAAGGAATACCTTTTGCCCGAATTCAAGGAACTACCAAACCTTCCTTGGCGATACCGTCTTGACGCAGACATCATCTTACCTGGCGGCGACGGCAGCAGCGAAAAACGCTCCTATTATTTCACCATCCGCGATGGCATACGCCAAGTGGGCGGCTCACCACGGCAAAACGTGACGTTTCTCCTCGCCCAGCCACTAATCGATGCACTCTTCCCACTCACTCTGGAAAAGCTGCCGCCCAATACGCCCAAAAGCCCCAAAGAAGTGCTCGAGGCACCTTTGGACTCCGGTGCTCCGCGGCGCGCCCCAGACCAAGCCCTTCCCCCAAATGAGGCCAAGTAGCGCAATCCGCATGCCCCGCACTTTACTGGGGTTCAATCTGCACTAGATCGAGCGATGAGCATCATTCGATTCATCGGCATCGGAGTTCATTACGTGGTCAACACGTTCCTGGCTCTGTTCCTTGGCGGAATGCTCTTCCTAGTCGTTATCCTGCTTCGCGACGGCGAAGTCCCCATCCCCTCCTTTCTTGTTGATACGCTAGACGAGGAACTGGCGGATCAAGGATTCCGTGTTGAGTTTGACCGCCTGCAACTGGATCTGCGGGGAATCATTTTTGCCCACAGCACGCAGATATTCGCTGAAGGCAACACCGACCCGCTCTTTGAGTCCGATCTGATGCTGGTGAAGTTCAGCATCATCCGTTTGCTCGTCGGAGAATTTACACCCTCTGAAATATCATTGGCAGATGCTGCACTTTATTGCCCAGCAGTGATCTCCCCCAGCGGACAGAGGGAGCCCATGGTCCACAACCTCTACATTAATGCCCGACGCCAGGGGCAAGACTGGTTGCTCGACACCTTCATCCTGCAAATGCTGGGGGCCCGGGTGCACATCAACGGTAATGTCTTTACTCCATTGCCAGGGATGGAATCCAAATCCCATGACAAAAAGCTGAATATCGACGGACTCTACATGGAAATCTGCCGAAGTCTCATTGAACTACAGGAGCCATTTTCAAAAATTGAAGACCTCATTTTACGGATCGAGTTAAGTGGTGAGCGCAAGGCTCCCTTGGAGATCCTCGCTCAAGTCTACATGAGCGGATTTTTCGACGAAGCCACCAAAGTCAAACTTGGGGCCGGCAGCAGTCGCTTACGCGCAAAACTTGGGGTGGACGGGATTTTGCGGCCGGATGGCCTCGGGCAGGTCTCCCTCAACAGCCTACAATGGCAAGACGATGTTGAGACAGGTTTTAGCGAAGCGCACGTCAGGCTGGACAATGGACTGGATGGCTTTACCAGCATGCCATTGGCGGCAGAAATCTACAGCTACAACATCAAGGCGTGGGGCCTGCCGTTTGATGGTGCCTTTGGTAGCCTGAATCTCCGCGACCTAAAAAGCACTGGAACAATCAAGGGCCACATCATCCTCAAAAGCGGGCTAAATTGGCTCGCGGTCGATGGTCCCTTTCATCCGAAAGACGAGAGCGGAAGCCTCAATATTCGAGCCCGCTGGAACCCTACCTTTTTCCTGCAAAGCACCGAAATCCCCGCTGAAGACATCCCAACCGACATCTCCATTGCAGGTCGCCCTTATTGGAAAGCCTCCGTCGATTTCCTGCCTGGCCTGAAACCCAGGAATTCCCAATTCGACGTGCGCTTTAACCAACTGAACTATCATCAGCTTCATCTGGAAGCGGCGCGCGTGAAGGGGCGCATAACCGAAGACGAAATTGAGCTATATTCCGTGGACCTCTACGCCAGGGACTACGCGGTCAAAGGCAACTACCAGCAGCAATTTTCGACGGGCAATTACCGCTTCCAGGCCAAAGGGACGGTCTGGCCGAGCGATCTGAATATCTTCATCCCTGATCAGTGGTGGAAAGATCTCTGGGCAGACTTCACCTTCAACCAAACGCCGCCCGAGGCCGAGATCGACATGTCCGGTCAATATGGTGCCAACGGTGCAAAAAATAAAATCTACGGATCGGCAAAGCTGCGCGATGTAAAATACAAAGACGACCCCATTGATATGGCACGTTCGCGCATCTGGCAGAATGTTCAACACCTCGACTTATTTGACTTCAATGTCGAAACCAAGGATGGCCGAGCAGCCGTCGAGCTGCATTGGGAGTATTTACCCAATGGCGAGAATGACTACATTTCCTTCTTGGCGCGCACGCATCTACCGCTGCTCCAAGGAGCCAACATGGCAGGCCCATCCGTCGTTCCCATCGCAAAAAAGTTCCCCAGTGACGAGATTCCTTATCTGGATTTAGCGGGCATCGTTTACGGTGAGCACTCGATCCACGCCGACGATCTTTACGTCAAGGGAAGCGTCTTTTTCCCCGGACCTTTTGAATTTGAGGATGTGCGCTTCGACAATGGTAGTTTCCTCTTTGAACTAACGCCCGAACAAATTAAGGTCAGCCAAGGACGCCTTGGCCTCGGTGGCGGGAAAACCGCTCTCTATACGGTTGTCCAGCGCCAACCCAATGGCGGACTCTACGTGGAAAACGCAAAAA
Organism: Cerasicoccus arenae; assembly: GCF_014651635.1. Taxonomy (GTDB): domain Bacteria; phylum Verrucomicrobiota; class Verrucomicrobiia; order Opitutales; family Cerasicoccaceae; genus Cerasicoccus; species Cerasicoccus arenae. Next base: position 67,101 of record NZ_BMXG01000010.1, on the reverse strand, counting down.
TCAGCATCATCGACGCCAAGCTCTATGGACTCTACGAAGCGATCCCATTTCTGCGCGTCGCCCGAGCCAAACAAGAAGCATTGGAGAGAATCAAGGCCGCCAAGAAAGCCCGTAGCGACAAAGACAATGACGACGATGATGATGACGACAAAGCACCACGCACTTTTGAAGAACGGTATGCTGGTGATGTAAAACTTTTCTTCGACACGCATGGTCAATTGCCTGACTTGAACACCTTCTCCGGCAGCGGAACGCTGGTGCTAACCGATGCCAATCTCGGCCAGCTTCACTTGCTCGGCGGCCTCTCCAGCTTCCTATATTCAATTGGCCTCCATCTGGGCACGCTCAACTTTACCAATGCCCAAACGGATTTCACACTGGCCCGGAGCAACCTGAATTTCCCCAATGGCCAAGTCTCAGGCGCAACCGGAGAAATCGTGACCAACGGCAACTTCAACATCGATCAGGAAAGCTTGGATTTCTTAATATCGCTCCACCCCTTTGGCAATATGGAGACACCGATCTTCGACGAAATCTTCTCCATTTTCAGCCCCCTCGCCAACTCCATTGAAGTCCAATTAACCGGCACGTTGACCAAGCCGGACTATGAAGTTTCCGTAAAACCGATGGGTGTCTTTTTCGGACAGGCCAAGGTGGAAAATCTCAATGCAGATGTCATCCCGCCTCTGAAAAAAAAACCGAATCAGGCGACGACAGACAAATCCTCGCAGTAGCGAATCGCGTCTTTCATTCGAGTAACGCTGTGTTTGCGCACTCCCTTCAGGTGAAAAATATCTGTAATTTTCGTCCCATGATCGTCCATTTGGTTGGCGAAAATCCGTATTATCTGCCTGATCGTGGTCTTTTCGTATTGTGACCACAGCTCACGCAATGCGTCAATCGCGTCAAGCTGGCTACCGTATGTTTCGCGCAAGTCAATGATCAGGCTGACCGGCTCATCGAACAATTCGAGTAAGGGAACAATATCCTCACGAATATGCCGGATCGTCTGCTCGTTGAGCTGATCCCAAATCGACAAGAGAATGTATTTCTTCTCCAGATTGCTCGTGATCAGAAAATGCTTATCTACCATAACCAAGTTTAGACATTTAATTACGACAAAAATTCCATTTTTTCTGCCATGGGCATTGTTTCCCTGCATATTACATCCGGAATGCCACAATCACTGATATTCCCAGTTTCAGGGCATTTTTTTCCTTAAACGCGGGAATAAGGCCTTTTTTCAGTTAAAAATAGGCATTGCGCCATCCGACATGGCGTGCCTAACTTCTTCGTTTTCACTTCACGGTAAAAGCCGCGACCTGCTCGCACACCTCTATTTTGCGTATGGATATTAAGGAGATCAAACAGATCGTCGATCTAATGAAACGTTCGGACCTGACTGAGTTCGAGCTTGAGGAAAAAGAACTCAAGCTACGAATCTGTCGCAATGGCGGAGCCAATGGCGGCTTCACTGTCGCTCCGGTATCAGTTGGCGCACCGCTCAGCCCGGCTCCAGCAGTCGAATCACTGGCAGCTCCAGCAGCCCCAGTCGCCGCTAAGGATGAACCAGGCGTTATCTTAATTAAGTCCCCTATGGTGGGTAGCTTCTATCGCTCCCCCACTCCGGACAGCAAAGCGTTCATTGACGTGGGTTCCAAAGTGAAGCCAGACAGCGTTGTCTGCATCATTGAGGCCATGAAAGTGATGAATGAAATCAACTCCGAAGTTTCGGGCACAGTGGTCGAAATTCTCGTGGAGAATGGCCAGGCCGTCGAATACGGACAAGCTCTGTTCAAGGTTAAGGCCTAATCGTTTTTTCACGGAAAGCGCCACCGCCGGTTAATTACCGGAAGGGCGCCAGCGTAATCCCATGATCCAAAAGATACTTATTGCCAACCGGGGCGAAATCGCCCTGCGCATCGTACGCGCCTGTCGCGAACTCGGCATCCGCACTATGGCGGTCTATTCCGAGGCGGACGAGCAGAGCTTGCACGTGCAACTGGCCGACGAAGCCATCTGCATCGGGCCTGCGGCCTCCTCCGAAAGCTACCTGAAAGCTGATCGCATCATCAGCGCCGCCGAAATCGGCGACGTGGATGCGATTCACCCCGGCTTCGGTTTCCTCTCTGAGAACGCAGAATTCGCCGAACAGTGCGAAAGCTGCAACATTAAGTTCATCGGCCCGAAGTCGGAAACCATCCGCCTGATGGGAGACAAGTCGATGGCCAAGGAAATCGCCAAGCGCGCAAAAGCACCGATCATCCCTGGCAGCGACGGCCCCATCTCAGACGAGAAAGATGCCGTTAAGGTCGCCAAGGAAATTGGTTTCCCAGTCATCATTAAGGCAGTCGCTGGCGGCGGCGGCAAAGGCATGCGCTTGGCTCACAATGCCATGGCTTTTGCCAAGGAATTCCAAACCGCTCGCATCGAGGCCGAGAAAGCCTTTGGCAATGGCGATGTCTACATCGAAAAATACATCGAAGAGCCGCGCCACATTGAGTTTCAGATTCTCGCCGACGAACACGGCAAGGTAATCCACCTCGGCGAGCGCGATTGCTCAGTGCAACGTCGCTACCAAAAGCTGATCGAAGAGGCACCTTCGCCTTTCCTCGATGATAAGCTTCGCCAAAAGATGGGTGCCGCCGCGGTTCGCATTGCTCAGGAATGCGGTTACCAGAATGCTGGCACCGTCGAATTTCTCGTCGATAAAAACGGCGATTTCTTCTTCATCGAGATGAACGCCCGCATTCAGGTGGAACACGGCGTAACGGAAGAAGTCACTGGCTTGGATTTGGTTAAACGCCAGATCCGTATCGCAGGCGGTGAAGCCATGGAGCTGGACCAAAAGGATATCAAAATCCTTCGCCACTGCATTGAATGCCGTATCAACGCAGAGGACCCAACCCGTAATTTTGCGCCCTGCCCCGGCGAAGTAACCTTCTATTACACGCCCGGCGGTCACGGCGTGCGCGTGGACTCCCATGTCTATCAAGGCTACGTAGTGCCTCCGTATTACGACAGTATGGTCGCCAAACTCATGGTCTACGGCCGCACCCGCGAAATCGCGATGGACCGCATGTATCGTGCGCTCAATGAATACATGATCCGTGGCATCAAGACCACCATCCCATTCTGCGCTGCCGTGATGAAGGACCCCGTGTTCCGTGGCGGAAACTACACAACGAAATATATCGAAGAATTCCTCAGCCGAACACCACGAGATGTCTTCACCATTGACGACTCAATGTAGCACTCATCAAAAATTGTGTTTCAGTGCGCAGGTTTTTTCGTTAAGAGAGAGATTGATTTAAAGCGGTATATGCCGTAAACATTTGGATATAAATCACAATTATCATGCCAGCTAAAAAGAAAGTTGACGCTCCAATTGACGAGCCGGACCCACATACGATTCCAGTCCCAACCGAAGAAAGTGATTCGGAGGACGAGATTAAGATCACCTTTCAGGTCGTCGCCAACATCGTGAAAATGTCCACGATGGAGGTTGAAGGCGTGTATTCCGTCAAGGACGGTGCCGACGGCATCTGGGAAACCTTTGGTGGTCGCAAAAGCGAAAAGGGTGTCGAAGTCATTGAGAACGAGGCCAGCGAATACATGATCAAGATTCACGTGGAGCTGCTATTTGGCGTGAAATTGGCTGAGACTGCCAAGATCATCCAACAGCATGTCCGTGACCAAGTCCAAACCATGACTGGCAAGAACGTCAGCAAGGTAGACGTATTTATTGACGGCGTGCGGGAGGTAACCAAAACCGAAGAGCCCAAGGATACTTGGAATCCACCACACACCGACTAGTCAGGACCGTTTTAATTTATGGAAGAAAAACTCAAGGAGTGGCTACGCAGCATATACGAAGCAACGTTTTCGTTTGCCAATCCTCAATGGTATTATTGGTGGCTTGGCGCTGCTGGCATCATCTTGGTGCTCATCATCATGTGGCGCATCAAGCGCTCCCGACGTAACTTCCGTGTCTTTCGCGATGAAAGCGGTGTAGCCGAAACAACCAACGCCGCCCTTCGCGACCTCGTCCGCATTGCCTGTGACGGTGTAGAAACCGCCAGCAAACCCCGGATTGATTTCAAGAAAAAGCATGGCCGCATCAATGTTCAGATCCGTGCCAAGCTCTACCAAGGGCAGCGTCTTGGCGAAGTGCGGGACCAGATGCGCCGCCGCGTTACCCAGATTTTCCAGGACACTCACGGCATCCTCATTGGTGATGTGAGCTTCACCGCCACTGGCTTCAAAAAGAGCAACCACATGCCGGAGGTCACGCCACTACCCGAGCCTGTTTCCGAAAAGCCTACGCCAGAGCAAATCGTTCCCGTTGAGCCTCTGAAAGAGCCAGAACCCGAGAAAAAATCGGCCTTTGGTTGGTCCACTCCCAAAGAGCCAGAGGGGCTCAAGCCGATCAAGGAAGAATCCAAGCCAGAACCAGAAATTGAAGAGCAGAAGAACAAAAAAACCGGACTGTTTGGCGGTTTTGGCGGTAAAAAAAGCGAGCCCGAAATTATTGAAGAGTCTAAGCAGGAAGACTTGCTGGCCGATGACGAATTTTCCGCACTTTTGTCCGAAAACGACGAAGATTCGGAAAAAAAGCGCGACGATAAAATCTAGTCGCGGCAATGAATACTCTTTGGCCGACGCCACCACGCGTCTATGGCATACTAGATACTGGCTACACCAATCGTGAAAACTGGGTGGCCAAATGCCAAGCCCTCCTTGACGGTGACGCAGACATTGTCCAACTTCGCGCAAAAGGGACAACCCGCGACGAACGACGACGCTTGCTGGAAGCCGTCCTCCCACTCTTCGCCCTGTCACCTGTACCTCTCGTGCTCAACGACGATTGGGAACTCGCTGCTGAATATGAATTAGTTGGCACCCATGTGGGACAAGATGACACACCCATTACCGAAGTCCGGGCTGCACTTGGCCCAGATCGCGTAATCGGCCTCTCAACACACTCCCCCCACCAAGTGGATGCTGCCATCGCGCAAGCCCGCTTGCTGACTTACTTTGCCGTCGGCCCGGTCTTCGCCACTCCAACCAAGCCCGACTACACTCCAGTTGGCCTTGAGCTCGTGCGCTATGTCGCCAGCCTCCCCCCCCCCCCCTTGCCCTGGTTCTGCATTGGTGGAGTCAAACGAACAAATGCACACGAAGTGATTGCTGAGGGTGCCAAGGCACTAGTCGCTGTTTCAGACCTACTTCTGGCCAAGGACACAGCTGCTGCCACTCGTGAGCTACGTTTTGCGTTTGCTTAAACTATTCCGCGCTAAAGCGGTAGATTGTCGTCGAGCGAAAATCTTCTCCCGGACGAAGAACACCAACACCTAAATCCGGCGCATTGACCGCATCAGGGTACTCCTGTGCCTCAAGACAAAAGGCACTGTGTTTTCCGTAGGAACCCGTCTTGCCAGGCTCGCCTTCTTCCATCTGAGAACCAGTGTAGAACTGGATATAGGGCTCCGTCGTTAAAGTCTCCAGCACTCGTCCCGTATGGGCCTCGCGCACGCGCGCTACCAAGCGTGGCTCAATCGTGCGACCATCCGGCAGGAAATACCCGTCACCATGCCCTTGATGCAGCCGATCCACACGATCGCCAATCACCGCAGGTTCCCGAAAATCACTAGCGGTGCCGTCCACGAGAACTTTTTTGCTTAGTAGCGTCATCTCGTCATCAGCCAGCGCACATTCATGCGCAAATATCTGAACTTCGTGGTCTAAGATTTGGCCTTCTCCCTGCCCTTTTAGATTAAAATAGCTGTGATTTGTGACAACCAGCGGAGTAGCCTTGTCCGTCACAAATTGATAATCGATCCGCAGCTCGTTATCGGAGGTAACGGCATAATCCACCTGGCAATCAACATTCCCTGGGTAGCCATTGGCCCCATCTAGATCACGATGCCGCAAACGAAGCTTTTCCTGACCATCCTCGGTAATGACAGACGACAGCCAAAGCTCTTTGTCAAATCCCTTAAGTCCACCATGGAGATGATTCGCCCCATTGTTCAAAGCGAGTTGGTAGTCCACTCCATCAAGTGTGAAACGTCCACCAGTAAGCCGCCCCGCGACTCGCCCCGCGATCGCTCCCATGTGAGGGTGTCCTGCAAAATAGCCGGCAAAATCGGGCTTACCAAGTACTACATCGGCCAAGATACCATTACGGTCAGGAACCTCAATGGACACAACAATGCCCCCAAAGTCCGTAATGCTCACGGTCATGCCTCGTTCATTGGTGAGCGTGAATAGTTTTACTGGTTCGCCACTTGGCAGGGCACCATAAGGTCTTGAAGTAATCGTCATATCTAGATCATTCTGGCCATCATCAGTTCCGGCGGCTAGACCAATTTTAACAAACCTAGCTGGGTCTATTACTTCGCTCCACGCGATTCTGCACGCAGCCTCGACGGCTTTTACTCAGAGGTGACGATGCCCGATCGATAAGCCTCGCGAGTTGAGAAAAGCCACTAGTCCTTTCGGACAAAAATACTGACGATTGGATGACTAACCTGCCTGAGGCGAAACCGAAGACTGAGCCTGAGACCTGAAAACAAAGTTCAAAGACATCCCTGCAACAATTAGCCCCAGCAAAAACATGCTAACGCAAATCACTTGAAGAAACGTCCCAATCTCATGGTCAAATGCCATAAAGCCAAGCGCGGTCAACGGCGTAAGCATCATGAGCAATGCGGGTATCAATGCGAATTTGTAGGCGATTTTCCGGTCCTTCAGATAGACCACGAATGTAATCAAAGCGAGACCCGCCATCATTTGATTCGTGGCACCAAACAACGGCCATAAAACTGCCCAAGCTGGTTTTCCGTCGAAAGTCTGGTAGGCGAAAACACCAGGAATCAACACCACTGCCAAAGTGCCCAAATAGCGGGCGCTCTTCCCCTCCCAATTGAGCATTTCTTGTAGCAGAAAGCGAGATAGCCGTGTACAAGTATCCAGCGTAGTCAGCAAAAAGGTACTCACCGTAAGGGCGGTAAATTCGCGCCCAAGTTCTTGAGGAATGCCCAAAGTGTTCATAAATACCGCAGCTCCCGTAGAGAATATTGCAACCGGACTCTTACCCTCGATATCGGCACCACTAAGCACCGCAATTGACGCCAGTGCAAACACCGCCAAGAGAGCCTCCACTAGCATCGCGCCATAGGCAACTGGACGCACATCACGCTCGCGTTCAATTTGTTTGGAGCTCGTGCCACTCGCCACCAAGCTATGAAACCCACTGCAAGCCCCACAAGCCACCGTCACGAACAGCACTGGAAACAAATAACCCGGATTCGCTAAATCCGTCGTAAATCCATGGAACACCGGTGCCTGGATGGGATGACCGCAGAAAAACAGGCCAACTATTCCCAAGATCATCATCGCGTAGAGAAAAAGTGAGCTGAGGAAATCTCGCGGCTGTAACAGCAAATTCACCGGCATCACTGCAGCCACAAAGCAATAGCCTAGTATGAGAGTAAGCCAAACATTCTTAGAGATACCTTCAGCTGGAAAATAATGCCCCAGCGCCAAGCCAGCAAAAGTTAGCGGGATGAATAACGCGAGTGTGACGCCCCAAGGCAAGCCCTTCAGCCGCAACACAAGGCCGAAGGCAACGGCACAGAAAATAAACCATCCAGACGATGTTGCAACTTCAGGGGTGCCAGCAAATGTCGTTGCGGTCAAATCGAGGAAAACGATGATGACATAGACCAGCGCCAACAGCAGAAATGTGCGAAAAAACTTTGCGGTGCGTAAACCAACCAATAGCCGGGTAATTTCCGATATTGTGCGCCCACGGTTTCGCAGAGACATGAGCATACTACCGAAATCATGCACACCTCCAATAAACAACGCACCCACAAGAATCCATATCCAAGTCGGACCCCAACCAAAATACTGAGCCGCCAAGATAGGCCCAACGATCGGACCAGCCCCAGCAATGGAAGAAAAATGATGTCCGAAGACCAAGGACGCACGGGTGGGCACAAAATCAACCCCATCGTTTTGAACAACCGCTGGCGTCTTCCGGGTATCATCCACTTCACAGCGGCGACATAGAAAGCGCCCGAAGAAGCGATAGCCCACCGCAAGCACTAACATTGAAACCAACAGAATCGTTACCAACATAGTCTGACCAACCTACCTAAATAAAACCGGGCAGCTTGATCAAATTGGCAGCAACTCACCAGAAAAAAAATTGTCGCCGCTTACGGGGAGTCAGGATGCGCCGGATACAACTGACGGGAATTACCCCGACCCCGGCCCGTGCGACCAATTGGACGATTAGCGTTTTGCTTGTCCGAAAAATTCGTTTCGTAGGCGACGTATTCCGGTTTCTTAAATACTGATGCAGTAAGCGAATCGTTACTTTTAAACATCTCAGCTAACGTTTTTTGCTCTGATTTATCGAATTTTTCTACCGTGCGACGTAAGTATTCGCGGTTATTTCCTTCGCTGGCATCTCCAGGTCGGCCGATAGGATGATTCGTAATGAACTTCTCGTTATGATGCGCAGGATCCGTCGAACTTGTAATAACACTAATAGGGAGAGCAACTGTTGAAAAAGCCGGTCTCGCCAAATCTCTCAGCAGAAATACCGGGACAAATAATGGGCGCAGCAAAAGCGGTATCTCTGCAGCGCGGTCTTCAACCTCAACTGCTTTAAATGAACCCACACCAGCAATTTCGCCCGCTGAAGTTGTTTTACTACTCCGTAAATTATCATCTGAGTAATTCAGGTAATCGAGCCCCTCCTTTGTCGCATCCATGTCAAAATAAACCTGATTCGATTCATTAACAATGCTTTGCGCATAATTACTCACTGAGAACAGAACAATGCAGATGGCGAATAGAGCGACGTATTTCATTTTCCGGATACGCTGTAGAAATGTATTTGGGAGTTTAAAAAAATTTCCCGACTTTCGCCGGGAAATTTGTAAAAAATGGAATTATTAACAATAATTGAACTATGCCTTACGGCGACGCACATAGGCTAGACCAATAACAGCAAACCCAGTAATCAGTGCATAGACTGATGGCTCTGGAATCGCTCCACCCTGAACTTGGAAATTATCCATCACAAGCTCGCTACCAGCAGTCACACCAGTAACAACACCGCGAAGATAGATATCACCGGAATAGTTACCACCGAAACCATCCAGATCGATGGTGAAGAGGTCACCGCCAGTGCCCAAGCTGTTATCAATGACGTGTACATCACCAGTAGAAAAGAAATCTACCCCATTAAAACTGTAATCCCAGCTTATCGTTGCATCTACAGCACCCTGCGTAGAAGCAGCATATTGAACTAACGAACCGGCATCGAGGAAGTTGAATGATTCTCCATTCGTGTCAGTGACAAACAATAACGTTCCTGGATTGCTAACGCGCATAGCAAACTGATTGGCAGAAGAACCAACAGGACTGCTTCCAAAATTAGGTCCAAGTGGACGCGAAATAATAGAAAGACCTGACGTCAAGTTATTCGATTGGCTGGAAACCGTAGTTCCTGCCGCACCATCAAGATAAGTAAGCGTGCCATTCGAATTGTTAGCACCATCACCTGTGATATCGCTATATAGCGAAACAATGCTATTAGAATCGACGCCGAAACCACCTTGAATGGTGTAAGACTGACCACTAAGGATGTAGTTACTAAAATCCCATCCAGTGATGAGCGATGCGGCGGAAAGATTGGCGGTAATCAAAGCCGCTGATCCGAGTATAGTAATGAGTTTCATATAAATTTGATTGGTGCTACGCCGGAGGATAAAACTCCGACGTAGCGATTAGATTGTGATTATGAACTAGAAGATTGACGATCAATGAATTTATTAAAGTCCGTCAACATCGAGACCATCTGCACGGTCAGGGATCATGTCCAGATGGTTAAGGGCCGTCCAACCGGTCGTCCAAATAGTAGCAGTTGTGTCTGGGTCAAAAGCACCCTTATAGCTAGCAGGTGTGAAGTAGTTGCCAGTGTAGCCAACGCCCAAACCGAATGAAGGGAATACTGCATATTCAGTAGCGCTACCTGTTGGCACAGGAATCAGGCCGTTCGTGCCTACGACTTGGCTATTACCCAGAAGTGTAATGGCAGTCGTGTTATTGAATCCGCTGGAGATCACCGTGCCTGCATTCGCAGTTGTGCTAGGTGAGTTGAAGAATACAACACCCGAGAAGTCGATGGTATCATTCGCGATACGATCCGAGGAGTTTGTTCCTGGGAAACCGCCATTGCCGAATGCAAAACCTTCAGTTGGGAAGTTGTAGACGATGGAATTGTAGAGGTTTCCACCCCAGCCCGTATCAGCATTCAAGCCCTTATTGCCATTGTCCGACGCACCAACAAAGGTCATATTGTAGAAGGTCGGGTAAGTCAGCGGGAGGCCAGTCGAGTCAAAGCTGCTGGAATAGTCGTCGCCGTCCCATTCACCTGCATTACCGCCACCGAAACTTGGGTATGTGGTGTTGTTGGCCATAATCGATACCAGATACTGAATGGCACCGGAATAGCCTTGGTCAAGGTCCAGACCATCGTCTTCGACGAAGGAAATCAGAATGTGATCCATGAAGCTGGTGCCACCGAAAATTTCGATACCATCATCCGCAGAGCAGTAGATTTCAATATACTTAAGTTCGGTGCCGTAACCAGCAGAACCCAAGGTTAAACCCTGAATTTCATCACCATCAGCCAAAATATCACCATTGTGACGGATGGAGTTGTAGATTATCCGGCCAGAGCTGTCATTGGGGTTTGAACCACCATAGTATGCATTGGCACCAGCGCTAGCAGGGAGGCCTTCCAAAGTGCCACGACCAACAAGACCTGGAGGACGAGTGCCTGCTAGGTTATTGGGAGCTTTACCAAGAAGTGCAACACCACCCCAGAGCTTGGTTGTATTCGTACCAGAGATCTGAGGAGCGAGCGGTGAAAGAAGCGGGCTTGGGTCGAGCCAGACTGGAGATTGATTTCCTTTTACGTATTTCGCAAAGGAACCAATCGTTCCAGTCGCAGCAGTTGTCCAAATAATTGGGGCAGTAGCCGTGCCGACTGCGTCAATCATGCCGTCTTCTGTAACGATCAATGCACCAGGAGCGTCCGAAGTGCCTGCAACAATACGTGGCTGGCCACGCATAATGGTGCCTGCTGGAATGGTCAGCGTAGCGCCATTATTAACGAAAACAACCGCGGGAAGGACGAATTCAGTCTCTCCTGGGAAAGCAGTGCCCAAATTAAGATTGGTATCAATCTCATAGGAGGGAGCTTGGCCAACGCCATTATTTAGCTTGTTAATACCAGCTACCGTCTCGTCGAGATAGGTAATGCCGGAAGCGAAGGGCGCCGCGCATAACGCGGCGAGGATTAATTGGGATTTATGTTTCATATGTGTAGAGTAAATCAAATGAAGGCCGCATTATCTATTATCTCTGCGTCAGACTAACGTCGTTGATGTTACGTTTTCGTTAATCGATTTGATTTCTTGAATCGGATCCCCCTAAAACGTGTATTCCATCGACATAGTGACATCCATGCCCTTCCGGTAGCTGACTCGTTGAACAGTAGGGACAATAATATTTTGGTCGTAGCTAACGCCACGCGGAGTATCGGTAACGTTCTTCAAGGCCAACTTAAATTGGAGGTTTTGCGTAATCATCTGTGAGTAGATGATGTCCAATTGATAATAGGCGTCGTTGTATTGGTCAGGCACACCAATATTGCCCCCAGTACCTGCCGCCGACAGCACCTGACTCTGGGCATAAAGAGCAATTGTAAAAGTAGTGCCCATATCTGGATTTCTGTAAGTGAAATCAGCATTGATAATATACTCCGGCTGATCAAAAAGTTGGCGTTCACTTGGAGGACTCAACACATTACCCGCGCTATCCACGTAATACCCCTGAGGAATTCTTCGCGATGGATCAAAGGGATTATTGTAAGTGTTAATCAAGTAAGTCGAATTGACGTCAGCTGGCACGCCTACAGACGCATTCACCATGGTGAAATTTGCACCTATGCTGAAGTCTTCCAACGACTCATCCCAGAAGCCCAAGTTTTTGCGTACTTCCACCTCGAAGCCCTTAACAATAGCCCGATCAGGATTATTGAAATATGAAGTGATTGTTGAACGTGTGTTGGAGTCCTGTAGCAGAATCTTCTCAATGGGGTTCATCACATCCTTGTAAAACAAACTGACTGCAACGATATCACCGTTATCCCAGATATATTCAGCGCGAAAATCCCAGCTCTCAACCTCGGATAAATAGAGGAATGGGTTACCCAAAACAACATCACCCGTCACAAAATCCGTTGAGAAATATGGGCTTAATTCGCGAAAAGATGGCCGGGCAACAGTCTTAGAATAGGCGGCGCGCAACACGATATTTTCAGTCGGCTGATAGACAATAGATAGACCTGGAAGGATACGATTGTCGTCAATAATTCCAGGCTGCCTACCAGCTCCCGCCGGCACGCCTAGAATGTCGCCATTGGTAATGGTTGAACCACTTGACGTCGGTTGAGCCCAAAACGAAGCGGCGTCAGTCGTGCCATAATTACCAATACCTTGTGAATGCATATCGGTCGATTCGAAGCGAGCACCCATCGTTACTTTGAGTTCCTCAATGCCAAAAGGAACTGTAAACATTCCATAATAAGCTTTAATTTTTCTACTAGTTTCGGACTCCGAGGGCTGCGCGAAACCAAGGCCCTGATTCAGTGCGACACGCTCGTCGAAAAATACAGCTGAGAGCTCCTCAGGCGTAGATCCCGTTATCGGAGAATTCGGCGCATTATAAAATCGATCCTCCTGATCAGTCGTGCGTTCAGAATTCTCGTAGAAGAATCCACTCTGCAACTTACCGTCAAAACCATTCTCGAACTTGAAATCATATTCTAAATCCGCCCGAGCAAAACGTTGGTCTTCATCGATACTGCGCCAAGTGCGGCGAAGCTGGTTACTAAAATCTGCTCCATTGCTATTCTGATAAAGGCCAGTATTAACATTATACATATAGCTATAAACTCGCTGGTCCGGCTCATCCTGCGAGGCTTTCGCGTAGTTAATCGCCCAATCAATTTTTAGGTCATTCAGTTCAGAAATCACATGGTTGCCAATGAGCTGTGCAGAAATCAACTGGCGCTCTCGGTAATAAAGGATGTCCTGATTCAAAGTCGTACTGTTATTACCTCCCGCACCGATCATTCCAATATTAGTTAGCGAATCATTCTGCGCCGATTGTCCAGCAGGGATATAGCCATTGGATTTCCGTTGGGAAATGGTGGTGCCATTTTGACTAATGAATCCAACTGCACGTATAGCATTTAATCCCTCCTTGTCCAAGTCCATCCCCACTGTACCTAAACCGCCAATAAGCACATCGCCGGTCGACTGAACCAGATCGAAGTAACCTGTAGATCGTGGCAAAGTCCCAGTCGACAAAGAACCAGGGGTAAAAAGAGGGCCACCATTCGGGCGGGCGGGGTTGTAGCCTGGCGGAATAGTCGGACTAGAAGGAGAAGGCGTAGGAGGGTTCGTCGAACCGAATCGATTCTGTGTATTGCCAGTGATTGTTGTGTAAGATGAATTATAGCTACCACCGAAGTAGTAGCCAAGCTTTCTATCAAACACTTCAAAGGAATCACCAATGCTACCCGAAAACGTTGCTCCAACCGGTGGGCTATCCGACGTGGCCGCAAAAGGCGCATAGGGAAGTGGTGTTGTCAGGTTTTGCTTTGTCGAAGGAACGGGCGCGAAATCACTCTTGGCCGTTCCAAAAAGATAACGATTCGAATTTGTAGGATAACGAAGATAGTTCTTTTGGGCGTTGGAGTTGAATTTAACACCACCTTTGAAGGATGACTGGAACTCATCCGGAAATTCCTTGGTGATTATATTGATCGATCCGCCACCACTATTACCGGGGAGATATGGCAGAAAAGTCTTTTCCACAACTAGGTTATTCACGAAACCCGATGGAAACAAATCAAGTTGAACGCCTTGACGCGTAGGGTCGGTGCTAGGAACGGGAACTCCGTTTACCAATGTATTTACGTAACGGTCATTCAAACCTCGAATCACTGCAAATTGTCCCTCAACCAAATTAACTCCTGGTATACGCGTAATTGCCTCAGCAACATCAGATGCACCGTATTTTGAAATTTCCGTTGAAGTCAGAAAATCAACCGATGCGGGGGATTGCTTGCGTAAAGCTTCTAACGCAACACCCTGCTGACCCAATGCTTGGCTAGACACTTCGAACTCTTCCATCTCGAATACATCCTGACTTGTCTTTTCTGACCCAACAGCCAGTGGCACATCTATCTTGGTCACATCATTCGGCAGAACTTCAACATCACTCACGATCCGTGGCGCGTAACCATCCTTAAAAAACTGCAATTTATAAATACCAGTTGGCACATCACGAATGCGATAGCGGCCTTTGCCATCGGTCACCACCGATGATTCTTGGGGAGACTCATCGCCGAAAATCTGAGCTTCCGCTCCTGGAAAGAGCAGAGTGATGCTAACACCCGAAAGGAATGCACCATTACCTTCATCAATCACTAAACCAGAAATGCCACCCATTGGACCCGGTTCTGCTGCACTATTGGACCCGGTTTGCGCGACCGTTGATCCAGCTTCTGCTCTCGTAGGTTGACTCTCTTCGGAATCAGATTGCTCAGTCTGAGCGAACACAATATTGCTCGAAAAAAGCAGGCTTAAAATAAGGATGTATCTTTTGTACATGTTGATTCAGCGGGGCAAAGACGTTATGGCGAGACCAAGTCACCGGATTCCGCATTGCCGATTTCCGAATACATTAAGTCGATATTCGGGCGTTCAATAATTTTTCCGTTGGCATCTACCAAGATGATCGCTGGAGTTGCTACCGGGCTCTCGAAATGGTCAAAGGATTTAGTGAGTGCTGAGCTATATGCTGGCGACATAACCAGAAGGCCAGTCAGCCGACTATATATTTCCGGATCTGATAGCACGTCAGTTTGCGGCATTAAAATTACTCGGTAGCGGGGACTACTCTTCTGTCCGAGAAGATCACTTGCACGTAATTTATCGGCGAAACCCAGTGTGAAATTTTCGGGCTGAGCATATACAAATAATAGCTGATCCACGCCTTCTTGCCACTTCGATGGGGGGCGAACAAGTTTGTCCGTATCAATAAGCGAAATTGCACCACCGAACATTAGAAAATAATTACCAATTGGTGCGCTCCCTTCATTGAGCTTATCCTTTGAGCGTTGGTAAAAATCGGTCTTATCCAGCGCAACCCAATGCACGCCACGACGCCCCATGTCGATCAATACCTGGCCGTCTTCAACTCGAATCAGAACTCCTGGCAGACCCGGATCGAGTGTGCGGCCTTTAGATTCAGCACTTTCCACCAAACCAACTCTGACTGGCCACAAGGACGAGTCCTCTGCTGCGCGATTTATATAATCATCAGTAGAGTCACTTGCCCAGACATGCGATTGCGCCGAAAATACGGCCATCAAGATTAAAAAATATCTCATCCTTCCTCCTTCAGATCAGGGAAAATAACATCGTTTTGCTCGGTAATTACACCGCCTCGCTTAACAACAGCCTTCTTTACCAACCCATCTTTTTTCAGGGAACTCAATTGGGCATCGCCGACAACTGCAACTCCCTGAGCCTTGCCGCTCGAAGAACGAACGTCAGAAATCTCAGTGGTTCGATTGGGTGAAAACCCTGAACCGAATCTACCAACGACCGCTACTGGATGTATTTTCATTCGAGGCGGCCTAGCGTTTACATCAGTAAGCACCTTCCGAACATTCAAAGTCTCAGGTGAAGCCTCGCTGAGACTGACAATCTCGGAGTAAGTCAGCCCAGATAAATCGTCCCCCGCCACTAATGTGTTATCCTTACCCATTCTTGCGAAAGCTGGATCTGCTCCGTAGTCAACGGAATCGGGCAACTGCAAATGAAGCAATTCGCCATGCCTCGTGCGAATCGTAGCGATACCCGATTCCCAATCAAAATCAACTGCAGTAAGCGCACGATTTTTTCCACTAGAAGCAAAATACATTTGCCCGTTTTCATGCTTCAGCGTCAGCCATAGCTCATCATCCATTTTCAGTACGCCAACCACGGCATATTCCCTGCTCAATTGAGTGTCCTTGGCCTCGCCCGCAAGAGCCGACGAGACAGCAGCAACTGTCAGAACCTGACAGCAAGCAAAATGAATCAATAACGTGAGGGCTCTCATTTTGAATGACTAACTTTAGGCGCGCATTGCGCGTCTTACACGGATCAGAAAATCACGAGTTCGGGCATCTTCCTTTATCTGCAAGGCCCCTTCGAGTAATTGAGCGGCTTCTTTATACTTTCGTTCTCTCACGAGCATCTGAGCGTGCTTAACCATCGAATCGTATTCAAAGCCACTAATTTTCTGAGCACGCTTAAGTAACAGATAGGCCTGCTCCTGATCATTCTCTTGGCCGCGCTCACTATAAATCGTGGCGAGTTCGATAAGAGCTTCCCCCTGCATCCCGTCTTGCTTAACAATGTCCTCCAACACATTGATCGCCTCGTTTGCATTGCCCAAAGAACGAGCCAGAGACGCCTGAAGAATTAATATTTCCAAATTCTGATCATTGGAAATTTCTCCTTCATACGTAGCCAATGTTTGTTCTAAAAGTTCCTTTGCCTTCTCGGGCGACCCAGTCTGATTAAGCAATTTCGCAGAGCGGATTGCCAACTTTACACCCCCTTGATTGCCACTTTTGTGCATCGCCTCTACGTATGCGTCTAGGGCAAGGTCAGCAATTTTCATGTTCAGGTAGATATCTCCCAGAAGCCGAAGACTTTCAGTATCGGCTTCATTCATGCTACGCACCATTTCCAAATTAACCGCAGCTGATTCCGGCTGATTTTCCGCGAGATATGCATTCGCTTGAAGGAGCCACAATTTTGAATCGCTAGGATTCTCCTTGATCAGGCTGTTAAACAGAGCAATCGATTCGCCATTACGCCCAGTTTCAATGAGAACTCGGCCCACTCCTAACTTCCAATCAATAACATCGGGCTCCATTTGTATTGCGTCTCGATAGCATTCCTCGGCAGCAATAAAATCACCTTCGCTAAGGTAGCCGTAACCCATCAATCCTTGCGTACGGCCATCCATCTCACCCAGCTCAGTCGTGCGGCTAAGGTGCTTCAACGCGCCCTTCATGTCTTGCTCTTGCATCAACAAAAGGCCCAGATTTTTGTGGGCACGCATATAATCTGGGTGCTTCTCGACTGCGATTAAGTAATACTTCTTTGCGCTGTCAGTGTCACCAGTTTGAAAGTATAAATTTGCGAGGATGAAATTTAGAGCCGCACTGCTATTTTCATTCGTGCCAGCTTCCAACTGAGCAGCAGCAGCCTTTGGGTCAGCCTTCATTAAATCAATTAACTCACGCAACACCTCAACCTCTTCCGCAGAAACCTTGGGCTCCAGAGTCGATCGAAATCCATAACTACCCAGAAAACGCTTCTGCCATTCAGGGTCATCGAGTACCGATGGCGCGGATGGCTCGCCTGGCAATTTAGCACCCGAAGATGTTTGCCCATTCGCGGTTACGGCGACGACTCCAAGCAACATTAAAAGTATTAGTTTTTCCTTCATTATGATTTAGCTTTTATTAATAACAATTGGAATGGGCAAATTGGCCTTCGCTCGAACAGGCTTCCCCTGCACTGTTGGCGCAGAAAACTTACGGCCACGAATTTCACGAAGCACATACTCGTTGAACGCCGGCAAATTCGAGTTGGCAACACGAGCAAGCGTTACCGATCCTCGCTCATCCAATTCCACATAGACGACTATCTGCCCCTTAACTGGCTTCATTTTGAGGCTCAGGGGAAAGTTAAACTCACTCCGGTCCAGCAATTTTGGCGGCTCGTCCAAATCAGAAAAATTAAATAAATCGTCCGAGCTCAACTGCCCGACTGTAGAAGTAACATCCGGCAGTGAAAAGTCCCCGCCAATGCCTCCGCCTTGTCCAGGATTAATGGCGATCGCTAGTTGATCCAGAGAGATATCTGGCGGAGTCATTTCCATCTCAGGTGGGGGCGGCTCCTCTTCTTCGGGTGGCTCGGGCTCGATCTCAATATCCTCAACTTCAGGAGGATTCATTGCGATTTGGCGAGTCTGAAGCTCGTCTTTTGGAGCCTTAATATCACCCACTAGCGGGGCAATGCCCATAAGGATGAACAAGCCGAAAGAGAACGCCACGCCACAGACAATCCCCAGCGGCAAGTCAGATCGCGCGGCGGGTATTTGGAAGCTCTTTGGTGAATTGCTGGCCATACTAATCCTTAAATGTCGAGACACTGATTTTTTTGGCACCCGCGTTTTTCACTTCCGTCCAAACTTTAGAGAAGACGCCATGGTCAGCGTTCAGGTCAGCTTGTATGATCACTGGAATATCGCTTTGCTTTATCTGCTGTTTCACTTGTGATGACACGCCAGAGATACCGATTTCCTTGCCTCCGTAAACAACCCGATTGTCCGCTGTAATCGCGATGATTATGCTGTTCTTTTCAAGATCTACATCGGAGATCGCATCAGGTTTGGAAATTTCGACACCCGGCTCTTCCACGAAAACGGTGGTTACAATAAAGAAGATCAGCAAAATGAAGATACAGTCGATCATCGACGACAGATCGATCGCTGTTTCCTCATCGGGTTCATTCATTATACTGCGTCCGGCCATGCTCGTGATCCTAGTTTGTCGTGGTGAAGCTTAATTGCTGTGCACCGCCCAAGGTTGCCTCATCCCAAACTGAAATCAGCACGCCATGGCGCGAACCCTCATGGGCGCGAATGCTTACTGGAGTTTCGGAATTTTTCATCCCCTCCTTCACTTTGGTTTTAACCTGCGAAATCGGAATTTCTTCACCATTGATTAGAACCTTATTGGAGGAAGTTATCTCAAGCATGACGACTTCGTTTTCCTCATCGTTATCCGAAGGGCTGCCAGCATCAGGCTTGTTAACTTCCAAGCCAGTTTCTTCAACGAACACTGTCGTAACGATAAAGAAGATCAGGAGGATGAAGATACAGTCGATCATCGACGACAGATTGATCTCTGTTGTCTCCTCATGCTCAGATAGTAAACTGCGACGTGCCATTGGGTTAATCGATTTTAAGTTCGCTGAGCGTTAGACACTCCAATCGCATAATATTCGCTTCCAAGCTGTGCTTCTGGCGCTGAATGATCATCACAATGAAGAGACCCGGCAGCGCAATAATCAGTCCCGTGAGTGTCGTTAACAGCGCTTCGGAAATACCCGATGCCACGACACCCGCAGTTTCCCCGCCGGCACTCGTGGCAAGGCCAAGAAAAGTCTGAAGCATGCCGATCACAGTGCCAAGCAGACCGAGCAGCGGCGCAGTGGCCACCAGAGTATTGATAAACCGCACACGGCGATCAACCAGATTTAAAAGAGCCATCCGAACTTCATCAAAGCGATTGCGAATTTGCTTGGCTGAAGAGATGTCAGTCTGCGTATAGCGAATAATTTCCGCAACACGCCCTTTTGCTCTTTCCGGAAACAAAACCCATTCTCCCCATAGAAACTCGTTACGCTTCTGTAAGCTGGAACGCCTAACATAAAGCATTAGCTGGAAAGCTTGGACATAGAGCAAACAAGCAAGGAAGAACAGCGGGTACATAACCGTACCGCCACTGGACCAAACCTCGATAATTTTTTCAAAAGTTACACCTTCCATGGCTTACCTTAATGCGTCGATTCGGATCCGCCCTTATTGTCATGACGACGACTCATCACACCATTAACAAAAGCAACAGCACCTTGCTCGAGCAGACCGAGCTTACGCTTTGCCATACGTGAAAGCATACCGTGTAAAATCAAAACAGGAATCGCTACGATCAGGCCCAAGGCCGTCGTTACCAGCGCCTCGGAAATACCGGTGGAGAGGCTCTTCGCGTCGCCTGTTCCAAAAATCGTTATGAGCTGGAACGTCTTAATCATACCGATAACGGTGCCCAAGAGACCCAATAGCGGAGCAGCGGCGGCCGTGATTGCGAGGAATGGCAAGAAGCGCTCCAAATATGGACGTGCCTTTAAAATCCGCTCAAACATCATCTCCTCTAGAATGCCACGCTTCTCCTCAGAGTTAACAACTCCGGCGGCCAGCATTTCCCCAGCGGCACCGCCAATACTATTGGCTTTATCTTGCGCGGCTTTCATGTCGCCCTTGTCGACGTCGTCCAGAATAGCGTCAATATGCTTGGGCATCGCCACTTTAAAGCTGAAGATTTCCGCGCATTTAAATAATGCCAAAAAGCATGCAATGAAACCAAGACCAATAATCACATAGCCAACCTCGCCACCGTCTTCCACGTAAGCCATCAGGTGCTTCTCGGCTTTAGCGACTTTGATTGCTTTACCAAGCGTCGAGTCGAACGGCATATTGCCAGCGCCCGTTTGAATGGCTTTGGAGATGCCCTGATCAACCGAATCAGGCAAATCAACCACGACCGGATCAGCCGCATTAAGCTGCGTTTCCACTAGGCCATAAACCTGGCCGTCATTACTAGAGAAAAAGACCGATGGGCCCATGAACGCGAATTTGCCATCGACCAACTCCATGTCGGGACTCAGTGCAGCCCCCTCGTAAGCATAGCCACCAATTAAATTCTCTACCCGCGTCATCGCCGCTTCAATAACGTCAAACTGCAGGGCGCGCTTTTGTTCGGGGCTCAAATTAACATTCGTCGGCGCGAGTTCGGCAGCCGAAATCAATTCCGCATAAGCAGGCAACTCGCTGATGTTAATACGGCCTTCAAATTCAGAGATGAATTCATTCAAGCGATTTTGAACAAAATCGGCTTGGTCTTTCATCTGCTTGACTTGGCGTTCAAGCGAATTTAGGTCGATCGTTCGGCTGTCACGCTGCTTGAGTAAGTTATCATACTCACGCTCAAGCCGAACCACTTTAGTTTCAATCTCACTGACAGCCTTGGAAAGAGGAATCTTCTCGTTGCGAATTTCTTGGTTAACGACATCAAGTTGCTTCAGTGCGTCTTCGAGACGCTCATCCACATTGATATCTTGCGCAATGAGTGGAGCGCTAAGCAAGCCCACTAGACCAAACGTAACAGTAAATGCGTGTATCCGTTTCATGGTTAAAATAATAGTAAACGGTTATTTAATCTTAATGGGCAATTCAACGAACTCGATGACATCAACGTTGCCTTCATACATGTCCATGAAACGCTTCGCCCCGCTCGCGATTTCGTTATGTTCCACCCAGACCCAACCATCGGGGCCTGGCTCGCCAATACCAGCCATCGTGCCTTTTGCATCTACGTAGACTGCAAAAGCAAAACCCCAGTACAGTGTGAGTACCTGAATCTTCTTGCCGCCGACATCGCGCGTTTCACCAAAAAAGTGAGCCGAGCTGTTAAATTTTTCTGCTTGGCCGAGAATGCCCAAAACAGTGATCAGCCGCTGCCCAAGCGATAAATTGGTTTCTTCTGGCGAATCAGGGATACGCACAATGAGCTTATCCAGCTTTCCGGTTAGTGGCTCAGGAAACAGCTTGATCAGCTCCTTGACCTGAGCCTCCATGGCCGAAATCTGTTTCACAAGGTCTTCATCTGCTCGTTGCAATTCACCACGTTCCAAGAGCAATGCCCGGCGCGCGTTATCTGCTTCAGTTGAGGAATCCTTCAGCTCGGTGATTTTAGCATCGAGCGATTCCGCTTGTTCCTCGAGTAAATCGCGGGTCGAAATCAAAAACTCCTTATCAATCGCCCATTCATTGGCTTCCTTGGAGATAATCTGGCGTGTTTCCACCCACTTGGCTAATTTGGCCTTGGAGTCTGCTGCGTCGCTCTGGCCGAAAAGAGACGACCAGGCCAAGCAGCAAGTGAGGCCAGAAAGTGCGATAAACCGAATGTTCATAACTGATAAATTCACGATAGGGCAAAACGTAGAACAGAAATGACGCAGCTTGACTAGCGGTAGCTTGTTAAACTTGTGTCACATATTACGAACAGGTTACGGACTCGTAACCCCACCGACATAAATGCCTCAAATTTACCGTTTTGGTGCAAATTCGACACCGATCTTCAACAAACCAAGGCCACCAGCCCGATTATGAATCCCCACTTTTGCCAAACGATTTTCTCGTAAAATCGATTCACCCGCAGCTTGATCTTACCAGGCACGAAGAAACCCCGGCTCTCCTAACCGGCCACATGCCAACAGTAATAAGGCTCTCAAGATATTAGTCCAAGATATCCATTTCCTTGGACATAATCAGACGCTTTTCATGCAAAACCTAAGGCTTTGTAGGCCTTTAAGATAGAGGGCGAATTGTCATAACGATTTCCAATCGCACATGAAGCTTGCTCAAGCTGGCGATGATTTTCTAGCTGACGAAGAAGTGGGAGGCATCTGACATGGTTATGGGGAAGATGATCCTTTTGATTTTCTAGCGAACGTCAAAGAGCACGCAACACTATCAGCGGGGGCGGGCGGCGATAAAGGGGTTAGCATTGTAATTAGAGAAAATCATCGAAACAGGGCAGCTGGTAGTGGTTGCATGACGCGGCTTGTTAGCCTTTTCCTTTCTCGTTGATTAGCTCTGGCGTTCCAACATTCATACGGTGCGAAATATCGCTAGTTCGTTCAAGCGGTTGCTCCAAGTATTGGCTAATTGAATCCCGAATTTTGGCTTTTGAGAATCCCACTGATTGGAGAATCTCAATGCGTTCCCGAATCACCTCGTTTTCTTTGAGCAAGTTATCTAGATCCATTCCGCGCCGCGTGGCACCGTCGAATCTGCGCTCATGCTTAAGTTGGTCACGATGCTTGAGATAGTCCGCAATAAGCTTCATTGGGTTCCAATCTCCAATTATCTCCCAAAAGCCAGGAGAGTTAATCATAACTCTTCCAAGTCGCGGCTCTTCTTCATGCGGTAGGAATGGCTCATATGAAAACCTCAATGCAATCATCCGGTCTTCGTGCTCTGGCCCTGCTGTCATAAAGAAGCGAACCGAAGTATATGCTATCGCGTATTCTGTGAGAATGCTCGTGAACTCCGAAACGAGGAGATCATCGTGAACCGGAATGCGGAGTCGTGCGAATTGCTTATTCATTTCTTCTGGAACGTCAAGATGTGGCACAAGTGAGGAACGAACGCAGTTGTCCACAATCGACTGGTTCTAGTTTGCTTGATTTGTTGGGTGTGATGGCTTGTCCAGACTTTCGATATTCATTCATTCGACCAGAAGCTAGATTAATGGCCTATATGGATGAAGATGGAAGCTCTGAATCATATCATCACAAAGAAATGGAAAAATCATTCTGGAAACTTATTTCTGAAAGATATCCGCAAATGCATGATGAAATCCAGACTCTAAAGCAGCAGAGTCCCTCTCAAAAAGTTCGATCATCCGTTTAGTGAATTTCCAAGGACTTATCTTAATCCAAATTATATCTCCGTCTATTTCTTGCTCTGGAGTATGAGTATTATTTTCACTCATTAAAGATCGATAGGTGATAGTTCTGCCAGCGTATTTTCTATAAACTTTTCTTGGCATTCCTTGGTGCTGGATTCCATGTCGATAGACCGCCCAAAATATATCAAACTTACTTTTAGATATCCCTAATTCTTTTGCCGCTTCACGCTTAAACCTTTCGTTATACCCCTTATTCTTTTTTTTCTTAGATTCACCTCTTTCTAGAGGTTTTTCTGTATTAGTTTTGGCTCTAAAATATCGCTCACACAACATGCAGCCCATCGACATCGCGACAAATCCCCCATCGAAGCTTACCTGCCTTTCTTCAGGTAGATTCTTTTTGTGTCGGAGCCACTCAAATGGGTCTGAAAACCACATTTGGAATCGTTTTGATAAATCTGGGTTCATTTGTTTTTTACTAGAATAGGTTAGTATACGCGCAGCTTGCACGTTTTGCTGTTTTTGTCACTGGTTGGTGTCGCGTTCATTGTGGCTGATTCAATCATTGTGGAAGTGCCTTATCAATATCAATTTGCGGTACGAGGTGACCAATTCAGTTGCGCTTGAGGGTGATTGTGGTGATGAGGCAGCTTTTGGCCGAAAACCTCGCAATACACAGGGCTACAGAGCGATTGAGGATTGCAGTATATCAAAACGAGCAATCCTAACATGCGAGATCATGTCTCAATTAAAAGTCTAGAGCGTTCAAGAATTTGAAAACTCTGCCTTCTGGTCTCTCAGAACGAAGCGAAGTTAGCTCGCCGCGATCGCGGCGCGGGTATCGCAGCGAAGCCAGTTGGTGCCGTTACTGAAGGCCATGACAGGCGAGCCAGCGGCACCGTTGGAGACGTAGATCATCACACCGGTGTAATCGGCGGCGGTAGGCACACCAGCGACCGTATAGGCATCATTGGTGCAAAGCTTGCCCGTGTAGCGCTTGAGCTTGTCGGCGTCATTGGCTTCGTCTGGATCATAGATCAGAATCTGCGCGTTCTCTGGGATCGTGGTTGCGGCGGCGAGTTGTGAGATTTTCTTGCTCATGTCGTGATGTGTTGGTGATTAAAGGTCGGTGTTGGTGAATTCTAAGGTGAGTGGCGTGTTGTCTTCCGTTAGCAGGGTTTCACCAGCTTCGGTAAGGAAGTAGCCTTCGGCGTAGAGATAACCATCCTCAAGTGCTAGGTGTCCGCCGTCTTCGGTGAGTAGGCCGGAACCATCTTCCATGATCAGGAATCCATCCTCGCCGTAAACGTGCTGCTCGGTGGCCACGAGGGCGAGACCTACGCGCCAGCCGGTTTCGTCTTCGGGCGGGATCAGTCGCCATGCCTGCACCTCGAACGACTTCGCATCCCAGCCGAAGCGGTCATACGTGAAGGTGATGTTGTCGCCTGGGCGAAGTTGCAGAGCCTTGAGGCTGAACTCTGCTTCAAAGGCATGGTCAGCGGCGCGGAGCGTACGCAGGTCGATCATTGCTAAGCGGCGGGCAACAGCTTCGTCAGTCGTGAAATCGTATTCGCGCTCCATCCAGTTGCGCTCGTTGTTGTCATCACGGAGCGCGGCAGAATCGGTGAATGCGGGAAAGTCGTAGGGCGTCCAGTCGTTTTCTGGCGAGAGGTAGGTGCCCTTCACACCGTTGGCGAGGTCGCGTTGCGAGAGTGTGGACAGCGTGACACCGGAAACAAGGTCTTGCTCACTCAGCTCAAGCACTGGCTCGCGCCAGACACCGGCATGTATTATCCATTGCCCCGCCGTGAATATCGAGCGGCCAGCCATGCAGGATGTCAGCGCCTGGATGATCTTGCCCGGCTCTTCGTCGGACTCAAAAGCCCCATCGCAGCGAAAGCGAGAGGCATCCGATGTGCCATTCACGGGGTCATTGCACGCTTGTGCGGCTTCCTGAAGGGCGGTGAGATCGAAATCCGTCTCCCAGTTGGCACCCTGCCCAAAGACTGGATCACAGAGGTAATCCGCAAGGCAGTTAGCCGGGTTGCGTGACGATACGATTGGCGGGTCGACCGTGCTGATTGAGAAATCGCGGACCTTCTTGCCGCGAACCAGAGCTTTGACTTCGGGCACAGAGTTGCCGTCGAACTGATCGGCGTCGTAATCGATCTTGATCATGATCCCAGCGATGCCGCGAAGGCGGTGCTTGTCGGTCCAGACTTGGCTGATCTCGAACTGCACCTTCGAGCCGGTGTTGGATTGGCCCATGAGAAATTGCGGTGCGCTCCAACTGCCGATGATCACCCCGGCGCTGTTGAAATCCGCGTAGGTGCCCCAAAGGCCATAGCTGATTTGCCAGCGCTCAAAATGGCCAGCACCAGCAAGACGCATCTCGTAGGTCTGACTACCCGGACGGTCTGGGAAAAAGCTCCATTGCGGGTCATCAACACCCGTTGGCGCACTTGGCGTGAAAGTCCTAGAGCTTGGGCTCGGCTCAGTCGTTACGGTGAACGGATAATTGTATCTCCACTCTTCATAGTAGGCCGAGACTTGGAACATATAGACCCGGTAATCACCAGATGGCGAGGCAGGCGGCGGGCCAACGTCCCACACCGTCCACGGGTCGGAAGTCAGCGCACGCACGCGGACATCTTCCGTCAATCCAAGTTGCGGATAGTTCACCCATTGGCCGGAAAGCTCGGATGTGATCCACGCGGGCACGGTTTGATCATCGGTGCCCAGGAATTTCTGCAACTCGACCAATCCAGAGAAGCGGCCGCTCTGCGAACTGTAGCGGTTCGGATCGCTTCCGTTGACGGTCAGGCTAACGACTTCATCATCTAGCCAGACATCGCCAATCTCGGCAACCTCATGGCCTGCCAGCGCCACCCAAAGCCACGCATCGTCATTGGTTGAGCCTCGCGTTTCAAAGAAGAGGATCGGGCCGGAAAGCTTTTGCTCGCCATAGACGATGCGGCGATGTGCGGCAGGCTCACGAAAATTGCGCTGCCGGCGCTCGTAGAATTTCTCCCAAGGAATCTGAACTTTTGAATCGGCCATGGCTTAAACTTCGGGATCAGCTTTGCCCCAAAACTCTTCCTTGTCCTGAACATTGGTCACGTAGATCAGGCCAAGATCGCCGGGGAAGAGGCGTTGTTGCTCGGTGTGTGTGTAGCGCACAGCCTTCGGGCGTTGCGGGTCAACCAGATGGCCAACGAGTGTCAGCTCGATGCTGGACTCACTCGGCGAATCTGGCAGCGAGAAGGTGTCCATGCGACCGGTGAAGATGCGGGCGGGCGGTGCGGCGAGCTCGCCAACGTCGTTCAGCAGCCCAAGCCAGACATAGGCCGGGCGGTTCTTGTAGCGCTTGGTCATCAGCGCGGTTACGAGATCATCGGCCAGCCCAGTGAACGCGAGCGAGACTTCGCTGACCTCCACGGCAAGCGTTTCCTCGATCTCGCCAATGGATTGCAGCCAGCCGTTGCCGAGGAAGGTCTCGCCATCAAAGGCGGCATCGCTAGCCGTGGCGGGCGTGAAATCCCCGTAGCCATTCCAGAGCAGTATCGGATCAGCAACTAGACTATCGCCGCTAAGTGATTCGATGTTCAGGCGTACGAACAGCACCGGGCGCAAGGCAGCTCCCCCAGTGGATTCCAGAGCAGCAAGAAAGGCGCTATCGAGTTCGCGGGGCATGGTTAGAATGCTTCCACTGCGGCCATGGTGATTGGGTCTTGGCCGTAGTAGTGATGATGAAAGAAGTCGATGGCGGGCGCGGTCAGGCGAAAGGTTGCCGTTGGGTTGTCAAGCTCGGCGGCGGTGTCGACAGAGAGAGCGGTGCGAAGACCAGGGAAGACCGGCAGCTCGTAGCGGCTTTCGGAGCCGTTCCACGTTGGCGGGCCCAAGACCTTTTGCAGCGTGCCACCAATTCCCAGATAGTCACCGATTGCCCAGTTGCTGATACCGCCACCACTTGAGCCATCCGGCGAGAAATCGCCATCGTCGATGTAGAGAACCCCGGCATTCGTGGGTGTGTCCGCGCTGATCGTCACAGCGGTAATGCTCCCGCGAGGCGGTGCAAAGTCGACATCGGTCACAGCACGCGGACCCCAGACAAAGGTTTCACCTGCGGCAAGCTGGATGAAGGCGGCAATCCAAGCCTCGGCCCAATCGCGGTGCATCTCGCCCAAGCTGATTTCCAGTTCCCACCAGCGACCCGGGTGCGCGTGCGCTTGGCTGTGGCCGGTGTAAGGGCTCTGCGTGATCGCCACGGCATGGCGGGCGTTCAGGCGCAAGCTTTCCGGGCTCGGTTCTGTGGGTAAGGTGATCATTTGCGACGGGCGGTAGGACGTTTACGGGAATCTTCGGCCACGAAGCGGGCGACCTCGCGCTTGAACTGCGGCAAGGTGTTCATCAGCTCGGCGCGAATCGCTCCATTGAGACCGGGCGAAATGTTGACGATCATCCCTATGGCTCCACCTTCGCCAAAGTCGGGTGGTGAGACTTCGGAGAGGTAATCAGGAATCGATGGCACGATGCGGCCTGCGGCATTCGGCACGAAGACTTCTGGCCCGCGCTCGCCAACGATCGAAGGAATGCCAACGGGCGGGCGTCCACCATCGGCGAAGAAACCGCCAAACAGTGACCCTCCACCCAATGCGGCAGAGCTAAGGCTGCTTGTGCTTTGCATGCTGATCGCGGCAGCGGTTGAACCTCCAAGCGCGGCGAGGTAGGCAGCACTACCGATGCCAGCGGCAGCGCCATAGGAGGCAATGCTTGCTGATGTTGCTGCGGGTGCCCAAGCGGCATTCAGCCCAGCCGCGGCAGCGGCAAGTCCTGCCATTGTTGCGGACTGTGTCGCGGCAGAGGTGGAGGCCATCAGCAATTCGCTAGCGATGTATTGCACGACCATTTGCGCAAGCATCGTAGTGAAGGCCTGAACGAGCGTTGTGAGCATCGACATGCCAACTTGCTGCAAAGCTTGGTCCCACGTCAGCGTTCCCATGATCAAACCCTCAAGCGCAGGTTGAATCGCGCCTTCCATGCCAGAGGCGATCTGACCAGTGACACGGCCAAACTGTTGCCCCAGATTGCCCACATCGGTCACGTAGTCTTGCAGGGCAGCGCGGGCGCCATCGATCGCGCCAACTCCGAAATCGCCTTGGCCACCTTGGAAAGCGTTGAATCGACCTTGCGCACTTTGGGCAAAGTTCTGGCCAGCGGAAAGGCCTGGTGTTTGTAGCGTGCTGATTTCTGCACCGATGGCGGTTGCACGGGTGTCGAAGCCGGCTGCTTTGGCGGGGTCGTTTCCACGGGCTGAGGCGGCAAGCTTTTCGTATTCAGCTTGCAGCTTCTTGAGCAATTCGATTTCGCGTTCTGTCAGGCGCTCGAGTGTCTGTTGATCGCCACGGGCGGCGGCAATCTGTTTCTCGCTGCGAAGCTGGGCAATAAGCTGCTCGGTGATTTCGGCAGTCTGTGCCAACTGCTCACGATCGGCGGTGAGGATGTCGCCCTTGACCTCTTTCAGTTCCTTCTCAAGACGAAGTAGATTTTCCTGCGCGGCAAGTCGCTGTTCTTCGATGAAAAACCCTGTGCCATCGCTGTTGATGACGGCACGCATGGCCGCAATCTCTTGCTCAATGGCGAGCTGTCGCTCTTTGGGCGGCAAGGCATCGATGGCGGCTTGCTGTTCTTCGCGGTAAAGGCGAACGGCTTCCTCAAGCTGGCGATTCTTAATGATGTTGAGCTGCTCTTCCTTCTTCAGGATTTCAACCATTATGGCGATCTGCTTAGGATCGCTGAATACATCGCCCCCGATAGTCGCAGCCTTGTCCTGCAATGCAAGAATCTCCGAAGCGAGGCGATCAGCGGTGGCACCTGCGGACTCGTTGCCAAAGCGGGAAACCTCAAGGCTCTTATCCATCTGGGCCCTTAAAGACTTCTGGGCCTGCTCAAGCTTTTTCAACTCTTCTGTGGCCATGGCCGCATCATCGGCAGTGCCAGAGATTTCACGGCGCATCTTTGCAAGCCGATCCTCGGAGGCATCGGCGGCGCGGCCTGTAGCCTCGATCAGGTCATTTGTTCCATCTAAGCGAGAAGCAAGCTCAGCAAGCGCGGCAGACATACCACCGGGGCCGGTAAATATACGCGGTCCCATCGCTTCCCAGCGCTCTTGAAGATCGACTAAGCCTTCGCCCGTCAGGATGACCACTTTCTGATAAAGTTGCTCAAATGCATTCTCAGCCGCACCTAAGCGCTTGATTGTGTCGCGGTCCATGACCTGACCAACTTCAATTGCTTTCTCCATCCATGCATCAAGACCGGCTGAACCATCCTTGAGCACGTTGACCAAACCGGCACCTTCAGAGTCGAAGGCCTTGAATGCGATACGCAAGCGCTCGGCGGGGTCTTCGGTCGCTTGGATAACATCGGCAAGATCGCGCATAACGTCCGTTGCTTGGCGATTGCGGCCAGCGCCATCAGTAATCGCGACGTTGTATTCCTCAAGGATCGGTAAGAGTTCGCCCTTGCCCTTAGATGCTTCTGCGAGGCGGCGGGTGAAGCGCTGTAGGCCCAGCTCGGCGGCTTTGGTGGCGGTACCAGTTTCGCGACCGGCGAAGGCAAACCCTTGCAAGAACTCAGTGGAGACGCCAAGCTTCTTGCTGGTGTCATCCAAGGTCGAGCCAAGGTTGATCGACTCCTTTGCAAGGTTGATTATGCCGCCAGTTGTCAGCCCAATCCCAGTGACTGCACCCGCAAAGCCCAAACCCTTCTTGGCGAAGTTCGACAGGTTCTTGAGTTCCCGATTTGTATTCTGGATGGCTTCATTTCCTTTGCGAAACTCTTTGAGGTCCATGCGCATCCGCATGAGAACATCGACTGTCGATTTTCGGTTGGCCATGGGTTACTTGGTAGCGCGTTTGATGAGTGCGATTTGATGCTTTCGAGCGGACTTGGCGCCGGATTTTGAGAACAGTCCAACGGCTGCGGAAAGGTTCTGAAATTCTTGTAGGGCAGCACGAGCGGCAGCGGAGTCGTGATGCTTGAGCAGCATGACTAGCCAGGGGAGGGATTGCTCGGCAAGGATGCGGGCGTCACTCTCCCCGATGGCAATGGCCGCTCTGGCGGCGAAGGCTCCGAGGCTTTCAGTTCCGCTAGTACTTCCTTTTTGATTTCGGGTGCGACTCGCTCCACTACGTTGCGGAGAATGATCTCTTCGATTTGCCGAACCATCGGGAGCACCTTTTCGATCCGCGCTTTCTTGCGCTCCACGTAGGCCCCCGCACGAGGAAAATTTATGCGCTCCCCCTCCAAGAGCACGGCGAGGATGGATTCATCAGTTAGGCAATCAGCTTGATCAGCTTCCCAGCCAAGGAACAGTTCGGCAAGCGCCTGCTCGGCATCGGCGAGTTGCAACTCCAGGTAGCGCGGTATCAGGCGCAATGGCAAGGCACGGACTTTCACGCGGGCCTGTGTTCCGTCATTGTGCTCAATGGCGATTTCAGCTCCACCAAAGAGCGCGGCATTTTCGGTTTCTGGTGTCATGGGTGATTAAGGTTGTTTGGGTAAGCGATCGAGAACTTCGCGATTTACGCGGCGCTGCTCGGCGAAGAACTCGCGTTGATCGGACTTTACTTCAGAGACATCCTCCTGAACGGTGGCGATGTCTTTGGCATGTTGATTGTTCACGGCGTTCCACTCGCCACGGGAAACGAACTCAGCACGCTTTACCTGCTCTGGCATGTGCAAGCTCACGTCATCATAGTGCTTTTGATCCAAGACGTTGTTGACTTGGATTGCTGTATTGAGCGTTCCAATTGCCTGCTCAGTGGCCGTTCGATTAGCCCAGCGCCCATCTCCAACGAGTGCAATCACTGCCCAAGTCGCGGCAATGACTGCGGCAAGATGGACTAGCACCTGAAGCCAGTTAATATCCTTGAACTGTTGTTTGATGGGCATAGCGCGGTAGATTCCTTGAAGGTGAAAGTCGATTCGTGTGAGTTCAGATTTCTTGCCTTGAGACGCACGCATCAGATGCTTTGCAATGCAGAGCAAATGCCGAACGATCTGGGCGAGCGGGTGCATGTGTCATTTGAATGAGCTGGTTTTATGCTTTAGCGAAAAGGTCTGTGGGTCACAGCCAAGTTCTGGGTGATTGAAATACTCGGCGGGGAAATAGCCAAAGCCGCGATCGCCCCAAGCATCGCCCCATGAATTGGCAAACTTGAACCAGCGTTCCCCGTTGAGGGTGAGGCCTTGCACTAAGCAAATAGCATGGTCGGGCTGTGTTCCGCGAGCAGGATTGACCATCGGGAACTTGCCCGTCGATCGGACGCTTGGCAGGCTGGATGCATGTGCGGTTTGAATACCGCAAAGCACGGGCAGGCCATGATCGAGAGCGTCCCATATCCCGCGAATCGAGCGCTCACGTTCAATCGAATTACCCAGCGGAAAGCCAAAATGCCCATCGACAAACCAGCGCTCAGAATCGGGCACTGGGGGTGGCGGGTCGTGGGGGCCGTAGTCATCATCCATGAACCTTACAGGGATTGCGCCATCGCGGGCCAAGACGCGGGGAATGTCAGCAACGAAGGCCCCGCCGTCTGCACTCTCCAATCCCCATTCAGCACGGCCAAGCCAGTAAGGTTGATAGGCGCTCCATTTGGGCGGTGCGCCCTCGATGTATTGAGCACCTAGTATCTGCAACGCCTTGCGCCCAGAAAAGCCGGTGCAGGCATTGGTTCGCCACTGGTAATCGATCAGGTCGAGAATGTTACGGCTGAGATCCCGTGTGAACGAGTAAGCATCAGAGCCTTGCCATTGGTATTCAGGCAAGGTCAAGGGGCCACCTTGGCGCAACCCGGTCGACTCAGGCTTGAGGCCAAGCATCTGCGACGGGTGAGGCCGAGGGCCAACACGCTTCCAGAGTTTACGTGCGCCACGGCGCATCTGACGGCGAAAGGTCATTACAATCCTGCGTTTTTTCGCGCAATGCGGATGATGGTTGCCCGCTGCTCGAGATCGAGGCCAGCGGGTAAGATAGTATCAGGGTCCACGTTCGGATTATCCACGAGCGCCAGATGCAGGTTTTCCGCTAGGTCGATCTGCTGGGCCTGACTGACCTGCCCAGCGACTAACGGGGCAGGCTCAACGTGGACCGTCTTGCACGCACCAGCGATCAACGCCAGCGCTAGAAGCAAGATTTGAGTGAAGGGGCGCATTGAATTACTCGCTGGTAAGAACCGCGTAGATTTCCCCGCCGAAGTTGTCAGGGGGATCATCACCAGAACTGCCGAGAGGTTGAGACTTCGCACCATCCTCCAAGCTGGTTACAATGATTTCGCGGGCCGTTGGTTGAAGCTCGGCAGGAAGCTCGGTGATGGACTGATTGATTCCTACGCCAGCCATGTAGCCATTGCTGAACTGCAAGCTGTGTTCGATGCTCACCTCAAAGGTGTCGATCAAATCAGCGTTGCGCGGATCGGACTCCCGCCACTTGTCGAGGCCTTGATTGATGAAATGCAGGGCAGCGGCCTTGCCGATGTTCAGCGCAATTTCGCCAGCCACATTCGCGGCCTTCTTACTGGTGCCAGCGCCAAAGGTATCGTCGACCCAAGTGCAGGCGGTGAATGCCGTGACCACGGCAAAGAGAGTTATAATGGTCAGTGTCTTCATTTGCGGAATCCGGTTCGTGTTGGTTTCTTAGTTGCGGCTTCAGCCTGCTTGGCCTCTGCCTTTTCGATTCGTTTCTCGGCGGCATCAGTGGCACCGGCCTCAGCGTCGGTTCGGTCCACATCGCGGGCCTTGTAAAAGCCGTAAGCCATGCCCATCGCAGTTAAGCCACCAATGAACTTCTCGATGTCGAAACCGTCTTCAAAAGCTGAGACAAGTGCGGCGAGCCCGCCGAGTATGCAGGCGATGGCTCCGATGTTGGTCTTTGGTGATTTCATGGTATATGTGGATTAGGGCCACGTAGCGATTGCCACGCGGAGCCAGGTATCGGTTGCTGTGCAAATATAAAGGTAACTGCCATCATAGGCCGCTTGACCAGCAGTGCCGGTTGCGCCTGCCGAAGCTGGGACAGAAACCCATTGTGCCACGGTTGCAGCGAGATCTGACTCATCCAGAATCCGCTCGCCATCAAGCTCTAGGTCCGCGCCGTTGTCATCAAGGCGAGGGCCATTTGCTCCACCAAAAGCGAGTGCTGGAACATATGAATGAGTGACGGCCTCATTAGTAGAAAGGCACCAAAAATCAGTGCTGCCCCGCATGCCCACTAGCTCGCGGGTTAGCAGTAGCTCTGTGCGTGCAGGCGTCGAATCGTAAGCACGCAATATTGCAGATATTTCACTTTGACTCTTACCAATTTCTATAGAATACCCGCGAGCGACTGGGATCGATGAAGAATAGAAAGCTGACGGATTGGAATTATACCCAATGAAACCGTTATTGAATCCGAGGCTGAACCATGCGCGATTGGCGATGCCAGACCAAAATACCTCGTCCAAGTGGATGCCATCCACAATCGTGATGTTGCTCTCTAGCACCGCTGTCGATACGGCGTATTGCATTGGGTCAACGAATGACCAATTGTTTTCAATGCACTTAGCCCGTAAATAGTTGTTGAGCGTGCGAACTTCGGTATCTGTATAAGAAGTATGGGGAGCCTGACCAATGATTACAAAATCGGGCAAGTAGCTTAGTCCTGCGAATAATGTTTCAAACCAGGCAACGGCTGTTGTCCAACTCGTCAGGCCATCATCGCAGTGATAGGTGATAACGTCGGGGGCGATGGATTCAATCAGGGCAATGTTGATCGTCGAATCATAGCCGCTCACCCGGCTTAGGTCGTGACTGCCACGCGATAGGGTGGAGAGATTTAAGCCACCAGTAGATGAAAGGAAAAAGCTTGGTGATACTGGAATGCGAACCGTGCCGGTGTTGCCAACAATCCTCAGCCTCTTACTGGCGAGTGTTTGCGTGCGGGTAGCAGTTCCAAGGGCATCACTCGCGCCGCTAGTGTCCACTGTTGAGCCGTCCTTTGCAAAGCTGTTGTTGTTCGCATCAAGCTGAATGTCAAATGTCCCGCCGCCGCTTTGCTCAAGGTAATAAACGGTCAACGTTTCCCATGTAGGCGCTGCGGAAGTATTCAAATCCCAAGTAACATTACCACCCGCGTGGATGTCGAAAGTTGGCCCGCCAAAAGTCTCGTCAGAATAGTTGTAGTATGTGACACGCAGCGTCCAGTCGTCTTCTTCATCGCCGTCTTCAGATGTCAATTCGTAGTAATAACGATTGGAACTTTCATAAACGATTCTAACAACATCTCCAGTGCTGGGAGAATCGCCCGCCCATTCGTTCGAGATGTAGCCCGCAAGCGTAGTCTGTGCGCTATTGAATGTGCTGCCAGCGGTTTCCATGACGGCCACTGTGAGCGTTCCCATTGACTGCCCACCTGCAAAACGAGTCGTCAGGCTTGAATATCCCTGCACGCCATAATAGCCATCTAAGCCGTAAGGTGTCGACGTGGACTTGAAAAGGCCCGCCCAATACTGAGAGACTTGGAAGGCAAGCGAATCGCCCATCATCAGAACATTGAGCTGTTCACTCTCGCCCGATGCTATTTGCGCGATCTTCTGCTGATACTTCTGGGTCTGCCCGGGCACTACCCAGCCAGTGTAGGCTTGCAGCGGGTCGCTTGCAATGAGCGCATCCCCTAGCGTTTCCGTGGCCGTGGCGTCAGCGGCAATCCCAGCGGCAGCGGCTTGCGCATTATCGGAATTACCGAAAATCGTAGAGCCTGCTGGGATCAGCATCTCGCCCGTTTCAGGGTCTACACGAATTGCGCTAGTAGGGCCCGCAAACAGCGGAGACGCCAGCATGAGCGTGAGGGCGAAGAGAAGGAATGAGAGGGATTTGCTTTTCATGTGAATGTTACTTTGCGTTAGAAAGTTGGGTTAGAGATAGGCTTCGATCATGGCCGCGTTGGTGCTGCCATCGTAGTCCGTTGGCTTAACCTTACCGGCGCTGTAATCGGTTGACTCGCTGCCGACTTCATCGCGGATGAGCCAGAGTGATGCGTTGTCAGCAATGCGGGTGACAAGGATAGCGGGCCGTGGAATGCCTGCGGTGACATAGGCCGTAAGCTGTGCCTCATTCGTCACGGCGAGCGCTGCGATAATGCCAATTTCGGCTTTTACCTGAGCGAAGGTCCGCGCCTTTAGGCCGCCTGAACCGTCGAATGGGATGACCTCGGTATCGGCGATCGTGTCAGTCGTTGCTTTGTCAGTGATTCGCGGCATGGCTTTTCAAATAGGTTAGGCGACGGCGATGGCGCCGGGCGGGTTGGATGTCCAGAAGGGGGAAGTTTGAAGCGGGCAAATATCGAGGATCGGCTCGGTCTGATCACTGCCGTAAATACGTTCGCCGTTTTCATCAACGACCGGGCAGAGCGAGACGGCAGCGGGATTCGGCAAGCTGGCCGTGTTATCCCAATCAGCACCCGTCGAGAGGTTGCCCGGTGCGGCATTGCTGTGGCCTTGCGATGGCGAGGCAAGCGAGCCGGGCGCATCATTCGCATGCCCCTGTGTCGGTGCGGTGAGGCTGGCCGGTCCTGTGTTGCTATGGTTTTGCGTTGGCGCGGTAATGCTTCCGGCACCGGTGTTATCGTGATTCTGGGTGGGTGCGGTTAAACTGCCCGGTGCGGTGTTGTCATGGCCCTGAGCTGGTGCAGTGAGGCTAACGGGCGCCGTGTTATCGTGGCCTTGCGTCGGTGCCGACAAGCTTGCAGGCGCAGTGTTATCGTGCCCCTGTGACGGTGCGGACAATGCCCCCGGTGCGGTGTTGTCATGCGTGCTGCTGACATCCAAGTACGGTGCAACCAGCGCACCGACTGGAACCGGCAATGTGCCAGAGCCGCCATTGCTGATTGTCGCATCGATGATTGGGTGATCGCCGCCATCCGTGGTCAGGCTTTCGTGTGAACTGCCTCCACCACTGGACACCCAATTCAAGCGCCAGTTGGACTCAGTCCAGAAAAAGACCGTGCCGTTAGGCGTGCCATAGCTGTTCCGGTCATGGCCGGACTGCATGAAAGCGGGCTTCCCGTTCAATGATGCGCCAGCGTAAACATACAGGCCATTGATCGCGGTTTCTCCCCCACCTGTCAGCGTGAAGCTTTGCTTCGCAGAGGGAAAGGCGTCACTCGGTTCGATGTCACCAGGCGCAGTGTTGTTAAACGATGGCGCTGGCCCAGCGATGGCAGGCGGCGCGGTGTTTTCATGCGCTGGTGCGATGCCGGAAACCGCCCCCGGCCCCGTGTTATCCCACGAAGCCGAAGGGCCGCTTATCGAACCCGGTGCAGTGTTGTCCCAATCAGTCGGCATGACTTACTTTGCGGTGCAGAGCGTTAGCTCAGGGTTCCGGTGTTGAGGGTCGAGTGCAGGAGCTCCCACTCATAGGACGGCTTGACCTCGCCGGAAAGGGTAAGAGCGCCCGAAAGACGAATGCAGACGTAGAGGTCAAGAACAACGACCTCGTTGTTGAGCGAGTCATAGACCTGAAGCTTGAGCCAGCCCTTGACAGCGGCGGCGCGTTCGAGCGGGTTGAACTGGCCAGTTGTAACGGCTAGGCCGCCGAGCCAAAGTTGGTTCGCCAACGCGGAGAAGTCCTCCATTTCCAATGTGCCCTTAAGCTTGCTGGACTTCAGAATCTTGTCATACAGCACAGCGCGGCCAGGCATGTACTTCATGACATCGCGATACTCTTCTTCGGGCTCAATTTCAGAGCCGCCATCAACAGCGATAATGCCGAGCGTTGCCCAGTTAGTTTCGTCTTCATCGGGCTTAGCCTCACGGGCTACGGTGCCGGCTTCGGGCGAGGTGAATGATGTCCCATCGGCGATGAAAAAGGCGTGGGAACCAACGACAATAGGTAAGGTGTCCATTGTATATGATATTTATGCGGTTAGGTTGATTCCGGCGCCACATGCACCAGAATGGTAAAGGTTAGCCGGTGAAAGAGGATGCCGGAGCGCACCCCTTCAAAACTGAGAATACGGTTTGGCGAGGGTGCCAGTTGAAAGAGATTGCGGCCTGCTGTGCGGTTCGCGGCAGGCAGATTGAGCGGCACGGCGAGCAGCGATTGCAGGGCATCGAGCGTGGCGGTTGGGTCGTCACCAGTGCGGGCTAGTTGCGGGTTTTCGCAGACATTTACCGTGAACAAAGCGCGACCGTGGTTTTGCTTTGTGGCAGTATCGGCGAGTAATACGGCGGGCGTCTCGAAAATCAGTGTCCACGGCGTGGCCTGAAAGGTTGCATTGTAAAGCTCGTTGAGAGCGTCGACATCCGCATTGGCCTGAACGCCATCAATGAGCACGACATTTGCCCCCTTGCTAGTGACCCAAGCAGAGTTGGTGTAGGTCGCTTTGAGCGCGTTGTATGCTTCGGTGAGAGTCATCGGGCTTTGCGCAAATGGGTTGTGAGTTCGCGTTGTAGGGCTTCAGCTTCCTTACGTTCGCTATAGGCAGCGGTGTCCTTGGCCACAGCCGCTAGGACGCCGGAGAGGGCTTGCTGCGCCCAAGGCTTAGCGAGGGCTGGCGTGAAGCCTTCGATGTGCAGTGATGCGCCATCGACTTTCACATGCAGCGTTGCCGAGCCGAGCGTTGCCCCCGTCTTGTTCTTTGCGAGCGAGCGCTTGACAGTGCCATTCTCATCGCGCATTCGACGGAAGCGCTTGGGCAGGAAGGCGGCTGCGGTGTAGTGTCGACCAGCTTCGCGTTGATTCAGCTCGATGAGGATCGAGAGATTCTTGCGGTTGAGGATGGTTCCCCGTTCGCGGGCAAGGAAGGATGTGCCAGATAGAAGCTGGGCGCTCTTAGCGCGGCGGCGAGAGGTCGACCGCACACCTTGGCGCTTGCCCTTGGTGAAGACGCGGATAGGCACCACACGCTTGCGAGCACCACCGCGGCCAAAGTCGATGATATCAAAGACGCCAGATGGCTGGCCCTCGAGCAGTTCATCGGCACGGGCAAGCGCACGCGGGCGAACCTTGACTGGACGCCTGCTGCCACGATTCGCGGAATCAAGTGCCCGTTGGCGATCTTGTGAAATGGTTCCCTCTTTCGGGGCACGTTCTTCGAGCCGATCGTAAAGACCCTTGAAGGTTGCCCCATACTTGGGATTGGAATTGCCGAGAATGATCTGCGTGCCTTTCTGCCGCAGTATCTGCTCTGGCGCTTTCTTGGAGTGACGCTCATAGCCAAGCAGGGCCGTGTTCAGGTCTCCGAGATTTGTCTGTACGCTTGCGGTGATCATGACATGGGCTCCACGATGATGCGCATAACGGGGTCACCAGGCGGTTGATGGGAATAGGCGACCTTGTATGATTTCCCATCGCCGGTGATCTTTTCGTTCGGCTTCGGATTGTTTCCTCCGAAAGTAGTGGCAACGGCAGAGAGCAGACCAGCATTGGCGTTCACGGGCGAATAGCCTTCGATCTGTTCCGGCGGGAGACCGCTTTCATCGGGCATCGCGTTGAAGTCGATCGTGGAGGCGTCCTGGCGCGTCAACACGTAGGCAATGCCATCATCGGTGAGGATGCTGACGAGCTGCGTGTTGATGGCGGTGCGATCCATGATTGATTACTTTGCGGCGAGTTGGGCTTCGAGTTGAGCAATGGTGGCTTGTTGCTCGCTGATCTTGGCGGCTTGTTCGGTGATCACCTCTTCCAAATTCTTGAGGTGCACATCGAGCGCTTTATCTAGGCGGCGCATCTGGCGAAGACGCACTTCGCGGGCTTTGCGTGTTTGGATTTTCGAAATGCGTTCCTGTTCTTCCAACGACGGCTCATGGCGCGGCGTGTGATTCGGATTAGGCCCCGACTCTTCCGGTACATCTTCGGCAGCTAGCTTGGCTTCGAGTGCTTCGCGAGCAGGCGTATCAGCGACATATTCCGGGTCGGGTTGTTTTTTTTTGGTTGGCATGACTTTGAAAAATTGGAGCGCCCGGCCCGGGCAGGAACCGGGCGCTCGTTGGTGTGTTTAGCGGTGTTGCGATGCGAATGAGCTAAGAGTGAACGCGCGCGCGGCGCGGAAACGGGGATTAACCGTTGGTAAGGAGTTGAACGATCCCGACATTCTTGGCGTTGCTGTAGGACAGCGCCCAGTTGGCTTTCGTTGCGAGTTCGACATTGGTGGCCGACTGACCGGCAGGCGTGCCAACCCACTTGGCGCCGGAGGGATGCAGGAGGAAGCGGGTGCGGTCGTAGATGATCGAGTTGTTCTTCGACTCGCTGACTTCACGCACGAGCGAGGCAACCGATTCGGGCTCACCCGCGTAACTGACTTGCGGGCGATCACCGGTTGCCAACGAACCCGGCGTGAAGAAGTAAGTTTCGTAAACGGTTCCAGACGTGGTTCCAGCACGGCTCAGGTTATCGTTGATGAAGACCTGCATCCCCTTCCATTCGCGAAGGATGATGTTTCCTTGGCTATCGCGAACCGTAGTAATCTGATCCTGCTTCGAGAGCGCGGTTTCAATAACCGAGTGCATCCAGACGATACCACCGAGCGAGAACCGTTGTTTTCCTTCCCCAGCTTTACCCAGAGCGTCGAACATGAGATCGGTATCGATGAAGTGCGCGGAGGTTTGGCTACCGGTTGTTTCCACGAAGCTCGCCATAACCAAAGCGGTGAAGGCGGCATCACCCGCAGCGGTATTGGTGAAGAGACCCCGGAGCATATTGAGCAGCGTGGTTTCGCGTTGGCGCAAACGCAGGCCAGCAGTGATCGCCATTGCGAAACCCATCGGATCGCTATTGGAAACCGCACCGGCAAGCGAGGTGGCTTGCACCGCACTTACGCGGTTGAGGATCGGGGCGACCTGGAGACCGCTCGTAATCTTATTGATCGACGGCGCGGTGTCTTCGACCTGAATTTCATCGGCATGATCCGGTTCGCGGAAATTCGGGATATTCCCGGCAACTCCACCACCCGTGGCGATGTTGTTGAGCACTTCGTTGCGGACAACGACAGCAGTGTTCAGCAAATTACTTTGCTTGAGGATCATTTCCGGCATGCCAGGCAGCCAGACGGTAGGCGTCCAGAGATCGGCGATCTGCGTGATTGCGAGTTGGCGACCTTCAGCGGCTTGCTTCTTCGCGAAGTTGAGCGTGATACCGGTGTATTGAATACCAGGTGTTGCGGGACCACCTTCCGAGCCAGCGCCTAGGTTGAGCTCACTGCTATGACCGTCGTTTTGACGAGAGGTCAACTGCTGCTTGAGCTGGTCGCGCTCAGTGACGGCTTTCTTGAAGTTTTCTTCTTCCGCTTTCAGGCGCTTGAGTTCGGCAGCGTCATCTTCGGCTTGTAATTTGGCGTCAACGACTTCCGCAGTAAGGGAAGATTGTTCCGCTTCCGGCGTGGAATGAGCAATGGTCAAGGCCCGGCCCAAGCGGGCTTGATCATTGGCGTATTTGGCCATAAGGGCCTCGATCAGTTTTTTCATTGTTGGATTGGTTTGGGTTGTCTGTGACGAAAGGTGCTTTTGAAATTCGGGGAGGCATTCAATGACGGCTTCGCGAAGCATTGATTTGAAATCAGGCTTGGATTGGCTCGAAAGTGCGGCGCGGAAGTTGGCGAATAACCCACCGGTGGCAGCTCCATCGGCAACAAAGGCACTGGCGAAGATTTGCGTAACGCGGAGCGCAGGCATTCCCTCGTATTCAAGATCGGTATCTTCAGGGCGCTCCATGTATTCGTTTCCGGCGGTGTCGACGTAGACGGCGTAACCCCAAATTTCGACGCTCTGAGCGATTAGGCGCGGCGTTTTCGCAGCCATTTCCAGCACTTGCGCAACGATTTCGGGCTGGGCTTCGCGGAAGAAATCATAGAACTCAAAGGAACCGGCGATAAATTGCTCACCTTTGACCTGGAGACCGGAAAAGAAACCAGGAATCGAAAGCTCGCTTCCGGATTCCTCTAACCATTGTGCCATCCATCCGGCACCGGCACCGCGATGATCGTGCGTCCAATAGGCGCGAAGTTGACCATCGTATTGATCCTTTGCTGCTTGGAGAGCGGTTTCCAAGGTAACGGAATCGATGTAGATACCATGACCGCGAGCTTCACCAACTTCCATGAGCAAGATATTGTTGAGCGTACCGGTCTCGGCATTAACGGCAAACTGAGCGGGCTTGGAACCCTGGAGCGAAAGGCGTTTCGACTCAGGCTGCGCGATCTTGATTTTCGGAGGCATCTTCTTTGACGTTTTCGGGTTTATCCGGGGCGGAACCGGGAATCTCGTTTTTGAGAAGGAAAGTGAGAGGCACCTTGACGGTTGTGGGATCGACATCAGCGGCGAGCTCACCGGCGGCGATCATCGCCTTAATATAAAACTGGCGACGGCGCTCGAGGACCTCTTCTTCGTAGAGCCCATCCTCTTCCCAAAAGTCAGCGAGGATGCGCTCCCCGGATTTCAGGCGGAGCGTAACGCTCTTGGCGTGCTTCTCGTCATCAAGGACGGCAGTGCGCTTCCAGGCCCATTCGATAAGGTCATCATCGTTGACCGGATTAGGCGGCAACTCCCCTTCGTTGGCGGCTTTGTTGATACGCCAAAAATGCAGGCGGTCGAGGTAGTTACCTTCAAGCAGGTTGAGGATATACTTGCGACGGGCATTCCACTGAGTCCCAAGACCTTTGAAACCAGAGTAATTGACATCACCCAATCCGCTAAACCACAACTCGACCGGGAGTCCCACGGGAGAGCTGATCGCATGCAGCATGAGCATGATCAGTTCCTTGTAATCCTGGGCTTGGTATTCGCTATTGAGCAGCTCGATGGATTCACCTTCCTCAAGCTCCGGAAAGCTACCAGGGGCCAGCACTATTTTTCGACCGGTGGCGGGCGCTTCGTCAGCAGCGTCATCAGCGGTGGCAGCGGTAGGCTCCGCTTCCTCTTCGGGGTCGTAACCGCGCATGAACTTTTCGATACCTTCGGAATCGATGCTCTTTTTGAGGTAACCAATCAGGGAGGTGACATCCTTGATCTGCTTGGTTTTCGCACGGGTGATCTCGTAAAGATCGCGAGCCGTGGCGAGGCTGGGCAGTAACCAAGGCAAACCGCGCCCCATCAAGACGCGATCCTTATGATAAACATGGAGCACGTTGCGCGCTTGAACCACAGTCGATGCTCGATCGGAGAAATCAACCGTTCCAAAAATTGTCGATTGGCCGAAACGGTAAGACTGGGGGCGCCCGACAGCGTTATAGCGAATTCCGTTGATTTCATTGGAATCGGCACTGGCTCCATTGAGCCAAGGGGAACCGCAAAACTCGGAGGGAACCACTTGGACCTTTCCAGAGTTGAGCAACACTAGAAACACTTCACCGGCGATCAGCAGCTCGCGCAAAATAATTTCCTCAAGGGTGCGAAGGGAATCCCCGGCAACCGTTACCGATTTTGACCAGCGAAACCAAAAGAGCTCCTTGGCTTCGTTGTATTCACGAACCGGTGTGCGCGAGCGCAAATTTGAGTATCCCACGGCTTCGGGGAACTTGTTGACGAGCCCGGCGAGATACGGGTTGTTGCGAATTTCTTTACGCAATCGAGCCAAAGTAATCGAACGAGTGGCATCGGTAAAATGGTGATCTTCGAATACTCCACCGGAAGAAACAGGACCCCAATCACGTTCGCGGTTCGTATTGGAAGCATCGTAATAACCGGGAGCCATTTGGATCACGGCGCTACGCTTCTCCTTAGGGGCAACTCCCGTAAGTTCGGCAATCAATCTGTTGTTCGGTGCGACCATCAGTTGAACCTGGTTACGGTGGTAGACATACCGCTATCGCGGCGATTCCCGGAAAGACGGTTTTCCAGTTTCTTGATTTCCCCCTGGAGCTCTTTTTCTCGGCGCGTTGCGCGCTCATAGGCGATCTGCGAAACTTGAGTGCCTCCAATGTTGAAGGACGCTCCATTAACTTCCGCACGGCGAATCGTTTCGCGTACGTTGGCGAGTGAGACCCG
Source organism: Cerasicoccus arenae (assembly GCF_014651635.1). GTDB lineage: Bacteria > Verrucomicrobiota > Verrucomicrobiia > Opitutales > Cerasicoccaceae > Cerasicoccus > Cerasicoccus arenae. The sequence goes on along the minus strand of NZ_BMXG01000010.1, from coordinate 23,598 downwards.
TAGACGGGTCAAGCGTTCGCTAATGGTTTCACCTCCAACGGTAGTGGGCATCTTACCATTAGGGGGAAGTTGTGAAAATCACTTTTGCTCGACCGTGGCAGTGCTACGCTTTCCCTTTTTCTTGGCAGATTTACTGCGCGAAAGGAAATAGAACAGACCCAGCGCATAAACATAGCAGTCCCAAAAGTGATTATTACCGTTACGAGATTTAAACTCGAATGGCGGCTTACCCATGAGCTTCCGTTTACGGGGAACGCGACGTTCATCGAGCAGCTGCGCGTAATATTCGGCTTGCTCCTTCACTTCCGAGTCACTGGCAACGAGCGAAAGACCATAGGTGCTCCATTTACGAATTTCTCCGGCGAGTCGTTTCTCCAGCTCAATTTTGAACATGTAGAGCGAGATCATGAGCTTGGGGAACCGGGCTCCCCGCTTTTGGTGGCGACCACCAATGAAAGCATTGGCGCGCTCAAACTTGACTGGCTCGCGCATGACCTCGAAACCCTCGGCGGCCATCCATCCACGTTCACGGCGCAAGTATATGGCTTCACGGGTTTCGGCGGCGCGATCTTCAAAGTTTATGTCGCCAATCACGTAGGAGAGTTTTCCCAGGTGCGCGTAATCACCCTGCACTTCATCTAAGTCGCTGAATGTTGCGGCAAGACCGTGATCGATAGTGTAGCAATGCCCATCCCAGGTGAACCCAAGAACCAGGAACGGCAACCCATAGGTTTGCACATCGAACCCAACGATGATGAGATCTGCTTTGCCAACGCTTTCAGGTAAAGTGCCCCGCAAGTAATCACCTTCAAAATCAGCGAACTTCGAGGCCGACAGCGAATTGACATCATCGACCCAAGGCATCCCCATGCGACCGTTCCAGAAATCCTGACGATCCGTGAAAAAAGCAGTCTTGCGCGCATAGATGAAATCAGAGGCCAGCGCGGCCATGGTGTTTACCTTCAGCGGACCATACAGACCGTTGATATGATAGGAGCGATGACCGAATCGCCCGACCGCAGTGGCGATCCAATCGGAACGGGGATCCCTTACGGCTGCCCAAAGTTGTTCCTGAGTCCATGGCTCACCTTTACAATCAGAATTGCGGCAACGATAGCGGACCAACTCGCGCACCTTTTCCATATCCCAGGATCCATCTTCATTGCGAGTTTCTGGGTGCCAGGCCCAATCCACTTGCGGCCAAACTAAATCCTGCATGTGACCGCAACAGGGACAAGGAACGAACCACTTGCGTTGATCACCTTTTAGGAATTCTTGCCAAATCAGTCCGCTTTCGAGGGTTGGCGTGCTCGAATAGTAATGGATCCGTTCATCTTCAAAAGACTCAGTTCTGTGCCGAGTTTGATCGAGGATTGAAGCTTCCTGATCGGTGGAACCACGCCATTTATCGACCTCATTCCCGAAAATGCGTTTGACTGTTTCGCCAGATACCTGGGCATCGGAATTTGCTCCAAAAACCGTGAGAGCAGCACCGGGAAAAAGCATCATTCCATCAGCAAAGTAGTGACGATTGAGCGGCTTTTGATCACGCAGGATGCGGTTGTATTCGACCAGAGGTTTGAATTCCTTGCGAATAAACCCCCTGCCCTTATCCATTGTTGAATCGACAAACAGCGCCGGGGCGGGATCCTTGGCGATCGAGCAAGACATGCCCATTCGCAGCAGGAAGGTTTTACCCGAACGCGTAGGCGCGACAAAAATGACATCGGTAATCCCGGGCTCCTCGAGCGAGTCCAGAGGTTGGCGCAAATAAGGACGTGTTTCCCAGCGGACGGGACCCGGCTCAGACTCATTCTGAGCAGGCGGCAGCACCAAGCGACTACACCACTCCGAAGGGGTGAGGCGATCACGCGGTTTAAAAATCGAGCGACAGAATCCACGAACGCGCTTGCGCGATGCTGGCGTGACTACGCTACTTGACTTAGATCGGGACATTGGCGCAGGTCTTCCTCGATTCGTTCTTGCGCCCGGTCAAATTCTTCAAAAATCGCGTTAATCGCTAAATCGATCACGTTCTTAGCCAGAACAGGATCACTTGGATTCGCTTCAATTGCACACCGATCTCCTAGCTTGTCCAGACGACTTCGCAAATCGCCCAATACACCGCTGACAATATCAATCACACCGTCAATTTCAGCGATACCACCCCGGCGAGTCACCAAATCAAGAAATGATGCACGGATCGCGGCGGCTTGTTTGGAGGCTTCGCTCCAGTTCTTCAACTGCATGGCAACATGAGCTGGGTTCCCTTTGCGAATCGCATCTTGGTACAACGCATAGGCTAGCTCAACAACACCCTCCGCTTGCACCAGCATTCTCTCGTCAAAGTCCCAGCCATCCCGAGGTTCCCGTTCGCTGTCCGATTGAAGCCGTTGCAACAATACCGCGACGTTTTGCCCCGTGTCGAATTTCGACTGATGGACGATCGGGCGATCTCCTGACGGATGCGGAATCTCTCCCGGCCCATTGCCAAACCGTAGAGCAGCGGACTCTTTAGCAGCTGCCTGGCGAGCGGGCGAGTTCGTGATGTTGTCGTACTTCCATACATCGGCCTCGTCGAAGGTCATGAACTTCGGCATGTTCTTGTATTTGCCCTTCGATAGATTCGCAGCGGAGCAGTCCCAGTACTTCGCGAGGAACTTTTTGGCTATCGGTTTCTTTGGCAACGGCATGGAAATTGAATGGTTTTATGAAAATTAACCCTACTATTAACCAAAGTTGTGAAAATTGACTCATAAGTTGAATTCCACCTTTCGCGGAACCTGCAAAAGTGGTTAGAGGCAGAAGGACCCGTTTTTTTGATACAGCTCATCGCTGACTTGGCGCGTCTGCTTGCGGAAGGTATCCCAGCTGACACCGAGCCAGTGCGCGCAGAGCTTGGGCGTGGCACCTGGTAAAAGCTCTGGGCAAACGGCCAACACCAGGGCGAGCAGGCGGGCGAAGGCTGCGCGCAAGTTGCGCTCGCTGCGTAATCCCTTCGCGGGCAAGACGATTCCCAGCACGGCGCGGGCAATGCTATCATGGAGCTCACCGCTAATGGGCTCCCCTTCCAGGTTCCAATGAGGCAGCGCTTCGGGCGAGTAAATGGCGACCGTGGCAAGCAGGCGGCTCAAGTCAACGATGCTGGCCTGACCGGTGAGACCGCATTCCGGCAACACTTCATCCATGAACTCACCAAGGAACACCGCTAATGGGCTCGGCGGCGTGCACTCGACGGGAAGCGCATCGACCTCAACGACTCGCTCCAGGCTGGCAATGTCCGCATCGAGACGCACGGCACGATGCCAAATGTTGGAATCAACTGCACCCTGGCTCATTGCAGCTGCCCCCGTGTTTGCGCAAACATATCCCCCTGCCCCTCCCTACCCCTGCGTGGAACAATGTTCTCCGTGGAACGATCACCCCCCGTTTCCTCACGGGACGCTTGGGATGGTATTTCCCGACACTCGCGTGAGTGTGGGTGTACGCGGGCGCTAACGCGCATACACATAGGAGTTTCCATAATCCCTCCTATCCCTCCCGCAATCGGTCCAGTCAACCAACGCATTTCCCGGGTAGATGGGTCATGCTCCATGACTCCAGCACAATAGGCAAAGGTCATGAACCCTGCATCGTCACTGGCTTCAATGCGTACTTCGGGGTGATCCTTCGGGAAAAGAACCGGCAGGCAGGCAGCGGCGTCTCGCTCCACCAAAAGCACCGTGGGATACCTTCCAAATTTCTGCAAAAACGAACGAATTCCAGCGCAATACCGTTCCCAAAACGCACGTTTCGACCCGAAAACTCGTTCCAAACCCGCAAAATCATTCGCAGCGATCTCACTTTTTGCGACCAATTCTAAGTTTTCCGACGGCAAATCTTCCGTTTCCGTAGAAAAATCCGGCGCGGAATCCTCGTTATCGGGCGAAGAATCGGCGAAAATGGCATCCAAATCGTCAATATCGTCTCCGAATTCGACGGAAATTTCGGCTCCTACCCCGGTCAATCTATCCGATTCCCCAACCTTCCCGACCGTGGCGATCGGCGAAAAATCATCCAAGGGTTGAACCGACTTCCGGGAGCTTCGGGATTGAGACTGCTGGCGCGTGAAAGAGCGGCCTCTCCCGGCGCGCTGATCGCGGATCAACCGACCTATCTCGCTCGAGGCTAAACGGTCACGTTTCTGAAAGGCTTGTTCAAGTTTCCGACGCAGTTCCTTCTCGCTCCACCCAGGGGAGCATTGGGAGACATTATATTCCTGGAGCAGTGTCCAGGCATCGGCCTCCGCAAACGCAAAATCAATCACCAGCACGCAAGCACAATGAAAGGTCGCATTGTGACCACCACTCCCACTCACCGCACCCGGCAACCGCTTCATATACCGGCGAGCCCTCTCAAGGATAGGGACGCAGCTATTACGTTTATCTTGCTTGTATATCACAACCAACTAGGTTCAAAACTATAACTCAAATGGATTATCCAGACTTAAATCATAGACTTGGCTTGGATCGGATATTTTAAATTTATCTGAAGAGAGCTTTTTTCTATATATGTAAAACCTAATAAACTCATTATCATATTTAGTCGAATATTTAGCCTGAAACATATACACCTCAAGCTGACCATTGCCAACCATTACCTCAGTAAACTGCGTCAATTCGTTCTTGATAGTGTCATAGGCGATTGCATACCCAAACTCCCCCCATGCTCTATTTGGTTGATAATATGTTAGATTTATAAACGCATCAGTATCGCCTCTACCGCATGCGTTAAACAACTCCTCCAAAAACCTAACTGCGTCCTCTGAATTCGGTGGCACTGGGTTCGAATATTTATAAATCAAGTTCATCATTTTTAGGTCTATTTCAAAATAATTAAGCAAATAAAAATCCTGCTTATATTTTCTTTCATTAATGATTTCTTTAATTTCTTCAGGTGAAGAAAAATTAATTATTTTTGATAAATAAATCGAATTCGATCCATCAATCGATTTAATCGTAAAGGTTTCAGAACCAGTTTCTAAAACAGTCCGAATAATTTCAGTTATTGATAAACTAGAATTATCCGTTGCCGAGTAAAAATTCATAGCTATAGCATCATCATCTTCGAACAATACTACAATTTCTTCTAGATAAAAAGTGTCCGATCCAGACGCGACATGCATAATCCGTATTTCATCAATAAACCTAACCTCAGAAATAGTGTTACCCAGCAAATCAAATATACCAATATTTTTAATACTATGGCTATCTGATTCCCCAATAAAAAAAACCTTTTCGGGCTTGTATTTATTTATCTTAGCAACACCCCATTCTAAGTTATCCGGCGTCGCCTCGATAGCTTTTACTAAGACATCGTAACCAAGGCCCCGAAGTTCGCGTAATCTGATTAACCCATCTGAATCGTCTGATTTGAGTATGCCATTTATAATCGAAATTGCTTCACTTTCGCTGGGCGCTAGGTAACTAAGCAAAATATTTTTATCTGTAGGTTGCAATTTGAAATAACCATTCAAATCATCATCGGGTTGCTCATTGTATGAATTTGCCAAGTCTACCAATTGCTCATAGTATTCTTCTCGTAATTTCCTTTCTGAATCAAGCGATTTCTTTAATTCATCAATCAGTGAATTCATGTTAATAATATCTTCGGATTGCTCTTTTATTTTTGCTAAAAAAGCAATCCGATCCGATTCGAGCTTCGAATTCATGCTGTTTATTTGTGCAACATTATTCGCTTCAATTGAAATCGCCTTTTCTCTTGCATTGATCTGCTCTCCTAGAGCCATAGTCTGCCTAATTGAATCAATCTGACTAGTGCCAATTTCTCCAAGTCCAGCAAAGAACTGACTCCGGACCGATTCAAACTGTTGTGCCTGCTCGTTCAAACTCTTCTTAGCTGTATCTAACTCCCTCTGGCTTTGTTGATTACCGTAGTAGTATGCCGCAAACAATATCACTCCAATAATTACAATGTAGGCAGCGGGTCCCAGAGCTTTTATTATGGACAAGGTAATTTCAACAACTGCATCTGGCACAGTTCTACCCGTCACGGCTTTATCGATTTTGTTATCATCGGCATCTTGACTCATATTTCTATTTAAGTAATCGGATTAATAATGTTATACAATCCTAAATTCTCAAAAAATAATCAAATTCTGATATTACAATCCCCTACCTTCACTCACTCCCTTCACTTCCTCTAGCCATTCGCGGTGGAAGTGGTAGAGGGGTTCGGAGTTGTCGAGGCAGTATTGTTCGATGCGACTGTTGTTGGCGAGGTTGCCACTGCCTTCTAGTGAGTAGAAATTTCCCTCGGCGGTCTCGCAGGTGAAGATTTTGGCGTGGGAGCTGGCGAAGAACATATCTACCCCGGGCGTTCCCTTGAGGACGGTCATCGCGACATCCTCCTTTTCCTGGGCAGCGGTGTTGCGCAGGCTACTGACCAGGATCATGGCGCGTTGGATCCGGCGGCGGCGGAGCAAACTCCGGATTTTCGCGGCATTGAGGCGGCTGATCGAATACAGGACAATCGCGCACTCGAGCACGGGTTCCCGGTTCGCAATGTAGTCAATGAACTCCACGGCGGAAAATGTCCGCATCGTGACCAGGCGATATTGTTCCCCCGGTTCGGGGAGACCCAGCTCGTCAATGCGCTTGATCACCGCAGTGCGTCTCACCGCATCCTGACGCAACAGGCGGTCCTCAATCTGCTCAAACTGCGACGTAGTGGCCGCATTACTCACCGTGCACTTCTCCAGCGCCGCAGGACGATGCGCAGGATCATCGAATAGGAATGTTTCTTCACTCGGCATTATCTTCGTTACCTTTCCCCCCTCATAGCGGCAAATCTCCATCTTCGGGATCCTCGACGGCATCGGGTTCGGGTTTGAAGCGGACTCCGCGATAGCCGACTTTGGCTTTCCCATCGTCTCCTTTGAGGGAGTTGCTGGATTTGCAGCGAAACATTTCGAGCATGAGCCCCTTGATCTGGCGTTGGATACCACGTTCGTTTTCAGCTTCCCATCCGTTGTTTTCGCAGAAGTTTGCGTATTCGATGCACAAGTCATCGGTCAGGATGTGATCCCCCTTGGAGGGCTCGACACAGGCGCGCAGGAAGACGCGAACGGAATCCGATTCATCGAGCAGGTCGTTGACCCGTTTTTGTTGACCCTCGGTCATCTCAATACGGCCCCGTGCTTTCAAGACCCGTTGCGCACCGCGAATGAGCTGGTTGAGGATCCCACTGCCCTCATGCTCCACGAGCCATTCCGCGAAGTGATCCATTTTCTTATCCTCTTCGATGGGAGGCGCGGTAAAGGGGAGCTCGATCAGGCGGCGCCTCCAGGCTTCGTGATCCCCGTGCATTTTGACCTTCAGGCGGGAGTTACAGGTGACCCCGCAATTGTAGTCCCCCGTGATCGGCAGGAATTCCTTCCCTCCCTTGACTTCAGCATCCATCCAGTCCCCACCAGTGAGCCCCTTGATGATGTAGGCCCCCTTTTGCATCAGGAAATTACCAGGGACATCAACCCCGGAAAGCAGCGTTTTCCCCACGTAGGCAAACAGCTCGAAGCGTCCCTCCAGATTCTCCGTGCGCAGCTGGGCGACATTGGGGCGACCGATGAGCAGTTGCAGAATTTTCATCACGGTAGACTTCCCCCCTCCGGCGGTCCCGGTCATAATCATGACCTTCTGCGAATCGTTGCGACCCAGGACCACTTGACCACCCCAACGCAGGAACAGATCGCAGTCTTCCTTGATGGGGAGCGCACGTTTCAGCAGATCATTCATGAAGCGGGAGGCACGGGCTTCGGGATTGAACGCGACGGGGATCGGGTTGCGACTATAGAACTTGGGCGAAAACGGCTTAAGCGTGAGCTGATTGGCGCGACCCTCGCGCAGGTCGATCATTCCGTTTTGCAAGTGAATGACCCCCTCCCCCGTTTTGAAGACTTCTCGTTTGGTGACCTCCCCCTTTAGAAATCCGAGGATGCTCCCAATACGATCCTGACTTCGGACCCCTGGACCCTCAAGCTTGGACAGCGATCCTTTTTTCAAGCGGTCCCACCCGGCAGGCTGTTGACCCACGGTGTAGCAAATGTGTTGGAGCTCCTCGCAACGGCTGATCCGCAGTAGGTCATCGGAAATCATTTTGCGGATCTCGGCATCCTCGCGAATCTGCCAAGCTCCATTGTGCGGGTTGTAGCGATAGAAGCGCACTTCGATCGGCTCAAACATGATGTGGTGTTGGCGCGAAAACCAACCGGCCCAAAAGTGCTCACTAATAGCGGCAATGGTGCATCCGGCGTCTTCCTCTCCTTCGGCGGGAGCCATGCAGGTCCACGGTCTACCATAGAGGCGCGTAAGGGTGTCCCACTCTTCCACGCGCCAACTGCAATTCACCTGGGCAGGCCACGCGATTTCATCGAAGTAAACTTCCTTCACGGGATACGCCGGCTCAAGACCAACGTCGACCAGGTTCAGCGAGCCATCGGCGGACGGTTTGGCGGCAACGAGCTGGTAATCATTCCCCGAAGGATGCTTCCCCCAAATCACACACTGGCAACCCCGCATCCGTAGCTCTCCCCAATGTTCCCCCTTTTTCGCATCGGCGGCGGGAGGCTTGAGAATGTTGTACACCTTCTGATCGGGTTGACCCGGGCGAATTCCTAGCGGCCAGCTCGGAAACCCGCGAGCTTCCAGCTCTTTATCGACCTTGAGGCGGATAAACAGCTTCACTCCCCGTGATCCCCGCGAGATCACCGTTTGGCGCAATCCTGGATTAAGGCGGAGAAACGGCTCCACATCTTCATCGTGATCGATGTCGATCGCAACTAGGCGCTCCACCCCCATCAGGATCCCAATGGAACCACCCTGCAAGGTCAGCTGATAATCGGGCGCTTGCGAGGCTTCCCAAGTCGTCTTCTCCCAACCCGCATGCACGGGCTTCTTCTCCCCTGGCTTGATCGGCAGCAAGACAGCGGTTTCCCCGAATATAGCGTAGAGCTGGCTGATTAATTCAGAGCTCATAGGACAGCAATATCTCGATGGTTCGCGGGGTGTTGACGAAGCATCACACTCCCTATGCTGGGAACTATGAATCGAAAATATTTAAAAACCCGCAGCGAGAGAATGCCAATGCTGATCAGGCTTTCGGGATTTTCCTCATTTTTAGCAGGCAAGACATCCCCATGATATAATGGAAAATATAAGACAAAAACACCTCCCACCCGTTTGACACAACCCAAGCGATTATATGCGCGCCAAAATGAAAGCAAAACGACTACGAGGACCAACTCCGGAGAACCCCGGACTGGGAGCTCGTTGCTGGGAGTCTTTCTGGCTGAATCTGTCCAAAGCTCTCGCTTATGCTTTAGCAGCCAAAATAACTGGACTGTGGAATTTCTTAGCTGGGCTTTTTGAAAACATCTTCTGACGACCTGGTGGACAGACTTCGAAATTAGCAACAATTCACAACACAACCCATTCCTAATGCACTGAAAAACAGAAACTTCAGCTATTCTCATCAAGATGTGCACAACTACTAACAAAATATTTTTGACCGTTCGACCTAGATACCCACTCTTGATATCATGTTCATAGGCTTCACTAAAAATATCTATACTTGCTTGATGGTGATCTACGCTATATCGACTGTCTCTACTATGCATATTCCTTTTGAGAAACAGGGCTGGGTCGAATTGCTGAAAACCGATGTTAGTGAATTTAACGAAGCGAAACACAACTTTCTGGAAAGAGGCGGGGATGATCTCAGACTCGACCTTTCGGGCACAAATTTCACTAACGTCACTATAATTGGAGCAAATTTTAGTAGAACCTACCTGGCTGGGAGCAACTTTGATAATTCTAAGCTCCACAGCACGCGATTTACGGGTGCAATACTCGATAATGCCAGTTTCATTTGCGCATCCTTGAGCGAAACCACGTTCATAAAAAGCAATCTCTACGGCGCTAGATTTGATGGGGCGGATATCGACCAAGGCGCATTTCGGAAAGCCTCTGCGAATTGCACCAGTTTCCGGGGAGTTGAGATGCATCAAACTGAATGTACTGGCGTAAATTTCAATTCTGCCGATTTCACAAATGCTAGTTGTTCCCATTGCCAATTTGATGAATCTGATTTTAGGCGGGCTATAATATCTTTTGATTATACCGCTACTCTCGGTTCTACTTTTCACAGGGCTATCTTCTACAAAAGCGAGCTTATCAGGATGACAATAGAGAAACCTAAATCTAAATTTCCCTGGGCAGAAAAGTTCCAACTGAATGTTTTGAACGACCCGGAAGAAACTAAAGCTCCCACCCACGAACTTCGCTTCAACATCCCTGACGGCATAAGCGATGAAGATGCTCGGGAATACGTCGCGGGCATACTCCGCAAGATCAACGAAGCACATCGGCAGATGGGGGGACAGGGAATTAAAATCTTCGATGCGGGCACATCTGTTCCTGCTAAAACTCTTGCAATGGCGTAAATATGAAGCGCCAGAAAGTAATCCGTATCTCGAGCTTGCTTGATTCTCCAGAGGATCAGGAGCAACTGGAGTTTTTGCTTGATGGCTTCGGCCCTGAAATCGCGAAGCAGCTAAAGCAGATTGCAGAAGATAACGGAATATCAACTGACGATGTTTACATCGATCCTTGCGAAGCTGAAGAAGTTGAGTACTCCGAAGAAACTGAGAGTGATCCCGATTTGAGAATTTTGGCTTCTGAATCCATTGCAAAGGACAATGCAAAGCCACCTCCCCCGGTTCCATATGACCCGAAGGCACCGGTGACTCAGCCGGAATCCCCCGAGATCGTTGATGATGACGAAAGGCAAGAGTGGGCTTCAGTTCGAGAGTATCTTCGCTACAGCAGTGCATTTCACATTCATTCATTTTTGGAAAAGTTCTGTCCCAATGCAGGGGAGAGTTTTGGGAAGAATTCAGGCAAAATTGCTCTGGCGATAATTGGAGGCGGGACAACTATCACGGTCACTTTTTTAAAAGTTTTCTCTTAAATTCATTTTGTTTTCTGATAATTCCCTTACATGCATCCGTAACCCAATAAATCATTTAATACTATGGACAATGAAACTTTTAAAGGTGGCATAGATTACATTCTTGAGAAGCTTGAGCATATAAAAGAGGGACAGAAGAAGCGACGTTACCAAACCTTCGAAATCCCCGATGATAAGATATCGGTTGTCACTGCTTTGCGAGACGGCTGGCACATCTGGGCAGCCGCATATATCGACGAGAAGCAAGAAAACGGGTTCATTACCATTTTCCAGAATATTGAGTAATTTTCGAGCAGACGGCTTCTGGCCTCCAGAAGAGGATTAAGCTAAAAAAGCTCTTCCTGGACATCCCCTTCGGGCGGGACCGTGGCGCGAGCGGCACTGGCAGCGGCGCGCAACGGTGTATCCACGGCGCGACCTCGGCAGGGGAAAACGCGCTTCCACCCTTCGGGCGTTGGAGGCATCTCCACCGGTTGAAACTCGTGACCAGGAATGCAAGATTGCGGATCGATCGGCGGCAAAAGCTCCACCCCATCGCGAGCGCGGTACGGGCGGTAGAGTTGGAGATCCCAGAAGGACCAACTGAGGGGGCGGTCGTGTTCCCGGGCGTATTCCTGCGCACGGATAAAATAGGGGTGGTTCGTGGCATAGCTAAGATTTCTCCGTTTCATGGCGAGGGCGGCGAGAACCGCGCAGGTTATCGAAGCTCCACCGACGACCGGTGAAGCGGACCTTATCCAGCAATTCGAGTTCGCGGGCGGTGAGCAGGCGGCGGAGCTCGACCCAGCGGCCTCCCCGACGTTGTTCCCCTGCAAGCATGCGCGAGACATAGGCGCGACTCGTTCCAAGCTGCGCGGCAAGGGTGGACGAGGTTACCCCCCGGGCATGCAGCATACGGTAGGCATCGCGCAAATGCGGATCACTCAGATTACCCCGCGACATGTTGCAGGCTCCTTTCCTTGATGGAGGGTTGCATATAGCGGCGTTCGTAGGTTGCGATCACAACGGGTGGCAAGGCGGGCTCTTCCGTTTCGGCTTCCCTGGGGACCATGACCGACGCATTGGCAGAATGACCGGTCCAAAAAGCAACGCAGGTTTCCGCAAGGGCGCGGTTCGTGCATGGCAGGCGCAAACCATCGGGCGTCTGTATTTCGACTCCGTAATGAGTATCGTTGATCTGGTAAGCGTTCATGCGACCTCCTTTCCCGGCGGAGCGGTGAACTCTTCGGCTAAGGTGTGGGCATCGGGCATGCGTTCGCGCATCAGGCGGGCGGCTTGCTTCATCCCCGGAGCGCGGGAAAGGCGCTCGATGGAGTGCAGCAAGTTCTCGACGATCCGTTGCGTATGCAGTAGATCGGCTTCGCTCGCATAGACTGGCGCGGACGCAGACATTCAGCGGGCGACCTTCGGCTTGGCGTTCCAGTTTTGGCGGGTTTCGCGAATGACCTTGCGGCGCTTCATCCCCTCCAGGAAGGCGAGATCGACGGCGGCGGCGACGGTGGTTCCATCTTCACGGATCTCGGACACGGACCCGTTCCCTTGGGCAATCCATCCGCGAATCCCCGCGAAGGCTTCCATATCGACCGGCTCGAAGTGGCGACGGGTAGGCTTGGCGTTGCGCACGGTGGATTGCGGCGCGAAGGCAGGGGCAACATTTCCCCGAAGTAGTTCACCGGCAGGCAAGCACCCGGTTTGACGAGTGGCGCTACGGAATGTTTTCTTAGTTTTGAGTGACATAAAATTGTTCTCCAGCGGCGATGGCATTGCGAATTTGGAGGCGGGTGGCAGCGCCATGCGGGCTGTAATCGATGGCGTAATTTTCGATGTATTTTTCAGCGATTTTCAGCACTTCCACTAATTGCGCAGGCGAAGGGGGTGCGGAGACCGGATTCTCCTTTCCGGCCTCCGCGTTTTTCCAGCTAGGACTTGTGCTATGACCGGCGCTTACCAGGGCGCCGGAAGGGTTTGAATGGGATGTGGGTTCAGGCATAATTTATCTCTCTCTTAAGCGGCTTCCCAGGAGGGCGTGATCGGGGCGCGGCGGAGCACCCAATCGATGAGCAGGCGCTCGACTTCCGGACGACCGGCGGTGACATCGGCGAGATCGAGTTGATACGCGAGATCGTGCGCGACCACGGGCAGCAGAAAGAAGCGGGTTTTCCCCTCTTTGACTGACGAGAGCTTGCGCTTCTTCGCCCAATCGTTGACGAGGAACGGGCTGACCCCATGACCCAATAGCGCGGCGAGCTCGGCAGCACTGCACCCTAATTCCGGTGGACCGGCGGGCACGGCTTCCACATCGAACGCACCCGTGGCGGCATCGAAGGTTCCCCGCAAACGGCGGGCACCCATGCGCTGCATAGCGGACAACAGCGCAGTGAGCATGGCGGAATTGGGCGCAGGGGCGGGACTCGAACCCGCGACTTCCAGGGAATGAACCTGGCGAGCTTCCGACTGCTCTACCCTACTGCGATCTGAAATGGGAGGTTCCATGGCTAGGCGAGGTAATCCTCGAGTTCGCGACCTTTACGGACGCGGGCGGTTTTGACAGGGCGAGCTTCACGGGGACGCATGAGCGCGGATCCCTCCACGCACTGATAGATACAGAGCGCGAGCAACATGGCGGCGACGAGACCCTTAATGCGACCAATGCGCTCCAGAATGACGATGGAATCGGCACCGGCCTCGACCTCCGACTCCAGGAGCATGCACTGCGTATATACGGATTCACGGCGCTCGAGGATCCGAGCAACGATCCGGCGCAGAACACCAGTCCACAGCATGAGCCCCGGTTGACGAATTTCCCGCAAGCGCGCCTCAAACTTGGCAAGCGCGGTTTCCGGCTGCGACCAAAGCTCAATCTGTTGAGGGGCGCTCATGCGGACAGGATCCTTTCTTCCATGAGTTGGGTGAGCGCGGGCTGCGGATCGATCCCCTGTTGGCGAAGCTCACGGCAAAGGGTGAGATCGTTCGACTCCTCCTGGCTATTGGGCAAGTAACCCTCGGCGCGAAGGCGAACTTCCAGAGCTTCCGCAACGACTTGAGAGAACTTCAAGTTGCGTTGGCGACCGTAACCCTTGGCGGCGGCATAAAGCGGGCCTTCGAGGGAGATGGTGGTTCGTTCGATCGTATCTTGCATAATAGTATTACGAGTATGCTTGAGTAATCTCCGTTTTCCTCGCCCGCGCAAGCATAAAAGTATTACTTTTCACATTATGGCGGGTGAAAAATCTACAACCATCGAACGGACAACGATTTCCATAGATGGAAAAATCTACCAGGGCGCGAAGGCCAAAGCTGAAACAGCGGGCTTGAAGTTCAGCAACTACGTGGAGCGGCTGATCGATGCAGATTTGGAAGGCTCACTATCTCTGAGCGCGATCGACGAAAAAACCCGCGCAGTCATAGCAGAGCGGGCAGAGCATTTCGGAATCCCCCCCTCGGCACTCCTTGCGAGCGCAGCAAAGGGCTTGGCCACTTATCTCACCCAGCACAATGAGATTTCACTCCCCCTGGTCGTCATGAGCGCACGCGATGCAGCAGGCATGGACGAGGATTCAAGCGAGCTCGACGCAGTAAACCAATACGAAGCAGAGCTTAGCGGCGTGACAGCGGAGAAGGCGAAGCGCAAGAAGGCAGCGGATAAGCGGAAGCGGGCTTGAAATATTACTAAAAAGTGTAATTCTACGGATTATGACAAAATGGCTGTTACTGATTTCCATGCTACTCCTAACTGGCTGCGCAAGCTCTGGCACTAAGATGGATAGCAACCAAATTTCTAATATAGAAAAGGGAGTTACAAAACAGGCCGAACTCAATGCCATGCTAGGAAACCCAATGTCTGTGGGCTTTGATGCTGACGGTAACAAGACGGCGACATGGGTTTATACCCGCGCTGAAAGCGATGGACGGAATTTTATCCCGATCTATGGTGCATTTGATTCAAGGATGAACCTTCAGCAGCAAATGCTCATTGTGATATTTAACCCGGATGGAACGGTTAAGGATTTCAACTACAACGACTCGACCAACACGACTAGAGCGGGGATCGCACAGTAGGGAAATATCGTTTGCTCATCACAGCTTAAGATTTGCGTGCCGCATAACTTCAAACATGCGCAACACATCTGGGTGGCTAACTTTATGATCTGAAATACTACGGCCACCATCCCAAACTGCAACCTTACCGCTGAAGTACCCTATGTAATCATGATACTCGGATTCATTAAGAGAATTAATAACTGAGCTGGAATTGCAAGACGACTGAAAGCAGTTTAGGATCTTTGGGAAATAGGCATTTTGAGACTCGGTGCTCAGCCCTTTCAAAATAAGAAATAACAGAAGCTCAATAGTATGCTTTGGGTGAATTTGAACTTTCTTCCTTGTTACTTGAACTCGCTCGTATAACTGCGGACTTCGCATCTTCGTATAGAGAAGAAGATACATGATCGGCACCAGTTCATCATCAGGATAAAAGTAACCACTACGGAAACATAGCTGCATAGCATGTAAAAGACGCTGAATCCTTCGCGGAGTAATATTCAGCTCCTCTGAAATGTCACCAATCTGCTTATTAATTTTTTTCGTCAGATTTCCCAAGAATGTATCTTTCGCGGTAAAGCGCCTCTGAGATATAGGATACAGTTCAACTCGGTGCGTAATAAATTTATCTAAATATTCATCCGTATCCACATCTGGACCGTATCTACCGCTAATGAGGCTAGCCAAGCTTTCAGTAGCGACTCCGATCAAGAAGTGGACACCTGGAATACCGAAGAGGTGCTTTATTCTCTCAAGCATCGTTAGCGCAAAGTGTGGCTCACAGCGATCCAGTTCATCGACAATGATCACCAGATGGTTACCCGTTTCATCAACGACAGATTTTAAGGCTAACTTGAAATTCTTAACCGCATCAATGTAAGCTTGGTGATCCGAGGCAATTTTCTTAGCTAGTGGTACTGTATCATTCGCTTTCTTGCGAATCTCATCGAATTTCAGAATACCCAGCGTTTTGATTTCGATCGCTTTAAACAGCAGGTATTCAAGTATTGCCCCACCTTCTCTTTGGAAATTTTCCAAGTGGGTTTCTTTATCCTTTAGGGTATTATAGATCTCGCTGAAAAGGGGCTCAAATGGTTCGGTGCAGAAGTCATGGTTCCATGCTCGAAGAATAACGGTGTTTACCGATTCCTCTGGCAAATTACCGAAGTAATTGAACCGTTCCAAAAACCAAGATTTCCCTGATCCCCAAGTGCCCTCAAGGGCGATGACAGACGGCTCATTCTCATTATGAAAATACCCCTTTAAAAAATTGGCTAAATGGAGTCGATCACCCTTCGTATCCTTACTTACATCATCATGAAAAGGAATCTTGGGATTAAGCCCTGAAAGTGGATCCTCAATTGAGCTTAAAAGAGACTGGGCTGCTTCCATGGCATATGATTTGCAGGACGAGATATTACTACAAGTGAAAAACGCTTTGCATTGAGCAAGCCAGTTACGGACTAACGAACTCATCACCCAATATCATGAATCATCCTAAAATTTCGATGTCATATAAATATGCGGCCTGATCTGTAACAACTTGAACTTGCTCATACTCATTAACATGATCACCGCTATCATCATATTTCAAAGGGTAAGCAACTCCCTTCATTTTACCCGGGTTGGCAATTATCGTCAGATTTAATATCAGAACATTAGGATTAATCCCTTGGGGTTCGGCCTTAGTCAACTTAGCAGTACTCTCCTCGGTAAAAACCATAACGGAGCCATGGACATAAAGGTGATTTGGCTGTTCTTTCTTATTAATGATGGCATTCAGAGCCAGATTGAATTCACTCATAATTTTATTAATTTGTATTTATTTAACAACGTAGATTATAGCAAATCAAGCTATCAATGCTTATCGTGATACACCCGCACCTTCCCACCGTCAAGGCACATTATAACAATACATGATAATGGCAATTCATTATCCCGCTTTTTGCCAAACTGATGATGACCGTTTTACACGAGGCCACCGACAGCGAAGATCGGCGGTTCGAGTTCTTCCTCGAATAGCCAGGACTCGACCTTTTCCAAGAAATGGACGACGGCGCGGGCTTCGCGCATGAGGACATCGCGAGGCGTGGCGTTGTTTTTGGCGCGATCCGAGACCCGGGAAGTGAACCCGATAGGCACGAGATCATTGCGCTGCGGAAGACCGCAATCGTAACCGAAGCGGAGTAGGCAACGAATTTCCCGCAAACCGGCGTGAATGACGTTGCGGAGCGCTTCGAGCGTTTTGGCTTGGCGCACGGCTTGGCGCACATACCAAGCGCGAAAAGAGAACCGACGAATAACATCGGCGGATGCATTGGACAGATGGACGGACATATTGACTAACGACAAAGTGCCAAGAACCTTGGCGGGTTTCCCGTATTTAACCTCGGTCAAATTAGCGCCGACCGTTGATGCGCCCAGAGTGAGCAAGCAGCCATCCTCCCTGCCCTCACTCGCACCTAGTTTCCAGATCGCTTGGGAAAGTGACCCTTCAGCTAGATGCCGTTTTCAGGATGAATATACAGGTGAACACTAAAGCACCTATCGTGCAAGAAAAAGTTTTCGCAAAACACTTATTTACTGCGGAGGCTTGATATTGAGCCACTTCCTGGCGGCTGATTTTTCATATTTCGCAAGGTTCATGTAGCTGTTTTCAATTTGGCGCGGGCTATTCCCCATCCACTCAGCGAGATCTCGCTTATTGGCGCCGTTGGCGAGCGTCATCGTGGCGTAGGTGTGACGCATGATGTCCCCCGACCAGGAACCAAGCAGGCCAGCGGCGAGACGGATGCGGATATAGGCATTTTTCGTTGGAACCGCGATTTCCCACTCTTGTTTTTGGCAATACTGAAGCCAGCGCCAGGCAGCTGCATTTAGCGGGACCGATCGCTGCTTGGCAGTCGTCACTTTTTGCCGAGTGACTCGCAATTCAGACAGGCTTAAACTCTTGGCCAGAGTGACGTCCTTCATCCGTAGATAGGGAGCCTCGGCTTCCGGACGCACCCCACAGAAGCAGCAAATAACGAAATACGGGGTATATTTCCCAGCGCTATATACATCCTGAAGAGAAGCTTTGAGCAAGGCCGCGACTTCGCTGGCATTGTGAATCGCGGGCGGTTTCCACTCAACCTGAGCTCGGCCAATCTCTTGCAGCGGATTATTGGCAACTGCTTTGACCTTAACTAAATATCCACCGAAAGAATGTAGTGCGAGCCAATCATTTTGCATCGTCTGAGCACTAAGCTTTTTTCCGGTTTTTGCATGACTTCGGGTTAAAAATCGAGCGGCTGATTCGCGGGAAAAATCACCCAAGGTTTCAACGTTAGAATAGTTGATGAACTGATTAATGCGCCATAGCAAATTGCTCACGGTTTTAGGGCGACGCTGTTCAATTTCTTCTTTTTCAGTGCGAAAGGCATCGATCCATTTGTTAATGGGATCCTCATCGAAATCACCCCGATCAGAGACCACGAACTTTCGCGCAATTTGAGTGAGACTAATCCCCTTGGGCAATAACTGAAGGGCAACTTCCGCATCACGCAGTTGCGCCTCATCGAGACTCGTCGAGCGCAACCGTGATCGGACCTCACGGGCAAGGACGAAGTTTTCGATTTCAGCAATGAGCTGCATCGCCTCGGATTCGCTGTTTTTCCGAACCCGGACCTTATCCGTTTTGAAACCAAATCGCTTTTGAGCATCGGCATCATGACAGCGTCCAGTTACAAGAAAAGCCGACTTGTTCTTTCCGCTGACTGGTTTTATTGAAAGTGATACTTTTGATCTACTCACGAGAAAAAAGTTGTCCGAATTTGTGTCCAAAAGCACTCAATGACACTCCATAGCGCTTATCAACGCTAAAGATTAAAGCCATTACAACGATACGCTATACCCCTTTATTCATCAGGAATTCCGCATGAATACAACTACTCCATGCCGTAAACACGACACGAAGAAACCCCGGCTCTCCTAACCGGGGTTTCCAATGATTTGCTTCTGACTTTAGCTGCTAACTAAATTATTCTCCGGGAGGCGGTGGTGGTGGTGCGCCTGCTGGCAATTCATCACTGCGAGGTGGACCTTGGCGGCGATCATTCGGGCCTTGGCGTTCGGCTTGACCATCTTTCACCTTCCGGCTCATCTTCTGACGGGCAGCTTGGCGTTCTTCATCGCTCAAGATCCCGTCGCCATCAGTGTCAAACTTGGCGAGCATCTTCGCCTCACGTTCAGCGCGAAACGCGTCAGCTTGTGCTCGCTCTTCGGAGGACAGTTGCCCGTCTCCATCGGCATCAAAGCGACGCAGGACCATCTGCTCTTGGCGTGCTTCCTTGGCGGCTTTCTTTTCACTTTCGTTGAGCTTTCCGTCGCCATCGACGTCAAATTTGGCCAAGATTTCTTCCTTGCTTGGGCGATTATCGGGCCGTGGTCCCTTAGGGCGTTGGCCATCAGCGGGCGGGCCTTTAGCGCGGTGGCCCTCCGCGTTCGGTGGGCGTTGACCATCAGTTTGCTGATTGGTGTCTCCTTCGCCATCGCCCATAGCGGCGGATTCGGCGTAGGCCAGACCTGTGGTAAGCAAGAAGCTGAGAAACAGATATTGAATGGATTTCATGGTGTTAATTGAGTTAAACATTCGGTCCGGTTAGTCGACCGAGCTAATGAAGGAAACCTGTCCGTCTATGAAAAGTTGCGCGGAAAATTCACCGCAGACGAAGATTGAAGAGAAGCCTATCCCCCGATTGAATACCAACCAGATGTTTGAAGTCACCTTTAGCGATCAGAGCATGGCCATGCTCAACCGCCTAGACATCACCGTCCAGATGCCGATTATTGAGCGCTTCAGCGGGCTCACCAATCAGGATCTCAAGACGGGTGCGGATGAGCTGGGCAAGTTCGAGCGTGGAGGTAAGACTTATTACCGCTTGCGGGCAGGCGACTTCCGCATCTACTTTGAGATTTTCAGCGATAATCGCCTCTTCAGCCACTACATCCTGCACAAGCACACCATGGCGGATTTTATCTTTCGCTTCAAACTCCCATACCGCGAAGAAACCCTGGTGGAGCAAAATCAGTCCTTCTGGCAATACGTCGAAAGCCTCGCCCGCCAGCCTCAGACTGATCGCCTGCCTGACGAACACCAAGACCCAAACGGACATGTCTAAAAATTTGCCCGATAAAAAGCCCGATACCCCATCGCACCTGCCCTACCGCGATGTCAACGAGGCGGCCCGCATCTATATACTGCCCAATCTATTCACCGCGGGTAATCTCTTTTTTGGCTTCCTGGCCATCATCTGGTGCATTCGTGGGCGCTACGACGCAACCGAAGCACAGATCGCCAGCTACTTCACCGAGGCGGTGTTTTTCATCCTCGGGGCTGGCCTGTGTGACATGCTCGATGGCCGCGTCGCCCGACTTGGCGGCCGGGAATCGCTCTTTGGCAAGGAGTTCGACTCCATCGCGGACATGGTAAGCTTCGGCCTGGCCCCTTGCCTGATGATGTTTTTCCTCATCCTAAACCCCACTGAGGGGCTAGAGTTTTTCCGTAAGATCGGCTGGCTGATTGGCTTTGTTTACTTACTCTGCGCTGGGGTGCGTCTGGCGCGATTTAACGTCATCACCAACCCATTCATACCGGGCAGCGAAAAGGGGGCATCGGATTTCCAAGGTCTTCCCGCGCCCGCCGCTGCTGGCATGGTCTCCTCGATCGTTCTGGTCTTGATCAACTTCGAATTCCGCCGGGAGTTCTACCTGCTGCTGCCGCCCCTCATGCTCCTGATTGCCTGGATGATGGTCAGCAATGTCCGCTACCCAAGCTTCAAGCATCTTGGCTGGCAGAGCCATCTACGCACGCAGCACTTCATTGCTCTGATCATCGGCGTGGCCTTACTAGTCTTCTTTTGGCAGTTCTCTTTTGCCCTCCTCTTTATGGCGTATCTCTTTTTCGGCGTGGGCCGCCACCTGCGCAAACAAAAGAAAGCTAAAGCCGCCGCGGAAAAAGCATAGCATACCGCTTCATGTCCATGCCACGACCGCCCCTGGCTGACCAGCCCGATCGCAATCGCTTTACGCAAGAACTGGACCGCAATTTCTCGGTCACGGCACCAGCAGGTGTCGGAAAAACCACGGCCATCGTCAGCCGCGTGGTTGCACTAGCAAAGTCCGACCAAAATCGCGCCGACCCAGCACTCCCACGTCTCTCAGTGGTCACTTATACGCGGAAGGCCGCCGATGAAATGCGCCGCCGCACCGCGCAAGAACTCCAGAAAGTTGGCGCTGGGCCAGAGATTTTCGCCCGCTTTCATCAAGCCTTCTTCGGGACCATCCATAGCTTTTGTCTGGAACTACTCCGTATGTTTGGACCGCTGGCGGGCCTTTCCCCACAATTCGAGCAGATTAACAACGAAGACGCGATCTGGTGGGAATTCCTTCGCGGCAGCGACAGCCTGCTCCAATCCTTACCCGAAGACGCCCGCGAAAGCTTTGCCCGCCATGCGGCCCTCAGCAAAGTCTATGGCCTCGTCAAAGAATTTGGGGCCCAGATCCCCGAGCCAACTGCCCTTGGCCCAGCGCCAGCGGTGGATGTCTCTCCAATCCTTAATTTCAAGCCCAAGAACAAAGTTGGCCTGAAAGGAATCGAAAAAGGGCAACTCCTTGCGAACCAGTGGCTGAGCGAATACGACAACGATGGCCCCTGCGCCTTGCCGGATTTTGGCGGCGGCAGCGCGGACTTCAAATTGCTCTGGGCCGAGACCTGGATGCCGCTCAAAGAATGGCTTGGCGAGGCTTACCTCTACCTCGCCGCCAACCTCGCGCGCGAATTTCGGGACTTCCGCGTGTCCCGAGGGCAAATCAACTACGACGACATGGTCGCCCTCGCCGCCCAGTTGCTGGAGCACCCTGTAGTCGGCCCCGCCATTCGCGAACAGAATCGGCTCGTCATTCTGGACGAAGCGCAAGACACCGACCGTCTACAATTTGTCGTTTTAATGAATGTCGCTGGTGCCCAGTGGACTCCTGATCAGCCGCTTCATGCCGCCAACGGACCGCCAGCCGGCCATTTCTGCCAAGTGGGCGACCCACAACAAGCCATTTATGGAAGCCGCGCTGACCTCGCCACCTACCGCGAAGTCCATGAGAGTCTGGTTGCTCTGAATGCCGCCGAAGCCCTGAGCTTCACCGTGACCATGCGTTGTGACGAAGCCATCGTAAGCGCCGTTAATCAGTTCTACCCCAACATCTTACGTCCGCCAGGCCAAGAAGGCGATCAGGCGGAATTCGTCCCCCTGCACGCCCGCCCCACTGCCGGCCCCGGCAAAGTCGATCGCCTGCACTTGCCCCCAGATTCAAGCTTGCCCGAAAAGCCAAGTTCGGATGACCGGGCCGAGGCCGAGGCTCGTGCCCTCGCGCGCTGGATGCGGGAGACCGGATGCGAAGGCATTGGAGCCAGTGACTGGAGCGACATCAGCATCCTTGCCCCGCGCAATGCCTGGATTGAGACCCTCACCAATGCTCTGGAACGCGAAAATTTGCCCGTTCAAACCCATTCCCGCAGCGAAAGCCGAGCCAGTGATCCGCTCTGGGCCTGGATTTCCGCGCTAGTCCGCGTATTAGCCTTTCCCGAAGACGCCTTTGAAATTGCGGGCGTCTTACGCGAGGTCTTCGCCCTGCCTGATGACGTCATTGCACGCTATGTCAAGCAACGGACACCGGAAGCATCCGCTGGCGTCCATGCATTATCTCTACCTAGTGACATAGCCGACGGGTCCACGATCAGCGAAGCACTCAATACGCTCAATTGTCTCCGTCAAGAGGTTCAAGATCTCGCCTTGGGCGACGCTTTTCGCCTCATAACAGAGCGTTTGAAGCTCCGTGACCGCTTTGCCGCCCTGCCAGAGTTGGACCCCGCCAGCATTGATACCGGATTAAAGCGTTTGCAGGCCAATGCCCTCTGCGCCGAGGAGCAAGGATCGGACCTCGCCGAGTGGTCCCGCGAACTCATCCTGGCCCGCGAAAGTAATCAGGAAAGCGACGACCCCAAACCCGGCTTTATCCAGCTCCTCTCCTGCCACAAAGCCAAGGGATTACAGTGGGTCGTTGTCATCGTGCCATTTATTCACCGAGAAGTGACTTTTGCGCCCCAAAACTACCCCCGACTCTATCGTGCAACGGTGGATGAGCCTGCCATGGTTGCCTTTGACAAGCAATGCGGCACCAAACGTGGGCAGCATAAACAACAATTGGAAGCTCAGGAACTGGAGCGCCTCGCCTACGTTAGCTGGACGCGTGCCCGTCAACGCCTGATCTTGGTCGATGGCCAAGCCTATTATAAGACTGATAAAGCCAAGGGCAACTGGATCGCGCTCTGGGCCGCCGCCAACAACGGTGCAAACGCCCAAGCCTGGGCCAATTTACCCGATTTCCAAGCCGAAGAATTAATCCTCCCTGAAATCAAGTCACCAAAAAGAGACATTTCGACACCAGAACCCCTCCCCCCTCTCTTCCCCCCCCCTTCTCAACCCGCTCCCCCCCCCC
>NZ_BMXG01000009.1 GCF_014651635.1 Cerasicoccus arenae | reverse complement strand
CGGCGACCGCTTCCGCCGTATCGGTAAACGACGATGTTGCTTCGAGACGGCTCTTGCCAACCTGACCTACAACCTCGACCGCTTCGCCATGTTCCATCGCAAGGCGTGAGCCTGTACATGTGTCAAAAATCCACCACTCAATCACATCAACCTCAGCGGAGCCTGCTCGGCATAATCAGCAGGCTCTAAGGGCATTGGAAATCTGTAATCGGAGTGAACGGCTGAGAATTAGCACGTTGATCGAAGTCACCTGTAAACGTAATTGGAACGGGAAGGCAATTGACGTCATCGACTGCCCGAACGCGGTAAAGTATAGACATAAGTGAGGCGCGAGATCCCTTGAGATACTCGCGCCCTATACTAGAACCAATATGCTTATATCAAAATTAGTTTTTGCGTCGTTTCCAGAAGAGGAATAGGAACGTGCCACAGCCAAAGAGCAGGGCGTATGAATTGGCTTCCGGTATAATGGTGACGGTACCAGTTAGGGGGTTAAATGTCGCCGACTGACCTACATCCAATCCAGTAAAGTCGATGTCCGAAAAATCACCCGTGTAGCTCTGTGCGTTAAAAATCTGGGCTGATGACCCAATGCTATAAATACCGCCGGAAAAATTGAGCTCCAGAGTGCCTGAAAACTCAACAGAACTATCGACACCGATGACTGTATCGAACGTGCCTGCTTGGAAGGTCGGATTCGAGAAGCCAAATATGCTTGTGCCGCTGAGAGAAAGTGTCACGTCATCTAGGGCCAAGTTGGTATTTGGATTCAGGCCATTGACACCGAGGGTTTTACCACCGCCAACAATTGAGCCTGTACCTAAAAGCGAAGCCGAATGGTTAAAGGATCCAGAGCTTATCCCGGAGAGATCGAATGTGCCGCTATTCATTAGTAAGTTGCCACTGCCAAGGATGCCCGCTCCGCTCAATGCCAGCGTGCCATCACTTACCTGAATGTCACCGCTCCAGGCATTACTCGCACTGGTTAGAGTTAGCCAACCCGTTCCACTTTTATTTAGTGTAATCGCGTTGGGCGTTGTAACAGCTCCGTTTATGATTACATTGCCAAAGACCGAGCTGGATGCACTATTGACGTTAACGCTCTGCGTTGTACCTCCAGATGCACCAAAAATGATTGGGGCATCAATCGTAAAAATTCCAACTGTCGGAGTGTAGTTGATTGCACTAGAGATTCCGGTTCCATTGCTACCTAGTGTGAGGCTGACACCCGCATTGCTCGATGACAGCGTATAGCCGGATGCTGAAGAGCTGTTGGCCGTCATGCGTGAAATCGAAATGGAAGAATTAATATGCGGATTATTGGCAGCGCTGCTGGAAAAAATTGCTAAATCGCCGCCGGAATTTGGAAAGGTGCCGCTGGAGCTGTTCCAGCTCGCATCGGAGTTCCAGTCAGTCCCCGAATTGTTCCATGTATAATTAACGGCCTGTAAAGATGGGGCCGTTGCCATGTGCAGGGCGACAGTAATGAGGGATAGTGTTAGTGTATGGGGTATTGGTTTTTTCATTTTTTTGGTGGTGAGTATTCTAACTATTCAGTGATTTGTTTTCGTGATATTACGATAAGCTGATGCTCAATCAAGTGGTTACTCCTCATGCAGACTTATCTTGTTCCATATGCTGAACGGGTCATCTTGAAGCGATTTACAGCGAGCTATAGCGATTACTGTTTCATGCCGATTTGAAGTATGTGGAAGCTGTCCGAGGAAAAGTGTGTTTTGCCTCCTAGGCCCGGGACTGGCGACATCCAGCTTTTTGGGCCTTCACTATCGTTATCGTGAACTGCAAAGTTGAATCGTAGGCCATCATTGAAATCCTTTTCACATAGCCCCATGTGCCGCGTGTCGAGTGCTAGTTCCCAAGTGGTGGTCGTATCCTTACGTGTGATCTGAATTGAGCGGATGGGTGACTTGTGAATCAGCTCTCCGTTCAAATGGAATTCGTTGCGCGGGGATGTGCCAACATCGCCAGCAATCGCTAGATGCCCGCTAGCACCATCAGCGCCCGTCCAACCGATTTCCAGGGCGTCGCCATCCAGAAGGCTCTCTTCGCTACTTGCTGGATAGTGGTGGTTATCGGTGACCTTACAGGTTATCTTGATGAGGTCAGACGAAGGGTCAGAGAGAACATTTGCCTGGACGCTCAGGTCGGCCGGACTCCCCCAGAGCAAATGTAATGTATGTGGGTCGTAGTCCTGTTTGTTGGTCACTTGATTCAAGCTGTTTAGTATGACTTTGGTGTTTTGACCGGCGCGGATTACATTGTAGACGATCGGGATGTTCAGACGAGGAGCCCAAGGCGTGTCCAAGAAGGTGAATTGAGCTTCAACGTTTACGATTTTGCCCAAAGCGCCCTCACCGACGTCGAAACTCATGGGAAAAATCAAGGTTTCCCCTGCCGCAATTTCGCGCGAGTCTGCTTGCGGTAGGAGCTCCTCCCCGATTTCCCCGACTGCTGCGTTGACCATTATTGCGCGATCAAGCGGATTATGCAGCTTCAGTTCTACGGCAGCTACACCCTCCGCGTTAGCTGAAATCGTGTGAGGCAGCGTGATCAGTGGCCCTAGGAGGCGGGGCGGGGCTTCGGACCCTTCGAAGTCAAAATATTGAGGAACTCCCAGAGGAATGAGGGCGACGCCGTCGATCTGCGGAATCTCGGTCGTGTTGCCAAAAAGGTCGCGCTGGGTGATGTGGGTTGCCTCACTTCGAACCGCCCAGATGGCCTCGGGAATTTGTGGGTTTTCGCGCCATGTCACCAGTAATTGATCGTTGGGACGCCCAAAGAGAAAAGCGAATAGGCCGTCGCTCTCTGACCAAACCTGCAGAGGGGGTAAGCGGCGCAATTGAGGGATAGCGGTCGCAGCGGCAATAAAGGATTCCTTAGGGCGCAACTCGTCTTCGATTGATGCGAAGTCGCCAGTGTCGGTAGGATTCGAGATCAGGCCGAAGGTCTTCCCTGCCCGGTTGGATTCATTCCCGCCAGCGCGATCCATCAGGTTATACCAGGTATAGCTCTTGGCTCCAATGGCGGCGGCGTAGGTCATTTTTTTTAATAAAGTTTCAGCCTGGAAGCGTTGCCCGTGGCGAGTGTCGTAGCCGGTCTCGGTAAAGACAATCGGGACATCGGTTTTGCCCGTGCGCTGTTGAATGGCTGCGAGTTGGTGGTGCAGATCACTATAAAACTGAGGGAAAGCGTCGTGCATATGGTATGCGAACCAGTCATAGGCGCGCGGGTGCTCTAAAAAGGCGGCTTCGAAAGCACCCGGTTTTGACTTGTGATGGTTCATGCCTGCGTAACCACCCGATGTAACGACGGTGCTCGGGGATGCCTCCTTGATCGCGTCATGGGCCACGCGTTGAAGCTGAGTGTATTCTTCGACCGAGCCATTGAAAAAGCTGATATTCGGCTCGTTCCACACTTCCCAGAATTGCATGCTCTCCGAGTGGCGTGTGGCCAGAGCGCTTATCCACTCGCGCCAAGCGTCCAGCGGTGGGGGATCGAATCGCTGCTCTGTCGCCCAGGAGGGACAACCAGTAGTCGTCACATGCCACTGAAAATTATAACGCTTCACGAGGTCGAGATAGTTGTCAATGCGCTCCCAGTTCCAAGTTCCCTCTTGCGGCTGCACGTGTTGCCATACCGCGTTGTAGCGATAGTATTCGAAGCCGAGTGAAGCAGCCAATTCAAGCAGCCTAGGCGTGCAAAGAGCGGCACCTGTGGCAAAGCCTATCGGCATGACGCTTTCACCCAGTTCGGGTTGAGGATTACGGGGGTAAACTGCAAGGATATCGTTGGCCCAAGGCGAGGCGTCTTCGCCTTCGACGAGCCTGAATTCGAGACGATAAATTCCGTATTGATCAAACCATGCGGATGGGAGACTCACCTGCTGCGCCTCCTTGGCTGCGAGGCGTAGCGTTTGCGACTGAAGCTCAGGCTTTTCCCTGGGGCGGTTGATCAGTAAATCTAGCCGGAGCGTTCGTTGATTGTTAGCGGTGTTTTCCACCAAGCACCAGGCTTTTGGAGCATTCGTTTTATCTACTGCAATGAAGCGGGCTTCCTGGGGGAGGGATACGGTGCAATCGTTCATTTTAGTAATGTGCGGCACTTGATCGGCCAGTAGGGTTTGTGCAGTTAGCAAAATTGCGGCTATGGGGATGAGATTGCTGTTGTTGAACCATTTCATGATTTATAAATTCAATGTGGCCTGACATTTCGTTCGGCGATACGTTTTCTGTGGGGTTTCGCTGTCACCGTCGAATGTTGGTGGGTAAATAACTGTGGCTGCATTTTTCATTAGAATCAGCTATATGTCAGTCTCTAGGTTATTTATTGGACGACCTGCGTTCCACTATTGGAACTTCTGGTGCATTGGCAACTTCTGGAGCGCTAGATACTGTTATGCTAACGGGGTCTTTCTAATTGGCCGTTCCAGTTGTGGAACACGGATGACGCTTGGAAAACCAATGCGCTTGATGTCTGGCTCATCATCAGGGATTTTGATATACGATGCAAGGCTACCCTAGTTATGTTGCAACCTCACTGAATGGCCAAGTGGCTGTTATTTCGTAAAGGCCAGAATCTGAATATGCGTCACTTAGCTTACATACTTCTTATTATGTTACCAATACTTGCAAGCGCAGGCAATGGCCTGCAAACGCTAATAGATAACGCTGTAGCTACGGGTGAAAATCATGTGGTGATTCCCGCAGGTGAGCACCGACTGGATGACGGATTGCGTCTAGACGGGTTGACGGATTTTACACTAGAGGGTGATGCGGCAGTTCTGGTCTTCACTCAATGGAATGACGGCGGTATTCTTGCCACGAACTGTAAGGGTTTGGTCTTGCGCGGTTTTACGATCGACTTTGATCCGCTGCCATTCACTCAAGCAACCGTTGAAAGTAAAAATCCAGAGACGGGCGAAGTGTTCTTTGACGTGCATGATGGTTATCCAGATCTTTCGCCAAAACTCCTCACTGGGCGTGCACATATTTTTAACCCGAATACGCTTGATTGGAAAAAAGGCGCGCCCGATATCTATGCTAATGAGGCGAAGGCAATCACTCCACGCAAGGGCGTGCTTACTTTCTATTCGGATCGTAGACATGTATTTGATGCAATAGAGCAGGGGGACTACATCGTTCTAGATTTTCGACATTCACGCGGAATTCGAATCGAAAACAGTGGTGATGTCCGAATCGAGGATGTCACTATTTGGACCGTTCCTTCGATTGGGGTTATCTGCCGATTCATGGATGGTGAAAATTACTTTAACTATCGGATTGAACGTGGGCCAACGCCTGAAGGCGCTAATGTGCCACGCTTGTTTTCGACTTGTGCTGATGGATTTAATTACGCCTATGCGCGCACGGGGCCCATTTTGGAAAACTGCGATTTTTCGTTCATGGGAGACGATGCAGTGAATCTGCATGGCATTGCGTTTTATGTCGCAAAGGTAAAAGGCAACGTTGTCTATTTGTTGCGGCCTTACTCAGTCGAGGGTTATGCTTCAGTGATTCGGCCAGGCGATGAAGTACGCTCAATGGACCCTGAGTCATTCGACATCAAGGGGACCGCTACCGTTTCGGAATTTGCTGTTGATCAGGCAGACGCAAAAGAATTTGCCTCAATTGCCAAGTCGGTTTGGAAATCGTATGCCGTTAAACCGGGTCGATATACCGTCTATCGCCTGGAACTCGAAGGGCCGTTAACGGTGAAAACTGGGGATTTTATTGACATTCCTGCTATATCCGCTCCCGGTTACATCATTCGCGAAAACAATTTCCATAACCATCGAGGATGCGGTATGCGCATTATGTCATCGGATGGTCTAATAGAGAATAATCGCATAGAGAATGTAAAACAAGCCGCTATCAAACTGGGGCATGAGCTTGCCTTTTTCCGCGAGGCTGGCTGGGTCAGGAATATTAAGATAGTCGGCAATACAATTATTAGCGTGAGCTTTGA
The DNA here is from genome assembly GCF_014651635.1 of Cerasicoccus arenae. Lineage (GTDB taxonomy): Bacteria > Verrucomicrobiota > Verrucomicrobiia > Opitutales > Cerasicoccaceae > Cerasicoccus > Cerasicoccus arenae. The sequence goes on along the minus strand of NZ_BMXG01000009.1, from coordinate 169,972 downwards.
CCCCAAACTACAAGCGAAGAGTTCTTACGCACCAGGAGCGATTTCGGTCTTTCACCGTGGAGCCTCGTCAGAGGCGCCATGGCCCGCGAGCAAGCACCATGACATTATCATCGAAAACAATTTGATTGAGGAAACTGGCGGCCCAGCAATTTTTCTTAATCAATCCCGCGATGTCGTTATCCGCAATAACACCATCCTAGACACAAACTTAGACAGTTCCCCGAAGTGTGGTGTTGATTATGGGCTTAATGCCAGTTTACCGATCAGCATAAACAATTCTACCGAAGTCCTTGTCGATTAAGATTATTACCTATGTTCACCCTGATACAGCTCAAGAAAACTGCTTTGGCTTTAAGCCTTTGCACTGCATTAATCCCGACGACATCCTTTGCTAAGGTGATTAAGGTCGATCCGGGCAATTCGAATGCCTATGCGACTCTCGCGAGCGCCACTGAAGTACTTCGGGCGGGCGATACGCTTTGGATCGAACCGGGTACTGGTCCTTATCGGGAAGTGTTGCGCGTGCCTGTCTCAGGAACTGAGGGTGACCCAATTATTATAGAAGGCAACGGAAATGAAATCACCGGTTTTGAACCGCTTAAGTTCAAGAATGGTAATGCCAGCGTCAAAGCGGATTCGTCGTTTGTTTTGCGCTTTGAGGGCAAGCGAATCAAGCAGCATACAAATGGTGAGTTTGAGTATGGAGTCGAGTATGATCCGTCGAATGGATTGATATCTCTTTCGCGCGGGATTTCAGATGAGGGTTGGGAAATTTCCAGCCGTGATGCTGTTGTGGTTCTTGGGACCGTTTTTAATCATATTTATCGCAATCTAGTCGTGACAGGATCACTTAACGACGGAATTAATTTACATGGGAAAAGTAGTGGATTGGTATTTGATAATGTTGAAGTTTATCAAAATTTTGATGAAGGAATTTCCGCACATGATACTGTGGAATTAACCATCAGAAACAGTCGCTTCTACGAGAACGACAATGGCTTACTCAATATAGGTAAATCGTATGTAAGGTTGGAGAATGTAGACTTTTACGATAATCTTGGTCTGGGCCTGGCTTTTTCGGGTGAAGCTGGGTTTTATGCAGAAAATGTTCGTACTTGGGGAAATGGAATTACACAATTGCTGATCCGCAAGGAAGTCGATGCCTCGTGCGACGTATTAGAAGTTTACCAAAACGGGAATAAAGAAAAGCCATGGATGACTTATAGCGAATCAGCAAACATGAACAAGGTTTCGAACAGCGTTCTGTCGCATAGGTTCGTTTGGCGCTCAGGAGAGCCGACTTATTATAATCAAACTACCCCTAATGATGTTCACTGAATCTCATAATACCTCTAATGGATCGCACGGCTTCACGCTAGTCGAGCTCCTTGTCTCAATCGCCATTATTGCGATTATCGGTGCTATCCTTATACCCGTAGTTGGACATATTCGAAATAAGGTGGATAATACTACGTGCACCAGCAATTTGAGGCAGCTTGGGCAAGCATTGACCATGTTTTCCCAAGAACACAATGGCCAACTGCCATTGTCGATGCAGGCTGATCCGACGAATCCTGAGATCAAGGTTTCTTGGCAAATTCTGATGATGAGACAACTAGAGGTACCCTTCGCTAAGCACGGTGACACGGGCGTTTTTATCTGCCCTTCACATCGTCACACTTATCCAATGGAAGCCTACAGAACGTATGCCATAAATCTCACTGGCGGCTCACCAATTTCAAATGCACCGAGGTTAATGACTCTGTCCGATCCTTCAACCACAGCCATACTGGCAGAGACAAAGCACGAGGCAAATGGCGCTGGTTATGTCTCGTTGAGTGGTAATGTAAATGGATGGGGAGGCAAGCATCGTTTGGAAGCTCGCCATGATGAGATGATGAGCATGTTTATGGCTGACGGTCACGTGGAATCAATGGCCGTCGACGATGAGCGTGTCGAAGAATATTTGGTGAACATTCGGAAGTAAATACTATGATTCGACATCGATATGCTGCCGTGGGAACGGGGGGTCGTATTCCCATGTTTATTGATCCGATTGCCGATACTTATCGCGATAGTTGTCAACTGGTAGGACTTTGCGACTCCAGCGCGACACGGCGCCGATGGCACCAAAATCGGCTTTGTAGTGAATACGGCATTGATTCGGTTCCGGATTACGGGGTTGAGGATTTTGACCGTATGCTGGGTGAAACGAAGCCAGACACCGTTATTGTCTGTGTGCCCGATTATCTGCATCATGAGTTCATTGTTCACAGTTTGGAGTTTGGCGCGGATGTTATCTGCGAAAAGCCGCTCACGACAGACGCGGATAAATTTGCGGTGATTGATGATGCAGTTCGGCGTACGGGGCGCAGCGTTCGTACGACATTTAACTATCGTTGGGCTCCGGGAGCCACACAAGTCCGTCAGCTAATTGCCAGTGGGGCAATTGGATCGGTGAAGCATGTGGACTTTGAATACATGCTCAACACCGCTCATGGAGCCGATTATTTCCGCAGATGGCACAGCTACAAAGAGCTGTCTGGCGGGCTGTTCGTGCATAAATCGACGCACCACTTTGATCTCATTAACTGGTGGATTGATTCCATTCCGGAAACGGTATTCGCCATGGGCTCCCTGGCATTTTATGGGCGGGATAACGCTATTGCGCGTGGTCAAGAGCCGTTGACACGCTATCCAAGATATACCGGCATCAAGGAATCCGAAGGCGATCCATTTCGAATGAACCTTGAAGGTGATCCAACGCTTAATGGTCTTTACCGAGAGGCAGAATCCGATAGCGGCTACATCCGCGATGAAAATGTATTTCGCGCCGACATCGATATTGAGGACTCCCTAAGCGCCACGATACGTTACCGCAGCGGCGTTATTGCCAGTTATTCTCTGAATGCATATTGTCCTGCCGAGGGATTCCGGGTATCCATATCCGGAGATGAGGGGCGAATCGAATATTACGAACGACATGCCGCTCATATCATTACTGGCGATCGCGATATCAAATTTGAAACAAATTCTTCGCGTGGGGCTAGCTTGAAGCTTCAGCGATTGTTCGAAGACTCTCAGAACATACCGATCAATATGCCCGAAGGCGGACATGGCGGTGCTGATCCTTTGATTCAGGAACAAATGTTTTCCCCCCATCCACCGCCTGAAAGTCTTGGCCGAAATGCTGGGCATCAGCAGGGCGCTGCTTCGTTATTGGTGGGTGCCGCGGGTAATCGATCCATCACGACAGGTCAGCCCGTAAAAATGATGGATCTGTTTCCATTGTCTCCAAAAGCGACTCGGCTGAGTGAGTTAATTTAGGATGGTGGATCTCACTTGTGTGCTGGCCGGATTGGCAGCATTCGCCGCGGATATTAGTGTAGCCCAAGTATATGCTCAAGTTCATCGGCTAAGACGAGAACTGCTTGTTCCAATTCATCGGGATCGCGTAAGCGCAGTTCCTCATAGCGCAGGAGTAAGGCGACTGCCAAACGTGGTTGCGTTATAAATGGCTCTCGTACGACTGCAGCCAACGAAACGTAATTGGGACTTGATTCACGCAGATTCCATGCCACGCGTTTGTCGCGCGCCTCGCGTAATTGGCCATAAAAGCGTTCCGATTGGGGATTCTTCTGCGATGGATTCTCTGCATCGTTAGGCGGCGCATATCGTGGCCACTCTGCTTCATCCATTTGTGCAATCAGTACTTTACCAGCGGAAGATTCATAACTCTTCGCATGCAGGCCAAGTTTTGATGTGCTGCCCTCTTCACCGGCAGCACAGATCACATAGGAACACTGGTGCCCAAGCATGTTAAGATAGACGCTGCACTCCAACGTCCTTGCAGCTTCCCAAAGGCATTCACCCAAGCTTCGATTTTTACCGAAGTGCGTCGCGATTTCATGGATAAACTCAAAGATATCAGCGCTAACTGTATAGCGTTTGGTTTGCTCAATCTTCTGGACAAAACCGAGTTCAATCAGGCTTTGTAACAGACGGTGAATCGAGGATTTCGGCATACCCAATTCCTTAGCCAATGCAGTAACTCCCCAAGAATGGCCACTTTGAACCATTAAGCGTATTGCGGCTATGCCATTGCTAAGTGGAGATTTTCCTAGGGCCACGATATCTATCAATAGCGTACTGGCGTAGAGTCAATTGAGAATTACTACCGTACATTCAAACGTTCCAATAGTGGAACGCGATTGTTTGTGGGGCGTGTGGTATGCTTGCTGAGAATTTTTTGTGAATACTATACTACTAGTATGCGGTTTTCTACTTCATTAATCCACAAGCAATGCGTCGTTATTGGTGGTGGCTCATCTGGATTTGGTGCTGCCCTGGCTGCCCAGCGGGGCGGGGCTAGCGTATTATTAGCAGATCGGCATGGCTATCTTGGCGGCATGGGAACTGCGGCTGGTCTTAGCTGTTACCTCAATCACCACAGCGGCACCCAAAACTTGTCGGGTGCCATTTACCGCGAGTTTGTTCGTCGCCAGAATGAGCGCGGTATGCATTACTACGATCCCGTTTCACAGGGGGACTTCTTCGAGCCAGAAAGCTGCAAGGTCACCATGGAGCGCTTGTTCCTTGAGGCGGGTGGGGAGTGTCTATTTCACGTTATGCTGACTTCGGTTGAGCGAGTTGAGGATGGGTGGCTTGTTACTTTTGTTCACAAGGGAGGCTCCACCCAAGTGCGATGCCGTTACTTGGTTGACACTACTGGTGATGGCGATGCTTGCGCATTGGCCGGAGCCGAAATGACGCACGGGCGCCGATCCGATAGTAAAACGCAACCAATGTCGATGGTTGTTCAGCTAGGTGGATTCGATCCCAATGTTTGGCAGGATGCCGGGCTACCTATGGTCAATGGCAAATATGCGGTGGCCGGTGATCACTTTAGCGATGAAGTTGCCGATGCGTATCAACAAGGGCTTTGGTCAATCCCGCGCAACGAGATTGCTATGATTTGGTCCATGCCCTGTGATCCTACACGTGTGACCATCAATGGCACCCGCATTAATGGACTGAGTTCATGCTGTGCTAAGGAGACAACTTTGGCTGAAATTGAGGGGCGACGCCAGGCCGAGGAACTATGCTCCTTTTTTATTCGTTATGTGCCAGGCTTTAGTCGTGCGTATCTCCTGCAAACTGGTCCGCAAATTGGTGTCCGTGAATCTCGTAGGATTATCGGCCGTGCCGTTTTGATGGATTCTGATGTTCGCGATGGTCGCATTCCCGAATCCAGTGTCACTCTGTGCTGTTACCCAATTGACGTCCATAATCCAGAAGGCAGTGATACCCAGTTTGAAATGATGGAGGGGGTGGCTAGTGCATACGGAATTCCTTGGGAGTGCCTTGTGCCGAAGGGTATCGAAAACTTGGCCGTAGCTGGTCGTTGTATCAGTGCAACTCACGAAGCCGCTGGAAGTTTTCGTGTGATGCCAACCTGTATGACTTTGGGGGAGGCCGCTGGCACAGCTGTTGCATTAGCCAGTCAGGGAAAAGCGAATCTATCTGACATTAGCGGCTATGAGATTCGACAGGTAATGGAGAACGCTCTGATTGATGCAGGAGAATCCGGGTTGTCGTCCATTTACGAAAACCTGAAATCAATCAATCCTGTTGGTTGATTTTAGGGGAGCAGGTTAAATCGTTGGCGGGGTGGAGGATGTGCGACAGCTATTTTTTGATTTGCTGGCCAGCAGCGTCGATGCCGATGATGATGGTGCCGGGGATTGATGGTATGAACGCCGACGACGCACATGCGCCTCACGAACTCCATTAGATGACTCGTGCTTTCTCTGGCACTGCCAATGGCATGGGAAATTGGGATTACGTCACGGATATCAATTTTATATTCTGGTTCCATACCAAAATAAACGCCCTTCAGAACTCTCCGATACTTCAGTCGAAATTTCTGCTAATCCAAGACTTTCGACATGCCCATCAAGAAAAAGCATATTGGACTTCCCACTGTGCACGTCCTCGGGCAAGCGATAATGCTTAATGTTGGAATTATAGTAACTGGCATGGCCATCCATATCATCGTTATTGCCATCAGCCATTAGTAAAGTCTTGGATGGGTTTTCATACCGTGCAATTGGCATTGGCTTCGGTTTCCCTTCTCGCAAGTTAAAACCAAGATCTCCGTTGAATCCATAGGTCCTTATTTGTCTGATTTCAGTGTTCGTCTTGTCGGCTGCTATCCAAATCTCGTGCTTCTCATCGCGTTGAACTGGACAACCGATGATACCTTTTTGATCCGCTGAGAGACTCCCGGAATAGTAATCCAACCAACCGCCTGCATATGGGAGATCAAGTTCCTTCTGTGTGTTTTTATCAACCCAACCCACTGGAACAATATCTCCATAGTCATTCAAGTATTGCCGAAAATCCACCCCAAGCTGTCGTAAATTGGAAGCGCAAGCGGCACTGTGAGCAGAAGTTCGTATTTGGCCAACTGCTGGTATTAATATCGCCGTTAGTATGGCGAGTATGGCGATCACAACCAACAATTCGGTGAGTGTAAATCCACGGTTGGTACGGCACCGCAGTTGGCGGGATCGGTCAAGGATTGGGGTTTTCAAAAGCAACATAGCTATTAATGTATTCATAAGATACAAACAGTCAAGGTTTTGATTCTCTTTGAAATATGGGAATAGATAGTCGATGAAATTCAATTGTTATTAAATAAAACATTTTACAGATCCATCGTTAAAAGGAAGGATATCTATTTGAAACGACATTTGAACGCTCGTCTTAAACTCTTCCAAAATGATTACTCATCCCAAAACGATCGCAAAGCTAGAGCGTATTGAAAGCAATTATCGCTCGTTCATCTTTCGCTCTTGTACGACTCTCACCGTAGACTATCTGGAAACGGACAAGCATTGGCGCTCTGTTCCTGATGACCGGGCTAGTTGGCGACCAGCTGCAGACGGCCTTCAATGGGGTGGGTCAGGAAGCAGCGCTTGGTTTCGCGCGAGCTACAGGGTTGATCACGGTCGCAGCGAACCGCTGTTTATTGCGGCTAATACCGGCGGCTGCGAAGCATTGCTCTGGATCAATGGAAAGCCAGCAGGCATCTTTAATCATGCCAGCTACAAGAACATTCGTGGAAACCACCACACACTCTTGCTCAGTCAGTCAACAAACACCGGGGAATGCTTCGAAATCGCAGTAGAAGCTTATGCTGGACATGAAATCGTGGGAGTGCACCCAGGAGACACCCCGGAAACCCAAGACGCTTACCGGCCTCCATACATTCGTCAATTCAAGGATATAGTCTTGCTCCGACGAGACGACCAAGTTCTGCAATTCGTAATCGATCTGCACATCGCTAGAACCTTGAGCGAAGCCCTGCCCGAGCGTAGTTTCCGAAAAGGAGAGCTACTCGCTGCACTTAGCGACGTATTCACTACAGTCTGGGAAGAACCTGACACCGTAGAGGAAACAATTTGGAGAGACGGCCTTTGCAGGGCCGCGAAAATCCTACAATCCGTTCTAGCTAAACGCAACGGAGACTCGGCACCACGAGCAGGCCTCATTGGCCATTCGCACATGGATACCGCTTGGCTGTGGACGATCGACGAGAGTATACGCAAATGCGCCCGCACATACAGCAATGCCCTTCGCCTGATGGACCAGTATCCGGAATACCGGTTCATTCAAAGCTCCGCAGTCCATGCGGATTTTATGCGCGAACACTACCCCGACATTTTCACAGGTATTCAGCAGCGCGCCAAGGAAGGCCGTTGGGAGCCGAACGGGGGAGCGTGGGTCGAACCTGATGTTAATCTATCAGGCGGCGAATCGCTGATTAGACAATTCATCTACGGCCAACGTTTTACTCAGGAGCATTTTGATTATACATCAGACACATTCTGGCTCCCCGATACATTCGGCTACACAGCTGCTCTTCCCCAGATTCTACTTGGATGCAATATTCGCTACTTTCTAACGACGAAATTGAGTTGGAATGAAACTAACAGTTTCCCTTACGATACATTCTGGTGGGAAGGCATCGACGGTTCGAAAATCTTCACTCACTTCAATGATATCCATTGCGAACCAGACCCTGGCACACTCATCAATAAGCTTGCTGGAACAGGCCCCAAGGACTTCCGCACAACAGAAAATTGCGTCCGCCACCCTGATGTTAATCAGGCGCGCTTGATATCCTTTGGCAAAGGCGATGGAGGAGGTGGTCCCGATTTTGAGACATTGGAAATTGCCCGACGTGTGGCGGACGTCGACGGTTGCCCGCGCGGTGAATACACTTCCGTTTCGGCTTTCATGGTGGAACTACAACAGGACGCCCGACGAGCACCGCTCTACTGCGGGGAGCTATATGTTGAAGGCCATCGCGGCGTCTTCACCCAGCAAGCCGCCATTAAACGACTGAACCGCAGCGCAGAGTTTGCCTTGCGCAATCTCGAATATTGCGCGGCGCGTACGAGCTTGGCGAATATTTCCATCGACCACGAGCGGCTCGAACGACTGTGGAAAGTCCTGCTGATAAATCAATTTCATGACATTCTTCCGGGAACTTCCATCCCGGCGGTACATGACCGTGCTATTCGCGAACTGGACGAATTGGTATCCGACGCGCGCGCTTTCAGTAGTGAATTACTCGATTCACTATCCGTTCCTGAAATAGATACCTTCAGTCTTCATAATTCGCTGAATTGGACACGACGATCAGGCTGGATCTCTGCGGACCTTTCATTACCCGATGGGATCATCACACAAACCATCGAAACGCCATGGGGCGAGCGGCGGCACATCTTGGAGGGGCTCAACCTACCTCCGCTAGGCGCATCCGCTTTCTCTGCTATAAGTAAGCAAGATGCGAGTGCCGCAAATCAAAAGTCAGGGTCGCCGTTTGAGTTGGATGGCTCCACAATCCTAACACCTTTTGCGCGCCTTGAGCTAGACCCAGCAGGACGCATCGCCTCCTGGGTAGACCTAGATAGTGGGCGTGAGCTCCGCGATAGCTATCGTGGACCGCTCAACAACCTACTCTTTGGAGAAGACATCCCCGCACAGTGGGACAACTGGGATATTGATGAGGACATGGAAAGAAAACTCACGCCGATCAATTCATATGGCGAACTGCAGGTCGTGGCAAATGGACCACTCCAGCTACGACTTCGCTACAAAGTTAATCTGACCGGACGATCCTGGCTACAGCAGGACATGGTGTTCCACTCACACACAGCCCAAGTAGACTTTGAAACGGCAATCCAATGGGAGGAACCACATAGGTACCTCGGGGTAGAATTTCCCCTAGCAATCCACTGTCCAATGGCGCGAAACGAAATTCAGTTTGGACATCTGCAGCGGAACACCCATGCAAACTTCGCTGAAGACCGTGCACGCTTTGAAGTAAGCCAGCATAAATGGAGCGACCTCTCAGAGTCAGATTTCGGAGTAGCCTTGCTCAATGACGGCAAATACGGCCTCTCGGTGCGCGGAGGTAAAGTGCGGCTCTCACTAATGAAGGGGGGAGGGCATCCTGACCCTCGCGGAGACCGTGGCTTCCATTTTTTCACTTATTCCCTGTTGCCTCATACTGGCAGTTTTTCCGTCGAATCCGTCGTAAGGCCCGCCTACGAACTGAACACGCCAATACTAACTCATCCAGGTTCAACAATTGCCGATACACCGCTCCTCGCGTACTGTCCTCCAAACGCGGTTGTGGAAACAGTCAAGCCCGCCGAAAATGGCGATGGTGTCATCGTCCGGCTATACGACGCAGCCGGAGGTGCCTCCATGCTGGAATTATCACCAGATGAGAATCTCTCCAAGATGGAAGATTGTAATATGCTTGAAGAACCCTCTGCTGAGAAAACTTGGAACCGTCCCTTCGGTATTCGCAGCGTTCGACTATCAAAATGAACCTATTTTGAAAGTGAAATAGAAGAGAGACGAAACAGTCTAGTGATCAACAGTATATATGGTTCGTGTTAGCATCCAAGTCGGAAAGGCTAGCTTACCTACTACAAAAAGCATGCTCGAATTCACCCATAAGAAAAGCGAGGTTGAATATATCAACCTCGCTTTTTCATCCCTGCATTCGATGCAGCCGGGACATCACTTTGCTAAAACCAGCTCAGCTTCGTACCAAACATCGGTGGGTAGGATCAAACGGCCATTCGCATCGGCGCTAAGTGCGACCGACTGAGCTTCGCTTATCGATGATGGTCTGGTTACTTTGAATTTCCATTGGCCTCCACTCGGTTGCGCCATATTTGCCAAAATGACCTTTGGACCATCAATCTCTTGTTGCTCGGGATTCATGGCAGTGCGGCTGATAAGAAGACTTTTGCTCTTAGAAAGAGGCCTATTGTCGTTCGCAACCAAAATGACAGTCGCAAAGTCTTTCTCGCCATCTAGAATCAAATGTGAAAGACCGGCTGGAGCTGCCTCATCGAGGAATCCACTGAAAGCCTCAGCCTCCTGCGCTGTAACGGTAAGCTGGCGGCGAACGGTATCCTTGATGATTTCTCCTGTGTCGCTGACAAGAACATCGCCAGCTGACTCCTTAAACCAAGGCTCCGAAGCTTGGCCGCTGGGCTCAGGACCGAAAGAACGACGTATTCCATGGCGGTTGAACCATCCTGACTGCACGCGGAACTTCCCGGTCATTAGCTTGTGGTAATTATTATCGCCCGGATAAGGCTCATCGATCCAGAGAGCGATAGGATCACTGCTTTCAGCGACCATGCTCCGACGAAACATGAGGCCTGCAGTGCGCAAATGATCGGTCATCATTGCATCTGCAACCATGTTGCCAAGGCTAGACTCCCGGCCTTCGGAAACAGACTTTCCATCTGGAGCAATCGCCGGTGTTCCATGATTCCAAGCAAACCAGACGATTCCACTCCAGTCCTGAAAATTTCCATAGGCCGCAGCAGCTACCATCAACATGGTTCGGTAGGGCGATTGTTCACGAATATTCCTCTCTCCTTCAGCCTGGTTGAATTCCCCGATAAAATACGGTTTGTCTACTAGTGCATTTAACGATGCATCGCCCAAGCCATCCTTTGCGTTACGCACGACAAGTGGGTCAATGTATGCGTGGTTTTCAATTACTTCGGAGTGCTCAGACTGAATAGCCAGAGCGCCTTCACCGCGCCATAGATTAGAAAACATCATCGGCACCTCGCTACCCGTTTCATGCACGACATTGCGAATCCGCTGGTAATAGGCTTCATCAAGCTCAAGGAGAAATCGATCACGAAGCGCCTTTGCCTTTTGAGTCGATGGCTTATAAAAATCACCCGGATCAGAGAGTCCATTCTCGGTCGCAAAGTTCGCCCATTTGGCCTCAAGTTTATTTTGCCAGTATTCTGGGTAACGATTACCGCAAGTAATCGCGTATTGCAGGGAAGACTCATTGATAACTTCCAAAGTCAACACTTGCGAACTCTGTGCGTAAGTCAGCCCAGTGTAAGGATTGCGGTGCTTCATTAGCTTAGTGATGAATTCTTCATTAAGCCGAGCGGCACGCTCATCAATGACCGGCAGCGATTTGCGAACATCGATAGCTTTTTTCCAGTTCCAACCGTTGAGCTCGCTCAAGGCAGACATCCAGGCAGCCTCATCCGCTTTGTCAGTCTCGATGATTTTTACATCGCCTGGCACGTAGCGCCGGGAGAAATGAACCGACATCGCCAAGTAGATTCCATTGCGCTGGAGAGCCGCATTGAGGTAGTCGAAACGATCGAGCATGACCGGATCAAATGTTCGTGAATCGTTACGGTAATCAACAATCGCACCGCTGCCCATTCCAGGATTCCAGTCGAGGCTTTGGCGAAACAAGTGGTGAGGACGTAGTAGGTTGATCTGACACTTCGCCAAATTGTCTGCATAGGCATCCGCCACGGAATGCTCTGGATAGAAAGATGTCGAATTCACTCCCCAGAAACGCACGACATGCCCATCTGGAGCGACGAAATTAGCGCCCTCTATAGTGAGTTCAGGTAGGGGGGGCGGGGGCAAGGCAGCCTTCGAACTCTGTTGTTTCTCATTAGCTGCTAAGCTTCCAACCGTAAGGCAAGTAAGGCCGAAAATAACTCGGCGCAAGCTGGTCTGTATAAACATACGGGATAGATTTATTGTTGAATTAATATGGTATTATGATCGTTTAAATATTAGTGAAACGATTAGGGGTTCGACAGTAAATGTTGTGAGGATTGCTTAGTGCCTTATCGAGTACTGAAGATCAGGTTTTTTGGGGTAGAGTGGAGCCGCAGGAATCACGGACAACTAAGCGACAAGGCAATCGCTCATGGTGACCAACCAGCTTCTTCCCATTCAGCAACTCAACCAATAACTCCAATGCGCGCTTGCCCTCCTCTCGTAGTGGTTGATGAACACTCGTCAATGGTGGGCTACTCATCTGAGCTTGCGGCAAATCGTCAAAGCCAACTATAGCGATATCCTGCGGCACACGCCAACCTCGCTCGGCGCAACGCCCCATGGCATTGAGCGCAATTAAATCGTGAAGGCATACAATCGCCTCTGGTGGTGTACGCATAGCCATAAAGACATCGATTTCCTGCCGCCCCTGCGAAGCTGGGTCACGTCCCGCAACTTCAAGGAAATACTCTGGAGGCACTTCAAGTCCTTTTTCTTCCATTGCTTGGCGAAAGCCCATTTCGCGCTCTGCTACCTCCTGGGTCTTTGTGCCAGTAAGAAAGGCAATTCTTCGGTAACCACGCTGCACGAGGTGCATCGTCAGTTCGCGCATTGATTCGCGATTTTGGCTAACTACACTGACTAATTCGTCATCTGAAGAATTTTCATCGAGCAGCACAACTTGCTGGCCCGCTTGGCGTAAAGCCCGAATTATACGACTGGTCGGGTTGTTGGATGTCGGAGTCTGCAAGGGCACAATAATTGTCCCTGCCACACGGAGCTCATTGAGATGCATCGCCTGTTCAAGTGCCGCTTCAGTTTCGTTGTAATCGTTTGCCAGCAGCAATTGATAACCCAAGCGAGACGCCGCTTCCTGAGCCCCTTGGATGAGCAAATTATAAGCGCCGGATACGTTTGGATATTGGCAGCATAATAACGCTAACAACTTTTTCTGAGACGATGTGCGGCTTATATTCACAAACGTTCCACGTCCCCGGTAGCGAACCAACAGGCCCTCGTTGACCAGATCAGAAATAGCCTTACGAACAGTAGTCCGTGAAAGATTGGTTTCTCGGCAAATTTCTAACTCAGGCTGTAACTGCTGATTATGACCAACCTCACCGCTCAACACCATGCGTTTTATCAGCGTTCGCGCAGCTTGATAGCGGGTTGCTTCATTCATGTTTTGGACATCTAGCTTTGACTGCATCGCCTCATTGTCGGTTTTTCGGCCAACTTCACCAGTCAAATTCACCCTACCATCGCTGGAAGCGTGTATTAACGGGATGTGAGCAGTCGATAGAAACATGAATAAATTCGTGAAACCATATGTTTGTATTAAAAAGATACATTCATCAAGCTCTTTTGGGTTTTTCTTTAATGTATTTTTAAGATACATTTATATTGAATAAACTCTATGATCGCTACACGATGGGCCTTCAACCCCTCAATAATCCCTATCAAAGGAGAAACCCATGCTTCGATTCAAGCGCTACAAGTTAGCCAACCTATTGTTTACTTATCTAACATTATCCCTGCTGTCTCACGGGTCGCCCACCACCGTTGACTTCCAGCAAGATCAGGATAGCTACACTTCATCTGCCACATGCACGATTCAACAAGCGAATCCCTTAAGTCAAATCATTGACTGGCGTTGGTACGCCTACGGTCTCCCTGGAACAACTGCCGCGCAGCCCGGCCTAATTCAATTTGATGATATTTTTGGGAGCGGCGGCGGCCAAGTGCCTGCATCTGGAGTTTCTATTGAATCGGCCAAAATATGGGTTTATTTGGTAAATCAGTGGGGTGGGGGGGGCACACAGGAACTCAACCTCTACCCTATGCTGACCAGTTGGGATCGCAGCACAGCCACTTGGAGCTACCGGGCCTACAACGGTTCGCCCACAGCCTATTGGGGGGGCGGTTCCGCCGCCACTGCCGGGCCTGTAGCTGATGTTGACTACGATACATCCATCCATGAAGTAGCGAACTACACAGGAGCAGTGAGTGGCGAATGGATCGCAATGGACGTTACGGATATCGTTCAAGCCTGGCACGATAGCTCCCTCCCTAACAATGGCATCATTGCTTTCGGAGATGCCACCTATGAGGGCATGTACGGGCGCTCCATGACCAATAGCGCACTTTCTCCCATTCTGGAAATAACATACGAGCCAATCACTCTAACCACGGCAAGCTTCCAACAGGATCTAAATGGTTATAGCTCCTCTTCCACATGTACAATTCAACAGGCCAATCCTTTGGGTCGCATCATCGATTGGCGTTGGTATGCTTTTGGTCAACCTGGAGCAACTGCCGCGCAGCCCGGCCTGATTCAATTCGACGATATTTTCGGAAGCGGCGGCGGCCAAGTTCCCACAAGCAACGTCACGATCCAATCCGCAAGCATCGAAATCTATCTGGTAAACCAGTGGGGTGGGGGGGGCACACAGGAACTCAACCTCTACCCTATGTTGACCAGTTGGGACCGCAGCACGGCCACTTGGAGCTATCGTGCTTACAATGGATCTCCAACGGCCTACTGGGGAGGTGGCTCATCTGCCACTGCTGGCCCTGTCGCCAATGTCGACTACGATGCATCCATTCACGAGATAGCCAACTACACCGGTGCTGTCAGCGGCGCTTGGATCACGCTTGATGTCACTGATATTGTCCAATCTTGGCATGAGGGAACTATTCCAAATAATGGCATCATTGCTTTCGGAGATGCCAACTACGAGGGCATGTACGGACGCTCCATGACCAATGGCGCACTTTCTCCCATTCTCAACATTAGCTACGCTGAGTCTGGATCCGGTGAATCCGGAACACTCAATTTCCAACAAGATCAAAACGGTTATCACTCAACCGTTTGGGCCACCATCGATGGTAGTTCTCCATTGAGTCGAATTACCGATGGACACATCTACGCTTTTGGCCAACCACAATCGTCAGTTGCCAAAGCCGGGCTCATTCGTTTCGAAGAGATCATTGGCGATAGCCTCAAGCAACTCCCAACCTCTGGTGCCACAATCGATACGGCAGTGCTTCATCTATACATGAAGAGCCAATGGGGCAGTGCTCCACAGACGTTCACCGCCTACCCTCTTCTCAAGGACTGGAATAGCACAGATTCTACTTGGAATTATCGTGCCTATGATGGCGGATCGCCAACAGCTTACTGGGGCAACTCTTCTGCATCCTCCCCCGGCCCCATCGCAGACATTGATTACGACAGCTCTCTCGGATCAGAGGGTATATTTACTAGCATTTCAAACGACAATTGGGTGACCGTTGATGTAACCGACATTGTCCAAGCGTGGTATTCTGGATCAATCTCAAATCATGGTCTAGTCCTCTTTGGCGATAACACCTATGATGGCCTGAAAGGGCGAGATGGCAGCTACGATACCTTCTCACCGCGACTGGAGGTTACTTACCACGGTGGCGTCCGCCCCGCACCACCAGGCGAAGGACTTATCGAGTCGCTCACCGTCGATGGCGACCAGTTTGTGCGCGTGAGTGATAACTCACCGATTCGCTTCTGGGCCGTAAATTCTGTCGCGTTTTATCCGGATCACGAAATGGCTGACGCCTATGCCGCCTTCCTCGCTGACCGTGGCGTCAATTGTGTCCGATGGCATCACATGTTGCGTTCGAGCCTCGACTGGAACACACAGTCGGAAATCGCTGCACTGGTCACCTACGAAAATGACACCTCACGGGAATTGGATGATGAAGCACTTGACCGCTTTGACTACTTAAATGCGCGGCTTCGTGAACATGGAATCTACGTTACCTTCTCCACGCGTTTTTCCCGGAAATATTTACCTGGGGACGTCTCGATTCTTTCAACAAATTCTACTGACGAAGAGGATTGGCAGGACGCGATTGAGGACCTCAATGCCGCTAATTGGCAGTTCTCCATTGATAAGAAGAAAATGCTGCCAGTCTTTGACGAGCGTGCAGCCTTGATCGACGAAGAGTTCACCACGGCTCTGCTAACCCATGTGAATCCCTACACAGGGCTTAGTTATGGTGAAGACCCTCAAGTTTACGCGGTAGAGACGATCAACGAATTCGCATCTGAATATGTGATTGTCGCCGGCAACCAGTTTCTCAGCAATAGCTTTCCGGCGGTCAGTTATTGGACGGACATGCTCAATGACCAATGGAGCGATTACACCAGCGCTCATGGCGTCACCCCATGCGACATATACAGCCCCAGCACCGCGTCACAAAAAGAGGCGCGCTCTGACTTTCTGGACGGACTTGATCGCGCACACTTCCAGCGGATGAAAGACCATGTAACTTCATTGGGCTACAGCAAGGCGTTCATCTTCTCCAACTTATGGCGCGGCGAACGTCCACTCAAACTCAATGCCGAAATGGGTGATTACATTGAAAATCACGGCTACGTTCGCCCGGAAATTACCGACACTCTGGACGACTGGATTCGCTCAGTTTCAAGATCAACTGTAGCTGATCGCCCCTTCGTTATCGGCGAATTCAACCAACGAGAAAGCGTAAGCCACTCAGCAGAAGACGACCCGAAGCGCACGATGCTCATCGCAGGCGCAGCTACGTATGGTCTGCTACAAGGCTGGTCCGGCATCACTTGGTTTTCCTGGAATCATGGCGATCGCAATGTCGCCGTCGACGGCCAGGGTGATCCTGTTTCTCGGACTCAGCAGTTGGGCGATATGATTAGCGACTTGATGATGCAGGATCATATGCGTACTGCCGGTCTTATTTTCCGCCGTGGCCTGTTTGCGCGCTCTCAATCACCAATCACGATCTATGTAGACGATCCGATCTGGGAATCCAACTACAATAACCTGATGGCTAATAAGTATGACTACCAACCTGGTTGGCAAAACTTACACGAAATTCGCAAGACTTTCGGAACCAAACCCGGTGGGCAGGACACGGCTTCCTATATGACCGGATCGCCTAGTGGTAGTCAATTAACTGCCGACACGGGCGAGATCATTAAAGACACGACCCGTAATCAGCTGACTGGTGCGGCGGACCAAGCTGAGGTCTTCAGCGGTACGCTGGACAGCTCGTCTCCGGCAAATTTGCAATACTTGGACATTACCAGCACGAGCGGATTTGCTACAGTTATACTGGTGACGGAAGATGAAGTAGATATTAACACTAGCGAGAATCTAAGCATAAGTCGCACCTACATCAGTACAGCCGGAAATGACATTGCTGGGCCGAACATCACACTCAACGGACTGAAGGCTCCAGATTCTGGCAAACAGTGGCGCTTCTATGACGAAAGCGGCACACAACTCAGCATAACTTATTCGAGTGGATCCATCACACTACCTGCCGCAAACTGGCGGGAGGGTGAACTGCTCATTGAGTAAGCCAACAAATAAACACTTAGCATAAAAAAGGCCGCCGGAATAACATTTCGGCGGCCTTTTCTCTTTAAAAAATAGTCTAAGCAGTCGCTTCGATAAGCGTTTCTACTGGAGTCAGGGCCACGCTTACCCGCCCATTTACGGTGGTGGTATAACAAATCATCTGGTCATCTAAACAAAACTGTGGATGAGGATGAATGTGATACCGATTTATGCGTGCAGCGAGCCGTGGCACATACGAGAGGATTTCTACCGTACGTCCCGTAGCTCGATTTAGGAAGGCAACCTTACTATAGTCCGGGCGATCAGGTGGCAACGCGTCCGCCACGATGAGTGACCCTGCAGTATTCGAATGAGCATGCGAAACGCCATCAAAGCTCCAGACCAACTCCTCATGGCCCGTTTGCCACTCTACGAATTTCACCCCGTGCCCATAGTGAATAAACCAAACTTTGCTCCCATCGCCTCCCCACCATTCATGGCCGTGCATGCCAGGCCCATCATCTACCTCCCGAGACGGAAGACCACGATGGACATCAAGCGCCACGACTTTTTCTCCTCCCGCAGTATTCGCATAAATCGGACGGGCTTTCTCACCACGGCGAATTAGCCACATTCGGTTGTTAACCGGAGGTATCTCCCCCGTAACTGGGTCAACATAGGAATCCTGTGCGATCAATTGAAGATCTGAATCCACCGGACTGAATTGTCCATGATTGAATCCCGCATGCATCGTCTCCCATATCTCGACTGGATCACCGTTGAGTGGAGCAGCGCCAATGTGCGTCTCACGCCCAAGGGTCGAGTCGAGATTAAGACAACGTCGGTCAGCGGAAATGGTCAAATGCGTGGCAATGCGCCACGGCCTACGGTTTTTAACGAGATCATTGGGCAAGGCGTTGACAAAATGGCAGGGGTCATTTCTACCCGGTCCGCGCTTCCAGATTTCTGGCCCGGTGCACCAATAAGCTTCACCCGTGTCAAAATCGACCATAGGAGATGCGTCGAGAAAATCAGTTTCTGGGAAATGCCGAATCTCTCCATCGGCAAAATCAGCAACTGCCAACGTGCGTCCCGAATTCGCTAATCCACCAGGAGGGAATGCGCAGTAAATCCAGAGATATCGCCCATCACGCGAGAAGCTGGGGTTTACATAATAAAACGATTGCTGCAACGGTGCCGCGTTGTTGGCCAGCAGATAGCTGACGACACCACTCTGCGGATCCTTCCAAGGCTGTAGCAACGGGCTATTTAGCAATGCACTTAAATCAATACTCATATGTCTAAATAAATGGTTAAACAGAAATCAAATCTGCACATTCTGGATCAGTCTCCGAAAGTAACAGCTTAATTCTCTCCGGCAGTTCGGCGCAATCACCGGATGTTGCGCGCCCGCCAGGCTGTCCCCAGGGACAATCCGTTTCAGATGGGAACAACCCGCAATCGACGAAATCACGAAGCATCTCAACAATCCCAGGAATATAATTAACATAATCCATCGAAGTCGCCCCCGGTAATTGATTAACGAAATCGTCTGACAGGTGATGGATCCTATTACATGCCTGAAACGCCAAGGCATTCAAGCCAACCACCGGCCTACAGTCTTGAAGTAGGGTGGTTGGCCGATCGATGTCTCCATTGAAATAAGCCAGGTAACGACGCATGTTAGAGACAAGCGGAAAATCCTTTGGCAGCGGTAGGGATTCAACCACGCCTGAGCGATGACGAATAATAATTTCTGTATTGGGGTGGATGATCACAGATGCGTCATCGAACTCCAATTCTTCAACCGAAAGATCATCGTCGTCACACGAATTGGTCAAGCCAAGTCGGAAGCGCACCCCTCCGTCAATTTCACCACGCAGAAACAAGGTGTCTGGCCCCTGTATATCATTAACACGATAAAACTCGGCCTCGACAATTGCACACGACGCCCATGAAAATAGATCCTCACGCCCACAGAAGAATAACAGGTTATGTATATGGTGCGCCATGCCGTTTCCCAAACAAGAATCCAGCAACAACTGTCCGTCCCGCGCCAATCTTCCAGCCCATGGACTTCGTGCAAAATATCCGACTGTTCTTTTCCATGCACCGAGAAAGCGCACCTCGCGAAGCTGCCCGAATTCTCCCGCCAAAATTCTTCGTTTAAGATCAAGGCGCGACTTTTGTCCAATGTGATTGAACCCAACTTGCGTTGGAAGCCCCGCGTGACGGTCACATGCGATCATTCGTTCCAACTCAAACGGATCCAACGTAGGTGGCTTTTCCAAGTAGCAGGCAATGCCCGCTTCTACGCACTTGCGATGCATGACTGCGTGAAAGGGAATTGGCGCGGCAATCGAAGCCCAATTTTGCTTCGTCTCTAGATCGGATAACGAGCCTATCATCGCGTCAAAATCAGAGTAGACCGCGACTCCTCGAGAGCCTAGTTCGAATTCATTGATGGTATCTTGGAGATGACTTAGAGCAGGGTCACAGGCCGCATGGACAGAAAGTAGCCCATCCCGCTCAAGTTGCCACAAGGCATTATGATGAACGCGAGCAAAGCCGCCGATGCCAGCGACACATACGTGAGGTAGCGATTTCATTTGCTGGTGGATTGTCCAGATTTGAGCTCCGCAGGCACAAGCATTTGGACCGTTTTCCCGCCTCGATCAATGCGTTGAAGCATTAGCTTCAGCGCCAACCGACCAATCTCGATGTTATCAACTAAAGTGCTGGTCAAAGCGGGCGCATGAGAGCTACGCATAAAATCGTGAAAATGAAAACCGGTAATTGAAACGTCCTCAGGAATTCTCATTCCACGCCGCATCAGTTCCTCACTCAGGCAATATCCAGAAAAATCGTCTGCGGCCAACCATGCCTTAACGCCGCTTTTAATTCCTGCAACCACCTGATCAATTGCCTTAGTATCGCGGTAAGATTCACCATGGCTGAGTACCTCTTTATTGAAGCGTACGATATGCTCCATCTCTAAGGGAATGTCGTAATATGTCACCGATTCTGCAAATGCTCCAAAACGCGCGCGGGACCATGACACCTCCGGCATCAAACCGAAAAATCCCATGCGCTTGTGTCCCCAATCTCGCAAATGGCGAACAAGTGCATTCACCCCACCAGCCGTATCCAGCCCGACTAAGTCAATTGAAAGCCCTGGATAATCATGCATAATTGAAACCACTGGTATTCGTCGTACAAGTGTCTCCACAATCTCAGAAGGCCAGCGATACACCAAAATAACGCCATCACATGTGCCATCCAGTAGCGAAACAGGCCCCTTCTCGCCGAGGAACAACTCAGAGCAACTTTCCTGAGGACAATGGTGGATATGCAATGACACGCCATATCGGGAAGCCGCCTGACTCAACCCCTCAAGATAACCGCCAGGAGTGGTGCTACCACCCGTCAATATGAGGACATTGCGCTTTCGCTGCTCTTCAATCTTCTCTAACCCAGCGCGGGGCTGTTGGCCGACATAGCCGATAGCCTCTGCCTCTTGAATAATTCGGGAGCGCGTTTCCGGATGAATCCCAGAAGCATCCCGCAGCCCGCGGGATACGGTAGATACGGATAAATTAAGCCGCGAGGCGATATCTTGTAGGCCGACACTATTTTTGCTCATTTTGGCAATTTTCGCTAGTTTCCGATAACTTGCAAACATAAATTAGAGAATATTTGATGCGTAATGCTTGACATCTCGATAATTATCAATCTTAATGCGTATCTATGAACGTAAATACAACCCCATTACTTATTAAGTTCTCACTACTCGGTGGTCTCTTGGCCTCCATTACCTCGGTCGCGCAGGGCGACGTTCTCGTCTCATTGGGAGATACGCCAACTACGACTTGGAGTTCAGTACCTACCCTCGGGACCGCCAATGCCAATACGGACGGATTTGTAAGCATAGGCGGCAATGAACTGGAGCAAACAATCACCATAGGCTCCTCAGCAATAACTCTAGACAAGATCGAGTTCTCATACGGTGCGCCAAAGATGACTGCAGACTTGTCATTGTACATTTGGGAGATGGGTGGATCTGAAGACCCAACCCAGCCTGGCTTCGTTGATAACCGCATCAACAACCTGCTCTCCGCAAATAGCTACTCTTTCGACACAACGGTGGCAGGCATCTCAAACGGCAGCATACTCAGTTTTGATCTAACGGACAGCGATGAAATCACACTGTCGGCAAACACCTCCTATGTCATTAGCCTAAAATTCAACAACCGAACCAACAATGCGTCGATCGGATACACTACCGCTATTGATGGTCTGGATGCAAGTAGTGCTTATGTTGGTGGAGCCTTATTTTACAATGAAGGCTACATCGATGGCGGCAACGCCGGGACAGACTCAGCGTTTGCAATCTATGCAACAATTCCTGAACCAACCACCACGGTTCTGGCGGTTGCTGGCATTGCTGGAGTGCTCGTGGTAATGCGTAGGCGGTCACGCAAAGCGTAAGTGTAAGTTTTCAAGAAAAGCGGAAACACAGTTTCTAGTTTCATTCAAAACCCGAACCGATAAGGTTCGGGTTTTTTGTTTTTTACTAGTTGGGATCAGGATTTTATGCGCAACAACCAGCGAACAGGACGCAACTCTTCTTCCAGTGTAAATGGCGACAGATTCACCTCGGTTACGATCTCTTCCAAGAATAGCTCAAAGAAATCCACGCTGGGTGCAGTAACATCCAGCACACTCGGGCTCTGCCCATTCAGTGCCAAAATGCCAATCCGACCATTGTCAATAGACTCAACAAATCCCCGTTCGCCAAATATTCGCAACGTTTCATAACCCCACTGTCCCCAGTCATTTGGAGGCGGGCAACAATAGTTGGCAATGGCGCTGCCGATCGCTCCGCTTTCGAAGCGCATTTGCATTGATATAGCACGTTTGCAATCACTGTCTGTGTGTGGGATGCCGAGGGGCGTCTCCTCCATTTTCAATGAGGTGATCTTCATCCCAGCCACCTGTTCGGCGAAACGCAGATTATAAATACCTACCTGTCTGGCAAGGCCTCCATCGATTCGCTCATCTTTAGGTCGCCAGTCCATCCATGGGTACGATTTTTGGCTAAATACCTGAATGATTTCTCCAAGGACTCCAGAGGTCACTATTTCGCGCATCGCCAAATAGGGCTGCGCCAGCGAGCTATTATTCATTTCATGGAAACGCTTTCCTGTACGCAGCGAGGCTTCGATGATCCGATCCAATGCTGATTCGGTAAGACAGCATGGTTTCTCTGCATATGCATGTTTCCCCGCATTCAGCGCACGAATAATCTGCTCCCCCTGCTCATCTTTCCGCGGTGAGCAGAACACTATCAAATCTACTGTTGGGTCGTCGAGCAACTCCTCCAAGCTTGAGTAAACTGGAATTCCAGCATCCGCAAGGAGCTGCGCCGCCTTCGCCTGAAATCTAGCCACCGCCAAGAGTTTAGCTCCTGGATATTTGCCTTGAAGCATTTCGTGGTGAAGCTGATGTCCGACATCGCCATATAGGGCAACTCCTACTAATCGCATTTCTGATTCAGTCATAAGAAAGACTCTCTCACTAATAAAAAGGGGCCGTAGCCTAATTGCGCACCACAGAAAAAACCGCATCGGCTGATGCGGCTTTTTCTATGATCATATATATTATAGCCAAGCACGCGCATCACTGGAGCAGCACGCTTACGGAATCGATCCATGGACTCGGTAAGTTGTCACCAGACGCCTTCTTTACGATAATACCACTCCATTCGGATGAAAAGTTTACCGGCATATCTACATCCACGAAGCTATCATTTGCCGCATCGGCAGGTACTACCAAATCGCCAAGCATTTGCTGACCTTCGGCGCTCTTGACGTAAATGATATAACGCGCGGTTGGCTCCTCTGTCTTGAGGACACGAAAACGGATCTTCGACTCGCCAGCTGGCGTCGGCAGCCCCATCCAGTAGGTTACATAACCCCACTGGGCCATGGAGTCCTTGACTCGCGCAACGGTGGCATCTCCGACGGACTTAACCTCAAGCTGTCCGTCTTGCTTAGCGGAACCGCCATCCCCTTTGTAGGCACTCTCAGCCTCTGCTTTTTGGTAAGCCTGAGCTTGGGCGAAAACGGGCAATATCAGGGCTGCCATCAACGAAAGTTTAATAATCTTATTCATATTGAGGTCTCAATAAATGTTTGAAGTTTAGGAAAACAAAAACGATATTGTAACTTTTAGATACATTTGCAACTCTTTTCTAAAAAGGTGGTAATTTAAAGCAGCACACAACGAGGATCATAGATATGTAGCAACACCAACTCTGAATTGAGTCGCTGAGCAGCCACAAGAGGAACGAACGTAACAACTTATACGGTCAATAAATTTCTAAGAACCATGATTCATTTACGCGGTATCACTTGGGACCATCCTCGCGGCTATGCCCCACTCGAAGCATCTGTCGAAGAATACGAAACTGTTCAAAATATCCGGATAGAGTGGGTGAGGCGCACACTAAAGGATTTCGGCGACGCCGATCTCCGCCACCTATCCAACGACTACGATTTACTGATCATCGATCACCCGCACATCGGTGTAGCCGCAGACTCTAATGCACTACGCCCATTTGACCAACTGCTCGGTGCCGATGAATTATCTAAATTTGCCGCTGATTCCTCTGGTCCGTCCTACGCCAGCTATCAATACCTGAGCAAACAATGGGCAATACCGATCGATGCAGCGTGCCAAGTCGCAGTATTCCGCCCCGACCTCGTCGATGAATATGAGCTTCCGACTTCGTGGCCCAACCTAGCGAGGTTTGCGTCGAACCTGAAAGCCAGAGGCCTTTATCTTTGCACTCCCCTGTGCCCAACTGACGCCATGTGCTGCTTTCTCACACTATGTGCGCAGAACGGATATAGCAGTCTCGCTAATCGACCCAATGAAAAGCAGAGCGAGGTTTTGATTGCTGCCTTGGGCGCACTGCAAATGCTGCGAGATCACGGACATCCTCAAAGCACAGAGTGGAACCCCATCCAACTCCTCGAAGCCATGAGCCGCGGCGAAGATATTGCCTATTGTCCATTAGCTTTTGGTTATTCAAACTACTCCCGGATTGGCTACCGACCAAAACAACTCCAATTTCATGGCATTCCAGGGCAGGACAACGCGTTGCTAGGTGGTGCCGGAATCGCCATCTCATCACAGTGCAAGTTCCCTCGCGAAGCTGCTGCATATGCATGTCATGTGGCAGGTCAGGCATACCAGAAAAGCAACTACACGGTTTCAGGTGGTCAACCTGCTAGCCGAACAGCGTGGGAAGACAAAGAAGCCGACATGCATGCCGGTGGATTCTTCAGCCAAACCTATCCCACACTTCAAAAAGCCTACACTCGGCCACGCAATAAATCATGGCCAGCCTTTCAAGAGTCCTTGGGAGTTCATCTGCACACATTTCTGATTAACAATAACTCAATTGAGGATACGATTGTTTCAATCAGCGACCTGATTTCCCTCTACCACAGCAAATAATTATATCGACCTAGTAGATTGGATTGATGTAATTGTATTCTTATAATACATTAAAGCAATTAGACAACCCCTTAGCCTTCCGAGCATCCGAAGCGCACTATCGTCTAAGAATCGACACAAAAAATCCGCCAAAACATCCATGCCAACCATGCATAATACTTTTGAGTCTCAACTTAAACTACTGCGCGATCAGCATGATATGCTGCTTTCAACGCCGAATGTCGAAGACAGCGAATTTTATAACGGAATAATTACCCGTTACGCTAGCCCTATCATCACTGCGGCTCACGTCCCTTTAGAATGGAGGTATGACCTATCGCCCGAGCGTAATCCATTTCTGCAGGAGCGACTTGGCGTGAATGCAGTGTGTAATTCCGGCGCGATCGAATGGGAGGGAAAAATCGCGCTTGTCTGTCGCATCGAGGGCGTCGACCGCAAGTCTTTCTTTGGCGTTGCCATGAGTCCTAACGGCATCGAAAACTTCGAATTCATTGAGGAGCCGTGCGTTATTCCGGAAACGGAAATCCCAGATACCAACATCTATGACATGCGCCTGACTCGGCACGAGGACGGATGCGTCTACGGCCTATTTTGCACAGAGCGTAAGGATCCAAAAGCACCCTCTGGAGACACTTCATCTGCGGTTGCCCAATGCGGTATAGTGCGCACAAAAGATCTCTGCAATTGGGAACGACTTCCAGACCTTGTGACACCTTCCGCACAGCAGCGCAACGTCGTCTTACACCCAGAGTTTCTTAAAGGCCAGTACGCGCTATATACTCGTCCTCAGGATAGCTTCATCGATGCCGGCTCTGGCGGGGGATTGGGCTGGGGCTTAACTCCCACCATGGATGGTGCATGCGTCGAAAAGGAAACCGTCATTGAGCCGCGAGTCTATCATACCATTAAGGAAAGTAAAAATGGGCAGGGGCCTTCACCGATAAAAACTGAAAAAGGCTGGCTGCACTTGGCGCACGGCGTCCGAAATTGCGCCGCTGGCCTGCGTTATGTCCTCTACCTGTTTGTTACTGATCTTGACGACCCGAGACAAATCATTGCCGCACCTGGTGGCTACTTCCTTGCTCCAGAGGGTGAGGAACGCGTTGGCGATGTCTCAAACGTATTATTCAGCAACGGCTGGGTGAAGCGTGAGGACGGTTCCGTCCTGATCTATTACGCTTCGTCCGATACTCGTATGCATGTTGCAACAACCACAGTAGATCGATTGCTCGATTACGCATTTAACACTCCACCTGACAGTAGTCGATCAGCGGAAGCCGTTCGCCAGAGGATTGAATTGATTTCGAAAAATCGTTGTCAGTAAACACCCAAAGATTGACCACGTCCTATGCCACAAAAGCTTGATTGCACCCCAGAGCGAAAATGGAAAGTCTTTCTCGTTCATCACAGTCACACCGATATTGGCTATACGCAGTTGCAGAACCGAATAGCTAGGCATCATGTTTCTTTTTTGGATCAGGCAATCGATATTTCGAGCCAACTTAGCAATGATGAATCTTTGTCTGGTTTCAAATGGACTAACGAGTGCTTTTGGTCGATCGAGCAGTGGTTGAAGCAGAACGACTCCAGTCGAATGAGTAAGCTTGTTGACTGTATTCAGCAAGGCACAATCGGTCTTTCGGCAACCTATTTGCATTTCAATGAATTAATTGATGATGACCTGATGCGTGCCTCGATTGAACGATCTGCAGCATTTGCGCGCATTCACGAGCTACCACTCGACACTGCGCTTTCGGCGGACATCAACGGCTTCAGTTGGGGTTATGCACAGGCGCTAGCGGACGCGGGCGTCACGAATTTTATTACCAGCATCCACTCGCATCACGGACTGGCTCCACTTGGAAAACGTCAGTTCCCGTTTCTCTGGGAAACTCCTTCAGGTCAAGAACTTCTCGTCTGGAATGGGGAGCACTATCAACTGGGTAACGCACTGGGCCTCGCGCCGGGCGCGGTTATTACCTATGGTTTCACCGACGAGTTACGCCCAGCCACACGTAAGATGGATTGTTATGATATTGCTGCAGTGAGATTGCCACGCTATCTGCGTCAATTGGAGCGCGATGGTTATCCTCATGATTTTGTGCTCCTGCAAGCCACAGGCGCGATATCTGATAACGCCCCACCATCTGCTGAAATAGCCCGTTTCGTCAACTATTGGAATCTACGAAATGACGATTGGATTCAGGTAACAATGGCGACGCCATCCGAATTTTGCCGCCATGTACGAGAGCAAGTGAAGGAGATTCCGCGCCTAAGTGGAGACTGGCCGGACTGGTGGTCAGACGGACTCGCCGCCAATCCAAACGAAGTTCGTCTAGCGAGGGAGGCTATGCGTATCGGCCACTGGTCTAAAAAATTAGCGGAGAGGAAAGGTATCACATTATCCGTTTCCAAATCAGATAGATTGGAACAAAACCTACTGCTTTTTTCAGAGCATACATTCAATCACTCTGATTCGATGTCGGCACCCTGGGGCCTGATTTCAAAAGGAATAAGTGGATGCAAAAACGCAACCGCTGCAGGTGCCTACGAAGCAGCAATGGATCTACAAGATTACATACTAGAGATCCTCGGTGAAAAAGTAAACACCAGCCCTAGTTCCACCGAAAAGCTAGTTTATAAAGTCATCAACCCATTCTCGGAACCAGTTGACGACGTTGCCTCCCTCTACCTTGAATATAGGGACTTCGGCGAGCTGTCCACCGATCCAGAAATCTGCGAGCGGGATTCTGGATCAGTCATGGGGTCTTCCAAGTGTAAGGCACCTCGTGGTTATACATTTGATATCCATGTTAAGCTGGCCGCGAATGAGGAGGCTGAATTCGAGCTACATGCCGGCACTGGCTCGATTCGCTCATTGCAGCGCAATTTTTCGGAAGTAGGAGCAGACTACGATGTGGAAGGAAGGGAAGCCAGCACTTCCAAGTGTCGAGTTGACCACTCAGGAATTGAGACTCCACTTCTTCGGCTAGATTTTGCCGAGAACGGCGAAATTACTTCCCTGCTAGACAAGTCCAACGGATTGGAGTTGCTCAACGCGAATCGTCATCATGCCCCGTTTACACCTGTTTACGAAGTCACCCCCGTCGGCGAGAACGACGGCGAGCGTATGTGTGACGTTAGGCGTTCATTTGGGCGTAATCGAAAAGGAAAAAGCGTCCGCCGAACTGCCGGAGTTATTTCGGACGTCTGTTTCCCGAAAGCAACACACATTCACATTCTAGTCGAAATCACATATGCGCTCGAAGGCGTGGAATGGTTGAAGCTCTTTTTGAAAATTTGGCGTAACGCACCTCGGATCGATGTGACCGTTCACATGCAGAAAAAATGCATTTGGGAGCCGGAAAGTCTTTTTCTCGCTCTTCCCTTTTCAACTCCCGGAGGCCAGTTCTACCTCGACAAGCCCGGAGGCCCGATTCGTCCCTGGCAGGATCAATTACCCGATACTCTCACCGATTGGTTTTGTTTGCAAAACGGCTATGCTATTTGCGGCTCAGGGTACGGTCTAGTGGTCACAATGCCAGACTCCCCTCTCCTTCAACTTGGGCCACTTGACTTTGGCAAGCGCCTACTCATGGGCCATCCGAACCTGCGCATTGAAAATGTACGGCCATACGCATGGCTCATGAACAACTACTGGGAAACCAATTTTGAAGCAAACCTCGGCGGTTTCCACGAGTTCAACTATCGGTTGGAATTCGGAAGCCACTTGGCTGGCTCGCAAGAAGCGATTCGTCGCTGCCAAATTCTGAACCACGGACTGAAACCATTTAGGATTAACCAATGAAAATCATTAATGGTTGATTTACGATAGATGGAAGAGCTTTATGGGGTGGGCAAGTCAACACGGCATGGTGGATGGGTGAAATATCGCCATCAGCAGGAGAAAATACCGGTGTCAGTATTACATCGTTCCAAGCAGAATTGGCTCTGGATTGACTGAATATCTGACGGAATTAGCACAGCGGATGGTTTGTGATGTCATGCCGTTCTATCACGGTGGCCCAGGAATCTGGTATGACCGACGCCGTGATGATCACTCTACAGAACCTCGACAGGATGGGAACTTACAACCACTTTATTTTGAAATGCCATGGGAAAGTTCTAAAATCGAAATTGCATGGGATGGCTTATGCAAATACGATTTGGCCACTTAGCTACTTCAGCCCTTATTTTTTCACACGTATTTCAATTCTCTGGCCCCCTCGAGTTTCTGCTTTTTTTCTCGGTATGATTGCTGAATGGGAAGACGAAACGAATAGACGGATCAAGGTAGCGCTAATAACGAGTAAAATATTAACGACGAGATTCTTGATGATCCATTGCGCAAAAATCAAATCGATGTCGTTGTCTTACGTTATTGGCAAAGGCAGCCAGATGGTACAATGTGGGCACCCCGAGGAGATGGGCAAGTGCAGTTGATGAATCAGCAGCTTCCATCTCATCACGGCACAGAAATCACCAAGCCGACGGCTGAAGACTGGTTATTGCTCCTGAAAAGATAACTGCTCAATGATTCCTTAGTATATCGGATATAAATAGTGGGCTCATCAAAACCATGTTGCATTTTAAGGATTAAGTCACATGGTAATAAAGCACAGCTTCAGCGTCCGCTATCGGGGTGCCATGCAAGACAAACGGGCGTGCCCGCCCAAGTCCCAATTGCTGGCCCCGCAGGGATAAGTCCTCCATCAGAAGTTCGCTGAAAAACAAAGATTGCGGATGAATCCTGCGCTGCACAAAGCAGCCAACGGTTATCTGGTGACAACACTATATCGCGGGGGATATTACCGCCACAAGGTATGTTTTCTTTTATTCGGATCTGACCCGCTGCTGCATCGCAGACCAACGTTACTACCTGACCACTTGCACGGTGCGAAACATACACAACTCGTCCGTCTAAAGACATTCGGATTGCAGCTGAAGATGATTTTCCACTTGCTGCTTCTTCGGCCGATAAACTTGTAGCGGAATCTATGGTAATCAGATAGTCGTCCTTCCAACGCAACAGCGTTACTTCTCCCGTTAACTCACCGAGCGCGAGCACATGTCGTCCATCTGGGTGCAGAGCCAAGTGCCGTGTCCCCGAGCCCTTAGGCAAGGCGGTAACTTGCTGTTTTTCCCAAAGACCAGAACAGGCTATGCGCCGGTAAACCACGATGCAATCCGCACCGAGATCTGTCGCCAAAAGAGTGCGCTCGTCCAGAAAAGACACCATGTGTGAATGCGGTCCCTTCTGGCGCACGTGACATGGTCCCGAACCTTCATGCTGAAAAACTTGGCTTATAGCCCCCAAAGAGCCATCCCCTAATAGTTGCAACAGGCAAACTCTTCCCTCTTCATAGCATGCTATCGCCAATAAGTCTCCACTTGGTGAAACCGTAAGGTGGCAGGGATACCCACCAGGTAAAAGCTGGCGATTGATCAAAACAGGGAGCGCGGTCCGTGAATCAACACACCAAGCACACACTGCTGGACCTTGTTCACTGGCGCGCTCCTCCACACTGTAGAGATACTGCCCAGACGAACTAAAGGCTAGGTAACTAGGATTGATTGTTGGGGCCACACCAATTGCTTTCAAAGAGCCATCTCCCGGTGAAAAAGCGAAAACGCTAATACCTTGGCCCTCGTTCAGTGAAACATGAGGCATGCTTTCTGTATAACTGCCTACATAGAGTAAAAATGGCTTATCGGTCATAGTAATTCCGCCTCCAGATAACTTATACCGAACGCACCGTGCATCCTTCTCTCCATCGCGCAGATACAAGAAGACGCTCCGAGCAATCAGGCAGACCACGTTCGCCGAATTGCAACATCCGGGCAAGGCGATCCACTGCGAGTTCGCCGACTCGGGCGTGGCTATGATAGATGCCAGATAATTCAGTTTCCTCGTCTGAAAGCGTGTAGCCAACAACGCCTACTTTATCGGGTACAGCATAACCCGCCGCCCGCAACCACCCGATTATCTCGGAACTACGGACTACGACCGCATCAAGACGATTTCGCGTAAACCAATCGATAAAGTAATTCCGATCCAGCACATCATAAAGATCAATCACGATGTCCTGACCTTCACTGTGGGCCATAAATGCCGAGTAGGCACGGCGGTCCATTCGCTCGTTGTCCTGCCGCCACATGGAGATACCGATTCGTCGATAATTCCGCGCCCTAAGGATTTCGAGTAGACTCGTCATCGCGCGAAAATGATCGGTTGCAACAATCGGTAGCTCCGGCTTCACTAAAGTATGACCGATGCTGACAGCTGCCAAACGCTGCCATGGCAACGATAGGCTGCCGCGCACATTCGACTGTGGTGCAATGATCACGCCGTCGATCCGACGCGCGTCCAAAATCGCCGCCAAGCGTTTTTCTGTCATGCCCTTTTCGCCCAACCAGAATTCATCAATACGGTAGCCCAAGCATTGGGCGCGTTTGCGAGCTCCTTGCAGAATGTCGCTATAGCCAGGAAAAATCGCCATGTTTGTCTGTCGATCGTGGTTGAATACCCAACCAATCGTTGCTCGGTAGATATTTTTCGATCGTTGTGACTTCCGATAGGACGCCAGTGATGTAAGATATGGATCAGGGGCGTAACCCAACTCCGTTGCCTTCTTATTAACCATTAGACGAGTTGCCTCGGCAATGCGTAGGTCACCTTTCAGCGCTTTTGATACGGTCGTAACATGAAGACCCAGTTGGTCCGCGATATTCTTTTGGGTTAAACGGGGATTCATGAACTGGGAACTATATCTGAATACATAAAATGCTGAGGATAACGTCTTAAATATTGCAATTGTTTCTATAAGAGACAATTATTTTCTGACTCCTTTATCGCCACAAGAACGTAGGGATAATGTAACCATCCATTTCCAATGTGTGAAATGTCTACCCCTTGCTCTACTGGCGTGCTTTCTGACAAGAATATGCTCATGAAAAAACTCAAAGGTAAGGTCTCCATTATCACTGGTGCAGCCAATGGCATCGGACTCGCCATTGCTCAGAAGTTTGCTGACGAAGGTGCCGTTGTCATCATGGGAGACATTGACCTATCTGCCGCTGGACAGGCTGCCCACTCAATCAACAAGCAGCATGCTAATGCTGCCATCGCCATTGAATGCGATGTCACCAATTCCAGTGACGTTAGTGCCTCCATCGCATTAGCGGAATCCCAATTTGGTCGCCTCGACATCCTCGTCAACAACGCCGCAGTTGCAATTGGTGGAAAGATAACAGAAATGCCTGAGGCCGAGTGGAACCGAGTGCTCAATACCAACCTGACAAGCGCCTATCGCACCATAAGCTCTGCGCTTCCCATTATGCTGCAGCAGGGGAGAGGATGCATCATCAACCTCTCCTCGACACAGGCGCATAGGAGTTGGGCAAGCTGGACGGCATATGCAGCGGCTAAAGGGGGGCTACTCGCAATGACCACTCAACTCGCAGGAGAATTTGCTGCGCAGGGCATCCGTATTAATGCAATTTCCCCCGGGGCAATTGACACTCCTATGAATGCCGAACGTATGGCGAAAGAGGGTGGAGACTTGAAACAAGGTCTCATCGACATGCATGCCATGAAACGTATGGGAAAGGCCGAGGAAGTGGCCGCTGTTGCGGTATTCCTCGCGAGTGATGATTCCAGTTTCATAACCGGCCAAGACATAGTTGTCGATGGCGGCCTTTGCACCCTCCCTCGTTACCATGAACCACGCAATTAACATTATGCAACAAGCACTCAATGGAGTAAAAGTACTCGACTTCACCCAGCTTCTCCAGGGGCCTTATGCGACCCAAATGCTCGGAGATCTCGGTGCCGATGTTATCAAGATCGAGAAGCCGGGATCTGGTGACATTTACAGGAGCATGACTTTCTTCAATCAATGGGTTGGCGGCGACGAAAGTCTTTGCTTCCTACCATGGAACCGAAATAAGCGCTCTCTCGCGATTGACCTCAAATCAACAGAAACTGTTGAAATTATTCGTGGGTTAATCAAGCAGGCCGATATCATTGTGGAAAACTTTCGCCCAGGCGTCATGGAGCGACTTGGGTACGGCTATGATACATGCAATGAACTCAATCCGGGAATCATCTACTGCTCTGCCACTGGCTGGGGCGCCGATGGTCCCTACCAAAATCGACCTGGCCAAGATTTGCTGGTTCAGGGACTTGCGGGAGTGGTGATGGCTAGCGGCAAACAATCCGACGGACCGGTGGCAGTCGGCACTGCTTTGAGCGACCAACTTGGCGCGTTACATATTGTCTATGGCGTACTCGCCGCCCTTTACCATCGTGAGCAGACCGGGCGCGGGCAGCGGGTCGAGGTCAATTTGCTCCAGTCAGTTCTCGCTTACTCCATGCAGGACTTCTTTACTGTCCAAAACGGTGCCCGCGCCTTCACTCGGCCTGAATCAGGCATTGCCCACCCCGGTAACGGCGCACCCTTCGGCATTTATCCAACTGCTGACGGCTATCTCTCGATTGCGATGAATCCTTGGCCAAAGGTCGTCGAGGCGCTAGATGAACCTACCCTTATGCGTTTTAATGATCCCCAAGTTCTTTTTGATCGTCGCGACGAAATTTACGACCACATCGCGACCATTACTCTCACCCGAAAAACAGAAGAATGGCTGGAAATCATGCTCGCACTCGATCTCTGGGTTGCTCCGGTGAACGAACAAAAAGCCGTTGAGAATGACCCCCAGGTACAGTATCTGCAAGCCTTCCGAGAAATCGAACACCCTAAGGCTGGTCGCATTCGCGTGACTGATGTGCCTATCCGCCTCAGCGAGACACCGGGAGACATTAAGCGCCCCCCCCCCCTCATCGGACAGCACAGTCGTGAAATACTCGAAGAATATGGCATATCGGGCGAAGACATCGATCACTTACTTAAGACCGGTGTCGTGACCGAGGAAGCAGTGGGCTAGGAAGAATAATCTTCAATTACACTCCAATGATCTACGAAAACATTATCCTGTCCATTGAAGCCGGTGTGGCCACATTGACCTTCAACCGCCCCAGTAAGCTAAATGCCATGAACGCACACATGATGAATGAGATCATCGCGGCGTTAGAACAAACAAACATCGATGAGAAAGTTCGCGTGGTCGTCATTACTGGCGCTGGAAAAGCTTTTATGGCCGGAGCCGACATCGTGGAATATGCACAGCAAACGAAATCAAACTTTAACCGCTTTCAGAACCGTGGCCGCTGCCTATATGCCGCGATTGAAGGCCACCGCTGTCCGGTAGTTGCCGCGCTCAATGGCGTTGCATTCGGTGGTGGATTTGAGATTTCCCTAGCATGCGATATGATCCTAGCAGTCGCTGGATCACAGGCTGGTTTGCCTGAAATACTATTAAACTTGATACCAGGCGGAGGAGGTACACAACGGCTACCTAAAAAGCTCGGAATCAACCGGGCAATGGAGCTCTTGCTTACCGGAAAAGGCACCTCAGTGGAGCAATTACAGGCTTGGGGTATCATTAACCACATCTATCCGGAAGATAGCTTCGCAGAGGACGTCCGTCAGTTCGCTAAGGCTTTAGCCGAGCGGGCACCGGAGCCAGTACGGCTTCTAAAACAACTTGCCCGTTCTGCATGGGGGGGGGTGGACTCTGCAAATCTCGCTATAGAAAACCAGTTGCTTGAGACTTACTATCTCTCGGATGCAGGTCAGCAACAAATCCAGGCGTTCTGCCAACGCAGCCTCGAACGAAGCCAGCGCAAAGCCAAAACAGGTTCGTAAATCGCCTCGTTAGACTATCTAAATGCTCTAAAAATAAGGACTTCGCATATCAATGTAGCAAGTCCACGCAAAATCAGTTTAATTGTTTATATTCGGCGATCGATTTTACTTCCACTCGATCCCGGCGGGTTTCGCTTTCAATAATGAAGATCAGATAACGCACACTGGATTCCTGAGGCCATTGACTGTTGAATATATCTTGTAGTTTCTCGTTGCGTATGGCCAATATTTGCAACTGAACATTTTGATTAGGGCCTATTTCCGGAAGCGCAGTTTCATAGGAATTGGGATCCATCTTGAATTTATTCTTTCCGTAAATAATCCCTAAAGTTCGATTCGATAAATTAAAATAACGGCTACTCCCAAAGGGGAAGCTTGCTAACGAATCATCCATACCGAAAACACGAATAGTTCCGCTTTTTCCGTCCCGGACAAATAAGAACAACCAGTCTTTACTCGATCCATTTACCATGTAACGGCACACGGGTTCCCGCACCTGCGACCCATCGGCGGCAGATCTCATCTTATAAAAGACTATTTCAGGATTTCCTGTATAGGTATATACTTCGGAACGAAAACTTTGCGGAACTTTGATTTGATGATCTTCTCCATCTGCCGACTGGAAATATAAATCAGGCATATCCGAAGATTGCCAACCAAGTGTCCGGAAGTGAAACGAAGTGGACTCATCTGCGTTCGCCACAGTCGCACCAACGATCAAACACGTGACCAATGCAGCTATTATATTTGTTCGGAATCTAGCCATCTAAAGGAAATTATTTTAAATTTTCGTCCAAGCGTATTACCGATGCTTGGGCTGTAGTATTGCAGGTTCGCAGGATTGTTGTCTTCACGCACAACAGGTTCAATCGTACGTTGGACAATTGCTTCTAACCAGGCCTCAGACGAGACTTCGTTAGTAATGGGATTCAGCACTTCACCATAACTCCTGATCCGGAAAGTATCCGAACGAACCGTTAGCATGCTACCCAATGCCACTAGGATATCTGCTTGAGTCAGATAACCGGCCATTCCCAAAGCCACCTTTTGCCGCTGTCCACCTGAAGTGCGTTGATTGTCCCAATTTAGAAAATCCAACTCACTGAGATCGGTGGACTCATCCAAGAAATCAGGATTTGCATTGATTGGAAACAACGAATCTATCTGCGACTCCCATATAGCACTCTGCAGAGCACCACCAAGTCCATACTCATCGTCTGTGAGTGAACGATTTACAAAATCAGCCATACTCATGAAGGGGCCTCGACGGCGAACTTGATCAACGATATTTCCAGCAAGAACTTTAATTTGTCCATCACTTAAGCGAGAGAATCCCCGCCATGCCTCTTCGCTGGTGCCATTAGGCATGGTGAACTTTCCAAATGGATATGATACTTCAGTAAACGAATCACTCTGCAGCGATCCGCTTTCACTGTCGAAATATCGAACAACCCCTTCGCGCAGCCCACCGAGAATAGCCGCCCAAGCATCCACTGATGTCGAGTTCACATTGAACGCGCCTTCATTCGTCAAATGGACTGCCGACCAATCGTAAGCATCGGCTTTTATCTGATTCCCAGATGCAATACTTGCAGTGGCCGAATCAATAGACTGTTCAGTGTTCATCGCAAAGCGAAGACGTGAATTCGCAAGTTTCTCCTCCCCACGTGCAAAATCTCTATAGACCGTTTCTACATCCTTAATTGTGCCGTGGACATCGAATGTTTTCGGACTTATAGATGAGAAGAAGTATCCGTCCCATAACGCCTCATTCATCAAATAGCTATAATCTGGTACGTAGGTTGGATAATCGTAGGCAGAGTTGTCCCTCTTGTATCGATATATAGCGACTTTCTCGGTTTTGGGCAGATACGGAGAAGCAAAGGAATTGCCGACTGGATGCAACGCGTCATGTCCTCGCATTCCGATATTGGCGTGCATTAGTTGTCCCAGACTTGTCAATGGAGCAGTTGGTACCTCGTATATACTAACAAAAGATTCGCCACTCGCGTTATCAGGGCCCCAAAAACCTCTATTTCCCTGACCAAGATTGACCGCCGAAACTGAATCAGCGGCATCCAATTTTCTGCGCCAGGCAGGAACTGGAAACGAGTGCTCTTCCTGTCTGGGAATGAGTGGTGTAGAATTTCGAGCTCGTATATTGCTGAATCCTGCGTGTGCGATCGCTTCCGTATCTGACGCAGACTTCAGGTAGACATCAAAACGCGCGATGATAAACTTCGCCCCAATCGGTAAATTTGCGAATCTATACCAAGTGCTCAAGTCGGGTGCCAGCTTTGGAGAACCACGATCTGTGTCCACGCCTGCCCCACCATTCTGCACCCATGCCACAGGGTAAAGATTGTTTGAATCTAAAGACGCATTGTAAAGGTATTGTCGAGGGAAAGTAGCGATGCAAATTTCTGGTTGGGTAATATCTGGGTCGGGGGATCGATCTTTCCGGGACCAATCAGTAACCAAATAGCTTTGTATTAATGCGTCTCCTGCATCCTCAAGGCGAATCCACATGCTTTGCATGTCGTCTCCTGTAATACCTAAAGGTATCGCAACACCACCCGATGAATTCCAGCCTTCCTGCGCCACAATGGGAGCAGGAGAACTTGAATTCACTAAGTCTGAATAGAACTGAGGACTCGTATTCCCTGGAGAATAAACCTTAATTTCTCCAGGTGCCAATACGATTGGATCACTACCGCTACCAATGACCAAATCAAGGAGCCTCCCACTCGTATTTCCAGTGATTTGTTCTAGCTTAATGTTGCTAAAGGCTTTTCGCGGGGCGGTATCATACCAATCGCAAATAAATTCTTTATCCGCCCCAAAATCAAATCTCAACGGAAATGCTCGCGGATGGATTTTCAAGCCAGTAAATTCAAGGTTCACATTGTAAGGATTCCATACGGTGACTACTGGATCCCAGACCAAATCAACCGCATAGGTAAACGTCTGATCTGGAGGCGTTTCGCGCGCAGGATTAACTGGCCTAAGGCGCAGGCTGAAAAGATATTCAATATGAGTGACTACCGGTGCGATCGCTGCATCCGTAACACGTAAAATTGATTTTGGCCCGACAGAGCTATTTACGTTATAATCTAGTTTTTCCTCAGTATCCATGCCCAATGGATCAGATTTGACACGATTATCAAAGCCAAATTGATGTCCTGCATTATTATCAGCATGATACGAGTTTGGTAGTGGACTATCTGCCCTGGCTCTTATCGACGGTATTGATCCATCGTAATACACATCTTTGTACTGACGATAGAAATTTCGTAGCAAATGCCAAGTTGGACCATGTACTATAGCTCCATCAGAAATCTCTTCTGAAAACACATACTCTGCCGCAAAAGAAACGTATGGGATATTCTCATTGCCTGCAAAATGATCAGAAGTATTGAAGTTTGCGTCTGACATTTCAAAGGCCAGTGACATATCTCTCTTTAGTCCACCATCGCGCGTGTTGGTCAATAATCCCGTAGAGAATGTCGTGAAATCATGAAAATGGTTTCGTGAACTAACTGCTAATTGAGGGCTCAGCAATGCGATCTCGTTTTCAGATGCTATTTCCAATACTCGCGAACTGTCTTGCGGAAATAGAGACATGGATTCAACTACTCGCAAATCAGCACGAGGAAATGCAGCGAGTGCGCCACGATCAGATGGCAATTCTGAGGCTATTATTGGTTTCCCTTTGAGATTATAGCGCGCTTTCAGCCCTTCATCGCCAATCCACCATCCATAACTGCCGGTCACCTGTTGGCCTTCATAAATCGGTTCCTTCGGTACAACAACAGCATCATCAGGCATGCCATTACTATCGATATCATTCGCTAAATCGATCGAACCAGATCCAACTAAAATTACTTGATCCGTATTCAAAACATTTCCTTCGGAGTCGATAGCAGGAGCATAATTTCGGGCTGCCTCTTTATCCTCAAGTAAACCTGACACAAGATAGGTGAGTAAATTGCCAGTCGCTGAATCATAAATTCCTGTCCAGTTGTGATTCTCTGCAGAAACGATCGAAAAGGGCATATTGGGTTGATTATTCTCTATATCGGCCGAGGCAGTAACGCGTCGATCATCACCCGCATACATCTGTAAATTGCCAAGAGCTGTCTCTAGACCTAATAGCGCGTTTTGACGCGCTTGGGCTAAATTTAAACTCGACTCTGTCGATAGCATCTCAACCCGCAACAAAGTGCTAATAGCTAAGATCAATAGAACCATCAACCCCATCAGTGAAAGCGCAATGACTAATGCGAATCCACGACTGCGGTGCATACTCCTACGTCTACATCTGAAATGGCCAATATTGCTTAGAGTGGTAGAGAGGCTTCCCTTTTGATCGATGCATATACCACTTGCACTACCCGGATTACTTATACGAGAAGACGCCAATAAACTCTGATCCAGCTGGACGCTCAAGTGCCTAGGGGTATTACGATCCATATTTGAAATTCTCTATATTTATCCCAATAATTCAAGTTAATTTCTCTATTTTTCTATTTTTCTCTATTAGTTTCAATATTTCTCGCAATATTACCACGTGCCCAAAATTCCATATGAGCTCCGCTCATAGGCAATAACTCGCGTCAAGGTAACGGAAAAGTTCTTCCGTGATGTGGGCGTACGGAAACCAATACTCATCAGACGAATACTGGAATAGTGGCTGGTAAATTGAAGGTCCGGCTCACAAGTCAGAAAGCCTACGCCACCTTATGGCACCAGTGGGGCGGGTTCACCTCAGTTCTTGACCCAAGCGGATGTCCTCAGCGCAATTGGAAGTAAGCTCACCGCGAGGTCGGATACTTTTGTTATTCGTGCCTATGGAGAAGTGATCGATCCGCTGGCCTCGACGACCGCCGATCCGAGCATCTGAAACGCCCTCAAGGCAGTTTCGAGTACTTGCGTTTGGCGATCGCAGTGGCTTGATGGGGTTCGTGTCAACGTCGTTGTGTCTGATTTTGAATCCATTTTAAATGATCCGGACCCAGATGGAGTAAATGTTTAAAAAACGATCGATCCAATGCTGCTACCGGATACTGAAGAAATCCAATGAGCATCCGCCGGTTCCAAAGATCGTGCGCATGACCGATAAGCCATCCTGCATGATCAAGCATACATCTATCGCACTGTGGCTATTGCTGACTCCAGTCCTGTGCGCGGGGGAAGGGTATCAATATTTGGGGCCAGTGGAGACGCTCGGCAATGGGACTGTTACGCTTCAGGTCGCATTGGACGTCGGGCGGATCGTTTCTTTTCGCCAGCACAATGAGCCCGATTGGATTGTCGTATTTGATGAGGAACCCATCCCAGTTCCTGGAACTGGAATCCATGGGGAGGTGATCGCATGTGGCCGACTACACAATATCTCAACTTTCAGATATATGGTAATGGCTGGCCCCCCCCCTTTTTTTTAATCGGTCCCTTCCAATACCTCCGCGACGACTCCCAAACATGATCAACCAAGACGATGTTGGAGCACTCACGCGCTCCAAATCGTTACCATTGGCAGTCAAGAGAGGGTCGCTGGCCGAACGCTTACACTGGATGGTGGTGTGTGTGGGGGGGGGGGCTAACTTATTTCAGGCTAGCTTGACACAGATTGAAGGCAGACTCCAAGCTTTGAACAGGCGTGTTATCTGACAGGAATTCATGGCCAATGTAGCCAGTATAACTCGTTGCAGCGATTGCCTTAAAGATACCTGAGTAATTCAATTCTTGATTATCATCTAGAGGCCCGCGACCCGGATTGCCTGCTGTATGGAAGTGCGCAAAATGAGAATGGTGCTTGCCGATAGTTCTGATGATATCTCCTTCCATTATCTGCATGTGATAAATGTCATAAAGAAGCTTGAAGTGAGGAGAATTGATTTTCTCGCACAGGGCAACTCCCCAGTCTGTATGATCGCACTGGTAGTCACTGTGATCAACTTTACTGTTCAGTAACTCCATAATGAGTTTGACGCCTGTTTTTTCAGCATAAGGTAGCACTTTCTCTAGCGTATGAGCGCATTGTGCGAGCCCAGTATCATCATTGAGGCCATTGCGATTTCCTGAGAAACAGATGAGATTAGAAATTCCATACTCACTGGCCAGCTCTATGTTGGTCCGTAGCTCTCTTTCAATTTTCGCTGCATTTTCAGGCCGGTTGAGCCCATCGTTGATAGAGCTGTGTCCACCGATCGAGACGATGTTCAAGCCCGCGTCTTGGGCCATCGGCCAAAGTTCAGGCTGAATTAGTTCGACCCCCTCGTAGCCTATCCGTTTAGCGGCACTCAGAAGTGCCTCATTTTCTACGCCTCGTTGGGCATAACTCCACCAACAGAATGATTGCTTAATTTTACTCATAATTAGTCCGGGTAGCTTTCCTGATGGGTTCAAACTTACGAGAGACTTGACGAACAATCATTTTGACAGAACCGTGTGGAATTTGTAGATAATTACGGGTCAAAGGCGCAAGCACATATTTTTATGAATTGATGGAGCAAAGGCTAAATTGTACCCTTAATTAAACAGTTATTCATTTATTTATATACGCAATACTATACGATCAACGTACCGGTGATTCAGCTTCAGGAGAGCAGGTTGATCTATGAGAACCTCACTCCTCTTTGTTTTGATGAATGGCGGGCAATATCTGGACACTCACAACCTGATAGGGGAAAAAAGAAATAATACCATTGCAGG
Source organism: Cerasicoccus arenae (assembly GCF_014651635.1). GTDB lineage: Bacteria > Verrucomicrobiota > Verrucomicrobiia > Opitutales > Cerasicoccaceae > Cerasicoccus > Cerasicoccus arenae. The sequence goes on along the minus strand of NZ_BMXG01000009.1, from coordinate 128,457 downwards.
GTTCTGAAGTGGTTTCTCCAATTTGAGACAAGGCCATCCTCCACCCAGGGCGTACTTTCATCCGTAATTGACCTCTCTGACCGGCTACTTCGTGTAGGCGCAAAACGTATCCTTCGTTTGCCAGCGGCTTTACCCAGCAGGGCGTCAAGCTCTCACCACCTTCGATTGAGAGAACGGCTGACTCAATTGCTGCACCCTTATAGAATAATGGCTCAGTATAAAGTGTGTCTGCCAAGCAGGCAGGCTGACGCTCTCTTGGCAAGTCGGCACTATAACGCCCGAGTGCTAGGCGAATGTGGTGCTTCCCAATGTCGCTGTAGGGCGAGTCAATATTAAGGCGAGTCAGATGCGGAGGCCATGCATGGCTATGATCGTCATATCCAGTTACACGTGGGCTTCTCACTAGGCTGATTCCAATTTGGCCACTGCGGACCGATGCGCCGTACTTGTTTTCAGTGACGACGAATAGTCCTTCGCGTTCACCGTCATCATACACTGCCATATGGCGACTAAATGGGACCTCCCACATGGCTTCTGCGGTTAGGCCATTGGGTACTTGAAAGCGTTGGACAGACCCAAATGGTGCTCCAAAGCGTGCATTGACGGCGGTATATTCGGTTGGAATTAGGAGCTTCAGCAGGCATTCAGGTTCGTTCCACTCCAATTCAACAGATACATGCATTAGTGGGCTGCCGGACTCCAAAAGAAAGGTCACGGTGGCCTGGCTCTGTTTGCCGATAGATCGTGTCACTGCAAATCCACCCCGATGCGGGCCATCTGATACGGCAATAACGGTTGCCTTCGATGCGCAAAGATGCCCGCTAGACAAAACATGGCGATCAATATCCCAAGCCTCAAAGTGAGCCGCCTTGTCTTCGTAAATCATTAGTTGCCCAAGTGGGCCTGAGAGTGGAACGGAAATTCCCTCCCACTCCAGACGGTCCACCCAGCCAGAATCATTCAGCTGGAATGCGGCAAGGCCATTGGATACTTCGCGTCCTTGCACACTCACTGGATCCGGTGAATCGACTACTGCGTCCCTCAGCTCACAGCCGGATAGGGGAGGGAGGGAAACCAAAGCCTTCGTGTCGGAATTTGGCTCTGTAATCCATTTGTGTATCATTACTGCGTGCGGATTGAATAAGCATTCGCGACCCTCACCGTTCAGCGCATTATATGCCGTCTCAATTTGTTGGTCGGCAATTCCATCCAGTTCCTGTAGGCCTTCCATATAAACATCCCACACTGAGCTGCCAGGTATGTAGTCATGAAATTGTGCAAAGACGAGCCGCTTCCAGGAATCTTTGATATTCCAACGGTTACCGGTTGCGGCGGCGACTGCCTCTGCGACTTGCAACGCTCGCTCCAAATTACGGAAACTGGCCTTTAAGTTACCATGCGTTGTATAAGTTCCACGATGATACTCTAAATAGCACTCACCCTGATGAACTGGTAAGTTATCCTTAACAGACTCGAGCCTTTCAAAGAAAGCTTCGGGCTGCCCCCACTCAATCGATGGCATTCCAGGGAGAGAACCAAGACGCCGTGCTCGTTCGAGCATTTCCGGTGTTGGGCCACCGCCACCATCACCATAGCCCGTTGGCAAAAGATACTCTTCGTAGACGTCCGCTTGCTGATTGGAATGCATGGGTGCCTTGATGTTATCGATGGTCATATGTGTGACATACCCAGACTCCTGAGTCACATGCGCCAGCACCTCAGAGCCATCATTCCCACGCCAAATAAAACTACTGTATGGAAATCGATTAATCGCGTTCCAAGTCATCTTCGTCGTAAAAAAGTAGTCCACACCCGTTTGGCTCATGATCTGGGGCAAACAAGCTGCATAGCCAAAAACATCGGGAAGCCAAGTAAGGCGTGAGAGCTGTCCATTAATTTCAGTGAATCCTTCCTGGCCTAATACAAAACTTCGGGCTAGTGCTTCGCCACAAGCCAACGTTGTGTCTGACTCTACGTACATCGCGCCCGTTGCTTCCCATTGCTTGGTGTTAATTCGCCCAAGAACGCGCTGGTATAGGTCGGGTTCGCGACGAGAAACCGCCTCGTAGCTCGCCGGTTGGCTGTAGGCGAATCGAAATTCCGGGTAGTCATCCATCAAGCGGTCCACGGTCGCGAAAATGTTCACAGCCTTCAGTTCGCCCATTCGCTCGGGCCAAATCCAAACTAGATCGAGGTGAGCATGGCCAGTGATGACACAACGTGAAAAAGTCTTCTCCATGTGGAAGGTTTCATAAACTAAAGCCAACTTTTTCCGCATCTCTGAGATGCCAGATTGTTCCAATGTATCCACCGCAGCGTCCATGTCGCTCAGAAGGCGACGATAAACAGGTGAGTACTTATCCACATGGGCTTGCAGACCAGAAGCATTCAGCGTCGTACCAACCTGTGGGTTTTCACGCATACGCTGATCCAAGGTCAAATCGAAGAGGCATTTTAGGTCGTGGTAGGCCTCCCATGCGGCATCATTGCGTTGAACGATAAAGGCACCTTGGAAAAAACTGCCACTTTCCTCCATCCCATCGGCCTTGGGATGCCAGATGGCGCTTTGAATACAACTGGATTGTACCCATAGCTCAGTAGCTCCTTCAGGCAAACGACAAGATGGGTGGGCGACATTGTAGCCATAATATGGCTTATCGTCGATATAGAGTGTGGCCTCCCCTTGGTCCTGCCACTCAAGCCAAGTATTATTATCAGCAGGGGTAGGCAAAATGATACGGCACCAGCGCTGGTCAAATAGCTTTCCCCAGAACGAACAATGTTTTATCGGATTAAGTACGAGCGCCTTGCCTTTTTGAAGTGTTATTTGCTCAGCCTGAGGGTTGGAAGCTTCAACCTGAACCGGGCGGCGATTAAACCAAACTTGGCTGGAAAGGCGTTTGATCGCGCTATTTATTCGATTGGGGATCAGTTGGGGAAGGTGTTGTTGTGGGAGCATAAAAAGCTAAGCAGACGCTATTGATTTTGATTCTTTAGTTGTGGGCGTTTAAGGATTTTCATATCAGGCCAGTATATTCAATACTCATCACGTATCTGCAGAAGAAAAGTTATTTAATAATGGCCAAGTAATTTTAGTCTGCCCTTCTTAAGGGCGACTAAGCCATGGATGTAGATCCCGTTGCGACATGCGTATGAATCACCGAGTTAAGACGGGACGCAACTCGGATGTTTACGATTATTCTTGCAAAGGAGTTTGAAGTGTCAATATTCACCTAATACGTATTGGGCTTTATCTCATTACGTTTTGCTTGATCGGAGAAGTTAAAGGCATCGCTTTAAACTTTTTCGATTTCCCTCCCCCCCCCCTAAAAATACCCCTATGAATAACACGCGCTTCTACGTTTCTATAATCTTGGCAGCAGTGGCTGGCCAGTTCGTGCAAGGTAGTGAACCTTCAGATGCACTTCTTGTTTTACAATCAATTCCGCCCGCCCAGGCGTCTGTTGTGGATTTAACGCCGGGTCGTTATGAACTTCCGACTGATGGACTTTTGCTTGAGGATCTGACTGATGTGACAATTAATGCGCATGGCGTTTCTCTTATTGCGACGAACCCAAAGGCAAGTGCACTGGTCATTAAGAACTGTAGAAACCTGACGATACGAGGTCTGACAATCGACTATGATCCGTTGCCATTTACTCAAGGGAGTATCACTGCGGTCAATAGCGTGAACCGGACTGCTGATGTCACCATACATACCGGTTATCCAGACCTGACTGCGGATTACCTTGTTAAGCGAATGAATCTCTTTGAGGAAACGGATCACCGGTGGAAAGTGGGCGCTCCTGACTACTACCTAGAGGACTTTGAGGCCTTGGATGAACGGCATGGTAGAGTTCATTTTCGATCATCTGACGCTGGGTTTAACCATGTGGAAGTTGGCGATCGAGTCGCTTTCAATATTAGATCTGTTGCAGGGGTGATGATAAAAGACCGAACAGAGGGGTTGGTTTTAGAGGATTGCACGCTTCATGCCTCCCCTGGCGTAGGCATCTTGGTTCGGTTTGCAGAAGATGCTGGCATTTACGAACGCTTGCGAGTGGTTCCCGGCCCGATTCCTGATGGGGCAACTGAAGCTCGACTGCTGTCCACTTCTGCGGACGGATTTAATGCAGCATACACGCGAATTGGGCCGATCATTAGTGGGTGCGAGTTTGCCTACATGGGCGATGACGGGGTGAATCTCCATGGAGTCGTGCTGCCTGTTCTAGAGTGGGAAGATTCAAGGACATGTCTTTCAATGCGTCCATATGGTGGTCAAGTATTTGATCAAGTGCTACGTCCTGGGGATGAAGCTCGTTTTATCTTAGAGCCGAATTTCCAATTGGTAGAAACTGCGGTAATTGAGAGTATTGAGCAGGTTGCTGGGTCGGTTGAGGATTGGTTTTCTGTGGCTCATGAGATCTGGCCCAGCTTTCAGACGTTTACCAATGCAACCTTCTTTCGAATACGGTTTGAAGAACCGGTTTTGAATGTCCCTGCCGAGGGTGCTTTTTGTGAGTTTTTTGCGAGCGCTGCTTCTGGATACGTGATTGAGAATTCTTATTTCCATGACCATCGTGCACGGGGGCTTCGCTTAATGGCCGGCAATGGTGTGGTTGAAAATAATCGTTTTGAGCGATTGAAGGGTGTAGCAATTAGCGCGGGTCCCGAATTCGCATACTGGAAAGAAGCGGGCTGGGTTCATGATTTGACGATTAAGAACAACGAGATTTCGAATGTGGGGCAGGGGGCTGATGTTTTTTCGGTTAACAGCTATACTCTCGGAGCGATTTCTCTTTATGCCCGTGTTATACCGGATGGAGAACAGACGCAGTATTTCAAGGGAAATGAGAATATCTTGATCGAAGGAAATGTGATTCAAAAATGCGCAATCGATGCGATCAGTATTGTCGCGAGTAAGGATGTGATCATTCGCGATAACAATATCTCTGACGTTAATTCGATTGATTCCTCCACTGCCGGTAGTTCCTATGGATTGGGCTTTGGGCAGCCTATCGCGGTCATTCAGTCAGATGCCATTATTGAGAGTAATGCGATCACGGAACTAGAGGACATGCTTGAGGTCAGTGTGACTTCCGGAAAGCCAAATATCAGCGAAGACATTGCTTATGTGAACCCCGCAGATACAAATGGGCTGCGTTTCTACTGGATCGAGGGCGATGGGCGGCGTGCTTTGGGACAGCAGTTTCAAGTGGAAAATGCTTTGACTGCAACGCAGTTGGCCTTGGAAATTAATTCTTCTACTAGTAATTCAGATCTAGCATGCCCGTTGCGTTTAACCTTTTCGCGGTGCAGTCAGGGTAGCCCTGAGCCTCGCGAGGAGATTGCCACTTACTACGGAGTGATTCCTGAAGGAAGCAATATTCACAGTAATCAGTGGCTGTGCTTGGAGTTTCCGGAACTGAATTTGGGAGTGGGGAATTACTGTTTCACAATCGAGTTTGTGAAGTCAGGGTTTTCAGGACGCTCAATCGTGCTGAATGTCGGTTCTGCTGTAGACGCTTATTCTGGTGGGAAGGGTATTCAGTCTCCCGGTAATTCCTTGAATGAGTGGAAGTACGGTCGCCCGATCAACTTTATTCTGTCGGGCATCGAGATGTCGCAGGGGGGCAGTGGGGGAGTCGCTCCACGGATGCTCAAAGTGGACCAACGTGGCGGAAGCATTTATGCAAGCCTCTCGTCGGCGGTTGCAGATGCACTGCCAGGTGATGTGATTAACATAGCCCCAGGCAGTGGCCCTTACCGCGAACCGCTTTATGTCAATAAATCGGGGTTACTCGGAAAGCCGATTGTCGTTGAGGGGAACGATGAAACGATTACTGGCTTCGAGCCACTGGATGATTTTAGAATCGAAGGTGGCAAATATGTGTGCGATATCAACGTGCCGTTCCCGTTTGTCATTCGTTTTCAAGGCGAGAGGTTGCTTCAGGATGCTAATAACGGCCAGTTTACAAAATACGCACTTCTCACAGAAGGGAATAGCCAACTGGAGCTTTTGCCCGGGGTCAGCCGACATGGGTGGGAAATCTCAACGCGATATTTCGCTGTTCGAATTCAGAATGCCTCTCATCATATCTATCGTAATATTCGAGCGAGTGGTGCGACCAATGACGGTTTTAATCTGCATGGCTCCGGCGAAGGGCTTGTTTTTGAATATGTTGAAGCATTTCAAAATGCAGATGAAGGTTTTTCAGCGCACGACAATATGTCATGTGAAATCCATACGGCTGCCTTTTACGAAAATGATAATGGAATTGGGAATGTTGGTGCCAGTGAGATGGTTGCAAGCAATGTTGATGTTTTTAATAATTTGGGATGGGGACTATGGTTGACGAATTGCTCTGCGGTTCTGAATGATATTAGTGCGTGGGATAATGGGATGTCTCAAGTTTATTTAAAAGGCAGTGCTCAGGTCGATGTGAGTGGTGTTACTGCTTATGAGCCGACTTGGAACACTCGCATGTGGATGAGCTACAAGGAGTCGGCCAATGTCACTGTACCGACACCACTGATTATTGATAATCAAGTACAGTTGTATGGAGAGTCAGTTTACTTGGAACTTTTGCCGGTGCAATAATAGAGATTTGGCATTGCTCTCAGGATTTGAGGGCAATGCCCCCCCCCGTGACGGCGTTACGTAAGCTGGCCCACCGCAACCTATTGATTGTGATAGCGGTTGAAAATTCCTCAGTGGTTTTTAACTTATATTGAATGACCACACCTGAGACCTCGAAGCTTTTTACATCTTGGGAGAACCCAGCCAATGGGGTTGAGAGCTTTATTCTGACGGAGCGCCCTGCGCCGGTACAACAGTCGTTCTATTATACGCACCCAAGCTTTAGTAGCGACGGGCGCTTCCTCTGGCTGCGCTGCGGATTTCCACCGCCAGGAGGGAGGCATTCGCAGCAGGTGCTGGGCGTCGTTGATTTTCATGAAGAGCAAGTTCGAGTGTTTCCGGAAACTCAGTTTCCCGCTGAATCAGCTATGGTCGATCAAACCACGGGTGAAGCTTACTGGAGCAATCACCTCGACATATGGAAGCGTGGCACCGGTGCGAACGACTGTGCAGAGTTGGTAAACAGCTTTCCGTCTGAACTGGCAACTGGCCGACTGGCGTTACTCGCAACCCACCCAACATTTTCAGCAGATCGCCGAAACTTGAACGTGGATGCTCGCTTTATTCAGCGCGACGGCACACCAATTTGCTACATCGGAGCACTGCCGCTAGATGGATCTCCCTTTGAGCTTTGGAACAAGTATGAGGGAGAATACTATGACCATGGTTGCTTCAGTCCCCACGATTCTGATCTTCAATTATTTGCCCACGAATATTGGCAGGACCACGAACCATTCGACCACGAACTTCCATATCACCGCATTTGGTTAATTCGCCGTGGTGAACAAGCGGAACCACTCCTTCGCACGCCCGTCAGCCATAGCGGGCATGAATGGTGGTCTGCCGATGGGCGGCATATCTGGTATTTGCATTATGGTGTTGGTGTTAAAAAAGTAGATGTGGTAAGTCGAGAAGAGACTCTCATTTGGCCTGGTGCGCTTTCGCATGCACATTCTGACCGCACGAATCGTTATCTTGTGGCCGACCGGATGGACCATCCGGGTACGCCGGATTGTCATGTCATTTTCCAGAACACGGTGACCGGAAAGGAAATTGAAATAGTAAACCGCGGTCCGCTTCGGGGAGACCTTACCCAGTGCGGCCACCTGCATCCGCATCCGCAATTCTGTTTCGATGATCGCTATATCTGCTATACTACCACGGTGCACGACCGAGTGGACATTGCTCTGACTCTTGTCGATGGACTGATCGCGCGGACAAGCTGATCATTTGCTCGCAGTAGCACAAACTGCATTTGAAAAACACTGTAAATGTATCTCGATGCAATCAATTGCATGACAGACCTATTGCGTTGCGAACTGTGGTTTTATAGTTTTTTTGACAATTCAGTTAGCTTATTTATACTGAATGCTAGTTTAAATCGACGATACATCCCATAACCCCCAAAATTACATGAAAATAAAGTCTTCTATCCCCCCAGCCATCGCATGCCTTGTCGCAGGCGTGGCTTGTTCGAGCTCTGCTTTTGGTCAAGCTGTTTGGACAGGTGCCATTGACACCAGCTATCAAACTGCTGGAAACTGGAGCCCATCGGGCGTTCCTACCTCCACATCGGGCACCAGCGTGACTATCGACTCTGGCGATGTCGTCTATACTCCGGGTGGGGATTTTCTTGTTGGTGGTGGTGCCACATATACCATGAATGGCGGTAGCTTCATTCAAGCGACTGGAAACAATTGGATGAAGTTCGGAACCAACACGGTCGGCGACGCAACTCTTATTTTCAACTCGGGTAGTAGCTTCAATGCAGGAACTTCTGCGAGAATGATGATAGGAGATTTCAATCGAAATACGCTGTTTCATGTCAATGGTGGTACGGTTACGACTAATGCCATTAACCTGAGAGCTCCAGGAACGATAAAAGTAAGCTCGGGTGAGCTCAACATCACAGCAGCTTTTATCGAGTCCTTGGGCAATTTTCAGATTGAAGGTGGCACGGTTAATTTCAGTCAAACCTATGCCCCTACAGCTGGCATACTGACCTTTAGTGGCGGTTCGGTGGATATCACTGGTCAGCTCCAACAAGCAGGGGCTGACTTAACGATTTCTGGTAGCGACGTCAGTGCGACGCTGTTAAGTCTCGCGGCGGCAAGCACGATTAATTTCACTGCTGGCACCATAACCATTTCCGGCACGACGGACAATGGGATCACTGCAGGTGCTGACGGCTATCTGAACTTCCTAACCGGTAGTTCCGGCCAACTGATTCTTGAGAATGTGGATTCGGGTCTTGCTGCATCGCTTCTCACCGATCGTATTCGACTTGATGGTGCAGTGAATGCCGGCGCATTCGCAGTTGCTGATTTTGGCATTGGCGGATCGAGCATTTCGCTGATCCCCGAGTCATCACACTATGCAATTGGCTTCGGCTTTGCAGTTCTGGCCGTCGGATTAATCCGTCGTCGTCAAACTAAATAAGGTACCTCGGTTTACTGATTCTCATAGAAAGTCACTGGCTTTTCTAAAAGAATAATTTAGTAAGCGGCTTCCTGAATTCAGGAAGCCGCTTTTTTGTCGATACTCTGTTGGGCGTTTCATGCCGTTAAACCATTTGCTCAGAACGTGGGTCAAGCAGATGTGAAACTTGGGCTTGGTACACGTGGGCTTTAAATGCGTTCGCCTCTGGCGGGGAGGGAGGGGGGGGAAGAAAAATGAAAAAAAAGGGTGCACGGCAAATAAGCCGTGCACCCTCTATAAACTATTGTTTCTCTACGTTTCAATGGCCTCTCTCAGCCATTGATTAACGCTCAGTAGGATTCAACCGGAATGGTCTCTGGTAACCTAGAGGCTGCCATAAACTTCGATTTCATAGAGGGAGTTGCCCCATGACGTCCCACGTGTCTCGCAGAGAATGCGCACGTAGCGCCCGTTGCCGCTGAGGTTCGTGAGTTGATCCGTACCGCCGTTGCCGGTCGTCGTGGTATAGATGTCTGTCCAGGTTGATGCATTATCCGAGACTTGGATTCGATAGCCGCTAGCATAGGCTGCTTCCCAAGAAAGGACAACTTCGTCGATGTCGTAGCTTTGTCCGAGATCCACGTAAATCCATTCGTTGTCGGCATATATGCTACTCCACCGAGTAACACCATCTCCATCAACGGCCATGTCGGCAGACCGTGACGAGTTTTGTTCAGTACTGGCGGTGGCTGTTTTGCCTTCAGTGAGGTTTGTTGGCACAGTGGGTGTCGTGTCTCCGGGTAGAGTGACGTTATCGAAGACTGCAGTCGTTAGCACGCTGTTGTTATGGGAGGTGGCAGCGAGGCCAATCTCCAAGTTCGTAGGCATGCCAGCGATGGTTTGAGCGCCAATGGTCGTCCAGTTGACACCGTCACTTGAGTGATAGCCCGTAAATGTGTCCCCGCTGCGGCTTAGTCTAAGCCAGTGTGGGATGGTTCCGGTGCCAGATATGTTCGCGGTTGAGCCACCGGTGGTCGAGCGGTATTGCATGTTTGTTGCGGTACCGTTGGTTGCTAAGACAAAGACGTTCCTTGCATTGGCATCGGTAGATTCTCGCATCATCAAGCCTGCTTTGGCCCAACTGTGGGTGGCGGTCAAGCTCGATACAAGAGCTGTAATCTCTCCGTCTCCTGTCATTGTTTGATGAAGGAAGCGGAAGCTATCGGCAGTGCCATAGATATCGTAGCCACTCGCTTGAATGGTGTAGCTGTCTCCACTCTCGCTATTATTTCCAGCTGCGCCGGTAGATCCAATGTCCGTTCCAGTTAGGTTACTTGCTACGGGAACACCGGACTCACTGCTGTATATTCTAAAACTACGGACACCATTGCCCCAGCCTGTGCCACGGACATCACAGTAAAGCCGAACGTAGCGACCATTGCCAGCAAGTGCAGTGAGGGTGTCTGTGCCTCCGTTTCCTGTGGTGGTCGAATAAATGTCGGTCCAGCTTGCGGCGTCATTGGATACCTGAATGCGATATTCACTGGCATAGGCATTTTCCCAAACGATTTCGACGCGATCGAAGCCGTAGGACTGCTCAAGGTCGACGTAGATCCATTCGTCGTCAGCAAATGAACTGCTCCAGAATGTGGCATCATCACCATCGACTGCCTTGTCTGCACTCTTGGAGCTATTTTGAATGGAGCTGGCGACTGCGATCTTGGCATAGGCGATATCTACCTCTTCCTGCGTGACGGTGTAGGCGAAGTCTTTTGTCAGAACGGCCATCTGTGGGCGGTCGACCGTATAGTTGCTTGAGGGATGGACACCGAGAGAATAGTTGTTCCAGTAGCGGCCACCTGCCCAGTATGTGGCGCTCAAGCCATTAGCACCTAGGTACTCCATAAAGTTTTCCAAGACGTCGTTCCAGCGCGGCTCGTTTCCGGGAATACCATATTCTCCGACGAAACCGCGTGCGTCACGTTCCTTAAGCCATTGGACGAATGGCTCCACGCGGTGGATGGCTTCATAGGGGTAGACTTGCTCTGCACTCCAGGAGCCGTAATTATCGTTTCCTGCATTGCTAAAATAGCAGTGGGCTTCATAGATCAGTTTGTCTGATGGATCGATCACATCGAGATTGGGGTTTGATGCACGCCATTTAGTGGCGCTACTCCAGTTTTCACCTCCAACGATGATCCATGTTTTTGCATCCACGGAACGAATAGCGTCCGTTGCTGTTTGTGCAGCGACTGGCCAGTTGCCGCCTCCGGCGGCCATTCCGACTGGTTCATTCATTAAGCCGTAGCCATAGATGGCATCGTTATTCTTGAAGTGATCTGCGATTTTCAGCCATACGTCAGCATAAGCACTGTGGGGCAGAGCAGGGTTCCCGATTTTAATGTCATCATCATCATAATGACCATAGTCATGCATATCGAGGATGACCTTCATATCGCGTGCTGCCGCGAGCGCAAGGACGCCATCGATTAAAGCCAGTTCGTTGGTGCTTAGTGGCGCATAGAGTGAATTCTGTAGGCGCTTCCATTTGAAGGGCAGGCGAATTAAGTTCAGTCCCTTGCTGTGATAATACTCCACTTCGTCCTCATTGGGATAGAAGTAGTTGTATCCATGAGTTCCTGGTAAATTGCCGGAATTGAATTCAGCTCCAGCAATGTTGACGCCAAACATTTGGACAAATCCGTCATCACTTGGTTCGTAGTAAGGCGGTGCATTGAGAACCAACGAGCACGCGATGCTGCAGAGCCTCAAGTGGTCAGAGCTTGGAGGAGTCACATTTGTGAATATAATCGGCGTGTTAGCATCAGCGATGATGGGATCGGATAGGGGGTAATTGCCTCTTCTGCCTCCAATTGTGATGACACCGTTTGCGGTGGTCATAATGAGATTCAGAGATTTGGCGATACCCTCGTCGGTCCAGGTAATGCGAACTTCTTCACCGCCTTGGTATTCATGCATGGTGAATGCCTCAATCGCAATCTGATGGTCTACAACGAGTGAGAATTGGTCGCCGCTATCGAAGCGGGCAACCGTCGCTTCACCAGCCGCCATACCGTTGGTGCCATGATGACTCCAAGTTGCGGGTAGGGCACCTGTGGTGTCAGGAGCATTTGGATCCGTGACATCTACCCCTTTCAGGGCATTCTCGAATGAGAAATTCACCTGTGTGCCACCATTGTCTGGCAAGGTGAATGTATGGGCGACTGTGGATTCGCCACCTTGTACATTCCAAGGACCTTGATGGAAGTATTGTAGTATGTGCGGGGAACCTAGATAGACAGTTTCGGCGTGTAGCCAAGAAGCCATGAACATCGTAATCACGATGAGCAAAGCGCGCGTTTTTATTTTAGATAGGGGGGACATATCTTGTTGTTTTTAGTTGTTATTATTAGGGTTAATATACTAAAAAATGGAGTAGCTTCTCGTGTCCAGTGCTCGGGGTACGCGTAGAGAGGTGCGAATTGAGCACGGATGAGTAGGGGAGCACGTGAGGCTAGTAGGGGGGCGAGTGGGAGAGGCGGGGGATTGCAATACAATGATTGCTTAGTGCCAGCAGATAAGCACACACGTCGCTACTGATCAACGTCAGCATTGCGCAATTGATTGCAGGATCATGCCAGTAGGCTAATGGATTTTAGTCAGAAAATGATAATTAAAACTCATGTATTTTGGGATATAAGTAATCAAAATAATTCTGTTTTCATCTATCTGTGCCTTGGTCTGTGCAACTAGTTGCGGGCTGTATGTGTTGCTCGTTCCATCTTTCTGGAATCGATTAAAGCCAAGACAAAAGGAAATCCGTTAGCTCAGTGCTTGTCCTGTTTCTTAACTGCTGAGCGCACAACCTCCCCCCCTCCCAAAAAAACAACCCTTTTTGATCAATGCATCATTCGGTAATTCGCGCTGCGAGTATTCTGTTCGGATTTAGCGTCTGTTTTGCTGATTTTGAATTTATTGAATTTAATTAGTAATGAATATTAAAAGAAAAATATCCTTATTCTTAATCTTGTTCTCAGTGGGCTTCGGATCGATTTTTGTGACAGGCCTCCATGCTTCGGACAGCTTAATATCCAACGGTGACTTTGAGAGAAATGGCACTAGCGGTCCCGCTGATTGGAGTGGCCCCGGTGGATCGCTTAGTTACGAAAAAGACGGCGGGAATACTTATGCTCGGCTGACTTCTTTGGAGCCGGGTAAAACCGCGATGCTTTATCGAGTGGTCGATATCCCTGCGGGAGTTCAAGCGCTCAAACTTAGCTGGCGCTGGCGGACAACAAATTTAAAACCAGGCAGCAAAGCATGGTACGACGCCCGCATTATGATGAACTTTAAGAACGCCAGTGGCGGCAAGGCATCGACTTCTCCTCCTCATCCTTATTTGAGGAAATCAACAAATGAGTGGCAGGAAAAATCAGTCGTGTTTCTGGTTCCAGAGGACGCAGTTGCCCTCGAATATATGCCCAGCCTCTTTCAGGTCAAACAAGGGGTTATGGACTTGGACGATATCAGACTGGAGCCAGTTGATCCCACAGCTGTTCGTGCTAAGGCTGATGCTAAAGCTGCCGAAAAGGCGCGCCTCACCGTTGCTGTCGAAGCACCCAAGACTAACCAATGGCCACCGATGCTGAAAGTTGTCGGGAATCGTCTACACAATCCTGAAGGCAAGGAAGTTTGGCTCCAAGGTGTTAATGTTGCCAGTCTCGAATGGAGTGCGCGCGGCGAAAATGTATTAAAATCGACAGAAGTTGCTATTGATAAGTGGGGTGCGAATGTCATCCGGCTACCGGTCAAGGATTCCTATTGGTTCGATGATGATGGTGAGAGTTACCGTAAGCTTGTAGACAACGTCATTACACTCGCTGCAAATCGTGGCGCGTATGTCGTGCTGGACCTCCACCGCTATCGTGCTCCCAAGGACGAGTATTTAACGTTTTGGAAGGATGCTGCGACTCGCTATTCGAACCACCCAGCCGTCCTATTTGATCTGATTAATGAGCCGCATGGCATTACTTGGGATGTTTGGCTTAATGGGGGATTTGTGGCGGAAAAAGGCAAAAAGGCCGATGAGGACGCATTTCTAACTGCGGATGAAAAGGTTAAGAATGCCCAGGGATTTGAGTCGCCCGGAATGCAGGCTATGGTCGATACAGTCCGCGCCACGGGTGCCAAAAATATTGTTGTTATCGGTGGGTTGGATTGGGCCTATGACCTTTCTGGTATTCTTGATGGCTATGCGGTTAAGGATGACCCACAAGCTAACGGAGTCATGTATTCGACGCATGTCTATCCATGGAAAAAGGGCTGGGTGAACAAATTCCTTAAAGTCGCTGATAAATACCCGATCTTCGTTGGTGAAGTCGGGGCCGACATTAATAAGATGGAATGGATGGCAGCCAGTGCACAGGAGGATGCCGAGACTTGGGTGCCGGCAATGTTGGCAGTGATTCAAGATTACCGGCTCAATTGGACTGCGTGGTGCTTTCATCCGCGTGCTTCACCCCGCCTTCTTCTTGATTGGAACTACACGCCTACGCCATTCTGGGGCGAGCAAGTCATCGAAGCGTTTTCTGGCAAAAAATTTAAATCTCAAAAAATGCGCTAATTATTACTTTCAAACGGACATATCAGTATGCGACGTAAAGTAAACTTACCACTAGTTGAAGTGCTAGTTGTCAGTTTGATTGCGCACTTCGTCGCCTTATTCGCGCTGGGCGGATTTACTATCTTTCAGTCCTTACGGGCAACAGAGCCAGAATTAGTTGCCCCAGACATTCCTTCGGCTATTCCACCACCGCCACCCGAAATTAAAGTTCAGCTTTCCAGTACGGCTAGTGCGCCCGTTATGACGCGATCGGTAGTGAGTATGGCTGAGATAATGCCGCTGGATATGGAAGTCCCGGTAATTCAATCCAGCGATAGTATCGGAATTGGCAAAATTTCGGGAGCAGGTGGAATTGGCCAATTACAAGGGATGCTTAAAAAACAATCCTTAAACATCGATTCATTCGGAACCGTTAAACAACTTGATCATTCTTGGGTCGGCACGATCTATACCTTCGATCACATCAGTCGATTACGTTCAGATAACGAATGGTTCAAGGATGTGAAGAAGAAGCGTCGGCAAACTCAAAAGATTTATAGTTACGCATTCAATCTGACTGTCCGGGATTTTACCGATGGATTTCCCGGAGTCACCGATCAGTTTGAGTGGTTTGCCATCGACTTCAAAGCGGTGCTGGAATGGCCACAAGAATTGGCGGGTGAATATGAGTTTCGCCTCAGTTCCGATGACGGTTCAATCCTTGAAATCAACGGCAAAGAAATTATCGACAACGACGGTAACCATGGCATGCAGGCTAAAACTGGGAAAGCTGTGCTTAAGGCAGGAAAGCAGCGTTTTCACTTAGCCTACTATCAAGGACCAGCCAAGAGTATTGGGCTGGTGCTGGAATATCGACGCACTGATGAAAAGTCATGGAAGATTTTTGACCTCCAAGATTTCCATAAATACCAATAATCTCATGAACGAGGTATTTGCCGAGGTATCAAAGACGTTAACGTCGACCACTCATTAGTAGCAAAAACGGCCTCACCGATCTCGCCTACGCAACTAATTGCATAGCGGCGGAGTTGAAACACATATGGGCATGCCATATGTTATCAACATGGCTTTAATATATTAAGCCATTTAAGATGCTTAGTTGCTTTCGCAGCCGTGGCTACCCAGATCAAATCTCCCCCCTTGAAAAATGTACTCCGATTAAGAAGTAGAATAATGACACACCATTTACCCCAATGTTAGCATGAAGACTAACAGCAGAATCGTACATAGAAGGTACTTATCCCAAAACAAGCGAGGTTTCGCTATCATCGTGGCAATGTCACTGGCCGCTTTTATTCTGTTATTGCTGCTTTCAATGGCAACTTTAACTAAAGTAGAGGTACATGCAGCAACCAATGCGGCCCGAAATAGTGAAGCGCGACAAAATGCGATACTCGCACTGAGCGTTGCGATTGGCGAATTACAGCGTCATACTGGGCCGGATCAACGAGTGACTGGTCAGGCTGATATTCTCATACCGGAGAGCGTCGATGTGGGAGTGGATATGGACTCAACTGCTGAGATGGTGAAGTTTGATGACTATTGGAATGATCGCCGAAACCGTCATTGGGTTGGGGCATGGAGCAATGGTAATGAGGATGATTTTGATCCGCAAAACCCAACGACAGCAAATGCCTTGCCCGACCTTAAATCCTGGCTGGTCAGCGGCAACGAGAATGGAGTTACCTTTGACCCCATCGATCAAATTACAGGTCTCACTTTGACGAGTTCTCCTCGTGAGTCTGTGCTCGATATCAACGGTAAGCCGCATCGAATACTGGTTAGCCCTGGAAACGGAACTGACTTGAATGCGATGAATCGTGCGGTGACGGCTCCCGAAGTTTCTTTAACCACTGATTCCGGGTTAACGACTGGCCACTACGCTTATTGGGTTGGTGACGAAGGTGTTAAAGCGCGCGTTAATCTGGTTGATCCCTATGCTGGAGAGCTGGCGTCGAGTGACACTTACTTTCGCCGTATTGCTTCGGCTCAGCGGGTCGCAGCTGAGGCGATTGCGACAAGCAAGGACGACGGTTTTGCTGCGATCTATCAGCCGAATGACGCAAAGCTAAGTGGCATTTTTGAGTTGGATCAACTGGGGCTACTTTATAGCGACGACAACTTTCGGGATGAAATCGATGAAAACATTCATGATGTGACGGTATATTCACGAGGCGTGCTCGCAGATGTAAAGCATGGCGGGCTAAAGCGTGACCTTTCCTATATTTTGGGCCAATCAGATATCAACTCACTTCGATCAGCGGTTGCTGCTGTATATGATGGGCCGGTCATTGATCCATCTGCTGATTATAACCGCGTGCTGAATGAGGAGGTGTCGCCGCTGGCGGAAGTCCCCACTGGTATGCCGTTCGTTAAGGTAGACCCTTATGTAGCGCCGGGCATTCTGGCATATACTCCGACCTGGGAAATGCTGTGGTCTTTTAACAATATGGGTAATCAAGTTGGGGATGTGCCAGCCGGTGTTTTTAATGACCGGGGGCAGGCAGTCCCAAGGCTGTTAACGTCGACACAGCACGGGATTCATCCCATTGTGGTTCACTCGAAGTTGTATTATGGATTACGAATTCAGGACGGTCAAATTTGGGTCAATTTTTATCCACTCGTAGTTTTGGCCAATCCCTACAGCGTACCGCTTGGTCCGTCTGACTATACGATACGTTTCGCTAGCAATCAGCCGAAGATCGGGTTTGACGAATTAGAACCTACGGATGACCCGCTGGATCCTGAACCTGATGATTTCAAAGAGAATAGTATAAGTCTGTTGCCGAATGGTGGGCTTGGAGAGATCAAGCTCGTATTGAGAAGTTCTGGCATGGAAGCAGGTGTAGCTCAAATTTTTACTGTTGAAGAGTTTTTAGCCACCGTTCCAATTCCAAAATCTACTGCCGCCCAGCGTGAATTCGAAGTAATCATGGTTAATGATTTCTCACCGGATGCTCACTTGACCTATAATACGGAGGTCAGCATCACGCCACCCAATACTCACGCCATTTTATATGGTAGCTCGAGTTATACGACCAAGCTTTACATGGATTATGATCCAAACGAAAGGGACCGCAAATTACTCCAGATTGTTACAGGTCATTACGTAGCTGATCCGGGCGGGACTACGGACTTTGATGGCATATATGTTTACCCCATGAATGCGGATAATCCCATAAATGGGAATGAGATGAAAGGTACAGGGCTGACCTGCTCGCTTTCGGATATCGTCCATAACATTACGCGAACTGGTTTGTTTTATGAGCGAAATTATCGAACGAATTACATCACTGGGTATCATAGTGCGACCTCGAGAAATCACCTGACGGAATGGGGTGCGGTTCATCAGAAAAAGGGATATCCGGGTAACGAAGGGTATTACCATTCGCACCTGCTAATGAAGCCCGGTAATTATACAAACGTTCGTTGGGGGCCGATCGCTACGGGAACGGGTAGTTATAATACCTTGGCACCGTCACCATTTTTGGATTCTGACGTTGGTTTTGAAAACCTACTCTATTCGATACCAGATCCTAAAAATCCGTTGACGTCGCTTGGGCAGCTCCAGCACTTAAATACCAACGCATTCATTGACCGAGTAGATCTCCGGACGACCGGAAGTGATAAGACATCGGTTCAGTCTTGGCAGGTCAATTACCCGATTTCCAATTCATATCCTCATTACTTAGTCAGTCGAGATAAGCTCTTCGAGTCGCCGTATTCAGGTACGCACTACGATGGTTCTTATATTTGGAATGAAATACTTTGGGACCGGTTTTATTTATCTTCTTATCCAGCTTCCGGCGAATTCGATTTCAACACCGATACCTTAGTCAACGCACGATATAGGCCATTTCGTTCACTGGATGATGAATCAAAGGCTGACGAGTCACTCTACCGTGGAAGTGGGTCTGCCACTAAACAAGAAAATAGCCGTATGGCGGCTAAGAACCTTATTAGCGAAGGTGCATTCAATGTGAATTCCACCTCACCAGAAGCATGGAAAGCGGTTCTATCGAGTCTGCGTGATATCAAGATCGGAAGTGAAATTGACACCGAAAATTTGACGGCACCTTTCACGCGGACAATTCATCGGTCAGGAGCGACAAATGTCGTAGATACAGTGACCACTGAGGACTCATGGAGAGGGTTTCGTAATTTAACAACCGATCAGATCGATCAGCTCGCCAATGAGATTGTTTTGCAGGTGCGACTTCGTGGACCATTTCTATCAATGTCTGATTTCGTTAACCGCCGCCTTATACCCGGAAATTATGATGTCTATGGTCTCGGACTGAGTGGCGCGTTGCAGTCCGCAATCGATGCGACCATCCATAGCGACGATTTTGAATCTCAAATCAACACCATCAGCCATAGTTTCGATAAGATTAAGCCCAAGTTTGATGCAAATCGCTACGCTGAGAGAGATTACATGAAGGTGTCCACAATGGTTGGCTCTCCTGGCTATCTACTTCAAGCAGATGTGCTCTCGGCTCTGGGGCCATATCTTACAGCGCGATCTGATACTTTTCGAATCCGCGCTTATGGGGACGTGGTCAATCCGATCAGCCAAAAAGTTGAATCTCAATCTTGGTGCGAGGCGGTCGTGCAGAGACTTCCAGATTATGTGTCGTCAGTTGATGATGCATATAGTGATCCCACTGATTCTAAGAATATTGCTTTTGGTCGCCGCTACCAAATCGTCTCTTTCAGGTGGCTTGATCATGATGAGTTATGAATCGTAAATTATTAATATTTTTGACTTTTCAGGCATTGCTGTGCTTATGTCCTACTGTCGCTTTGAATGCTGCGCCAATTGGGAATAAGGTGAGCATGCGATTCGTCTTTATTGATGAATCCGGCGGAGCGCTTTTCTTGAAAGATGGCAATCAATACAAGCAGATAAGTAACGTTCCTTACTCAATCAGTAGTCCTGTTCAAGTCAGTCCGGGGGAACGATTGGAAATCTATAAGAACGTTTCTTCTGTTGATCCTGAGCAGAAACTTACCCGAGTAAAGGTAGCAACGCTCACGGCACCATCTCCGACGGAAGATGACTCGACCTCCGTTCTCTCGGTGATCCGGCTTACCGGAGGTGAAAGCGGCTTTCAAAACGTTTATTATGATGATGACACACGAGAATTTCCCGAGCGGTCATTTCGTGTGTTGAATCTCGGCCAACGCTCAATGGCAATTGCTTTGGATGATATTCGCGCAACCGTCGATCCGGGGGAGGCAAAAATACTACAACCGGAACCTGATCGAAAGAACAGAGTTTCAGTTCAAGTTGCTGAGAGTGGATCTACTGGTTGGCAAATGCTTTATCAAAGTGTGGCGATGCTGCGACCAAGCGAGCGAGTAACTGGTGTTTTGGTTTTTTCGCCCAGTGGCATGCGACACACTTATACAGAAGATGAAATCAAGGTGTTCGGTGAGCCTCCGCCGGGGCATGTTTGGCTAACTTACACCGAGAAGCTATAGCTGTAGGTATCCGAGTTAATCATCCTCGGAAAAGTTTTAGTTGATGGCTATTCTTTTGTTGTGGCGGATTTGTATGCTCAATGCTAATTTGATCGCCTGTTGCCCAGCTGCACATCGTCTTTATGCCCGAAGCCATCGGTCGCTATTGCCAGCTCCCCCCCCCCCTAAGCTGACCCTGCTCTGCATTATTTTGATCCCGCTTTTAAATTCCAGAATGTGGAATTCTCTCCGATTTAGCGGGACGCTGGCTTGACAAGGAGACGTGCGCGGTTGGCATAGCGAGATGGTCGCTTACGTGCTGCGCAAGTCTTTGCTGTTGCTGGCGCTGTTTCTGACGGCGAGTGCTTTGCTGTTTGGCGCATCACGGTTGGCGTTGGGCGATGGAGTGCTGCTCGCGCAAAAAGCACCAGACCCCGAGCGAACAAGGGAGATCGAAACGGCGCTCGGTCTGGACTTGCCTTGGCGCACTCAATACCTGAACTACCTTGGCAACTTCCTGAGAGGCGATTGGGGGGCGAGCATTCTTAACCAGAGGCCTGTTGCTGATGAGGTCTCCAATCGACTACCCGCAACCTTGGAACTTAGCCTTATTGCGCTGGTTCTCGGGACGCTGATGGGCTTGGCGACGACACTTTTGGGGGAGGCGTTACCATGGGGCTGGGCGAAAAAAATGCCCGCGGTACTCGGGGCACTGGGCCTCACCGTGCCGATCTTCTGGCTCGGTCTTCTGATGATCATCGTGGGGGCCGTCTGGTGTGGGGCGTTTCCGGTCTCGGGGCAATTCAACTTTATGCTCGATCGGCCGAGTGGTACGGGCTTTTTAGTTATCGACTCAATTCGATCGGGGGATGGTGCGGCACTTGTTTCGGCGCTGCATCATTTAGCGTTACCAGCGTTTTGCCTGTCATTTTTTCCGGCAGCAGTGGTTAGCGGATTGTTGCGTGCACGGTTGCACGAGCCACGCTGGCAGCGGTTGGTTATTGCTTTGCGGGCCAAGGGGCTTTCCCACGCGGCCATCTGGCTCAGGCATGGTTTACGGCTGCTCGGAGCTCCGTTGATTATCGCTTTGGGAACGAGCTTTGGCCTGTTGTTGGGTGGTTCGGTGTTGACTGAGACTGTGTTCGCTTGGCCGGGGATGGGCCGGTACCTTGTTGGTGCAGTGCTCGACCGAGATGTTTTTGTTATTCAGTATGCGCTGCTGTTCGTGATGTTTTTAATTTTTGTGGTGGTTTGGGGCGCTGAACTTTTAGCTGTTGCCCTTAACCCGCAACTGGCAAATTCGGAGGTCGATGATGCGCATTAATTGGCTGCTGGTGTGCGTGGCGCTGATCGCAGCTCTGGGTCTCCTATGGACGCCATACGATCCTTTGGCACAAGACTTCCGCGAACTGCGCTTGGGAGGCTTTAGTCCGCCGCATTTGCTCGGTATTGATGGCTTGGGCCGCGATGTACTTAGCCGGCTCTGGCGAGGCTTGGGTAACACTGTCGCGCTTAGCCTGATTGCTTTAGTTTTGAATTTTGCTGTGGCTTCGATGATGCTTGTAATTGAAGAGAAAGTCCCCATAATAGGCCGCACACTGATCCCCTTGGTGGCAGCAGTTTGGCTGGGATTTCCTGTTGTTTTTTTGAGTCTGATCCTACTGATGTTCCTGCCACCAGCTGGCGGCACGGTAGTGCTCGCGGTCGCGCTGGGTAACACACCGGTCAGCTATCGCCAACTGCGGGTAACGTGGCGCGAGCAGCGCCGCATGGCTTATGTTGAGGCGAGTTCCGCGCTGGGAGTGACGGGATGGAAACTCTTTCGTTGGACGCTTTGGCCGAATCTCATGCCTGACGTTGTTGCACTGGCACGGTTGGTTTTTGCACTGAGCGCGTTAGAGTTGAGCGGGCTGGCGTTTTTGGGTGTAATTGGCGATCCGGATTTCCCCGAGCTCGGGGCCATGCTCAGGCAGAATCAAGCCTACCTGACGAATGCTCCTTGGTTGGTCTTGTTGCCGGGCATAATCCTGAGTGGCATGTTGCTTATGGTGCATCTGAGTGGGCAACGCAAATAATGTGGAAAGCAAAGGGACTTAGCTGGGCATATTTATAAAATCTAGTATAAAAACCTTGTCTTGATGGAGTGTATTCCTTATACGTCTTGGCACCATGAAAACACTGCTAACTACCTGCTTCATCTGTTTATCTTCGCTATCAGCGTCGGCTGCATTCATTACCTACACGGACGGGATCACCAACGTAAACGATGGAAGTGGCCCAGCTTGGGTCGGCCCAACGGTGATGTTCAAAGAGATTATCAACGACTATGCGGGCGCTCCGAGTGAGAGTGGCGCATCTGGTGCTACTCAAACGGGTTTCAGCCTATTTGATCCGGGCGGTGGTGGCCTAGATATCACATTGTTGACTTGGAGTTTTGGTCCGATGGATCTACTTGGTGTAGGAGTGGGCGACTCAGTGACGCAGTCTCCTGGCCCAGCATCGCCCGGTTACGAAGATTATCGTTACGACGATCTTGGTCTTACGGCACCAACTAATTTGACATTTTCATACAATGGCGTTGAGTGGGCCACTGGCTATATCACCGAGTTCCTCATTGAAGTGCCGAATAATGCGGACCCCAGTGCAGTCGGTTCTGGATCTGCAGTTTTGACTGCCAATTCCGTTGCTGGTCAAGCCTTTATGGATGAAATCGCGATATTGACTGGCGGCACGTTTGACCTCGATTTTGTTGCCAATGACTTTAATTCACTCTCAGGGGTCGACCCAGCGACTTTCAGCAGTACTGGCCAGATCAACTTTGTTCCTGAGCCAGGATCGACAGCAGCGGGCATGGCAGTATTGATCCTCAGCGGCGTAATGATCTGGCGTCGCCGTCAAAGCACATAAGCCCCCCCCTTGGATAAGGCTTAGGGCATAAAAAAGCCCGCGGTGCGTTTAGGCGTGCGGGCTGATGCGGGTTTCGGGGGGCTATTTAGTGGAGCCGGGCAACGGATTCGAACCGTCGACCTGCTCATTACGAATGAGCTGCTCTACCAACTGAGCTAGCCCGGCATCCAGTAAAGCTGAAACAAACATCATTTTGGGCTTTGCTGGTCAAGGACGAAGTTAGGAAATACTATACTCCTGAATGAGTGTCCATTGATCTTTTTATCCGTAAAAAATGAAGTGGCGAGGATTCGCAGATACCCTGCAGGCATTGAGGTAATGATCTGAGCTGATTTTATACTCGTGCTGGAATGCGACCGAGGACGGTGGCTAAGGAAGATACTTTGATGGGTTTACTGAGATAGGCGTTCATGCCTGCGCGACGGCATTTTTGCTCATCGCCTTTCATTGCGTTGGCGGTCATGGCGACAATGGGGATATCTCGGCAGGCGATGCCGTGGAAGCCTTCGCGTATAGCACGGGTGCAGGCGTAGCCGTCCATATCGGGCATCATACAATCCATAAGTACACAATCGACGGTTTGGCTGCGGAGAAATTCCAATGCTTGTAGGCCGTTTTCGGCTAGATAAACAGTGTGGCCGAGGCGTTCGAGCATTTCAATGGCAACTTCTTGGTTGGTTGGGGAATCCTCGACGACCAATATGTGCAAGGCAGCTTGGGGCATTGGCTCGGCGACTTTCAGGGCCTCAGTCCGTGTGTGGGCTGGGCTATCGGGTTGATGACGCTCCAGCATGCGTCGTAATTGGCTGGGGCAGATTGGCTTATACAGGCGGAACACTTCGTTGCAACAGGGGCGTTGACGGTTGTTAATGTCACCAATGAGGACCAGCCGCAGGTCCTTGAGCGCGTCATCGGCCCGTATCTTTTCGCAAAGCTGATTGCCGCTGATTTCGGTTTGCTCGGCTTCAATGAAGACGAAATCAAAGGCGGAGCCTTGCTGGAGTTGTTCGTGGATGCGTCGCAAGGCTGATGCTGTATCAGGCAGTTCTTCTACTTTGCAACCATAGGCGGTCAGGTATCGGCCGACGATTTCACGAACGCGTGGATGGTCATCAACCACGAGCGCGTGCAAGCCAGGCGTAATGCGGATGGAATCCGCGCGAATGTTTTCGCCATCGGAATGGATAAGTGGCAAATCGAGCCAAAATGAGCTTCCGACATCCTTCTGGCTGGTGAATTCAAGTGTGCCATTCATGAGCGCGGCCAAACGGCGTGAGATAGCGAGACCGAGGCCGGTACCTCCATATTTCCGACTCGTAGAGCCGTCCGCCTGTCGGAAGGCGTTAAAAAGGTGCTGTTGTTCCGCTTCGCTGATGCCAATGCCAGTGTCGTGCACTAAGGTGCGGAGAAACGCGCCTTTTTCGGGAGTGTGCGCCAAGTCGATGACTACCGTCACCGTCCCTTCGTGAGTGAATTTAATCGCGTTGCCAATTAGATTATTGAGCACTTGACGATAGCGGAGGGGATCGAGTTGCACCCAATCGGGCACAGAGGTGTCGATGTCCAAAATGAATTCCACTCCGCGATCAGCTGCCTGACGGGCCAGTAATTGGCTACACTCTTCGGCGAGTTCGCGCACAGGGGTGTCTTCGGCTTGAACTTCAAGCTTGCCCGCCTCAATCTTGGAGTAGTCGAGAATATCGTTGATGATACCCATTAGGGCATCTGCGCTGCGTTGGACGGTGTCCGCAAACTGCGCCTGTTCTTCGTCCAGATCGGATTCTTGCAGCAGACTGATCATGCCCACGATACCGTTCATCGGCGTGCGGATTTCGTGGCTCATATTGGCGAGAAATTCTGATTTGAGGCGGGTGCCTTCGAGAGCGAGATCACGGGCGGATCCCAACTCTTGATTGGCGCGCTCAAGGTCCAGCGTGAGCGTTTCGAGCTGCTTTTTCTGCTGGATGAGCTTCATCTCACTGTATTCGAGGAGGCGTATTTTCTCGTTGAGCAAAACATTTTGCAGGCGGACGAGATTATTGATGGGAATCAGGCCAATCAAGTGTTGCTGCTGATCCACGAGGATTGCGTCTTCATAAAAGCGCTCCGAACTACGGCTGAAGACCCGGTCGAGCACGTGCTGGATGAGGGTATCGTTGCGAATGATCTCGGGCGAGGGTGCCATGTGCTCGCGGATCGGTTTCTTGCCGTAAATGGAGTAGCCGAACTGTGATCCAAGTAGGCCGCCGATACGCTCCCTGGCGCACATGCCTACGACTCGGTGGTCGTCCACCACGGCCATAAAATTGAAGCGATGCTGTTGGAAAAGCTTTTGGACTTTGGCAATGCTGGTGCTGCCAGCCACGCAATGGTTGTGACCAACCAGTTCGCGCAGGTTGGTACTTACCGCTGATTGAGAGGCGTCTGTTGTAGGGCCATGGGCCATTGGGAAATTAGAAAAAATGTGGGTGGATAAGCAGACATTGCCTGCTTTCTACACTGAAATTACAGCGCATAAATTGCCATAGCTATTAAAAATTGCCAACCAAATGTCTAGCCTGCCTGTTACGCCAGGGTAAACATTTCCTTCTTTTGTGGGCACAATTACTGAATCTATGTTGGTGGGCTTGAATCTTGGCTGGCAGTTGGCGCATTGCATGCTTTAGAACCATGCAACCCAAACGCGTCTGCCTATGAACATCAGCTATCGACATACGAAAATCGTCTTCACCCTCGGGCCTGCCAGCGAAAGCGAGGAGCGGCTCGAAGAACTTATCCATGCCCGAGTGGACGTCTGTCGGCTCAATATGGCACACGCCAGTCACGAGTGGACCCGTAATTCTATCCGCCGTGTTCGTGAGGTCTGTGAACGCGTCAATCGGCACATCGCCATCATGATGGACGTTAAGGGACCGGAGATTCGCACTGGCGATCTGCCGGAGAAAATCATGCTTGAGGCGGGAGAGCGGTTCGACTTTTTGGTCAAGGGTAACATTTTCGATAATCTGGAGGAGGGGATTCGTGGCGTTACAGTCAATTACCCAAAGTTCGTCGATGATGTGAGCCCCGGCGGGACATTACTCGTCGACAGTGGCTTAGTGCGGATGAAGATTTTGGAAGTGCTGGAAGATCGTGTACGCTGCGAAGTGGTCATTCCTGGCCCCATGGGAAACCGCCGCCATATTAATTTGCCGGGCACACAGATCAGTCTGCCTGCGTTGACGGATAAAGACCGGGCCGACATTGCCTTGGGCGTTGAGGAAGGGGTCGATTTCTTTGCCTTATCCTTTGTCCGTGAGGCAGAAGACTTAGACATCTTGCGCCGTCATTTGGCGTCGCTGGGTTCACAGGCACGCATCATCGCAAAGATTGAGGACCAGACGGCGATTAGCAATCTGGACAGCATTGTGACCGCGTCAGACGCCGTTATGGTTGCCCGTGGCGATCTGGGTATCGAGTGCCCTTACGAACAATTACCGGTCATTCAGCGTCGGATCGTTAAAAAGTGTATTGAGCAGAAAAAGCCAGTGATCATTGCTACGCATATGCTGGAATCCATGATCGAAAACCCGTTGCCTACTCGGGCAGAAGTTTCCGACATTGCCAATGCCGTCTTTGAAAAGGCGGACGCCATCATGCTTTCGGGAGAGACCACCACCGGCAACTATCCGGCGGAATGCGTCGAGGTGATGGATCGTATTGCTCGCCAGATTGAGCGGGAACTACGCAACGATCCGTTGATGCCTGAAGTGCAGCTTAAGACGCCCAAAGCTCAAATGCTGAAAGCATCGACTCAATTGGCGCAGGATCTCAATGCTGGCATTATCGTCTTCTCGCGCAAGGGGTATCTTGCGGAGGTGCTCAGTGCCCTACGACCAGGCTACAGCCCCATATTCTGCTTCACCGACGAGCCGCT
This sequence comes from Cerasicoccus arenae, assembly GCF_014651635.1. Classification (GTDB taxonomy): domain Bacteria; phylum Verrucomicrobiota; class Verrucomicrobiia; order Opitutales; family Cerasicoccaceae; genus Cerasicoccus; species Cerasicoccus arenae. Next base: position 101,490 of record NZ_BMXG01000009.1, on the reverse strand, counting down.
GCTCTTTAAGCAAATGCTGTTGCTGCGCGGGGTCGAGCCATTTTTAATGGAATTCTCTGACAACACGGAAACTACGATTTTGAACAGCTTCGAGCGGCTCAAAAACAGCCGTTTCCGCTGGGCTGCACCGGGGGATTGGATGGTTGTCATCACCAATGTTATCGTTGGGGAGCGCTCCATCGACTCTGTCCAAATGCGCCAAGTGCACTAATTTAGGGCCCAGGGGGGGCTATTCAAAGCGGACGATGTGACCGCGCTCGACGCCGTTGTCTTCCTTGAGCATTGCAATGGAGGTGCGTTCGTCGATACGGACGAGGTCCGCATAGCCAAGTAAGATTTCTTCCTGACCAAGCGCGGCCCCGGTGTCGGGGTCCGTCATGGGGGCACCAACGGCGTAAACGACTAGGGAATTATCGAAGGTAAGACCGTTGGCCGAGCCCTGATTGATGGTGATCTGTTTGCCCGATTTAGCGACGACTTTGGCTGGGTAGAGGTCGTTGGTCAGATTGGTGGCGATTTGCTCGGCAAGAGCTCGCGCGGCTTGGAGATAGACGACGGTCTCCAGATTCCCTTCGCGTTCAGCAAAGGCAAAGTACTGCTGGAAGTCTTGGTCGTTGACGGTGGTGCTGTCGCTGGCGATTAGCGCGCCGGTGGTGGCGTCATAGAGGCGAGACACTGCATTGATTCGCAGGATACTGCTCACCTGTGATCGGGCAATGGAGGCAAAATTAGCGCGCTCGGTGTAGAGGTTAAAAAAGTCAATGCCGACGACGAGCACGTAGCTCGCGCCAGCGATTTTACCCTGTTTGGCGGCGCTGCTTGAGTCGAGGTTGCCGGATTGCCCAAGGACTTGCTCTGAGATGACAGGGGGGAGGTCCGTCCGACTGACGACAGTGAATTTGCCTGTCTGCCCGAATGCGTTGATGAGCTGGCCTTGGAGTGCCTCGACGACTTGTGGTAGAGCCACCTTTTCATCTGGGTTGGCTTTGGACTGGGCGACGGCGGGCGAGACATTTACCGGTGTGATGGCCAGTGTGGGCTTGTCCGCCTGCGTGGTGAGAGCGAGACTGAGGAAGGCGAGGGCGGATAGAGCGAGTTTCATGGTGGTTAAACGATGGAAGGGGCGAATTTATTCGGCTGTTACTCTTTTTCGAAGTAACAGGGTGTTTTTTTGCCGTTTGAAGACATAGTTGTATAGGAGACTATTCCCCCTGGCTGAACTGGATTCTGTGACTGATAAACTGACGAGTTCCCATCCCTGCTCACCCAAAGCATTCATGGATTCCTCAGTCATCTGATTTTGAACAATCTTATATTCCCACTTGGTCGGTACCTCTCTGGTTCGTTGGATCGGTTCGTGGTAAGACGAAACTGGGATTGGATACTCTTCTTGGGCGAAGAGGAGCGTGCTGGCTATTGAAATCAGAAAGATGGGAAACAGTTTCATGGTGGCTTATCGTTATGTATGATTACTCATTGACCATGGGAACGGGAAATGGGTTCCCCCAGAGGCTGTTCTCATAGATGAACGACGGCGCTTGATTGGTGTCTACGCGGAAACCGCTCTGGCGCAGCGCTTCGGCTTCGCCGCGGAGTTTCTCAGCTTCGGCGTCATTGAGTTCGCGACCGGTTTGCAGTTCTTGGAGGAAGCCGGAGAGCTCCTGCCATTGTTGCTGGCCATCAGCGGAAAAGTTCAATTGCGCGACGAGGACGAAGCCGTCGTAGAGGTTCACGTTGCGCTCCCAGGAGACGAAGCCGTCGCGGGTCAGGCGAAGTTGGTGCAGGCCAGGGCGGGCGGTGAAGGTGCCTGGCGCGCTCCCTAAGACCACGCCGTCTAGCTCAATGTCCACTCCGGTTGCCTCGATGGGAAACTTCTCGGCGGTCAGGGTGACGACGTTGTTTTCGTCGATAATGACGTTGGGCAGTGCGATGTCCTGAAGGCGAGGGGTGATGGCGAAACTAACTGGCGCTGCGAGTGCGGGAGCGACGGGAATATTGCCGAGTTGGGCTTCCTCGCGGGCATTCTTGGCAATGAGCGCGGCGGCTTGGGTAATCAGCCCGTTGAGCAGGTCGGTGTCCACAATGTTGATGCTCTCATCCTGGCGAAGCATTTCGGAGACGGTGATTTCTTCGCCAACCAGCCCTGCGCCGCCACTGGCTTCCAGTAGGCCATAGGATACGCGAAGGACATAGGTGGTGTTGGCCGTGGCAACGTCATACCCGCGATAGGCAATTTGTTTGCTGCCGAAGGAGACTAGGTTGGCCACTAGCAGGTAATCAGCATCCAGCGTCTGCGCGAGCCGCAGCGCGGAGGAACTCGACGCCAGTGCGCGGCCTAGATTGGTCTGGGCAGGGTCGTTCTCCAGTGAATTGGCCACCTCCTGTCGGCTGATGACGGAGAAGCCTTGTCCATTGAGATTTGCCGCGAGCAGGGACTCCAGAGCATTGGCTTTGTCGGCTAGCTCGACCCCAGCCAAGTTGTTGACAAAGACAGCAGTTCGCCGCCCTTCGGTTTGTCCGAAGGTCGTGGTGGCGAGGCTGAGTAAACAGAGACTTAGAAAACGAAAAAACGATGTCCGCATGAATTACAGCGTAATCAACTTCCCCTTCGTTTCAAAGGCAAATTACTCACCATTTACTTTCCGGCCACCGATTCGAAATTGGGCAAAGTATCGCCATAATCTTTCGCAACTAGTTGCTGATTTGAGGCAGATCTATTTTAGAGCTTAGCAGACGGGTCTATCAAGTGATATAAACGCTGCTTGACCGTATTGGGTTTATGACACTGACTACTTATCGCTTTGATTAACGTTTAACTAATAGTACCCCATGGCTAGACATTCTGATGAAATTGGCTCCGAAAATGAACCTGTTTGGGAAGAAACCGAAGAAGTTCAATACGAAGAGCCCGCGGCAATTGATGAGGCCGCCTACGCTGAGGCGGCAATGCAGCAGGCGACGGACGAAGATATGGAGGCGTTGGAAGTCCTCCGCAATGGCTATGGTGCCATTAAGCAGGAATTGGCCAAGGTCATTGTTGGTCAGGAAGATGTGATCGACCAGGTGCTTATGGCGATCTTCACCAAGAACCACGCGCTGCTGGTCGGCGTGCCGGGGCTGGCGAAGACCTTGTTAATCTCGACACTCGCCCAAACGCTCCATCTTTCCTTTAAGCGCGTGCAGTTCACGCCGGACTTGATGCCGTCCGACATCACTGGCACCGAGATCATGGCGACAAACCCCGAAACGGGTGAGCGCAACTTCCGCTTCATGCACGGCCCGATTTTCGCGAATATTGTGCTGGCGGACGAAATTAACCGAACCCCCCCCAAGACGCAGGCTGCGTTGCTCGAAGCGATGCAAGAGCGTCAGGTGACTGTTGGTGGGACCGTTCATAAGCTGCCCAGCCCATTTTTCGTACTGGCCACACAGAACCCGCTCGACCAAGAAGGCACCTATACGCTGCCAGAAGCGCAGTTGGACCGTTTCATGTTCTTGATCAATGTCGATTACCCCGACACCGACGAGGAAATCGAAATCATGAAGCGTGCTTCCAGCCCCTCCAGCGAGGAGGTTCACGCGATCCTTGACGAGGAGACCATTTTGCAGCTTCAGAAGACGGTTAAGCGCGTGCCTGTCGCCGACCATGTTTTTTCCTACGCTGAAAAGATTGTCCGCATGACGCGTGCCTCAAAAGACCTGTCCATTAAAGATGATTGGGCGAGGAAATACCTTGGCTGGGGGGCTGGCCCTCGCGCGAGCATCAGTTTGATCGCCGCTGCCAAGGCCTACGCACTGCTCCATGGTAACTTCTACGTGAGTTGCGACGATGTTGCCGCCGTTGCTTTGCCAGTTATGCGTCACCGTATTTCGCCGAATTTCCAGGCGCAAAGCGAGGGGATTACCTCTGAATCGTTGATCGAGCACATCCTGAAAACCGTGCCTCGCGCCTAATCTGTAACCCCCCCTGGCGCGACCAGTATGGCTTTTTCCAAGCGCAAACGAAAACGTTCACCCATCAGATTGTCGGAGCCTAAGCGCTCCAACGCTGATACACCAGAGGGCAAATTGCTCGAGCCGTCGACCCTGACCAAGGCCGAGGCCTTGGGCCTGCATGCGCGTAAGGTCGTAGAGGGTGCCATGGCGGGCCGTTACAAGTCACCGTTCACGGGCTTTGCGATTGAGTTCCATCAGCACCGCGAATACGTCGCTGGTGACGATATGCGTCATATGGACTGGAAGGTTTTTGGCCGCACGGAACGTTATTTGATCAAGCAGTATGAGCAGGAGACGAACTTCGACGGCTGTGTGCTTCTAGACGGCTCCAAGTCCATGCAATATGGCTCGGGCGAGACGTCTAAGCTCGACTACGGACGCATCATTGCGGCGGTTTTCTCCTACCTGATCGTCCACGAGCGCAATAGTCTGACGATGAGCATTTTTGACACCGAGTCCCGCTCGATGTATCCCAAGACGAGTAACCCGCGTGCGATGACCAACATCTGCAAGATGCTCATGGACTTCGAGCCTGCGGAACAAACGAAGATTGGCGATGTGCTTCATTCGTTTGCCAACCAGCTCAAAGCGGCGGGGATCACGTTTGTCATCAGCGACCTTTTTGACGACCCGGAAGTCATTCTAGATGGGCTGCGTCATTTGGCCTTTCGCAAGCACGAGGTGGTGGTCTTCCACGTTATGGACCCCTACGAGATTGATTTTCCCTTCGATGGAACGGTCGAGTTTGAGGGACTGGAAGTGGCGGAAAAACTGACCCTGCAACCCCATGCTATTCGCAAAAGTTATCAGGAGGAAGTTCAAAAATTTCTGAGGCAGATTCGCAATGGCTGCGAACAATTCGATATCAACTATATCCTCTGCAACACGGCGGAACCCGTGGGCGAGGTCCTAAACCGCTATCTGGCGACACGCTTGCGCGTGACTGGCCGCTACTAACCCCGAACGCTTTGCTATGACATTTCTCAATGGCGCATTGCTGTTCGGAGCTTCGGCGATCGCCATCCCCATTCTCCTGGAATTGCTAAACCGCACCCGCGTCGAGTATACGAAGTGGGCAGCCATGCAGTTTCTGCAAAAGAGCATCCAGCAGCATCAGAAAAAACTTCGTATTGAGGACCTGCTGCTGCTGCTCATTCGCTGTCTGATCATCATAATGCTGGCGCTGGCGCTGGCTCGCCCGATTTTGCCGGGAGATAACTTTATGGGCCTGTCGAGCACCAGCGCCGTTCTGCTGATCGATAACTCCTATAGCATGAGTACGAGTAACGGGGTGGACACGCGTCGTGACCGCGCTCGCGCCGCTGGAGAGGCCATTGTCGACTCTTTGCCGACGGGCTCCAAAGTGGCGGTGTTTTTGATTTCGGACAATCTCGATCCGGCCATTTCCGTGCCAACTCAGGATATGTCTCTGGTGCGGAGCACACTGCGGAATTTCGAGCCATCGGACCAGTCGACGAATCTTGCTGGGCCGTTGCAAAGTGCGGTGGATCTGATCACCTCGGACCAAGGGGCCAAGGGCGAACTCTACGTGCTGACCGACGGTCAGAGCCTCGGTTTTCGCGACTTAACGCAGGTCGTCAACACACTGGAGACGGCGGCCTCGCGTTTTCCCGCGACCATGATTTTTCTGGGGCAGGGGACTGAGCCGAACTTGGGCGTCAGCCTTTTACGGCCGGACTCAGAACTTGTTTCGACCCGCCGTCCAGTCCGCTTCTACGTTGAAGTCACGAACTACGGCAACACCGAGGCGCACAATGTCAAAGTGTTCCTTGCGCTGGACGGTGGGGCGCCGATCAACGACGCCAACATTGAGCTGATCGAGCCCGGCCAATCCAAGACGGTGTCCATGGACGCGCGCTTGGCTGAAGATGGCTACCACACGGTCACGGCCTCGATCCCGAATGATCGTCTGAAGGCGGACGACCAGCGGACCATCGCCATCCAGGCCCACAACACGATTAACGTGCTCCTCGTCGATGGCTCCGAGGCTAAGGAAGAAAAGGACCGTTCGTTGTTCTTCTTAAAAGGTGCCCTTCAGCCGGTGCCGGAGTCGCGTCGGAGTGAGTTCTATATCCAGGTGGAAGACGTCAACGCATCGCAATTTCGCGCCGCCAATCTTGCCCGAGCGGACATCGTGGTCATCTCCGATGTCGAACGACTCTCAAGCTCGATGGTGGCCAGTTTGGCGGACTTCCTGCGCAACGGGGGGGGGCTGTTGATATTCCCTGGTCCCAAGACCGACACGGCCTTTTATAATGACGTGCTTTTCGACGAATACGCGATGCTGCCTGCCGCGCTCTACATGCCAGGCGCGATTCCCAACGAGGTCTTCAGCTTCGATGCGCGGGCACCAGAGCACCCGATTCCGGCGATTTTTACAGGTTCCTCGGAGGGGTCCCTCGGCACGGCGTTAATCTACGAACGCGCTGAATTGCTGCCAACTCAATGGCCGCCAGAAGAAGAAACTCCCCGCCTGCGCCCGGAGGCGCTTCGTCTCGCTGGTCCGCCAGTATCGGTGCTCAACTACAGCGACGGCACGCCCGCAATCATGGAGCGTGCTTATGGCGATGGTCGCGTGGTTCTGTTTGGTAGCACGGCGGATACTCGCTGGAACGATTTCCCCTTGCGCGCGATTTATTTGCCGTTCCTACACCGGACGATTGGCTACATCATCCAGAGTCAGGATGACCGCCTGAATATTCGCGCGGGTCAGCCCTTCATGCTCAACATGAGTGACAGCTACGCCGACGCCACGGCGACGGTGGAGAGCATTGATAAGCGTGATGTTCCTTACCAGGAAAGCACCACGGTGGAGTTGGTCGAGGGGCAGGCGCGTTTGCGCATCCCCAACGTCCGGCAGGGGGGGGGGTATCAGATTACTTTGGACACCCAGCCGGAGACGATTATCAAGTTTGCCGCCCAGTTTGATCCCTCTGAATCGCGCCCTGAGCTGCTCCCCGATGCCCAAAAGGAGCTGCTGGCAAAATCCGCCCAAGTCGTCACTTGGGAGCAAGGCGCATCATTACGGGGCCAGATGGACACCAACCGTGCCGGCACCGAGCTGACCTCAATTTTCATTCTCTTGGCCTTTGTGTTAATTATATCAGAAACCATTCTGGCTCAACGCTTTAGTCGATCTCGTTAAGTCGTGGATATTGTCAACAAAGTCATTGCATTCTTACTCGGGCTTTCCTCGGCGCAATCGGGGGATCTCTCCGGGGCTGAGCTGATTTTGCGCAGTCCATTGGGTGACTGGACGCTGATTTTTCTGTCAATTTTTCTCTTTGGCGGTGTGATCTGGCTTTATCGCTATACTGCGCGCAAAATTAGCAAAGGGCGTCGTATTTTCCTGATTTTGCTGCGCATTGGCGTGATCGCGGCCATGTTGCTGCTGATCCAGCGTCCGGTGCTCCAGTTGACGGTGGAGGGCACGATTCGCCGCACGCTGCTCATCGGCTTGGACACCAGCTCATCGAGCAACATTGCCGACGTGCGTCAGCGTCAGGAAGACCTCGTGCGCGCTGCCATTGCCAAGGGGGATTTACCTGCTGACCGTGGCCTCAAACAAGGCCTTACAGGCAACGCTGACCAGTATTCTTCGGTGCCTCGGCTGGACATCATGCGCGCGGTGCTGGGCAATACGGACATCGATCTGATTCCGCGGCTCAACGATAAATTCGACTTGGTGTTTTTCACTTTCAACGAGGAAGTCTCCGAGATTTCTAATCCGCTTGAAGTGCCTGAGAGTGGCGAGAACAAGAAGCTGACCGACCTCACTGCGACTAGCCCGCGCACGCAGTTGGGCAACGCGGTCCGCGAAATTCTCGACCGTAAGCGCGGGCAACCACTCGCCGGGATGCTGCTCTTGACCGATGGTGCCAGCAACGGCGGTATGCCGCCCATGGCTGCGGCGACTCAGGCCGGCCAAGACAAGGCACCGCTCTATTTCTTCGGCGTTGGGATCACCGAGCCGCTGGATATTGTCGTCAACAATCTTTACATGCCCGAGGTGGTCACGGTGGAAGACGAAGTCAATGCCACGATCCGCTTCCGTGGGCAAGGTCTGGCGGGGCAACGCGCCAATCTTACGCTCTTTGTTGATGGGCAAATTGTTGACAGCGAATCGGTCACATTTACTGGCAATGAACAGACTGCCACGTTGAGTTTTCTGCCTACCGTAGTGGGTGAATACACCGTTGAGGCCCGTATCGACCCGCGTAGTGATGAAACCAGCCAGGAAAACAACTCGCGCAAGCAGCGCATCCGGGTCATCGATTCCAAGATCAATGTACTGCTGGCTGAGAATACGCCGCGCTGGGAATTCCGCTACCTTGAGGCCGCTTTGGGTCGTGACCGTCGGATCGAGCTGAATGTCTTCCTCAACGGTGCCTCACCCGCCATGGCTGAGGGCGAAGGCTCACATTACATTAAGGATTTCCCACGCGAGCGGGAAAAGCTGTTTGAATACGACATTATTATCCTTGGTGATCTTCCGCCGGAGCTCATTGGCAAACCCGCGATGGAGGCTATGGTTGACTGGGTTTCGCAGTTTGGTGGCGGATTGATCCTACTGGCCGGGCGCGAAAACATGCCCTGGAAATATCTCCAGAGTCCGCTGGCCGACTTGATTCCGGTGGAGTTCCAGTCGGGCGTCACAACGTCGGGCATCGGCAACTACTACGACCAGCCGGTCAATTTGGAAATCACGCCTGCGGGGTCGCGTAATCCAATGATGCAGCTTGAGCCTGACCCAGAGGAGAACGCAGAATATTGGCAGGCATTGCCGCCAATTTACTGGGTCGCGCCCGTCACGCAGGCCAAAGCGACCACGGAAGTGTTGGCGGTGGACCCCTCTCTGCTGCGGGCGACGCGCTTTGGCAAATTGCCCGTTATCGCGCTGCAAGGTTTTGGCTTGGGCTCCTGTCTTTATCTGGGCACGGACAATTTTTGGCGTTGGCGTGCGCTGCGCGGCGGCAATCCATATTGGAATTTCTGGAGCCAAGTGGTCCAGCGCATGGCCCTAAGCCGCTTGCTCACCTCGTCCTCTCTCAGCCAGCTTAATGTGGAGCGTAATGACTATGTGGCGGGCGATCGGGTTAAGGTCTTTGGCCGCTTGTTCAAGCCGGGTTACCGCCCCTACACCGAGGAATCCGTTCCTGCGACGCTGCGCTACGAGCCGTTGGCCGACGCGGAGATTGCTGACCAGCCAAGCACGTCGCAAGTTATCTTGCAGCCTGCTTCTGAGCAGGAGGGATTTTACGAAGTCTCATTCTTGGCCGCGCGACCGGGTTCCTACTCGTTGACGCTTGACCACGACCCTTCGGCGAAGGTTGATGCGCTGGTGACCGACGCCCAATTTGAGCTTGGTGAAACCGCGATGAATGCGTCCTTAATGAAGAAAATGGCAGACGCTTCGGGTGGGCGTTTCTTCCGTGAAGAAGATCTTGCTGGCCTGCCGGATATTCTCGATGCCGAATCCGAGACGGTCGAATCCCACGTGGACCTCGATATTTGGTCTTCGCCGCTCTTTTTTATCATTTTAATCGGCCTGATGACCACGGAGTGGATCATCCGCAAACTCTCCGGGCTGAAGTAACTGTATGAAGGGAAAATTACAGGCTCTGCTGCACGAATCGCTTGCTACCCTCAAGCGCAAGTGGGCGGCGCGTCCGCGTTTGACGCCGCCTGTGCCAGCACGTCCGGTCCATCTGGAAAAGCGCGATTTCGACTTCATGCGAAAAGTCGACGGGGTGCGGAGGCGTTATCTGTTTGAGCGGGCATTGTTCGGGCTGTCGTTGATTGCAACGACGTTCTTGGCGTTTTTCGCATTGCGTTGTTTCATCGACTGGTGGCTGGTCATGCCTTGGTTCCTGCGTTTTTTCGCATTGGTCGCCGAGGTACTTTTCATCGGCGGTGCGTTTTACCGTTATGTGTTCTGGCCGTATCGGCACCCGCCGTCCGACGAGGAAACCGCGCTTATGATCGAGCGTGCTCATCCGAGTTTAAAGACCCGGCTGATTTCCACGTTGCAGCTGATGCAGCCGGGCGTGATCGCTGGCAACACCGCCCCAAGTATGGTGCAGGCATTGGCCGAGGAGACCGAGACTGTTTCGCGGGAAACGCGTTTTGGCACCGCAGTCCCGCTTAAACGCGCGAGCAAAATGTTCGTGCGTGGGCTGTTCATTACTGCCGCTGCGGTGACTGGTTTTTTGCTGGCGGGTGACACTGGGTTGGCGCTGATGCGCCGTGCTCTGCTTTCTTGGGAACCCGTTCCCCGCAAGACGATGGTCTACGGCATTACGGGTGACGTGATCATTGGCTTTGGTGACGATATCGACCTGCTGGTTCGCACGGAGGGGATCATCCCGAAGGAAGGCCGCGTGGAGATTGATTACGAGTCGGGCCGCAGTCAGGAGTTCCCAGTTAGCGTGTATAGCGATGACCCGAAGGTGTTTCATCGGCTGATCGAAGCTGTGCCAGAGACCTTTGAATACAGCGTTTATCTGGGTGATGGGCGTAGTGAGCGTTACACGGTTTCCACCCGTGAAAAGCCTGTCTTGCTCAAGGTGGACGCGCGTTATCAGCCACCGAGTTACACGGGGCGGGCCGCGAAATCCATTTCCTTGCAAGCGCTCGATGTCCTGCCGGGTGGTAAGCTGATGCTCGTTGCCCATTCGAATCAGGAGCTTTCCGGCGGCACGCTGCATCTCGCTGGTTTGGGGAAAACGCAAGAAATGTCCGTTCTTACGGGTAATGTTGAGCAGGCTGGGGGAACCGTTGAAATTCCCCTCGAAGGCCTGACGGGAATCAGTGTCCGAGTGAAGGACGAAGACGGCGTGCGATCCACGGCGTCGCCCGCCTACCCAGTGCGAATAATCGAGGACCAAGCGCCGACCGTAGAGATTGTTTTTCCGGTCGAAATCCAGCAGTTGGTGACACCCGATGCGGATATGCTCCTGAGCTTCAAGGCCACGGACGACAACCTTATTGGCAATGTTTCTTTGCATTATTCCATCAACCGCGGCCAAGAGCAGTCCTTTGAATTGGATATCGGCGAGAATCCCGGGGCGGCGTTGCACAATCGGTATGATTGGCCGTTGGGCAAGATGTCGCCCCTGCTGGAGATTGGCGACATCGTCGAATATTGGATCGTGGCTGAAGACACGAATGACATCACAGGGCCGGGTTCCGGCTCAACCCGTCGTTATGTCGCTCGCGTCGTTACACCGGAGGAAAAGCAGGCTGAGCTGGTTAACCGTGTCCTAGACAAGTTTAATCAGATTTCCGGCGTCGCCTCAAGCCAGCGAACGGTCAATCAGGACCTCGGGAAACTCATCGATCGCAAGGAATGATCCTAGTTGTCCTATATGCTGTAAGCCCGCTGCTTACTTGACCTTCAGCCGCTTTTCCCGTTATGTTAGACACAGTGAAATATTTACCCCGCCTCGTTCTCCTCGTCCTCACCAGCGTCCTATTTAGCACTGGCGCAATAGGCCAATCGGTGAAGTCAGCCCCCCCCCCCTCAATTGCCTCATCGGACGGAAAAATGGCTTTGGGAGACAAAAAGGCTGAGCAGGCAAGGCTGCGTGAGCGCACCCAGCAGATCATTAGCCAGTTGGATTCGATCATTCTCGAATACGAGCGCAACGGACTGGGTGGCCAGCAAGTCGAAGATTTGAAGCGCACGCGCCTACTCTTGTCCAATAGCAGCCTCGATGAGATGGCCAAGATCCTCAACAAGCTGGACCAAGCACAACAGGCTGGTTCGGAGTCAGAGGCCCGCGCATTTCTCATGAGCGCCTACAGCGGGCAGCTCTCGGTGCTTGTACAGTTGCGCGACCTCGTCAACGAATACAACCAGAAGCGAGACGTTTCCGCCGTCCCAGCGATCTTGCAAGAGCTCGTTCAGCGTCAACAAGGCAATCTGGAAGCTGGCATTGGGCTAGCGCAGCACGTGAAGGCCGGAAGCGCATTGTCGGAAATTCAATCCGCCTCGGTGGACTCTCAATACGAAGAGCAGCGCGATCTCAGCGATCAGTTTAACTATGTCATCTCGACGATCGAAATCATTGCCTCAAGTGGCGATCCTGAGTCTTCAGCACTTTACAAGGGGGCATTAGCACTCATCCAGCAAAAGCGGATTGTTGGGCAGCTCTCTAGCGCCCGTGAGGCGTTGGACCAAGAGCAGGTCTACAGCGCGGTTTCTTTTGAAAAAAACGCCTTAACCGCCATGCAGGAGCTCATCGGCTACTTGACGCCCAAATCCCCCCGTTCAGAGCGTCTTCTGGAGCTGGCAGAGCGGTTGCAGAAAGCTATTCAGGAGCAAACGCTGTTACACCGCGACAGTGTCAAGAAAGTGAAGGATTTGAACAGTATGCGCAGTTTAGCCAGCTACCAAGGCGTGATTCTTCAGGATGTCGTCGGGATTTTTGAAACTGCTCGCAATGAGGCCCCGGAGGCTGTCCCTGATCTGCAACAGTCCATGATGCGGATGCGTGCCGCTCGTTCGCAGATGCCATCAAAGGATCTCGAGAAGCGTACTGAAGCGGCAGGGACCGCATTACAGGCAATTACTTCGTTGGAGCAGGCCCTCGCTACTCTTCAAAAAGATGCAGAGAAAGCCGCTCAACAGGAAAAACAGCAACAGAATGCCGAGCCGGAAAATCAACAGGAGGCGTTGGCCTCATTCGCCGAGAAGCTGCAAAAGCTGATCCAGTGGCAGACCGCGCTCAACATCCAAGCTCGCAAGCGTGAGAAGTCCGGTTCGGATCTTAGTAGCCTTGTTGCAGAACAGGAACGCATTCGCCACTCTACTGAGTTTTTGCAGAAAGAAGCGTGGGAGGCCACTCCTGAACCCGCGGAAATTCTTGGTCGTGCTGCCCGAAAAATGGAGGGTGCCAGCAACAATATGGCTTTTCAGGGCCGCGGCGCTCTCGTGCTTAATGCACAAGATGAAGCGCTGGAATTACTGTTGCTCGCAGGTCGACAGACTGCCAGTGAGCAAGCGGATCAGCAGGCCGAAGTGGCAGACCAAAATGCCGAACCTGCCGCCAACGAAGAACAACTCGCCCAAGCCGATGCCTCTTTGAACCAAGCCGAACAGGCCACGAATGACGCACTCAACGAATTAGACCAAGGCAATCAAGCCGAGGCGCTTGATGATATTGCGGACGCTCTTGATGCTCTGAATGGCGCGGATGCCGAGCCTCAAGCCACCAATGACGCTGGTCAGGAAGCCCAACAGGCCCAGAAGGCCCAGGCTACTAATGATGCTGCCGAGAAGGGTGAAGCCGGTGATAAGACTGAGACGGGCGAAATACCTGGAGAAGAAATGCAAGCCGATGCCGAAGACAAAAAAGGGGAAGAATCCAAGGACAAGGCCATCGGCGACCTACCTCAGCAAGCCAAGGACGCAGTTGCCGCCGCTGAAGCTGCATTAGACGCCGCTAAGAAAAGTTTAGAGAGGGGCAACACTCAGTCCGCCAAAGCGAAGGCCGAAGAGGCCCTTGATGCGTTGCACGGTGCTAAGAAAGCCATTGCCGAGGCCAAAGCTGAAGCTGGTTCTGGTGACCTTGTCGCTGAAATTGAAGCCCAGCAGGCTAGTGGCGGTGAACAACCTGGGGAACCACAAGAAGGCGAGAATACAGGTCAGCCCACACAACCCGGCGATATGGCCTCTTCGGAATCTGGCGAAGGCGAACCCAGTGAAAGTAGCGAGGAGTCCTCGGACTCCAGTGATCCCAAAGGCACTGGCAAACTGGCCTCTGATGGAGAAAAGTCTACCACCTCGGGCGAAGACATCCTTGGCGAAGGCGAATTTACGGGATTACCCGCCCGCGAACGCGAAGCTATCCGCCAATCTTTAGCCGAATCTTATCCCGATGAATATCGTTCTATGATTGAGCAGTACCGTCGTAATCTTGCATCCGGTTCCCGTTAGTATGACTTTATTTCAGCCATTTCGTTGCTGCCTCTTTTTACTCGCCAGTGTGGTTGGCCTTGCTGCGCAGGAACCACCTGTAGTTGAAGTCGTGTTGGAAATGCCCGAGATCGATCCTGCCACGCAGGACGTAATCGACGGCGCGTTGGCTTGGTTGACATCGCAACAGCAGCCCAACGGTTCGTGGGGCAAAGGCGCACCGGGGCGGGATCAATATTATGGTGCCATGACGGCCTATACGCTTATTGCTTACATGGCGGCAGGTAATCTTCCTGGGGAAGGCCCGCATGGGAAAACGGTGGAAAAGGGCGTGGATTATTTGCTTAGCATTGTCCTGCCCGATGGCCAGATTCGCACCAATAACCAACGCCATTACATGTATAGCCACGGCATCGTGACGCTGGTGCTGGCGGAGCTTTATGGGCAGACGCAAAATCCGGAAATCCGGCCTGCGCTCGAGCGCATGGTGAAGGTCATTATGCAGGCACAGGATCGTTCGGGCGGTTGGCGCTACCAGCCGCGTCCGTCAGGGGCGGACATTTCCGTTACGGTGGTCCAGGCGGTTGCGATTCGCGCCGCGCGCAATGTAGGGGTTGATGTACCGCAGGACGTTTTTGACAAGGCGGTGGAGTATATTCGTGCCTGCAAGGTGGCTGATTCTGCGGGTTTCGCGTATCAGGCGGGGCAGGACCGGCCGGGCTTTGCCCGCACGGCGGCGGCAATTTATTCGCTTCAGGTTTTAGGTAATTACGACGACCCGCTGATCCCGCCTGGCTCGCAGTATCTCTTTGATAAAAAGGAAGCTAGCTGGGCTGCCTACGGCAATTATTACGCGGCTCCGGCTCAGTACATGATTGGCGGTGATACTTGGGTTCGCTGGTATGAAGCAGCCCACAAAAAGTTTATGGGCAGCGTGAATCGAGACGGAAAATATTGTTATTGGGGGAAGTTGGGTGCAGGCGTTGGCCGGGCAGACAGTGGCCCCGTTTACATGACGTCGGTTTATACGACGGTGCTTGCGATGCCTTATAATTACCTGCCTCTCTATCAAC
This sequence comes from Cerasicoccus arenae, assembly GCF_014651635.1. Classification (GTDB taxonomy): domain Bacteria; phylum Verrucomicrobiota; class Verrucomicrobiia; order Opitutales; family Cerasicoccaceae; genus Cerasicoccus; species Cerasicoccus arenae. The sequence continues at coordinate 86,481 of NZ_BMXG01000009.1, read as the reverse complement.
GATGAGTGTTATGACAGGAAAAAGGTGGCCGACATTAATCGCATTGGCCGGGTTCATACTTACGGTCGCCCACGCGGGCACGGTGGTGCTTTTAACCGGAGAGATTATCGACGGCGAGGTGGGCCTTGAGCGTGGGCGCATCACTGTTCAGGGAGCGGGTGTCGACCGAACGGTGAGCGATTTCGAGCTTTGGCATGCAGACTTTCAGCCAGCTGGTTATGCTGGTGAGCCTGGACCGCTGGAGGCGCATTACCAAGAAAATTTCACCCATGCAGGCGTGTTGATGGTTAATGGCAGTTTTCTGGCCGGGCAGATTAAGGAATTTACGACCGAAGAGGTCACCGTTGCCTATGGTGAGGACAAGGAGAAAAGGGTGCCGCTGCGCGATGTTTCCCGCATCAATTTTACTTTGGCTCCAGTCGTCAATGCGATCATCCCCCCCGGTGCTCAAGGCGTGGTAATGAAAAATGGCAGCTTTGTGGAGGGCGAGTTCGTGAAGATGGTGGGGGACCGCATCTACATCGATTCGCTCATTTTTGGGCCCAAGTCGTTCGAGAAAAAGCAGCTCCACGGCTTGGTGCTCCAAGATTACGCGACTGTCTCCAGTGCTTATATTGTGACCGCGAGGAACGGCGGCCGGCTCTTGGCCAATGACATTGACTTGAGTGGCAATGACGTGAAGGCGAAAGACCCCTTTTTCGGAGAAATGACGTTTAAAAGCGATGAGCTGGCTTCGATCACGGTGGGCAGTCGCCGTCTGCGATCCTTGACGGATATGTCCTATATCCGCCGGGCTCCGGTCTCAGGAGACGAAGACAGCTTGGCCATTCGTACCAATCCGACCACGGCCGAGCCGCTGGTAGTCGATCCCGTGGAGCGTATTGTGCGCATGCCGGCTGGCAACGCGATGGCGGTCATGGCAGACGAATCCTACCGCGGCTTCGTCTCGCGCATTGGCGTGCCCGAAGGGTATCCACCTGATCAACAAGTGATTTTCCAAGTGCGGGCTGACCGGCGTGTCGCCTTCCGCAGTAAGCCGATGAATTCATCCAGCCCGGTTCAGGTGGTTTCCGTCCGCGATCCCATTCGCCAATACGTGATCCTTGAGGTGCTCCCCGTTAACGAAAACACCCGGGAGGCACCGGGCCTCTGGATCGAGCCTATGATGGTGCGAGAGTGATTTATCGAGGCAAAATTGTGTGCGCACTGTTGTGCATGTTGACGCTGGTGCCCATTACTCGGGGGGAGGAACCTCCGCCCCTGGAATGGCGACCCGCGATCAAGCCCGAAGTCAAACAGCTGGAAGACGGGCGGCTGGATGTGGGTGGCGTCATTGTCGATCCTGACCGCCGCACGGCCACGTTGCCAGTGCGCCTGAATCAAAGTAATGACGGGGAACAGATCGAATACTTGCTGGTGCATGAGAACGGCAAGACGCACGAGAGCTTACTCAAGACCAGCATCCAGCCCTTTCATTTGCACACGGCCATGCTCTTGCTTGGTGTCTCCCGCGCCGCGGCGCAGCACGCCGTCGCACCGCCGGAAAACATTGACGATGAATACCTGGCGCTGGCCCCGTCGCCTTTGGGGCCCGGTGTCTCAATCGCAATTATCGCCGGCGAAGAACGTATCCCGGTCGAGACCTGGGTCTGGGATGAGGCGCGTCAATCAGCCATGCTGCCTGCCAATTGGGTTTACACAGGTTCATACTTTCAGGGTGTGAATTTTATCGCAGAGGTCGATGGCTCGTTTGCATCGCTGATCACCGATCCCGCCTCGCTCATCAACAGCGGAGACCCGCGCCGAACGGTGGACGACAATTGGTACATCAATGCTCAAGCTTCCTCCTTGCCGAAGGCCGACGAGACGGTTTTGCTGGAAATAGCCCTTTTGCCTGAACCGGTTGACGCCAGCGCTGACGCGCTTAAGTTGTCACCTGAAAAATTAACCCACCCAGCACAATGATTAGAAAAATGACCCTTGGGCTTAGCCTGACGCTGGCGATGCTAACCGCCGCAACCGCCTTGGCGGAGAATGTCTCTTTGAAAATTGAAACTGGGCTTGCGATGAAGCGCGCCCTGACGTTCTTAGCGAGCCAGCAAAACGAAGCCGGTTATTGGTCCACGGCTGATCATCCGGGCCTGAGCGCGTTAGCCATCAAGGCGTTCGCCACCAGTCCAGTGTCCTCCGCAGTTGGTCGTGAAAATCCTGCTGTTGAGAAGGGAGCGCTTTACCTGCTCTCTCGCGTGCAAAAAGATGGCGGTATTTATACAGAAGGGGAGGGTCTGGCCAATTACAATACGGCTATCAGCATGATGGCGCTCCACGCAATTGGTGATTACGAAGACACCGTGCTCCGTGCGCGTGAGTTTGTGATCCGTGGCCAACAGCTTGGTTATGAGCCGGGCACCGAGGCGTATGACTACTACGGTGGCGTGGGTTATGGGAATTCGCACACGCACTCGGACATGGTTAACACAACTTTTGCGATACAAAGCTTAGCCGAAACGCGCGAGTTGGTCGAAGGAGTCAAGGACGACGCGCGGCTCGACTGGGAGGCCGCAATTACGTTCCTTTCGCGCTGCCAAAACCTCGATGAGCCAGAGGACTCGAGCAACCGCGGTGGCTTCGTCTACGCCCCCAATGATTCCAAGGCGGGCAGCATCGAGCTTGAGAACGGCGAGACCGCTTTGCGCTCCTATGGCAGCGTCAGTTACGCAGGTCTGCTCAGTTATACCTATGCGGATGTGTCCGCCGACGATCCACGCGTCGAAGGTGTGCTCGATTGGCTGCAAATTCATTACACGCTTGATGAGAATCCCGGCATGGATCAGCAAGGGCTGTTTTTCTATTACATGACGATGGCCATCGGACTGGATGCCGCCCACATCAAGATGCTGGACGTCGCCAATCGTGGGGAAATCAACTGGCGCGAAGAGCTGGTTGTGCACCTGCTTGAAATTCAAGAAAAGGATGGCAGTTGGCAGAACAAAAACGGTCGTTGGATGGAGCAAGACCCGAACCTTGTCACGGCTTACGTCCTGCTCTCGCTCAACAAAATTTACCCGGATCTCTGATGCCTAATCCGGAAGATATTGTCGACCGCGGTTTTTTGGAAGCACGGGGCAAGCTGCTTGAAGTGGCGGCGTTTCTCGACCGTGCCGAGCGTTATGGCCGGGCGGATGATTACCGTGTCGTCGCGCTGAAAAAAGCCTTGGCCACGCTCTCCGATTCCGCATCGGCCAGCCAACGAGCGGATGCCTTTTTGCGCGCGATGAGTGACCCCACTGAGCAGCCGTTGGACCGTGCAACCACTGGGCCCGCTGCGGGTGCTTGGCAACAATCGACCGAATAATCATGCGTTATATCGAACCACACGCGCACATGGTCAGCCGAGTGACGGACGACTACGAACGTCTTGTCATGGCGGGCTGTCGTGCGGTTTGCGAACCGGCTTTCTGGGCGGGCTTTGACCGCTCATCACCGCAGGGCTTCTACGACTATTTCAAGCAGCTCACCGAGTACGAGCCGCGTCGGGCGGCGAAGTATCACCTGCCTCATTATTGCTGGCTTTGCATTAACCCGAAGGAAGCCGAAGACCCTGGATTCGCACGTGAGGTCATGCAATTGATTCCAGAATTTTTGGCGGCGGAAAATGTCTTGGGAATCGGCGAAATCGGCCTTAACAAAAACACCCGCAACGAGCTTGCGATTCTTGAGGAGCATATCGATTTAGCGGTGCAGCATGAACAGCTAATCCTCGTCCACACGCCGCATCTCGAAGATAAACTGAAGGGCACACGTTTGATTCTTTCAGCATTGCAAAATAATCCACGGATTCGCCCCGAGTGCGTGATCATTGACCATGTCGAGGAGCACACCGTGCGCGAGGTGCTCGATGCGGGTTTTTGGGCAGGCATTACGCTTTATCCGATTTCCAAATGCACGCCTGAGCGCGCGGCGGATATTCTGGAAATCCATGGACGTGAACGTCTCTGGGCGAACTCCGCTTGCGACTGGGGGCCGAGTGATCCACTCGCGGTGCCGCGGCTGGCCTTGGAACTGCGCGCCCGCGGGTTTTCCGAACAGGACCTAGACGATTTCCTCTTCGCAAACCCCTGCCGCTTTCTCCGTCAGTGTGAGAAGTTTCGCGTCGAATCCTAGTCATGCAGCTACGTGGCGACAGGCATCTCGGTTATTGCACGAATATCCATCCGGCGGAGACGTGGGAGGATACTTTTCGCCAGCTGCAAACGCATATCCCCGTAATCAAGCAACGCGTCGCGCCGGATGAGCGATTTGGCATTGGCCTGCGCCTGAGCGCCCAAGCTGCGCAGCAACTCGACGCCACCGCGATGCAAGCCTTTCGCCGCTGGCTCGACGGTGCGGATTGCTATGTTTTCACGATCAACGGTTTCCCCTACGGCGATTTTCACGGGACGCGAGTGAAGGAGAATGTTTACCGGCCAGATTGGACGACGCCGGAGCGCCTCGATTATACCAATCGCCTGTTCGACATCTTGGCCGAGTTGCTACCAGCCGATATCTTAGAGGGCAGTGTTAGCACCTTGCCTGGCTCGTTCAAGCGCTTTGATCTCACACCAGAGGCTATCCGGGCCTTGCGGCGCAATGTCACAAATTGCGGGCGTCACATCGCCGATCTGGTGGATCGAACGGGCAAGGACCTGCATCTTGGCTTGGAGCCGGAGCCCCTTGGCCTCTTCGAGACCACGCCCGAGACTGTAGACTTTTTTGACGCACTCGTTGATAGCCACGGCGATTGGCTTCGGCCCTTTGTCGGCGTTAATTACGATACCTGCCACCTTGCGGTGGAATATGAAGAACCCGCCATGGCCTTGGACCGCCTTTCGCGGGCTGGCATCCGCTTAAGCAAACTGCACCTGAGCTCCGCGCTCAAGCTCGACCCGCGGAATGATGCCTGGCAAGCGCTCACGCCGTTTGCGGACGAAACGTACCTGCACCAGGTTATCGTCAAACAAGGCACCGAACTTCGCCGCATTATTGACCTGCCCGAGGCCTTGGCTGCCGCCCAGCGCGGTGACGAGCTTGGCGAAGAATGGCGCGTGCATTTTCATATTCCCCTGAGTGACGAACCCGCGGTACCTTTGCAGTCAACCCGTGACCACCTGGAAGGGGCCTTGGACTGGTTAGCGCGTCACCCAGCAGCTTGTCACCACCTGGAGATGGAAACTTACACTTGGGACGTTCTCCCTGCCGACCTGCACCGTTCCAATGTGGACGAACAATTGATAGCCGAATATCAATGGACCTTAGCAGCACTGTCGCGGGCTAATTGACCTCTTAAAAGCTTTGCCGCTCTCACAAGCCATCCATGAATTGTTGTTGACTTAGTCAGAGGCTGAATAATGAATGAAGCGCTATGGTCAGTGTTTCCTCCCCCCCCCCCTTTAGCCCGTTTTTCATCCCATCGGCCACGATCCGTTCGGTTGATGCGGAACAGGAATTTACCGCGAGTAGCGTGGTGAAGACATGCGCACCGGGGCTTAAGGAATACGATATACGTATTCAGTTTGCACAAAGACAGGCACCAAGCCCCATTGTGCTGGAGTGGCTCATCCCGCTGGTTGATATTGCTGGAAAATGGCATCCCACCATTGGCAGCGACCGCTCACTAAGCTCTGGTTGGGTACAAACGATCAACAATTACGCCACGCTTGGCGCACCTGTGTATGCGCTGTATTCTGGCAGTGGTGAGAACCGCCACACCTTTGCCCTGTCGGATGCCATAAACCCAGTCGGAATCCGCGTGCAGGTGGAAGAAGATGTCGCTGCCTTCAAATGCACACTGGTCCTGTTCGATGCGCCTTGGCCCGAGATGGATAAGTATTCCTTCATCCTGCGTATTGATGAGCGTGCAATCGCGTATAATGAGGCTTTGGCTGGGGTTAGCGATTGGTGGGCAGGCATGGATGAATATCGGCCAGCGCCCGTCCCGGAGGCGGCTTACGATCCTGTTTATTCCTCATGGTATAGCTTTCATCAGGAACTTAGCGAAGAGGGGATTGAGGCAAATTGCGCTTGGTCGCGCGATCTGGGTTGCCGGACGCTGATTCTTGACGACGGCTGGCAGACCGACGACAGCAACAAGGGCTACGCCTATTGTGGTGACTGGGAAATTGCGGAATCGAAGTTTCCTGATTTTACCGCTCATGTGGCGCGCATCAAAGCGCTGGATATGCGATATCTCCTGTGGTATTCGGTTCCCTATGTCGGAAACAAAAGCGAGGCATGGCAGTGTTTTCGAGACCGTGTTTTACCTAAGCCGCATCGCAATGCCGATTGCCTGGACCCGCGTTTTCCGTCTGTGCGCGGCATGCTGATTGATTGCTACCGTCGCGCGATTGGCGAATGGGGCCTAGACGGGCTCAAGTTGGACTTCGTGGATCAATTTACAGCTGAAGTTGCCGTAAAAAGTGATTCAGAGGAAGCTGACATGGTATCTGTGCCGGCTGCGACGGACCGGCTCTTTACTGATATCATGGCGGAGCTGCGCACGTTGAATCCCGACGTGCTGATTGAGTTTCGCCAACGCTATATCGGGCCAGCTATGCGGAAATATGGTAATATTTTCCGTGCACAAGACTGCCCCAACGACGCGTTGAGCAATCGAGTCCGAACGATTGATTTACGGCTTTTGTCCGGCAATACCGCCGTGCATTCCGACATGGTGATGTGGAATGCAGGTGAATCCGTTGAGCGCGCGGCATTACAACTATGGGCAATCCTGTTTTCTGTCCCGCAAATCTCGGTTGAGAAGGATGCTATTGGCGAGGCGCATCAGCGTATGCTGGCTTTTTATCTACGTTTCTGGCTCGAACGGAAAGACCTATTGATGCATGGCAAGCTAACGCCGCTCAACCCACTGTGTCTCTATCCGGTCGTTATCGCTGAAAATGACACCGAACTTTGCGCCGTTGTGTATCAGGAAGATTGCATCATGACACTGCCACCGCTGAAGGAACGTTCGGCAACCCTCGTGAACGCCACGGAGATGGGCGTAATTCATGCCGCATTCGGTAACTCAACGAAGAATGCCAAGATTACAGTTTACGATTGCTGCGGAATACTTCTATCAACAAGAGTAATGGATGGCATCTCGGGGATCGTGACAATCGTGACGCCTTGTTCAGGTTATGCCAAAGTTACTATCACGAGCTAAATCAATTTAAAACACTGCTTGCAATATGAACCCCACACCTCTGCATTTATTTCTATGAGTCGCAGTTTTCATCTCTTTGCCTTTGCGCTCGTCATGAGCCTTTTAACTTTGTTTGGGTGTGCCCCGTCCAAAGTAAATGATGATCAGATCGAGGTTGTTGCCGACGAGGGGTTGGCTGCGCTCCGCATATTCGATTTTACATCTGCATATAAATCTCTTTCTCGCATCCAGCCAGAGTTACCCCAAACGAATCCACGCTGGGAGGAAATTACATTCGCCTATGCGATTTCGTGTTGGCACGCCACACCGCCCGATCCAGAGAAAACCAAAATTGCGGTAGATTTGTTTAGGGAAATACTTAACTCTGATGCAAATGATGGCTATAAGACACTTTCAACAATGGCCTTGGCGCGCATTAAAGAAGTTAGCTCTTCCGACGGTGACGGTGTTACTGATTTAGAACAAGCACGCGCCCTCTACGAGTCTGTCCAAAAGGAGCACCCGACAGGGAAAGCTGGTTACCAAGCAAGCCTGCGCCTCGCACAGAGCTATGTGCAGTTACTGACCCCTGAGTCTATTCAGCAAGGCTTGGTTATTATTGCAGCGCAGATTGAAAAAGACCCCGTTGACCCTTGGGCGGCAGTGGCATATCAGTATTCTGGTGATCTTTATGCCTATTATTTAAATGATATCTCGACTGCATTGGATTGCTATTTGAAGGCGGACGAAATCGGTATGGCAAACGCATCGCGCGCAGATGTTTATCTTTGGGGAATGTCGATGTGGGCCGCTCAATTAAGCAAGGATGCGCTCGCGGTAAAGCTTTGGCAGCGAATCATCAATGATCATCCACGCAGCATCTATGGTACAATGGCGCGTGATCATCTGAAGGATTACGCGAGCAGCCATCCGGATGAAGCTGTAGAGATACCCGTTATAAAAACTTGGTGAGGCCATGGAGAAAAAAAAGAAAATTAACTGGAATTATATCGCACTTGGTCTGTTGCTGGCCGCGTATTTGGCAAGCGCCGTAAGATTCTTTGTGCTTCAACGTACCTTGGGTGATGGCGGAGAGAATGGTCAGCGGATTATTCGTGTCGCCCATTGGCAATTAGAACCTGGTTACAGAGAGGCGCTGGGTAAGGTGATTGATGATTACAATGCTTTACCGCGTGTAAAAGAGGCCAATGTGACGGTGATGCAAACGCCGATCACTGAGCGCGTTTATAGTCAGTTCATGAACGTGCACTTGATTAGTGGCACTGCGCCAGATATTGCTGTTACAGGGAAAACACAACTGATTCAGGGGAGCGGGGTCGCTCGGTTCTTTACTGCATTGGGAGAGTATGTAGGGAAGCCTAATCCCTACAACGCTAAGGAATTTACTTCGCCGGAACTCGATGCTGACTTGCGCGATTACCTCGCTAAATCTCCTTGGAAAGATACATTCATGGACGGTATGGAGGGCGGTTGGAATGACGACTTGAGCGATTATTATTCCGTGCCAGTGAGTAACTTTGGTAAACTGCGCCTTTTCTATAACGGTACTATACTTAAGGATGGGAAAGCGTTTTTGCGGCATAACATATCCTTATCTCCCCAGCCCGAATGGTTGCAGGATATGTGGATCCGTGAAGAAGGAGGCCAAACATTCGGCTATTTGCCTGATAATCAGCGCCTGCGCGATTGGTTGGCGAATGATCAGCCTCCTGAAACATTGGGGCAGTTCTTACTCTATTGTAATGCTATTCAGGAAATGGCGGTGGAGCAGGATCTCAAATATCTCGCAGCTATTTCCGGGAGCAACTATTTTGTTAGTAACCTAGCCAATCTCTATCAACCCGCATTTTTCTCTCACTATAGTGACGAGTTAGATATTGATGGCATTACGCAGATGTCTGGCTTGGAAGCAATATCAGGCTGGGATCTTGGTGTATGGAGTTTCAATTCCCCCGAGATTCGCGAGTTTTATAATTTTGCGCGAACGATTTCCGATTTCTTTCCGATGGGCTATTTGGGATTAGACCGTGAACAAGCTCAGAGACGTTTTGTGCTTGGTAATGCAGCGATTATTTCATCTGGTGGTTGGGATGCCTCGGGCATTTTTAAAGGTGTTGCTAGCCGTGATCGTGAAGAAGATCGCTTCGAAGTCATTTTGACACCGGCACCCTTACCAGTAGAAGGGGAGCGTTGGGCGAAGTACATTCCATATCGTGAATCGGAGGCCAACTTCAAGGCTGGTGTTCCAATGGGCATCAATAAGCAGAGCCCGAATTTTGATTGGGCCTTGGATTTTCTTATGTATATTTCGTCGCAACCGGTGAACGAGTCGTTCAACCAACAGGCGAATTGGCTACCAGCCGTTGTCGGTGGAAAACCAGCTGAAATGATGGTCGATTTTATGCCCATCACTGAAGGATTTCCGGCCACATATAGCTTTAGTCCTGGGGGGATGAGGGCCTCTGTTCGCAGCAAATGGGATGGTCAGTCGAAGCTAGTGATGACTGGCGATATCACATACGAAGATTTTAATGAAGAAATGTCATCGCATTTTAATACACCAAGGATTGGTGTGAAGGGATATTGGTTCGAAGAATTGCTATCGAGTATCGATAGATCACGTGCCCTAGATCGCACATTGGCTGTTGAAGAGTTTAACCAACTAGTTGCGCCGGATGAAGAAGCGGCCCAGCGCGAACGTACGTTGTTTTATCGAAGTCTTACAATAGATGACGGTGTGCATTTGAGGAATATGTGGCGTAACGTTCATCCTGGTGAGCCATACCCAAATTTCTGATTGAGCTTTTGTCATTGGTAAGTTCGCCCTGCTCCCAGTGATTGGCAACTTGTAGCTGCGGTCATTTTAATTCGCTTTGTCTCTGACTAATTCAGGATGGTGAAATAATTATGAAATCCTCAGATGCGACTGTATAAGATAGTATTTAGTTTGACTTAGTCAGAATATCATATTTGATCAGCCATGTATCCCACTTGTGGGACTTCTCGTAACTTGGCGCTACTCCCCTGTAAGGCGTCACCATTGTTAACCCTAGTTGATCATGAATCAAATGATACCACGTCGCCTGATGGCGGTTGCTTGTTGTGTGTTGTTATCTCCGGTGGTATGCTCCGCCGTCGATGTATTAGTTAATCCCGGCTTTGAAGGTGGCACTTCGAATTGGCCTGGGATTTCTTTAGAGACCACTGAGGTCTACGCCGGAACCCAGTCTGGTCGCATTAATCAGACTTTTTACTTCAAACAGATCATACAATATATTGATTGTGAGCCTGGCCAGATTGTTTCTTTCGGTGGCTATGTGAAGTGCGAAGACATCGTGATGGGTGGCGCTGGCATTCGTGTGAAATTTTATGACGCCAGTGATCAAGAGATTTCGACTGTTGGGGCTGGAGGAGTTTCCGGAACTACGAGCTATACGTCTTGCGACAGTGGTGGCGTGCTTGTGCCGGTCGATACCGATTACGCCAGCTTGCAACTATATGTTGGTAAAAGCACATCGACGTACGGTGTTGCCTATTTCGACGAACTTTACTTCGATATTTTCGCACATAAGGCTGTGACGGTGAACTCCAATGGCGGATTCGAGAATGGTCATTCCGGTTGGTATAAGGGACACGCGAGTCTCGTTACCGGAGCAGATGCTTATGAGGGCAACAATGCCTCAGCCATCACACATGGAACATTCTGGAAACAGTCCTGGTATGAATTCTCCTGTGACCCAGCCAAGGAGTATGCCTTATCTTTCGCGGCAGCCTCTGATTCCGCGACTTCTAGTGGGCTGATCCAAATGCGCTATTATGATAGCAGCGGTACGCAAATGAGCACCGATCATTTTCTTACACTGACGGGCACCAATCCCTACACTGTCTATTATGCGGATGGTATCTACCCTCCTTCAGGTGCGACGACTGCACGGTTTTATTTCGCAGCAGCTCAGCCGGGAACCGGCATGTCTTATCTGGACGACGTGCTGATAACAACGGACGCCACGGGGCTTGTTTCACCCTCATTCATTAACCAGCAATTGACGAGTATTACGCCTGATGCCGGCTTCGAAGGCGGTGTGTCAGATTGGAATGGCGGTGTAATTGTGGAAACAACGGCCGTCGCTGTCGGGGCGCAGGCTGGGAAGTTTAATGGCGCTAGCTTTTACAAGTCATATGACCACGACTTGATTCCGGCCACTGAGGGTAAATATTACTCGCTGTCTGTTTTAGCATCCATTGATAACATCGTGGTTAGCCCGACGATGAACATCGGGTTCTATGCGGCTGACGGCACGACTAGATTGGGTGGCACGAGCACAATTTTCGATATTGAGGGCACTATGCCATATCGGAAATTTTCCAGTCCCTATGAACTCGCGCCTACAGGCACAGTTTACATCAAGATCGGCATTTCGATGCCGAAGGACAACCCGAGCAGCAAGCTCTTCTTGGATGAGGTTCATGTTTATGAATCGCAAAACCTGCCTGTCCGTACGGTGCCAACTTATCAGTCGGTGAGCGTATATGTAAGCCGTGAGGCGCAGGTGAGCGATGAGGTCGCTCACATCTACTATCGTGCGGCGGGGGAAACGATATGGAACGAAGCTTTTGAGCCGGTCTATGACGATACTCGCGGTGAATACCGTGGCAGTGTAGTCGGCCTTGAAGAAGATACCGATTACGAAATTCAGGTGGTTCTCGAAGCAAACGGGACTGTTCTGGAAGAAGCTGGATCGGCAGTGACGACTTGGTCCTCGACACCTCCCATTGCCGAGACCATTACCGTGGCGAGCCTTTACTCCAGCGGCCAGTTGTTGATTGAAGACCTTCATGGTGAGCCTGACGGATGGATCAAAATCACTGGCACAGGTTCAAGCGATATTGATGGCGGTTATGCCAAGAATATTGCCGTGCTGATCAAGAACAGCAGCTATCTTATCCTAGAGAACATCGACATTGTGGGCGGACGTCGCCATGCCGTTCAGGTGCTTATGTCGGACAATATTCGCTTGGTTAATTGCGAAATGTCTGGTTGGGCGCGTGAGCCTAATTATCAGGGAGGGGTCTATTATTATGAGACCTTGGCCGACAAAAATGCGGGTAAGAAGAAGGCGATCAACAAGGATGCCGCAGTCCACCTTTACCAGAGTTCGCGTGTTACTGTGGAACGCTGCTATATGCACGATCCCCGGGCGATGGCGAACAATTGGGAAGGTAACAAGCACCCGATGGGCCCCAGTGCGATCTATGTGCAGAATGTCTCAGGTACTTATGCCAAGATTATGAAGGGCAACTTCGTGGTCCGCTATAATGACATGATCGGAAGTGACGAAATTCGCTGGAACGATGTCATTGAAGGTGAAAACAATAACAGCCAATACGGCTCTTTCTACCGCGACACCGATGTCTATGGCAACATGCTGGCCTTCGCTAATGACGACGGGACGGAGATGGATGGCGGTCAAATGAATACCCGTTACTTCGGAAACCGGATTGAGAGCTGCTTCGTCGGCCTGAGTTTGGCTCCATGTAGTGTGGGTCCGTCCTATGTCTATCAAAACCTTCTTTTCAACTCGGGTGATGATCGTGATAGCTGTTATGCCGTGGTGAAGCTGGGGGGGGGGCCGACCTATTCAAAAGGTAAGAGCTTCTTCTTCAACAACACCATTAATGCACGAGGCAATGGCCTGACGGGTGTTGGCTTTGGGGATGATGGTGACACACCGCGCAAACTCTTCCTAGGGATGAGCCGCAACAACATCATTCGCTGCCTTACCTCACATAGTAACTACGACCGGCCAATTGCCGACATCGTGCAGGATCCGTGGAATAGCTTCGACTACGACAACCTCTCCTCGGCTGGTCTATCCAGTGCGCATGTGGTCTACGCGGCGACACAAGCTGGGTATGGCGGCATTGCAATGGAAGCTAATGGCACGCTCGACGATGCTCCGACCTTTGTAAATGAGGCAGTCGGCGACTTTCGTTTGGCCAGTGGCTCTGCTGGCATTGACGACGGTCTGGCGATGTTCAACTTCGCCGATATTTATGCGGGGGACAATCCAGATCAAGGTGCGATTGAGTATGGCGACAGTTCGCTGTTTCCGATTCGTCCGATTGCGATCACCGCAGATAAATACTTCGTCCAGCTTACTGGTGTTGCTGGTGGTGCGACCACACCAGTGGATGTCGTGCTGACGACTGGTGCGCTTGGCGGTTCGTTGGATTACGTGATCCGGATGAATGACACCGTTGACTGGTTGAGTGTGACTCCAGCCACTGGCACTCTCTCCTCTAGTAGTACGAAGACCTTGACCTTCACCCTGCTGACTGCGGGTCTGAGCTCGGGTGATCGTCTAGAGGCAACCATCCTCGTTAAGCTGGAAAATGGCTTCTCGGTGCCAATCACGGTCAATGCTACGGTGCCTTAAACCCAGGCTTTAACTCTTCAACACGCCCCGGATGTGAATTACGTCCGGGGCGTTTTTTTGAAACGCTGAGCCGTCGGGGGGGGGGGGGGGGGGGGGGGGAGATGGAGAAAGTGAAAAAAATGAATCAAAGAACAAAAAGCCCGCTCGGCGTCGGTGAGACGTCAGTTAGGCAATGCCGACTAATCGGACGATTTTCTGAATGAACATCAATCATACCACGTATCGTCTCATCTGACAATGACTCCATTGGCTTGGTTGGCTCCACTGGTTCAGTTGGCTGGGTTGGGTAGGTTTTTTTCTGATTATGGACTGATCGATGTTATTTAATGGCTTTAGGTGGTAAAAAATAGCGGTCATTGGCTCTGGTTATTGCTTGTTCGTAGAGAATCAAGTGATTGACGGCTTGGAGGGCTTCGTTCATGACAATATTCGCGAAAAACACAGCCGATAACCACCTACTTGCATGGCCCATATCATTATCGAAAAAGCGAGCGACGACTTGCGCGCGACTCGCAGCACTACTTTATACGTCTTGGCGGCATGTCTGGTGATTTTTGCCTTCAACTGGAAGTATTTCTACAACATGGCAACGGGGCCTTATTCGCTGGGCAGGGTTGACCTGAGTAATCCGGGAGCAGTGCAGTATGTGGAGGCGGATGCTCCGTTTCTAAAGGTTGGCTCAAAAAATCTGGCGCTGGGCAAAGATGGTGCGGTCGATACTGGTGCGGAGCTGGGCTCCTACCTCGTTTGTCCGGTGGGCACGCGCATGTTGCTGGTCTATGTGGACAGTGATTTTGAGGGGGATCATGTATCGGGGCGCCTTACTGATATTCCAGATGACTTTAAGGAGCAGGCTGCTGAGACGCCAGCGCTCTACCCCGTGATGCTGGATGGTTATGTGAATTATGCCTTGAGCCCGAATCTATTTCTGTTGGTAGCGATGGTGGCCTTTGTCGTATCATTAATTCTCTTAGTGGGGCAACTCATTCGCGGGCCAAACCCGGAGAAGCATCCGTACATTCGCCGACTGGCCAAGTCGGGCATCAGCCCCATGACTGTCGTGCGGGGGATCGAGGCCGACATGGCGGCTGACACAACGTTCTGGGATGACGATCCCATCTTTTGCTCAGAACGATGGATCGTATTTCTCCATAACGGGTTGAAGATCTACCCACGCTCTGAGTTCATTGGCTACGGGGTCGAGGCTAAAGAAGGTGCCGAGCATCTGGAGGTTTACATCCGGGGCAACGCCAGCGCTGACACTATTTTGCTGGGCCGGTCCAGACTCAAGTCCTCGCTTGCCGTCCTGAAGGAAAGGCTACCGCATAAATTCATCGAAGATGTCAAAGCCTACAATAAGCTTTGGAATGCAAAAAATCCCCCGGCCCCGAGCGCTGCTAATGGAGCCTAGAAGAATGGGTGTTTTTTGTAGGCAACTTCCGAGCGTAGTGGGATGAATTTGCTCCTCACGGTGAAGCGATTGCTCTCTGGTGCCGTCTTTGCGGTGGGGGTCAGTGGGGGCGTCATGCACACCAGTACGCCGTGTCCGTTACCGTCTGAGTTTTTGGCTGCGGTTCGGGAAAAAGTTGAGCGGGGCGAATTGCAATCAGGGGTGATTTATGGCGTGAAGCAGCGCGGCGGATTGACCCTTAAGTTTTCCATGGGTTTCCCAGCGCCCGCCCGTCAGCCATTGCTCAATGTCTGGCATGTTTATAAGTCGCGCTACGGAATTTAATCATGGCACGCGAAAAATACGCTTGACTGTATATGCATATGTGGGAATATGCATGTGTTGGAATTGATTCAGCACTGTGCTGGCGATTCATCACACCCAATCAATACAACCATGCCGACGGAAAAAACAAGTGACCAAGCAAAGGCTTCGAAACCAGAAAAGCCGAGCGTCTTCCAACGCATCGTTAGCAAGCTCGACGATAAAATGAAGGCAAAGGCTGATGCCCAAGCTAAGAGCAGTTGCTGCTCCGATAGTAAAGACGGCGGAAAATGCTGCTAAAGCTAACCGATGTCTTGATTTACGAATGGATCGGCCTCGACCCGGAATCCCGATTAGTCGGGGCGATCCATTTTTTTATTTATGATTCGCTGAAGATCTTCCTGCTGCTGGCGGTGATGATCTTTGTAATTGGAGTGATCCGGACTTGGCTGCCTGAAGATCGGTTGAAGCGGTGGATGAGCCAAGGCGGGCTCTGGGGCAATATGGTCGCGGCGATTTTCGGTGCACTGACGCCATTTTGCTCGTGCTCGTCGATCCCGATTTTCATCAGCTTACTCAAGGCTGGTGCACCACTGGGGGTGACATTTTCTTTTCTGATCACGTCGCCCATTATCAATGAATACCTGGTGATTCTGATGATCGGCGAATTTGGTGTTCCAATCACGGTGGCGTATGTCGTTACGGGGTTGATCATCGGTGTGGCCGCAGGTGCCATCTTGGGGCGGATGAAGCTGGAGCGTTATTTAGAAAACGACATTCTCGGTTCGACGGTTGAGACCAAAACCGCCGTTTTCACTACTTTCGTGAGCCGTGTTCGTTTTGGCTTCAATGAGGCCATTAGCGTCATTCGGCAAATTTGGATTTGGGTGCTGGTCGGGGTGGGCATTGGTGCCTTCATCCACAATTATGTCCCGCAAGATGCGATACAGGACTTGATTGCGAAGACGGGCGTGTTTTCGGTGCCGATCGCGACGCTGCTTGGAGTGCCGATGTATGGCAGTTGCGCAGCGATTGTGCCCGTGGCGGTGGTGCTCTTCGAGAAGGGGATTCCACTTGGGGCGGCGTTATCCTTTATGATGGCGATGGCGGCGTTGAGCTTGCCCGAGGCTATTATGTTGCGGCGAACAATGAAACTGCCGCTGATCGCACTGTTTTTCGGTATCACCGCGTTGGGGATTATGGCAACGGGCTACTTGCTCAATGCTTTGTCGGGCGTGTTAATCGATAACGCGTCTCCTACGGAAGATCCGCCCATTGTTATGGAAATCGACGTTAGGGAATAAATTAGTTCAGGGGGTCTCTTACTGGTATTATGACTATTTTACCTCAGTATGAACCTAATGAAGATGTTTCGATACTGTCTTACTATAAGAGAGCCATTCGCGAAGTGATTTCGGATGACAATGAGTCCTTCATCTGGAAATATTGTCAGCTGATTCCGTCGGTGCTGAACCGTTTCAGAGTGCGGCTGAAGTATGCCAGCGATCTAGAAATCGCTGAGCATTACGCTTCTCTGGTGGATGAGCTGGTCCAGTGCTATGTCGATTTCCGGTCCTTCCAAGATGATGATACTGCAGATGTATGCATTGGTTTAAGGCTGCAATGGCGTTTGCTGAATGAAATCAAGCATCCTGACCGTAAGCTCACGCAATTGTGCTGATCGGCGCCAATATTTGCCTACTAAACAGAACCTTTTGGCCTGGGGAGTAAGTGGGTTATCAAATCGGTATGAATACATCGAAGACCTGATAGGTTATTTTGACGATAAATGGCATAATGACCCTAGTTATGAATGCGCCACACATCAACAGCTTATCATATTCGGAACTGCTTGGTCAGGAGATCCGTTGCGTTATAACGGATGACAACGAGGACTTCATCCGCACGTATTGTGGGTTGATTCCTGATGTTGTCGCGCGATCTATATGGCGTGTACGACGATTGGCACCCACCAAGGTGGTCATGGTTTACGCAGACCTAGTGCGCGAATTGGCACTTTGCGCCGAACAGATCGGCGGATTCAAAGACAATAAGATCGCCAGCATCTGCGTAAATATAAGGCTCCATCGGCGATTGGATCAACTGATGACAAGCAGGGCAAAACATCAGGAGGAAAGCCCTGTGGTCACAGAGCCCAAGCCAACGAAGCCCAAGTTCAATCCCGTCCGCAAAGTCGCGTAGCAGGTTCCGCCTTTTGTATTTGTCCATTGCCTGAAGGCGAGATTTTCAGATTCTCGTTGGGGTCATGCTTTCTGCCGCCCTGATCGATAGCGCTTCCGCCGCCTTTGTTGCTGGCCTGATTACCAGTCCGCATTGTGTGGGCATGTGTGGACCGATCGGCTGTGCAACACTGCCTTTGGGGCAGTCAGAAAGCTCGCTGGCCTGGGCAACTGCCAGCTATCACCTGACCCGTGCGTTGTGTTACATGACGATTTGCCTACTGGCGGGCCTCATCGGGAGTCCGGTTTTAGGGGCTTTTGGTGCTGCGCCAGCCCGTATCTTGCCTTGGCTGATGATCGCCATGATGCTAACCGTGGCCTTTCGTTTGGATCGTTATTTCCCCAAGCCAAAGAGATTGGGGGGGCTTTTTCAAAAGCTCAGCCGTCGCGTTCGCAATTTGCCGCGCTGGCTGCTTGGGGCTGGCTTAGGTGCGGTGACTCCGCTGCTGCCCTGTGGCCCGCTTTATCTGATTTTTACGGTGGCGCTGTTTTCGGGTTCCTTGGTGCGTGGGGCAGAGATTGGGCTGGGTTTCGCCTTGGGGACGATTCCGCTGCTCGCGCTGGCCCAAGGCGGCTACTTCCGCTATCAAGGCAAGATCTCGCCTAAAGTCTTACGGTGGGTGCAATGCGGGTTCGCGCTTGTCGCGGCGGGGTTGATCAGTTGGCGTATGATCGCCAGCGATGGCGCTTTCGGAGATCAATTTTGCCACTGAGGCATCCGCTTGAATCGCCATCTTTCAAATTTTTTCCACCGACATCGGTGCCGCTGGAAGCTTTTGCCAGCTTTTGGTTGATTTTGGTCTATGAGCCATCTAGTTTGCTTGGAAAACGAAAATCCCATGACGAACAAGCAACGCCTCGACGAAATCGAGAAATTTATCCGTGAACACAAGTATGCGGATTTGCATACTTTAGGGACCAAGTTTGACATTAGCTTGTCGACTGTTCGACGCGCGCTCAATGAGCTGGAAGTCAGCGGCGTCATCCGGCGTCATCATGGCGGCGCGAGCTTGGTGGATGAGGACACCGGTTCGAGCGACTATGACTTTATCACGCAAGATGACCGCCATTCCGAGGAAAAATACCGTATCGCTGAGCGCGTGGCTTCGCGAATTGAGTCAGGGATGACCGTCATTATTGACGGTGGGACGACGAGTTATGCGGTCGCCAAGCTTCTCACCGAAAAACGCTTAGTCATCATCACCAACAGTTTACCGGTCGCGGCGCTGTTTAGCGAAGTAGGCTCTTGCGAAACGATTGTCACCGGCGGCACGGTTTATGCGCGGCTGGGGATACTCTATGGGCCGACCTGCGAGCAGGCGCTCGGGCAAGTCCATGCGGACATGGCGATCTGCGGTGGAGCGGGCATCACTGAGCAAGGTATTTGGAATACCAACTCATTCATCGTCTCTTTCCAGCACCGAATGATGGAGTCCGCCGATCGCACTTTTTTTGTTTTGGACAGCAGTAAACATGATCGTCGGGTTTTACACCTGACAACGCCTTTTAAGCCCAACATCACTGTTGCGACCGATGCCCCGCCATCCGCTTCTCTGGCTAAGGCAATGAAGGACCAAGGTGCTGAGTTAATTGTTGCCCGGTAATTGCTTTCTTAACCCCGTAACCGACCCCTTATGAAAAAGACGCATTGCGCCGCCATTGACCTTGGTGCCACAAGTGGGCGTGTGATCGTTGGTGCCTATACCGCCGAATCGCTCGAACTAACGGAGGTGCATCGCTTCCCCAACGCCTTTCATCGGCTGAACCAGCATGAATACTGGGATTTGGGCGGCTTTGTCAGCCACATCCGCAAAGGCCTGACAGAGGCCAAAAAACTTTTCCCCGATCTCGTTTCCTGTGGTGTGGATACCTGGGGCGTGGATTATGCATTACTCGATAAAGACGGACGGCTTGTCACGCCGGTACACGCCTACCGCGACGCGCGCACTGAGCCACTTCGTGACAAGCTTATCGCCAGTGGAGACGACAAAAAGCTCTACGAATGGACGGGCTTACCGTTGATCAATTACAACACCGTCATCCAGCTTTCCGAGTCATTGGCTGCTTTTCCGCACCTGCGCGAAGCAGTGGACCGCTGCCTGCTTTTGCCGGATTACTTTAACTACCTGCTGTCGGGAAAAATGGTGAACGAGGTCTCCATTGCGAGTACCGGCCAATTGCTGGATTTGACGACGGGAGGCTTCTCTCAAGAAACCCTAGACTA
The DNA here is from genome assembly GCF_014651635.1 of Cerasicoccus arenae. Taxonomy (GTDB): domain Bacteria; phylum Verrucomicrobiota; class Verrucomicrobiia; order Opitutales; family Cerasicoccaceae; genus Cerasicoccus; species Cerasicoccus arenae. Next base: position 66,665 of record NZ_BMXG01000009.1, on the reverse strand, counting down.
CTTCGGCATCCCGCAAAAATGGTTCCAAGGGCCAGCCAAGGCGGGCATGAGTTTGGGCAAGGTCCGCGATCTCACCGGTTTGGAAGATATCGATGTGATCCTTGCGCCGGGCCACGATACGTCTTGCGCGTTCGAGGCGATTCCGCGCATTGGCAACGACCTGTTCGTTTCAGCGGGCACTTGGTTGCTGGCTGGCGGACTCACGGCCCAGTCTGCATCTGGCGATGTTGCCTACGAGTTGGGTGTTTCCAACGAGCGTGACGGGCAGGGCGGTTATCGTCCTAATAAAATTCTGCTGGGCCTTTGGTTGCTGGAAAAAGTGCTCCCGTACTTCAGTGGTAAGCCGACCAACGACGCCGAGTGGGCCGCCCTCATCGAGCGGGCAGATGATGTAGGGCGCGCGGAAATACTCATCGACACCGTTGACCGCTCACTCTTCAACCCAGAGAATATGAAGGAAGCCATCGACGCTAATTTGGCGCACCAGGGTGGTAAGCCTCCTGCCGATCTCCCGGGCTACGTTAGCCTGATTTGTGATTCACTCGGTGCCAGTGTAGCGAATACCGTGGACAAATTCTGCACGCTGACGGGGGAAGTTTTTGACAACATCATCGTCGTTGGCGGCGGCTCGAAGAACCGTTTGCTTTGTCAGCGGATTGCAGACTTTGCGGGTATTCCGGTGACCAGCTACAAGCTTGAGGGGACGACGGTGGGCAATATTGGCTATCAGTTGCTTGGCTTGGGCGTCATCGATTCGCTGGATGAATTCCGCCAAGTAGTAGCGCGCGACATTGCGAAGCATAGCTATCGACCTATCAGTTGAGGCCATCTCTAGTTGATTGAGGCTTTGGATCCCCCCCTATGCTAGAAGAGAGGGCCGGATCGTCGTGGTTTTCCGTAGTGAATCTCATTCAATTTCGGCATATTAATTGTCTTATTCGGATAGCGTGTGGGTTTTATGTCTTCCGGGTTGACTCTGGTGTTGTGCGTGCAAGCTTGTTGGCGTGCCACGCGCTCGCTATAAGAAACGTAAATCACCATGGTTCACGGCCCTCGTGGCGGTGATTATTTTGGTGATGCTGGTCGCCGTTGTCATTGGAGCTTTATGGATGAAAAGCCAGTGGAACGGTGATGTTAGTCAACAGATCGTTGATGAGCCTCTTGGGTCTTCCAGCGTAGAAACCAAGCTGACCTATAATAAGCCGCCGACGAGCTTAGCTCAATTATTGGAGCGCTATGCTGCGGTGCAAGGTGGGCCTGAAAAAATCAAAGAAATTCAGAGCCTTCGCTTGTCCGGAAAGCTTCTCCAAGAGGGGAAGGAATATGAATTTAGCCAGGTCAAGCGCGTACCTAATCGCAGCCGAATCACCATTGGGAGCGAGGAGCAAACCTTGTCTACCTACACCAATGGTAGTGAAGTGTGGCGGATCTACCAAGACTATCCAGCGGTTTTTCGGGTGAGTGGAGATGAGGCCGAAACCGCTAAAAGGAGCGCCATCATCCTTAGCCCTCTATGGACGGAGCGTGACCGCAAAGACGTGCTGACTCTACTTCCAGATGAACCGCTCGATGGCGTCATGCATCATCGGGTCGAGCTCGCGTATCCGGGTGAGACGCCGACAATTTTCTGGATCAACCCTGAGACCTATTTGGAAAGTCAAACGGTGACTCAGCGCTCGACGGGCGAGGAGGTGGTGACTAAGTTTAGCGATAACCGCAAGGTAAGCTGGCTGATGATCCCCTACGTCGTGGAGGTGTTCGTGGATGGCAAAAAAAACACCGAGATCACACTGGACAAGGCGGATCTGAACATCGGCCTGTTTGATTCGTATTTTGATCCTCCGGAAATGACCGAAGAGTGGCCACCAAAGCGCCGCCGCTAACTAAATTTAGTTAATGTCGCCGAGGTAGAGCGGATCAACCGTTAGCGAGTTTTCGCGGACGAATTCCAGGATTTTGCGTGGGTAAAAATTCATTTGAGCAAGCTCTTTGAGCGGAAGCCACTCCACACCGATCTGGTTGCGGTCTCCTGACAGATTCTCGTCGATGTGGGCGCTCTCTTGCAAACGGCAGTTAAAGACGACTTCCAGCTGATGGAAATGCCGATGCCGACTGGCGAAAGAATGATTGCGGCCAATGTATTCGCGAACGTAGGCCACGGTTTCCACGATAGGTTCCAAGCCCAGTTCTTCACGGCATTCGCGTAGGAGAGACTGCACTAGCGTCTCGCCGTGGCGCTGGCCACCGCCGGGTAGAATATAAAAAATTTCGTCTTCGCGCGGGCGCTTCATCTTAATCGCCAGAAGCTTGTCATGTTGGATGATCAAGGCCCGTGAAGCACTCCGCACAGTGCGGGGTATGGGAAAGAAGTTCTCGCTGGCGGACATGTGGGCACTGTCTACGCCAGTCGTGTCGCTGGCAAGCGAAGATTATGCATCAAGTACTATGCCCTCTGATATCTCTGGTTTAGGGGAAAAACCCATCCAGCGATGAACAAAGCTTTCTTGATTGTCAGCAAACTTTGGCGTGACTTCAAACACGAAAGGCGGTTGGCCGTTTTCGTTGGTTTCAATCTCAACGCCCGCGGCTTGCGCCCAACGAGTATATTCGGCCAATTGCGCTTCACAGCAGGTTTGCGGCGAGTCGAGGCCTTCGGCGTTTTTAACGGGCGAAAATTCTTCTTCGCGGGTCGTGGCGATGATGACTGGGTGTCCGGCAAAGGGAAGGGCATCGAAGACGAACATTTCAAATTTCACACCGTTGGGCGTTTCGGGCTTAACGGGTTGGCCTTGGTCGTCGAGTGTGGCCACCTTCTTATTGGCGCGGTGGAAGGGCAGGGCGGCATCGGGGTTGTCTCCCCCCATGCGTTCCACAAACTCACGGTCAAGCACATGGATGGCAATAGACCCCGCGATGAAGCGGAGCTCGCCAGCAGGCGTGCGCTGCTCCACGAGCTCGTCTGTCATGTCACTATATTCCACGACGACGGTGCGCCCGTGCTGCGTGCAGAAATGGCCGACCTTCTCCATTGGATAGGCTTTGGGCAGCATTTTCGAGGACATCTCGCTCTTGGACTGTATATGAAAGCCAATCAGGGCCGGGTCAATGCTGCGGACGAGTGGGTTATCAACTTGGAAATAGGAGATAATGTCGATGCCAGCGGCTTTCATGATCTCAGTCGATCTACTACGTACGAGTGCACGTAAGGAACCACCGTGGCCATCCGGGCTCATGGCAATCTCGCCTTTGTCTGCGAGCATGATTTTGCCCTCCAGATCAACGGCGGGCATCAGGCCCTGCTGGAAGAAATGCACAGTGTCTGCGCCGAGCCCGAAGTAATCGTTTTCCTCGAAAAAATTGACCGTGGCCTCGTGGTTGAGGTTGCTCGTCATCAAAAACCACGGAATTGCGGTCTCATAACGGAGGCGCGCCGCCAGAACTTTTTCCGCAAATACCTGAAAGAGCGTCGCTTTGCGTACTGGAGTGACCGGGAATGTGCCCTTTGGGCCATCATAGCCGAGTCGTGTGCCTTGGCCGCCAGCAACGGTGAATGCCGCAACGCGACCAGCGCGCAACGCTTCTTCACCTGCGCAGCGCGCAGTGTGCCATCGTTGCGGGTCACCGCCTTGCTCAGGACGTGGAATGTAGGGCGCTGGGTGCAGGTCACTCAGATCGACGCCATGTTCCCCTTCGCAGAGCACGAGCGTTTCATTGAGGCGTGCAATTTCATTCAGGTCGATTTGTAAGGCTTGTGTCAGGAGCGTTTTGCGGGCTTCCGCATCGAGTTTTTCCCAGTAGCGGAAGACTTGGCCCTGTCCGGCCTGTTTAAATGCGTCAATCAGAGATTCGGCGGTCGCGGTATTCATACAGTGACCGTAAAGCGTCCCACGCGCGAAGGGCAAGTTTAACGTGGTGGATACGTGTTACCACAGTGGGGAAAATGGGGTTTTCCGCAAAGTTATTCCAATCCTCAATGGTTCCGTCCTCCGGCCAGCATTTCGCCGTTGTTTCCTAAAACTCCATGACGTCGCCGCTCTCCATGATGCAGACCTCGACGCCCAGTTTGGCTGCGCCGTCGGCAAAATCTTCGGGATTCTGCTCAATGAGTGGGAACGTATTGTAATGAATCGGCACAACATAACGCGGCCGGAGGAATTCCGTAGCTTTTACGGCGTCTTCTGGGCCCATGGTAAAGCGGTCGCCAATGGGTAACATGGCAAGCTCGATGTCGTTCATGTCACCAATGAGTCTCATGTCGCCGAATAGCGCGGTGTCGCCCGCATGGTAGAAGCTACGTTTGCCGGAAGTCACGAGGATGCCTGCTGGCATCCCCATGTAGAGCGCTTGGCCGTCTTCGCCTGGATAGCTGGAGCCATGGAAGGCGAGCGTGAACTTTACTCGGCCAAAGGGCAGGGTAATGCTTCCACCAATGTTCATGGGCTCGATTTTCACGCCAAATTTGGAGTTGAGGTAGCTGGCCAGCTCGAAATTAGCGATCACGGTTGCATCGTTGGCATTAGCAATGGCGACGGTGTCGCCCACATGGTCGTCGTGCCCATGCGTCAGGAGGATGTAGTCGCACTGGACATCTGTGGGTTTGACCGTGCATTTGGAGTTGCCGGACAGGAACGGATCGAAGAGCAGCTTGGTGCCTTCTGTCTCGAGCAGGCAGGCAGAATGGCCAAAGTATTGTAATTTCATTGCCCTGCCTAGTATCACGGAAAATTCAGGTTCGCAATCTTGGATTCTCGCCCGAATTTAAAACGTTCGTTTTGGTTTGATTTGGCCGTCTTCATTCCTAGGCTATTAGGCATGGCTGCGGTAAACTCCACCATGCTCCCCCTCGGCACTCCGGCGCCTGAGTTTGCTCTGCCTGATGCAGACGGTAACACTGTTTCTTTGGGCCAGTTTGATGGCGCGACCGCGTATTTGGTAGCGTTCATCTGTAATCATTGCCCCTATGTACTGCATTTGCGCAAGGACTTAGCTCGTCTGGCGGATGAATATCAACACCGTGGCGTCGCTGTTATCGCGATCAACGCGAACGATGCTGAGTGTTATCCAGACGACAGTCCCGAGAGAATGAAGTCCCAGATTTTCGAGGCTGGTTACACTTTTCCGTATCTCGTCGATGAATCTCAGGGCGTCGCCAAAGCATACCGTGCCGCCTGCACGCCCGATTTCTACGTTTTTGATCGTGATCGCTATCTTTGCTATCGCGGCCAGTTTGATGAGTCACGTCCTGGCAACGGTGTTTCCGTGACGGGTTCCGATGTTCGTGCTGCTCTAGACGCTACTTTAGAAGGCGAACGCATCCTCGACGACGTGCAGAAACCGTCTATCGGCTGTAATATCAAGTGGAAGCCTGGTAATGAGCCAGACTATTTCGGGAAGGCCTAGCTCCTCCCCCCCCTTGGTTTTGCGGTAACGAGTGATAATTCGCCCCGTACTTAGCACCAGGAAGGGATTTTTACGCGGAAAGTTGCACCTTTGCCTGGATCGCCCTCAGCGCGAATCGCCCAGCCATGTTTGTCGGCGATTGATTTACAGGTGGCCAAGCCAATGCCCAATCCGTCGTTGTTGGATTGGCCAGTGCGTACGTAGGGGTTGAACAAGTTTTTTAATCGACTGGGATCGAAGCCTTGCCCGTTGTCCTTCACAAAAAGTTCTAGGTGAGAATCATTGAGGCGGTCGCAGCCGATCTGGATTTTTAATGCCCGTTCGGTATGGCGAAACTTCACGGAGTTTTGCAGCAGGTTCTGCAAGAGTTGACGAAGGAGCTGACGGTCAGCCTTAACTACGGGTAGCAGAGATGGCCCAGTCAATTCGCCCCCACACTCGGTGAGCAATGACCGTAGGTCCACTTGAAGATTGGCGAGCAAGATAGACAGATCAATGCTCTCCAAAACAAGCTTGGCGCGATGCACCTGCGAATGCGCGTACAGGCTGTCCACAAAGTCGACCAGTCGTTCGCTGGACAGCTTTATCTCATGCATCAGGACACGGCTGTATTCTCGGTTTTCGGCTGCAACCTCATCGGGCAAGAGCCCCAAGCCCTGCACCACGGTAGCCAGCGGCGAACGAATGTCATGCACGAGCACATCGATGAAGGCCTCGATCGCGTGGCAGGTGTTTTCGTGCTCTTGGGCGATGCGCCGTTCGCGGGAAAGTGCATGAGCAACGAATTCCATTTCCCGATTGATCTTGTAATAGCGGTTAGAGTCGGTCTGCGAACCCTGGATCAGAAACATTGGTCTTCCGGCGAATGTGACCCGGCTGATTAAGCCTAAAAGCGCCTCACTGCCTCGCAGGCTTTCAATACGAAGTGGGAGCAGACCGGATATCTGGCTGGCAGCCTGCAAGCTGCGCATCACCGCTTCGGGATTAGCGAGAATGGTTTCCAGGTCGCCGAGAATCGGTAATTCGCCTATCCGTTGCTCAAAAGCGTTGTTGGCGAAATGCAGCGTCAAATTTTCATCCACCAATGCAACCGGGCAACTGATCTGCTCGAGCAAGGTGAATTGGTCTTGATAGATTTTTCCGCTCAAAACTTACCCCGATGAAAGTGAACACTGCCCTGATTAGCGATGGATGGATTTAGCCCGATCACCACTCGGCAGCGATTGTCGCCCCGTGCGATAGATTCGGTGATTTCCACATTGGCATAGTTGAAGTGAGACGCCGCTATCTGGCCGAAGACCGAGGAAGTCATGTGGCAAAGTGTGGGGCGTCCCAATACCATATCACCGAATGGACAACGTTTATTGACCAGCACGATGCGATCCTCTTCAATACTTTCTACGGTGAAGTCCCCGTCGATTTTTGCTTTCAGGTCGATGAGGACATCAGTCAAATCCTGCTGGCTCCATTTGCCGACATCTGCCGCCGTTGTGTAGTCCTCATTGATCTGCTGACCAATGCGCAGCCCGACCATTTTAATGAAGCCCTCCGCTTCTTCCATCCCGACTACGTCTTGCAGTGTTGAAGCTAGTTCGGAAACAAGCTCTCGCAAGAACTGTTCACGGTTGCGTTGGTTGTTGTGCAGTACGGGCATAGCTAAACTAACTAGCCGTTATATGGCAAATAGCCAACCAACGCGTGTTGAAGCTAACTGCTTTTACGTTTTTTTGTGCGACTATAAGGCCGGGTGCCAAGTCATCGCCAGGGGTATGCTTTAGCAATCAAACTACAGGCATTCCCTGCCAGACAATTCGGTAGAGGTTCAGCGAAGCCATTCCCGCAGCACGGCTCCGCCGACGCGGACTACATTCTCCAGCGCGGCAACCATGCCCGGATAGTTGGGCTCGTTTTCGCCAATCAGATTTTCCACGGCCGATTTGCCTTCTGGCGGACAGGTGAAATTACTGCCAGCACGTAAGACCAGCACGCGGTCTAATCGCGCGCGCGCCATGCGCTCAAGTTGACTGATTGCGTGGAGCGAGCCGGTGTCTTCCATCGCCGAGGTAACAAAGCGCGCCGCGCCATCAGTCCAGTAATAAACCCACTGCTCCGCCCATTCGTTGTGATGCGGTCCGTGCCAAAACCGTGCGGCCGACAGCGAACCACCCACTGCCACATGTGGGGCTTTTGCGGCACCGATGTAGTTCGCGAATTCACTCCGTGGCGTGGAAAGCTCGGGCGGGTCGAGTAAGGCTATTTTCGCAGTTTTCTGCATCGCCCAGCGAAGTAGTTCAGGGTTGATCTGAAAGCGCTGGTAGGGCCGCCCAAAGAGGCCATTCTCCAAAGTGCTTGGGCCGTAGGGCTCGCGTGCGCCCAGTGGGAAAATGCCGATTGGCCAGTCTTCTGGTGCGCTACGTAGGTCGACTTCGTGGGCGAGATCGCCGTCAACGACCCAGTCTGCCCAATAGACCCCCCCCAACGCGCCTGAATGCGGATTGATGCCGGCAATGCCGCTGATCAGCCAATGTGCGTTGCTTAGGTCGAGCTGCCCACACAGCCCCAGCGCCATCAGGGAAACCGCGGTGTTGGCCGTGCCTACACCCGCCACGAGCGCGATCAGCGTGCGGTCTGCATTGGCGTAAACAAAGTCCAAGCCACTACCGGGCAACTTAATGGGCTCCAGTCCAAATGCTTCACGGTAGGGGGTCAGTTCGCCGGCTTGGTCGTCACCGGGCTCAAACATGGTCACTAGGACCGCTTTTACGGGCGCAGACATGGGTGTCAGCATCGATACTTTCCCGTTAAACGCACGCGGAAAAATCGGCGACACTTGATTAATTTTACTCAAACAGAGGCTCTGGCGTTTTTTTACTAGCGGTTAATCTGGGTCTTCATTGTTGCCAAGTAGCTTCCAGGCTCCGAAGCCAAGGGCACCGAGCGTAGCGATTTTGAGGAAACGGCGTTTGCCTCTTCCACGACTGCTGATCGCACGCTGGGCGAATCCGAAAAGGACAGGGCGGAGCAGTGGAGTTAAACGCTTTAATGTGAACGCGATGCTGCCCATTGCTGCCGCCTTGCTGGCTTGAGGCAGGAGTTCGCTCACTTCCTCAAGCAACTCTATACGCTGGGCATGGATGCGTTCTTTGACGCGCGCTATTTCCTTTTTTTCAGAAGTGAAGATATACATTGGGCGTCTTTGCGCAGCTCACTGCGCGTTTCGGTGAAGGGGGTGCGTTTGTGGTCCATCAGGTAGACGGCGGCTGCGATGCTAAGAACCAGAATAAGCAGGAAAAAGCCACTAACCGCAGCCATGACCAAGGTCTGATAATGTTCCGGCGTAGCCATTGCCAAAGCGACAATGCCAGCGACGCCTGCTAAGACAAGACTGGCAGCGGCGAGGCAGGCAAAGCCTACCAACGCCGCTAGTCGCGCCTTTTCAAAGCGGTATTCGACGCCGAACAGTTCAATGCGCGCCTCCAATATTTGGAGTAACGTTTGTCCGAGCGCACCCGCGGTTTCCAGAGCCTTCATGCTTTAATCGCGCATGAAGCGGTCGATGACGATCCCTGCTACCAAGGCAATGCCGAGTGATTGCCAAGGATTGTCCTTGATCAGTTTTTCAAGATCATTGGCGGTTTCTTTGGTCTTGGCCTTCACGACTTCTCCTTGGTCCTTGAGCTTGTCCATGACGTCATTGAGTTGTTCACGGACGTGCTCAGCCTTTTCGGTGGCGAAGTCCTGCGTGGCGTCGGATGCGTCGCTTGTCAGGTGCTTGGCGTCTTCCATTAGAAGCTTGAGGTCAGCGATTAGTTTATCGCGGTCTTTTGCGAGTTTATCGCTAGGTGTTGTTTTAGTTGGCATGGTTTATTTCGGTTGATGGTTCGTTGTTTGGATTGGGAACGCTTTGCAGAACAAAGTAAAAATTGCTGCCTTGGCCTAGGACGGATTCGCAGCCGATTTGACCACCGTGTTCTTCGATGATTTCCTTGGAAATGTGGAGGCCTAAGCCAGCGCTGCCGTGGCGGCGGCTGTCCTCTCCCTGGGCATAACGTTCAAAGATTTGTTCAAGCTGTTCCTCGGGGACGCCGGGCCCCTGATCGCAGACTGCGAAACGCACATTGTCGCCGCGGGTGATTGTCTGGATAATGATGTCGGAGTCGGCTGGTGCGTGGCGAAGCGCATTGGACAGGAAATTGTTCAGTACGATTTCGATACCCTTGGAGTCGGCTTCAATGTAGGGATCGTCTTCGGCAGGTTCGGCGATTAAATTAACGTCGCAGGAGTTCGCCAGATCGCGGTGTGCGAGAATTGATTTCTCGATAATACTGTTGGCCCGACAAGTTTCGCGTTGAAGGCGTTTATCGCTCTGCTCAATACGACTCAGATCGAGTAAATTCTGGATGGTGGCGAGCTGGCGCTCGAGATCTTCCTTGGCCGTATCAACTAGCTCACGCTGGTCCTCGTTGAGTGGGCCGATGGTCTCCTCACTGAGGAGGTAGAGGGACATGCGTGCGCTGGTGAGCGGGGTTTTCAATTCGTGGCTGACGGTCGCCACGACATTGCCCTTGAGGTTGTCGGCAAGTTTCATCCGGGTGACGTCTTGCAGGAGCAGTGCGACGCCTTCGTCATCGACGCCGCTTGAGTCGTTATTGCCGGTGTCCACGAGGTCCACGGGAAAAGCGGCGACCAGAAAATACATTGGCTGGCTGGCGACATTGATACGAAGCGCCTCTTGCAAACGATCTTGCACGACAATGTCCCGAGACTCTAGCGCATCCTGCGCAAACTTAAGCAAGGGCTCGGGGAGGTCACTCTTGAACTCGGCTGTTTCGAGCAATGCGCCTGCCGGCGGGTTGGCGAAGAAGACCTTCATCTCACTGGTCAGGAAAATGATGGCGTGCGGCGTGCGTTCCAACACGCTACGAAAGGTGCGTGTGGTGGTGAGCAATTTCTGGTCAGTCAGGTTACGGTATTCACGTAGGCGCCCGACCATTAAGTTGAACGCTCGTGCGAGTTGACCGATCTCATCCTGCCGATTCAAAGATGCTTCAACGTCCAAATTGCCACGGCTGACGTCATCCAAGTTGGCTTCCAGTTGCTCCAGTGGGCTGAGGATCATGCGGCCAATTTGGCGGCTGATCAGGAGCGTGCCGAAAACACCCAACAAGATGCCCACAGCCAGCACGGCGAATGATTGGCTAATGCGTTCACGAAAGGCACCTTGCAGGTTAAGTAGCTCGTCGATGGCGGCGGTGGAAAGACCTTCCAGTAAGTTCTCCGCACGCTGACAGAGCATGAGTAGTTCTGTGCGCTGTGATGCGATAAACGGATCGTTTAACTGTGCGAGCATTTTCCTGAGGCTTGGACCAATTTGGTCGTTCATGCTCATTAGTTGAGGCATGCGTTCGGCTTCTTGGGCGTGTGGGTTTTGGCCAACAGTCTCGACGGCTTTCAGATAGTCACGGTGTGACCGGCTGATATCATCGCGCAGGCTGTGGCCATCAACTTCAGCCGTCATCTCGACAAGGATGCTTAACTCATGCAGATGAAAAAGTGCTTCGTCGAGAACCTCAGCAAACTCCTCGTGAGTTGTCTTGGCATCGCTGACTAGGGCATCGAGGTTGGCGAGCAGGAAAAAGGTCCATAACGCAAGTCCGACCAGTAGCAACTGTAGCGGCAGCAGGGCGACGTATAGGCGATTGCGGAGCTTCTTCATTCAGTTTTGTTGGATTTTTTAGCGTTGATGGCTTGAGGACGTAATTAGAATTATTTTATCCGTATTTCTTAATTTGTGATCTAAAAATAAATTGGTTGGCCTAGATATGAAGGGCAAGGATTTCTATGTTAACCCCAACCGCTTGCGCTTGCGGTAGAGGGTGGCGGTATCGATACCTAGGATTTCGGCTGCCTGTTCTAGGCTTTCAGATTTGGCGAGAATGCGGCGGATGTGCGCCTCCTCCAAATCGGCAAGGGAGATCAGTTGGCCTGGCCGTGGTCCACCATTTTCGTCGGCAATAAAATCATCGGGCAAATCGCTGGCATCGATCTCGTCCCCGTTTGACAGGATGACAGAACGCTCGATCACGTTACGCATTTCACGAAGGTTGCCGGGCCAAGAATAATCGATCAGTGCCTGGGCGGCGGTGGAATTGTAGTTTAGTTTTTTTCGGCCTTCGCGGCGCGCAAAGTGCTTCAGATATGTTTCTGCCAGTGGAAGGATGTCTGATGGGCGTTGAGACAGCGGCGGCATTTCGACGGCGATCACCTTGAGGCGATAATATAAGTCTTCGCGAAAGGTTCCAGCTTGGACTTCACTGGATAGATCACGATTCGTCGCGGCAATCACACGGATATTTGATTTGCGCACGCGGTTTTCGCCCAGCCGCTCATATTCACGATCTTGGAGCAGGCGGAGTAGCTTGGGCTGGATTTCCATTGGCAGCTCGCCGATTTCATCGAGGAATAGCGTGCCGCCTTCGGCTGCCGCGACCTTGCCCCAAGTGTCCTTGACCGCACCCGTGAATGAGCCTTTTAGGTGGCCGAAAAGTTCGCTTTCCAATAATTCCTTGGAGAGGCTAGGGCAGTGAACCGTAACGAAGGGCTCCGTTGCGCGTGGGCTGCGCTGATGGACGTTGCGGGCCAGCACGGTCTTACCGGTGCCGCTGGGCCCAAGGATCAGGATTGAGGCTTCAGAGTTCGCTGCCTTGAAGGCCATGTCGTAAGTTTTTTGGACGGTAGGCTCTTCCGATTCCAAGCGAATCGTGGCATCAGCGTCAGCAACCTGCTCTTGGAGGTCCTCGACTTTCCGTTCCAGCGAAATACTGCGCGCGAGCTTGGCAAGCATCTGGCGGATTTCATCGGGGATAAATGGCTTCTGTATGTAATCATACGCGCCGCGCTTCATTGAGTCGACAGCGGACTCGATTGAGGAATGCGCGGTGAATACTATGACTGGGATTTTTTCTTTCCGGTTTTGGAGTTTGGTTAGATAATCCAAGCCATTTTCATTGCCCAACATCACATCAAGGAACATCGCATCGATCTTCTCTTCAGCCAGAATGAATTCTGCCCGGCGAGAAGACTCAGCAGTGAAGGGCGTGTGGCCCATACTTTTAAGCGCGATGGAGGTGGTTCGCAGGATGTTGGCTTCGTCATCAACGATCAAAATATTCATACTACGTGCACTTGATGCTAATCCTGTGCCGTCTTCTCCTGCTGACTGATGACTATCGCGTATCGGCATAGGGCCTTTAGTCTCTATCTTTTCTTGGTCGATGGCTTGAGTTGCCTTTGGATTCACGGATTGAGCGCTGTATCGATAACTCATAAATGGCCCTAGTAGTACGATGGATATATTTATAGCGGCGTGGGAAATAAAACGGAAACATTGCAAATCGCAAATGGCCAAGGCCTTATTTTCATGCAAATTGCAATGTTTGGTAGGAGCTACAACTGATTGCGAAACGGGGTGAGCAAATAGTGAGTCAACGACTCCATCATATTCGGGCCGCGCCAAGTTTTGGGATCAATACGATCGGAGTATTCGAGGTCGGCTTCGTATTTGTCTCTCATTGTCTGGACAAAGGTTGGGCTTGCGGCGACGACGCCGATTTCTTCGTCCTTGAGTAAGGAGCGGCGGTTGAAATTAATCGATCCGAACATGGCGAGTTCTTGGTCGCACAGCACCAGCTTGGTGTGGATCATGGTCTTCTTATAGAGATAAATTTGGGCTCCAGCTTCGAGCAGTTCCCCAAAATAGCGAGCTGACTCGCGTCGTTCAAAGCGTCTATCCGTATACTCACCAGGGATCAGCACGCGTATGCGCACCCCGGCTTCGGCGCGGATGCAGAGCAACTTCAGCAGGTCTGGCTCGGGGACGAAATAGGGCGTCACGATGTCGATGCGTTCCTGCGCCAGCGTCAAGAGCGAGTGAAGCACCTTAAAGGCGTCACTCACTCGATAGCCGGAGTTTGAGCGTATTACTTGCAACGAGATGCCATCAGGGCGTTCGTTGGGGCTGGCAGTCATCATTTTAACAGGCGGCTCGCCTTCTTCAATCCAATTGTCCCAGAAAGCTCCGCTGAGGCCCTTGACGGCAGGCCCACGAAGGCGAAAATGCGTCTCACGCCATTCGCTGGGGTTGCGGGCGTCACCCTCCCATTCCTCGGCAATGCCCACGCCACCAGTAAAAGCGATACGACCGTCGCAAATCAGAATCTTTCGGTGTGTGCGCCAATCAAATTTTACGATGGATCGGCGTACAGGGCGAAACCATTGTACATGGACGCCCGCTTCGGTCATTTGATCAACGAGTTTGTTGGAAATATCAGAGCAGCCAAAAGAGTCGAGCAACACGCGCACGGTAATACCCGCCTTGGCGCGTTCGCTCAGGGCGTCAGCAAATTCTTGGGCGACCTTACCCGTCCAGTAGATATAGGTCAGCAGCTCAATGTGGTCATGGCTACTGCGTATGGCGGCGAGCATGGACGGGAAAATGCGGTCACCGTTATCGAGTGCATCCACGGTGTTGCCATGAGTGAAGGGAACGCCAAGTGCGTTCTCCATATAGGCTATTCGTGAGGGCGCGGCACCATCATGGGAATCTGTTGAATGAAAATTGGTAGTGAGTTCAGGCATAGTAGGGTCCAACATGGTGATTTAGGTTAGGCATTAAAAATGCCCGGCTGGGATTGGGACCGCAGACCGGGCGTTTTGATGTGCATGGTGGTTGGTAGGGCCAGGTGGTAAATTACATCGGTTTCTTGCCACGTAGCGCACCGACCAAAGCGGATACGATCAAGAGGACGAGGAAGACGAAGAATAATATCTTGGCGACTCCAGCTGCTGCCCCGGCGATACCGGTAAAGCCTAATACGGCGGCGATTAATGCGATAATGAAGAATGTGAGTGCCCAGCTTAACATGGTGTTTCCTTTTTTAGAGATTATTGATTGTTAGAACGCATCTACTAATGCATTGCTGGTGCCAATTTCTTGGGTAATTTGTAAGATGTTGGTTTATAGGGATTAATGTGTTTTAAGGAAAATCCCCCGAGTGTATTTAATGCAAAATGCAAGCAGGCGGACTATGGCATTAAGGCCATTTGCATGACCAAATGCGGCCAATCAACCACTGAGGCATTCTTGTGCGCGAAATTATTTTTTTCACGGCTTTGTTGAGCCGCTGGCTCCACGAAATTGGCCATTTTCGCATAATGAGCGCGCCTAGCGCCTTGATGCTGATATTTAGCTGAACCGGGCTTGATCGCCCGCCTACACATCTGATAACAAGGCCCATGCGAAAATTTATCAGCTTTGTGCTGCTCATCGCCACGTTGATTGCGTGGTTCTCAGTGGTCTCTACCGCGCAGGAGTCTCAATCGGCTCCGGAGCAGCCCGCCCAGTCCCCCCCCCCCCCGGATAAGAAGACGACCTCGCCGATAGAGGCGCTTATTGCACCGGACACAGCTGAAAAGACGGTTGTATCCACTGATGTACCTGCTGAAGCAACACAGCCGACGGCGATCGACGAGGCTTCTGATCTTTTGGGCGGCAGCGTCGATGATCTCGGGAAATCTCTCAAGGCCTCAGTCCGCGACTTTGCGAACGAGGCGGTCGAGGCAACGGGATTTCGACGTGAGATCAAAGTTTTCCTCAATTACCAGTTTGGCAGTTTCCGAGTGAAAGATTTGCTGTTGAGCTTTACAATTTTGCTGTTGGCTATGCTGACGCGTAACTTCCTGACCCGTGTGATTTTTCGCCGGATCAAAGCCTTGGCCAAAAAGACATCATTTGAACACGATGACGCACTATTGGCGGTGCTGGAGAAGCCAGTGTCGTTATTCCTATTGGTGTTGGGCATTAATCTGGCGATTTTGGCGCTGCCGCTAACGCCAGTGATTGATGGTCTATTGCAGGACCTCTTTCGCGGTGGTTCAATGTTGATTGTTGTCTGGGCGTTGGTACGCACGACTGATGTGCTGACCAATGCGTTCAGTGGCTCATTACAGGAACGCGGTTCGGCGCTGTATGGCTTTATTCCGACGATCAACAAGACGCTGAAAATCTTCATTGTTATCGTCGGGATGTTGTTGGTCATCGACAATCTCGGCTATAATGTGGGCGGGATATTGGCTACACTGGGCCTCGGGGGTGCGGCGATTGCTTTTGCTTCACAGGACACTATTAAGAATCTGTTTGGTACGTTCATGATCATGCTCGATCGCCCGTTCAAAGTGGGTGACTGGATTATCGTCGGTGACAAAGTCGATGGCGATGTCGAATCCATCGGCTTGCGTTCGACCAAGGTGCGGACTTGGCCGAAGACTGTCATTTCAATTCCCAATGGTGTCTTGGCCAACGAATACATTAATAACTGGACGCGTATGCCGAAGCGCCGCGTTAAGCAGGTTATTGGCATTACCTACGAGGCGACTGCGGACGATATGGATGCGTTGGTTTTCGACATTCGTGAAATTCTCGGCAGTGACGAAGGCGTCAACCAAGAGTTCATCCTGGTGAACTTCACTGACTTTGGAAACAGCTCGCTGGATATCCTCGTTTACTATTTCACGCTGTCTACCAAGTGGCTGGAATACATGGATGTACGACAGCGAGTGAACTGCAAGATCATGCGCGCCATCCAGAAACGTGGCCTCTCCGTGGCCTTCCCAACACGTACACTCTACTTAGATGGACAAGTCGCACGTCGCATGGCGCAGGTTGACTACGAGGACCGCTGGTCAGATCAGGTGAGTAAAGGGGGGCTTGGCGGTGGTCGCCCAGCCGACACCGGTTTCGACCCTAACCGACCTCCGGGGCAGCTCGGTGGTGGCGATAGCGGCGATGGCCGTTTGCCCGGTGATTGGGGTCCAGATATGCCAATGTAGCTTCACGCTACAAACGATTTAGCCAACGGTCTGAGCTTCCCCAGAATGGGCGGCGATTATTTCCAGAAATGGTGGCAGGATCGTGCGCGCTTTTTGTGGCCCGACGCCTTTAACAACCATGGCTTCTTCTGCTGTTGCGGGTTGCAAGGCGGCAAGTTGCTTGAGCACAGTATTCGGAAAAATGGTATAGGCGGGCGGGTTGCCGCGTTTGCGGCGCATTTCATTACGCAATTTCACCAACTGTTCATAGAGGTTGTCATCGGGCTCGGTGGTTTCCATGACCGAAGCCGCCGTTTGAGGCCAGACAAGGCGGGGCTTGGCCTCGCCAAACATGACCTTGGAGCCGGACTCCGTGAGCTCAAGCAGGGGGTAATCGCCTTCGGCTACGGCCAGATAACCGCTGTTTTCCAACTCGTCGAGTAGTTTGCCAACAAACTCTACGCCTTCATCCTTGAGCACTCCCCAAGTCGATAGTTTATCAAGGCCGGGCTCCAGAATGGTCTTGGCTTGGCTACCGGTCAGGCACTTGATTACGCGATCTCTGCCATAACGTGCGACCCACTCATGCCGCGTGCGTCGGGTGGACATACGGGCGACGCCGCTGAGCGCCTTTTGCACAGTGAGAGTCTCTGCCTCGCCCAACACGCGAACATCGCCCTCACGGTGGCGACAACGGTCGCATTGTCCGCATTCGGCCGCATCGGCGTCTTCAAAGTATTCGAGTATCCACTGCTGGCGACAGCTCTTGGCATAGGCAAACTGGATTAGTCGCCGTAATTTATTTTCGTCCCGCTCTCGCTTAATGAGTAACCCGCGTGCGTCCAGCCCGAGGTCGCCCGCTGATTTGACGGCCTTGAGTATTCGCGTGCCGCGCATGCGCGATCCCGTCACGTCAAAACGCTCGATGACGCCATGGCGGCGTAAGATGCCCAGCGCGGCGCTGACGGCCATGCCATTTGCCTTTCCCGGCAAGCTATCTTTGATTTCGTCGATGGCCAGATAGACTTCCTGCTGTTCGTTGGCATTCCTTTGCAAGACTGAGTAAATACTGTAGATCAGGGTCAATGGCGGGTTCGAGCCGTCGATAAAGAAATCCTGGGTCGTCTTATCTGCGTAGCAGAAAAGCATTTCACAATAGGCGGGCTTGCCATCTCGCCCAGCGCGACCAGCCTCTTGATAATATGCCTCCACGCTGCCCGGCATTTCATAGTGGCAAACAAAGCGGATGTCCGCCCGGTCGATGCCCATTCCGAAGGCATTCGTTGCGACGGCCAACGGGACTTCTCCTTGAACAAACCGGTCTTGCGCGGCGTCGCGTTCGGAGGCGGTCATCCCGCCATGATAGATGACGTGTGGGCGGTGATCTTCCCGCAGTCCTGCGGACACCTCTTCCACGGATTTACGCCGGGAGCAGTAGATGATGCCCACGCCATTATTTTCGATGAGCTGAACGATGCGTGCGTATTTGTTCTTACGTTTATCGACTTGGCGGATCGCAAAGGAAAGGTTATCTCTACCAAAGCCTGATACGAAGATTGACGGGTCGCGCAGGTTAAGATTCTTGGCGATGTCGGCGCGAACTTCGGGCGTCGCAGTCGCTGTGAATGCTGCGCATAGCGGATGTCCGATACGCTCCAATGCCTCGCCCAACCGCATGTAATCTGGGCGAAAGTCATGGCCCCATTGGGAAATACAATGTGCCTCATCGACCGCAACCAAGGAAATTTCGCAGCCACGCAGGGCGTCGACAAAAGATTGGGCGCGGAAGCGTTCCGGGGCGACATAGACCAGTTTTAACTCGCCGCGATTGAGTTTGTCCAGGCAGGCGCGTTGCTCGTCCCAGCTCTGCGAACTGTTGATCATGGCCGCATCGATGCCTCGCGCATTGAGCGCGTCGACCTGGTCTTTCATCAACGCAATCAGCGGCGAAATGACCAGCGTGACTCCTGGCAGCATCAGGGCGGGGAGTTGATAACAGAGGCTTTTTCCGCCGCCGGTCGGCATGATGACCAGCGTATCGCGCTTCCCGAGAATGGATGATACAATCTCATCCTGTGGCTCGCGAAATTGCTCAAAGCCGAAATATTTCCTTAATCCTTCCCCCGGTGTCATTTGACTCAATCAAGTGATCGAAATAACACCCTGTCGAGGCCTAAGTCCTTTATGACGGCATTTGAATTTGTTAGTGCTTCGTCTGGAAATGATTCGGAGCAAAAATATTGGATCACTGGTAGTGACGCTCTAAACGGGACTATGAAAGTGCGAGTGCAGAGAAAGTGATTTAATAGATTAACTGATTTTATCGAATTCCGCTCTTTTATCATGTTTTATAGAATCTATGATAATGGCATTCGCATCCGGCGGGCTTACGGCCTGCGCAGGCATCTCAAATGTAAACTATTATTAAATTATGCCCCCCCCCCTTTCTCTCATCAGCGATAAAGCGATTGGCTTAGGTAAAATTTTCGGCGCACTCTTCGTTATGCAGGCGAGTGTTTACGGCGTCGTCGTAACAGATCCCACGTTGGGCTCAGTTATCGACCCTGTAGGTGGTGCTGAAATCGATGCAGAAGCAGTTGGTTCGACGTCACAAAGCACGATTGAAGCCCTTTCGGGGTTTGCTGTGTTAAAGGATTTCCCTGGATTTGTTGCGAGCAATTCTGGCGACAACACGGTTAGTTTTACTGCATCGACGTATGCGGATATCCAATTCACTGCATCAGGCAGCGCATCAGCGAGCTCTCACGGAAATGTGATTAATAGTGCAAGTTTGGCAACATCGCTGGATCAAGCTATTCAGTTTCGCAATAACTCAGGTTCCAATCGAACACTGACTTACGTTATTGATTTCGGAAGTTATGATTCGGGTAGTACTGGCTTTGATCCTGACGTCAATTCAGTTACTGCGGCTGGATTTGCGCTCACGGGCCTGACGAATATGACTTCTACTGGTGCTATCGTCGATTTTTACAATCCGGCGGGAACCATTGTTTCGACGCAATCCGTGGACAACACTTTGTCTAATATCTACTTTGGCTACGATAATGGCGTGGAGGGGATTTCCAAGATTCGGGTTCGGACGTTCCATCCGAGCGGCATTTCCACCGCAGCGTTTGATGATCTTGGCTTCACGCCAGCTACTATTCCGGAACCCGGTACTACGGCTGCTTTGCTTGCTGGAATGATTGGCATCATGGCCTTTGTCTCCAATAAACGGCGCAAGTAGGCCATGATTGCTTTCTCTAAAACGGCGCATCTTGCGCCGCTTTTTTTGGGGCTCTCAGTTGATGGCCTAAATACTGGCTTGCCCCGTCGCCGCTTTGGCCCTTGCGTTGCGGGTTTCTTTCAAACCCAGATATTTATTATGCTGCAAGCAGGCATCGTCGGACTGCCCAACGTGGGCAAAAGCACTCTTTTCAACGCACTTACTCGCTCCCGCAAGGCGGAAGCGGCAAACTATCCATTTTGCACGATCGAGCCCAACGTGGGCGTGGTCGAGGTGCCAGATGAGCGTTTGGCCCCTTTGCGCGAAATTGCGAAGACGCAGGTCATCATCCCAGCGGCGATTGAATTCGTGGACATTGCGGGCCTCGTGGCAGGCGCGAGTAAAGGCGAAGGCCTGGGTAACAAGTTTCTCGCTAACATCCGCGAGGTTGACGCTATCGTCCACGTGGTACGTTGCTTTGATGACGACGACATCATCCACAAGATGGAAACCGTTGACCCGATTCGTGATATTGAGATCATTAATACTGAGCTGATTCTCGCCGATTTAGAGAGCGCCGAAAGTCAATTGGACAAAAATCGGCGCCGTGCCAAAGGGCAGGACAAGGAAGCCCTAGCCAATGCCTCTCTGCTTGAGAAGGTCGTCACGCATCTCAACGACGGCAAACCAGCGGTGACGATGGATCTGACTGACGACGAGCGTGTGCTGCTGAAATCGTTCTGCCTGCTCTCCGCCAAGGATGTGCTATACGCCTGTAATGTGGCTGAGGATGACCTTGCCAACGGGAGCAATAATTACACTGCAAAGGTCGCCGCTTGGGCCGCTGAGCATCATGGTGCTTCTTCATGCGTTATCTGCGCACGCATAGAAGAAGAATTGTCGGAGCTAGAGCCCGCCGAGGCGAAGGAATACTTGGCCGATTTGGGCGTCGATGGCAGTGGCGTGACGGGCCTTATTCAGGCCGCCTATAAGCTTCTCGGTTTAGCGAGCTACTTCACTGCTGGTGAAAAGGAAGTGCGCGCATGGACCTTCCATGTGGGCATGAAAGCACCGCAGTGCGCGGGCGTCATTCATACTGATTTTGAGAAGAAATTCATTAAGGCAGAAGTCGTCAGCTATGTTGACCTGATGGCCGCAGGTTCTGTGCCCGCTGCTCGTGATGCTGGCAAATATCGCCTCGAGGGCAAGGAGTATGTCTTCAAAGACGGCGATGTGGCGCTGTTTAAGGTAGGGGGATAGTCCGTTAGAGCCTGCTGCCGTCTTTATTTGCCAAAGCTACGAGCAATCTTATTTTTTACACGATTCACATTTTTCTTTAAGGCAGATTCACGCAGGCTCATTCCAGATTTCTGCTGGAGTTTTTTCAAGCGACCAATCTGGGGCTGTTTTTTGGAGAAAATCTGGTGAAAGAAGTTGAGAATGGCCTCGTCGCTAAGCTCGTCGGGTATTTTGTCATGACGGAAGAGAGGCTCGCGAATGTAAGCTTCCCATAGCTTATCGTCTTGGTCGATCTCCAATACGCGGTCAATAGCAGCGTCAAATGATGGGTAATCGTGGACGTTGATAAACCGGTTTGGGTTAAGGTCTTGGGTGATGGTAGAATCTCCCCAGTAGATCGGGATACTTCCTGCCATGAGTGGCTGGATGATTTTCTCCGTCGAATAACCAGGATGACTTTCATTTTCGAAGGCGATGGTGAATTTGGATCCCGCGATAAAGGCTGCTTTGTCTTCTACGCGTCCACCGATATTATTACGCACTTTGCCTCCTGCATGCACGTGTTTGCGGGCGTGCAGGAGGTCGTAGAAATCAATGCGTTCCAGAGCGCGATCATTACTGTAGATGAAATTGCAGAAACGCTCGACCCGAGCCTTGACGGTCTCGAAATCCTGCATGACAGTTGATTGGCCATGGGCATACCAATGTCGCCACAGTGGCACTCGCCAGTGTCTGTTATTATAGATTCGTTCGTGGGTAAGGGCGTAGTCAGCCTCGTCCCAATTGGGCGGTATATTCTCCCCGGTGGTGAAGATGCGGATCGAAGATGTATTCAGCAGGTGTTGCCGATTACCACCGCAACTGTAGAAAATGAAGTCAGGATGGTCGTTTAGATTCAATTGAAAAGCGCGGGAAAGCATCCATTGAATATACCAGCTTTTCTCTGGTTCAGTCTGTGCGATGCCGCGCATGGTTTCCCGGCAGAAGCCAAGGGAAATCTCTGGCAGATGGTAGCGGTCGTAGAAGGTACGCATCGCCTGTAACGGATGTCCGATTCCTCAAAGGACAGCAAGGCAAATGTAGAATATGAGGCCAGCTTTATGGTTTTCTGCATAGCCCAATCGGCAATAGAATGAAGGGGGATGCGGTCAGGTTTTGAGCATCATGGTGGATCTGTGGATGCCGCTAATGAGTAACTCAACTTATAAGTCAGATTGACATATGCACCACAATAACGCCAACTTTGGAGTTCTTTCCGGAACATGTTTCTTGTAGACCTATCACACACCGCACGTTGCCCGAGCAACACTGGCATTCAACGCGTTTGCCGGGAGTTTTTTCGTCAGGCGCAGTTAGCCGAAGGTCGTGATGACATGCAGGCTATCATCCACGATAAATTCTATGGTCATTGGCGCGAACCTATCTCCTACGAATGGAACCTGATTGAGTGGAACGCCAACATCATTCCAGGGAAAAAACGTGGTGCTCGCTGGCGAGCCCAAGATAAAATCCGCGGCAAGTTAGCCAGCTTGGGACTGCCGTTGGGCTACCGTTCGATTCAGCAATCAGCGCTCGCAGAAGCTGAGGCCTTCATTGCGCCAGAAATTTTTTATCCAGAAACCTATACCGCTTACGCTAAGCTTTTTCCTCAACTGAGTGGCCCGAAAATCGCGATTTTCTACGACCTCATTGCATTACGCCTCCCGCAGTTTACTCCTGCCGGAACAGTGAAACGTTTTCAGACTTACCTGAACGAGCTCCGGGATTTCGACGGGATTGCGGCGATCTCTGCCGCCTCGCGTGACGATTTATTGGCTCATTGGCGCGAACAGGGGATCACGGATCATCCGCCGGTAGAGGCAGTGCCGCTGGGCGTGGATTTCTCTAATTTTGATCAGGCAGCGGCGTCCGTTAAGCGTGAACATAACGCGCAGGTAACAGCGTTGTTTGTTAGTACCTTTGAAGGCCGCAAGAATCAGATTGCGCTGTTGGAAGCGGCAGAGCTGCTTTGGGTTCAAGGAGTCGATTTTCGCCTGCGATTCGTGGGTATGCTCAACCGTGAAACCGGTAGCGTCGCAATGAAGCGATTGGAGGAGCTTAAAGCCGCCGGACGCAGTGTAGAATATCTTGGAGCGCTTGATGATAAAAGCCTCGCTGAGACCTATCACCAAGCCGATTTTACCGTCTATCCGTCACTGATGGAGGGATTTGGCCTGCCCGTGATTGAGAGTCTGCACTACGCGAAGCCTTGCGTGGTTTGTGAGAAGCATGCGCTGGGGGAGGTCGCCGTGGGGGGGGGGTGTCTAATGGTAATTGAGCCAACAGCAGAGAATCTTGCGGTCCCGATGCGCCAACTCATTGAGGATGTCTCGTTGCGCGAACGACTCGCCACCGAAGCCAAAGCTCGGACCTTTCGTAACTGGGGTGACTATGCTCGCGACATTCTTACCTTTGCCCGCAGCCTGAAACGCTAACGCCCAGCACGAAGCTCCCAGCGATCCCCCGTTTGCGTAACGGTTAGCGGTGCGCCAAAGGCTTCACTGAGCAAGTCGCTGCGCAGTATGTTTTCAGTTGGTCCTTGGGCCAGCGTCTCGCCTCCGCGGAGGATCAACGTGTGAGAAAAGACTGGCAGGATTTCCTCGACGTGATGTGTCACGAGAATGAGCGTTGGCGCGTTGGGTTGCTGCGCGAGTTCAGCGACTCCTTTTAAAAACATTTCGCGCATGACTGGATCTAGGCCTGCACAAGGCTCATCGAGGATGAGCAATACAGGTCGCGTCATCAGTGCTCGTGCAATGAAGACACGCTGGCGTTCGCCTTGGCTCAAATACATCCAGTTGCGTTCGGCGAGGTGCTCGCAACGCATGCGCGCCAGACATTCGTGGGCAAAAGCGTTGTCCGTGGCCTGCGGTTCGCGTGTCCAGTACCCGAGTTGCGCCGTAGGGCCACTGAGCACGGTTTTGAGAGCAGGTTCGTCGAGAGGCACCTTCTGTGCGATGCCTGAGCTGACCAGACCAATGCGTTGTCGTAATTGAGACCAATCTGTCTGGCCGTAGGTTTCGCCATCGACCTGAATCACGCCACAGCTGGGCGTCAAGTATGCTGTTAGCGCTTGCAGGAGTGAGGTCTTCCCGGAGCCATTCGCGCCAAGGATTGCCCAGTGTTCTCCACGGGCGACCTGCCAGTTGACATCGTGCAGGATGGTGGTCTCACCACGCTCCACGCCGAGGCCTTGCACGTTGATTACGCAGTCGTTTGCTGAATCCATGGGATAGGGTATAGGTCACACGCATATTGAAAGACAAGTGTGCTTCCATACACATCATTCAGACAACATGATTGCCGGCTATTTTGTTTTATGCTTAAAAACGCATTACCGCTTTGAAAAATGTAACTGGCGAACGGATGAACTGAGTTATCGCTTGTCGCCAAGCATCAAGGTTTCCAAGCGAGGTTCTCAAAAGATTTAGTGTACTGTTGCAGATTAATCGTTGAAAGACGGGCTGGGTGGTGATGTCGGCTAATTTTCTGGCGTCTAGTAAGCTCCAGTGGGTACCGCGAATCTGCTCTTGGCGTGATTGACTCGAATAGGCTTGTTCATGGAACCGAAAAATGGTCCAATATGAAGGATCATAGGCGATTTCGATACCAACGGCGATCGCCTTGGCAAAGAAATGACGGTCCAACGCGCCATGAGCCTCCGAGCTGAATCCGCCTAATTGTTCCCACGCTTTTCGAGTGATAACGCAGGCTTCCAGCGGAATGCTGTTTTTCTCCAAAGCGATTAGGCGCTCGGCAGAATTTAGGTAGCCTTCAGTTAATTGATTACGTCCAAATTGATTGTCGAAATTCTGAATCTCTTGGTGAATTTCCTTACCATCTGCATCCACAAACTGTTGGCGAGCAAACCAGATGTCTGCTTTGGGAAACCGCTTAATAAATGCCTCTATCAACTCGAGCGTTTCGGGTAACCAACAGTTGTCATCAGCGATAAAGGCCAGATAATCGGACGATCCTCGATTGGCAGCGTTTGTCCAGCAAGCGACCAAGCCAGGGTCAGGTTCGAGGCGCTTCCATTTCACCATTGGATAGAGTAAATGGTCAAAATTGGAACCGCCATCGCTCACGAAAATGCTGACTCCAAGTTCCGTTGACGGGAGGGAATCCAGAGTCGCCCGCAAGTATTTTGCTTGGCCAAAAGTCGGTATGCAAATGTCAATGTCCATGCTCCTCGCCAATTCTTGCTGGCGTTACATGGAGTGATTGAGTTGCAGCAAAATGACAAGCATCATTACCAATCAGCCAGTTTGGCAATCGCTGGTACCGCCTTCGGTGCCTCCCCAGGTTGGAGTATTACGGTAAGGGTTGCCTCGGTTGAAGCAGAGAGCTTTACCTTGAAGCCGATCATTTTAGCGCCGGGGTTGGGGGCGTCATAGTCATTGGTCGGATTTTCGATTTCGTAAATCTCCAGCTTGGCAGGGGAGGGTGAGAGCACTTTCAGAGTGAGCTGCTGACCGTCTTGGCGGAGAGTCGCTTGGTGATCATTGTCGAAGCTGACCTCGGCATGGGTAACCATTGCCCAGCGAATTTCGGTGTCACGATCGAGTGTTTTAATTTCGTCCTGAATGACCACGTAGCCGTCCTGATGAAGCCCCCCCCCGCGTTTGGCGGTGGCGAGTTGATCGGCGTAGATAGTGGCTAAGTCGACGATTGTGTGTGGCATTGGCCCATCTGCGGTGTGGGCGATAATCGGGGCGTGGGCATTATCTTTGACTGTTTGAAGCTGACCGTCGACGACCAAGGTATTGTGCCCGAAATTGTTGAGGCGCAAGATCGACCACCGGCCCTCATAGCTCCAGAGACTGATGCCCTTGGATTCTATGCTGTGGTAGTCCTGCATGCCTAGATCCTCGGCCCAGCGTACGCCGTCGGACTCCATGACGAAGACGCCGGCATCCATATGGCCATGGCCTGCATTGGGGCCGCCACCCTTGATGCCCAGAAAGGTTTCGTTGGGAGACTTCCAACCAGTGCGGTGCAAGCCGATGGGCGAATCTCCTTCACCGGTCCAATGTGTCGTTGTGGGGGCGGCGATATTTTCCAGTGAGCCAGTCCAGATCAGCAAAAGCGGGAAAAAACGCTCGGACTCACCGTTTGCTTTATCTGGATGATCCAAAAAAGACTGTAATGCGGTCTGTTGCTGCCAGAGTAAGGAAGGGTCGTTGCGTTTTGTGGCAAACCAAAACATAGCTGGCGCGACTCCGCTGTTTTGTCGGCAATCACAGTAATTGAAAAAATCGCCGGATGGCCCAGCCACCTGTTGATAAAAGTCCGCGGATTCCATGAAGCCAGGAGCTTTCGAAAGATTGAAATCCGTGCCCAATGCGGAGTCTAACGCTGCAATCAACAGAACGTTATACGAGGTGCCATAGTTCCAATACATTGGCCCCTCTGGATAGGCACCATCGGGTGCGTAGGCGGCCATGGCCTTGGGGACGTTTTCAATCGCGCGTTCGATGACCCGCTGAGCTAGCTCAGGCTGGTCTTCCTGGATGGCAAGTGCGCCGATGATCATGCCGCCGTGGCAGACTTGGTTCCAATTGTTCTTGCGCTTGATCCACGGGTAATCGCTCTCAAATGATGCATTCAGGCCCTTTTCTATAATGGCGTCGCGGATGCTGCTGCGAGTTTCCGGGCTGAGAGCGTTATGGCACCAATCGTAGCCGATGGCGAGCGCGGTAGTCATCTCAGCAACGTCGAGGAAGTGGTTTGGATTCCAGTCAGTAAATTTCGTAACGGCGAGCATCTGCATTTCAGCGGCTTCGACGTAACGTGTGTCTCCCGTGAGTCGATAGGCCATCGACAGATAATTCATGCGTTTCAGGCACGTACGGGAAACGGCGAGTAGCCGTTTGCCTTCCAGCTCTCGTTTGAGCGGTGGCAGCGTGACCATGTCATCGGCCATCGCAATGATGTTCTCGGAGGCTTTGCGCAACAACGCATCCGATTCGATTTTTGCGTGGAGGGCGATATCGTCCCCTGCATTCAGGAAAAGGCGCGGATGCGCTTTAGGAGTGGCTAATAGGGATTTCACGTCTTGTCCTTGGGCTTGGGGTGAGGGCTGCATACAACACCGCAAAGTAAATCGCAGCGATCGATAAAAAACTCATCGCACAGAAGGGATCTCACAAAAACGTGGGTAGGCGTCAACGCCTACTGAATTTAACTAATTAATCTGCACCTTTTTTGCGCTGCTCAAGCGCGGCAGCAATGAAGGCTGCGAAAAGCGGGTGTGCACGGTTGGGCTTGGATTTGAATTCCGGGTGGAACTGGACACCGACCATCCACGGGTGGTCAAATACTTCGACGATTTCCACCAAGTTTCGCTCCGGGTTAACTCCTCCGATACGTAGGCCACTGCGTTCCAGAATTTCGCGGTAGGCGTTGTTGAACTCAAAGCGATGGCGATGGCGTTCCTGAATGATGAACTCGTTACCCTCGGGCTCGCCATAGTGTGCCGCATAGGCTGCCCAGGAATGTGTGTCCGGGGTTAGTTGACATGGCCAAGCACCGAGGCGCATCGTTGCACCTTTGTCTGTCACGCCGACTTGGTCGGCCATCAGGTTGATGACTGCGTGCTCGCAGTCCGGCGCAAATTCCATGCTGTTCGCGGTCGGATAGCCCGCAACGGCGCGCGCGAATTCGATGACAAGGATTTGCATACCGAGGCAGAGGCCTAAGTAGGGCACCATGTTTTCGCGGGCATATTCGCAAGCGGCGATTTTGCCTTCGATGCCGCGGTCGCCAAAGCCGCCGGGGACGAGAATGCCTCCGAGGCCTTTGAGGTGTGCGGCTGCGCCATCTTCCTCAATCGCTTCGGAGTCGATCCGGACAATGTTTACGCCGCAGTCGTTGGCGACGCCACCATGGGTTATACTCTCGTAAACACTTTTATAGGCATCCTGTAGCTCGATGTATTTGCCGACCACGCCGATGTCGATACGGCTGGCGGGATATTTGAGGCGTCGGACAACGGACTTCCATTCGGTCATGTCACTGTCGGGCGCATTGAGGCGCAGGTGATCGACTACGAGGTCGTCTAAATTTTCTTGAGCAAGGCGGATGGGCAGTTCGTAAATTGAAGTTTCCACGTCCATCTCCTCAATGACTGACTTGACCGGGATGTTGCAGAACAAGCTCAGTTTCTGGCGGATTTCGTGATTGATTGGTTGTTCCGTGCGGCAGACCAATATGTGAGGCTGGATGCCGATTTCGCGCAGTTTAGCGACGGATTGTTGGCTGGGCTTAGTCTTCAGCTCGCCAGCCGCTTTGAGGAATGGAATCAGTGTGACGTGGATGAAAAGCACGTTTTCAAAGCCGACTTCGAGCGCGAATTGGCGCATGGCTTCCAAGAAAGGCAAGCCCTCGATGTCCCCGACGGTGCCACCAATCTCGGTGATGAGCACGTCAACATCGTCACCCCCGCCATAGATGCGTTTTTTGATCTCGTCAGTCACATGGGGGATGACTTGCACGGTTTTCCCTAGAAAATCGCCGCGGCGCTCCTTTAAAATGATCTCCTCGTAGATTTGGCCCGAGGTCAGATTGTTATTCCGGGAAAGCGTGCCGCTGGTGAAGCGTTCGTAGTGGCCGAGGTCTAGGTCGGTCTCGGCTCCGTCGTCCAGCACATAGACTTCACCATGCTGAAAGGGGCTCATCGTACCGGGATCAACGTTTAAATACGGGTCGAACTTCTGTAGGCGACAAGTTAAGCCGCGCTGCTCTAGCAACGCGCCTAGTGCGCCCGCCGTCAGGCCCTTGCCCAGAGACGAGACTACGCCACCGGTGATGAAAATATACTTGGTTTTTGGAGATGCCGCTTGGTCTGCCATGGAAGAAAAATGCTCAATCAGGAAAATAAAAAACGGGCGGCGGAGGTGACCGCTACCCGGGTCTCAATAAAAAGGCGTGAACCCCGGTTAGCGCAACCTGATTTTCCCTCCGGTAGGCGAAAATAATTGGATGGATTCTGCAAAGTGTTGAAACAGAGGGGGAAAATACATTATTGCTTCGGAGCCTAGGTGGGCTAGATTTTCCTCTATGCCCAACATTGAGGAACTTGCGGAGCAACTTGCTGATGGCGAGAAGGGCCAATATATGGCATGGCTTGAAGCCTTGTCCGAGGGAGCTTTCTTACAGGGAGAGGCGCATTTGGGCGAGCGTGCTTTCCGTATCAGCGCCGAATCGTGTGCCACGCCCAAGCAGTTTTCCTTGCTCGTGGAAGCCTTTGACGAGCACGCCAAGGAGCATCCCTACGCCCCGAATGGCTTTAACTTGTTGGCCGACCACGTGGATGACTCACCCGACCCTTTGAGTGATTGGATTGTGGCCGTGGAGTATTTTTACGATTGGCTCGCTCAAAAAGGCCGCACTTCGCCGGGACTGGCGCAGATACTAGAATACATTAGCTGTTGCGTGGAGTCTCAGAAGGGCCTCCCACACAAAGAGTCGCTGGTCAATGTGCTCACGGACATGCTCGATCGCTACGGCTACGAGGGTTAGTGGTCGAAGATGCGGTCGGCAATTTGCTGATACTTGGCATCGTC
This sequence comes from Cerasicoccus arenae, assembly GCF_014651635.1. Taxonomy (GTDB): domain Bacteria; phylum Verrucomicrobiota; class Verrucomicrobiia; order Opitutales; family Cerasicoccaceae; genus Cerasicoccus; species Cerasicoccus arenae. Next base: position 37,328 of record NZ_BMXG01000009.1, on the reverse strand, counting down.
CGGCTTGGGAACGCCAAATAGCAGGATTTGGACGATGACATCGCCCTTTTGCATCAGGCAGAGGTATTGGTCGGCACTTTCGCCAGTTTGCGGAATGGTGATTTCGAGCGTTGTCTCAAACACGGTAACGTCGTTGGGCAGCTCAATATTACGTTCATTCTGCTTAAACTGGATGCCTTGGCGGCGGAAGGTGGTAATTTTTTCCGCGATGCTATTGGCCATGAATTCCTGAACAGCAGCCACGTATTTGGGATCACTGAGGGTCATCAGCGAAAAAACGACAATGCGCTGGCTCTGCTGGCCAGCGATGATGCTGGAAGAGCTCGTGACTGCGGCGAGCATCTTGTTACGAAGGTCTTTAGGTAGATGATTGAACTGGGAGCGTACGCCTTGCTGATCCAGTGCTACCTGCTTTACCTGCCATTTGCCTCCGTCGAACAGTTGCTCAATGCCTTGAAGACGCTCCATGTAGCTCTTGCCCTCGTGGCTAACCGCGCGTGCTGTGAGGATAATGTTCAGGTCGACAGGGGCCTTCGCCATGGCATCCCACGTCGCATCAGGGCCTCCCGCCTGATAAAGTTTGCGCATATACGCGCCGCCATAGTCATAGTTGATTTTATGGTAGATGGGGGGGGGAGTCTTGGCGTTCTCGAGATTCGGAAACTTATCCTGCATGAATCCGCCGCCTGGCATCAGGTAATTCAGCGTGGCAACGGCTACCTCCAGCCCGAGTTCATCGCCGACCATTTCATGAAAGACAATCGCTTGGCCTTCCATTGAGGCATTGAAGGATTGCATCGGCTCCAGCTCGGTAATGGTCCCCAATGCCGCAGCAAGGTCGATTTCCTGGTCCTGCAGGCGGTGCCCGAGCTCATGGGCAATGGTCAGCTTGACGAGTGGCTCTAGCTGCTCAGGCGGAATGTCCGCCAAGTCCATGATTCGGGTAAAGTTACTGGGTACGAGCAGAAGTTTCTTCTGCTTCAGACTATATTTACCAAGCATAGCCTGAGCCATCTGAGCGCCCTGTGCTTGGGCAAGTATTGCGTTGGTCGAGTCTTTGTCGTCAGGTGTCAGCCGGTTCAGTGCGTCGAGAAATTCACTCGTCAATACTTTGGCGAGGGCGGCTTGGCCAACGCACTCGACCGTTGGGAGGGGGGGGGCTAATTGCCGTCCGCTGACTTTCTCGAGGACGGGCAGCACTTCTTCTAGCCATTGCTCGGCCTGCGTTTGAGTAAAGGCGGGCCGAGCAGATTTCTCCGATTCCTCGTGTTGGGCGCTAAGGACGCCCAAACTACCCGCTAGCATTACCAGCAGAAGAATGGAGAGACTTCTGATCATTAGTGTTCCTTATGATGTGACGCCCTTCAGGATGCTGGTTCTGCTGGTTTTGGCACCCATGGATTGAGCGGCTTGCTGCAGCGCTTCCTCAAGTGATTCAAGATACTTTACGAACTTACGGCGGCCTGCGGCAGAAAGGCGCACGATGGTCCGTGCTCGGTTGCCAGCGAGTGATTTCTTGGCGATCACGATTTTTTCTTCCTCGAGTAGCTTAAGGTGGCGGTTCAGGTTGCCGTCGGTCAGGCCGCAGGCTTCCTTTAGCTCGCTAAAGCTCAGCCCTGTTTCGGACTCGGCTACTGCGGCTATCATCGCTAAGCGTTTGGGCTCGTGGAAGATGCGTTCGAGGTTATCGTATGGGTTCTCCGTTTTCTTACTCATAATTTTGGGATAAGTTGGGTAGTCCGAAAAAACTCCAAACAGTGCGCCCCTCAGCCTCGTCGTTATGTAAAACGAGCCCGCCGAGCCATTCGCCGACGAAAAACACCCCTCCCATCGCGAGCGGCTGCGTCCACGCCCAAACTGGCCAAAGAAGGCATGCGCCGCCAGCGGCAATATACCAGCCACCGATCCAGCTGATTTTATGTGGCAATACATGGCGCGAAGCTAGATTCGCCAGACCGTAAAGGGACATCCATAGGCCGGGAAGCAGTTCCACGCAGCCCTGCTGGATGCAGGCTACTGTTGCCAACGCGCCGACCGCAAATGCTGGCAAGACTTCCAAAGCGGGTTTTAGGCTATGCCAATCGCGCCCGACTTCTTCATCGTAGAGAAACCAGTAAACAAGTGCGCCGTAGTTGAGCGAGAGTCCCAAGGCCAGCACGGCACCCCAGATGCTGAGTAGGCTCGGTAAGTCAGCATTTATGTATTCACCGCGTAAAATGAGGGCCGCTGCCAGCGCGGCGCATCCACCAAGTGCTCGGGCGCGGCCTGAATAGCCCTTAAAGCGTTGCTTGGTGAGGATATGGCGCTTTAGCTGGCGCACTTCGCGCAAGGCATGATGCAGGCCGAATGACATGCTCCTTTGTATGGCAAAGTTACTTTGCAAAAGCAAGTAAAAGTTTCGTGAAGCCAGATTGTAACTATGTTCACGCCGCCTAGCGTTTAATTTGCGAACTCCCGATAATGCTGATATTGACGCTGTCGGAGGATCGCTCGGCTAACTCCAGTTGCGGCTTCATTTGACACCAAAAAGTCATAAATCATTACCTTTTCGGCTGCGGGTGCCAGAATTTCACGGATGATATGTTGGTGCGCCGGGTCCTGTTCGTAGGCGCGGAGCGCGGCTTCGTTGGTAAAGACAATCATGACGCCGAGGTCGTAGTTTTGCACAATTGTGCGCTCGCCGGGTAGGCCTTGACCGCATACGGTGCTGATTACTCCGGGGTAATCTCGCCAAGCTTCCGTCTGAGTAGCAATGCGCTCGCGAGCCGCTTGGTCAGTCGGGTCTTTGAGCCAGATTGCGAGGAAATGGAATACCGCGCCGGGCTCTGGAGACGATTCCGCTGACGGCATGGTTTGACACCCAGCAAGCATGGCGAATAAACCCATTGCGATGAAACAAGTGCGGAGCATGACAGACAGGCTTGGCATGTCGCCCATCGCGGCAAGCATTTTCCCGCAGACTCAGCGGAGGGCAGGGGCGTAAATGGCGACTCAGCACAATCGTGCGCGTCGTAGCATTGTTAGCTGGCGCAATGTTGAGAGGCTCAGTCTGGGCGTTGCATGGCTGGTACTGTTCGCAGCAGGCATGGCTGGTTACTGGGGGCGGGATGATTGGCGGCTGGAGCTTTTTGCGAATTTTAAGATGCAGTATTATCTAGGGGCCTTGGTCCTGTGTGCCGTTGCTGCATGGCGTCGCTACGGAGTCATCCTCGGCCTGAGCTTGGTGATTGTTCTCTGGAACGGTTGGGAGATTTTTAACTTTTCAACGGAACGCATAGAGTCACCTGAGCGCACATATCGCGCCATCAGTGCCAACGTTTACACGAAAAATTCCCAACTGGACCGTACCGAGACATGGATTAGGCAGCAGGAGCCTGATTTCGTTGCGCTGATCGAACTCACCAGTGATTGGCAAGTCGTCTTGGAGAATTTAAAGGACATTCTACCCTATCAGCAGGTGCAGATGTGGGGCGGACGCTATGGCGCGGCGGTGCTTAGTCGCTTTCCGCCGACAGAGCAAACAGCGCCTGGCTTTGCGGGCGTTGGTTCAGTGCCCTATGAGGTGATGACGCCCGATGGACCACTGCTGCTGCTGTTGATTCACCCTCTTTCACCGACTAATGAAAAAGCGTGGAACTGGCGCAGCAATGCGCTGACTGCCATTGCCAACTACAGCGCCAAAGAATCCGAGCGAGTCCCGACTTTGGTCATGGGGGATATGAACACTACGCCTTGGTCGCCATTTTACCGAGACTTTGTATCGAAAAGCAACGTGACTCCGGTCGTTACCAGTATTTTGCCGCGACGGACTTGGCCCACTACGAATCCGCTGCTTTGGATTCCCATTGACCAGTTTTTCCTGAGTGATGGCTTGGGCGCGGTTACACAATGGACTGGCCCGGATCTCGGTAGCGACCATTATCCCATTGGTTTAGATTTCGGCTTTGCATCGCAAAGTGAATAGGTATGTTGGCCTCACGCTGAAGGTCAGTGCTTCTTGCTCAGCGTATGGATTTGTACTGGCGCGCCACAGGAGTCGTTAAAGGTAATCGCGGCGTTGACGCCATTTCGCGCAATGGCTGCCGGATCGCGGAGGCGGTCGTAGCAAGCGTGCATCGCACCCAGCGCATATTCGCGGCCAGCGCCAATCGCCCAGAAGCGTGCGTATTCATTGACGTTGCGATAGCTACTGAAGCCAACGATGCCACGCGAAGATATTAAGAGGCCGTCGAGCTGAGAGGATTCCACTGGTTGGCCTTTGTCCTCGCTGGTTTCCAAGTAAAAATCGTCGCGCATAATGGGGTGCAGTGCGCGGAGGGAGTCAAAAACGCCTTGTCTGGACGGGTCGTTCATTGCGTCGGGGTAATCGCGGATGAGTGACTCGGTGATGTTGCTCAATGCGCCCCATCCGATGAGCCCCAGCCAGCAAGACCCCCACTTGAATAGCTTTTGATGGTTGATTTTGTATTCTGGCGGAACGCGGAGATTTCCAGCGGTGTATAGTGAGTCGGCGGCAATGGCCACCCGATTTCCTTTTTCGACAGCAACGACTACGGACATGTGGCCAGTTTTCTGATTTCGGCTGTATTTGCCAACTAAAAGAAGGCTTCGATTGTGCTAGTTAGGGTTGGTCTATGATTCGCAATCTTCGTGCGAGAGATACTTAAAAAACTGAGTTCCCCAAAGAATGACAGCAATCATCCATGTTGCTGCTGCATAGCCTAGATGGTTCATACGGACACTGGGTAGCCAGTCAGCACTGACTCGGGTGAGCATGGCCAGGCACATTAAAGCAAGCAGGGCATACACCGATTTCAAATTCTTGCGAAACATATGAGACTGGCCGCTGTGCCCCAGGATCACTCGACTAGCCACGATAAATGTTAACAGGCTGAAGCCAGAGATGAACACGACGTGAATAAACGCAGCCTGTCGCTCGGGCCAAATCGCCATCAGTATGTAGCCGAGTGGAATGGAGATCAGGGCAATTCGTATTGAAAGCGCCAGGGCACCTTGATTGAACTTTGCCTGATGGATCGGTAATTCGCGGAAAAAATACAACAAAATCGCAAAGGCTCTCAGTGAGTAGCCTGTGTGTAGGTAATTGTTGGCTTCTAGTACGAAACTTGCCAAAACAAGTATGCCGCAAAACAGAGCAAAGAGTGCCCTTGGAATCCAGCCAACGGGAAGTTTCTTGGATTCAGGAAAGTTTTGACGATTTGGCAGACCAAAAAATCGAGGTATTAGAAACGCTCCGATGCCCATAACCGGCAGGAGCAGGTAGCCTTGATTGAGTGCGAGCCTAGAGAAAGTTGACATGGCATAATTGATGCCGTCTGGAGACAGATGAATTACAACTTGGAGCGTGCCGCCAAACAGTGCACACAACATGCCCAGCATTACCAAGATGAAACCCGGCGGAGGCGTGTCCTTGCGCGAAGCAAATCGCGTTAATAAGTTGTAGACTAGTAGGAGTATGGATAACGTAAAAAGAAAATCGCCCCAGAGGTAATTGCCGAATAAGTGGCACAGGCTTGCTGTGATCAGAGCGACTGTCCACGTCAGGCTTTCTTCAAGACTGAAGCGTTTTACGTCCAGTAGGCGAGGGAACGCTGTTCCCAGAAAACCAACGACGAAGCAGGTCAGGAACCCCTCAATCATGATGCGTGCGTGCATCAGGCCGGGGTAGAAATCTATCCATTTCAAAGCATATGCAGGCCATAGCCCGATGCCCAATAGACCGAGAACTGACCCGACTACAAAAAGCAGGCGATAGGGTTCCCCCGCTGCGACTAATTTCCAGTAGCCCGGGCGCTCGAATGACGAGTGCGATGGTTGGCTGGCATTATCGTTTGGCATGAGAGAAGTCCTTCCTTGGTTCTACAAGCTATGTCGAGCCGGGGTTAGTGATTGCACATGGCGTCAGGGTCGAATTTGAAAGCATCTTTCTCGCCGATAAATTTACCTTTGGCGTCGAGTGCTTCGATTAGTTCGCTAGCAGTCAGATTGCCGCCGGAGCAGATGACAAAGCGAGTGCTATCGCCAAACTTTTTATTGATGGCGTCAAGGAGTGATTCCTGTGAGTAAGTCTTGCCGGATTCGTCCATCATTTGCAGTACTGCGTGGCCGTGGGTTTCATTCACTATGTCGTGATTCATGAGGTCGTTGATTGGGTGTTGATTTCTTATTAAGCTCTGTGATTTGGAAAATTTAGCGGTCTCGAATCAATAATCAATAATTAAATACATTTTATTCTTGAATTGATGATAGATTTCTAATGTGTTCTGTTAACGATCACAGCCCACAATTGATGTTCAAATACGGAAAGACTGCGCAAAATGCGATATCGGCGATGAGCTACTTGGCGGAAGTCTATGGCGCAGGCATTCGCCTCAGCTCGTTAGATATCGCGGAGAAACGTGAGTTGACGAAACCCCTTGTCGCGAAATTGCTGGTGATATTGTCGCAAGGAGGGTTGGTCGGAGGGGCTCCAGGACCTCGTGGTGGGTATTCACTGGCAAAGCATCCATCTAAAATCAGACTGCTGGAGATCGTGAGTCTGTTCGAGAAGGTCGAAGATCGAATCATGTGCCCGTTTGGGCCGAATTGGTGCGGTAAGCAAGATCCCTGCCCCTTGCATGATCAGCTAATGTCGTTGAATGACCAGATGCATCAATATCTTGAGCAAACCAAATTGGATGTGTTCATGAAGCAAAACCCGACTGGGATTGGTAATTCTTCGGCAAAATCTAGTTGATGAATTTTGTTTTCAAGGGCCTTGTTTGGTAATCCGCACTTTAAAAGGTTAGTCTCCCCAACCGAGTACATTGCGCATGATGCACCAGCGAGGCTTGGTGACGCTGGCGCCGCGACCAAGGATCCAGTGGTTGTAGATTTCTTCGTATCGCAGGCCGCCATGATTAACCGCAATCCACTTGGAAATGAAATCTTCAAACTCAACGTCGTCGTAAGGAACCGGGTAAGCAATGGGGAGTGACACCGTGCCCGGCTTGGGAATGGTCACGGCGAAGCTTGGATAAAGTAGTGTCCAAGCTGAGCCTTCTTCTGCACTGGTGAGGACGGCATCGTAGGTGCCCGTAGGTGCCTTGAAGTATTCCTCCATCGTATTGATGTTCTTGATGTTGGCTAGCGGCAGATAAATTTTCAGGCTCTTTGCATAGTAGCTATCGTTGACGACGGCGATGGTCAGGCCTTTGGTATTGGTCAAGCGTACGCGATCCGAGAAAATGTCTTTTTTCTTGTCGGTAGTAATGAATGCAAAGGTGAGGTGCTCGTAGGGCTGGGAGAAGGACATTTGCTCGAGCCTTGCAACGTTCATCGCAATGCCAGACATAACGATGTCGCACTCACCACGCTGGATTTGCTCGGCCATGGTACTCTCCTTAACGGGGATGAATTCCAAGGCAACATTCAGTTGCTCAGCTAAGAGATTGGCGACGTCGACGTCGAAGCCGACAAGCTGGTCTTCTTCATTAAAAAAGGTGAAGGGCAGGTGCTCTGGCAAGTAGCCTACGCGGAGGAGTTTTTCCTCCTTGATGCGATCGAGTCTTGATTGGCGTGAGGTAAGCGGCGGTGGCGTGGGCGGGTTATCCTTGTAAACCTTGGCGTTGCTGGGTGTCAGCAGCGTGTGCATGGAGGCGAGTTGCTTGTCCATGTCATACTCGTTTTTAACGGCATATTCGAAATAAGTTCGGTTGAGGACAATAATTGCCACCAGTAGTCCAGCGGTGGTTGCCCCAAAACGCCCGAGCGCGATGGGGTTGAACCGCAGATTGCGGGTCATCGCGCACACCGCGATCAGTGTGAACGTGAGCAAATTCATCGCTGCAAGCAGCGTGGCAAAGCGTCCGTTGATGATACCCGTGATGACGTAGAGCTGATAGAGGTCCGCCGGGACATTGAGCAAGTTGAGCAGGAACGGTACGGCAACATTCAAGCTGCCAAAGAGGCTGAACAAGCCGGAGAATATAAACACAGGATATTGCGTGATGCTTAAATCTCCGCCACTAAACCAGAGAGCGAACAAGATGAAGAGAAGCATCGTGACTTTGCCCAAGTTGGGAAAATTGAAGGTCACTGGGATGACGACGTCGATGTAGGAATCGGTATTTTCTGTTTTGATTTTTTTCAGTTCAAACAGTTCGCGGCAGTTCTGCGTAAGCACGGGCAGAATAATAAACAGGTTGCCTGTTGTGAAGCCAGTAAGGAGCGCATCGCGTGAGACACGCATGATCTCTCTGTAGGAGAATGGCGTGATCGCCGCAGTTAACATCGGTAGCAGCCAGATCGAGAGGAACAACGCGATACTCATGTAGCTGACGAAGTAGACTTGGAGCTTGCTCAACTCCTCCAGAGTTAGTGTGCCAGCGGCTGAAGCGGTGATGGCGAATACGCCGATCGGGGTCAGCTTAACAATCATACCGGCGACTGTGGTCAGGGCTTCGGCCACGGTGCGCAGGTTGTCGAGCAGGGTCTTTTTTTCCTTCACTTTGATCAGCGCAATGCCGAGGGCCAGGCTGAACAGCACGACAGCGGGGATGACGTTTTGTGCGAGTGAGTTAAATGGGTTGGCTGGAATATAGAGCTCTAAGAAGTCGACTTGGTGCGGGGGTGCTAGCAAGGATGTACTGAAGAAAGAAGCCGTTTGCCAACTGGGGAAAGCGATCGGCATGAGCATGGTGACAACGAAACCAATCGCCCAAAATACTAGCAGCAGTGCACCCACGTAGATCGCAAGCATCTTGGCTTTTTCAATGGTCAGACTACCAATACCAAGGATCAGGGAGGCGACGATGTAGGGCAGGATCGTCATTTGCAGTAGGCGGATAAAAGCCTGGCCGACAAAATCAAGCCCCGCGCACGCCTCGCCAAAGAATAAGCCGGTGAGCAATCCAAGGCCCACCCCGATCATGATCATCGTGGTCAGCGATAGCTTTTTCTTGGTCGGTTCCGTTGCGGTGGCAGAGTCAGTTTCGCTCATTTTCACTCTGCGATAGAAAGTATGGAACCAAATTACCAGTCAAATTATTCAATGCGTGGGACGAGCCACATGGCTTGGTAGGGTGCCAGCTTGATTCCACGCGAGCCGTCGCTATGGGTTTTTCCGGAAAGAATGTCATAAAACTTCTTTGCTTTCTTGAGCATTTCGGTGTCCTTGGGATTGACCACCGCCTGTTCCTCATCGGTGAAATTGAAGACACAGAAGACGGTCTGATTCTTACTCGGAGATGTGCGTTCGAGCGCAAAAAGATTGGGCCCGGCATCGATGATCTTTTGGTCGCCATCCGGATGAAAGGCTGGGTAATTCGTACGGCGACGGAGCATCTGTAGATACTTGCGGAAGACTTTTCCTTGTGGGCCATTTTCGGCGGCCAACTGGTGCATGAGCTCGGCCTCATTGTATTTACGCCGATTGATCGTACGCGGTTGATGGGTTTTTTCGACGCCCTCGTGATAGTTGGGCGTGGCGACCAAACTGTGGAAATACACCGCGGGTACGCCCTTGAATGCGAGGGCTACGGCCTGTGAGCAAAGGAAACGCGCGATGCCGAGCCCCTCGGAATCATGCCGGCTGGCCAGGGCGGAGTAGTAGGTGATGTTGAGTTCGTACGGGCTTTGCGAACCATCTGGCAGTGTGCGTTTGGAAACGTGGGCACCGCGCTCTTCGACTGCATGGATGAGCTTGTCGAACTCCTTCTTGGGCAGGAGCCCCTGGAGCGGGCGCACGCCAACACCATCATGCGAGGCGGTAAAGTTAAAGAACGTACCTTTGCCTGCTTCGGGGAAGGCGAGCTCCGACGCCCATTTCGTTAGGTATTTGCTGTTGCTGGTCAACAGCGCGTGCAGGAGCAGCGGCGGCAGGCTGAAATTGTAGACCAAATGCGCTTCGTCGTTTTGGCCGAAGTAGCTGATGTTTTCTTCGTGCGGCACATTGGTTTCAGTGATGATCAGCACCTGTGGCGCAACGAGCTCGCAAACGTCGCGCATAAGCTTGATCATCTCGTGGGTCTGCGGCAGGTGCAGGCAGTCCGTGCCCAGTTCTTTCCACATAAAGGCACAGGCGTCGAGGCGTAGTGTGGTGGCACCGTGGCTAATGTAGAGCAGCAGAATGTCTAGAAACTCGAAGAGTAGGTCAGGGTTTTTCCAATTCAGATCCACCTGATCAGCACTAAAGGTCGTCCAGACCCAGGCATCGCCGTCACGGGTAATGGTCTTGGTGAGCAGAGGCGAGGTGCGCGGGCGAACGACGGCGGAGAGGTCCGTCTTGGGGTCCATCTCCACAAAGTATTCGTTGGCTGGTGCAATACCGGTCAAGAAGTCGCGGAACCACGCGCTTTGGCTGGAGCAGTGGTTGAGCACGAGGTCAAACATCAGCTTGAATTCATCGCCAATGTTTTCGACATCCTTCCAACTACCGTAATCGGTTTTTACCGCGCGGTAATCAATGACTGAAAAACCATCGTCACTGGACCAAGGATAGAACGGCAAAATATGGATCGTATTGATTGCACCCTTGAGGTGCTCTGTGGAAAAACGCTTGAGCGTGGCCAGCGGCGTATCCTCCTCGGACTGCACCATGTCGGCGTATGTAATCAGGAAAACATCGTTTTCGGTCCAGCGTTGTTCAGGCGCGACAGGCGGCTGTGCACCCACTCCATACCGTCCAACGAGATAGTAGAGTCGCTCGGTCAATTGGTCCGCGCGATCACCATAAAGATTGAAGAGCCGTCGCTTGATGCGGGAAAGAATGGCGTGGTCGATGTATTTGATCATGGGGAGAAGGTTAAAGTTGTAAGGTTAAAGGTTAAAGTTGCTGAAGTATGTGGGTTTTATCGCTAGCTTTAGGCTTATCAGTGGGGATACTCCGAATGAGGCCTTGGATCATGGCCGAAATTTCGCGGCACTCCTGTGCGAGAGGATCGCATGCCTCTTTACCGAGATAACCGATTGCTTGAGCAATATAAAGTTGGGTCTTGAGTTCGCCGGTTGAGCCTTTGGCGATTCGAAGAAATCGAATAAAGTCTTTGGGGCTATTTCTCTCATGTCCTTCAGCAATATTTGAGGCGATCGAAACAACGGCCCGGGTCATCTGATCCTTCAAACTCCGATCAGGGAAATTTCCCAATGCCTGATACACTGAAACAGCTAAGCGACATGATCGCTTCCATACGTTCAAGTTTTCAAAAGATTTTCCCGGTTCCTCAATTTCAAATTCCACTTTAGCCTTTAACCTTAAAACTTTAACCTCTGGCCTCAATTAATTGAGGCCAGTCAACGCCGTCATCAATGTGCGCAGCGATCGTCTCAGTACCGTATAAGAATAATGCCGTCGCGCGACGCGGTAGTTGTGCTCGCACATTTCTTCGCGGTAGGCAGGGTCGTCGAGGATGCGCTTGATCTCGCGGACGACGCGGTTGGTGACGATACCGTCCATCAAGGCGAAACGGAAGCCCTTGGGCTCGATGTCCTGAATGAAGATTGAGTAGCGGTTGACTAGCGTTGGCTTGCGGAAATACACGGCCTCCAGCAGGGCGTTGCCAAAGCCCTCGTAGGTGCTCGGGTAGGTAACGAAGTCCGCGTGCGGATAGAGATCCCACAGCGTGTAAATTTTCCGGCCTTCGTCGTCAAACTGGCGGACTTCCCCAATGCGCTCGTCGAAGAAACGGACATCGACACCTTCCTCGCGCGCTTTCTCTTCGAGCATGTGTTTGTAGTCCATGCCTTCGTCTCCAGCGGCGTGCGAGATGACGAGTTTGCAGCGCGGGTCCTTGAGCATCCCCACGGCGGTGATCGCGTGTTCGATGCCTTTGCGTGGGACGATGCGCGTGGGCTGGAGGATGAGCAGGTCATCTTTTTCCAGACCGATTTGTTCACGAATATCGGCTGAGTATTCGTCGGGCTGAGGAGCCGGCTGGTCAAAATCAAAAACATTGGGGATCAGCAGCGCAGACTCGCCCTTACGCAGCGCAAACTGTTCTTGGGCCGGCCGATTGATGACGACATTGCGGATGTTCGATAGGCTGGGTGGGAAGGCCGCGTCGAGGTAGTCTTGGATGCAGCCCACCGAGAAGCGCGTGCGTTCCCAGTAGAAATCGTGATGGTGCGCGATGGCGGGCATTCCTGTCTCCGCGAGAAACTCGGTTACCGCGATTCCAAGGGGAACGTGCATGGGAATTGTCAGCACATTTTGCGGAATAATGAAATCGAGATTATACCGACGGGCAAAATCGTGCAGCGTACCCTTCAGGTAGTCGGCTAAATCGCGGATACGCGAAGATACGAGGGGATCGCGCTGGGTACGTTTCCACAGGCGTTCGTTGATCCATTCGTTTTCCGGGTGGCCAAAGTGGGCTTCGGGCACGACGTATGCGATGTCTTTACTGCGGTCGCTCAGCCCACTGTACCAGTAGCTTATATGGCGGTCGTCCCAGAGGACTTCAGCCCACTTGGCGCTTTCGAGAGAGACGCCGTCTGTTCCGGCGAAGCGAGTCGAGATAAATCCGATGTTCTTGGGCATGCAGTAGTTAGGTTAGCAGATTGGCTGCCAGTATGCCTATTTTTATAGCAGGGGCAAGGGGAAGCTTTTAGCTAGGGCAGATTAAAGGCGAAAGGAGTAGGAATGAGAGGCGAGGGGACATGGGCAAAATTGCTCGGCGTGATTTCCTTTTCACCAATTCGATTGGCGTTCAGGGAAAATTGAGTTAGCGTGTCGAAAGTGAAAATATCCGGACTTCTTTTAACTGCGTCACTGGCTTTTGCAGGCTGTGGCTACAACGTGCAATATTCGGCGCTGAATAATCCGATCACTCCGCTGAATGCTGAGGATGCGTCGGCTGTGGCAGCACGCGGGCCGATTTCGCCCTCGGAGGTGACACTGTTCCTGACGCAGCGCCCGCAGGGAGAATACCGTGAGCTTGGCGTGATAACGATTCCGACTTATCAAACGGTACCCCCGCAGGAGGAAATCTTCCAGCTCTTCCGCGATAAGGCGGCTGAGGTCGGTGCCGATGGTGTGATATTGCTCGATCCGCAAATGGCGGTGGATAGCTACACGACACCAAACTACGTCTATGATTGGGGTGTTTTCTACACGGAAACCGTTCGCTCGCGTTCGATTTTCCGCGGCATGGCCATTCAATTTATCCAGTGATCCGTTAAACTTTGCTGTCAGGAAGCAAAGATATTTGCGACGCAAGTGTTTCATGAAAACCGTTTTACGTATATTTGTATTGTGGCTGGTTGGCCTCGGTGTGCTGTCCGCCGAACCCGCACGCAGCCAGCATGTGGAGGCCGAATTAGTGGCCAATGTGACGAGCATTCAGCCCGGTAAGCCGTTTGAGATCGCCCTGCGGATGAAAATGGACCCGCATTGGCACACCTATTGGAAAAATCCCGGCGACGCAGGCTTGGTCACTGAGATCGAGTGGCAAAACCTGCCGGAAGGCCTGACCATTGGCGAAATTCATTGGCCGACGCCGCATAGCTTCGATCAGGGCGGAATCGTCAATTATGTCTACGAAGGCGAGGTCTTCCTCATCATGCAGGCCACGCCGTCAGCTAATTTACCGGCTGGTGACAATTTGCAGTTGGCTGCGCGCGCAGATTGGTTGGAGTGTGATGACAAAACCTGCGTGCCAGGCGGTGTTGACCTAAAATTGGAACTGCCCGTAGAAAACGCCCCCCCCCCCCCCTCAACGTGGGCCCCCGCACTTCAGGCCACCGAGCAAGACTTTTGGCCCCGCGAATTATCAGAGGATTGGGCAGCCGAGGCAAAGCAATCGGCCACTACGATCACCTTAACGGTGCGTCCATTGTCCGCCCCCCCCCATCACAATCCGGGCGAGGTGACATTCTTTTCGGCCAATGCCTATGTGGAGCCAAGCGCCCCGCAAGTCGTCACCCGTGCGCCTAATGGGACGCTAACCATTGAGCTGACCAAGAGCGAGTATTTCTCCGGATCAGCATCGGCTCTGCCAGGGGTACTGCGGGCAGAGAAGGGCTGGCTCGCGAGCGGAGAGGGCATTGGCATGTCTATTGACCCAACCTTTGGTGCGACCGCTTCAACACCTTTAGTGGCGGATAGCGCGAAGGGATCTGAGACTGCTGGCCGTTCTTATTTCGGGCTGTTGGCGTTGGCCTTTTTGGGTGGGCTGATTCTTAATTTAATGCCGTGCGTTTTCCCGGTGATTGGGCTCAAAGTCATGGGCTTTGTGAATCAGGCGGGTGAGTCGCCGGGCAAGGTCATTGCCCATGGCCTAGTCTACACGTTGGGCGTGCTGGTGAGCTTCTGGGCGATTGGGTTGATGTTCGAGCCGGTGCACCAGACATTCCTTAGCACTGGTCAGGCTGAAGGTGGTTGGGCTGCTTGGCTGACGCCTCGCTTCGTGCTGTTTTTGATCATTCTGGTCTTTGTCTTTAGTCTGAGCTTAAGCGGGCTTTTTGAATTCGGAGTCTCCGCTATTGGCCTAGGCTCATCGCTAAGTGCAAAGGCGGGCTATGCGGGCACCTTCAGTGCTGGGCTGTTCGCTGTAGCGGTCGGTGCCCCATGTGCTGCGCCATTCCTTGCCCCCGTGCTCGGTGCCCTCGTCAAGACGTCGTTACCGGCACGTGAGCTACTGCTGACGATGTTGGGGCTCGGGCTGGCAGCCCCGTATTTGATTTTGTCCTTTTTCCCGGGGCTGACGCGCAAGCTACCGCGTCCTGGGCCGTGGATGGAGACCTTTAAGGAAGGCATGGCCTTCTTGCTTTACGCTACAGTTGCGGCGCTGGTTTGGGTGGTTGCTGATCAAGTGGTGCCTTATACACTGTTTTTCGTACTGATCAGCATTGTACTGGCGGGGATGGGCAGCTGGGTGTTTGGTCGCTGGGGGGCCATTAACAAAACGGCGGGCACGCGTCGAATCGCTGTTGTTTTTGCGTTAATTCTGATCGTTGGCCCAGTACTTTACACTTTTAGCCGCATTAGTGAGGACGAGCGCCGCGAGCATCAAATCCAGCTTGCAAAAGAAACCGGGCAAAAGCTCGACTTCTTGGTGTGGGAGCCTTGGTCGCCCGAAACGGTGAGCACTTTACTAGCGGAGGGCCGCCCTGTTTATATCGATTTCACCGCTCGCTGGTGCGCCACTTGTCAGGTTAATAAGCGTGTCTATAAGAGTAAGGCACTGATTGAAGACTTTCAGAAAAACAATGTCGCCACGCTAAAGGCGGATTGGACGGATCACAATCTGGAGGTAACGCGTGCGTTGGCCGAATTTGGTCGAAGTGCAGTGCCTTTCAACGTTTTGTACATTCCGGGTCGCTCGGAGCCAGTCACGCTGCCAGAGCTACTCACCGAGGCCAATGTGCAGGCCGCGTTAGCGGAAATTGGCGTAGAGTAATTTTTTGCGAAAAATTTCCTCATTTCTGCTAAAGCTAATTAAGCGGAAGACGATATAGTCTTTATAGGAGATTTTCTCGGGTGAGAACCCGACGGAATGATAACACAGTAGAGATGGCGGGAGGTCCCCCTTGGGAGAGGGGGGCCTCTATTTTTTTGTCTATGTGAAGTGAAAGGGGGGGAGGCACAAAAAAACCGCCCGGTAGTCCGGGCGGTTATTGGAAAGTTTCGGGTGTTTCTTGAAGACGGTGCCTAGGCTTGTTCTTCTTCGGTCGGTGCTTCTTCGATCGGGTTTTCCGAGACGACTTCCCACTCCAGTTCATAGCTGACTTCAGGGTGCAGCTTGATCTTGGTGGTGTGCTTGCCGAGGGTCTTGACGGGCGTGTGCAGATTGAGCTGCTTGCGCTCGACTTCAATGCCGTCTTCTTTGAGACGGTCAATGAGATCCTGAGAAGAGACAGAGCCGAACATCTTGCCGCCTTCGCCAGTTTTCACCGCAATTGCGATAGAAACGGTTTCGAGACGAGCGAGAATCTGGTCCGCATGCTCGCGCTCTTGCTTGAGGCGGGATTCTTTGCGGGCTGTGAGAGACTCGATGTATTTCTTGTTGGCGCGGTTGACCGGAAGGGCGAGGTTGCGCGGTAGCAAATAGTTGCGTGCGTAACCGGCCTTAACGGAGACTTGGTCGCCTTCGTGGCCGAGGCTCTCGACAGGCTGGAGCAATAAAACGTCGGTGTTCATTGGATAAATTCTTTTTGAGGGGGGGGGTTACTTGCGGCCAGCTTCGATCAGGCGCTTTTCCTTAACCTTGGTCGCTTCCTTACCGATACGATCACGTAGGTAATAGAGGCGGGCCTTGCGGGTGATGGATTCACGGTCGACTTCGATCTTGTCGATGTTCGGGCTGTGGATTGGGAATACGCGCTCGACGCCTTCGCCGAAGCTAATGCGGCGAACCGTGAAGGCTTCACGGATGCCGGAACCCTTGCGGGCAATGACGATGCCAGCGAAAATCTGGATACGTTCTTTGTCGCCTTCGCGGACGCGGGTGTGGACGCGCACGCCGTCACCGACCTTAAAATTCAGGCGGCTATTGTCGAGTTGATCGGCGGTGACTGATTCAATTGTGGCTTGCATGACTGTGAATTTACTGGGGGCCTTCTTTGCCGGAGGGTCTGCTAGTTGAGCGTTTCTCCAGCAGGTCAGGCCGACGTTGCTTGGTTTTCAAAAGGCTTTGTTCCCGTCTCCACGCGTCGATCTTGGCGTGATCGCCACTGAGCAAAACCTCGGGAACTTGCATCCCACGGAAGTCAGCTGGACGTGTGAATTGAGGAAAACCGAGGAAAGTGTCGCTAAAGGAGTCTTGCGTCAAGGATTTTTCTTCACCTAAAACGTCGGGTATATAACGGGCTACACAGTCGATCAAAACACAGGCGGGCAGGGTGCCATTCGTCAGCACATAATCGCCGATAGAGACCTCTCGCGTGATTAGTGTATCGCGGACGCGTTGGTCAATGCCCTCGTAGTGTCCGCTGACCAGCACAATGTGTTCCTTGGCCGCTAGTTCACGGGCCATTGGCGTGGAGAGCGTCTCGCCGTCGGGGCAGAGGTAAATGACTTCCGCGCCGGGAGTGGCAACCTCCTCGATCGATAAAAATAGCGGCTCCGGCGACAATAGCATGCCTGCGCCGCCGCCAAAGGGTCGGTCATCGGCGGTTTTGTGTTTATTTTGCGACCAATCTCTTAAATCATGTACGCCAATGTCCAGCAGGCCCTTTTTGGTGGCCTGCCCGAGCATGCTTTCCTGCAAGTAGCCCTCGGCCATGCGAGGGAAAAGCGTGATTAAATCAAAGCGCATTTATTGAACCAGAAAGGGTGCGAACATCACGAAGGTTAATTATCTTCAAAGCTAAACACATGAATCTAAGATTTTTCCCATACTGTAATTATCAAAGTATTGGCCATCAATCTTGATACTATTCGAGTGCTTCCCTTCAACAGTAAAGCCTTTGCCCATGTACAATGCAATGGCCCGCTGATTTATTGTGCGCACATGAAGGTTGATTTTTGTTACTCTGCCACCTTTGTGACACCAGGCAATGAGCTCATCAATCATTGAGCCACCAATACCTTTACCCCAGTATTCCTTAAGAATAGAAAGGCCAAATTCTCCGCAGTGTTGAATTCGCGGTCGATGTCCAGCGCTGAAAGACAGTCCGCCGACTATTCGTTCATCGACCACTGCTACTAGATAGACTTTATTGGGCGATTGAGCAAAGTCATTAAGGATATCGACCTCTTGCTCCACGGATACACCGAATTCGCCCGTTCCGAAGGCCAAGCTATCGGATTCGCCACTGACCTGATTTACGAAATCAATGAGTGCGCTGGCGTCATCTGCGGTCGCTGCTCTGATAGTAAGGTCTTTGCCACACTTCGTCTTCATCTTCGTACTCTTGGTGTCCTTCGTGTTTTTGAAAATCGTTTTGCTGACCTCAGCCAACAAAAAACCCCGGCAAATCGCCGGGGCCAGAATGTCGCAGGACTGGAAGTCTTGCGGCAGTGCTTAGGCTTCGGCCGTTGCTTCTACTGGTGCGGCTGTTTCAGCGCGACGTGCGCGATTGATCAGCGTGCGGGTAGTGTCGGTTGGTTTGGCACCAACGCTGACCCAATAGTCGACGCGCTCAAGATTGATGCTGAGCTCGGTGTCCTTGCCGCGGGCGCGTGGGTTATAGCTGCCGAGGACTTCGTTGTGGCGGCCGTCACGGCGGTTGCTGGATTCGGCCACTACGATGCGGTAAACCGGATTGTGGGTGGAGCCGTGGCGCTGGAGTCGGATTTTAAGGGCCATGATTGATCTAAATGATGGAAATTCGGTTGCTGGAATTGTGGAAAACAGAGGAAAAAATAGGTTGCTGCCCAGCCTGTCAAGCCACTTTCTAGGTGAACTATCGTTATTATTCCATGGACGCCGAAACTATCATCCACGATTTCGGGCTGGAGCCGCTACCGCATGAAGGAGGATGGTTCCGCCGCATTTACACTCACGATGAACAGATCCCAGCCGGTGTCAAGGGTCCAGCTTGTAGCCTGATTTCGGGCATCTACTACTTGGTTACCCGCGAAAATTACTCCGCTATGCATCAGTTACTTCGCTCCACGGAGACCTTTCACTGGCATGCGGGGGATGCAATGGAGCAATTACTGCTGCATCCGGATGGCAGCGGAGAAAAAGTTATCTTAAGTAACCAATACTCCAACGGCCACGTGCCGACATCCATCGTGCCGCGCGGTGTCTGGCAGGGGGCCCGCCTGAGTGACGAAACGAGTTACCACGGCTACGCCTTCCTTTCCGTCATGGTCGCGCCTGCGTTTTATTGGGAAGATTTTGTGCTGGGCGACCGTGATTCACTGATCGAGGAATATCCCGACTGGGCGGACGACATTCGCCGGTTAGTGCGGTAATATGCCGTGGGTTGCTTTTCCGGAATTGCTCGTTCACATTTCTCTGCATGACTGATCCCGCAGATTTGCGCCGTGAATACGCCCAGGCTGGACTTTCCGAGGAGAGTGCCTTGGCGGACCCCTTTGCCCAGTTTCGGCTCTGGTTTGAGCAGGCGCTCGCCGCGCAGTTGGTCGAGCCGAACGCGATGACGCTCTCGACGGTGGATGCCGACGGGGCACCGAATTCCCGTACGGTTCTGCTCAAGGCCTACGATGAGCGCGGCTTTGTGTTTTTCACGAATTTTCAAAGCGCGAAGTCGCGGGAAATTGCTAATGATGCCCGGGTGGCGCTGCAGTTTCCTTGGCTGGGGCTGGAGCGTCAGGTGAAAATCAGGGGTTCGGCGAAGAAGATTTCCGCAACGGAATCGTTGAAATATTTCCTGAGCCGTCCCCGAGGTAGCCAGCTTGGAGCGTGGGTTTCGCAACAAAGCAGCGTTATCAGCTCGCGCAGTTTGCTTGAGATGAAGCTGGACGAGATGAAGCGGAAGTTTGGCGATGGGCAGATTCCGTTACCGGATTTTTGGGGTGGCTTTCGAGTGACGCCCGCGACCTTTGAGTTCTGGCAGGGGCGCCCAAATCGGCTCCATGACCGCCTACAATACTCGCTCAATGGGGCGAGCTGGCGCATCGAGCGGCTGGCTCCCTAAACATTATCCCCCAAAGCTTGTCATTGCTGATTCGCACAAATAGAACTTTGCCACGTGGGGGAGCAAATACAGGGCGACGAGCCGGCTGCGGCTAAGAAGGGTCTGTCCGGGGCGTTATTGCTCGGGGCGCTCGGCGTCGTGTTTGGTGATATCGGGACAAGCCCGCTCTACGCTTTTTCGACAGCCTGTAAATACCTCGATGCCGGGCAGATGACGGAGTCCGTCCTCGGGATTACGTCGATGTTTTTCTGGGCGCTAATTCTGGTCGTTTCGGTGAAATACCTGGGTTTTGTTATGCGAGCGGATAACCACGGGGAGGGGGGGGTATTTGCACTGTTGGCGCAATTGCGGCCCTACATTGCTTCGAAGAGCGGAACGCCTATCATATTGATAATCATTATCTTCGGTGCAGCATTGCTTTTAGGGGACGGCGTGATTACGCCCGCTATCTCGGTATTGAGCGCGGTGGAGGGCTTGGAGTTTTTCGAGCCAAGACTTGAGCGCTTTATTGTGCCTTTGTCGATGCTGGTGCTCGCTGGGTTGTTTGCAGTGCAACGCTTTGGCACGGGTAAGATCGGTGTTCTCTTTGGCCCGGTGATGCTGGTGTGGTTCCTGACTTTGGCCGCGCTTGGGGCCTGGCAATTATACCAGCATGGTTTTTTTGTGCTGTCGGCAATCAACCCGATGCACGCAGTGACGTTTCTATTCACCCATGCACACACGGCGATTTTGGTCATCGGTGCTGTGGTGCTTTGTGTAACGGGGGCCGAGGCGCTTTTTGCCGACATGGGGCACTTCGGGCGTCTGCCGATCAAGCTGGCTTGGTATGGCGTTGCCCTGCCGGCGCTGCTGCTGAACTACTTTGGTCAGGCGGCGTTGGTGTTGGCAGCAGGAGTTCCGCCTGAGAATACGTTTTACGCGCTGGTGCCTGACGGTTGGCCAACGCTAATGCTAACAATTTTGGCGACTCTGGCGACGATTGTGGCCTCGCAGGCGCTTATCTCTGGCTCGTTTGCGTTGGTGCGTCAGGCAATCCAGCTCAGGCTCTTGCCGCCCTTAAAAATCGTCCACACCTCAGTTGAGCACGAGTCACAGATTTTCATCCCGCTGGTTAATCTGAGCCTAGGGGTGATGTGCGTCTTTACGGTGATGATGTTCCGCTCGGCGGAGAACTTGGCCTCGGCCTATGGGTTGGCGGACACCGGTGCGATGATGGTGACGAGTATTGCCTATTTCCAAGTTCGTCGCAAACGCCTGAAAAAGGGAATCGTGGGCAGTGTTGTGTTGCTGGTTCTGTTTTTGACGATCGATTTCGCATTTTTTGGTGCGAATTTGATCAAGCTGCTTTCGGGCGGTTATTATCCATTGGCGATTGCGGGCGTGGTCTTCCTGCTGATGGTCACCTATCGCACGGGACGGCGCCTGATTCACGCCTATCACGCCGAACGCCGTGAGCCGTTGAGCGCGTTTTTGGAGAACCTGAAGCCGGAGGAATATAATCGACTGCCGGGCACGGCGGTTTTCCTGACGGGCAATAATCTGATCATGCCCATCGCGTTGGCCAACCATTTGCGCGTCTATAATTCCCTGCGTGAGCGGAACATTGTGCTGACTATGGCACCGGAGTCCATTCCGCGTGTGGATGGGGAAATGATCACGGAGACGGTGCCCTTGCCTCATGGTTTTGTGCGGGTCACGGCCTCTTACGGTTACGAAGACAATCCGGATCTCGACGAAATCCTAGCCGAGGCTGAGTCGCGCTTGTTCGCTGGTGCCGTGCCGCGCCCGGTGATTTACTTTGTCTCCCGCGAACGCCTGACGCCGACACGCAATGCGCTGATGTCTCAGTTCAAGCAGCGGATGTTTGCCTTTATGCTACGCAACTCCCGACCAATCTATGAATACTTCCGCTGGCAGCCGGACGATTTCATTGAGACGATTCAGACCGTCCGGTTTGATGACGAAAAGGAAAAATAGCGTCGGGTCTAAATTACAATTATCGCCATGATTAAAACCTTCGAAGATGCCACTGAGTTTGTGCTGAAACATAAAGTTTGCACCGTGTTTGGGAGCAAGGATTCCCCGTATCCTTCACTCTGGGAGAATACTGATATCTCGGATAAGAAACCCAAAGGAGGCGGCTGGAATCCAAAGGTGAGCGCCATCTGGGATTGGAAAACCCGGATCCCGCAAACTTTTCCCGACGAGATATTCTACGGCAAAGTGCCCGGCGGAGACGCTGTCCTTATGGAGATGGAATATTTGCGCAGCACCCATTACCCGAAAGCCTATCAAGCCGTTTCCGAGCTGCCTTTGCTCTGTCAGCAAATCTTTGAATGCATCCGGATTGAACCATGGTTTACTGGTGATTTGCGGAAGCATGCCGTGGCTGAGTTTCATTGCACGAAGAGCCGTTTCGATACCGCACTGAAGAAACTCCAAATCAGCCTGAATATTGTGCGCTCAAATGATCCGAACCTTGATAATGATCAATGGGTTCCCTTTCGCGAAGTGCATCTCGACATTGTCGAAGCTTATCCCGAGCTTCACGAATCAGCGGGAGAATAAGGATCGGTGGATCTTGAGAATTGCGGTGGCATTGGTTTTGATTCGCCTTTCGACGTGTCGCTATTATCTAGGTAGTTTTATGCCCCATCGTCTGATTTTTACCCTGCTAACCATCCTTACCTCGATTGCCTGCGCTGAGCCTCAAATCGAGCAACTCGCGACTGGTTTTTCTTTCACGGAGGGCCCCGCGCTCAGCCCGAATGGCGATGCCGTGTATTTCAGCGACATCCCGAAGAATCGCATTCATCGCTGGGACGCGACTACGGGTGAGGTCACCGTTTTCCGCGAAGATTCCGGCGGGGCCAACGGCCTGTTGTTTCGCGATGATAATAACCTGATTGTTTGTGCCGGTAGGCACCGGATGCTGATCGAAGAATCCATCGTCAAGGGGGAGGCGACTGTGCTTGCGGAGTTCTACGACGGCAAGAAACTCAACAGCCCAAACGACCTGTGGATCGCGCCTGACGGTGGTGTCTATTTCACCGATCCGCGCTATGGGAACAGGGACAATCTCGAGCAGGACGGCGAGCATGTCTATCATCTAAGTGCGGACCGCAAGACACTGACGCGCGTGGTCAACGACTTCGTTCGTCCCAATGGTATTATTGGGACGCCCGACGGAGAGACGCTCATCATTGCGGACCATGGCGCTGGTAAGACCTGGCGCTACACAATCAGGGAGGATGGAACGTTGCAGGATAAGGTTTTGTTCGCGGATCAGGGCTCCGATGGGATGTCGATGGATACTGCGGGTAACGTTTACCTGACGGCAGCAGCAGTTGATATCTATTCGAGTCGCGGCGAACTCCTGGACTCTATTGAACTGCCCGAGCGCCCAGCGAACGTATCGGTGATCAGCGAAGATCCAATCGTTCTGTTTGTAACTGCGGTGAAATCCGTCTATCGTGTCACGTTGGAGCGTTGACCAGATGCCTGCGTTGCCTTTCGCTTAGCTGCCATGCCCGATGATTCACCAACCTTTCGCCGCACCCGCCAGCGCGAAGCCATCTATGCAGCTTTGGGACAGGCCGAGCGCCCGTTGAGCTTTGAAGAGTTACTGGAGCGGTCGCGTCAGCATTACCCCCGCCTTGGCGAGCGCACGGTATTCCGGAATGTCCGAGAAATGCTCGATGAGCATAGCTTAGTCCGTGTTTACTTGCCCGGTCAGCCCGCCCGTTACGAACTGCCAACGTTCAACCACTGCCCGCATTTCATCTGCCGCAAGTGCAACAATGTGTTCGTTCTTCCCGAGGAAACCCAAGACATTCTCCCAGAATACGCAGCGAAAATCCCGCCGGCTTTCATCCCCGAAGGCGAGGAAGTGATCATCTACGGCTACTGCCTCGAGTGCCCGAAAGACTGAACAAGCCAACTAGCCATATCCACCAATGGTGGGAGGAGCTTGAGTCGAAGTGGCAAAAGGTGGTGCGTTATGCCAACTTCAGCAGATCCGCAATCGCGGGCACGTCCTTGATGATTTGCGACGGTTCGGGGCCAACGCCAACATAGCGGACATTGAGCGGTGGATGTTCGCCTCCGCGCCCCGCGACATCAAGCGTGGCCTTGGTGCAGAACGCCACGTAGCGCTGGGCTGCAGTAGGAAGATCGGCGAAGGAACGCACGGTAGAAATGTCCTGAGTCCAACCTTCCAGTTCTTCGTAAATGGGTTTCAACCTGCGACGGGTAGCGTCTTCGCGTGGTACGGCGTTGACGACTGATCCGTCAGGTGCTCGGTAGGCAATACAGACTTTCAGCTTGCCGCCGTCGGGTTGGGTGAGGGCGTCGAGCTTGTTGATGACGAGGTCCTGATAGCCGCCGAAGCGCAAGCAGTCACCTTTCTCCACCGCATCGAACCAGCCGACCATGCGTTGACGGCCAGTGCTGACGCCGAACTCGAGCTTTTTCAGCGCGATCGTCAGTGGTGCCGTGTCGTCCATCTGAGTGAGGAAAATGTGGGTGCCGACCTTGGTGTCGTAGGCCTTGCAGCAGCCGATGGTGTGCACGGGCTGGACGGGGATGCCGGCGCTCTGGAATAGCTCAGGTGTGAAGGTGTGGGAGGCAGTGACGTTGGGCGAGAAGCCCGCCCGCTTGTCCAACCAGTAGCTTTGACCAAACTCGCCAACCAAGTATTTGCCAGCCTGTTGATTAGCCAGCACGAGCTCGCGCACGTCGGATATGTTGCCTTTCAACTCGGAGAGGGCTGCGGTGTAAACTTCGACCACGCGGTCGATGTTGAGGCCGTAATCACCGTCGCCACGGAACTGGGTGAAGTCGAACTCGCTGGTCTGAAAAATGCCTGCTTCGATGCTATCTTTGTTCGCGCGCGTTTCTGCGTTGGTGAGGGTGTCGAAGAACTCGCTCCAGGCTGCGGGCGTCACTTCGCAAACGTGGCGAATGATGCTTACAGCGCGCTCAAGGCGTTCGCGGAAGAGCTTGGCCAACGCTTTGGGGCTCTCAGTAATGTCGCCGTAAAAAATCTGCATCTGGCCAACTTCGTCGAGGTAGGCCGGGGTGATGCCACGGCCGGTCGAGCCACGGGGTTCGCCCTTTAAAACGTTCTGTCGGTAGTCTTCCCAAGCTAGATCGAGGAGGCGATGGGACAGATCACTGACCATCGTGCGTTCATCAAAGACGAGGCGGTTCCAAAGCTTATAGCCCTTGGCCTCAAGGGGCTTGAGCTCCCAAAGCGCCTTACGCGGATCGGCAACTACGCCGCTGCCAATTGCAAGCCAGCGTACCGAGGCATCGACTACGCCAGCAGGGAGCAGATTAAGCTTCAGCCCACCAGCAGTGTGCCCGCTGTTGGCCCCGCCGTTGACCTTCATCACGATGCCTACGGCGTCTGGATGACCCGTCTGCTCCGCTATCTCGGCAATCACCTCTGGGATGAGCCGTCCCTTGCCTTCGTCCCCCATGCTGACACCAACGTCGGCAATGAGGCGGCTGGAAAATGGAGTTAGGGCCATGGTAAACTTTGTGTGCTAGAGTGTTGCTATTGGTACCCCGAATTCGGGCAAAACGTTGCAGAGTAGCGAGTCGGACTCTCAATGCAAGCGTAACCAATGCCTGCATAGTCAATCGACTGAATACTGACTGTGAAGGCACGTATCAGTAATGTTGCGAACCAAGTCAAATGAAGGCGGTGAGGATCATCTCGATCCGCAGTTCCATTCGGCTCATCCAATGTAATGCCAATCTAGGACGATTTGCGCCGCATTTGAATTCACCTTTTAATCCGACTTTTTCGAGTCGCTCTTTTTGCTCTCGGTTTTGGGCTCAGACTTCGTCTCGGCTTTCGGGGTCTCATTCTTTGGCTCCCCGCCAGATTTTTTCTTGTAGTCGGTTTCGTAGAATCCCGTGCCTTTAAAAATGATGCCGGCACCAGAGCTGATCATCCGCTTTACTTTGCCCTTCTTTTTACAGAGCGGGCAGGCCGTTAGCGGCGCGTCCTTCATGGATTGGACGTGCTCGAAGTCCGTTTCGCAGGCGGAACAGTGGTAATCGTAAGTTGGCATAGTCGTTAAATTTTTGGAGCTTTGCCCGGTATTGGTTGGGAAAGTAGCGGAATCGCGTAAGCGAGGAAGACGACCATGCCAAGAAAAAATGTGAAGGGAAGCAGTGGTAGACCAATTGCCATCAGGCCGCACCAAGCGACGCCGGGCAGAATAAGCGCCTTCCAGTGCTTCTCCACGGGGCGGCAAATGGCTTCGAAATCGGCCAGGGCTTTCCACTCGTGTTCGCGCTGGTAATGGATGAGCGCCGAAGCGAAGAGCGGCAATCCAACCACAAAGGCCACTGCTCGCGCCAGCCAACTAAATATATCTAGGAAGCTGCCCGGTGCCATGCCGAAGAGCCATGTCAGCAGGCACGCGATGGCGAGCGGTATGCCCACCCAAGCCAGGAAGACTGCCAGCCCGTGCAGCCCCACGATGAACATGCGCGACCAGTTGTCCCAAGGGGGGAGGGGGGCCTCGGGGTCTTTCTTCAGGTTAAAAGAGTATACGAAGAGGTAACCGAAGGCCAGCGGTAGTCCGAACACTGTTAAACACAGGGCTCCGCCGATTAGCAGCCGCTTCCAGCTATCTTCTTGTCGAAAAATGCGCTCGCCTATCTGTTCAATGCTTGCCATATCCTGCCGGTTTTAACGCTTAAGATTAAGCCGACGATCATTACTCTCATGGACTTCAAAGCAACGATAAAGGATTACCGCGACCGCGTCGAACAAGCCCTCAATGATTTAACGCCGCCTGCTGCGACGCGCCCAGCTGTGCTCCACGAAGCCATGCGCTACAGCCTCCAGGCTGGTGGCAAACGTCTGCGTCCATGCCTGATCTTGGCCGCCTACGAACTGTTTCCGTCGGACAACGACCCGCTTCCAGCTTGCGTCGCCATGGAGTGCCTGCACACCTACAGTCTCATCCACGACGATTTGCCTTGCATGGATGACAGTGACCTGCGTCGGGGAAACCCGACCTGCCACAAGCAGTTCGACGACGAAACTGCGTTGCTGGCTGGTGACGCCCTGCTGACCTATGCGCTCTGGATTCTCGCCGATAAATATCGCTACGATCCCGCACTTGCGGTGGACCTCGTCCATGACCTTGGCGATGCCGCTGGCAGCGAGAAACTCATCGGCGGGCAGATGGAAGACCTTCTCGGTGAGCGTGACGAACCCACCGCCGAGCGCTTGGAGTTCATTCATTTAAATAAGACCGGTGCCCTCATGACGACCAGCCTGACCATGGGCTATCGCCTGACTGGTGCGTCCGCAGAAAACGTAGCGATCATGCGCGAAGCGGGCCGCCACCTCGGCCTCGCCTTCCAGATCATCGACGACATTCTCGACGCCACTTCTGACGCTGAGACCATGGGTAAGCCCGTGGGCGCTGACGAAGAAAACAACAAGATGACTTATCCAAGTCTCTACGGTCTTGAGGCTTCCCGCGCGAAGGCTAAGGAACACACTGACGAAGCGATTAAGGGCTTTGAACAGCTCGGCGGCAACAACACGGTTCTCATTGAGCTCGCCCGCTATATGGAGCAGCGGGTGCACTAACCAGCGCCACAGGCGCTGGAGGTTAGAGTTTCGTTTTGGTTGATTAGGGTAGCGGGGCGGTTGCCTTGAGCCGAGGTGCTTGGCGTTCGCCAATGAATGTATCGGATTGTAAAAAAAGCCCCGCACGATGGCGGGGCTTTGGGGAAACAGAAAAGACTGCTGCTTTTTATGGATTAGTTCCAAAAATCCCCATGGATATGTCGCCTGCGGGTGCAGTCATGGTAATGGTGCCAGCTACCTGAAGGTCTCCGCCGACATCAGCGTTGCCAGAGACAATTGCGTCTCCGCCGACATCGAGTGTGGCTTGAGGATCTGTGACGCCTATCCCGACTTTGTCGGTTGCGAGGTCACCGTAGATCGTGTTGCCGATGTTGAGCTGGTCGCTGGCGTTTGCATTGGGGAATGTCGCTTGATAGCCGATCGCAATGTTTCGATGACCCGTCACGAGATTATCACCAGCATAACGGCCGAACATCGAATTATAATCACCGTAGGTTAGAGCAGAGCC
The DNA here is from genome assembly GCF_014651635.1 of Cerasicoccus arenae. GTDB lineage: Bacteria > Verrucomicrobiota > Verrucomicrobiia > Opitutales > Cerasicoccaceae > Cerasicoccus > Cerasicoccus arenae. The sequence goes on along the minus strand of NZ_BMXG01000009.1, from coordinate 9,648 downwards.
TGCGTTTCCTCCAAATAAAGCGTTATGTGAACCTGTTGTAAGAAGACCCGCTGCTCCTGCCCCTACGAACGTATTATTATATCCAGTTACTAGCTCATCGCCAGCGTAACCGCCTATTGCTAGATTATGTGTTCCGTTATCGAGGTTATTGAGCGCGGCATATCCGATTGCGAGGGAATATGAGGTGTTTCCAGGGGCAGAGCCTGCACCGCTACCACCCATGGCATTTGTCCCAATTGCAATTTGAAAACTTCCCGTTTCTTGATATCGGAGAGCGGCATTTCCAATTGCGATGTTCATATAGTCTTTGATTCTGGAGAGCGTCCATCCGCCAATGGCTATGTTAATCCTACTATTTGGCCCCGCTGCATTTATCATTGAAGCAGCTCCTAAAGCTATATTTCCATCTCCTTCATCTGCATAACCCAAGCTATATTCTCCCAATGCGATGTTGTTGAAGCCTGTCGTTAAGTTTTGGGCTGCGCTATTGCCAAAGACTAAGTTGTCGGCTCCAGTTATCGAAGATAGATTACCGCTGGCTTCACCAAACACCATATTTGTATCCTGAAAGACCATGACCGGGTTGGCGGCTCCGATTTCGATAGAGGCGTTGCCGGATGATTGGCTGTCTTCGAACACCAAGGTGTTGTTGCTGCTGTCTAATGTAAAGCCGTCAATAACGAGTTCTCTGGCCGTAATGGCACCCGCTTCCGCATCAAAATTGATGGATTCAGTTTTGCTTGAGTCGTAAAAACTGATATCATTGTATAGGATTTCGTCTTGGTATTTTGTCACCACCGGTGTCTGAAATAATCTATACGGCTTTTGAGGGTGGAATTCTAGTTCAGACAAGGAACAGCCTGGATCCATTGTAATGGTAATTTCCAGTTTTGTTGACGGCGAATGATTGTCACTCACTAACCGCAGAAACCACAGTTTGCCATTTCCATAGATGTCGCCATTTGCAACTCCGTATAGGTCTGGTAGCTTACTCAAAGGCAACCAATTATGAGTGGGCGAATAAATGCGAGCGGACACGGCGCTGGGGTGGGTGGTTCCATCATAGGCAGCGAGTACCAATTCGCCTGCGCCGTAACCTAGGCCCTGAGATGGGGCCAAATAATTGCTCTGCGAAAAATCGATTGTAATGACGAGTTCTCCACCACTTGCATACACATTCTCATCGTGATGGTTGCCATCAAACAAATAGGCAACTTGGCTCGTCGGTATTGCTGAAGCATCCAATGTTGCGCTGACGTCGAATTGCTGAGGGGCCAGGAAGAGGATGTTTGTCAATAAAGGATGATACAACTTTTGGTCCAGGATGTATGGATTGGTCGCCGTGATATAGTCGTTGGTATATATATTCAAAGCGGGATCGATGATGAGGTCTGTCAGGACATTCCCGCCGCCTACAGTTAAATCGCCTGCTACGGAGGCATCGCCTGAAACGACCAAATCGATTTGGGCTGAATTGCCGTCATCAATGGTGACTTGCTCATTGAAGGTTTCAGCAAATGCCATATTAGATAGGCATGCGATGGTTGCAACGGTTACATTGAATCTACGCTTCATAGGTGTATGTGATGGTTAAATTGTGTTGATTGGTACGTAAGATTTACTGTCGGTGGCAGGGAAATTGCAAATTAAAAATATTTCACCGTGATTATCAGCTATGTTGCTTCGGATCACACGATTTTACAGAAGAATAGAGGGGGGACAGAGGTCTATGAAATGCGCTTATATTGATCAGTAGAATGCTTGATTGTTGTGAATTAACTGCACCTCGATTTCGCCGAATCGGTTCTAGCTGTAGGAAAGCCTGTCAGTTGTTACTGATTGGCTAGTCAGGTTCATAAAAAAACCCGCCGGAAGGCGGGTCTTGCAAACAAAACTGAGGAAGTGCCTTAGAACTCGAAGCGGATGCCTGCTTCTGCTGCGTGATATTTTGGCGCGGTAACGGCGAATCCGAGCAAGGTGGGGTCCAGGGTGGTGAAGTAGCGATAGCCAACTTCCAGTTTAACGTTTTCTGCCACGACGAAACCGACGCCAGCCATGCCCTGATAGGCAAACACGAAGTCGTTATCGACTGACTCCACATTATAGTATGCGCCGCCGATGCCGAGGCCACCATAGAGGTAAGCCCAGTCGATGACGGGAACGTCAAGGAGGACATTGCCCATGAAGCGCCCTACGTTTACATTGTTCGTGGCACCTGATGGCTTGTTTTGGAGGAAGCCGGGATTGAACTCCAAGCGTAGTGCAAATTCGTTGTCCGTGCCTTTATTAACAGATTCGTCCAAGAAGAAACGATAGCCGATTCCGCCGTCGATTTGCCAACCGGTGTCCAGACCCTGGTCCGGGAAATTTGCACCGCCCTTAGCGGATATATACCATTCGCCGCCTTCTGCGACAGCTTGAGTGGCGCTTGCCAGTAAGGCGACGGCTCCAATTGCGAGGATTTTTTTGCTATTTGTCATTTTAGATTATTTATGGGTTTCTGATGTAGCAGTCGCAGCAAAGTTGCATCACTATATAAAAAGGTAAATGTCTTTTTTTGCATATATAAAATAATACGAAAAAGGGAATGAGGATCGCGTCAAACATGAATGAAGAAAACACCTAGGCCAGGCCCTCACTCTTTTTTTTCAGAGGATTTGGGGCGTCTATTGGAGTTCATGGCTTGTCGTTGGGAAGGCAAGGGCTGGGGTCTGGTTAATAACACGCATCCTTATGCGCATCTGGGACCCTCACATACGTGGCGTGCGCCAACTTAATTATAACAAAGATCTTCGGTGCAAAGCTTTTATGGCGCTGCTTGCCAAGTTGATTTACTTGCGCATGGTGTGGGGGATGGTTCCTGTCAATCGATTCCAGATTTTCCTACGTGGCTTGACTGTCTGCTGTCCAAATTGTGGTGGTAGGCAGATTTTCCGGACTTGGTTTCGATTGCATTACCGATGCCCACACTGTTCACTGAAGCTGACGCGAACGGAGGGCTTTTATTTGGGGGCAATGGTTTGGAATTATGGCCTCACCGTCTTTGGCTGCTTCCCTGTGCTGATCGCGCTCTACCTGGCAGGAGCATATTCCAGCACGATTCTAGGGGTGCTTTGTGTGGCGGTGGGGGTGCTTTTGCCGCCGCTCATTTATCCCTGGGCTTGGAGTCTCTGGCTGATGAGTTACTATTTGGCCTTGCCTCATGAATTACCTGCCAATGCGGCGGATGACGGCTCAGTTGATGAAGATGAATGAAAAATATCACGTTTCGCTAGACATGTGCGCGTATCCTGCTACAAACCGGTATGCGATTATACCTCCTACGCCACGCCGAAGCTTCTTACGATGCGCCAAGCGACTCGGAGCGTGAGTTGACGCCTAAGGGTGAGAAATCCATTGAAAAACTTTGTGGCCTGCTAAAACCCAAGGAGTTCGGTGATCTCTTGGCAGTCCACCACAGCACCTTGCTGCGTGCTAAACAGACGGCTCAGCTATTTCGTGAAGGGCTTGGGTTGAGCATCCCGCAAATTGAAATCGCTGGTCTTGCCCCGGAGAACGATCCTTTGGCTTTGTTGTCTTTTTTGCACGGTTCGGATAAAGATCTAATGATCGTTGGCCACAATCCACATTTATCCATCCTGACTGCTTGGTTGCTGACGGGGAACCCGAGTGCTGATTGCATAGACTTCAAAAAAAGCGGTCTTCTTTGCCTGGAGCGTGGTTCAGGGCCGAGCTTTCGTCGACCCGCTGGTGTTTGGGTTCTTAGTTGGTTCCTGACTAACAACCCTGTTTCAAATTGAGGACCACTGTTTATGTGTCAAATACTTGTCAATCCGCTCCATTCCTTAAACAAACGTTTGTTTTGAAGGTGAGAATCGACTATCAATAACAGTGTATATCATTTTTTCTGATTTTTGCATTGAAAAGAAATTACCTGATAGCCAATTAGTTAGGTGAATTGTAGATTTGATGGGAAAAATTTTTCGTGAGACGAAGCAGCGGGCCGCGATCTTGGCTACTTTGCGCATAGCTGAGCATCCCCTGACGCCGAAGGAAATTCGGGAACAGGCGGCAGACCATGCGCCAGGCTTGGGCATTGCCACGGTTTATCGGAACATTCGCTTATTACTAGATAGTCAAGAGATCGAGGCACTTGAGGTACCAGGCCATCGCACTTGCTATCTTTTGCCACGCAGTAACCAGCGTGCTGTCGTTATATGCCGTAAAACGAACCGTGTGCGCTTAGCCGAAGGCATGGACATTAAAATTGACCATGACTCCCTGCCCGAAGGCTTCCAGCCGGAAGAAATCGAGATTTATATTTACGGGCAATTTGTAGACGAAGACTAGCGAAACCTCTTACTGCAAAAGATTTGCATTTCCTCGGAGGTCTCGCCAGTTTGTGGCGATGAAGTGGATTATCACGCTTGCAGCCTTTTTAGCTGTCGCACATCTGCCAGCACGTTTAACCGTAGCTGCGAGTAACGGCATTGCTGCGGATTGGGTGCGCCAAGTGGGTGGCAACCAAGTACAGGTTGCGTCTTTTGCCGACTCGGGAGCGGACCCGCATCATTTTGAGCCCAGCCCACGTCAGATCAACGAACTTGCCAAGGCAGACCTGATTGTTGCCTTTGGAGAGGGACTTGAGCCTTGGCTCAATGAGGCAATAGTCGCCAGTGGAACTTCCGCTAGGAAGTTGATTCTTACTGATGGCTTGGACCTCTTGGAGCCAGGTGAAGCATTTTGGGTTGATCGCCCCCTGCTTTATCCAGACGCCGCCAATAAGCCTCCCTGTTGTAAGGAAGATGCGTTGGTGGCGAATGAAATCTGGACCTCAATGATTCCGCAAATGCCCAAATCAGCGAATGACGGACATGGGCATGATCATGATCATGGATATGATCCTCATGTCTGGCTCGATCCCCAAATGGCCGTTTTAATGATCCTTTCGATCAACAATGCGCTCAATGAGCTTGATCCGATACATGCAGCCTACTTCGACAAGCGCCGCGAAAAGTATTTAGATGAGATTATCACGCTGGACGAATGGGCGGAGGCCCGCTTGGGCGAAATCCCCACCCGCCGCAGACTGTTGATCAATTATCACGACAATCTCCGCTATTTTGGGAGGCGCTACGGTTTTTTTACCCCAACGAGCATTTTAGGCAGTGTGAGTACGGAGTCTCCTGACCCTTCTGCTCGCGATTTCAATCGCCTGCTTAAATTAATCAGTAGATTCGGCGTGCCAGCTGTATTTGTCGATTCTACGGCGAACCCGCGCTTGGCTGAGCAGGTCGTTCGTGAGGCCGGTCTCCCCACACCTTTTGTCCTCTACACTGGCAACGTCACTGCTGCCGATGGTCGAGCACCGGACTATCTCTCTCTCATGCGTGGGAATGTTGAAACGATCGTCACGGCCCTACGCTAATCGCTTTTGAAAACTTTGCGCTATCATGCGACCTGCGGAGGGCATCACGCCCATGAGTCTCCTGCATTGGTCTTTCAGAATGTCGCCTTGGGCTATCCGGGTGCCGATTCCTCTGTACTCAGTGGATTAAATCTGACTCTGGATCGCGGCCGCAGTATTGCGCTGCTCGGTGATAACGGCTCTGGCAAATCGACCTTGCTCAAGAGCATCGCTGGTCTGCTTCGACTACGTCAGGGGAAGATCTCGGTGCTTGGTCACGCTGTTGGACAGTGTCACCATCAAGTCGCTTATCTGCCACAGCATCGAGATATCGATTGGGACTTCCCGATTAGCGTGCAACGTTTTGTACTGACTGGCCTTTACATTCACTTGGGGTGGTTTCGTCGCCCGGGGCGTGTACAACGCAAGGCAGCCGCCGAAATACTTGATCGGTTAACGCTTACCTCGCTGGCGGAGCGGCGTATCAACGAGCTCTCGGGGGGGCAACAGCAGCGTCTTCTGCTGGCGCGAACATTGCTTCATGGGGCGGACCTACTCCTGCTCGACGAACCCTTTAATGCGGTTGATGCCGAGAATCGCGCACTTGTGCGTGGCGTTTTGCGCGGGCTCAAGGCCGAAGGTAAAACGTTGGTGACCGCTACCCATGAGCTAGATTTTGGAGAAGACTTCTTTGACGCCCGTTTTCGCCTGACTGACGGCTCTCTGACAGAGGAGGGCGCACCATGATCGATTGGCTGCTTGATCCTTTTGCTGCGCCGTTCATGCAACGCGCGTTACTCGCCGCCGCTTTGGCAGGCGTCAATTGTGCAGTCATTGGCGTATATATCGTCCAGCGGCGCATGTCGTTTTTTGGCGGTGCGCTTTCGCACACAGTCTTGCCGGGCATGGTCTTCGCCTTTCTGCGTGGGCTGGACATTTTCTGGGGCGCGCTGGGCGCGGCATTGGCGACAGCCTTTGGTGTGAGTTGGTTGGCTCGCCGACGTGAAGTGGGGGAAGACGCCGCCATCGGCGTGGTGCTTTCTGGCATGTTTGCTCTCGGCGTCCTGATGATGAGCCAGGTTAATTCTTTCCGTGATTTCAACGCCTTGCTCTTTGGTAGTGTACTGGGCGTTGCCCCAGCGGACCTGATTTTAACTGCGATTGTGACCGTGATTGTGCTGATTGCCGTAGGCCTCATCAATAAGGAGCTCGAACTGGCTTCGGTGGACCCAGAATACGCGCGGGTGATCGGTGCCCGGCCCGATCGGATGCGCACCGTGTTGCTCGTATTGACGGCGCTGAGCGTCGTTACGGCGGTGCGTGTGGTCGGTGCCCTGATGGCGACTGCTCTACTGATAACACCTGCCGCCGCCGCATTGATTTGGGCGCGTTCGGTGGGCATCGCAATGCTGTTGGCGTCGGGGATTGCAGCTTTCAGCGTGATTGCTGGGCTGATCATTTCCTACCAGTTTGATTTTAGCTCCGGGGCATCGATTGTCCTAGCATCCACGGCGTGCTTTGCAGGCAGTTGGCTTGCCCGCGCGTGGCGCGGCTGAGCTGCTTCAGATTCAATCAGACGATGACCAGCCAACTGGGCCAAGGAATACATTGCCGGTCGGGGACAGCGTGAAGTCTGTTACCTGCTTGCGCAGGAGAATCATTTGTTCCGCATGAACGAGGGGGATCATTGGTAGATCGCGCGACCAGACCTTGAGTGCTTCGTTGTAGAGTTTGGTGCGCTCAGTTGGGTTGCTAACGCGGCGTGCGGCGTCAAGCAGGTGGTCCATTTCCGGGTTCTTGTAAAATGAATAATTCGTGGCGCTGCCGGGGACCGCGGCGCGGCTGTGAAAGAAGGTTGCGAGGAAATTATCCGTGTCACCGTTGTCACCGATCCAGCCAATGAGAGCGATTTCGAAGTCGCCGTTGCGAAGCGTTTGCAGATGACTCTTGAAGTCACGGGTCTCGATTTTAACGGTCAAGCCGATGGTCTCTAAGTCGCTGCGAATGAGGGAGGCTACACGCTGTGGGTCAGGGAAATACGGCCGCGAGTCGCTAAGGGTGCTTAGCACAATTGGCGTCTTGAGCAGCTGAGGAAATTTAGTCAAGAGGGCTTTTGCGGCGACGGGATCGTGTTGGTACGGCGGTGGTTGGTCTTGGGGTTCACCAAGGAAGCCCGGTGGAATTGGATAGTCTGCCGGGACTGCTGCGCCGTCGAGCGCGAGTTCGACAATGGCCTTGCGGTCAATTGCCATGGCCAATGCACGACGAATATCAGGGTCTTGCCAGCGGACATTTTGAGTCTGGATCGCTAGATAGCCGACATTCATGCTGGGCCCGCGATAGAGCTTAAAATCCGGGTTCTTGCTTAAAGCAATGGCTTCGGCGGGCTGAACGCCGTCGATGCCATCTATGTCGCCAGCCTCTAGTTCGAGGCGGCGAACGGTGTTTTCGGGCACGGCCTTGAAAATAATGCGGTCGAACTGAGGCGTATATGCCCAGTAATTGGGGTTGCGCTTCAGGACGATAGCCTGGCCCACTGCCCACTCTGCGAATTGATAGGGCCCCGTGCCAACGGGCTTATAGGGGATGTCTGTGGGAGGCGTTTTCGGGCTGATCAGCCATGCCGGAAAAATTGCCAGGGAATACAAAATAGTCGCATTAGGCTCGTTGAGATGAAAGCGCAGCGTCATTTCGTCGATGACTTCAACTGATTGGATTTCGTTGTACAGGAAGTTCCAGTAAACGAAGCTGGCTGTGGGCAAATGTGCAGGGTGTTCAGGGTCTAGTTGGCGGCGAAAGGAGAATGCAGCAGCTTCGGCGTTGAGCGGGGTCCCATCGTGAAACTTAATTCCGGGACGCAGCTTGAAGGTGTGTGTGAGGCCATCCGGCGACGAGGTGAAGGACTCAGCAAGCCAAGGTTCAAGCTCGACCGTGCCAGGCTTAAAGCGGAGCAGTCCTTCGCAGACTTGGGCGATCGTATTGACGGATTCACCGTCGTCGACATCGGCGGGGTCCAGCTTTTGGGCATCGCTGCCTCGTGCGAAGATAAAGGTATTCTTGTGCGCGGAACTGCTCAGGGTGCCTTTCTCTCCTTCTCCACAACCGGCGAAGAGCGCGGCCAGAGCAAGGAGCGCGGCGAAGCAATTAACTTTTGAGAACATGCGTTGAGAAATTAGGTGGTTAACGAAGATCGAGGCTTTAAACAAAAGCCGATAATGAGCACAGCAATAGTTAGCACGATGTAGGCGGGAAATTGAGTAAAAGGTGATATTGTGCTAGCTTGAGCATTAGCGCCAAAGAGTTTGATGGAAACTATGATCGTTGTCGGAGGCAGTATGACGAGCATCAGCAGAAAAAGTAGGCCGTTTTTCCACCATGTAGCTTTCCAATATCCTCGCCGGGTGCCCATTGCGTAGACGGCACATGAAAATATGGAGAAATAGCCGTAAAATATAAATACAGCAGGCATTATTTGAAGGAGATTGTCTGAGTTGCCACTTGGTCGGTCTAAAGTTAAGCCACCTAGAATCAGTGGAAATAAGAACGCGGCAATTAAGGCGATGCAGCAGGAGTATATTAAAGTGAACATTGTGAGTTTTCCCAACGATAAACCCGATATCAATCGGGCAGGCGAATCCATTTAGCGGCGCGGGTGCTGTAGAGATAGCCCTCGACTGGGCGGCCAAAGAGTGAACGCAGTGCTGTGACGTAGGCTGCAAGTTGCGGGCCATAGGCGTCGCGGAGTTCGGTGGCGGGATTTTTGCTGATACGGTCGGTTTTCCAGTCCACAATGCGCCAGCGATCGCGGGGTTCATCGTGGGCGAGCAGGTCGATGAAGCCGTCGTAGGCAAATGCAGGGGGGGGGGCTTGGGGGGAAGTGAGGTTGAGTTCGGGCTGCTCTGGTGCTTGGGCGGCTTCCGGCCAGAAAAGAGAAACTTCGGTGCGAACTTGGCGTGCATCGTCGTTGAGCCAGACAAATTCCGCTGTGGCGAAGAGGGCTTCCAGCTCGCGGGGGCCGCGTTCTGGGATTGGGCAATGGGGGGTGACGGTGGCGAGGTGATCCGCCCAGGCTGACATTGGTTGCCCCCAAGGGGCATGCTCCATGGCGTTGTGCCACCAGTTCCCATAGTCAGCGCCGCCGAGGGCCTCTGAGCCAACGCGGGTTTCGGGGTATCCCGGTTCGGAGCGCCAGTCGCTTTCATCACGTGCATGCCCGGTAAAAGGGGGGGGGGGACCTTTGG
>NZ_BMXG01000008.1:153030-181016 GCF_014651635.1 Cerasicoccus arenae | reverse complement strand
CCCCCCCCCCGTCTCGCCCAGATATCGGCCAACGAGGACGAAATCCAGGCGGACGGTGGCGCGAATGGCCGCAGCCTGATCATCACCCTTTAGCCGGGCAATACTCTGTCGAAGGAGTTGGCAGTACAAGTCAAAGCCTACGTTGGCAATGTGCCCATGCTGTTTCAATCCGATCAGATTGCCTGCGCCACGGAGTTCCAGATCACGCATGGCAATGCGGAAGCCTGCGCCAAGTTGGTTAAATTGTCGAATCGCGCCCAAGCGTTTACGGGCGAGATCGAGTAGTTTGCTGTGCCGATGGAGCAGCAGGTAGCAATATGCTTGTCGATTGAATCGCCCTACGCGCCCGCGCAGTTGGTAAAGTTGGCTTAGACCAAAGCGATCAGCACCTTCAATGATGATGGTGTTACAGTTGGGAATATCGAGGCCGTTCTCAATGATTGTCGTGCAGACTAGAACATCGTAGCGCCCGCCAACGAAGTCTGTCATGACTTTCTCCAATTCCCGCTCATGCATTTGGCCGTGGCCGACACCGATACTCATTTTTGGGAGCATCTTTCGCAAGTTCGCGGCTACAGACTCAATTGTCTGCACCTGATTGTGGAGGTAGAAAACCTGGCCTCCGCGTTCGACCTCACGCTCAATTGCTGTCTGAACGAGCTTGGGGTCGTAGCTTTTGACGATGGTTTCGATCGGGCGGCGGTCGCGGGGGGCTGTCTCGATCACGCTTAGATCGCGGGCTCCCACCAATGCGAAATAAAGCGTCCGAGGAATGGGCGTTGCGCTCATTGTCAGCACGTCGACGCTACGTTTTATCTGTTTGAGCTTTTCCTTTTGGCGAACGCCGAATCGGTGCTCCTCGTCGATCACTAGTAGGCCCAGGTCTTTGTAAACGACGTTTTTGCCGAGTAGGGAGTGTGTGCCGATGATTAAGTCGATTTTGCCAGCCTTGAGCTGCTTAAGGATTTCGCGCTTCTGCTGGGCGGTGCGGAAGCGCGAGAGCATTTCGATCGTTATCGGATAGTTGGCGAAGCGATCACGGAAGGTCTGGAAATGCTGTTGGCAGAGGACCGTCGTTGGTATGAGAAGGGCGACCTGCTTGCCCTCCAGCACCATTTTGAATGCGGCCCGGATAGCGATTTCAGTCTTGCCGAAGCCGACATCGCCGCAGAGGAGACGATCCATCGGTAGCGGTTTTTCGAGGTCGTTTTTGGCGTCGATAATTGACTGCCTTTGATCGGGCGTTTCCTCGTGGACAAAGGCGTCTTCGAAGTCCTGAAGCCAGTGGTGGTCTGGTCCACAGGCATAACCTGGGTGTGTTTCTCGTTCGGCTTGGAGGCGCAGTAGCTCACCGGCGAAGTCGAGTGTTGCCCGTTCAGCGGCGGCGCGGGCTTTAGACCATTGGCTACCGCCCAATTTACCGAGCTTGGGCGTGGCCTTCGTCAGGCCTACATAGCGACTGAGCAGATGGCTCTCGTGCAACCGAAGATGGACAGTAACACCTTCGTCGAATTCGAGCGAAATGACTTCCTCTTCGCGAGAACCGACTTTCAGTTTTTGCAGGCCACGGAAGAGACAGACGCCATTGAGGAGGTGGACGAGGTAGTCGCCATCGGCCAACTCAGAGAAATCAAGTGCTTGGTCAACGGCCTGGCGGTGGGGCATTTTACGCTGTCGTCGCCCAATGCGGAGGCGCTTTCGGCCAAACAATTCCGCCTCGGTGACGACGACCTCTCGATGCTCCGGCAAGGCTAAGCGGAAGCCCTCCCCCAAGGCTCCAAATCGGCATTCGGCAACAAGCTTTCGGCCAGTCGAATCTTCGTCCAATACCTGACGCAAACGTTTCTCCTCCGCCTCATTCTTGAGGATAAAGGTGATTTTGTGCCCGGCCTGTTGCCAACGGTTGAGCTGTTGAAGGAAATCGCGCCGAGAGCGTTGTTCGGATTCCTGCCGGACAATACCGAGCTGCGTTGTCTCCGCGTAGGTCGAATAGTGCTCCAGCGACTCGCTTTCGATTGGTTCCTTGCGGGGTGATTCACCGAGTAGTGGAACATCGATATCTAGCTCTGAGAGGGCCATCCAGCGGTCACCTTTGGCCTTACGGCGAGACATCAGGTGTTGGAAATTACGCGAGGGGGGGGGGATATTTTCGGGGTAATAAAAAAGCTCGGGCTCGGAGTCCAGGAGCTGGGCTGGCTCGCGCAGAAGCCAAGTTACTTGATCGGGGAGGTAATCGAGCAGTGTTGCCGTTTGTACGGAATCAGCTTCGATAACCGGTGAGAGGAAGGCTTCTTTGACTGACTCGCCGGAGCGTTGAGTGGTGGGGTCGAATTCTCGAATCGAGTCAATCTCGTCGCCAAAAAAATCGATGCGGAGGGGGGCAGTCGCGTTGAGAGGGTAGATGTCGATCAGGCCGCCGCGGACAGAGAATTGGCCTGGGGTTTCGCAAAGTGCTTCCGAGTCGTAGCCGAGCTCTTGATTCAGCTTTTCGACAAGGGTCTTGAAATCAGTCTGAGCGCCGGTTTTCAGGTGGACGGAGCTTTGGGTTAATTGGCGGGGGGGGGGGAGTGGCTGGAGGAGGGATGCGGGATGAACGGCTAGGCAAATGATGCCCTTTGGTTTCGTCTGCACCAATGCTGACAGGGCTGCCAGTCGGTCGCAATTGAGTTCAAAGGCCCGAGGGTCGTCGGGTTCGACATCACCGAGATTGGGCAATGTGTGGACGCTGATTGGTGTGGAGGGGAATTGGCGCTGAAAGAAGAATTCCAGATCGTCGGCCCATGCTTCGAGTTCTCGGCCAGCTTTGCCGATGAGCACCGCGACGCTGCCGGGGGGGGAGGGGGGGGAGCCAAGGAGTTCGGCACTGACGGCGGGCGCTGACGGGCCAGCCACCCCGTAATAAAGGCGGATATCTGCGTCGGCTGGAATGACGACGGGTTTCATTAATCAGGGTGAGCCGGTTGATTGGCTCCAGTAAAACGTTTCAGACAAGCGCCTTTCTGAGGAAAGGCAACCGTGGCAACGAAATTTTTTGCTCAGACGCCGAGTTTGGTAATGGCGACGCGGGCAGCGGCTTCTTCAGCTTCCTTTTTACTGGTGCCCATACCTGCGCCTTGGGGGACGCCAGCGATGGCGACCTCGGCATGAAATTCTTTGGCGTGGCCGGGGCCAGCTTCATCAACGATGGTATAATCGGGCTGGGCCATTCCATTAGCTTGAGACCATTCTTGCAGGCGGCCTTTAGGATTGTCCTGCGTTAGGCGGCGTTGAAGCCGAGCGGGGATGTCGCCAAACCAGCCCAGCAGGCAGTCTCGCGTCGTTGGATAGTCGGTATCCAGGTAGATGGCACCGATGAGTGCTTCCAATGAGTCTTCCAGCGCGGCATCTCGGAGATGGCCTTCTTGGGCACGCTCGGCGTCACTCATCAAGATGTGTGAGGGGAGCTCGAGTTCGCGAGCCAACTGCGCGAGGAATTCGCCTTTGGCCAAAACGGATCGTGCGCGGGCTAGGTAGCCTTCTCGTTCGTCGGGAAAGGCGCTATACAGGGCCTCGGCTAAGACCAGACCGAGCACGGCGTCTCCGAGGAATTCGAGTCGCTGGTTATCGGCGGCGTCAGGATTATCTTGTAACCGGGATGAGTGAGTGAGCGCCTGTTCGAGCAGCGAGGGATTGCGAAAGCAATGGCCGATGCGCTGCTCCAGGGAGGCAGTATCCGTCATATGCTAGAGACTGCGAACCACGGCCTTGGCGATGCCCTGGATAATGAGTTCGGCCACCGGGTGCAGCTCAGGGTAATCAACGTTTTCAGCCTTCAGGTAGGGCGCACGGCCTGCTCGGAGGACGAAGCGTTTGAGGGTGGTTTCGTTGTCGATTAGCGCTGCGACGATGTCTCCATCTTGGGGGGCACCTGGCTCAAGAACGACGACGTCACCGTCAAAAATACCGGCGTCGATCATGCTTTCACCACGGACTTTCAGAGCAAAGGCGCGGCGGTTGCGATTTACACCAGCGGTGTTGATGTCCAACTGAAGTCGTCCAACTTCTCCGCTGGATTCCACACCTTCGGGGTAGCCTGCGGAGATATTACCGTAGATTGGAATGCTGACAACATCCTTGGCGTAGACGGGTTTGTTGGTGCCGTCATCATAAGTGACACGGAAGGTGCGCGCCTGACCGGGTGCGCGGCTGATGTAGCCTTTGCGCTCCAATGCACGCAAGTGTCCCATGACAGCATTGGTGCTTTTAAAGCCGAAATGCTCCTGGATTTCCCGAATGCTGGGCCAGAAACTTTCTTCGCGGAATTGTAGTTGAATGAATCCTAAAATCTCGTGTTGGCGGGTGGTCAGTTTTTTCATGGTGCTTCTTTTGTTGTTCAAATGAGTATTGGTTGTATGTTCACAGGGTCAACCCATTTTTCCAAAAAAACAGCGCAGCTGAAGTCGCTGCGCTGTTTGGGGGGGAAGTATAGGATAACGATTAGCTAGGTACGATAGGTCGGCGAATTGTGATGTCGGGAGCGATTTCGTAATCGCATAGTTCGATTGTCACATTGAGTACTCGGTGGAAACTATCGACGGAGTCCAAGCTACCGCGAATATGTAGAGTGTTGTCGTGGAGATCATAGACGAGATCGGTGACATCACCGAGTAGTCTGGTGTCTTCATGGCTTTGCATGATCATGACCATGGTCATGGCGCGCACTTCGAAAGCGGCTTCAATGGCGCTCTCGTTATCGCTCTTGGAGATCACTGATTCGTTCAGGACCAAGCTATCTCCCTGACTGGTCAGGCAGCAATTCGTTTTTACTTTCTTTTCCCCATCGTTGAGCTGTATCACTACACTTGGTTTTAGGCGGGGTGATTCATTGACGGGACCTAAAATGGAGCCGATCAATTGGCCCTGAGTATTTTGTACGGGTTCGCCAGCGCTGGGAGAAGCGCAAACGGGTGAGGCGACAAATGAGAATGTTAGGAGAGCGATTAATCGCCCGAGGGTATTGACGGCAGATTGATTGTTTCGCATGGTCGGGGTCTTTGTTTATATGATACAATCATTAACTTAGAAACGTGACATGCCTAAAAATTCCGTTTACTTACAGATACCTTACAATTCTAAGGGATAGCACGTATGCCGCGATGGGCACAAAGGGGGTAATTGGCGCATTGAATCAATTTCCTTAGTTTTCATTACGATTCTTTTACAAATTTCATAAAATATAGGTAAAACAGCCTAAGATGCTTGATCATTCATTAGACCGCCACCTGACAGCACTGCTTTTTGGACCGGACAAACCAGGGATTGTCGCCAGTGTTTCCAACTGGATTTTCAATCGAGGCGGGAATATTCGCCACGCTGACCAACATCGTGACGATGCGGCCGGCGTGTTCTTCCAGCGATTAGTGTGGAAGCCTGCCGAGACCAATGAGGCGGAGTCCGAAGGCCAGGACTTTGCAGTCTTCGCCCGCGAAGAGCTGGGGATGAGCTGTAATGTTTCCATGGACAATGAGGAGCAGCGAGTGGGCATTATGGTGTCCAAGATCGACCACTGTTTTCACGATATAGCCTTGCGGTTTCGCTCAGGTGAATTCCGTGGAAAAGCCGTGGTTGTGGTGTCTAACCATCCCGATTTGGCCGAGGCCGCCGCATCCTACGGATTGCCGTTTCACTGTGTGCCAGTGACGAAGGCGAACAAGGCCGAAGCCGAACGCGAACAAATCCGCCTGCTACAGGAAGCGGGCGTGAGTCTCGTCGTGATGGCACGCTACATGCAGGTGCTTTCGGAAGACTTTTTAAGTAATATTGGCTGCCCGGTCATCAATATCCATCATAGCTTTTTGCCGGCGTTTGCGGGCGGGCGTCCGTATCATCAGGCCTATGATCGTGGGGTGAAACTGATTGGTGCGACTGCGCACTTTGCGACGGCTGATCTGGACGAAGGCCCGATCATTGCGCAGGATGTTGCGCGCGTGACCCATCGTCATGGGCCGGAGAATTTAGTCCGTCGAGGACGAGACTTGGAGAAGGCTGTTTTCGCGCAGGCCATTCGCTGGCAGCTTGAGCATCGGATTCTGGTTTACCACAACAAGACTGTTGTATTTGATTAAGGGGATGAGCCCTACATTTAACCCCGATGACTATGGCCCTATTTTGGCCGAATGGCTGAAAATCGCACATCCTGTTAATCTTGGCCCCGGCCAGCCGGATGAATCACTGCGCGCGAGATTTGGTGAACTGACAGCGGACCACGCATTCGCCGGGAAGATCATCCACGATGCAGATATGGGGAAAGCCTGCCTTTGTGGCGTGCTGCTGCGTCTGGATTTCCTCGAAGACTCGCACGTCATTAGCCAACAGGTTGAAACGCCGACGGGCAGTTTTTGGCATGGCATTATGCACCGCCGTGAGCCCGACTACGGCAACGCAAAATACTGGTTTCGCCACGTGGGCACTCATTCGGTGATCGACCAGCTCAAGGCAGAATTTCCGAGTTATAATCCCTTCCTCTTTATCGACGAAGTCGCGGCCGCCTACAGTGTGGGTGGGGTTGAGGAATTACGCTGTCAGCAGATACAGCGTCGGGAGTGGGAGTTGCTTTTTGATTTCAGCTATCGCGGTGCGGTGGGCTAGCGTTTTTTTATCTCACATGGGTGAGGGCGGTTGTTGGGGTAAGCTGTTGGCACCTTATTGATCGGGCATACCGAATTGGGCAGGATTGAAGCCACGGTCCTTCATGGCGTCAGCGATCAGAGCGATGTCGATTTTAGCGCCGGGAAAAACCTTGTGCTCTTGATACCAGTCCTGATTCATCTCCAGCACATACTGAATATCCGATCCTCTCGATGGGACTGAATTTTCGTCATGCGGATACATCGGGTAAACTTCGCGTAGGACGCCTTCGGGATTGATATAACCGACGTCGAGCGGCAGGTCCACATTGCGCATCCAGAAGCTACGGGACTCTGGGCGAGAAAAAATGAAGAGCATGCCGTCATTCTCGGCGAGGGTTTGTCGAAACATGAGGCCTCTTTGCTGCTCCTCCTGCTTTATGGCGAGCTGCACGCGGATTTGCTGGTCGCCGATGGTCATTGGAAACCAAGCCTTGGCATCAGCTTTGGGGGTGGTTTTCGCCGAGGCATCCCCGACTCCTGGTTGGCAGCCCAGAAGGCCAGCAAACGAAATCGCAACGAGAATCAAACGGAGGCAATTCATGGACAACGGGTCTATGCGGCCAGCCGATGCTTGCCAACGCGAAAGTAACGCGACTGTATGGCCCCATGAAAAACAAGGCCCTGTTTCTCGACCGTGATGGCACGCTCAACTACGATGTGCATCATCTGCACGACCCCGCTGAGCTGGTCGTCGTCAAAGGCGCGCGAGAGGCGCTCATGCGCGCCCGTGAATTGGGCTATCGCTTCTACCTCGTGACGAACCAGAGTGGAGTGGGGCGCGGTTATTTTACCATGGAGGATGTTTACGCCTGCAACCGGCGTTTGCTTGAGCTGCTAGACCTTGGAGACGACCTTTTTGACGGTGTAATCATTGCTCCGGAGCACCCGGATCAGCCGAGTGAATATCGTAAGCCTTCGCCCAAATTTCTCTTGGAAATGATTGCTCGGGACAAGCTCGACCCAGCGACGTCATACATGCTTGGTGACCGCGATAGTGACTGGCAATGCGGCCTCAATGCCGGCGTCAACCCCGTTGCCCTAAATACGGGCAAGGAATTTCCTGAGCCTGCACAAGCGTTGATTACCGCGCACGAAATCCCGGTTTACGATTCGATCGTCGAATTCGTGGCGACGCTCGGCTGAGGCAATCCTCTAAGCAGAAGCGACATCTACAAGGCTGCGGACGAGTTCCGCGATCTTGTTCTGGTTACCCTTGTCGTTGAAGCGGTTCTTGGTCAACGCAAAGGCAAGGCCGCAGTCGGGATCGGCGTAAGCGAGGGAGCCGCCGTGGCCGCCGTGGCCAAATGCGTGCGGATTCTCGCCCATAAAGGAGCCGGGACCGCCAATGTGGTAGCCCAGGCTCATTAACATAGCGTTTTCACTGGGCTGCGCAGGATACTGTCGCTCAGTGGCCAGGCGAATGCGTTCGGAAGGCAGCAGGGTGACGCCGTCTACGCCGCACGGAAGCAACGCCGCCATATGTCGGGCAATTGCGCGCGCGCTCATGATGCCGCTGCTGGCAGGGATGCAGGCGCGTCGGGCGTCGGGGCGATTCATCCATTTATGCAAAGGCTGAACCCAATGGGGGACCGCTTCTTGGCCGAGATTTTCAGGCAAGGGCGTTGCTTCGTCCACGTCTTCCTCGAGCCAAGCAACGCGTGATTCGACTTCGTCGGGAGTGGAAACGAAGAGGTCTTCTATGCCCAACGGCTTATTCAGCTCTTGTTGGATGAAATCGGGAAAATGGCGACCATCCACACGGCATAAAATTTCGCCGAGAATCCAGCCGTACGTCATCGCATGGTAGGCCATGTGTTCGCCGGGGGCATGGACGGGGTGAAGCTTTGCAATGGCCTTCACCATGAAGGTCCAATCACCCAATTGCTGGTGATTGAGATTGGCGGGCATCGCGGCCAGGCCCGCGGTATGGTTCATCGCATGGCGGATCGTGACGCCTCGTTTATCGTTGGCGGCGAACTCCGGCCAAATGTCGCAAATTGGCTGATCGTAATCGAGCTGATCGCGCTCTGCCAGCAGATGGATCGCGGTCGCGGTCATGGCTTTGGTCACGGAGAAGACGGGGAAAAGTGTGTCGCCCGTTACACGTGTGCCCGTGTTAATGTCCGCCACGCCAGCCCAGGCATCGACGACGAGCTTTCCGTCCTGATAGACTGCGACTTGCAGACCGCGTTCATCGCCGTCCACGACGAGTTGATCAAGTAGTTCCTGAATGGCCTGCTCTAGTTGAGGCATGGGGTGAAAATTGTATTATGCTGGCGCGAGCTTCTTGCCCTTGCGCTGTTTGATGGCGGTTTGTACTAGGTTGCGGCCAAAGTCCCACATCGGCCCAGGTAGGCGAGTGCAATCCTGCAAAACGTCGTCGAGACTGCTGATAAAGCGGTGAATTTCCGTCTCTCCAATGACGAGGGGGGGCAGTGCCTTGACGATGTCTAAATTGTGCCCAGCAACGTGCGTCAAGACGCGGTGTTTGTTCATCATTGGCGTAACAATCATCTGCGGGAAGAGGCCCTTGTCGACGGCGTGGATACCCTTCCAGGCGAGCTTCATCTTCATTGAGCGCGGCTCACCAAACTCGATGGCGACCATGCAACCCTTTACGCGGACATCCTTGATCAGCTCGTGATTGGCTTTGAGTTCGAGCAGCTTTTGCTCAATGATTTGCCCGGCCCAAGCGGCGTTTTCCACGAGCTTTTCGTGCTGGAGCACGTGAATCGTTGCCAAGCCACAGGCCATGGCCAAGTTATTGCGTCCAAAGGTGGTTGAATGAACAACGCAGCGGTCCAGTCGTGAGAACACGCGCTGATGGATATCTCGGCGGGTGAGGAACGCTGCGGCTGGCACGTAGCCGCCAGAAAGCGCTTTCGCGACCGTCAGGATGTCGGGTTCAAGGTTCCAATGCTCGAGCGCCCACATTTTTCCAGTGCGGCCAAGGCCGGTCTGGACCTCGTCCATGATAAATAGCGCGCCGTATCGGCGGCAGAGAGCCTGCGCTTGCGGGAAATAATCGTCCGCCGGGAAATAGACGCCTTTACCCTGAACTGGCTCAGCAATGAAGGCCGCGACATCGCCCTGACGAAGTTTGTCTTCGAGGTCATTTAAGTCGCCATAGATTACTTGCTCGACGCCGGGGAGCAGCTTGCCAAAGCCCTCTTGGAAATTACCATTGTTGGTGACGGATAGCGCCCCGAGTGTCAGCCCATGGTAGGCACCACTGAGCGATAAAATACGATTGCGGCCCGTGGCCCCCAGTGCGAATTTAAGGGCACCTTCGACTGCTTCAGCACCCGAGTTACAAAAGAAAACGGCGTCGAGATGGGGGGGGGTGATCTCAACGAGTTTTTCGGCAAGGAGGCCGCTGAGTAGTGCGCAATCCATCTGGACCATGTTGGACATGTCCAGATCGAGCACATCCTTGATAGTCTTGGCGAGGAGCGGATGGTTACGCCCGATGTTAAACACGCCGTAGCCGCTGAGGAAATCCAAGTAATCTTGGCCCTCGGCGTCGTACAAATAAGAGCCTTTCGCACTCGCGTAGACTTTATCGAAGCCGATGGTTCGCAGCACTTTAACCAAGGTGCTGTTGACATGCTGATCGTGGAGATCGTAGTTTTCAGCTGCGCGCTCAGTGATCAGGCGAGTGATGTCAAATTCGGACATGTGCTGCTTAAGTTGACCAAGTGTGACCAGTTAATGTGCCAAGCAATCGGCCAGATTGCCAGCGTGCCGGATACAATCATGTTCCTGTATTTTTACAAGCCATACCCACGAATGGGCTTATAATATTAGGCCAACTGTAATTTTTCGACGACTTCTTTGATCAGGAATTCTGGCGTAGAAGCGCCAGCAGTCACACCCACTTTACCATATTGCTGCTTGAGATGCTCACAATCCAGCTCTTCCACAGTTTCGACGTGGTAGGCAGGCAGGCCGGTTTTCTCAACGAGAGCGGCGAGTTTTTTGGTGTTGGCACTGTGGCGACCACCAACGACGACGATCGCCTCGGCTCCGTTGGTTTGCAGTACATGGATGTCGCTCTGGCGTTCCTTGGTGGCACCGCAAATGGTGTCAAAAACTTTGGCTTCGGGGAAACGTTCGCGGAGTATGTTGGACAGGCGCTCGAACTCGTCGGTGAACATGGTGGATTGAGAAACCATGCAGACTTGTGGCCCCATGTCGTCTGGTAATGCACGGACTTCGCCCTCGTTTTTGACGACATGGCCGCGCCCTTCGGTGTAGCCCATCAGGCCCATCACTTCGGGGTGCTTCGGGTCGCCAAAGATCACTGTCGCGAAGCCCTTACGGGCATGCATTTTGATCTTACCGGCAATGATGCCGACGTCGGGGCAAGTTGCGTCCTTGAAATTCATCCCGAGGCTCTTCAGATACTCGCGACGTTCAGGCGAGATGCCATGTGCGCGGACCACGAGCACGCCGTTTTCGCGGTCTTCGTCTGAGACTTGCAGGTTTGTCGTGCTCTGGTAGTCGCCGACTTCTTTGATGCCGGTCGCCTCAAGGCGTTCCATCATCTGCTTATTATGAATCAGTGGACCGTCGGTGTATACCGGGCGCTTGCCTTCCGCCGCGAACTTAGCCGCGATGTCAATCGCACGTTCTACTCCCCAACAAAATCCAGCGCTGTCAGCTCTAATAACTTCCATAGCAATAATAACCAATCAAACGGGTGAGATTTGTTGGCAGGGGCTGTGGTGGCAAGCACATTTTGGCCTTGGTGGAAACACTGCTTTTTTCTGAGGAATTGGCCGAATCGTTAGGGAAATACAACCTATCTCTATTTAAATGGCTTGTTAGGAACAATTTCCGCTATCATGCATCTCAAAAGCTGTATGCCATCTAATCCCAATGAAATTTTTGATGTTGTCGACGAGAACGATAGCGTGATCGGCCAAGCTCCCCGTGGCGTGGTTCATGCGGATGGGCTGCGCCATCGTGCCGTTCACATTCTTGTCTTGAATTCTACTGGTCAGGTCTTCCTCCAGAAGCGATCGATGAGCAAAGATCAGATGCCTGGCGTCTGGACAACGTCCGCTTCTGGTCATGTCGATTCAGGGGAGGATTATGGTATCGCCGCCGTTCGTGAAATCGGTGAGGAGCTGGGAATTCATCTCGATGGCCCAAGCGCACTGGAGCTTCTTTTCAAGCACCCGGCCTGTCACCGTACTGGCGAAGAATTTATTCAGATTTACCGAATCACTTGGGATGGTGAAATGACGCTTGATCCAGAAGAAATTGACGGTGGAGCTTGGCACAGCCCCGAGGAACTTGATGCGCTTATCCGTGCTGACCGCCGGAATTACGCCCCGAGCTTTCGCTTAATCTGGGGTATTGTCCAAGGTTACGGCGAAGAAGCGTTTTTCGGCGATTCTTCTGACTAAGCACGCTTACGATTCGGTAAGCAGTTTGCGATATTTCGCTAGTGCATACAGCGGCCAGCTCCATTCGTAACTATCGTACTTTAGGTAAAAAACGCGAGGGAATCCGGTGCCGGTAAATAGCTTGGTGCGCCAAGATCCGTCTTCTTCTTGTATGCGTAACAGGTAACCAATGCCGCGTTGGATTGATGGGCGATTCGGGTTGCCGAAGGTCATTAGGCCCAGAAGTGCCCATGCTGTTTGCGATGGTGTGGATTCACCTTCGCCCTTGGTTGCGACATCGTGGTAGGTCCAGATGGATTCGCCCCAGCCGCCGTCTTCGTTTTGGCAGTTTTCGAGCCAGTTACGCGCACGTTGGACGTAGCCCTGGGTCATGTCTTCGCCAACGGCGTGCAAGCCGCGCAGGGCATGTCCGGTGCCATAAATGTAGTTTACGCCCCAACGACCGAACCAGGAGCCATCTTCGAGTTGCGTATCCAATAGGAATTTTTTGGCGCGTTGGACTACATCGTCTTCGAGGCCGTAGCCCATGAGGGCCAGAGTTTCCAAGGCGCGGCCAGTGATGTCGGAGCAGGGGGGGTCGAGGATCGCGTTGTGGTCGGCAAAGGGGACTTCTTCGAGCCAGGCATCGTTGATGTCCTTGTCGAAAGCTGCGAAGCCGCCTTCCTTGCACTGCATGGCGCGGCACCAGCGGATGGCGCGGTCGAGGGTGTTTTCCTGCGCCTTCGCATTGGTGGCGAGTAAGGGCTTGAGGCCGAGTACGACCTGGAAGGTATCATCGACGTCTGGATACCAGTCGTTGTTAAACTCAAAGGCCCAGCCGGTGGCTTCGGTGAAGTCGCAGTTTTCCTTCCAGTCTCCGCGGAACTTGATTTCTCGTTCGAGGAGCCAGTCTGCGGCTGCTTGTAGGCGTGGGTCAGCGGGGTCGTGACCGCTTTCCGCGATGGCCATGGTTGCAATGGCGGTATCCCATACCGGAGAGAAGCAGGGGGCGATACGCCAGTCTTCAGGGCCATCAACGCCGTTGCCGTGTGTCTTGCCGTAGGTGGGCCACCATTCGCTGTCGAGGGTGAGATCCTTGAAGTGCTGGAGGTTTTTTTCGAAAATCCAATGGTCCTTCTCGTAGCCTTGGCATTCCAGTGCGACGAGGGCGTTCATGATCGCGGGGAAGATGGCACCCATGCCGTCAGAGCCATGAGTGACGCGGTCGCAGATCCAGCCTTCAGCCTCTTTGAGTGCGCGCTTGCGGAAAATCCATTGCGGTAGGTGATTGACGAAGCGGCCAAGTTTGTCCCCGGCGAGGAAGAAATTCTTCCAGGAAATGATTTTTGGACTCCACTTCAGGCCCCAATCGCCCTCCATCGTGCCATCTGGATACAGCTCATTGAGATCCGGGCAGTGTTCGATGATGCGGGTCGGCTTGAAGTGATTAATCACTGCCAGCGGCACGAGCATGTTACGGGTCCAACTGCTGACGCGATAGATGTTAATCGGAAACCACTTAGGCATGAGCATCAGCTCGACTGGGATTAAGGGGCAGAACTTCCACGGAAAACAGCCAACAAGGGCCAAATAAAGTTTGTGCCAAGTGCACATCGCAGGGATACCACCAAGCTCCAGAGCTTTCTCACGGGCCTTGATCATGATGTCGGCGTTCGGGCTCTCGCCGGAGAGCTTGAGCGCGTGGTAGCCCTTGACGGTGGCATTGACTTCGCTTGGGCCGCCAGGAAATTGAGACCATCCGCCATCTTCATTTTGTCGGCCCTTTACAAAAGCCGCAATGCGCTCCAGTGGGGCTTGATCAACGGCACCCGCCCAATGGAAATAGAGCAGATAATCACACGCAACGGTGGAGTCGATTGGAAGCTCGCAATTCCAGTAGCCTCCTTCTTCCTGGATGGAAAACAGAAAGTCTTTAATGCGCTCGATCGATTCATCGACGCTTTCTTGGGTTGGACCGGTGAAAGAAGTGACTGTATCCGCCATAACTGGTTGAGATAGCAATATTTACGCTAGAACCAAGGAAAAAACGCCTCAAGGGCATCTCAGCTACTCGTCAAATTGATCGAGTTTTTGCTCCCGTTGCTGTTCCATTTCCTGCTTTTGTTGGTCAATTTGTTGCTGAATATCGTCCCGGATGACAGCGTATTGATCGTAAATCGGGCTTTGCTTGAAGCTCTCGGTTTGGATTGGCGTAATCATCGCAGCAATACCCACAAGCATGAGCACCAGCGATTTGCCCGCATTTCTGAGATCGACGACGATGTAAATCAGTTGGGCGAAAGGCACAAATAAGTAGGCCAAGCCCCAAGCCCAATGCTTGATGAAAGCGCGGACGATTAGCGCCCAACTTGCGACAAAGACCCACAATGCGCCGAGACCGATGACGATTGCGTGCCAGTAGTCCTGCATGACCAGACAAGCAATGCCGCCAAGAATCAGTGTGACCGCGAAAAAAGCCGCTTCAAACGAGCCGAGGCCGATGCTCTCAAAAAAGCCGATATTGGCATTTCTGGCTCGAGGGGGGGGGGGCGTTTTGGTTGCGGGCGGGGGGGCTAGGAAATCGGCGACAGAGACGCTTGCGGTGGGGTCATCATCCTTCTGGTTAACTTTGGCGTAAGAGCGTCCTTCACCGAGCTTGAGTCGTTGCACTGGCTCTTCACTGGTGGTTTCGTGTGGTAGTGGTTTGTGCGGTGGCGGCGTAAACTCGGGGAGTTGGCTCAGGGGTAGCCATTCCGCCATCCCGTTTTTCCATACTGGCGTAGCTTTGGTTATCTTAGTGGTTTGGACGAAGTTTTTGATTTCGTCTTCGGTAAATGGGCCGACTTGTTGCCCGTTATCGGCATAGTACCAAATTTTTTCGTTCTCAGTTGTCATCGTAGATTATGGTTGAACGACATTAAACAGATCCACGCGCACATGGCGAGAACCGATGAGTGGATTTAAGCGATTGCCCCGAGCGCTGGAATGAGACACAAGGTCGCGATGCTCGGAGTAGTCTTTCCCAGTCAATTCGAAGGCGCGGAGTTTTTGACGCGAGTCAAGGACAAGGCACCAGCGCGTGTACAGCGTGATTTGCCGACTTGGCTTGGTAAGTTAGCGGGCCACGAAATCGCGGTTGGCGTCATTGGCATGGGCCCACCACATTGCGCTTCGAGAGTGGACGCTTTTATTGGCTATTACCAGCCGAAGATGCTTATTCTGGCGGGATTTGCGGGGGCGCTGGACCCTGCGCTCAAGCGCGGCGAGGTCATTATAAACCGTGGTGAGGGTAGTATTCACACAGCGAGCGACGTTATCGCCACGGCGGAGGATAAGGCGCGACTACTCCGCGAAACAGGTTCTCCGCTGGTGGACATGGAAAGTGCGCATGTCGCTGCGATTGCGGAGAAACGAGGAATTCCGCTAATAGTCATCCGCGGAGTCAGTGATTTGGCCGATGAGGCTGTGCCAGTCGATATTCTGTGCCATAGCTATGACCAACAGCGTGGGGTAACAACACCTGCCAAGCTCGGGTTGCATCTGGCGACACACTGGGGGGACATTGGCCGGCTAATGCGTTTCCTGAAGCCTCTGTCCAAGGTGCGGCGCAGCTTGACCAGCATCGTGATTTCCGAAGCTTTGCGCTTGAATACGGCAGAGGCAGGCTAATTACATTAGCCTTGTCGTGAAATGACGGGTGTATCGATAAATGGGATTTACTATTAATTATCGAAGTGGGCTTGTAAAAGTCTGACTGGTCGTGCTTTTGTCATGCATGAGTAATCGCAAGGCAGTGGTAATTGGCAGTGGTTTTGGCGGTTTGGCAGCAGCGATCCGCACTCAAGCCAAGGGCTACGATGTTACGCTGTTGGAAATGCGGGACAAGCCCGGCGGTCGCGCTTACGTCTATAAGGACAAGGGCTACACCTACGACGCTGGGCCGACGATTATCACCGTGCCTTTTGTACTGAAGGAGTTGGCGCAGGTTGCTGGCAAACGCATTGAGGACTACGTGGAGATCGTGCCTTGCGATCCGTTTTACAGGATCTATTTCCAAGATGGAAAAGTTTTTGACTATCGCGGAGAGCAACAGGCGTTGGAGTCCGAAATCGCGAAGTTCAGCCCAAGCGATGTTGCGGGTTATCGCCAATTTTTGGAGTATAGTGAAAAAATCTTCGACCGAGCTTTCACTGATCTTGCCGATCATTCATTTCACTCGTTCTGGGAGATGATCAAAGTTGCGCCTGACCTGATTCGCTTGCGGGCGGAGAAGTCTGTTTACAACCGGGTGAGCCACTTCATTAAAGACCCGCAACTGCGACAGGTCTTTAGCTTTGAGCCTTTGCTCATCGGTGGCAATCCCTTGCGCTCGTCGGCCATTTACGCGATGATTCACTACCTGGAAAAAACTTGGGGCGTGTTTTTCGCGATGGGCGGCACCGGGGCGCTGGTCAGTGGTTTAGTGAAGCTGTTTGAAGACATTGGCGGCAAGCTTGTCCTCGGAGCACGTGCGGAGGAAATTGTCGTCGAAAATGGCCACGTAAAGGGTGTTCGCGCATCAATCGGATCGCAGGAGGAAGACTTGGCCGACACCGCTCGTCAACCGGGCTATCGCTTTGAAGCGAGCAGCGAAACGTATTTCGAAGCCGAGATTGTGATCAGCAACGGCGATGTGGCGAATACCTACCGTAAGCTGGTTAAGCCCGAGCATCGGCGAAAGTGGACGGACCCGAAATTGGAGCGCATGCGCTACGCAATGAGCTTGTTTGTGATCTACTTCGGCACAGACCGGACCTACGAGCATTTGCCGCACCATAGCATTGTGCTGGGGCCACGCTACGAAGAGTTGCTTGGTGACATTTTTGATCGGCGTATTGTCGCCGAGGATTTTTCGCTCTACCTGCACGCACCGACGCGCACCGACCCCAGCCTCGCGCCTCCGGGCGGAGAATGTTTTTATGTGCTCAGCCCAGTGCCAAATCTCAAGGGAGGACAGGATTGGGCCGACATTAAAGAAGACTATGCGGACCGTATTCTGGCGTCACTAGAGAAGGATCATCTTGTGCCTGATTTGCGGAAGCACCTTGTTTCGAAGTTGATTTTTACGCCGCAGGATTTCCATGACCGCTTGGACGCTTTCCAAGGCAGTGCATTTCAGTTTGAGCCATTGTTGACGCAAAGCGCGTGGTTCCGCCCCCATAACAAGAGTGAGGATGTGGAAGGCTTGTTTTTTGTCGGAGCAGGCACGCACCCCGGAGCGGGGTTGCCAGGTGTGATCAGCTCAGCGAAAGTGCTTGACCGCTTTATCGCATTGATAGGCTGAACAGGACAGTATCGTCCTTTGACTTACTTGATTTATCGGCCTTATCACTGTTGCGGATCATTATTTTGCCTTCGTATATCCAACGGTAGACGTTAATGCCCTTGCCGGAGCTGAACTTTATGCGTTTAAAGTCTAGTTCGCGGGTGCTGCCTCCGGTCTTAATGGAGACCGAGCACTCGTCGTCTTCATATGTCATCGGATCGGGCAACTCTTCTGCGGCTCGTTTAATTTGGTCAATCGTAGGTAGAAATCGGCGGCTCATTAGAAATGGTCGGCATTAGGTGTTATTAAAACAAACAGCAGTTGGCCAGGGTTACAGTTGAGTTAAATAAGTCATTAATGGCACGGGCCGTCAAACCTAACAGTCTGTCCGCAATTAAATTACTCTTTAGAAACATTTGATTTTGACAGCGCACAATCTAACAAGTGATTATGGCTAATCAATGTCATTAAGATCTGTTGGAATGATTTCTAACAACTGTCCTGATAAGGTGTCTTTTTCGGAGATAAAGGGTGACTGACCTTATAAGGGATATTGTCAATCGACGGTGAAATTGGTAGTGCCAGCGCGTGTCTACTGAAGGCGATAATTGGGGTAATTGCTATATACGAAACTCGTGAAATCACTCAGTTTTTGCTGATTTGCCTGATGGAGATGGGTGTCGGTGAGCATGCGCTCAAGTGAGAGGCGTGATTCGTCCATCAAGTTTGGCAATTTCATATGATTGAGGTTTCCATCACGGAAGGCGTCGTTGGGGATTTTCGAGCGTAGGTCGTCCCACTGCTGATCCACATCCGTTTGTAGCGTAGTGACTTGGCGGAGGTAAGCCAAGCCAAGGCGCGAGGGAGTACGTTTTGTGTCCGCCAATGTACTGAAGATTAAGCTAAGGCTCGTTTCGCCGCGAATGGGGTCGACGCTGTCTGCCCGGTCCTTGTGGTGGAGGGCACCCGTATCATCGATGATAATGGACTCGCTGGGGAAAATGCGGCGGAGGAAATCTTGCAGTTCCTGACGGTAATCGCGCATGAGTTTGTTATAGCGCCCAAAATCACGCTCCTTCCAGCGCATGACATCGGGGTCCTGCTCGATTAGGTAATTAACGTTTTCGGGAAGTGGATAAAACCGCGGTTTGACCAGCTCCCGATTAAGCAATTGGATGCTTTCTTCGAAACTGACAATATTCTCATACACACCGAGCTTGAGCAGAAACGGGCGGTTGAAACGTGTGGCGTCCAAGTAGCCGTAATAGATTGTTGGTTGGTCGCCGCGAAGCTGTTCCAGATCAAACTTATCCCACGGTGCCAAAATAGGGGTCATTTGTCCGGGGAGTAGCAGCACGGCACCTTGTGGATGTGCTTCGAGCACGCCCGCTGCCACGATCTCTGCACCATTTGCCCCGCGCAGGCGTATTCCTTCTGGAACTGACTGCGCATGGGAGGTGCCGACTACAACAACGAGCAGTAAAGTCAGCCAAATCTGGTGCATGCGGGGCGGCATGCTGTGTATCTAAGAGTGAAAACCGAAAAGGTGAAAGGGAAAAAACGGGGCGAACTCATCAAGAGTTCACCCCGTCGTATCAGAAATCGAGATTCACGATAATGCCTCAATGGGCATGTTCGTGCTTTGGCGTGCGCTTTGTTAGTCGCCGAATGATTACGTAGAAGACCGGCGTGAGGAAGATACCTGCCAGCGTTACGAAGAGCATACCTCCAAAGACCGGTGTGCCGAGTGCTTGGCGCATTTCCCAGCCCGCGCCCGTAGCGATCATCAGCGGGATGACGCCTAGGATGAACGCAAACGACGTCATCAGAATAGGCCTTAAGCGTAGGCGTGAGGCCTCTGACGCTGCGAGGTACGTATCGACCCCGTCGTCCTCCTGTTGCTTGGCGAATTCCACAATTAAGATCGCGTTTTTAGCGGCCAAACCAATGAGAACAACGAAGCCGATCTGATTCAGGATATTGTTATCCATGCCGCGATACCAGAGCAGCCAGATTGCCCCAAACAGGCTGATTGGAACGATGATAATAACCGCGAGCGGTAGCGACCAATTCTCATACTGAGCGACCAGCACAAAGAACACGAACAGCACTGCCAATGGGAAAATATACAAACTGGAATTGCCAACCTGTTTTTCCTGATAGGCCAAGTCAGTCCATTCAATGCTCATACCAGGCGGCAGGATTTTAGCGGCGAGCCGCTCCATCGTATCCAGAGATTGTCCCGTGCTGTATCCCTCGGCGCTGGAGCCCTGAAGCTCGGCGGCAGGATATAGGTTATAGCGCACCACACGATCAGGTCCAGCGATGGACTTGACGTTGACCATTGAGCCGAGCGGTACCATTTCACCTTGGGCATTGCGCGTTTTTAGGCGAGTGATGTCTTCCTTTTCGTCTCGGAATTGAGCATCGGCCTGAGCCGTGAGTCGATAGGTGCGGCCAAACAGATTTACGTCATTAATGTACAGCGAACCGAGGAAAACTTGTAACGTATCGAAGATATTATTGAGGGGCACGTCGAGCATCTTGGCTTTTTCACGGTCCACATCCACATAGAGCTGTGGTACGCCGGCGCGGAAGGGAGAGAAGACCTGCGTGAGGCCGGGCTCTTGGCTCGCGGCCATCATGAGCTGCATTGTTGCGTCTTGCAGGGCAGGGTAGCCCAGGCCTGCACGGTCTTGGATTTCCATTTTCCAGCCCCCGCCATTGCCGATGCCGCGCACTGATGGTGGCTGGATGACGATGACAAATGCGTCGCGGATATCGCCCAGCTTGGCCCGAAGTCGCCCGATAATGGCATTCCCGCTAAGCTCCGGGTCCGTGCGTTCATCAAAGGGTGTAAAGGGGGTGAAGATCGCCGCGGCATTGGTCGCGTTGGAGAATGTTGCTCCGTTGAAACCAGCGAAGGCCACTGCGTTAGCAACGCCCTCGACTTCGAGCGCACGCGCTGCTACTTCTCGCACGAGTTCATCCGTTCGGTCCAGCGATGCACCATCAGGCAACTGCAACACGATGATGCCGTAGCCTTGGTCTGTTGGGGGGATGAAGCCGCCGGGCACGAGCTTGAAGCCCCATGCTGTTAACGCGATCAGAGCGGCGAAAATTACCGTAGCTGTAAAGCCCATGCGCACGAAGCGCTTGACGATCGTGGAATAACCATTCGTAAAGCGGCTAAATGCCCAATTGAAAGCGCGAAAAAACCAGCCGAAGAAAAAGTTGATGATGCGTTGAACGAGGTCGGGCTTGGCACCATGTGGCTTGAGTAGGATGACTCCCAATGCCGGGCTGAGCGTCAGCGATACGAAACCGGAGATGGCAACCGAGAAGGCAATGGTCAACGCGAATTGGCGATAGAATTGGCCGGTAATTCCGGGCAGAAACGCCGTTGGCACGAAGATCGCGGCCATGACCAGCGTGGCCGAGATAAGCGGCCCGGTAATTTCGTCCATCGCCTTGCGCGAGGCGTCTCGATTGGAGAGCCCGCGGTCAAGGTTTCGCTCGATGTTTTCCACGACGACGATGGCGTCATCCACCACAATGCCGATTGCGAGCACAAGGCCGAAGAGGGAAAGGTTATTGATCGAAAAGCCGAAGACCGCCATCGCGGCGAAGGTGCCGATCAGCGAGATCGGAATCGCGGTCAGCGGAATCAATGATGCGCGCCACGATTGCAGAAAGACAATGATGACTATGATCACGAGGATGATCGCCTCGATGATGGTATGGAAAACGGCGTCCACCGACTCACTGATGAAGACTGTGGGGTCGTAGATAATCGCGTAATCGAGGCCGGGGGGGAATGCTTCCGCGAGCACCTTCATTTGAGCACGGATTTCTTGAGCCGTCTCAAGTGCATTTGAGCCAGGTCGCTGCTGGATGGGCATCGCGACAGCCGGTGTCGTGCCCATGTAGTTATTGACGTTGTAATCCACCGCGCCGAGTTCAACGCGAGCAACGTCCTTGAGATAAACAATCGTTCCGCGCTCGTCGCGTTTGACAACGACGTCCTCGAACTGCTCGACCTCACTGATGCGCCCTAGCGTGCTGACATTTAACTGGAAGGCACCTTCCGCAGCATTCGGTTGCTGACCGATGATGCCCGCTGAAACTTGGATGTTTTGTTCGCGTAAGGCATCCACGATATCGCCTGCCGTGATGCTCAAGTTTGCCATGCGCTCGGGGTCCAGCCAGACACGCATGCTGTATTCGCGGGAACCAAATGTGCGCACCGAGCCCACGCCATCAATGCGGCGGAGGGATTCGCGGATCTGCCGAATTGCGTAATTACTAACGTATTCTTGGTCGAGGCTGTTGTCGGGCGAAAACATCTGCACTACAAGTAAGAGATCAGGGACGCTCTTTTCGACGATCACGCCGATCTGCTTGGTTTGCTCCGGCAAACGAGGCTCAGCCACGCCAACTCGGTTTTGAACCAACACTTGCGCAGTGTCCAAGTCGGTCCCGAGCTTAAAGGTGATCGTAATCTGTACGGAGCCGTCCGCGGTGCTCGACGAGGCCATGTACATCATGTTCTCTACGCCGTTGATTTCCTGTTCGAGCGGAGCCGCAACGGTGTCCGCAAGGATCTCTGGCGTGGCGCCAGGCAAGCTGGCGCGTACTACAATAGTTGGCGGCGAAACTTCCGGGAACTGCGAGGTCGGTAGCCCGAAAAAAGAGATGCCACCAATAATCGTAATGACCAGCGACAGCACGACGGCAAAACGAGGCCGGTCGATGAAATAATGGGAAATGCTCATGTCTCCAGATGCTTTGGAGGGTTATTATTATTGGGCAGCGCTTGGCGCTTCACGTGGTGTGACCGGCATGCCGGGCTGCAGGAATTGCAAACCGGACACGACGACGCGCTCGGTGGGTTCGAGCCCAGAACGAATAACGCGGAGCTTCTCGTGGATGGGACCGATTTCAACTGTCCGTCGTTGGACAATATTATCGTCGCCAACGACCCAAATGAATTTGAGTTCTTGGTCTGTTTGAACCGCTAGATCGGGGATTAGCAATCGCTCGGCTTCTTTCGAGGCTGGTGTCCGTACTCGTGCAAACATGCCAGGTGTCAGGAACGAATCCGGATTCTGTAGGAGGCCGCGGACGCGGATCGTTGCTGTGCCTGTGTTAAGTTGATTGTCTTTGAAGTTAATGACGCCCTGATGGCTGAATTCGGTTTCGTCGGATAGCTGAATTTCGACCGGCATGTGCCCGTTGTCAGCTCGGCCAGGAAGTTCACCGGATCTGATGCGCCGTAGGCCTTCCAAGTAAGTGCGTTCGTCGACATCGAAATAAACGTAGATCGGGTCTTGCGGGACAATGGTTGTCAGCAAGGTTGATTGCGCGCTTCCGCCTTGGACAAGGTTACCTTCAGTTAGTCCGTAGCGCCCTGCGATACCACTGATTGGTGCCCGGATTTTAGTGAATTCCAGGTCGAGCTCCGCCGCATCGAGTTCTGCTTGTGCGGCGAGCACATCAGCTTTGGCCTGAAGAGCTTCACTGTTGCGCACATCGAGCTGTTCCCGGGATATGGCGTTGGAATTGATCAGGTCTTCGGCGCGCTTTTTGTTCGCATCAGCGAGCGTTTGCGCTGCCTCGGCTTGGGCGAGACGCGCCTTACCGACATTCACCACCGCGGTGAATGGGCGTGGGTCGATTTCGAAGAGCAGGTCGCCTTTTTGGACTGCCTGACCTTCCTCAAAATTCACGGTCTGTAGATAACCGCTAACACGGGCGCGAATCTCAACGCTTTCAACCGCTTCCAGACGACCGGTGAAAACTGCCCACTCGGTGATCGGTTTCACGACGGGTTCGACGACATTAATGTCTAGCGGCGGGCGTGCTGCTGGCGCGGCTGCTTCCGGCTTGCAGCCAGTCAGGATTAAGACCGCTGTGGCGGCTGCGATGTAAAGTTGGTAGCGCGTTTTCATGGATACTTTCTTAAAAAATGATTACCAGCTGCCGCCAATTGCTCGGATGAGACGGACGGAATTAACATATTCAGCCCCGATAGATTCCGC
This sequence comes from Cerasicoccus arenae, assembly GCF_014651635.1. GTDB lineage: Bacteria > Verrucomicrobiota > Verrucomicrobiia > Opitutales > Cerasicoccaceae > Cerasicoccus > Cerasicoccus arenae. The sequence continues at coordinate 157,609 of NZ_BMXG01000008.1, read as the reverse complement.
TAAACGGCGTTGGCTATCCAAGGCAGTGCGCTCGGAGTCCAGGGCAGTGATGAAGTCGATCAGCCCACCATCGTATTGGCTGCTGGAGATTTGTTGAGCACGTGCGGCGGCATTGGCTGAGTCGGACTCTGCAACCCGCTCTTCGCGGATGTAGCGCCACGAGTCTACGGCATCTTCTACTTCGGCAAATGCAGCCAAGATGGTTTGCTCGTAGTTGTCGATGGACTCAGCGTAAGCGAGTTCTGACTCGTTCAAGTTAGCACGTAAGCGGCCGCCCTCAAACAAGGGGATGGAGACTTGTGGCGAGATTGCCCAAAAGCCAGCGCTGGACTTAAACCACTGGGCCGCATCAAGAGCGGAGAGGCCTATATCGCCTGCAATAACAATTCGCGGGTAAAAGTTTGCAGTGGCAACGCCGATTCGCGCATTGGCGGCGACAAGTTCGCGCTCGGCCTGACGTATGTCCGGGCGACGCAGTAGAAGTTCCGAGGGCACGCCAGGGGGGATATTGGGTGGAGTGCCAACAAGGGGCATAATCTCCAAGTCGAACGTTGGTGCAGGCTGTCCTGTTAATACAGCGAGTGCATTAATTAGAAGTGCTTGGCTGCGCTTGAGACGGGCATAGTCGGCTCGGGCAGAGGCCAGAATCGATTCCGCCTGAGCCACATCGAGATCGCTTACCGCGCCGCCTTCAAAGCGCTTGGTGACGACGTCCAGGGACTTTTGGCGTGTGCCCATGCTTTCGCTCACGTAGCCAAGTTCGGATTCGATTGCGCGAATTTGGAAATAGGTGGAGGCGACCTCGGTTTGGATAAACAGACGAAGGTCTTGAAGAGCCTCCTGTTCGGCGTTCGCATCTGCAGTCGCTGCTTCAACGAGCCGTCGGACGCGGCCAAACAAGTCTAATTCCATCGCGGCGGCAGCGCCGACGTTATAGACATTCTGCTTGCTGTCACCGTCGAGTTGAAGTGTTTCCTTACTGAGCTTTTCCCGGGTATAGCTGGCCTCGGTTCCGATCTGGGGTAGGCCTTCAGCCTGTTCTCGCCGGATCAGTGTTTCCGCACGCTGCCAGCGATTGAAGGCACCGCGCAAGGTTCGATTCTGATTGTCGGCGTTTTGTATCAGGTCATTCAGCGTAGGATCGTTGTAAACCAGCCACCATAGCCCGCCTTCGGGTAGAGGGGGGGGGAGTGGGGCACCATCCATGTCTTGCAAGCCGGAGTAGCCGGCGGGTGATGCAAATTCGGGTGCCTGATAATCTGGCCCCACGGTGCATCCAACTAAGGCAAGACCTGCGATGATCGTTGCCCCTCGAAGGACGGAAATACTGTAATGGTTGGATTCAAACATCTGTTTTAATAGATGACTAGATAGTAAAGAAATGGGATATTTCAAGCCGTATTGATGTTTTTTTGAAAAAAACGTTAGATCGCCTAAGCGAGCTGTGTTTTTAGGCCGAGTATTCGCTGATAGCTGGCCTTGAGATCTTTCATGACTTCTGGGTCATTCGCGATTCGCGCACGTGAAAACATACCTTCGTAACAACTGAAAAGACAGGCGGCTGTTGCCTCCACATCATCAGTTTGGATCAAGCCTTCAGAGACAGCGTCGCGGACGGCCGTGGAGAAATAGCGCATGATCCGCGACAAGAGGTCGTTAACCATATTGCGCAGGTCTTGATCGACGTTGCACATCTCTTGGCCGACCGTAAATAGGCAGCAGGCGAGAATTTTGCCCTTTTCTGCCTTTAATTTTAAAGTCTTTTCATAAACGATGTCTGCGTGGTCGAGTAGTCGGTCGACACCGTTTTTGCTGGGGGAGAACACCGTATCCATTTTTTCTTGGACATTGGTTTTCCAGTAGGTTTCCAGTGCGTCCAGTGTCAGTTCTGTCTTGGATTGGTAGAAGTAATAGAAACTACCCTTTTTGACGTCGGCCTGCTGGCAAATCTGATCGATGGTGACCATGCCATACGAGCGCTCCCACATCAAATCTGTTATCGATTCGATAAGTCGTGTTTTGGCATTGCTGGTTCTTCCCATGAATTTAAAATAGTCGACTGTTTAGTAAAGTAAAGCGGAAAACTGATTTTGTTGAACGGATGTAACATTCTTTTTGGTAATCCAAATACCGGTTGGCCAGCCTTTATATCATTAGGGCTATTTGGTGTTACGATCAGTTTCAGCGATAATGCTTTACACGGTGGGGTAGTAGGCCTATCACCATCGCCCCTTCTGTTGCTCGTAATCCCGTCGATCGTGCGATGGTTTTAAACGAAAGAAGGACATGCTTAATTTTTTCCGTAAACGATCAGCCAATCTCAAAGACGATTTGCTTTCTGGGCTCACTGTTGCACTGGCATTGGTACCAGAAGCAATTGCGTTCGCCTTTGTAGCGGGCGTGTCGCCGATCATTGGGCTGTATTCGGCATTTTTTATGGGTCTTTTGACCGCTATTTTCGGCGGCCGGCCTGGGATGATTTCCGGCGCAACGGGTGCGATGGCGGTCGTTATCGTCTCGCTCGTAGCCATTCATGGCGTGGAATATCTCTTTCCGACGGTGATTCTTTGCGGGGTTATCCAGATTCTAGCTGGCATCGGTAAGCTAGGCCAGTTCATCCGCATGGTGCCGCATTCGGTCATGCTGGGCTTTGTCAACGGCTTGGCAATTGTGATTTTTATGGCGCAGTTTGGCAGCTTTAATACCGTCAACGACGCAGGTGAATTGACCGCCTTGGGTGGGCCGGCGCTTTATATGATGCTGGTCCTCGTAGCCATAACGATGCTGATCATCTGGCTGCTGCCAAAGTTCACCCGCGCAATCCCCGCTTCATTGGCGGCTATTCTCGTGGTGACAGGCCTTTCGCTGGCAATCAACAAAGCTGCTCCTGAGAGCTGGACGGCGGAAAATCAGCCCCATGCAATGCTGACTGTGGGCGATATGCTACGGACCAACACCACCGCAAGTGCCACGAAAGAGGTCAAGGCGAAGCTTGGCGAAACAGCTGACCAGGAGGCCATTGATAGCGCAGTAGCGGCAGCGATTGAAGCAGAAGGCGGCATTTCTGCCGGTCTGCCTAAACTTTACTTTTTCGACAGCCAGTATGAGTTCCTGCCTCCGATGAATTTGGCGACGCTTTGGATCATTTTTCCATTTGCGTTGACCCTCGCCGGAGTTGGTTTGATTGAGTCGCTGATGACGCTTTCGCTGATCGATGAAATTACCGAAACTCGGGGTCGCGGCAATCGCGAATGCTTTGGTCAGGGCCTTGCCAACGTGGTTAGTGGTCTGTTTGGGGGCATGGGCGGTTGCGCAATGATTGGCCAATCGCTGATCAACGTGAACTCCGGTGGTCGTGGTCGTGCTAGTGGTATTACGGCGGCGGTTTGCCTGTTGCTATTCGTCCTCGTGCTGGCACCTTGGATTGAAATGATCCCAATGGCGGCGCTGGTTGGCGTTATGTTTATGGTGGTTATCGGTACTTTTGAGTGGGCCAGCCTGCGCACCTTTAAGAAGATACCGCTTAGTGATGTGCTCGTTATGATCGTCGTCGCGGCGTACACCGTGCTCATGCACGACTTGGCAACGGCGGTGATTATCGGGGTGATTATCTCTGCGCTGGTTTTCGCTTGGCAGCATGCTACGCACTTGGGCGCAGAGGTCATAATAAAGGACGATGGCAGTAAAGTTTACCAACTTCATGGCCCGCTGTTCTTCGCCTCAGTTTCATCATTCAAGGAATTATTCGATCCACGCGAAGACCCGGATGAGGTCGTTATCGATTTCTATTTCACACGTGTCTATGACCAGTCTGGTTTGGAAGCGATCAACGGCTTGGCGGAAAAATACCGTAGCCTCGGCAAGCGCTTACACCTGACACACCTTTCTCCCGAGTGCCGTAAGCTGCTCGATAAGGCCGGCGACATGGTCGAGGTCAATATGTCCGAAGATCCGCAATATCACGTGGCCACGGATCGGCTGGGATAAGCCTAATTCATTGATAAGGCGCAGTGGCTTGATTGATAATCTAGGCCCTGCGCAACTCATCAAATGCCGTCATCGTGTCTCGCGCGAAGTCTTCCCAAGTGCGGAAAGTGCGGGCGCGGGCTTGAGCGGTGAGGGCTTCACGTTCAGCGGGGTTATTGAGCAGGCGCGCGATTACGGTGGCGAGCTGCTCGGCGGATGGCTCGGAAACGGTGGCGCAACCACCCTCGGCGGCGACTTCGCCCAAGGCACCGCTGGCTGCGACAACGCAGGGCTTGCCAAAGGCAATGCTTTCCAAAACGGGTAGGCCAAAGCCCTCCATCAAAGACGGATAAATGGTAAAATCACAATTGCGATAGGCCTCGATCAAGGCCTCGTCGCTAGCCCCTTTTTCCCAACTGACCGGGCGTCCGGCTTGAAGTAATGTAGCAAGCTTATCGGCGGCATGTTGGCCGGTTTCTGCGTTTAGGTTGCCAATAAATTGCAGTTTAAATTGTTGGCCGTCAGCCCAGAGTTTTTCCGCGGCTTCGAGCAGTGCGATTTGGTTTTTACGTCCCTCGAATGTGCCCACACATAGTAGTGAGGGGGGGGGGCT
>NZ_BMXG01000008.1:0-153020 GCF_014651635.1 Cerasicoccus arenae | reverse complement strand
GGGGGGGCTTTGGGGTGTTGGCTCAGTCGCAGAGAGGGGGGGGGGGAGATCGAAATCGACGCCAAGCGGTGCGGCGAAAATGGGTGGGTGATTCTTGACGCCGTGCTCATGCCAATAGCCCTCCAGATCAGTCTTGGTTGCGTAGGAGTTCGCCACGATGCCGTCGAATAGGCGCAGGTGGTCCAGGTAGGCTGGGTAGCGCTCGACAGTCACCTTGGGCAGAAATTGCGGTAAGTGAATCGCGATCAGGTCGTGGATAAGCGCCATTTTGGGCGCTTTGATTTGCGGAAAGAGCTTCTGGTAGCCGCTGTATTGGTCGGGGCCAAACCACTCGGGGGCGAAGAAGCCCGTGGCAGATTGGCGGTCGTGCGCGTTGACGGTCTCATAGCCACAGGGCAGGCCCAGCTGATTGAGTATCCGGGCGGTTTTCACCTGGAGTGTGGATCGCTTTGCCGGTGCCTGGGCTTTGGGGTCGGACCACTCGACCAGCGCTTGCTCGGCTGGCTGTAAATGACGCCATACGCGGACGTGATGATCGTAGCACAGGGGGGTGACTGGGCTGAGTTTTTTAAACTCTGGGTAGGCGGCACGACAGACCCGCTGGATGCCAGAATGGCCGGGGTAGTGGCTGGTGTGTGAGAGGTCGAGCAGCAGGCTCATTTTGGGGCCTCCCAAGCCTCCACTTCACGCAGCCAAATGGTTGCGGATGCATCACTTGGCATGCGCCAGTCGCCTCGGGGCGATAGCGAAACGGTGCCGACTTTTGGCCCGTCGGGGAAGCACGAGCGCTTGAACTGCTGCGAGAAAAATCGCCGGTAAAAGGTCGCTAGCCAACGCTTGATCGTAGCCGCGTCATAAGTCTCAGCAAAGGCTTGTGTGGCTAGGAAGAGCACTTTGCGCGGCGCGTAGCCGAAACGCACAATTTGGTAGAGGAAGAAGTCGTGTAGCTCATAGGGGCCGACGGTTTCTTCGGTCTTCTGTTGCAGTTGGCCATCGTCGGTCAGTGGCAAGAGTTCGGGCGAAATCGGTGTATCGGCAATGTCGTGCAAGATCGCCTGCGCGACGTCGGCAAACAATTCGTCTGCGCACCAATCGACGATGTAGCGCACGAGCGTTTTCGGCACACCGACGTTGACGTGATACATCGAAATGTGGTCACCCGCGTAGGTGCACCAGCCAAGCGCGGCTTCCGAGAGGTCGCCAGTGCCGAGGACGAAGCCGCCTTCTTTGTTCGCAAGGTTCATGAGGATTTGCGTACGTTCGCGGGCTTGAGTGTTTTCGTAAACGACGTCGTGCACGGCTTCATCGTGACCAATGTCGGCAAAGTGTTGGCGACTGGCGGCCTCAATTGAAATCGTGCGCAACTCCGTGCCAAGAACTTCCGCGAGCTTGGTGGCGTTGTTCTTCGTTCGCCCCGTCGTGCCAAAGCCTGGCATGGTGACCGAGAGGATGCCTTTGCGGTCGAGCCCCAGCTTGTCAAAGGCGTGCACGGCAGCGAGCAGGGCCAGGGTCGAATCCAGCCCGCCCGAGACACCAAGAATGATGCGCTTCGAGCCAGTGTGGCGGAGTCGCTTGGCGAGGCCAGTAGCCTGTATGGCGAAGATTTCGCGGCAACGCTCTGCGCGGCGAACCATGTCGCTCGGAACGAAGGGGAGGGAGGGGACTCTGCGTTGCAGCGGAAGGGGGGGGGGCTCGGGGGCTTCGGGGATCGAGACACTGATCAGGCGATAATCGCGGCCAGCCATCGACTCGGCGAAGCTGCTGTTGCGTAATCGGTCCTGAGTCATGTGCTCCAAATCGATGTCCACGGTCAAACTTTGCGTTTCGAAGTTGAAGCGTTCGCTTTCAGCAAGAATGTGGCCGTTTTCCGCGGCAATGCAGTGGCCCGAATAAACGACGTCGGTGGTCGACTCGCCCGGTCCGGCGCTGGCGTAAAGGTATGCCGTAAAGCTGCGGGCCGATTGCTGGCTAACGAGTGAGCGTCGGTAGTCAGCTTTGCCAAGTAGTTCGTTACTGGCGGAGGGGTTGACGATCACATTGGCCCCCGCAAGCGCGTGTTTGCCGCTGGGTGGTTCGACGGCCCACAGGTCTTCGCAGATTTCAATTGCCAGCGTGTAGTCCGGCTTGCCGTCGATGTGGAAGATAAGGTCTGTCCCAATAGGAATCCATTCATCATCGCAGTCGAGGGTATCTGCCATGAGTTCCGTGGCCGAGGAGAACCAGCGCTGCTCGTAAAATTCGCCGTAGTTCGGCAGATGTGTCTTGGGGACAAAGCCCAATATTTGCCCGCCTGCGATGAGTGCAGCCACGTTAAAGAGGCGGCTTTGGGTAGCAACCGGCAGACCAACGACGGCGGCGGCAGGGAAGTCCACCGAGGCGTCTCGAAGGTCCTGTAGGGCGTCCCACGCGGCTGCCCGCAGCGTCCGATCATAGAAGAGGTCTGCGCAGGAGTAACCCGTCAAGCAAAGCTCAGGAAACACGATGAGTCGTGCCCCGGAGTCCGCTGCGTTTTTCCACGCGGCGAGTATTTGCTGGGTGTTAAACGGTACATCGGCCACCCGCAACTCGGGGGATACGAGCGCGACGCGGAGGAAACCGTAATCTTCTGGGTTGGTGGGCATTGGTTTAATGTGTATTTTTTTACACTATTAATCGGAGGTTGGTCAAGGTCAAGTAGTTGGGAGAATAATATTCTGTTTCGCGTTCTTATCACCAGTCATTTCCGGCGATTTGACCAGACGAAACGCAGGCTTGTGACGAGGGTGTTATTCCTGCTATGTATTTGCCCGCTACCTGTTATGGCTGATCTCGAACTTTGCTCCCGTCCGGTGTTTATCCACAGTCTCTGGCGCTGCGCCAGTACGTATTTCATGGAGAAATTCGTGCAGGAGCCGGGCGTGGTTGGGTTTACAGAGCCTTTTAATGAGCACTTGCGGCTGATCGACCAAAAGATGGCCGATGAAGATGATCAAAAGCGTCGGGAGGAGCTAAACCACCCGAATCAGGAGCAGAGTTATTACGGGCCATACCGCGATTTGATCGTGCCAGGGGACATTGAAAGCCCGGGCATTCGGCATTTCGACATCCGATATCCGCTGAATTACTGGTTCGACCCGAAGGACCGCGGGCAATTGCGCTATTTGAGGAGCCTGATTGACCATGCTGGCGACCGTTTTCAATCACAGCCAGTGCTGGGCTTTGTCAGATCACTGGGGAGGGTGGAGTTGCTGCGGAATTTAGGTGGCTATCATATTGTGCTGTTGCGGGAGCCATTTGACGCCTTCTGGTCAAGCTACACTCAGCTTAGAGACAAAACCAATGCCTACTTTGCGGTGCAATATGTGATGCTGGCGGCGCTATGTCGTGACGTGCCAGCGCTGGACGCTCTGGCGCTCAAGTATCACTTGCCAAAGCTGAAAATTAAGGGGCCATTCTACACCTACGGGCGGGCCTGTAATCTATTCCGAGAACAATATGCGGACAATCTTGAGCTGCTCCGGGAAGCCTTTTGTTTGGTCTACCTCTTGTCCTATGGGGCGGCGCTACCACATGCGGATCTAGTGGTCTCAGTTGATCGATTATCGCGAGACGAGGCCTATCGTAAGAGGATCTCGAATTTGATTGCTGAGAACACTGGTCGAGTGCTGGATTTTAACGATTGTCGTTGCCCACAGTACGACGAACCCGAAGCTCGAGCCGCTTTTGAAGAGACTTATCGTGCCGAACAATGCGCGCTGGAGGAGTCCCGTCAGGCCCGTTGGATGGCGGGTGGACGCCTGCTTGACTCCTTACTGGCATAGGATACGTCCAGAAATGACTTGCTCCAAGCGACCCTTTTCCGTTTCTAGAAAGGTTTTTTATTAATCCTGGCTCAGGTACGCGGGGAACCGAATGCACGAGACGTGGACTTATAAAGCTGATAACCAATGGTCTTCACATCCCTCACGTTTATCCTGTTTCTGACGCTGGTGTTTTCGCTGTACTGGTTACTGCGCCGCCGAAGCCCCCAGAATTTCCTGATTCTCGTCGCCAGCTACGTCTTTTACGGATGGTGGGATTGGCGCTTCCTATCGCTGATCGTTATTTCGAGCGTTATCGACTTTACGTCGGGCATCATGATCGACAAGAGCGAGAAGCAGGGTGTGCGGCGAGCCTGGCTCACGGTCAGTATTCTGGCCAACTTGGGGATGCTAGGCTTCTTCAAGTATTTCAATTTCTTCGCCAGTAGCTTACAGACCGCGGCGGGTTCCGCTGGTGTCCATTTGGGCGACATGACGCTGGATATCGTGCTGCCGGTCGGTATCTCGTTCTATACGTTCCAGACGATGTCTTACACGATCGACATCTACCGCCGACAAATGAAGTCTGAGCGTGACCCGATTGCGTTCCTCGCCTTCGTTTCTTTCTTTCCACAGTTGGTGGCTGGTCCAATTGAACGTGCCTCGCAGTTGCTCCCGCAGTTTATGGCGGATCGCAAATTCAGCTACCCGCTCGCGGCTGCTGGTTGCCGGGAAATCCTATGGGGTTTCTTCAAGAAGATGGTCATTGCGGACAACATGGGGCTCGTCGTGCAGAGTATTTACCCACGTTACGACGACTACAGCTCACCTTGGCTCTGGCTGGCAACGACGGCATTTGCTTTCCAAATCTACTGCGATTTCTCGGCCTATTCTCATATCGCGAAGGGCGTCTCCCGCTTGCTTGGCTTTGAGCTGATGCGCAATTTCGCCTACCCGTATTTCTCACAAGACATCGCCGAGTTCTGGCGTCGCTGGCACATCTCATTGTCGACTTGGTTCCGGGACTACGTGTTCATTCCACTGGGGGGTAGCCGTGGCCCGATGCGCGTGGTCATTATCAATACGATCATCGTGTTCTCGGTGAGTGGTCTTTGGCACGGGGCGGCTTGGAACTACATCATCTGGGGCTTCCTTAATGGCCTAGCATTCCTGCCAATGTATATTTGGCCCAAGAAGAACAAGAAGAAGGTCCGTGCGGACGATATTCCGGGTGGGCCGGGGCTTTTCCCGAAGCCGCGAGTTTTGCTTAATATGATACTGATGTATGTGGGGATGCAGGTTGCTTGGGTGTTCTTCGCCTCGCCAACACTTTCTGCGTCGTTGGATATCCTGAAGCGCATGTTTACCGTCTTTTCGGCGGATAACCCAGCTCTGCATCCGGATTCCTGGAGCGCATTGAAGGCACTGTTGTTCATTGGTGGGCTGGTGATTTTTGAATGGGTACAGCGGGCGCACGAAAATCCGCTCACGCTGGATAAAATCTATCGGCCGCTGCGTTGGGCGATATACACGGTTATGCTGTGGAGCTGTTTTTACTTCCTGCCGCGTCCCGACAGTCCATTCATTTATTTCCAGTTCTAAGCGCCGTAGTTTTCGTTAACTGGATTATGCCATCTTCTGCTCGATGAAGCGCTTTATTGCCACCTTCGTGTGCTTCGCGGCGATCCAGTTGTTGATCATGACCGTGTTGCTGGGGCTCTTTTTCAATGTCCACTTTGAGAAGGATCCGATGGCGGCGATCATCGATAAAAAGCGAAACCTAAAGGAAACGCCGGGCGAGCGAATCATTGTGGTGGGTGATTCAGGGTCTCCATTTGGGATTGTTTCTCCGGAAATTGAGAAGGCTTTTCCCGATCGTCACCCGATCAATGCAGGTCTCGCCGCAGGCTTTGGCCACCGCGTGCTGATTGGCGTCGTTGATGATGAGGTGCACGCAGGCGACGTCGTCGTGATTTGTTTCGTCTACGAAATGTTTACCCGAAATCTGGTGAATGAGTTCCTGTTTCTGCTGAGTTCACAAGAGCCGAGTGTCTTTCTCAGCCTTGATTGGCGGGACGGGAAATTTTTCACGGACAACGCCTTTATCCTGTTCAAAGACTCAATGCGCCATGCGCGTAAAATCGCCTTCAACCCGCTAGACCGCGATTACGAGCATCCCTACGCCCGCAACAGCTACAATGAATACGGCGATATTTACGCCCACTACGGCTTGGAAACGCCAGAAGGCCGTTCGCTGACGATCAAGGACATGGAGTTCGGCGACTTCGATTACGCCCGCGACGTGATCGGGGACTTGAATCGTTTTGCCGAGGAATGGCAGGAGCGCGGGGCGCAGGTTTTCTTTCTGTTCCCAGACGTGAGTGAGGAATCTTACGCCATTCACGGCGAGAAAATGAATGCTTTTGCCGAGCTCATGCACGAGGAGTTGGAATTTCCAATCCTCAATGAACCAGTTGACGCCGTGCAGCCCGAGGAGAACTTCTACGACACGCCTTACCACATGAAGGAGGCTGGCGCTCGCGCCCGTACCGCTCGCTTGATTGAAGCACTCAAGGAACAGCTCAATAGCTCGCAACAGAATTGAAGCTGAATCCTTACTCAATTGCGACTGGTGGAGAATTTCGACGCCTTTTCCTTGGCGGCGGTCATACGTTGGTTGAGAATGCCCTGTAATGATCTCCTTTCGGGAAAACGCTGACGCTCCGGCCGCTGCTGAATATGCATCGGCCTTGGTGGCGGCGTGTGATCGCGTGTTTGCGCCGGATGGCTGGTTGGCGACTCAACTTGGGTTGGAGCACCGCCCACAGCAGGAGGCGATGGCGCAGGCGGTTATCCGAAATTTTGTCAGTGACCGCTCGCTCTTGTTTGAGGCGGGAACCGGAGTGGGGAAATCCTTGGCCTACCTTGTGCCTGGCATCTTACGCGCCGTTGTCTCAAAACGACCTTTTCTCGTGTCCACTCACACCATTGCGCTCCAGCAACAGCTGCTTAGCAGCGACATTCCTTTGGTGCGGACGCTCTTTCAACAGATTCCCGAACTGGCGGATTTTCGTAATTTCAAGGCCACGTTGCTGGTCGGTCGGGGTAATTATCTCTGTGGACATCGACTGAGCCGGGCAATTGCCACCAAGAGCGATCTTTTCGGCGGGACTCAGGAGGAGGATCTTTTACGAATTGCCGATTGGTCGACTCTAACGAAGGCGGGCCTGCGCGATGAGTTGTCCCCCGCGCCAGACCCCGAAGTTTGGGACTGGGTGAATGCGGATTCGTCGGCATGTAACAAGAAAAATTGCTCGCCGGAGACTTGCTTCTACCGACGTGCGCAACAAGCCCGGCGCGAGTCGCAACTTGTGGTGTTGAACCATAGTCTGCTGTTCAGCTTGATTGCTGCGGGGTTGGCACCCGGTGATGGCGCTGGTGTGCTTTACCCAGAGGACTATGTCGTGCTCGATGAAGCGCACACCGTGCCGAATATCGCTACTGATCATTATGGTCTGGGAGTTAGCAGCTACAGTGTGGATCGTGCGCTGAAGTTGCTCTATAACCCCACTCGGAAGAAGGGTAAGGGGCTGCTAGCCAAGGTTGGCAATATGCAGGATCATCGCGCCGTGACGGAGGCGTTGGCTGCGAGCGAAGGCTTTTTCAATGACTTGCGTTCGCGGTTACTGCGTCGTCAGGACATCGTTCGTCTACATGAAGCGGATTGGGCTGAGCCAGTGCTACACCGTCCCTTGGGCCGAGTGGCTGATCGTTTGGGTGTTCTTCGTACGAATGTCGAAGACGGGAATCTCAAGGACGAGCTTGGCGATCATCGTCGTCGCCTCCAAGAGATGCTGACTGGTCTTCAGCATGCTCTGGACCTCAAGCATGGCGATAAGCACGTTTATTGGCTGGAATTGGCTGGGCGGAAGAAATCAATTGTCCAGGTGCGTTCGGCCCCCTTGGATGTTGCCGAAGCGCTACGGACCACGCTCTTTCGCCGTGGGACTTCCGTGCTTATGACCAGCGCAACGTTGGCTACGGGGGGGGATATGTCACCTTTCGCCCGTCGTTCGGGTGCTGATGGGGAAGATTTTTCGTTGGAGACGTCTCCCTTTGATTTCGAAAACAATCTTCAGATTTTCATTGCGGAAGATGCCCCTCAGCCCCGGAAGGGGGAGGGGCAATTGGATCGTAAATTCATGGCTGAGACCATTGCTCACAGCGTGAAAACGATCACCGGCGGTACCTTAGTGCTGTTTACGAGTTATGCCGATTTGCGGGCCGTTGGTGAGCAGTTGGGGCCTGTTTTCGCAAAAGCTGGCCGCCCGTTGCTGATGCAGGGGCAGGGTTTGTCTCGGGCCGAAATTAAGTCTCAGTTCATGGAGGCGGGTAATGGGGTGCTTTTTGGCACGGAAAGCTTCTGGACGGGCTTTGATGCGCCAGGAGAAGCCTTATCGCAGGTGATCATCACCCGGTTGCCTTTCGACGTGCCAACGCATCCTGTGCTGGAGGCGCGTTCGGAGTGGATTCGGCAGCAGGGGGGGAGCCCCTTTGCGGAATTGACCCTACCGGACGCAGTTACCCGTTTTCGGCAGGGAGTAGGGCGTTTGCTCCGTAAGCATTCGGATCGGGGGCGATTAATCGTATTGGATAGCCGAATCCTTCATAAGGAATATGGTCGTTACTTTCTAGCTGCTTTGCCTAAACGCCAATACACAAAATTCTGTAGAGCAGATCGTTCGCAGACTTTGGTGGCTGAGTAGCATTTATTAAATATCACTCATTTATTTCATTCCAAGGTTTCAGCGTCTTTACTTTCTGCCGTTAATGGTCTAGAAGATTGATTCTAAACACGATGTGCGTACAGCGCAGCGAGTGTAAACGTTATGTCTAGTTCCGTATCCAGCTTTTCTATTCGCGCCTTTGGCCAGACCGATCAAGGTCTGATGCGCAGCGAAAATGAAGACAGTTATTTTGTATCTGATGCATTTCAATTATTTGCTGTGGCCGATGGCCTTGGTGGATTGCCGGAAGGATCCGTTGCTTCAGGTTTAGCTACAGAGGTTATTGCCGAGTATCTGGCTGATTTAGCTCCAGGCACACCGGTGGACTTTGCCCGTATGTTTGAGCGCGTAAATACGCGCGTTTTTGAAAAGGGACGCACGATTAGTGCTGATATGGGTATTGGCACGACGCTTACTGTGGCACAGTTCCGGCAGGATCGCTTTCATATTGGACACGTGGGAGACACTGGTTTGGTCGTTTTTGGCCCTGATTCCTGGCGTCAGGTCACGCGTGACCACACTATGGCTCAGGATATGTTGGATCGTCTACGTCCAGGAGAGCATGCCTATATTCCGGAGTATTTTTCCCACACACTCACACGTTGCATCGGCCAGTTGGCCACGATCAAGGTGGACGCCTACGAAGACGTGATAGAGCCGGGTGAGCGCGCAGTTCTATTTTCAGATGGTGTCACTAAAACCATGGAAATGGATGAGGTGCATGAGAAGATACTCGCTGCGGAATCACCGAAGGAATTAGTTCAGTACATCATCGACACTGCCAATCAGCGTGGTGGGCCGGACAACGTTACTGCGATCTCGATCTTCTTCGACGAGTAAGGGCAGATTGCTAAACGAGTCGTAGAGTTAGCTAACAAAAAAGCGGCCCCCATTGGGAGCCGCTTTAAAAGTTAACTGATTGCCGTTTTAGGACTCAGGATTGATGTCGATCATCTCGACTTCAAAGACCAGCGTACCGTTTGGTGGAATTTGGCTGCCACGTGGTGGATTTGGGCCGTATCCGAGATTACCTGGGATGTAGAGCTTTACTTTGCCACCAGGGCCAACGAGCTGTACGCCTTCGCCAAAGCCTTTAACAACACCGCTCACAGGGAACGTGGCTGGCTGACCGCGGTTGTAGGAGCTATCGAATTCGGTACCATCGATCAGGCTGCCTTTGTAATGCACCTTCACGGAGTCGTCGGCGCTTGCACGTTCTGCATCACCTTCTTCGATGATCTCGTAGTAGAGACCACTGGGGCTTTGCTTGATTTTTGGGTTCTTTGCTAGTTCAGCAAAGAAGTCTGAGGATGCTGCTGTTTGCATTTTATTAAAGCGTCCTTGGAGATACTGTTGGACTTCAGTGGCAGCGGCAGTCTTGTCTTCAGGGCCGCCGGTGCCGCTCAAGGCAGTTTTAACACCTTTGAGGAAGGCGTCTTTCTCTGCTTGAGTCAGTTCTAGTTTTTGGGTGCTTTCGGTGACGAACCACCCAAAGTTTTCAATGATTTTCAAGTCGGCAGCGCTGCTAGTGTCCTGCGCCATGACGGACAGGGGCAAGGAAAGCAATGCGGCAGCCGCGAGGGGACGTAGGTGCTTTTTAATCATAAGCGGGCGATATTTGATATTGCGGCGGGGAGGTCAATTGAATTCCCGGCCTAGATTTATTGGTTGAATGTTCGTATAAGAGGCTCAGGGGCGTATTTTGTTCCCGGTAAAAATCACTCTACGAGTGCGAGCATTGCGTCATAATTCAAGTCACTGAGCCGATTGACACGCATGTGAGCCTCATGTAAGTCACTGATTGGGTGGGTTGTGGCGACGGCGACGACCTTCATGCCGCCACGCAGCCCCGCTTCGATTCCGTAGTGTGCGTCTTCAAATACGAGGCAACGTGCGGGTTCGCGATTAATCTTACGCGCCGCTATCAGGAATACTTCGGGATCAGGTTTGCCGTGATTGACATCTTCCGCCGAGGTGATGTCGACGAAGTACTCCCGGACGCCAATTACGTCCATGATGGTTTCAGCATTGATGCGTGGAGTCGATGTGCCCACGACGCAGGGAATTTTCTTTTCCTTGAAGAATTGAAGTAGCTCACGAACACCGGGCAGTGCCTCAATGCCCTTTTCCTTGATAATTTCGCGGTAGAGTTCTTCTTTGCGATAGCTGAGGGCCTCGATTTCCTCCGGTTGGTGTGCCCAATCAAGTAGATTCGGGATGATGAACTGATTTTTGCGCCCAAAGCCTTTTTTAAAATGATCCTCGGGCAAAAAGAGGCCTTTTTCCTCCGCGAGTAGTTCCCAGCTACGCTCATGCGCGGCCGAGGAGTCAATCACGACGCCGTCCCAGTCAAAAATCGCACCAATATTCATGGCATATGGGTTAGCGATGGTCCGCAGGCGGGGCTAGATCAAAATACAGGCTAGCGAAAATGCTGAAACGCTTCGTCGGTGATTATCTGATCGGTGGCGTGGTCGATCAAGCGACGTTCCGTGCTTTCGTCTGATTCGGCGATACGTCCAATGAGAGTGAGCGAGGATTTGTGGAAGCGCGTCCATTCTTCAAGCAAGAGCTCAGGGTCGGTGTTCTGGTCGAGGATGATGAGCAGCTCGTAATCTTCTCCATCGCCCAAGGCATGCGTGAGTGGTGTTTTACCGGAGGATTCAGATTTCTTACAGGCATCCTGACTAATGGGCAATCGATCGATGTTCAGCCGGGCGCAGGTTCCTTTTGGTAAGAGCGCGGGGAGGTCCTTGGCTAGACCGTCAGTTACATCAATCATTGCCTTGACGACGCTTTGCTCGGCGAGCCATTGGCCTTCAGTTATACGTGGCGAAAAGGTCTTTTCTTTACCGTGACGACTGCCGCCAAGGTCACCAGTGACCAAAATGTAGTCACCAGCTTGTTGACCGCCGTTACGGCGAATTGCGCGCGCGGCACTGCCCATCAAGGTGAGGTGGGAGCCGAAAAAATTGCTCGCACCGCCACGGGTAACATCTCCTCCGACAATGAGGAACCCCCACTTTTGCGCCGTTTCACGAATGCCTGCATAAAAGCCTTCTAGCCAGCTGACACTAACGTCATCAGACAAGGTCAACGCAATGACGGCACCAGCCGGAGCACCGCCCATCGCAGCAATGTCGCTCAGGTTTCGTTTGATGAGTTTTGCGCCTGCTTCTTGCGGGGTGAAGGTGTCGTCAAAGTGCTCATTCCAGATCAGGGCGTCTACGGTGACCAGCAGGGTGCCAACGTCCCCGGAATCCATTACAGCACAATCATCGCCAATACCGAAAGGAGGGGGGGGGGAGATTGGCTCCATCCATCGTGTGATTTTTTCAATCAGTCCATTTTCGCCGAGTGTGGCGATTTGGTCGGCTTTCTGGTCGGTAAATGGAGTCACTGGTGGTTAAGGTATGGCGTCTACTTGGGAAGCCAGAATGAGCGTGGCGATTGTGTTCGCGTTAAAGAGAGCGTGAAAACAGATCGGGACGAGTATGTTCTGGCTTTTTTCATACGCTCTACAGAGCAACATGCCAAGCAGGAACAGTGGCATTGCGGCCAGTAAGTTCCAATGAATGAGGGCGAAGCATAACGAGCTGAAGACCATGGCGCTTCGTGGCGAGAAACGTCCCTTTAGGTAGCGGTAAAGCGCGCCGCGGAAAACGATTTCCTCCGTTATGGGGGCCACGACAACGGCTAGGACGATCATCGTAATCGAAACTGCGACTCCGGATTCATTGGCGAACAGGTCGAGTAAATCCTGACGATTCAAAGCGACATGAAAACCGAGATCCTCGAGCCACATGAGTAGCGATTCCCAACCTTTGCCTATCGCCATGATGAGTGGCAACGCAGCGAGCGCAGCGAACAATCCGTGCTTGAAGTATTCGCCGAAGCCCAGCCTGAGAGGGCTAAACGAAAAGATTTTCTCGGGCGCGTCGAACGATATCAGTCTCTTGAAGCTCGGGTGAAAGAGAAATAGCACCGTCAGCAGCATACCCGCTTGTGAACCTAGGGCGACCATGGGCGTGCGCCACGGTTTCAAGATCGGATTGGCTCGCCAATCTTCGGTGGCGATTGCCACGAGCCCGCCGAGTCCTGCATAGAGGAACAGCAGCATTGATACGAACAGCAGGAATTCGAGAATATCTGCATTCCAGGCGGGCAGGGGATTACGGGCTGGCGTACGGGATTCTTCGCGCGAATCTTGCACCAACAAGACAAAACCAGCGATTAGAATAATCCAGAAGTAAATGACGAGCGCCATGCGTAGAAGCGTGTGTTCGTCGTCCGCTAGTCAGCGAAGGGATAAACCCGCTTGCCTGCATAATAGGTCGCCTTGACCTTACCTCGCAAGGTTAGGTTGAGCCATGGAGAATTATGTGATAGGCTGGCCAGCGTATCTGGCGTTACCTGCCAACTTTCCTCTGGGTCGAAGATCGTGACGTCTGCCGAGGTGCCTGGGCTAAGTGTTCCGCAGTCGAGGTTAAGCACGGCGGCGGCACGATGCGTCAGGTAGCCGATCAGGGTGGATAGGTCAACGAGTTTGGAGCGGACGAGGGTGTCGAGGCAGACCGAGAGTGCGGTTTCCAAGCCATTCATGCCAAATGGCGCGTAATCAAATTCCTTGTCCTTCTCGATTTCAGTGTGCGGGGCGTGGGCTGTGGCGATGCAATCGATTGTTCCATCCATCAGGCCTTCGATTAGTGCCTGGCGGTCAGCTTCTGTGCGCAGTGGCGGCACGACTTTGAAGCTGGTATTGTAGTCTTTGAGCGAGGCTTCGGTCAGCGAAATGTGGTGCGGTGTGGCTTCGGCGGTTATCTTAACCCCGCGTTGCTTGGCCCGGCGAATCACGTCCACCGCATAGGCTGAGCTGATGTGTTGCAGGTGAATCCGTGCACCATAATGAGATGACAAGATAACATTGCGCGAAACCATGATGTCCTCAGCGGCGCTTGGCATCCCGCGGAGGCCGAGTCTCAGGGCCCAGAGGCCTTCGTTCATTACGCAGCCATCCGTTTGGTTGGCGTCTTCGCAATGATCCAAGACGACTAAATCAAACATGGATGCATATTCGACGCCGCGCCGCATGATTTCGTTGTTCTGCACGCAATGCCCGCCATCGCTTATCGCAACAGCACCGGCTTGCTTGAGTGAGCCAATCGGTGCCAAGGCTTTGCCCTCGCGGTTCATGGTTAGACAGCCGGTTGGCAGGACGTTGATGATGGAATCTCGATCGATCAGGTCGACAATTTGCCGGATCGCGCCGACGCTGTCCGCTGGCGGCTTGGTGTTGGACATGCAGAGCACGGTGGTAAACCCGCCCTTGGCTGCTGCCCGACTGCCCGAGGCAATGGTTTCCTTGTGGCGGTCGCCAGGCTCCCGCAAGTGGCAATGCAGGTCAATAAAGCCTGGGCTGACGGTTAGGCCTTGAGCGTCAAAAGTCTCTGCCTGTTGTTTTTGCTGACTGCTTAGGGATTCGACGATTTTACCGTCGACTGCATAGACATCGCCTATCTCGTCCCGCTGATTGGCAGGGTCGATTACGCGACCGTTTTTTATCCAGACAACACTCATGCCAGTCGATGTTTCGCGGCGTAATGCGCGCAAAGGTAAAGTACAGCCATACGCACGGCAATGCCGTTGGTGACCTGTTCAAGGATGACGGAGCGCTTGGAATCCGCTAATACCGAATCCAGCTCGACGCCACGGTTAATGGGGCCTGGGTGCATGATGATCGCGCCCGGCTTGAGCCAGTTTGCGCGCTTTTCATTGAGCCCGAACATGCTCGTGTATTCCCCCAGTGACGGAAAGTGGGTGGAGGATTGGCGTTCGTGCTGAATGCGCAGCAGCATGACCGCGTCGGCATCGCGAAGGGCTTCGCGGAGGTCATGAATGACTGTTACCCCGAAGTGCTCAAATTGCTTTGGGACTAGCGTTGATGGGCCAGCCAGAGTGACCTCGGCACCGAGCTTACGCAGTGCCCAAATGTTTGACCGTGCGACGCGGCTAAAGAGAATATCTCCTAAAATTGTGACTTTGACGCCGCGCAGGTCTTTGCCAAGTTTTTCGCGCAAAGTGAACGTGTCGAGCAAGGCCTGCGTTGGGTGCTCATGAGCGCCGTCGCCAGCATTGATTACAGGAATGTCGATGCACCGGGATAGATAGCGGGCTGAGCCTGCGGCCGAGTGCCGCATGATGATGATGTCCGCATTGAGCGCCTGGATATTCATCGCGGTGTCTCGCAAGCTTTCGCCTTTCACCAGACTACTCGCATTGCCTGAAACCGTGATGACATCAGCGCTGAGGCGGGTCGCGGCTATCTCGAAGGCCAACCGCGTGCGCGTGCTGGGTTCCATAAAGAGATTCACAACGGTATAACCGCGGAGGATCGGTTGCTTCTTTTGAGAGCGCTTCAGCGTCGGTTTTAACTCCTCGGCCTTGGCGTAAATCATTTCCAATTCCTCTCGGCTGAGGTCCTCAATGCCGACGAGGTCTTTGCGGTTCCATTCTGGCTCAGTGCTCATTTGGATGAAAGAGATATTTCGTTCCGAGACGCATTCGTGGGGTCCAGTAGCACCTTGACGCGCTGTGACGCATCAACGTTTTCCTGGAATCCGATGACGTCGGGCTGAATTGGTAATCGGCGGGAACCACGGTCGAAGAGTATTGCCAAGCGAACAGAGTCTGGGCGACCCAAGTCAAACAATTCCGCTAAGGCTGCTCGCACCGATCGGCCTGAGAAGATGACGTCATCCGCGAGAATGACGATGTGGCCATCAGGCTCTACGGGGAGGGAAGTACGAAATTTTTCAGGTAAAACAGAGTTTTGCCCAAGATCGTCACGGTGGAAAGTGATGTTAACCTGACCGAGTGGAATCTCGGATCCATACCTTTCAGAGAGACGTTTTGCGAGTATCTGACCGAAGGGTACGCCGCCATTGGCAACGCCGACCACGATCAGTTTGGACGGCTCAGGCTCAAGAACGACGATTTGATCGACGATGCTTTGGATGGCAGTGTCGATTTCGTCCGGGCCAATACGTCGTTGGGTTTCCATTGGCGGGGGAGTTTGCAAGGCGGTGTCGTCGCGCGCAATGGTTTTTACGTGAGAGTTGCCTTTTCCTTCCGAATAGGAAACGTAGGGCAAATGGCGGGGCAAAACCATCTCTTGATTGACGGGTATAATGTCATCCACCAATGGCCTGATTTTGCCGTCCGCTTTAAACGAGACCCGGCGGGAACCTGTGACCAATTGGTGGAGGCGGTACGCGTGATTCATGACATCGACAACTATCGAGTGACGACTGTCTTCGATGGGCGTGGGGCGATGGTTGATGTCCAATACCCGGGTGAGATTCGCACTTTCGCGGTGCTTTACTCGCCGTCTGACCTTTCAGCCGATGGTCTGATCGAGCAAATTGTGAAGAATGCGAAAATACCCGGAACTTGCACAGTCGTAAGTCGGGATAATCTGATTGCTGAATCGATTCGGGCCTCTGGCGGGTTTGCGATTCGGCCAGAAGAACTGGCGGATTGGATAAAGCGTTGTGAAGGGCGTAGCCGGCAAACGATTACTCAAAAACAAAAAGCCGTCCGTCTCGCCTGGAAGGAATCCAACCCTTGGGATGCGCTGGACGGGCTGAAGTAAGCTGTAATCACAGGAAGGTTGGAGCGCCATTATCGGATTGGCTTCCGAGACTCGATGAACCAAGCTGGAAAACTCAAATTTATGTCAGAAAACACATCTTCATTGCAAATCGTCTGCCCAAGTTGCAGCGCTATTAATCGTGTACCTTCGGAAAAGTTGAGCGATAACCCCGTTTGCGGCAAATGCCGGAACCCGCTGGTGACTGGTCAGCCGATTAACGCCACTGACCAAAGTATTAGCCGTATCCTTGAGAAAAGTAGCTTGCCAGTGGTGGTGGATTGCTGGGCACCGTGGTGCGGCCCGTGTCTCAACTTCGCGCCGACCTTTAGTGAAGTGGCCGCAGAGATGTCCACCGAGGCAATCTTTCTCAAGCTGGATACGGAGGCCAATCAGCAGACGGCGGCGCGTTTTCAGATTCGCTCGATTCCAACACTCATGTTGTTCTATCAAGGAAAACTAGTCGCGCAAATGGCGGGCGCGTTGCCCAAGCATCAATTTCAGGAGTGGCTGCGAGAAGAAATGTCGAAGCTCGATTAAACGCAAAAAAACGGCGTGCCCCATTACGAAGCACGCCGCCCAAAATAACACACACACCTGAAATTCGTTTAGCCTTTGCTCCAGAAGAAGCAGGTGCCCTTGTTTTCGAGCTGATGGACTGCGGCGCGGTAAAGCGGGAGAATGATCTCGTTAACGAGCGCGAGCAGGTCTTCTTTATTATCGGCTTCCACCTCGTAGGTCTCGATGTCAATCGTGGCACTACGTGGTTTAAAATTGTCTGCGAGGAGGGTCCAACGGGCATTGAACTCATCTGGCTCACTGATCACGATATTCAGCGGCACGTTGGCTTCATCACATTTGGTGATTGGCCATTCACCAAGGTCGTCAATGCGGTCAATGAGGTCGGCGAGCTTCGGGGACGTCTTGGCCTTGGGAGCCTGACGGGCTTTAGGTGTGTCGAGTGTTGCTGGCATGATCTTAGTTATTTTGCGTTAGTCTCTCAGGCGAGACGCCGTTGAGGCATACAATCATATGAAAACGGCGATTCGTCAAATTGTTTTTGGTCAAGAAAGCGTTAAAACCGAAGGATTTGCCCTAAATGTAGTCAATTGAGTGGTCAGTTTTACGAAATATGGGGGTTAGGAGCACTATCTATGCCATTGAGGCCTTCTGACTACTGGCAGTGTATTTTTGCTCATTGGCGGAGGAGTAATTCAGCTTTTTATATGCTCATTTTCTGACTGAACGCTTGTGCTGGCGTCGCCGCTCGCTATGTTGGCGCTACTATTTACTATGAGTGAAGCCCTCGAAGCCGCGAAACAGGATTTTAAAATTAAAGTGTTGATGGTCGATGACCAGGGCATGGTTTGTGAGGCTGTGCGCCGTATGTTGGCCGACGAGCCTGGCATCGAATTTCACTCGATTACTGAGCCGATGAAGGCAATCGAGGCTGCAGTGAGCATCCAGCCGACAGTCATCCTCCAAGATCTCGTAATGCCCGATGTTGATGGCCTGACATTGGTCAAGTTTTACCGCGCCAAGCCACAGCTTAAGGACGTGCCGATCATTGTGCTCTCTTCCAAGGAAGATCCAGAGACGAAGAAGAAGGCCTTTGAATTGGGTGCCAACGACTACATGGTCAAGCTGCCAGACAAGCTTGAGGTAATCGCCCGCATCCGTTATCACTCGACCGGCTACATTCGTCTATTAGAGCGAAACGCCGCTCAGGCCGCATTACAAGCTGAGCTGGATGAAGCCGCCCGTTACGTGCAATCTTTGTTCCCCGAAAAGCACGAGGACGACATCGTTAAGACAGATTGGGTCTTCATTGCCTCAACAGATCTGGCTGGTGACACTTTTGGCTATCATTGGCTGGATGATGAGCATTTTGCAATCTACCTGCTGGATGTGTGTGGCCATGGCGTGGGTGCTGCTCTGCATTCGGTGTCGGCGATTAATGTGATGCGTTCGCAGTCGTTGCGCGGGGTGGATTTTCATGATCCTGGTGCAGTTTTGAGTGGGCTCAATGAAGCCTTCGATATGGAGAAGCACAACGACATGTACTTCACGATGTGGTATGGGGTCTATAATAAGACCACTCGGGAGCTGGTTTACAGTTCAGGTGGACACCCGGCCTCGGTGCTTATCCGCGACGGTGCACCACTTCAACGCTTGGCAACACCAGGCATGATTGTTGGTGGCATGCCGGGCACGATTTTCAGCAATGACAGCGTGACTATCCAGTCTGGCGACAAGCTGTATGTCTTTAGTGACGGCGTTTACGAAGTAGATTACCCGGATGGTCGCGGCATGATGACCGATGACGAATTTGCAGTTCAACTTGAGGCTGTGGCACCGAGTGGCGCAACCAAGGTCGACGCGATGGTTGACTGGGTACGAGAACAACAAGGCCGGGATGCCTTTGAGGACGATTACTCCTTGGTCGAGGTGATCTTTAAATAAGCGTTAACTATCAACATCGTAGGTCGATATTTTACCCTAATGCGCTTTTCCTATCGCAACGAACTTTCGGAACTTGAGACACTCGCTCAGAACCTCGAGACTTTTGGGGACGAAAATGATGTCAATCCCGCCATCATCCATGCCTTCAACCTGTGTCTGGATGAGATTCTGACAAACATCATATCCTATGGGTTTGAGGATGTTACCGAGCACGATATTTACCTAGAGATACATCGTGACGGCGAAATGATTGTCGCGACCATGGTGGATAACGGGAAGGCGTTCAATCCTCTCACCGATTCCAAAGATCCGGACTTGGAGACATCTATAGAAGACCGCGAGATCGGAGGCTTGGGCATTTTCTTTCTCAAGCAGATGATGGATGAGCTCGATTATCAACGCATGGAAGGCTACAATCGGCTCACCATGAGAAAGAAAAACGTCGAGCTGCCTGATTAAATTCTCTCCTATGTCATTCCTTGATTTTGCTAACCGGCGCTACTTGATTTTTGGCGTCGCCAACCGAAAAAGCGTTGCTTGGGCCATTGGCCAAACGCTTGAGCGCGAGGGCGCTGAAGTTGTCTACAGTGTTCGCTCTGAAGCGCGGCGCGGCTCGCTCGCCAAGCTGATGGGGGACCGGCCAATGCATATTTGTGACGTCGAGCGTGAAGACGAAATTACCGCACTGGCAGAATCGCTGAAAGGGGGGGGGGCATTTGACGGAATTGTGCATGCCATTGCTTACGCCAATTACAGTGCGGGCATACGACCTTTTCATGAAACCGAGCGTGCAGACTTCCTCCAGGCCACGGCAATCTCTAGCTTTTCGCTGGTGGAGATTTCTCGCGCTTTTAAGCCGCTGCTCAAGCCTGACGCCTCGGTAGTAGCCATCGGTATTTCCAGCCAAGTGCTCGCGGAAAACTACGGTTATATGTCGCCGATAAAGGCTGCCTTGGAGAGTTCATCCCGCTTTCTAGCGAAGTCCTTTAGCGCCGACACGCAGGTGCGTTTTAATACCGTCAACGCAGGCCCGCTGAAGACAAGCGCGAGCGCTGGTATTCCAGGTTACTTAGAAAATTATCTTTTTGCCGAGAAGCTGACTTTGCGCGGAAAGGCAATCACGACTCAGGAGGTCGCCAACGCGGCGGTATTTCTCCTCAGCCCAGCAAGCAGCGGCATTAATGCGCAGAGCATTGTGGTCAATCAAGGGATGGATCTAAACTATTTTGAAAAGTCTGTCGTAAGCGCGGCGACAAAGCTTTGATTTGGACTGATTAGCTAGAATTCTAAGGACTCGTTGCGGCCCTAAATTGCCAATTCAACTTGCACTGGCCAAGGAATTGCTCAATCAGTGATAACTTAGTCGCTTTTGCGGGTTTGATTACTCAATAGGCGAAGGATAACCATTTTTTTAAGAATTCTAATATGAGTGCACTGACCATCGTAACCAAAGATACCTATGCAACCGAAGTCGAACAGGCGTCGCAGCTGGTCGTTATCGACTTCTTCTCACCATGGTGCATGCCGTGCAAGGCGATGGAGCCAGTGTTGGACGAAATTGCGGCGGAACGCGCAGACCAAGTGAAGATCGTCAAGGTGGATGCCTCTGCTGAGCCTGATCTAGCCGCAAAGTTCGGCATCCGCGGTGCTCCGACCTTTGTTGCGCTTCGCAACGGTGAAAAAGTCGACATGTTGATTGGAGCTAAGCCAAAACAGGCGATGCTCGATTGGATCGACTCTGCCGATCTATGATTTGGTTCATGGACGGCCAATGATTGGCTCGTCAGTTGTGTTTTCCTATTCGGTACTACGGGCGCAATTTTGCCATTATTGCTGTTTCATATTTGGGGCAGTGATTTAATGGCGATACAAACGGCGGTTTTAATTCAAGCCCTTTGGTATATCCGTTAGCGGAAATTGTATAAGAATTACATGAGCATGCATTTGTTAAAATAGTTTAAAAAATGGATGTTTTCCAACTTGCCTCATGGGTGTTATCGCCTAACTGTAACGATTGATCACATTACTTTCTCTAGTTCATTCTAGAGATTATTGGGGAATATACGAGAAGCCGCTCTCCCTAGGGGTAGGGAGAGCGGCATTTTATTTATAGTGTGACTGTATTCGTCATTTGATGACGTTTTGCAGTTTCACAGTTGCGCGTTTTCCCGCGGAAGCGCACTTTATTGCGAGTGAGTTTGGAGAGCCACGCACCTGTGTTAATTAACGACTTGGCGATTGTGCTGATGTGCGCCGCCGGGGTGACCTTGCTCTTCAAACGCCTGAAGCTGCCTGTGTTTCTGGGGTATCTGCTGAGCGGTTTCCTTGTTGGGCCGAACTTGTGGACACAGTCTCCGGTGCACGATTTGAAGACCATTCAGGCTCTGAGTGAGCTTGGGGTCGTCTTTTTGATGTTTTCTTTGGGGCTGGAATTCGATTTGAGGCGACTGCGTGCCGTGCTGGGGCCAGCGCTCCTTGCGATCATTTTCCAAACAGTGCTGATGCTCTTTATTGGGTCTCAGGCAGCACCATTATTGGGCTGGGGAGTCGTTCAGGGGCTGTTCTTGGGCTCGATTTTGGCGATTAGTTCATCAATGGTAACGGTGGCGATCCTCAAAGATCTCGGGCGTTTTCAGAAGCCACATGCTCAGCTTGCCGTTGGAGTGCTGATTCTGGAAGACATTTTGGCAATTGCGCTGTTGGTCATCCTTTCCGGGGTCGCGGTGACGGGCAACTTGAACTGGACGGCGGTTGGAGGCGTGACTTTTTTGATCTGCCTGTTCGTTGTGTTCTTTTACTTCGTGGGCAAGCTGTTTGCGCCGCGACTGCTCAATGCGTTGGAGAGCCATGGTAATAAAGAGCTGGTGACTATTTGTGTCGTCGCACTGATGCTTGGCCTATGCTACCTCGCAGAGCTCTGGGGCCTTTCAGTTGCATTGGGGGCATTTTTGGCGGGATCCATTCTTTCGCAGTCAAAGCTGACTGAAGACATTGAGCACACAACTGAGCCTCTGCGAAACATTTTTTGCGCGGTGTTCTTTGTGTCTGCTGGCATGCTGATAGACCCCGAGACCTTATATGACAACGGCTTGGTCATCATCCTACTGACGCTCGCGATGCAGCCGCTGAAGGTCATCTCCGTCTGGTTGGGGTTCTTTTTGACTGGCCAACGGACGGATACGGCCTTGCGCGCTGCCACGGTGAAATCGCAGATCGGTGAATTCTCGTTTATTATTGCGGCACTTGGTCAACAGCTAGGTGTGACGGATGATTCGCTGATGTCGATCGCGGTTGGCGTATCCGTCTTGAGCACAGGCGGAAGTATTATTTTGGCAAAGAAGGCTGACCCACTGCATGCTTGGTTGGCCCGCCGTATGCCCAGTGGTTTATCAACCGTCGGCGAATTCTACCGCAATTTACTGGACCATATCGGCACACGTGCGGAACGTGCGATATTGCTGAAGCTGATCAAAAGGCCTCTGCTGCAGATCCTGCTAAATTTCTTGCTGCTCAATGCCTTCGTGCTGATTGCATATGTAGGCAATGGCCAAGTGAAAGCTCGAGTGTCGGACCCATCTTTGGCGATGGGCCTTGGGTTGGCGGTGTGGCTGGCGGCGGGTGCCCTCAGCCTGCCTTTTATCACGGCGATGATTCGTAATTTGAATGCGACTGTGATGATGGTGCTCGACTCGCTGTTGTCGACGGGCGCGACGCGGTCCTTCATCCGTGGACGCGTGCGCAATATTTTTAATGGGATTATCGTGTTGGCGGTCTCCCTTCTAATGGGTGGTTTTTACCTATCAGCTGCCGCGCAGTATTTGCCATCGGGCACTGCGCTAGCAGGCTTTCTTTTGCTGATTGTGGCGAGCGCACTCTTTTTCTGGAAACGGATTATTCGGTTCAACAGCCAACTGGAGTATCTCTTTATGGAGAGCTTTAATCAGCGCGTGGTTGATGAGGAATCAAGCCGCCGCGAGAGCACTTTGGAGGAAATTGAAAAACGCTATCCTTGGCCTGTTGCGGTGGAGGAAATTACGGTGCCGCCGGGGGCGATGTGCTGCGGTACAACGCTCCGCGGAACTGCGTTGCGCCCGACTACGGGCGCTAGTGCTGTTGCGCTCGCTCGCGCCGGACAAGTACTCTACGACATCGATCCTGACGAAATTATCTTCCCTGGCGATCACTGGTATGTTTTCGGCAGTAACCGGCAAACCCAGGAGGCCCGGCGTTTGTTAACCGCTGCAGGCAGCTCGCCAATCATTAGCCATGCAGCGCCCAGCTTGCGGATTGAAAAGCTCTATATTTCCCGCGAGTCCAAGTTGGTAGATGAAACGCTGGCGAGTGCTGATCTGCGCCAAAAGCACGGCGTGACGGTGCTGGGCATCCAGCGCGGAGAGCGGCGTATCACTAGTCCGGCGTCTGAGGAGATTATCCACGCGTCCGACGTCTTGTATGTCATTGGCGAGGCCAGCGCGATTCAGAAGCTGGAATCAGCAGAGGGCTAGAGTCTATCTTGAACGCAGGAGACTTTGGAAGAATGCATTCCCTGCTTGCCTGTAGGCGGGTGCATCTGGCAGAAACTCCCTATGAGTCGTTGCGGGTTGATTCTTACATTTTTGGCTATCTGTATCTTTTGGACGGGGTGCGATTCCCAGAGCGGCGGCGTGGTGAACGAAACCGATGAAAAGCACTTCCAACGTGGGCAGCGCCTACTTCGCGAAGGTCGTCAGGGAGAAGCGCTGTCTGCATTCCTGAAAGTGATCGAGAAACGCCCAGACGCACCAGAATCGCATTTGGAGGCAGGTATTCTCTATCAACAGCACATCGGCGATCCTGTGGCCTCAATCTACCATCTACGGCGTTACATCGAGCTTGAGCCAGCGACACCCGAGGCAGAGAAGGCTAAGCAGATGATTGAGAGCGCTCGCAAAGACTTTGCCCGACAGCTTCCTGGCCAACCTTACGATTCAGCAATGGATCGACTGGATTTACTGGAAATGCTGGAGGCTGTCCGAGAGGAAAATCAAGACCTTAAGCGGCAGCTAGCGACCTTGCGGCAGAGTGTCGCATCGCAGGCTGGGTCTGGGCAGGATGCCGCAAGCCGCGTTGCCTACAGCCCTTCGCAACGGTCTGGCTCAACAACGACTCAGCGAACACCGACCAATACGGCTACTAACAGCACACAGCGCTCACCCGCTAATGGGACTACCCGGCAATACACGGTCGTGACAGGGGATACCTTAACGCGCATTAGCACAAAGGTCTATGGCGAATCGGGCCGTTGGCAGGACATCTTTCAGGCCAATCGTGATCTGCTGCCCAACCCCAATGCGCTCCAGGTCGGGCAAAACCTTAAAATCCCGGAGTAGGTGAGCCATTACTTCGACGCCAACGCCACCACGCCACTTTGCCCAGAAGCGCGGGCGGCATGGCTGGAGGCGACAGACCAGCATTGGCACAACCCGTCCAGCCCGTCGCGTGCGTCGGCACGTGTGCATGTGCTTCTGGAGAATGCCCGAGCGGAACTTGCGGCTTTGTTTGGCGCGACAGCAGAGTCCGTGGTGTTTAATTCTGGCGCGACAGAGGGGAACCGCGACGTGCTTGCTTATTGGCGGCGGATTTCTCCTGAAAGCCGGGTTATCGTATCGGCAATCGAGCATCCCAGTGTTTTAGAAAACGCACGGGCTAACTGTGTGGGGGGGCAATTGGTGATTTTGCCGGTAGAAAAATCGGGGTGTGTTTCAATGAAATCGCTGGTCGAGCTGCTTGAAAAAAGGGGGGGGGGGCTGGTCTCCCTGATGGCGGCGAATAATGAAACGGGCGTGATCCAGCCTTGGCAGGAGGCAATTGAGGTTTGTCGTCAGTATCGGGCGACGCTCCACATTGACGCGACTCAGTGGGTGGGCAAGGAAGCACTTGAAGGGTTGGCCAGTGCTGATTTTGTCACCGCCTGTGGACATAAGTTCGGCGGGCCCAAAGGGACGGGGTTTCTGTTGGTTTCTTCGGGACTTTCTGGTTTTTGCGGTCAACGGGGTGGGGCGCAGGAGAATGATCACCGGGCTGGAACGGAAAATTACCCATCAATCGCGTCCATGGTCGCCGCCTTACAGGCGAGTGAGGCACAACGTGTCGGGGTACAGGCAGACAACGGCGATGCCCGAGACCGATTTGAGGCTTTATTGAGCAAGGCGATCTCTGACTTGAAAATCTGGGGTGCTGGAGAGGCACGCTTGTCCAACACGAGTAGTTTGTGCCTACCAGTTGGCGAAAACACACGTTGGGTGCGGAGGCTTGATCAGCGCGGTTTTCTGGTCTCCACGGGTTCTGCTTGCGCCACTGGCAAGGACGGCCCCTCACACGTATTGGCTGCGATGGGTGTAACTGCCGAAGAAGCGCGCCGAACGATCCGTATTTCTGCATTGCCGAGCACGAATTGGGAGGCGTGGAATTCCCTGGCTGCTGCACTTGTAGAATTGCTTCCAGGGATGGACGGTGGTGACGGCAACCCACTTGTAATCAAGCTTTAGCAAAGTTAGCCTGACGGAAATCATTTTACTTCCTGTGGATAAAGCCGTATGTATGTCATTCCTTTTTGTAATGCCAATTAACTTGCTACGCATTCCGCTTGCAATTGATTCTGACGCCCCCTTGATTCTCCGCTTCTAGTTTATTAGTCATCTATCTAGTGATTGCCTACGAGTCATTCTCCATACTGTTACTTTCCTTCTTCCTGATAGTTGGTCTTGTACTACTATGTTTGGGAGGTGATTGGTTGGCGCGCGGTGCCGCTAGTCTGGCGCTATTACTCAAGATAAATCCGGTTGTGGTTGGTCTGACGATCGTATCGATTTCGACGTCGATGCCCGAAATGATCACGGCGTTCATTGCGGCAAAAGGTGGCAATAGCGGGCTGGCAATTGGCAATATTGTCGGCAGTAATTTGGGCAATGCAGGCCTCATCCTTGGGATTGCTGCGTTGATTTACCCCATTACGATTCAGAACCGTTTGATCAAGCAAGAGGTGCCGCTGCTGGTCATTGTCACGGTGATGTTTACGCTGATGAGCATGGGCGGATTCCTCGCTGCTGGGGAAATTGGGCGCTTGGAAGGCTTACTCTTGCTGGCTGGAACTGCGGGCTATCTCTTTTTTATGGTTTTTCAGGCGAAACGTTCCGGCCCGACTGAGAATGAGGAACTGACCGAGGAACTGAAGGACCCGATCACGTCCGTTGCAAAATGTCTGAGCTTTGTCTTGATTGGCGCAGTATTTCTGGCCTTGGGGGCAGAATTTCTCGTGGGCAGTTCGGTGCAGATCGCAACGCGAATGGGGGTTAGTCAGGTGCTCATTGGCCTGACGCTTGTCGCGCTTGGCACTAGCTTGCCGGAGCTGGCGGCGTCGGTTGCGGCGGCTTTGCGTAAGCAGAGCGACATTATTGCCGGTAACATTGTGGGCAGTAATATTTTCAATATGCTGCTCATTGGCGGCTCGGTTTCGACCTTTTACCCGCTGCAAGTCGAACGCCGTTTGTTCGTCATTGAATTTCCATCGATGGTGCTGCTGACGCTGCTGTTGTGGTTTGCCTTTTATACTGAGCGTAAAGTGACGCGGCTGGAAGGCGGTTTCCTAGTGATCCTTTATTTTGTGATCATTGCGCTGTCTTCGGCTTCTCAGATGGGCAAAATTCTGCCCGGTATCTAGACTAAGTGTGCGTCCATACGGAGCGGATCAGGCAAAGAAGTGTTCGTTGATCTCGGCCCAAATTAATTCACCGACAGAGTCGATATCGAGTGTTCCATCAACCACGAAAAAACGCTCAGGCATTTGATCGGCCAGAAGCAGATAGCCTTGGCGGACTCGCTGATAGAATTCGATATTTTCCTGCTCCATGCGATCCGGCAAATCGCTAGCACGCTTCTGGATGCGCTCCATACCAACCTCTGCTGGCACGTCGACAACGATCGTGAGGTGCGGCATTGCACTGCCCACAGCGAAGCCATTGATCGCCTGAACCGGGTCTTCAGAGAGCTGACGGGCAACGCCCTGATAGACGGTGGTCGAGTCCAGGAAACGGTCGCAGAGGATCACTTTGCCAGCATCCAAGGCTGGAAGGATGACCTCGCGGACGAGCTGGGCGCGACTAGCGGCAAAAAGTAGTAACTCGGCTTCTGGACACATGCCAAAACCAGCATCGGCGTGTTTGAGCAGGTGGCGGATTTGTTCACCCAAGGCTGTGCCTCCGGGTTCACGTGTGCGCAGGACCTCGCGTCCGGCTAGTTCGAGATGTTTTGCAAGTCGGGCGATTTGGGTGCTTTTGCCGCTGCCTTCCGAGCCTTCAAAGGAGATCAGGATTCCGCCAGTATCAGACATGTATGGAAAGAAAACATCTGAGAGAGTTCGTCACAACTGAAATCGGCGTAAAAGCCGCTTGCGTTGCCCGCGTCAGTCGCTTTGCTTTCACGTATGGAATTGGTAGATTACCTGCCCGTAATGATTCAGCTACTGCTGGCCGCCGTGATTGCTGCGGCGATCTTGATTGCGAGCCATATCTTTGGACAGCGCGCCCGCGGCAACTACGCCTCGGACTCTGCTTACGAGTGCGGCATGCTCGAAGAAAGCAAGCCACACCCGAAGTTCAGCGTGAAGTTCTATGTCGTGGCGATGCTCTTCATCCTCTTCGACATCGAGATGGTGTTCATGATTCCGTGGGTGCTGATTTACCGCGAACTCTTGTCTGTCGGTATTTTGAGCGTTTGGCCGATCTTTTTCTTCCTTGGCGTCCTGACGTTGGGCCTCGTCTATGAGATGAAGAAAAAAGGCCTCGAGTGGGAGCGGTAAGTTGAGTGAAGGAATTTTTCCTTCACTCATGCCCCATCAATATCGCCGGTATTTTTCCAGCGATTTGCCAAAATAGATAACTCCGCCGACTATTGGAATAAATAGTCGCCAATTTCCCTGGTTGGCTGGGTTTAGTATTGTAAATATCAGCCACGCAACGCCTGCCAGGGAAATAGCGATGCCGCATAGCATGTGTAAAAGATACTTCGTTTTTGCGGAGTCTTCGCGAAATCCTGCTGACTGACTACTGAGTGAAGCTTCGCCAGTGATTTTACTTAGGCAATCTTGGCTACAATAATCTTTGCTATTATGCGTAAACAAAGATTTCGCATATTGGAGATTACGATTACAAACCGGGCAAGCATTCATGGGTCTCCTCCAGTAGCTATCGCTATACTTCTGCTGTCTCGGCGATGACCTCCGGCTCGACCCATTTGCCGTGCTCGGAAATGAGGTCGACGAGGCGGTCGAGGGATTCGGCTTCAGGGATGTTGAACTTCACGCACTCCTTGCCGACGTAGAGATTGATCTTGTTTGGCGCGCCGCCGACGTAGCCGAAGTCGGCGTCGGCCATCTCGCCGGGGCCGTTGACGATGCAGCCCATGACGGCGATCGTGACGCCCTTCAGGTGGCCCGTGCGACTCTTGATGCGCTGGGTGACCTCCTGAAGGTCGAACAATGTACGGCCGCAGCTTGGGCAGGCGACAAACTCCGTCTTCGTAGCACGCATGCGGGCACCTTGGAGGAGGTTGTAGGCGAGGGCGGTGCGCTGGTCAAATTGGTCAACGTTTTCGATGGAAATCAAGTCGCCGAGGCCGTCAACAAATAAGCTGCCCGCGACCATGGACGCTTCGATGAGCTGGTTGCCGAATCCTGTTTCTTCCAGCACTTGCATTGCCGGGGTGACGCGAATCCAGAGAGGGGACTTGGAGCCGATTTCTTTGAGCGCGTCTCCCAAGGCGCGATAGGCACCAGTCGGGTGGGTGTCTTCTGGCACGCCAGTGCGGGTGAAAACGAAGTGTTCGTCACCGAGTTCCTGGATGGTGTCTTTCCACTCAAGCACTTGATGTGCGCTTGTGTCCAGTGCGAGGAGGAAGTTGTGCTTTACGGCCCATTCGTGAGCGTGCTTGAGGCAGTCTTCCTTGAAATTGCAGACAAACATCCAACGGAGCTGATCGCTCCAGTTGAAGTCCTCCAATGCTTGCGGGGAAACGTTTTGACTGCACTCCACCACGATGGCCTCAATCGTGGGCGAGAGGACTTTTTGCAATTGTGCCAAGTGCGGCAGGTCGTCGTCGTTTTCGACGCGGATCAACAGGCCTTCGACCTTGGCGTCCTTGAACTTGCGATTGACGTTAAGTACATCCTTAATGATCTGCGCATGCTCGCTGAGCGGTCGTCCTGCGGTTGTGATGACACGTGGTGGCTGGAGCGGACCCAAGGGGGCGTCTTCGCCGAACGAGAGATCAATGATTTCGCGGCGCTTGTATTCGTAAAAGCTGGCGTGGTCTTCGTGGCGTTTGGTGTCGGGCAGAGTAGCGGACTGTTCCCAGTGGGCATGCGCGCGTTTAACAAGTTCTTGGCAGACGGGCACTTCAAACCATGGGTCTTCGGTCAGCGAGACACGGATAGTGTCGCCAAGGCCATCATAGAGCAGGGCACCAATGCCGACTGCACTCTTGATGCGGGCGTCTTCGCCTTCGCCTGCCTCGGTCACGCCGAGGTGGAGCGGGTAGTTCATGCCCTCGTCATTCATTTTATCGACGACCATCCGGTAGGCCTGAATCATGACCTTCGGGTTGCTGGCCTTCATCGACAGGATGATGTTGTGGAAATTGTGGCTTTCGGCGATGCGGATGAACTCCAGTGCGGACTCGACCATGCCCATCGGCGTGTCGCCATAGCGGTTCATGATGCGGTCTGAGAGGCTGCCATGATTGGTGCCAATACGTAGGGCGCGACCAAGTTCCTTAGCGCGCAGGACGAGCGGCGTAAAGGATTCGTGGAGGCGCTCCATCTCTTCCTCGTAGGCTTTGTCCGTGTATTCGAGAACGGCAAATTTCTTCTTGTCGGCGTAGTTGCCCGGGTTGACGCGGATCTTCTCCACGTGCTCCACGGCGACCATTGCAGCGCTGGGCAGGAAGTGAATGTCGGCGACCAGCGGGACGTTGGCAAAACCCGCGGCTGAGAACTGCTTGCGGATTGGGCCAAGGGCCTCGGCAGCGGCTTTATTGGGCGCAGTGATCCGGACGATTTCACAACCAGCTTCGGCGAGGCGAATGCATTGCTTGACGGTGGCCTCGACGTCGGGCGTCAGGCTGGTAGTCATGGATTGGGTGCGGATCGGGTTGTTGCCGCCGACACCGACGGGACCAACCATCACTTCGCGCGTGACGCGACGAACTGCTTTGAAACGTGAATGGCAATAGGGCTGCATATTGGACAAATTCAAATGCGCCACTAGAACAGCCTTCCAGCAAAATTACAAACGGAAAGGCAAGGACTTCCTCGAACGATTTTGGAAATCGTCAGGGGGGGGCAATAACCAGTATTCGTCAACTCTCCGGCGGTACTTCATTTACTGAAGATTCGCCACTGACAATACTTCCTCAGTCAGATTCGAGGACGATTGTCTGGGTTGGGAAGGCGCTTACATAAAATAATCTATCGAACTCTGTTTGCGGCCAGAGAGGAGCCTCCCAGAGCAAAGTCGCCAGCATTGATCTTTTTACATTTGTAGAAGCGAAATCAGCCGTGATGAAATGGCAATTTCATATAGCCAGAGAAGTTCTTATCAACAAATCCAGATATATTGATTTAATGGCTTGATTTTTTGACGCGCTGTGGCACTTTGCTGAATTCTTATGAGCAAGTCTTACCACTTTTCCTCGGAGTCAGTGGGTGAAGGTCACCCTGATAAAGTTGCTGACTATATTTCGGACAGCATCCTTGACGCCTGCTTGGCGCAGGACCCAAAAAGCCGCGTGGCGTGCGAAACGCTCGTTAAGAGCAACGTCGTCAATGTGGCTGGTGAAATCACCACGGGTGCCAAGTTCGACTATAATTCGGTCATTCGCGAAGCGATTCGTGACATTGGCTACATTAACAATGATGACGTCTTTCATGCGGACGAAGTCTTCATTAACAACTATCTGACGAAGCAGTCGCAGGACATCGCCCAAGGCGTGGACGCCGCTGCCGCCTCTGGTAAGGACACCGCCGAGCAAGGCGCTGGCGACCAAGGTATCATGTTTGGCATTGCCTGCACTGAGACGCCTGAGCTGATGCCTGCAGCGGTCATGTATGCCCACCGTCTGCTCCGCAAAATGGCGGAAATCCGCAAGGCCCCGAACAGCCCTGCAGCATGGCTCCGTCCGGACTGTAAAAGCCAAGTCGCGGTTTCTTACGAAAACGGCAAGCCAGTTAAGATTAACAATGTCGTTATTTCCACGCAGCACGCCGCTGCGGTCGAGCTACCTGAGATCAAGGAATTCTTGATCGAGAACGTCATTAAGAAGGAACTGCCCGCGGACATGTTGGACGGCGATACGCAGTTCCTGATCAACCCTACAGGCCGCTTCGTTATTGGCGGACCACAAGGGGACGCTGGCCTCACGGGGCGTAAGATCATTGTCGATACTTACGGTGGTTATGGTCGCCACGGCGGCGGTGCTTTCTCCGGCAAGGACCCCTCGAAGGTCGACCGTTCAGCTGCATATATGTGCCGCTGGGTTGCCAAGAATATCGTAGCTGCTGGCCTCGCTGACAAAGTCGAGCTACAGGTCGCCTACGCAATTGGCTATCCACACCCAACCAGCATTCACATTGACGCATTCGGCACAGAAAAAGTTGATGAAGCCGCCATCGTTAAGGCCGTCAAGGAAGTTTTCAGCTTCAAGCCAGCGGACATCGTGAAGCAGCTTGATCTGCTCCGTCCGATCTACCGCGAAACCACTCACTATGGCCATTTTGCGAAGGCAGGTCTTCCTTGGGAATGCACTGCCAAGGCCGAGGAACTCAAGAAGGCAATCGGTTAGCGAATACGAAGAAAAACTTAGCGCTCCTTCGTGGGCCAATAACATACCAATTATGAGCACAATTACCGAAACCACCGCTGACTATAAAGTCAAAGACATCACCTTGGCCGACTTTGGCCGTAAGGAAGTTGAGATCGCGCAATACGAGATGCCCGGTCTGATGGCAACTCGCGAGAAGTACGCTGGTGAACAGCCACTGAAGGGCGTTCGTATCATGGGCTCATTGCACATGACGATTCAGACTGCGGTCCTAGTTGAAACGCTTAAGGAACTCGGCGCGGACGTGCGCTGGTGCTCCTGCAACATCTATTCGACGCAAGATCATGCGGCGGCTTATGTCGCCAAAAATCTCGGCGTGCCGGTCTTTGCTTGGAAGGGTGAAACGCTCGAAGAATACTGGTGGTGCACTGAGCAAGCGTTGACTTGGCCTGACGGCTCCGGCCCACAGCTTATCGTCGACGACGGTGGTGACGCAACGCTTCTTATTCACAAGGGCTTCGAGCTTGAGAATGGTGACAAGTGGATTGAAACGGCTTCCGGTAGCATGGAAGAAGCAGTGATCAAGAGCCTGCTGAAGAAAATTCACGCCGCTAAGCCAAACCACTGGCACGGTGTTATGGAAGACTGGAAGGGCGTTTCGGAAGAAACGACCACTGGTGTTCACCGTCTCTACGAAATGCACAAGAAGGGCAAGCTCCTCGTGCCGGCGATCAACGTCAACGACTCCGTTACCAAGAGCAAGTTCGACAACCTTTATGGCTGCCGTGAGTCCCTCGTGGACGGCATCAAGCGTGCAACTGATGTGATGATCTCTGGCAAAGTTGCGGTCATTTGTGGTTATGGTGACGTTGGCAAGGGCTGCGCCCAAGCCATGCGCGCTCAGGGCGCTCAGGTGGTCGTTACTGAAGTTGACCCGATTTGCGCACTGCAAGCTGCGATGGAAGGCTTCCGCGTTCTGACCGTTGACGACACTCTCGGCTGGGGCGATATCTACGTCACCACCACGGGTAACTACGGCATCATTAGCGCCGATCAAATGTCCAAGATGAAGGACCAGGCTATCGTCTGCAACATTGGCCATTTCGACAACGAAATCGAAGTCGACAAGCTCAGCGACATGCCTGGCGTCGAGCACGAAGAGATCAAGCCCGATAACGTTGGCGCAGTGGATAAGTTCAGCTTCCCCGGCGGCAACAGCATTTACCTGCTGGCCAAGGGCCGTCTGGTCAACCTCGGTTGCGCAACGGGTCACCCGTCCTTCGTGATGTCTAACAGCTTCACGAATCAGGTGCTCGCCCAAGTTGAACTCTGGAAAAACGTCGAAACCTACAAGCCAGGTGTTTACATCTTGCCGAAGAGACTCGACGAAGAAGTCGCCCGCTTGCACTTGCAGAAGATTGGTTGCAAGCTGACCAAGCTGACTCAGGAACAAGCTGACTATATCGGCGTTCCGGTCGAAGGCCCTTACAAGCCTGATCATTACCGTTACTAGGCCGATTCAGCTCGCATAGATTTTATCGACAGCCGCCCCAATGGGGCGGCTGTTTTGTTGTCTATCTTTCTTTGGAGCTGGCGACTTCAAGCGCTTTACGTATTCAGCCATTCCTTGAGTTGGCCTTAATCTCTCGTGGAACGACTGGCTAAAAATCGGCTCGCGTTTCCGATCACTGCAAGGTTCCTTAATCGATCGTGTCTTCTGTATCTCCTATGACCTTTGTTGAGCGTCTGCCGCTGATCCATTCGATGCGTGATGCGGTGGACCCAGGTGTTTATCGTCGCTTGCCGAAGGATTGGATCATTGCACTGACCGATGTAAAGGGCTCGACGGAAAATCTAGCCCAAGGTCGTTACAAGGAAGTCAATGGCGTTGGGGTGGCAGCGATCGCGGCAGTGCGTAATTTGCATAAACCTGAGGAAATCCCCTTTGTGTTTGGCGGTGATGGAGCGACATTTTGCCTGCCGCCAGAGCGTCGAGGGGAGGTGGAGAACGTACTTCGCGCCAGTCGTCGCATGGCCCAAAAGGATTTCAATTTGGAGTTGCGGATCGGTATGGTGCCCCACGCTGACATCATCGCACAGGGGCGCGAAGTGCGTGTCGCTCGACTAAAACTCTCGGATTGGGTTACGCAGACGATGTTTCTCGGCGGTGGGTTAGAAGAAGCGGATCGGATGGTCAAAGACCCACGACCGGACAACCCCTATAGAATTAATGAGTTGGGAGCGAGTCAGGCAGATTTTACTGGCTTGGAATGCCGTTGGGAAAATATACCGAGCCGTCATGGAGAGACTGTTGCCTATATTTTCCGCGCACTTGGCAGCGAGCAACGTCGCGCATCAATCCTACGTCGTCTGATCGTTTTGGTGGAGGACATCTATGGCGATGATGAGGAGGCGCACCCTTTGCATATGGGGGGGCTAAAATTGGCCCGTAAATCTGCGTTGGTTAAAGTGGAGCATTATGTGCGGACCTTTGGTCAAAACTCGATTAAGCGTTGGAGCTATGGCAAATATCTCCGACTACAAATTGCGGTGGGTCGATTCATCATGAAGCACGGATTGAAATTTGCCGGGGCAGACTGGAGCCATTATAAAGAGGACCTCATTGCCCATGCTGATTATCGCAAAATAGATGACTGCCTGCGCTTTGTGCTGTCTGGAACGGCAGAGCAGCGAATCAAGTTACTGGATGCGGTGAGAGAACAATTTGCTCCGGAGGAGCTGGTGTTTGGTCACCACGTTTCCAATGCTGCCATTATGACCTGCGTTATTGATAATTACGAGCGCGAGCATTTACACTTTGTGGATGGAGCCGCTGGCGGCTATGCCCTCGCCGCCAAGGAAATGAAGGCTTCCATGAAGAAATTGGCCGAGAGCTAGGCTTGGCCGATTTCTTCAGGTAGGTTAATTTTAGCGCAATTTCCCGTTGCCGAGCGAGCGAGGGGGCGCTTTAGTCTCCCCCATGGCTTACAAGCTGAAACCCGTAGACATAATCCGTCACAATTCCCCCGAGATGGCGCCTGTGCCCACCGGCGTGAAACCCAAAATCAAGCCGTTGAAGAACATCCGCGCTGTGTTGTTCGACATATATGGTACGTTATTCCAGAGCGGGGTGGGGGACATTTCCCTCGTCGCCAACGAGAAGAGCAAGGAGAGAGAAGTGCTCATCCGTAAGTCCATGGAGGAAGTCGGCTTCCTGTTGCAAGACCAGAAGACTCCCATCAATGAGCTCTTTATGGACACGATTAAAGCCGAGCAGGACATCCGCCGAGACCAAGGCACGCCGTTCCCAGAGGTGGACATCATTGGCGTGTGGGAAGACTTAATCGGGCAGCTCGAAGCCTATGAACTTCTCCGCGGCCGCACGACCCGGAACAACCTGATGCAGCTCGCTACGTTGTTTGAGGTGCGGGTCAATCCAGTCTATCCGATGCCTGGCGTACTTGATGTTTTCGAAAGTTGCTTGGATAAGGGTAAGAGCCTTGGTCTGATATCCAATGCCCAAGCCTTCACTCCGTTGCTCTTTGACGCCTTTTTTGAAGACGGTCCGCATGATCTCGGCGTTGAAGAAGTGCTTTGCGTTTACTCCTACGACCATCACTTCGCCAAGCCCGGCATCGAGCTCTACCAAGTCGCTATGGATCGTCTTCAGGCCTTGGACGGCATCAAGCCAGAAGAAACACTCATCATCGGTAACGATATGCGCAATGACATTTGGCCTGCTCAGAAACTCGGCTTCAAAACGGCGCTCTTTGCCGGTGATAAGCGCTCACTGCGTCTTCGTGAAGACGACCCTGACTGTAAGGATGTAAAGCCAGACGTTATCGTCACTGAGTTGGAGCAGATTCCAGAGTGTCTGACCAAGTGATAAAAGCATGATGAAACGCGCCACGTTACTCGGCGGGGGCGGTTTTCGTGGCGCTCATTATTCTGCCGAAGGCAGCAACAGTTTGCGTTGAGCGGCGCTTTCTTCATATCTATCCACCGTGGCTGACACCTTAAAGCTCATAACCTTTAACATTGCGCACGGCCGCGGGCTGTCGCTTTACCAGAAGTTCAGCTCTCCGCAGCGCATCCGCAAGAACCTGCACGCCATCGGCGAGCTAATGGCCAAGGTGGATGCAGATGTTGTCGCTTTGCAAGAGGTGGACGAGGACTCGCACTGGAACTGGAACATCAATCTGCTGCATGAAATCCAGACTGCAGCTGGCTTTGAACATGCCGAGCTCGGAGTGACGAATCGCCGGGAGGGCAAGCGCCCACTGGCCTACGGCAATGCGATTCTCTCGCGCCATCCGTTAGAGCATTGGCATAATCAGGCCTTTGGAGAGGCGACTCTAGGAGAGAAGGGCTTCCTTTATGCCGAGATCGACTACAAAGGCCATACGTTGCCGTTGCTTAATGCGCACCTGGATTTCCGTTCGCGTAAACGTCGGTTGGAGCAGGTTGAGCAGATTATTGATTATCTAATTACTCATTCCCATCGTGGTAAGGATGGTGCACCCCTCGCACCGATCATCTGTGGCGATTTTAACAGCAGATCTGCGCCTAAAGCCGATGCTGTAAACCACTTGTTTCAGCACATTCTTGCTCATCGTGAATACCAACTATTCCCCAAGAACCAAAAGACCTTCCCCACGCATTTGCCGAGCAAGGTGATCGATTTTATTTTCCTGCCTGAACCTTACAAAATGCAACGCTGTGAAGTGCTCCCAGGATTCCTGTCAGATCATAAGCCTGTGCTCCTTGAGTTTTCACTCGGCGAATAGGTTATCTGATAGATGTGTGCTTTGTAAATGCGCACGTCGAACTTGAAGTTGGCACGACTTGGGTTAGCGGGTGGATGCTACAAGAGGCATGGGATGTGAACTCAGAAGTATTGCCTCAGTTTGCGTGCAGTTAATTGGCTTACCGGTAAATGTTACCGTCGATGGGATGAGTTGGTAATGCTCCTCATTCTGGTTCTGCTTAATGATGACCTCAGCGAGTGAATCATGACAGACTAACCGAATCGTCAGTGGCAAGTAATCCAGCTGGCATTGGGTCACTTCAACCACCAAAATATCGTCTTCGCAGTGGGCAGCCAAATACACACAACTAGCGGGGCCATTGACAGTTTCTCCATCATCAAAGCGATATTCAAACGTCGAGCGTGAGGTGTCGTGCTTTCTTTTAAATACGTGGATCTCTATGTCGTATAGCTCTTTCTTCGCACTCTTTGCTTCCCCCACACTCATTGGCACAAGGCTCCCTTCACGGAAGAACAATGGCGTTGAGGCTAACTCATGAGTAATGGTAATAGACTCTTCACCTTGGTACCATTTGCCTTGTGTTGCATCGTACCAGCCGCAATCGGGCAGTTGCACGCAGCGTTTGGCCTCAGTTTCGTGAACCTTGGGTGCCTGTAGGATGGATGGCCCAACCATGAACTGATCGCTCACACGCTGGAATCGCTTAATCTCATCGGGATACTCGTAAAAAACAGGACGTAGCAGAGGGTCGCCTACTTCCGTCTGCTGAATGAACAACTGATAGAGGTAGGGGAGTAACTTGTATCGCAGGCGAATGTAATGCACAATGATGTCGCGATACGGCTGCTCGAATTGCCAAGGTTCCTGCCGTGGGGAAGCCATGGCGCTGTGATTACGGAAGAATGGAAAGAGGAACCCAGCTTTATGCCAGTCAACTGCAAGTTCCGGGCTGGCTTCACCTTCAAATCCGGGCACATCAGGTCCGTT
Source organism: Cerasicoccus arenae (assembly GCF_014651635.1). Lineage (GTDB taxonomy): Bacteria > Verrucomicrobiota > Verrucomicrobiia > Opitutales > Cerasicoccaceae > Cerasicoccus > Cerasicoccus arenae. The sequence continues at coordinate 115,735 of NZ_BMXG01000008.1, read as the reverse complement.
GAACGGAATACCTGAGAGGGAGAGGTTTAAGGAGACGGCTATGCCCTCTCGCAGATGGAAGTAGTTTGACCAGTTGTCACCGGTCCAAATCGCCGAGTGTCGAGAACTGCTGATGTATCCGCTACGGCTGATGAGAAAGGGGCGTTGCTGTGGGCGTGAGCGCATGAGGCCCTCTGCCGTTGCCTGCTGCATGCCGAGCGCATACTGATTATGGTAGGTCTGATGGTCGTCTTGACCGTCATTGAAGCGCATATCTTCCAGCTCGGCAGATCCGGTCGAAGGGTCATTCATGTCCAACCAATATCCATCAAACTGGTACTTGTCGGTGAATGCCTTTACTTGATCTGACCACCATTTTCTGGCGTGTGACATTGAGAAGTCGGGGAATGCCGTTCGCCCTGGCCAGACAAAACCGGAGTAGGTGTTTCCCTCCTCCGTTCGGCAAAATGCATTGGCCTGATGTCCGCTATCGAAGACATCATAGCCGGGTAAATATTTAACGCCCGGGTCAATGATGGGGACAATTTTGCGGCCTTTGGCTTGAAGTGCACTGATGCGCGTTTGGTAGTCACGGGCAATTGACTCATTGACCGTGAATACTTTGTAGGCGTCCATGTAGTCGATATCGAGCCACAAGCCGTCACAGGGGATGCCTAACTCATTGAACTTCTGGTCAAGTTCTTCCAGGTCACTCAGATCGCGGTATCCCCAGCGGGACTGCTGATAGCCGATTGCCCAGAGGGGGGGGAGGGGGGGGGGGCCGGAAAGGCGCATCAGCTTGCGGGTCACCGTGCGCACATCATCGCCCATTATGAAATAGAACTCTGGCGCGCCGCCATAGGCTCCCATTGTGATGCTGGGCTGTTCGTTATCTTTGGCATCGGCTAAGTTTGCGATGTGCTCCTTGGCGGCCAAATTCATAAATGTTGGCATCGGGTTGTTTAACAGGATGCCAATGCAACCATTTGGTTGCTGAATTAACAGGTAGGGAATGGTAACGTAGAAGGGGTCGGTCGACTCGTGCTGGACACGTATCGGGCCAAAGTCGGCCATGGTGTCCGTGTTCCAGAATTTTGTGATCTGACCGGTTTTCTCAAGACCAGTATTCTTTTCTCCCAAGCCGTAGAGACGCATGGATTCGTTGTGCTGAAATCCAAGCAGCCATTTTTTCCCCAAGACCCCAAAAGCTTGGCCCAGCATTGAATTTAGTAAAACTTCGCCTTTATAGGAAAAATGAAGCGCGCCCGCCTTGTCTACGGTCGCTACTGATGAGGATGGAGCGTCGTTAAAGGAAGCTGTGTCCAGTGTGGCTTGGCTTTTCTGCGGCCATGAGGCTCCCTTGATGCTGTAGCGAAACACATCGCCTCCCAATGCCTCGAGGCTTGTTTCGTAGGGGGAGTCAGCACAGGCTAACAGGGGAGTTTCTTCTTTGCTGTAAATGAAATTACAGGCGGGTGGGATTTTACTAAAGTCCATGACTAAGTGGCTCCGGACGCTCTAAATGCTGTTTGTGATCCTCTATTTGTCGGATGCAAGGCGTCTCGCAGCTTCTAATCCAAAATCTACTTACAGTTTAGAAAGACAAACGTCCTAGGGCTTTACGTAAAGTCATCACCCCACACTTCGTGTCGTCTGGAATGCACCTACTTTTTGCTCGGAGTCGTGCCTCGATCGCACCACGCGCCTTCGATTTGCATGGTCATCGGATTTTGTGGCAAGCCGTGTTCGTTCTTTAGGATACCGTTAATCACAAGATCGACTGCGGCATGCCCAAAGTGAAGTGAATTCTGATCAATGCCGCTAATGCCCGCATGGGATGGTGATTGCATGTCGAGATCAAGATCGGCATAGGCAATATCTTGCCCGAGCTTCAGCCCAAGTGGTTGGACGGTATTAAGAATATTGGGAGAGGCACTGACAAATGCATCGATACGGTGTTTGTCTAACCACTTTTTGAGCAAATGTTGATCGATCTCCGGTTCAACCAGTGATGGTATTGGGGCAAGGCCTGAGACCTGGTGAGTCTGTAAATAGACAAGATAAGCGGCGTGCCAACGGCGGTTGGTTACCAAGTCATTCTGCTCGGACATGCAATAACCAATGCGGCGGTAGCCGAGCTCGACCAGTCTATTCATGGTCGTCATCATAGACTCATAGTGAGCGTGGATTACGCGGTTCAACACCGGGCGTAAAAGGGTGTCGCTCATTACGACAGTGGAAAACTGGTCCCAGTCCAAGCTCAAGCTGCAAGCAGCCAATTCTGGGTCGATTCTGCGGTTAAATGGATGGACGAGAACACCATGTATGCCGCGACTCCAGAGGATTTTACTCAGTCGCTGAGCAGTCATGCCTGGCTCATCGATCCAGAATTCGTCCAAATAATAACCGTAGGCATCGGCCTGTTCGTGTGCGCCCTTGCGGTAGAGGACCTGCGTGTGAGATTTTTTCCAGGTATCGGGAGTTTCTCCGGTGGTGATATAGGCGATTGGCAGTTTATTAGACTCTGAGCGGTCCCGTCTCATCGCCGCCATATACTTGGAAAGCTCCTGGTTTCGTTGATAGCCAAGTTCATTGGCTTTATCTTCGACGAGTGTGCGAGTGGCCTCTGGAATACTGGGATGGTTGCGCAGTGCCAGCGAGACGGTCATTTTTGACACGTTGAGCAGCTTGGCGATGTCCTGCATGCTGGGCTTTTTACTCATTGATCTGAGTAAACGACATTTTCCGCCAAAGTGCAATGTCCCAGTTTACGTAAAGTAAGCAGCGGCTTTAAAAAATGAGCTTTAAGTGTAGCCTGTTTTCTAACGACCAAAACACTTCCCTATTCTCTTTTACCCAATGCCCTATGCAGTCTGTGCTTAATCCAATGACTCTGCGATCAGCCCAAATTCCATTGGAATCAGGGTGGCGTTTTCGAAAAGTCGGAGAAGATCAGTTCTTCGACGCAGCGATTCCAGGTTGTGTGCATACCGACCTTTACCGAAACGGACTGATTCCTGATCCATTCTGGGGCACCAATGAGGCAAGATTGCAGTGGATTGAAGAAGAAGATTGGGAGTATGCGCTAGATTTTCATATTTCCGAAGAGTTACTCGCATCACAACATGTGGATCTGTTTGCGGAGGGGCTTGATACATTGGCGACCGTCTCTCTGAACGGTGTTATCATTGCAGAAACTCAGAATATGTTTGTCCCGATTCGATGTGACGTAAAATCGCTCCTCAAGGCTGGTCAGAACGAATTACTGATTCACTTCCGTAATCCAATGATCTATCTGCGAGCCTGTGAAGGTGGGGCCCTGACACCTGTGGCATGTGATCCCATTGGGGGCAGGCAGTACATCCGCAAGCAGCAATGTTCATTTGGCTGGGATTGGGGCCCACGATTCGCTACGAGCGGCATATGGCGTCCAATTCGTATTGAAGCTTGGGAGGACTGCCGCCTTGATGGGCATCGGGTTTCGCAAATGCATAAGGATGATAAGGTTGTGGTTACGATTGAACCCGAACTGGCGGGCTCGATTGAAAACTGTTCCGTGCGAGCACAGTTGGCTTACGAGGGAGAAACCGTGGTTGAGATCTCCGCGACTGCCGGTGAGCCTCTCGAACTCTCAGTTGATGACCCGAAAATCTGGTTTCCGAACGGACATGGAGATCAGCCAGTTTACACGCTCAAAATCGAGCTACTGAGCCGTGGCGATGTCATCGAAGAGCGCAATCAATTGTTGGGACTTTGCGATGCAAGGCTTGACCGCCATGATGACGAATGGGGCGAGAGTTTTCAGTTTGTAGTTAATGGGATTCCGGTTTTTGCCAAGGGTGCGAATTGGATTCCAGCCCACAGCTTTGTCAATGAGGGCAAGGATTTGGCAATGGATGCGCTGGAGTCGGCCAAAGCCGCCAACATGAACATGATCCGCGTATGGGGCGGCGGGATATATGAAGACGACGCCTTTTACGAGCAGTGCTTGAAGCTTGGGTTAATGGTTTGGCAGGACTTCATGTTCGCTTGTTGGACCTATCCGGGCGACGAAAATTTTCTCGAGACCGTGGAAGATGAGGCAACGGCACAAGTGCGCCGATTAAGGAATTTCAGCAATTTGGTCCTGCTATGCGGGAATAACGAAATCGTGCAAATGCACTGGGAACGCATGCGCGATGATCCTCAATTAACAGAGGATTACGAGGCCCTGTTCCATGATCTGTTGCCCAAGGTGGTTGAGAAACATGCGCCTAATCTAGCTTACTGGCCGACCTCTGGTTGGAACCCTCAAGATCCCATGGGTTTTCCGGATAATCCAGAGTCTGGTGACACTCATTATTGGGGAGTCTGGCATGCACGCCAACCCGTTGAAGCATACGAAAAGCTGGAGCACCGCTTCTTCTCCGAGTTTGGGATGCAGTCGTATCCGTGGCCGGAAACCGCCGCGACTTTTACGAAGAGCACCAACCTCTACAGTCCAGAGATGGATAACCACCAGAAGAACGGTGGCGGCAACGAGACGATTTTCCATTACCTGTCCACGTTATATCGATTCCCCAAGGATTATCCGTCACAGGTTTATCTCTCTCAGTTGAATCAGGCCTACTGCCTGCGTTTTGGGATTGAGCATATGCGCCGCAATATGCCGCGGACGATGGGCGCACTTTATTGGCAACTGAATGATTGTTGGCCGGTGGCTTCCTGGTCGAGTTTAGATTTTGGGGGACGCTGGAAGGTGCTTCATTATGCTGCCCGTCGTTTCTTTGCGCCTCTGTTGGTTTCAGTAAAACGCCTTGGCGAAGAGTCGGTCTACGTCAGTAATAACTACCGCAACAGTACCATCGACAAGATGGAAATCCACGCGGTGTTTGATGGTCCTAAAGAGACCAAGGGAGTACTTGAATGGACTCTCTGGAGTGTCAGTCAAAACAGAGTTCTGCTTAGTGGAACGCAGTCGCTCACCCTCACTCCCGGACATCCCAGTGTGGTTGACACAATCGATGCGAGTGAGCAAATCAAGAGCTATGGTCGAGATGACCTGGTTTTGCGCACCCGGCTATCGGCGCTAGGTTATGAAGCCAGTGAGAATACGACTTTCTTCAGTGCGCCACGTCGTCTAGAGTTCAAGCGACCAGAGCTTACGTTAAACATGAAGCAGCTCGATGGCCGTCGCGTCGAAGTGACTGTTTCTTGTGACGTGATTGCCTATCAGGTGTTTTTCAAGCTGAGTAGTGGCCATGATTTCAGAGCCTCAGACAATGCATTCGATCTATTTCCAGGCGAGGAAAAGTCGGTGATTATCGAAGTTTGCAGCGATGAGTTGGAGCATGATTTTACAAGCGCTTTAGAAAGTTTATCCTATTTTGACACCTATGATCACTAATTGAATAAAAAGGATAGATTTTCGAATTTTTTAGTGTATGTTTAAAACGAACAAATAACTCTAATATATCCCTATAAATACTATGAAAATAACCCTACTTGCTGCACTTGCAGTCGCTCATGTAAGCTTTGGCTCTCCGTTTACTGACGACTTTGCCAACACCAACAATTTAAATGTCTTTGGCAATGCGTCCATTGCCACCAGTAGTAATATCCTTACCCTTAGCCGCACCGATTCAGTCGGCGACGCAGGCTTGGACTGGTTGATCGATGGCACGACTCGTTTTTCTTTGGACTTCGGTGATGCGCAGAGCGTTTTGGAAATTACCCCAAATGCGGCGATCACAGACGGTCAATGGAGCGCCTTTATTTTATTCTTTGATGGCGGAGGTGTATTCCAAGCAGAACGGACACTCTTCGGATTTAGCGACAGCACGTCTTTCACTTCGGCAAATATTGCTGATTTTGCAATTTCCGAAGGATTCCCGACAGCGGCCACCTACCAATTGCGCGTGCGTTTGCAGGGTGAGACGGCCAGCGGCTTTGAATTTAGCGAATTTGCCGCAGTTCCAGAGCCATCACACTACGCACTCTTTGGTGGATTTCTGATGGGAGCCATCGTAATCTGGCGTCGTCGGCTACACGCTTAAAAACGATCCAATCCGGCTTATAATAGTAGGCAAATTGTTGCCCGCGACGTTTTAATGTTTCATCATGTGGCTATCAACGCCCACATCCTATTGGTATGCTCAATTTCACTGAGCCTGTTAGGTTGTGGAAGAGAAGATCTTGTTGACGGCAACGATTACGCAATGCCAGACAGCGCCTCGCGTTCTTCATTAGACCAGGTTTGCATTTGGGAGCCTGGCAATGAAACTCCGCTCATTGCAATGCACTACATGCCTTGGTTTAATAACCCGCATAGTAGTCAGCGGTCGAATCCCAAGTGGTCTCATTGGGCATGGTCAGGCAGCGAGGTTAAGCGTGATCCTGAAATACGTGATTCCGAGCGGAGACGCGATATTGCAGCTGTCCAATACCCGCTCATTGGAGCCTATAGCTCTGATAATGAAGAGGTCGTCCGATATCATTTTCAAACGGCGAAAGCTGCCGGCATTGATATCGTATTTATTATTTGGTACGGTCCGGGGAGCGATACGGACGAACTCGTTCCGATGCTCTTGGAAGAGGCCCAAAATGCGGGACTCAAGCTCGCGATTTGCTATGAGGAAAAGCTTAACTGGCCACCATATCGAAATCCCAAAAATCGGAACGATATCGTTAACTCAGCCAAGGATGATCTCAATTACATCTTAGAAAAATACGCAGACCACCCAGCTTATTTACATCGCGGGAAAAAGCCGTTTATTTATCAATTTAATTTCTGGGGTGAAGGGGAGTTGGGTAAACAGAATATACTGCCAGATGAATGGAATGAGATCTTTGGCGCATTGCGCCAACCAGTCACTTATGCCCGCCAAAACTTGAATCCTGAGTATCACCCAGATATTGAGGGGGCCTACGTCTGGTGGACTCCTGATGAGTCTTACGTTAAAGATTTTTCAGAGTATTCACGTGATTTGGTGGATGCTGATCGGTTGGGGTTCTTCATGACCATGGTTGCGCCTGGATTTGATGATAGTGGCGTAAACGGGTGGGGGCATGGCCCGCGGGTTACTCCTCGTGACGGCGACTCAATTCTGAAAAAGACATTCGATATGGCATTTGAAGGAAACCCTGAGATTATCCAAGTAGTCACTTGGAATGACTTTAACGAAGGGACCGCGATTGAGCCATCACTGGATGAAGGCTATCTTTATCTTGATTCGCTGGAAACTTGGATCGGCGAGCGAACTGGGAGAGTGGTGGACTTGAGTGATAACCGACTGCCGCTTAAAGAATATCTCAAAAACGCCAGTAGCGCACAATTAGACGAAATGCTCACGGAAGCAGAGAGCTATGATGGCTATCCTAAACAGTAGTCGCCAAAAATACCTGTAGCTTTGAGGAGCTGACAATTCTGTTTTGAAGGCGTTTTTTGGTAACGCTGTAAGTCCATTGGTAATCAAAAACCGATCCTAGAGTTGAACGCTTGAACTGGGTTGGAAATAAACTCAAAAAATCCATAAACCAGAGTTGACATACCTCAATTAACAGGTTCCTTTGTCTCTCTTTATTGGTGGACGTAGCTCAGTTGGTTAGAGCATCGGCTTGTGGTGCCGAGGGTCGCGGGTTCGAGTCCCGTCTTCCACCCCAATTTCAATTACGGTCCAAACCAATGACCGTCAGAACCAGAGTTGCTCAAGTGCAGAACTGGATTACAGCTTAGTTGGCTCTGTATAAAGTCCGTTGGCGTGGATAATTAAATTATCTGGCGTCGATCCCGGAGCTACAATGCCAGTGACGGTGACATAATCGAGTTCTGAAAGGCCGGGCTGTTGTTTCATGTTCAAATTCAGCGGTTGTCCATTGTCGTTCAGGAAAAGCACGCTGGCTCGATGTTCTGCCAATTTGTCGGCATCTTCACAACAGGCATCCCAAGGTGTTTCGCAACCTTCATCACCGATTTCATTGCAGAACAGAATGACAGAATCGGTGATGACAAAGGAAGCGTACTCTTCGGCAATGGGGCTCCGCGTACCACCTATTTGACCACTAACAGCAATTTTTTGGCCGGGATGGGCAGTCTTACGTGCTTGCCCAACACTAATCGCTGAGCTTGGAACTGTGGCCAATCGAATTAATGTCGCGGTTTCCTCGGCCCCGTTATTTTGCAAACCTGCATTCGTGCTTTCCTCCTGCTTTCCACAAGCCGTTAAGAATAGTGAGACCAGAATAAACGTCGTCACGTTGAATAATGTATTTTTTGTTATCATAAGTTCGATAGTTGGGTTCAAGATCGTAAAGCAGAAGGGAGAGAAGTTCCGAGACAGCGGATTGCGGGAGTGATAGAGCCGATGATACCTAGCAGTAGACCTGTGAGCAGCCCAGCTAGGGCAATTTCGCCCGAAAGGGTGAGTCGAAAGACGCCCATGGAGAAGTTTAGGGTTTGGCCTTCAAGGAAAATTAGCACCATGGCCACGGCCAGTAAGGTGCCCAGTAAAGTGGCGAGTAGGCTTTCTTCGACAAGGGAGAGATATATCGCTGGGCGTGAATAGCCAATTGCTTGCAAAGTAGCCAACTCACGAATGCGGGAAGCAAAAGCGGCGTATTGCATATTCAAGCCTCCAAAAATAGCCCCGGCTGCTATCAAGGCAGCTGTCAGCCAAGTCATTGTACGTATGGGGGCGTAGAAAGCGGATAGTTTTGCATAATAGTCAGATTCGCGAATGGCCGAAAGTTCCAAATCGAGGCGTTGTTTACTGAACAGGTCGGCGGAGGCGTAAGATTCTGGAGATTCCAGCCGGACGACTACACAGGATAGCTGCTCACGTTGTGTTAAGGTCATGAGGTCATTACGATCAAACCATAGCTCTGACTCCATTACGGTGCCGGGAGCAGTAAAAATGCCTGCGACCGTAAATGATTGTCCTTCAAATTTGATCGTTTGACCGGGGCTCAACATCTCAGCTGAGACTCCCAGATTATGGTGGGCCAATTTGCCCACCAGTACTTCACCGGGTTTGGGATATTTGCCTTTGAGGATTCGGACGGAACGGTGTACTTCAAACGCAGTGGGTGTAACGCCGCGCAGAAGTGCCTGTGCCTTATGGCCCGTTGGAAATATGACTTCAGCCATGTAATGAACTTCACCGGAGACTGCCGACACACCCAGACGGGTGGTGATGTCTTGGATGCCAGCAGCAGCCAATGTTTCCGCTTGTATCGGGACCTCGCTACGCTCGACACTTTCTTCGGAACCTGCCCCGAGTAAAATTACATTTTGCGGAGATCCGCTGGCACTCAAAATGCGATGCATACCTTGGTTGAATGCTCCGGCAGCAAATACGAGAAAGACGACAATACCCGCGCCTCCAACTTTCTGGAGGAGACGCCCCGGGTCACGGAGGAGATTACGAATTGCGTAGGAAATGGGTAACATAATGAATCAGCCTTGGCGTAGTGAACTCACAACAGGCTTGGTGGAAGCTACGATGGCAGGCCATACTGAAGCGATAAGGCCAAGCGTGATCGCCAGAACCAAACCACTCACAGTCACATTCCAATTGGGTACCAGCGCGAGGGTTAGTCCTTCGTTCCCCAGCGTAAAACTCTTGAAGCGAAAAAAACAGACAGCGCTGAGGCACCCAGCCATTCCGCCGAGAAGTCCAAGAATTGCTCCCTCCCATATCATGATCAGGCCGACTGCGATCCGTGGAAAGCCCAGTGTTTGCAAGATCGCACCTTCTTTGATACGACCTCTCGCGGCGAGTAAAAGTGCATTTGCCACCAGTCCAAGCACTGCCAATACGGCTCCAAGCCCAAGCCAACGGGTAAAGGCAATCATCTCAATTAAGTCTCGGGCAGTCTGGGCAAAAAAAGCTTTTTCGGGGCGTGTGTTGGTTGGGGCTGCATCGGAGGCGAACAACTCATCGATTCGGCGAGCCACACTATGCAGGAGTTCGGGGTTGTCCACGCGGACGTTAAACTGTGTGACGACACCCAAGCCGACTCTAGAGGATTGTTGCAGGAAGGATAGATGGACGTAGGCGACGTTATTATCCTGTGTTAGGGGGGAATGCACGATTCCCGCGACATACACTCGGACGCCGACAGCCTCGAAGGTGTCTCCAGGAGACAAACCACGTCGACGTGCAAAGTTTTCCCCGACCAGTGCGCCATCTGTGCGGCCCCTCCATTGTTCGAAAGAACCTTCAGCAACCGTCAGAGCGGGGTTATACTCTGCCAAGCTTTCGGGTGGTACGCCGCGAAAAGTAATCACATCTAGGCTGGCCCCGCAGTTGTTTACGGCTACCTGTATGGGGATGACTTCCGAGACGCCTTCGATTCGTTGAATGTCTAAAAGATAGTGTTCGGGTAAGCGGGATGTGGTCGGGCAAAAACGGTTTTCACGATAGACTATCAGCGTGTTGTCATCGGCCCCGGACTGCGTTACGGCGGCCAGAGAGTGTTGCATCGTTTGTACTGCCGTGTAGAGGAACATTCCTGTGGCAACCCCGGCAACGGTTAGCGCACTACGAAATCGATGGCGCGTAATTTGCTTGAGAGAGATTCCTGGCAAAGCTAACCACTTCATACTATTAGACTTCAGTTGGTTCACTCGTAGTTATTTGCACCTGCTCGACGAGTTGTCCCTTTTCCAGATGCAGAGTGCGTTGGGCGGCATTGGCTGCGACAGCGTCATGTGTGACCATGACAATCGTTTTCCGGTACTCCGATGAGAATTCGCGCAGCAAATCCAGAACTTGGGTCGCTGATTTTCGGTCCAAGTCGCCTGTGGGCTCGTCTGCCACAAGCAGCCCGGGATTGGTTACAATAGCTCGCGCAATGGCGACGCGCTGCTCTTGGCCTCCTGATAGTTCGGTTGGGCGATGATCAGCGCGATTGGCTAGGCCGACTAGGTCAAGCGCAGCGGCGACTTTACTATGTCGTTCTTTGCGCGAAAGAGAGCGATCAAGGAGGAGGGGAAGCTCCACATTCTCAAAGGCCGTCAAGATGGGAACCAAATGGTAAAGCTGGAAAATATAGCCGCAATGCTTGGCCCGCCAGGCGGTCAGTTGACCACGCTTAAGAGAAGCAAGATTCTGCTTATCCACCCACAGTTCACCAGTTGTAGGGGAGTCTATGCCTGCGATGAGGTTCAACAGAGTTGTTTTACCTGACCCAGAGGGGCCCATTAGAGCGAGGAATTCTCCACGCCCGACATCCAGATCCAGAGCTTCTAGCGGTGTGACGATTGTTTTGCCTTTACGATAGGATTTCGACACATTTCGGCAGCGAATGAAGACCTCTTTCCCGTGTGGATCACTGCTTGTGGGTGGATTGAAAACTGTCATTGAATTTGTAATTAGGGATTGGATACTCTCACGCGCTCACCTGCCTCAAGGTCGGTCGGTGCAGACAGGATTACAGGGTCGCCAGGATTCAAGCCCTCTGTGATTTGTACGAATTTATCTCGCGTTATTGTGCCCAGACGTACCGTGCGTTTTTGAGCATTTTCACCGTTGGAATCCAGCGTCCACACTTCGGCCTCCATGTCATTGCGATTCATTAAGGCATTCTCCGGAACAAAGAGGATAATGGGCCCGTTTCGAGTGTTGATTTGTTTTTGGCCGGAACGCGGAATAGACAAAAATTCCGTACGGCAAAGCATGTCGGGTCGCAGCAGCGGGTCGGGGTTGTGTATCGCAACTTTGGTTTGGAGGGTATTGCGCTGGATATCTGCCATGCCTGCAATACGGGTCAGAACCCCTTGAAACTCGCGGTTGGGCAGCAGATTGCTTCTGAGAATAACTGGCTGATTTAAAGACAACAGCGCGGCTTTATCCAACGGGACATCGATTCGCGCTTGCAGGTGTTCGGGTTGATAAAGGATGGCGATGGTTGCCGATTCGGGGTCATCCATACCGATGAGGCGCTTTTGTCCTGGAGCCACGAATAATTTCTGAACCACACCATCTATTGGACTACGGATTTCCGTACGGCTACAGTCCAACTCGGCACGCTGAAGTGCCGCCTGTGCTGCTTTAACGCGATGTTTAGCTGTTTCTACTGCAAGTGCTTGCGCTTCTACTTCTGTGGATAATTCCGATTGTTGTGCTTCAAGTGCTACGATTTCTGCCTCGCGAGTTTGAACTCGCAAGGTGGCGTGATCAATATCCCGGGCTGAGAATGCCTGTTTGCCTGCCTGCAGAAACCTCTGTTCGTCATCCCGTAACTCCTTGAGCTTCGCCTCTGAGGCTGCAACTTCAAGCGAGTGGGTATTGAGTTCTGCTTTCGACTGACCCAACAGGGCATTTTCACGTTTCACGTCTGCCTCTGCTTCGGCTAGAAGGGCTTGAGCCTCCAGTAATTCAATTTCAGCGTCCTCGGATATCAGTGTGGCCAGTAGTTGATCTTTGCTGACACGATCCCCCTCAAGCACGAAGACCTCGTCGACGATACCATCTAACAAAGCGGTTGCACGGGTTGGTAATGGGGCTGCCTCAATCCAACCGGAAGCTTGGAACAGACGTTCGCCCGCGTAAGGATCTGCGGAGGCATCGGACGTTGTGGATGAATACGCATCGGTGCCAGTGGTTTGCTCTGCCGCTTGCGTTACTACTGTAACGATTTGCACGGAGCGTGCCGGTGTGATGAGCTCGCCAAATAGAATCCAGCCCAAACCTAGAAAGGCGAGTATGATGTACAAGGGAAGCCAGGCCAGTAGGCGATCTCGATGCACACTTGCAGGTGATGATTTTGGAGGCTCGGAATCGTCCGGACCTTGAGTTGAAGCCAATGTATTGAGTGACATGCTCTGTTGTTTTGATTCGATAGTAGTGCCCGATCTGCTTGGAACTGGGCATGTAAAAAACTGCAGAGGGTGCTGCGCGGTTTTACGTTATCGAATCACAAGAGCCATACTTGTCTCATTGGCGGAGCCGTCCCGACTGACTTGACTTTGATTTTAGGCGGTGGTCGAGCTACAACTAAATTGCGGAAAACAGGCCTATGCATTCCCAGCCATTGGCAAGGTGCCAAGTAAACATACACATTGTTCTGCGAAATATTCGTAATCGAAACAGATGGTAAAGCATCTGGAAGCGATTGCTCGATTTTAACGCAGCATTCGCTGGCCTCTATGGGGGGGGGCTGATTGCAACAGCCTCTATGATTGGCCAAGGAGACCGTTACTTCGCAGGATGTACTAGCCATGCATACGCTCATGCCTTCGCCTGCAAGAACGGCGAAAGTGAACATGAATGCCAGTATCCAATGCTTTAAATGCACGGCATGAGTAAAGCTTCTGAAGGGGTGGTATTGTCAAGATAATTGGCCAGAGTCGTTCACCTCATTGATGCACGACGTGGCTTTTTTCATCTTTTGTTATTCCTCGTGATTTGATCATTCTCAGACAAAAAAATACGGACACTACGGTGGCTCGCTTTGACGGGAGTAGGTTAGTCTGGGCCAGAAGGAAGCGCTATGTGTTTAATCTGAAACTTCGACGAAGGTCTTTTTGAACTCGGCGAAGACGACGGACTTGACCTCGTTCATGGATGGATAGAGGTCGTTTAGCTCGGCAGAGAGACTCGTGACGCTGCCCTCGGTGGAGGTGATGCCGCACGGAATGATACCGCCGAAATCTGCTAAGTTGGGATCCACGTTGAGCGCGAAGCCGTGGTAGCTAACCCAACGGGACACAGCGATGCCGATGGCGGCAATTTTGCGCTGCTCCAGCCAGATGCCAGTGAGGCCCTTACGCCGATCTGCCGCCAAGCCGAGCGTGCCGAGGGCGTTGATCAGGGCTTGCTCGATGTCACGGAGGAATTGATGAAGGTCACGACGGTGATCAAGCGAAATAATTGCGTAGCCGACGAGTTGGCCTGGGCCGTGGTAAGTAATGTCGCCGCCGCGGGTGGTTTCGACTAGGTCAATGCCGCGTTCGGCAAGGGCCTGCGCGTCGAGGAGTAGATTTTGGCGGGCATCGCGGCGTCGGCCAATGGTATAGACGGGTTCATGCTCGGTGAAGACCAATGTATCGCCAATAAGATTGTCTCGTCGCTGCTGAACGAGCGTGAGCTGTTTGTCATAGGCTTCACGATAACGCGTGCGTCCCCAATCTTGGAGGGCAATGGTCATGAGTGCGCGATTCCTTCGTCAGCTTCAAGCGTCGCAAAGACGGTTTGTGGGTTGAGGTGAGCGATGTGCTGGTAGTACTCGCTTATGGCCCAAGGGAGTCGCTCGGCCATTGGGTAGCCTGGGCGTCCGAGGTTGACTGCGATTTCGTTCCACTTGGCGATATGGGCGTCGCTGTTGTTGGGGAGGGCGCGGAACCAAGCCTCGAAGTCGGCGTCGGGCAGATCGCAGGCGTCGAGGATGGCGTCTTTATCGAGCTGAAAGTGCGCGAGGAACTGACCATCGACAGCTGGTGGGATGCAAAACGGACGGGCGTATATTTCAGGCAATTTGCCCGTCTTATATTGCTGGGCTTTGGCGCGGATGCGCGGCAGCCACATGCAGCCGAAGAGTGTGTCGCGTGGGGCGGGGAGGTTCATTGGCGGGTTCAGTTTAAGCCAGTCAGAGTCCAATTAATCTACTTTGGCAGCAGTTTTCTTAGTTACTCGCCGTTTTCAAACGAATAGCTCCAATAGCGCAAGACCTAACCCCGTGATGCAGAGGGGGGGCTACATGTGCAGCTCGATCCAGCCCGAGTCGGGGTCATTGCCGAAACAGTCAAGGCCGGCGCGGACGCTGTAGTAGTGACGAGAAAACTTTCCGCGAAAAGTCGGCATGGCACCAGCGGGGAGGGTGACGTCGAAAGTCCAGCCTTCGCTTTCGCCACCGGAAATGACGCCTTCGGGTGCCACATTGTACTCCTGCGAAAATGTAGTGGAGGACTTTTTAATGTGTACCGACTCATTGTGCCGCTCGCCGTTGTGATGGAAGCTCACGCTGTCGCGCAGGTCGATTAGTTCGACGCCTTTGACTTCAAGATAGACGCGGCTGAATTTGACATCTCCGCCGGTGGAACTGGCGCGGATAGTCACGGTGAAGGGTTGGCTGAGGGAAGGGGCGTCGGCCTGGACATAGACCTTGGCGGCACCACCGGTAACGGCGTCCTTCATGGATTTTACTTTATCGAATAGTCCCATAATTCACAGAGTGGAGATTGGTTAAAGGCGAAAAGCCTGTGAGTGACTAGCTGAATGGCAAGTCATACCTTTGATTTGGGCAAAAAACGGATGGCTAGCAAGCAGACCATGATCGACTCAATGAGGAAGAATGAATACTCCTCGAACGGAATATGGCCGAGCCAGGTAAGGCCATCGGGGTTGGTGGGAGAGGTGGCCAGCCCAGCGGCTGGATAGCCGAGGCTAACGTTGTCGCCAAAGCCCCAAATGCCGAGCCATACGGCGTAGTTATCCCACGGTGTCGTGAAGATAAAGGCGATTGCGCATACGATGGCCATACAGACCCAATGCGCGCGGCGCAGGCGGTCACGGTTCCACACCAGCAGCGCGGTCAGCAGCGGCAGGGTGAAGATCAGATGGTAGCCCCAATAGGTCACGGTGGGTGTTCTTGGATTCTAGCTTGTTGGCGGATTAACGAGAGCAGCAGGGGCTTCCATTAAGTCAATTACCTTATCAAAAGCCTTGCCTTGCAGGAGGTTAAAAGTGATGTTGGCCGCCTACTATTGCTATGGCAAGCGAGGAACCGAAAATACGCGTTGAACATTTGGACATGGCCTACGGCAACTTCGTGGTCATGAACGACCTTAATTTCGAGGTGCGTAAGGGCGAAGTTTTCGTGATTATGGGGGGATCAGGTTGCGGGAAGAGCACGCTGCTCAAGCACTTGATTGGTATTATTGAGCCAGCGAAGGGAGAAATTTATTACGACGGCGAAAATTTTACCCAGGCCGATGACGATGTGAAGAAGAAGATGCTTCAGGGCTTTGGCGTCACCTATCAGGGGGGGGCGCTTTGGAGCTCAATGACGCTGGCAGAAAACGTAGGCCTGCCACTGGGCGAGTTTACAACGCTTTCACAAAAAGAAATCCGTGAAGTGGCCAGCTATAAGCTCTCTTTGGTTGGTCTGCGTGGATTTGAAGATTTTTACCCGGCTGAGATTTCCGGCGGCATGTGCAAGCGTGCTGGTTTGGCGCGCGCCATGGCGTTGGACCCCGATGTTTTGTTCTTTGACGAACCTTCTGCCGGTCTGGACCCCATAAGCTCACGACTGCTGGACGACCTCATTTTGGAGCTGCGGGACTCACTCGGGGCGACGTTTGTGGTGGTCACACATGAGCTGGCGAGCATCTTCGCCATTGCCGACCGCGCGATCTTCCTAGACGCCAAAACGCGTTATCAGTTGGAAGTCGACAATCCGCTTAAGATGCGTGATCACAGCGACTTTGAGGCCGTTCGCACTTTCCTTTTGCGAGGTGAGAATGCTGCCCCTGTGGCAGTTGGATAATTTTTGGGAAAACCTTTGCCAAGTGAACGATGGATATTAATTTCGCAGCCAGTTGTCTATGAGCAAGAAAGCTAATCCTGCAGTTATTGGGAGTTTTGTAATGGTAGCCATTGTTTTGGCCACCGCAGCACTCGTTGTTTTTGGCTCCGGCAGTTTTCTGAAGCAACAGGGGGAGTTTGTTCTCTACTTCGAAGATTCGGTCAACGGCCTCGCCACTGGTGCCCCAGTCAAGTTTAAGGGAGTGCCCATCGGCCAAGTGAAAGAAATCCTGATCCGCTTTAATCAGGAGGAAGACTCGTCCAGCATTCCCGTTATCATCGAAATTGACCTCACGCGGTTGCGGACGACTCTGGGCGTAGATATTGAACTGGATGACTCCAATGTATTGACTGAGCAAATAAACGCTGGTTTGCGGGCGACATTGCAGCAAGCCAGTTTTGTGACGGGTCTGCTCTTTGTGGAATTGAATTACGTGACGCCTGCACCGCCACCGGTTTTTCACCAGATCCAAAATGATAGCCCAGAATATTTGGAAATCCCGACGCTGCAATCGGGGCTCACGGAAATAATTAAGAAGGTGTCGAAAATGGTTAACCAGATTTCGCAGATCGATTTTGCCTCGATGGGGAGGAGACTTAATGACACCTTAGCAAAGCTCGATAAGGGCATTGGCCAAGTAGACTTTAAAGGGTTGAGCGATCAGGCGAAGCAGACTTTGAAGTCGATTGAAGAGCTTGCCACTAACGAAGACCTCAAAAAAGCATTCGCGAATTTGGACAAGACATTGGACGACCTTCAGGGCCTCATCAATAATCTAGACGGTGACATGGGCGTGCTTGTGGAGAATGTTAACCTTACACTAGTCAGCGCGCGAGATACGCTCGATAAGTTCAGTATGTTGGCGGCAGATGCAGACAACATGGTCGCCCCAGATTCACCACTACGCTATGAATTGACTAGTGCGCTGTCCGAACTCGCCGGGGCTATGCGCTCCATGCGAGTGTTGGCGGATTACCTTGAGCGGAATCCCAGTGCGCTTCTTACTGGCAAGCAGGAACAATAATAATGAGAGCCACGACCTTAAACATTTTCTTACCTCTACTAGCAGCCTGCCTGCTGCTGCTTAGCGGTTGCACCATCGCCCAAAAGTCCACGCCGTCCAAATTTTATGTTCTGACGGCGATGCCGATGAGCACTGAACCACTCCCCGTGTTTGAAAATGATCCGCCGAACGTGGGCGTTTCTCAAGTGGAAATCCCAGGCTTTCTGGATCGCCCGCAATTAACTTTTCGGGTGAACACTAACGAAGTGACTTATAATGAATTTGCCCGTTGGGCTGAGCCGATCAGTGCTGGCGTTACGCGTGTCGTGCGCCAGAATTTAACCGAATTGCTTGGTTCGGGAAAAGTGACCTCTTTTCCATGGATGCAGCCATTTCCGCGTAAATACATGGTGAGCGCTGTGGTAACTGATTTTGCCGCTGGCAAAGACAACGTCGCGGAGCTTTGCATCATTTATCGGATTGCTGACTCGAAGAATCAGACCACATACATGATCCAAGAAGCATGCTTTAAGGACTCCAGCGGCAAGTCGTTGACACCTGACAATGCGGTTGTTGCGATGAGTGACACGCTGGCGCAGTTTTCTCGAGCTGCTGCCAAGGACATCGCTGAGGTTGACCAAAAGGTGAAAGCCGAAGCCGGGAAATAACCAGCTCCGTTTAATTTCTGCTCACAACTTTATATTGTTAGCGTAAGGGATATGGGGCAGTGGTCGCTGCCCATGACCTCGCTGAGGATCTCGGCTTTTTCGACATGCGGCACGAGCCGTTCGGAAACGAGGAAGTAATCAATCCGCCATCCGACATTGCGGCCGCGGGCACCCCCCCGATAGCTCCACCAAGTGTAATGCTCTGCTTCATCAGGGTGCTGAAGACGGAATACATCGACAAGCCCAGCGTCTAAATGATGGGTGAATTGCTCTCGTTCCTCATCAGTAAAACCAGCTGATTTCCGATTTTGTTTGGGCCGGGCAATGTCGATATCTTCATGGGCTACATTAAAGTCACCGCAAACGATCACTGGTTTCACTGCATCGAGTGCCTTGAGATACTGGCGAAATTCTGGGTCAAACTGCTTGGTCCGGTAATCTAGGCGACGTAGCTCATCCTGCGAATTGGGCACGTAAACGTTCACGAGATAGAATGCGTCGTATTCGATTGTCAAAATGCGCCCTTCAGGAGGATGCTCCGGCAGTCCCGTTGAGTGGCCAACCATGCTGACGGTGGAAAATGTAGCAGTGCCCGAGTAGCCAGCTTTGTCTGCGCTATGATAGCATTGCCGCTCATAGGGCAATTCCAATTTGGGTATTTGGTCTTCGTTGGCCTTGATTTCCTGCAAGCACAGGACGTCGGGCTTACGTTGATTGAGGAAGTCTAGGAATCCCTTTTTGAGGACCGCCCGGAGGCCGTTCACATTCCAGGAGATGATTTCGATGCGTTGGCTCATATTGGTCAATTATTGCTTCAATCTGATCTGTAATTCTAAGTTCCACAAAAGATTAAGTAAGCTGGCGGGTCAAATTATTCTCCAAATGTGATTCATCGACGGCATGAGCAATTCTGATGAAAGCTGGGGCTTTGTTTCATCGATGCTAAATATCGTATTGGAAAGCCAATTTACGGTTGGCGAGCAGGTTTTCATTTCGCTGGCGGATTTTTACATGAATTTGCTTCATGGGTGGAATGACTTTTAATCACTGTGTTAATTGCTTCATTGGCACCGGTTGGCATGAGCAAGGCTGAATTGGCGTCGTTCGTTCATCTTTGTTCAACTGATTCTAAATGCTAACTGACTCATGAAACATCAATTAAAGTTAATTACGACGCTGGCCCTGATCAGCGCGAACATGCTCTCGGCCGATTTCTTTGATTTTGGCGAAGCGCCGCCTGAATGGGAAAACGCTAAGCCAAACACTGAACTCGGGCGGGAAGTTCTCGGTTTTGCTGGCGAGCCAGCCTTGCAGGGCCGTTTGCTGTATAATCAACGCCTCCGCTACGAATTTGCCTCACAGGAAGGCTTGGAGAATTCCAATGCTTTCACGCTGCGCACGCGCATTGGATATGAGACACCAAAGCTTTACGGACTCTATTTCGTTGGCGAGTTTGAGAACACTTGGGCCATCAATTATCAGGATTACCGAGCGTTTCCTGTCCCACAGTTTCCTGCGGCCAAGACTGTCATCGCGGACCCGCGCAATAACGAACTCAACCAGCTATTTATCGGCTTCAAGGCCTTTAATAGCGAGGTCAAGGGTGGGCGTCAGGAGATCAATATCGACAATCAGCGTTACGTTGGTGCGGTGGCTTGGCGCCAGAATGAGCAGACCTTTGACGCGGTCCGCTTCACCACGGAAATTATCGAAGACACTTGGATTTCCTACGCCTGGGACTGGCGCGTAAATCGAATCTTCGGCGTCTATGCCCCTGTGCAAAATCAGGAGCGTTTTCTAGCCAATAATCACTTCGTGAATTTACATTACGATGGAATCCCATACGGGCAGCTCGGCGCTTATTTTTACTACATCGACCTTGATGGGGCACCAGCGCTTTCTGGCAGCACGGCAGGATTGTTTTACGATGGTAAGATCCCACTCGCCGATAAGCTGACGATGCCGATTCGGGCGGAATACGCCTTCCAAACGGACAACTCTGGCTCATCAGCAGCGGGTAATGTCGACTTTTGGTTTAACTATTGGCATGCAATTCTGGGCATCAATTACGATGGCTACGAAGTCGGCTTCGGCTTTGAAAACCTTGGCGGCAACAGCACCCGTGCTTTCCAGACGCCTCTGGCCACGTTGCATAAGTTTAACGGTTGGGCCGATGTATTCCTGACCACGCCTTCTACGGGGACCGGGGGGGGACTACAGGACTATTACGCCTACTTTAACTTCAAACTCCCGTACAAGTTCGGTTTAAACGGGGCTTACCACTACTTCACCGCTGCTAATACCGGCCGAAACTATGGTCAGGAATTCGACGTTGGACTCAAGCGCCCGATCACCGAAAATCTGACTGCCTTGGTCAAGTTTGCTTACTACGATGGTCATGGCGGTCCAACCGCCAACGGTCTCCTAGGCTCGGACGTCACCAAGGTTTGGGTGCAACTCGATTTCAAACTCTAGTATTGGTTTGTTAGGCCATCATGATCAATGGTCTTTGGTTAGAGAGGGCTGCCGACAGATTACTGTCGGCAGCTTTTTTCTAAAAATGCTTCACTACCCCATAACGAAAAAGGCCGCGCATCGTCTTACGGCAATATTTGCATATTGAGTAAAACTATCTTACTGATGCGTCTTACTTCTTCCCTGATCACTTTTTTTTCTTTCATGCACGTAGAACGCATCACTGTTGAGGTCACCGGTATCTGGATATCACCGGGGCACGACTTCAAGGGCCGCCATGGCCTAGGACGTCTCGACAACGGTATGGCACCGCAGAACGCGATTGAGTGCCACGCTGGCCATGGCATCGCGGATGATCGCTACTACGACTATAAAGAGGACTTTAAGGGGCAGATCACTTTTTTCGATGGCTCAGTAGCGGATGGGTTGAAGCTAGCCTTTAACTTGCCTTCACTGGATCGCTCCAGTTTTCGCCGCAATGTTTTGATCAAGAACGTCGATCTTAATGCACTCATTGGCAAAAAGTTCCGAATCGGCGAAGTGACTTTTTCCGGGAGTGAAGAGTGTACCCCATGCTATTGGATGGACGAAGCCGTTGTACCTGGTACCTTTGAGTGGCTGAAAGGGCGGGGGGGCTTACGTTGCCGCATCATCGAATCCGGAACGCTTCAACTTGGCGTATGCGAACTGGAGGTGTTGCCATGACCGAACTCATCAGCGTGGCCGAAGCAGATGCCCGTATTGCGGCAATTGTTCAACTCGCTCCGGCAATTAAATGCCCGCTTAGCAAGGCAGCTGGGCGCGTGCTACGTGAAGATGTTTTGGCAGATCGACCGCTCCCACCCTTTGATCGCGTTATGATGGACGGCTATGCAATACGATACAAAGCGATTGCTGAATGCGGCGGCGAATTTCAAATCTGCGGACAAACGTTTGCTGGCGAAGCAACGGGGAAATTAGGTGCGGCATCCAACGCTGCCATGGAAATCATGACTGGCGCACCTTTGCCATTGGGGGCCGATACGATTGTCCCTTACGAAGACACCGAGCGCAATGGCGACGTATTGAAGCTGTTGGCCAGCGATGAGGTTGAGCTTGGTGAGTTTATACATCGGCTGGGTTCAGACTTTGCGGCTAAAAGTAAGCTAGTCGGCGCTGGATCGCTTCTCGGGCCAGTCGAAATGGGGGTTGCAGCGTCTTGTGGCTACACCGAAGTCTTAGTCAGCCCGCGCCCGCGCATTACCGTGGTCGGCACGGGCGATGAGCTGGTTGCCGTCGATCAGACACCGTTGCCACACCAAATTCGTGCTTCGAATGCGACGACATTGGAATCGGCACTTGCATTGGCTAAGTATCACGTTGGTGATATTGATCACTGGCCCGATGATGCCGTGCATGGTCGTGAACGTCTTCGCGTTGTGCTGTCCCGTTCGGATGTCGTGGTGATTGCTGGTGCCGTTTCCAAAGGCCAGCGGGATTGGATTCCCACAGCACTGGACGAGGTTGCCGAATGTATTTTTCACGGTGTGTATCAACGCCCTGGTAAACCGATGGGGGTCTGGTTGACGTCTGACGGGAGAGTGATTTTTGCGCTGCCCGGTAACCCCGTTTCGGCATTGGTCGGCTTGCACCGCTATGTGCTACCTTATTTAAGGCAGCGCGAGGGTGGTGCGCCGAAATCAGTGCCACATGTCTCGCTTGGGCAAGCCGTTTCGTTTGCGCCACCGCTGACTTGGTTCTTATCGGTTAGGCTGGAGTCCGACCGTTTGGCTTTTCCTATGCCCGTGAATAATTCAGGCGATTATGCACGCCTCTGTGGAACCGACGGTTTTATCGAATTATCCGCGGATTGTTCGGAGTGGACAGCGGGTTTCGAAGCTCCATTCTATCGATGGTCATCATGAACGAAGGTCTCACACATCTCGACGAATCCGCCCGCCCTCGTATGGTCGATATTGCGGAAAAAGCAATCACCACTCGCGTCGCCGTGGCCGAAGCCGTAGTCGTCTTTCCGAGAGATGCATGGGTGCATCTGGTGGACAACGGTTTCACGACGAAAAAGGGGGCCTTGCTCGATGTCGCCCGCGTGGCTGGAACGATGGGGGTCAAGCAAACCAGCCAATGGGTCCCATTTTGCCATCCGCTGCCCATTGACGGTTGTTCGTTTGAGATCACGCCGAGTCCTGATTTACCTCAGTTAGTCGTCCGCTGCAGTGTGAAAACGACTGCTCGTACTGGAGTTGAAATGGAGGCATTGACCGGTGTTACTGCCGCAGCTTTGACCATATACGATATGACGAAGGCCCTTGGTCACGGTATTGAAATTCAGCGCACGCGTCTGATTAGTAAGACCGGTGGCAAACAGGATTACCTTGCGGAATGAGTGCTGTACCACAGAGTCCGCCCTTAATCGCCGTCGTCTTGGCTGGCGGTCAGAGTCGCCGTATGGGGCAGGATAAAGCCAGTCTTCGGTGGGGCGGCCAGTCGCTCTGGCGTTGCCAGGCGGAGTTATTACGCGGGCTTGGCCTAGATGTGGCGATTTCCGTGAGAGTCGACCAGAAACTCCCCGACTTTATTACAGGCGAGTTTTTGCTCATCCGTGATCAAATTGCCGATGTAGGGCCGCTATCAGGTTTCCTGAGCGCTTGGCGGCAGTTTCCCGATCACGCGCTTCTCATCGTTGCGTGCGATCTACCGATGCTGGATGTCGCCACTTTGCAATCACTGCTTGATCAGCGTGACGACGGATATTGGGCGACTGCTTACACTAGCGCGAATGATGGTCTGCCGGAACCGCTTTGTGCCATTTATGAGCCTGCTGCCCAGAAGGAATTCGAAGCCAGCTTGGCGGCGAATCGGCGGTGTCCACGCAAGGTGCTTATTGAGGGGGGGGATGACGTGCGTTTGCTGAAATTGCTAAATCCAATCGCGCTAGAAAACGCTAACACGCCGGAGGAATTTGAGCGGCTTTATGCGCTACGGCGTGCGGAGGCTCAGGCATGAAAAGTGTGACGATGCTTTATTTCGCGCAGTTGTCTGCACAGGCCGGATGCGCCGAAGAACGTTGGGAAACGGATGTAAGCTCACTGCAGGAACTTTTTGCAGAACTCAAGCAACAGCATACATGGACATTATCCCTGAATAAGGTGCGTTTCGCACGTAACGACGCATTTTGTGCTGCTGATGAATCGTTTGATGATGGCGATGTGTTGGCGATCATGCCCCCGATGTCTGGAGGTTGATTATGTTTACTTTGTCACACAAAGCAATCGCCGTAGAGCCGTTACGCCAGTCACTATTGCGTCTGGATGCAGGCGGCTTTTGTAGTTTTGAAGGTTGGGTGCGCAATCATCATTTGGGGCGCGGAGTGGAGCGTTTGGAATATGAGGCCTATGCTAAGCTGGCATTGACGCAAGGCGCTGCCGTTCTCGATGCGGCGCAGGAGCAGTTCGATTTGTTGGGCGTAAGAGCTGAGCACCGCATTGGCGAGCTCGTGCCCGGTGAGCTCGCTGTTTGGGTTGGCGTCTGTTCGGTGCACCGCGACCAAGCTTTTGAAGCCTGTCGTTTCATCATCGACGAAATCAAGGCCACGGTCCCAATTTGGAAGCATGAGTTCTACACCGACAGAAGCAATGAATGGGTAGATCCGACCGCCTGCCATTGTGATCATCGCCACGTTGCGGAAACTGAAGTGCAGACATGATCTCGGATTCGACATTTGCTTTGCAGGACAAGGAAACGTTGCCAGACAAAGTATCGAAAGCGACTGACGTAGCTGATCGACGTGGGCGTTTTCTTCGCGATCTACGTTTGTCGATTATCGATCGTTGTAATTTGCGTTGTCAGTATTGTCTGCCGAAGGAGTTGTTTGGCGAAGATTTTCATTTCCGGCGCATCGATGAATTGCTTAGCTACGAGCAGTTGGCACGCATCGTCGATGGCTTCGTCAGTTTCGGTGTGGAAAAGGTCCGATTGACCGGCGGTGAGCCCTTGTTACGGCCAGGTCTGGATGGATTTATTGCCCAACTACGTGCAGCACACCCGACGATTGACCTAGCGTTGACGACGAATGGGCTTCGCCTTGAAGCGATGGCTTCCGCACTGCATGAAGCTGGGCTCGATCGCGTGAATATCAGCTTGGATGCGTTGGATGCTGCTGTGGCCGAACGCATGGCGGGCCGTGCTTTTAGCCCGCAAAGAGTGCTACTGGCGGCGGAAGCCGCACGGGAGGCAGGCTTGGGCGTAAAGCTGAATGCCGTAATCAAGCGTGGCGTCAATGAATCGGAGATTTTACCTTTGGCGAGAGCCAGTTTTGAACGAGGGTTCAGCTTGCGCTACATCGAATACATGGATGTGGGAACGACAAATGGCTGGCGGCGCGAAGATGTCATGAGCGGTGCTGAAATTCGTGAGCAGCTTCGTGAATTGGGTGAGCTGGAGCCTCTTCCAGCAAAGGTTTTCGGCGAAGTTGCGCGGCGATATCGCTATGTCGGGACGGACGTGGAGGTCGGCTTTATTGAGTCGGTTAGCGCACCATTTTGTGGCAGTTGTACGCGGGCGCGAGTTTCTGCGGAAGGTGAATTATTTACCTGCCTCTTTGCGAGCAAGGGCGTTGACCTAAAGCCGCTGCTGGCTAGCGAGGAAGACATTGGCCCGATGCTCCGGAATCTGTGGTTGCACCGCGATGACCAGTATTCTGAAACGCGCACAGCACATCCCCATGGGGCTGGCTCTAGTAATGCGCCCGAGGAAATGTGGCGCTTGGGCGGTTAAACGTCACTGGTAAATAATGTTCTGGTTACCCATTGCATTTCTCGGGGTCGCGTTTCTTTATGCGTTAGCTGGTTTCGGCGGCGGCTCAACTTACATCGCACTACTTGCGATTGTTGGTCTGCCGCTGACAGTGATTCCGGTCATTTCACTCAGTTGCAATCTGATTGTGTCGGGGCAGGGGGCTTGGTTGTTACATCGAGCGAAGCATGTGCGTTGGACCATGCTCGCGCCACTATTGGTTGGTTCTATGCCCGCGGCGTTTATTGGCGGAGCTTGGCGGCTTTCAGGAACGGCATTTCTCTGGGTTTTGACGCTCACTTTGACTGTTGCTGGTCTCGCGCTTTTTTATCAACCGAAGTCAACAGAGGAAAGCTCAACTCCGGCGCATTGGCCCAAGGTGAAGTTGTTTTTGCTCGGTGTTGGTCTAGGGCTGGTGTCTGGACTATCAGGCATTGGCGGTGGTATCTTTTTGTCGCCTGCGCTACATTTGCTACGTTGGGAAAAGGCGCGTGCGATTTGTTCGGCGGCCGCGGTCTTCATTGCTCTAAACAGTGCGACTGGGTTGGCGGGGCAATTGACAAAGGGCGTGGCCGGACTGGAACAAATGCCAACCTATCTGCTATGGCTTTGCCCTTTGGCGGTGCTGGTGGGCGGGCGTTTGGGAACCCAACATTTAGTAAAGAAATTGCCCGCAGAGAAAATCCGCATGATCACGGCCCTCGTTGTGCTTTTGGTGGCAATCAGGCTGTGGTTACGCTTGCTGTTGAGAGCTTGAAACATAGGGTCAATGTATGGCCAGAAAATCCACCCGTGGACACCCACTATGGCAATTCGATCAGCGGCATTTGCGCGAATCGGCATGTCCGGGCGTGGTTGGGGTGGACGAGGCGGGACGGGGTGCTTTAGCAGGCCCAGTGGTCGCGGCGGTGGCGCATATTCCCGCTGCGTCTTACACGATTAGCTCATTTCGCCGCAACAGCCGCACGATCAATGATTCGAAACAACTGAAAGCAGCGGAGCGCGAGGAACAATTTTTACTTATTGAACAGTGGCGTGCCGATAGATGGATCGTCGCTGCGCCTGGTGTGGCAAGTGTAGAGGAAATTGCCGCACTAAATATCCTGGGTGCCACGCGCCTTGCCATGCAGCGCGCCTTGGCGGCGTTGGAAATTGAGCTGCTCGTGGCCGGGCAGGGGGGGGGGGATTTACTGAAGCCAGCAAGTAATTCGGCGACGTATCCGCTGGTTTTAGTGGATGGCCGTCCGCTGAAGCCCTTTCCATGGCAACATACCGCAGTGGTGGGCGGTGATGGCAAAAGCTTGGCCATTGCCATGGCGTCGGTGGTGGCCAAGGTGACGCGTGACCGACTGATGGTTCAACTTCACGAGGAAGATGGGCGGTTTGGCTATGATCAACACAAGGGCTACGGCGCTCCTCGGCACTTGGAGGCCCTACGGGCGCATGGTCCTTCACCACATCATCGAAGCCTCTTCTTACGCAAGTTGGTGCTGCCCGCACAAAACGATCAGGCAGAGTTGTTTTAATCTTTGCGAACGGGCTGACCTTGGCGTAGGTTATTGCGTTTCAAAACCCTGACTTACATGAGCACAAAGCACGTTTTATTGGGCGTTAATATCGACCACAGCGCCACCGTTCGCCAAGCACGTTATCGCGAGAATTCACTGGATCGCGGACTGATGGTGGAACCCGATCCCGTGGACTTCGCTCTAGCCGCTCAACGCGCTGGTGCCGACGCGATTACCCTGCATTTGCGCGAGGATCGTCGCCATATCCAAGACAGCGATGTCTATCGTATGATTGAGATGATTCAGGTCCCGATGAACTTGGAAATGGCTGCCAATGACGAGATGACACGCGTTGCAATCGAGGTAAAGCCCGCCGTCGTGCTGCTCGTGCCCGAAAGTCGTGAAGAGGTCACCACCGAAGGCGGTTTAGACGTCGTCGCGCATCGTAACCGAGTGGAGACAGTTATTGCGGCGATGAAGGAAAACGGCATTGCTACGAGCCTTTTTATTGATCCCGAGCCAGCGCAGATTGACATGGCTGCCGAATTGGGTGCCGAATACGTGGAATTGCACACGGGCTCCTTTGCCAACGCCTATTATGGCTCAAATATGGAGGCTGAGTTGACCAAGCTCAAACACGGTGCCGTCCGCGCCCATGATGCTGGCATCAAGGTGAACGCTGGCCATGGCATTAACTACACCAATGTTCGCCACGCACGGGAAATTCCATGGTTACACGAGATGAACATCGGGCACAGCATTGTTAGCCGCTCGCTGTTCGTTGGCGTGGAGGAAGCCGTCCGTGAGATGAAGGCGCGGATGAATAATATTATTCGATGATCGATCCCACGCGCATCCAAGGTGCCGTGCTGGGCATCGGCTGTGATCTCGTCGACATCGAGCGCATTAAGCAGATGCACGAACGCCACGGCGAACGCTGCCTGGACCGTATTTATACGGCGGTGGAGCGTAGCTATTGCATGGCGATGAAGAATCCCTATCCGTCGCTGGCGGCTCGATTTGCGGCGAAGGAAGCCGTCTCCAAGGCCTTTGGCACAGGTATTGGGCGTGAGTTCGGCCTACAATCCCTCAGCGTCGTCAAGGGCGAGCAAGGGGAGCCGATTGCCGAGCTCGACGAACAAGGTCGCGCATTACTGAAAAAGCTGGGCGGAACTGATGTGTTACTTTCGCTGTCGCACACGGCTAACCAAGCGATGGCCTTTGCGGTGGTCGTCCACAATCCACATTAATATGCTGTACGCGCATCCAATATTAACCTGCGAAGAAGCTCTGGCTTGGGAGAAATCCTTGTTGGCTGGCAAGGAAGCGGAGTGGACCGCAATGAATAAAGCCGGGCGTTCGCTTGGGCGAGCGGCGTTGGATGACTTTTGCGAAATCGCGCACATGCATTCGCACGCGCATCGCAAGCCCCGGGTGTTGGTGTTGGTGGGCAAGGGCCACAACGGAGGCGATGCGCTACTGGCGGCGGATGAAATTGCCCACCTACGCCCAGAGGCGGAAATTTTTATCCTGCCATTGATTGATAAAAAGGAATGCCGTACGTTGACGCGCAGGGCTTGGGATTTATTGGAGCAACGCGACCACACGCAGACAATTTCTATACTGAAGATAGCGAATCTGGATTTTGAATTCTGCCTCGATGGCCTGCTGGGTATGCAGTTTAGGCCGCCGCTTCGTGAGAATGCTCAACAACTGCTGAGCATGGTCAACCAGCATCGAAGCATTCGCTTTCGGGTGGCGGTGGATTTACCCAGTGGACTAGGAGATGAGAATGCTTTTCGGGCGGACTTTACTTACGCAACGGGCATACTCAAGACACCAGCCATCGATCCCAAACAAGCTGATCGTGTGGGCCGACTGAAGTATCTGGATATTGGCTTTTTCGAGGAGCTTTATCTCGGGCCGCAAGCAAGCTGCGAAGACGTGCTCACCCACGAAGTATTGAGCGCCTTGCGCGATTGGCGTCCCGCAGCATCCGACAAGCGAAAGTTCGGGCATCTGTTCATTGTCGCCGGGTCGCGAAATATGCCCGGTGCTTTGTTGATGAACGCCATGGCTGCGGTACGTAGCGGTGTCGGGCTAGTGACCGCTTTTGCCCCGGAGAGCATTGCGCCGCAGTTAGCGGCACAACTACCTGAGGTTATGTGGACGCCGTGGCCGGAGACGCCGGATGGCGGTTTGGCACTAGAGGGTTGGTACCTGCTACGAGAGAAATTACCCCGTGCTACTGCGCTACTTTGCGGCTCCGGTTTCGGACATGAGCGAGAGTCTCGCACTTTGATCGAAGAAATCGTGGCCGAGGTCTCCTTGCCCATAGTGTTAGACGCCGACGCACTGTTCCCGTCGGTGTTGGATGTTGTGTCCGAGAGGGGTAGCAATAAAGGACCGGTAATCATCACTCCGCACGCAGGCGAATTTATGCGGCTAAGCGGGCGAGATTCAGCCGTCTACGACCGTGAGGCGCTGACTTGGTTTGCCCACAAACACAACGTAATCACCGTGCTGAAAGGGCCGTTGACACGTGTTACCGACGGCAAATTCGTGCATGCCTCGACTTTTGGTGGGCCGGTGTTGGCGCGCGGTGGTAGTGGAGATTTACTCGGCGGCTTAATGGGTGGTTTACTGGCGCAATGGCCAGATGATGCCTTCCGAGCGGCAGGGGCTGGCGTAGTCTGGCACGGGATGGCGGCAAACTTGATGGCCCGAGAGCGTGGCGCGGTTTCAGTTGCTACCACAGATCTGTTGCAGTATTTATCTCCTGTTTTACGTTTGGCATAAAGAAAGATTTAAAAATGATACATCAAATGAAACATCAACGTCACTTTACGACTTTACTGTTTTTAGCATTTCTGGGTTTGCTGTTCACCTCTGGCTGCGCGAGTAGCAAGGGCGTGAGCCGTGGCGAATATGTTCTGATCAGCATCAATGGAGCCGCTCCTGAGATCGGAGAAGTGACGCTGACTTTAACGGATAAGGACATTTATGGAGCGGGGCCAATCAATCTCTGGCAAGCTTCTGTGCAATTCGGCAAAGTTGGTCCGATGATTGTTACACGACGTGGTGGCCCAGAGCATGAAATGGATTTTGAATCCAAGTTGGTCAAGTCCTTGGAGGGCTCCACGATGACGGAAGATGGCAACACTTTGGTGTTCACCAAGGGGGATATGGTGGTTACCTTTAAGCCAAGCGGAAAATAGCCTTTTATGAGCCTTTCTGCGCCCTTGACGAATACTCAGGCACTCTTAGCACTGAATGGCTTGCCACGCTTGGGCCCGGTCACGCTGCGGCGTTTGCTGGATGAATTTAACAATGACCCCAATGCGATTCTGAATGCCAGTACTTCTGCATTGAGACGTGTGGAGCGCATTGGCGAAGATACGGCGGACATCATTCGCAACTGGGAGAAGCATTTTAATCTGGCCCGCGAAGAAGAGCGTTTGGCCAAGGCGGGTGCCAGCTTCGTTGCGGTAACGGATAGCGACTACCCGAAGCCGCTCAAAAAAATCTACGATCCGCCGCTGGGCCTTTACATGATCGGGCCTCTGCGCCCGGCGATCAAAACCGTGGCCATTGTGGGCAGTCGTCGGACGACGCTCTATGGGCGAAGCATTGCGAAACGGTTGGCCCAGGATCTCGTTCGCATCGGATTTTGTGTGGTCAGTGGGCTGGCGCGTGGCATTGACACAGATGCTCACCAAGGCGTCGTTGACGTTGGAGGCGACACCGCAGCGGTTCTAGGTTGCGGGGTGGACATCGTTTATCCGCCCGAAAATATCGAGCTCTACAAGGCCATTGCCGAACGTGGCGTGCTAATTAGCGAACTGCCATTTGGCACTCGTGCCAGCAAGACAACCTTTCCCATGCGCAACCGCTTAATTGCTGGCATGGCAGCGGCCACGATTGTGGTGGAATCGGATACTTCCGGTGGCAGCATGATCACTGCGCGTTTTACGATGGAGCAGAACCGCCCGCTGTTTGCTGTGCCAGGTCGCATTGACCAGCCGAGCAGCGCAGGGTGTCATCAGTTGATCCGAGACGGTGCCATTTTGCTGACCAGTATTGATGATTTGATCAGTGAGCTGGCCTACGGTGGCACTCAGCAGCAGGAGCTTATGCTCGAAGACGATTCTGGCGTCAGTATGACAATGAGTGATGAGCAACGAGACAACCAGCTCAAGGATTTGAATGAAGACGAACGCACAGTGTTTACCCCGCTCGTTGATGGTGATGCGCTGACCCGCGATGCTCTCATTGCTCGAACCGGGTTACCAGCGCATGCGGTTTCCGCCACGCTTCTCATGCTCGAATTAAAACGTCGCGTGGGTAAGCGGGCAGATGGTGCCTACGAACGTCGGATGTGAAGTTGATGAGAATTCTGGTCATTAAGCCGTCTTCTTTGGGAGACATCATCCATGGTTTACTGGTCGCGGAGTCTATTCGCCAACAGATGATTGGGGTGCAGATTGACTGGATCGCGCGGGACATTTTTGCGCCACTGGTTCGGGCGTGCGACACGGTCGAGCGTGTGCTGCCGTTCTATCGTGGGGCGGGTCTGGGTGCCTTTGGACAGCTCATTCAGGATATTCGAGACGAGCCGTATGATTGGGTTCTTGACATGCAAGGGCTGGCCCGCAGTGGGGTGATCGCTTATTTTTCCAAAACGCCGCGAAAACGTCGGATTGGCCGCCAAGATGCACGCGAGGGAAGCCACTTAGCTTGCGGGAAATTGGTCAAGTTTCCGCCGTACGAAGAGGCACATGCAGTCGATATTCTGCGTGAATTTCTGCCCGTTCTGGGCCTGGGCAACGAGCTAAAGGGCCAATTGACATTCGCTCTGCCGGAGAAGCCCATGCCTGCATTGCCATCCGATTACTTGCTTTTTTTCCCTGGCAGTCGTCGCGCAGAAAAGGAGTGGCCTAGATTCATTGAGCTGACGGATGCTTTGATTGCGCGTGGCGGTCCGGCGGTCGTGTGGGGTGGGGATGTGGAAACGGCTGGTTTGGAGAATTGGCCGTCTGAGCGTTTCCTCAATCTAACGGGTCAGACGGCACTAGACGCTCTGCCGCAGCTTATTTCCGGTGCCCGGCTCACGGTTTGCAACGACAGCGGGCCGATGCATTTGGCGGCGGCAATGGGACAGCCGGTCTTGGGCATTTTCGGGCCAACCTTGGCCACGCGCTTCGGGCCTTATCCACTGGATGCGCCGACAAATGCTGTTATTGAGGCTCCTGAAGGCATACTGAGCGCATTGACGCCGGCTGCGGTCTTGGCTGAAATCGACGCATTATTGTCGTTCGCCTGATAATTACCTCCTCGCTTGCGCTTTGGCGAAACGCGCCTCAAGTTGTTGGTCGATGAATGTTATCTGGCGCGTATCTAAGTATCTTTTCCGCTATCCCGGGCTCTTTTTTGGGACACTTGCCTTGGCAATTGCTATGACTGGGCTTCAGATTTGGATCCCGAATCAAATCCAGTCTATTCTGGAAGGTGTACAGGACAGTGCAGCGATCAGCAAGCTCTGGATGGGCATTGGGACAATCGCGCTTTTGTATTTTGGTAGCGAAATGGCAAACGGACTTCGAGTTATTCTGAACAATACTCTGGAGCAGAAGGTGTTGATGGATATGCGAGGCGAGATTCACGCCAAACTCCTTCAACTACCGGTCTCTTTCTATGATCAGCGGAAAAGCGGTGAAATTTCCTCTCGAGTCATCGAAGACGTCAACAATGTGGAGCGTGCTTTATTAGATGGGACCGAGATCGGCACGCGCGCCTTGGTCATGCTGATTGGTGTGACTATTGTGTTATTTTCCAAAAACGCATTTCTGGCCTGGTTTGTATTCTTACCTGTGCCCATCTTGCTTGTTTTAGGTTACTTTTATGCGAAGCATGGACGAAAATATTGGAAGAAAGTTCGTGTGGCTTCCGGCGACCTCAATAGTCTCCTTGTTGAAGATATTCAGGGTAATCGACTGATACAGACCTTTGGCTTGCAGAAACGAGAGAGCGCTCGTTTTTATCAACGGGCCGATACACTGCGCAATCGAATGCTCGCAGCTATGTATCGATGGGCCGTGTATAACCCAGGCACCAATTTCTTGACCAACTTGGGCACGGTGAGCGTTATCGGCGTCGGCGGGTATCTGATTCTGAACGATGCATCGGACTTCGGTTTTCCAGCCATGGTCGCCTTTTTGATGCTAGCCAATATGATCTACATGCCGATCGGCCAATTGCATCAATTGAATCATTTGATTGTCGCTGGAAAGGCGAGTGGTGAGCGTGTTTTCGAGGTACTAGACGCCAAGATCGACGTGGAAGATCCAGCCCACCCCAAGGCATTCCCCGAGGGCTTGTTGGAGTTTGATTTTCGCAATGTTACCTTCCAATACCCAGAACGCCCACCCGTGTTGCAGGACTTCAATCTGACGCTTGCACCGGGCAAGGTGACGGCTTTGGTTGGCCACACCGGAGCGGGTAAGAGCACCATCGCCAATCTGGCGATGCGATCCTATGACACAACCAAAGGCGTGGTAACGATCAATGGTGCTGACATTCGCGAATTCTCACTGCATGACTTGCATCAGCAGATTGGCCATGTGGCGCAGGACCCGTTTTTGTTCGAAGGAACTGTCCGCGAAAACCTTTTACTCGCCAAAGAAGACGCGACTGCTGACGAAATTGAGCGTGCGCTGAGAGGCTCATCCGCGTGGGACTTTGTGCAAAAGATGCCTGACGGAGTGGACACCAATATCGGGGAAAAAGGTATTCGCCTGTCGCAAGGTGAGAAACAGCGGCTGACGATTGCACGCGTGTTGCTCAAGAATCCGCCGATGGTCATTTTAGACGAGGCAACAGCGAGTGTGGACACCATTACCGAGCGGCAAATTCAGCACGCTTTGGAGAATCTGATGAGTGAGCGTACGGTGCTTGTTATCGCCCACCGGTTATCAACCATTCGCAAGGCAGACCAAATCGTCGTCCTTGAGAATGGCGGAATCCTAGAGCAAGGTACTCACGACGAATTGCTGCTCAACAATGGTCGCTACGCCAATCTTTGGCTCCACCAAGTTGACGTCATTCAGGAATACGAGGACGAGGAATTTACGCGCGAAAAAGTCGCCGACAGATAACGAACTGGCTTCATTTGTTCGTATAGGCGGGCGTTTCTTTTTCCTTTCAACTTTTTCGGCAAATCGTCAGTGTCCGCATTGTGAGCGATTCCCCACGAATATACTTGGCGCGGCACGGTGAGACAGCGTGGACGATTAGTCGGCAACACACTGGTCGGACTGACTTGCCACTAACCGATGGCGGCCGAACCGAAGCCGAGCATGTGCGCCAGCGGCTGGCTGATCGCACGGTTGGTTCCGGTAGTTGCCCGATGCCAGAGCATGTTTTTAGCAGTCCGCTCAAGCGCGCTCACGAAACCTGCGAAATTGCCACTGGCAGCGAGCGGATTACGCTCCTTGATGATCTGATGGAGTGGGATTACGGTGACTACGAAGGCCTGACTACCAAAGAAATCCAAGCGTCACGGCCAGATTGGAACATTTTTAATGATGGCTCGCCGGGCGGAGAATCTATTGTAGATGTCGAGGCTCGTGCCGACCGTGTCATTACTCGGCTTCGGGCGTTATCAGCGCCAGAGGCATTTGTTTTTTCACATGGTCATTTCTTGCGCGTAGTGATGGCGCGTTGGCTCGGCCAGCCCGTTCATTCGGGATCGTTTTTTGTGCTTTCTACCGCCGCGGTGGTGGTCTTGGGATATGAGCACAATCTAAACGAGCCGTGCATCCGTTTCTAAGTGATTCACTGTTGACGCGGTGGAATGCTGGTTAGCCACTCAGACGTAGTGTCGATCAGGTGAATTGAGGATTCGCCTCTGTTTTTACTCAGCTAAAGCATCCGTAACTCATAGACCGCAGGGCTTTTCTCGTCGCCCAAAATGATTTCATTGGTCTTACGCGAGAGGCGGCAAACGAGTGATCCATTGTCAAGGTGGAGTCGCTTGCCATTGACGATAGTGCCACGGCGTGTTTTACGGTCTCGAACCCAAATCGCGCCGTCTTCTTGCTCAATAGAGATATGGCTTTTGGCTACTTGGCTGGGATCAACATTGACGAGCGAAAGGTCGTTTTTCTGGAGAATGTCCGGTCCGGTTGTGCCCGAGCGTCCAATACGGTAGGGGAATTTACTGATCGGCACGCGTGGCTTTGGTAACGTTCGCTGCGCCAATGGTGTTTTTGGTAGAAGGGCCAGACCGGTACCAAAGAGTGAGCTCTGGCTGCGCTGGGGAATCGTCGGGCGCATGGACTGCGATCGCTCTGCGAGTTTTTGCGACAGATCGTAGATTTTTTCGTTACTCGTGCGAACGCGATCAATGAGGCACGATAAATAGGGTGCCATGACCACGGGGTTATTGAAAAAGTTGGCCGTAAAATCAGCTGGTGCCATGACTTCGACATCGCAGTCCTCCAGTGCCGTGACGGTCGCTGACCGCGGGCTTTCATCGATCATCGCCATTTCACCGAAAATGTCTTCTTCGGACAAGGTGGCCAAAATGAGGTTACCGCCACTTTGTTGGGTAATGCCTACTTGTACCGTGCCAGTGACGATCCGGTAAACATCCTGTGATTCATCGCCTTGGCGAAAGATGACTGACCCTGCAACGTAGCGTCTCCTTTCCATTGAGCACGTTTTATCATTATCGCAATGCAGGGTGCAATCCCGTCCTAGGTCTTTTTGACCCTAGATTAAGCCTCAGATATTAACTATTTTAACTATTTGGCAGGCAATTATGCCCCCCCTCGCCGTTATGCTGGCGAAAGATCGTAGCCATCTTTGCGATCAAGGACAATCCATCCGGCTGCTTGGATTTCGGCGCGCAGGGCGTCTGCAGCTGTGAAGTCACGACTTTGTTTGGCCTCCCAACGCTGTGCAGCAAGCTGGATGACGTGCTCCGGCGCTTCGACAATCGGCGCTTCCGGGGTCGTATACAACTCCAGCCCAAGGCAGTAGAGTAGCCCTGCGAGGGAACGAAGTTGGCCGACGATGGCGCTCTTGCTGTAGCTGGGGTCGTTGAGGTCACCTACGCAGCTAAAGATGTCACCCAAGGCACCAGGGACGTTCAGGTCGTCGCTTAGGTGCTCCCATGCGCGAACAAACATGCCTGTTACTGTCATTGCACTGGGCTTGCCGCACAGTTCACGGAACTCCTCGGGCGTCATACCAATAATGTCCAAGATAGGCTTAAGTGCCTTTTCGAGCTTGGCCAAGGCGCTCGCGGCGGCGGTTAGTCCGTTGAAGGTAAAGTTGAGCTGCGAGCGATAGTGGCCGTTGATCAGCACATAGCGGACCGCCTGTGCGCTGTAACCCTGTGCGTCGAGCTCCTCAAGTGTGTAGAGGTTTCCAAGACTCTTGGACATCTTTTTGCCCTCGACCATCAAGTGTGCGTTGTGGAACCAATGATGGCAAAACGGACGTTGTCCACTGGCGGATTCGCTCTGGGCAATCTCGTTTTCGTGGTGCGGAAAGCACAAGTCTACCCCCCCCCCATGCAGATCGAAAGATTCCCCAAGATAGGCCGTGCTCATTGCAGAACATTCGAGGTGCCAGCCAGGGCGTCCATTGATTGACTCACCGGTGGCAGGATTCTTTGGTCCGGGCCATTGGTTGTCACCGTCCTCGGGTTTGTGCGCCTTCCATAGAGCAAAGTCACTCACGGATTCACGGTCGTATTCGTCAGCATCGTTGGCTTGGCCCGCGCTGTTCTCGGTCTGTGTTTGGAGCTGATCGCGGTCGAGATGAGACAGTTCGCCATAGTGCGAGCAAGCGGACACCTTAAAATACACCGATCCATCGCCGCCAACGTAGGCAAAACCGCCTGCTAGCAGATTTTCCACGAGCGCGACTTGCTGCGGAATATGCGCGGTCGCGCGTGGCTCGACGTCAGGCGTTAAGCAATTCAGTGCGGCGCAGTCGGTGTGGAATTTTTCCGTCCAGCGCTGGGTAAACGCGGTCAATGTTTCGCCGCGTTCCTGACTGGTACGGATGGTCTTATCGTCGACGTCGGTTATATTACGCACGTGCTTAAGCACGATTGGAGGAGCGTCTGCGGCTGTATGGGCCAGAAAATCTGTTTCCAGCACGCGGCGTAGCACATCCTGTGCAACGAAGGCACGGAAGTTTCCGATGTGCGCCGGGCCATAGACTGTGGGTCCGCAGCAATAAAACCGGTAGGTCTGACCGTCCGAGGGGACGAGCGTTTTCCGGGTGCGGGTGAGTGTATCGTGTAGTTCTATGGCCATGTGAAGCGTCTAAAACATGGAATTCTCCCGTTGATTCAATCCCGAAATAGTAGCTTTGCTCTCTCGGGGTGGAGCCGAAACCGCTGTCGTAGC
This sequence comes from Cerasicoccus arenae, assembly GCF_014651635.1. Lineage (GTDB taxonomy): Bacteria > Verrucomicrobiota > Verrucomicrobiia > Opitutales > Cerasicoccaceae > Cerasicoccus > Cerasicoccus arenae. Next base: position 78,381 of record NZ_BMXG01000008.1, on the reverse strand, counting down.
CAACCGATGGGGGGGGGGCGGTCCATTGTGCATTGCCCCGAGGAATATAAATGCGCCTTTCGAGATCAGGGAATGCCGGTGACGCTGCTCATCTGAGGCGACTTGTCTGTAATTGCCAATGATGCGATCAGATCTAGACCTAACGCTTTAAGATAAATGTGTTAAGGTTTAGACGCGTGAAGTTCACGTTGCCCCCTAAAAAATCAAAATGAAGAAAAATTCCCATACCAAGCAGATCGCGGTTCTCATACTGTTTTCGATTATAAGCCTCACTCAGAATCTTGCCGCTCAGCAGATGACGCTTGAGCAAGCACAGGCGCTCCGCAATGATGCAGAAATTGCCGAAAAATCCCTTGGTCGTGTTATCGAAAATGGACCAACGCCGGAGATTCAACAAGACGTATCGGAGGCAAATCGCGCCGTGGGACGTATCAGTAGTCAGCTCGATCAATATATCGGTGTGATTCAGGAGCCTGAAGATATTTACCAGAATGGCAAAAAATACCCGACAGCAGCAAAGGTTGAGATCAAGAGTTTCGAAGTGCCCGTCAATGCCAAGGAAGTGCATGTGCCGGTGACGCTTGACCGGGAAAGCCCGAATACTGTTATCGCCTATGTCCGAGTGTACGATGGTCAGGGGGGGCGCGCGAATCCTGACAAAACGAAATCCGTTATATTTTACCCGGGCGACCCGCTGACAAAAACAGTGAGTTTTAACGTTCGAGAGATGAGCGAGGGCAACAATGTACGCGCCGTGCAACCATCGGTTCCTGATGGTGCCTACCGCGCTGGCGGCGGTATCCTCATTACAGCTGCTGTGGATGCCGTCAATGAGCCGATCGAAGGAGGGCGCAAAGGTGAAAAATTCAAGCCTTTGGGCGAGCTTTGCTATTCCGAGACCGGTGAGACTTTGCAGTTTGACGACCGTGGAGGTGCGAACAGCTTTTCCACTGCGCTGGCGCATGGCCGGACGCAAGTGGGTAATGGAGAGACTGGCTATTACGGCGAAATCGAGTATGGCGGTTTCCAACGCACTGAGGACGGTTTGGTTCTCTCCTCAAGGCGTCTTGAGGAACCAGTTAAGGTTGGCACGCCAGCGGTTGAGTATCCCTTTCTTGCGGTCATGCTCTCGGGACACCGCACGCCGGAATCGCAATTCAAATATGGGAGCGTCGAGTGGGTGGTCAAAATGCCGAACCGCTTTGGTTCCTGGCCCGCATTATGGCTTTTGCCGACTGGTGGATGGCCGCCAGAGATTGATGTTTACGAAGGCTTTGGCTACAACGGGGAATGGAAATTTGCATCCGATCTATCCTCCAATCTTCATGGCGGTGAGCATCTGAGGCGCACATTTACGCGCCCCGCCATGCGGATGTCTATGGGCGTCTTTGGTCTACCGAACACGCTGGACAGCGAGTTCCACCGATTTGCGGTCACGGTGGACGAAGAATGGATCACCATGTTTGTCGATGACGTTGAAACGATGAGTTACGCCAATCCCTTCAAGGGCGAGAATTGGTATCCACTCACGAATGTCGCCGTTAAGGCAAAGATCGATTCTCCATACGAGGACGGTTCTGGTGATATGACTATTCAGTCCATCAAAGTGTGGCGAGCTGAGTAGCATTCATAATGCGCACTTTTCGACCCTGACATCAGAAAACCCAATAAATAATGACTCGCCGCCCCTGCATGAGTGCCTAGCATGCGCGAATATGAGCGAATCCGAAGCCCGTCTCAATTTGACCTATCGCCCGCGTCGCCTTCGACGGACGGATGCCATCCGCCGCCTCGTGCGGGAAACTGTAGTGCGCCCCAGCAATTTGATCCACCCCCTGTTCGTAATTGATGGGAACGGCGAGCCCGAGCCTATTGCCTCAATGCCAGGCCAATCACGGCTAACGATCAAAGGGCTCATTGATGAGTGCTTGGCGCTGCGAGATTTAGGCATACCAGGCGTGGCAATTTTCCCGAAACTAGATTCCTCTCTGAAGACCGCAGAGGGGGGGGGGGCGTTGAATCCGGACACATTGGTGCTGCGTGCAGTAAGGTCGGTCAAAGCTGCTGTTCCAGAGCTGGCTATTATTACCGACGTCGCGCTCGATCCCTACACCAACCACGGTCACGACGGTGTGTTAACGGCTGACGGGCAGGATGTCGCTAACGACGAGACGGTCGCGATCCTATGTGAGATGGCAAAACTCAACGCTGAGGCAGGTGCGGACTTTGTGGCCCCGTCTGACATGATGGATGGCCGGATTGGGGCAATTCGCGTGGCACTCGACGAGGCGGGCCTCACCGACACCGCAATCATGGCCTACTCGGCAAAGTTTAATTCTGCCTACTATGGTCCGTTTCGCGACGCGGTGGGCAGTGCGCAGGCGGCGGGTACGAATTTGCTTGGTAAGCAGACATACCAATGCGATCCGGCCAATCGACGCGCCGCCATCATCGAAACCGAGCTAGACGAAGCTGAGGGCGCAGACGTGCTCATGGTTAAGCCTGCTGGGGCGTATTTGGACATTATTCGTGAGCTCCGTCAGCGCACATCGCTACCGGTAGCCGCCTATCAGGTGTCTGGTGAGTATTCCCAGATTCATGCCGCTGCCCAGCTTGGCTGGCTTGATTATAAGCGTACCCGCGACGAAAGCCTACTCGGTATCAAACGTGCTGGCGCGGATATGATTTTGACATACTTCGCTAAAGAAATCGCCGCCGGGAAATAGAGTAGTTGCCAAAGTTAATAGGGGAAAGCCTACCATGCGGGGGGGGCATTGAAATGGAGATACAATGTCCTATGTAATGATTTCTGTTTGATGCTTTGGGCACAAAAAAACCGCCCCCCAAATGGGAGCGGCTTTTGAAATTGCTGGATGCTTAATTAAAGCAGGCCGGAGACCTTCTGGAGGAGTTCAACGCAACGGTTGGAGTACCCCCACTCGTTGTCATACCAGGAGACGAGCTTGAAGAAGTCGTCCGAGAGACCGAGGCCGCTGCCAGCGTCGAAGATCGACGACAGATCGCAGTGGATAAAGTCGCTCGAGACCACTTCGTCTTCGGTGTAGCCCAAGATGCCCTTGAGGCTGCCTTCGGAAGCTTCCTTCATCTTCTTGCAGATTTCCTCGTAAGAGGTCTTCTTGGCAGTCTTCACGGTCAGGTCGACAACCGATACGGTTGGAGTCGGAACGCGGAAGGCCATACCAGTCAACTTACCCTTAACTTCTGGAAGCACGAGGCCAACAGCCTTGGCAGCACCAGTAGTCGATGGGATGATGTTGATTGCAGCGCTGCGGCCACCCTTCCAGTCCTTCATGCTTGGGCCGTCAACTGTCTTCTGAGTTGCGGTGTAGCTGTGGACAGTGGTCATCAGACCTTCGACGATGCCGAAGTTGTCCAAGATCACCTTGGTGATTGGAGCCAAGCAATTAGTCGTGCAACTGGCGTTGGAAATGATGTTGTCAGCGGCGGTCAGCGTGTCGCAGTTAACACCGAGAACGACAGTCTTCACGCCGTCACCCTTACCAGGCGCGGAAATGATGACCTTCTTGGCACCTGCATCGAGGTGGCCTTGGGCCTTCTTGTCCTCAACGAACAAACCGGTCGATTCGATGACGATGTCTACGCCAAGTTCTTTCCAAGGGAGGGCGGCTGGGCCTTCGCGAACGGAAAGGCTCTTGATCGTCATACCATTGACGATGAGCGTGTCTGCGTCGGGCGCTTCCACGGTGCCATTGAAACGGCCCTGAATGGAGTCGTACTTGAGGAGGTAAGCCAGATTGTCCGCGGGGACGAGGTCGTTGATTGCAACGACTTCAAATTCTGTGCCGAGCAATCCCTTGTCGGCCAGTGCGCGGAATACCAAGCGTCCGATACGGCCGAAGCCGTTGATACCTACTTTTACTGCCATGATGTCTGTTTTTGTTGGTTCTGATTGAAAGAAAGAATAGCCCTGTGGTGAGCAAAGGGGGAAGGAAAGCCCGAAATCGCTCCGTGGCAAGCGTTATTCGGATTTGGTTACTGAATGAACCCAGCCAGAAGCTTATAGAATGAATGATTTAAGGAATCTAATATAAGTCAATACTTGTATTAGAAAAATTAAAGTAACTTTGGTCCTAAGATGTTCATTCCTTAATTTTCTCCAGTCGGAAAATCAATTCACTGGCGGTGGCTGGTCGGCCTCCGATGATTCGCCATGCGCGTCCCAAAACAGTGCCAGAATGGTTTCCCAATGGCTTTCCTGAGTAGACCGTAGTAACTGGAACTACGCTATCCCCCGTAGGCAAAGAGATAAAACTGATGCTGCTGCTTACAACTCTGCTACTCGAATTGGATTTATAATACTGAACAGGGACTGTTTGGTTGTAGAAATTTATATTAATCCCATTAGGCCCGTGGATAACATCGACGTAATTTATCGATGGTGAAGTGGTCCAATTCTCCAAGTCAGGCTTGGCGTCTGAGTAGGTCAGCAGATAACGCCCTTCAGGCAGTATCATGGCGAGACTGTCCTCAGTGTCCTTATCGTCTTGTGCGAAGAGCGGTACGGCAAAGGCGAGTAAAGCGAGTAAGCTTAGATATTTCATCTGATGTGACTGTTTGGAATGAGGATTCCTATATTCGCTATCCAGTTCGTTTGCGGCAAATCAATATTTTGGCCGGAAGCTTTCGTGATCGCGCTCATCTTGGCGACAGACTTACTGCACGGCGTTCAACAATTCCGCAGCGTGCTGATGTCCGGGGTTCAGCACCATCGCTTTTTCCAGATGGACGCGGGCGGCGGCGGTCTCGTCTTGTGCTAGGAGTAGCTCGGCTTTGACCACTGGAATTTCGGCATACCAGGGTGCAGCCTGACCGCAACGTAGGATCAAAGCCTCAGCTTTGGCAGATTGTCCGGCCACGCCTAGCTGACGCGCAATTTCTACGGCAACGTATACATCGGGCCGCTCGGTGTGTTGCGCTGCAATGCGCGCTTCCCAAGTCCGTCCGGCCACGTTGATCAGGTTCAAGGTCATTGCACCGGTCCAGATGACTACCAGCAGGCCGACCAAACGCCAGAGGTGCTGATGCATTTGAGAACGAACATTTTGTTTTTCTGCGGGCTGGCCCCAAGACTGAGCACCCCTGATCATCAATGTGGCAAAGAGCATCGACATGCCTACACCGCAGCCAATCAGTGGCGTGAAGCTAAACGGCTGCAACCAGCCCGGGACAACGCCGCTAAAAGGAATCAGCGCCACGAGCGAAATAACGATCCCGAAAAATATCCACGGCTCAATCCGTCGGAGCCGCCAACTGAACCGGATCACCAGTACTAGAATCAGCCAGTAAAACAGCCCTTCGCGGAGAATTGCGCTGGGCACGAGGGTAAAGGTTAGCGGCTCGCGTGCCATCGGCCATAGCCAAAACCCAAGCTGTTCTAGCATCAGGTATGGTGCCAGCAACACGCGTTCGCCCATCGCCAACGGGGGGAGCAGGGTGCTTTCCACCGGCGAACCAGCTTGCCAGAACTCATAAAAGCTTGCTGAGATCAGCCAGAAAAACGCAGCCAGCGGCAGTTGCGACTTTGCGCGCGAAAAATCCATCCCCTCAGCGAAGCCTGAGACCTGCTCCGGTTGCAAGACAAAGTAAGGACGATATGCTTACCACAGGCTTTCCTGCCTTACCGAACTTCCTGCTTTAGATAGATGTTTAGTGTGAGTGGCCAGCATGGTCGTGTGCTGTGCTCTTCTCCGCTGCGTGGTCGTGCTCAGGATAATACACGCGCAGCGCCATGATTGCTTTTTCGAGGGCTTCGGCGTGTGCTTGGTCGGCGTTTTGCTTAGCCTGCATTGCCGCGACCATCACGGCGTGGTGTTTGATCAAGCGCTCGGTGTAATCGTCTTGCGAGGTCTTCACTCGCTGGCAGAGAAAATAATTGCTGATCGAGTCGATCACCTTATCGGCATGTGCGTCCTTGTTGTTGACCCAGCGCACAAGCTGATTGACGGATTGCGGGTCGGTTTTGCCAGCCAGATTGTTGATCTCAGTTACGGATTTTTTAATCGTGGTTGCATCAAGTAGCATCCTGTTGAGTTCTGCGCTGTCGTCGTATATCCCGCATGGGATCTGGCAATGTGCTGATGCGTTCGCAGGTGCGAACAACAACGCCGCGGCAACGACGAATATGGAAAGGAATGATTGAGCGATGGTGTTTGTCTTCATGCCAACGAGTTTCAATCAGACTCCGTGGAAAGTCAAAATGCTTTCAGCATTTTCAACTCAGTCGCTCGGCAAAATCGCGGTAGCCGAATTTTCGGACGACTCGCAGCCCGTCACGCTCGCTATAAGTGGCGAGAGAAGGCAAGGGGACACCGTTGAAAGTTGAGGTCTTGACCATTGTGTAGTGGGCCATGTCGAGGAAAACAAGGCGCTGGCCTATCTCAAGCGGCGCATCGAAACTATAGTCCCCAATGACATCTCCTGCGAGGCAACTGGGGCCGCCCAAGCGATAGGTGTGCGTGCGCTCTTGGGGGAGGCCGGCATCTAAGATATTGGGCCGGTAAGGCATCTCCAAGACGTCGGGCATGTGGCAAGTCGCGGAGACATCAAGGATCGCATTTTGTACGCCATTGGCCTCTAGGACGTCCAGCACAGTCGCAATGAGCACGCCAGTATGCAGGGCAACGGCTTCGCCGGGTTCTAGATAAATGTCTAGGCCGTAACGTTCCTTGAACTCCGTGACGACGCGGCAGAGGCGGTCGAGGTCATAGCCAGGACGGGTGATGTGATGTCCGCCGCCGAAGTTCAGCCATTTCAATTTCGTTGATTCAATCAAGTCGCCAAATTTGTCCGCGAAGGCGTGGGCGACACCTTCCAGCGCGTCGGCGTCCTGCTCACAAAGAGCGTGAAAATGCAGGCCATCGAGGCCGCTTAAATCGGCAAGGCCAGCTTCCGCCATTTGGCGGTCAAGTTCGGCGCGAGTGATGCCAAGGCGAGAGCACGGCGAGGCTGGGTTGTAGAGGTCGGTTTCGACTTCAGAATGCTCAGGATTAACGCGGAGGCCGAGTTCGACTTTGCGTTGCAATGCATCCAATGCTGGCTGGTGGCGTCGCCATTGGCGGACGGAATTAAAGACGAGCGTATGCGCGAAACGGCCCAATGCAGCGATCTCATTTTCCTTAAAGGCTGCTGAATAAACGTGGACCTCTTTGCCAAAGTATTCTTTGGCAAGTAGCGCTTCGTGCAGGCCACTAGCGGTGGAGCCGTCGAGGTAGCGTGCGAGCAGAGGATAAGTCGCGTGCATGGAGAAGCCCTTTTGTGCGAGCAGGACTTTTGCGTCCGTGCGTTCGCGGACACTGGCGAGGATGCGGCAGTTGTCCTCCAGTCGGTCGAGGTTGATGACAAAGCACGGCGACGGAGTCTCGGCGACAGGAATATCTCGCAGGGCTTGCAGGCGTTCAGGCGTGAGTGGCGGTGTAGGATCTTGCGACATAGAGAGGGGGGGGGCAAATTGGGTGATTTAAGGCGTTAGCGTGGTTAAAGAATTAAATCAACCAGTTGATTCCATTTGAGCATTAACTTATATGCGGGAAGGTCATGCTATTTTACGACGTGCAATTGGCGCAAGAGTTCGCGCAGTTCTTCAATTCTTTTTCGATTGGCCCCGAGGTCCATTGGGCCAGCGCGTGAAGCCGCGTAGATTTCCAGGCGCTCAGGGTCCGTCCTTGCTTGAAACAGTATGTCGTCTTGGAGACCTAACCACGGCGAAATAGCGATGGCTTGCAACTGTGTTTCATTGCGACGGACATTAAGGAAGGCTTTGTCAGTGCTGAGAATTTCTTCAATTTTCTCCAATGCGTAATTCGCATGCCCGCGGCAGAGAAGTGGCTCAATGTAGGCAGGATCATCGGGGCTGACTTCACTACTTACGCCAAGTGCATGGTCTTCGATGGTAGGCAGGTTACCGAGGTCAGCCCACTCAAGCTGTGGGGTGCTGCGTGATTTCCAGACAAGTAGTGTCACGATGATAGCGGCCAGACAAATAATGCCGAACAGATAGAGCAGCGTCCTTTCCAAGAAAGTAAGCGGCCGTACCTTTCCACTTGGGGTCAGTCGGCTCAACAGCGCAGAATGTACACTGACATGCCGTACCTTCGCCTCTTTGGTGAGGGGACGCTTATCAGAGCGCGAACTTTTGCTTCGTTTACGCTTCTTACCTTTGCTGCGAGATGGTTCCACGGGGAACAGCTATCACCCCAGTGGAAGCTCCTGCACCTGCCAGGGAAGGCCACGCAGGTTCAGTTGTTCCATAAAGGGATCAGGATCAAGCTGTTCCATATTCCACACGCCGTCCTGACGCCATTTTCCGGAAAGGATCATCATGCCGCCGATCATGGCTGGAACACCGGTTGTGTAGCTAATGGCTTGGCTGGATACTTCGGCGAAGCATTCCTCGTGGTCGCAGACATTGTAGATGAAGATGCGCTTCTTTTTGCCGTCCTTCATGCCGACGATGTCGCAGCCGATGCAGGTTTTGCCTTTGGTGCGAGGACCGAGAGACGCTGGGTCGGGCAGAACTGCGCGGAGGAATTCAATCGGCGCAATTTGTTGGCCATTGAAATCAATCGGCTCAATGGAGGTCATACCAACGTTCTCCAGCACCTTCAGGTGTGTCAGGTATTTTTCAGAAAAAGTCATCCAGAAGCGGATGCGCTTGAGACCTTTAATATTCTGGCAGAGCGACTCAAGCTCCTCGTGGTAAAGCAGATATGCCTCTTGTTGGCCGACGACGGGAAAATCGTAAGTCTGGTGTACGCTCATGGCCTCGATTTCCTTCCACTGGCCTTCCTCCCAATAACGACCATTCTGCGTGATCTCGCGGATATTGATTTCCGGGTTGAAGTTCGTCGCAAAATGGTAGCCGTGGTTGCCCGCATTGGCGTCGAGGATGTCGATTGTCTCGATCTCGTCGAAGTAATGTTTTTGCGCGTAGGCACAGAATACGTTGGTGACGCCGGGGTCGAAGCCGCTGCCGAGGAGCGCCATGCGCCCGGCTTGCTCGAATTTCTCGCGGTAGGCCCATTGCCATTTATACTCAAACTTCGCTTCTTCTGGCGGTTCGTAGTTGGCGGTGTCCAGATAGTCCACACCAGCAGCGAGACAGGCGTCCATGAGTGGTAAATCCTGATAGGGCAGGGCGATGTTCAGCAGCAAATCTGGCTTCTCATCGAGTAGAAACTGCGTTGTTGCGGCCACATCGTCGGCGTCAATCTTGGCCACGCGGATGGAACGACCCTGCTTGGCTAGGATATCTGCCGCAATGGCTTCGCATTTGGAAAGGGTGCGGGAGGCCAGCACGATTTCGGTGAAAACGTCGGACGCTTGCGCGCATTTATGGGCGACGACGTTACCTACGCCGCCTGCTCCTACAATAATGACTTTTGCCATGCCGTCAGTGAGGGAGATTTTTCCGCTGGGCACAAGAAAATCTGACCGGAGTTTCTACGAGTAATAATCTTAGTATTGCGCTTATGCAGTTGATGAATGGTACCAGACCGCTTTCAGATAACTTCGACTCTGGCCGTGTTTTGAGCTTCCGCCCAAGGGTAAAGTTGCTCATGCTGATTGCATGTCTCTACGATTCGCCGAAGAAATTCTGTTGCTCGCCTTGGACGACAAGTCCGGCAAACTCCATGCGCTGCCCGAAGGTTCACTGAATCTGGCAATTGCCGGTGGCTTGATCATGGAGTTGGCTTTCAGCAATGTAATTGATACTGACGACAAGAGCTTGCAGGTGCTTTCACGTGAGAAAATGGGCGATCAATTGCTCGACGATGTCTTGGCGAAAATCCCCGAAGAAAGTCCGTTGAGCATCCAGCGTGCACTAAATGCTGTAACGGCGGATATTGATACCTGGAAATCTCGTTTGTTTGACGAGCTCAAAGAGCGTGGCATTCTTCAGCAGGAGGAGCACCGGTTCCTTTTTGTGCTCAAGGAGCGCCGCTACCCGGTTATTGATGATCGGGAGGAACAGGAGGTCAAATTGCGCATCCGTGAGGTTGTGCTTGATCATGAGGCCATACCCGATCCGCGTGATGTCGTTGTTATTTGCCTGATGAATGCTTGTGACCTGAGCAGCGTCGTGTTCTCTGAACACGAACTGGAGCAGCACCGCGCCCGAATCGAAACGATTGCCAAGATGGACTTTGTGGGCCAAGCGTTGAGCCAGGCGGTTAATAAAATCCAGCAAGCCTTGCTTGAGGTGATGGCTTATTCAGGCATGTGAGGCAGACGCCTCCGCCAATCGTTTAGCCAGTTGGATGCTCATCGGACGATGCGACGAGAAGGCGGACGATGTTTGAATTATTTGGTGGTTCCCAACCACCAGCAAGGAGGTCGTAGTAATCCTTAGCAATTGCTTTTTGCTCTAAGCGAAGGCCAGCCATTTGTGCTTCAATTTTCATGCGCTTGCGCTGGGCCGACTTAAAGGACGATGGAGGCAACCCAGTGAGAGGACGCTCATTGTACTCGGCGACCTCGGCTTCTACCTCGGTTGCCTTGATTCGATAATTGCTGATGCGCTCTTGCATTTCGCTTGGCAATGCCTCGAAAAAGGCCTGAAGGCGAATGTTGGGGTTGTAATCAACAACGCTAGCAGCTTCTGCTACCTGAGCATGTAATGCCGATGGCGCGATCATCACCGCGCCAGCCATTGTTAAAAACCAGTAAATCCCTTTTCGCATACTAGAAACACAGTATATTAAAAGGATGGCTTGGCAATCAAGGCGAGAATGAGGAATTATTCGCGATATTACGGGAAATTCTAGACAAAGCTCGTTGGACACGCTATCGACTGCCTTCTTTGCGATGAAAGTATACATCAACGGTGAATTTGTAGACCAGGCTGACGCCAAGGTTTCTGTTTTTGATCACGGTTTCCTTTACGGGGACGGCATTTTTGAGGGTATTCGCCTATACAATGGCAATATCTTCAAGCTAGACGAACATTTGGAGCGTCTGGAGTTTTCTGCGCGTGCGATCATGCTAACGATGCCCTGGTCACGGGCTGAGATCGCGGAAGCGGTCTGCGAGTCTTGTCGTGTCAATGGCCTGACCAATGGCTACATCCGCCTGATTGTTTCTCGCGGCGTAGGTTCCTTAGGCTTGTCGCCCAAAAGCTGCGAACGTCCTCAATTGATCATTATAGCGGATCAGATCCAGTTGTACCCCAAGGAGTTCTATACTGAAGGACTGAAGGTTATCACGGTGGCGACCCGGCGTCTAGGGCCAGCCGCACTGCCGCCGATGATCAAGAGCCTGAACTACTTGAACAATATTCTAGCCAAGATCGAAGCGGGCCATTTGGGCTACGTGGAGGCGTTTATGCTCAACGACCAAGGCTATGTGGCCGAGTGCACTGGCGACAACGTGTTCATTGTCCAGCATGGTAAGCTCTTTACGCCCCCAGTTAGCTCTGGATCACTCACCGGAATTACGCGCCAAGCCGTGTTTGAAATATCACAAGAGCTTGGACTTCAATTGGTTGAGACAAATTTGACGCGCTATGACTTATGGATTTCAAAGGAATGTTTCTTGACTGGAACGGCCGCTGAAGTGGTTCCCGTGGTGGAAATTGACGGTCGCGAAATTGGTGATGGTAAGCCAGGCGAAATAACCCATCAGGTTCTCAACGCTTTCAAAGCGCGGGTGTCAGTTGACGGGACCAAGATCTAGCCCACCCCTCAGGCACCAACGGTGCAATCCTGCACCATGCGTGATATATGAGTACACGTAGTTAGATTTGACACTTGCGCTCTAGCTACGCAACCTAGTTGATCAACCATGCTTTATAACCGCCCCGTTCCCCAGCATCGTCCAACAACCCGTAATGGCTTCACTCTCGTGGAGTTACTGGTTGTGCTCGCAATCATACTGATTCTTTCCGGGTTCGTTTTTGGATTGAGCCGAGGCATTGCAGTTAAGCAGGCGCGCTCAAAAGCCCAGTCCGAGCTTCAAACGCTTGGCTTGGCGCTCGAAAATTACCGAATGAAGCTCGGTGATTATCCATGGCTGGGCGCTGACACAGGTGGCACTGAACTCTACAAGCACCTAGTCGGTGAATTAAAAATGGTGCCAGGTAGTGAAGCGGGTAAAGCCAAAGTTGATGAGCCAGGCAGCGAGATTCCATTCATCGATGCGTCCAAACTTACCGTCATGAAAGACGGGGATGGTGCTGAGTATTTCTCCGATCCTTGGGGCCAGCCCTATGAATACTATTATAAGCCGTCAGGTGGTGGAAATTGGGCATACACTGGCTTCATCCTCCTCTCCGTTGGTGCTGATGGTGCCGATAGCTCGACAGGTCTAAGCGAAGGAAATATATCTCAGGATTACTTTGAAGACGCCGAAGAAAAGAATGTCGATAATATGGTCTTCGGATTTGAATTTTAAAACATTATGAAGAAGCAACTCACCCCTCTCCACCGTCACCCCGGCTTTACCCTTGTCGAACTTTTAACCGTGATCGCCATTATTGGTATCTTGGCAGGTATCCTGATTCCGGTCGTTGGCGGCGCAAAAAAATCAGCTCTCAAAGCTCAATCACGTGCACAGTTCAATGGCTGGGCAACTGCTCTTGAAGCTTACAAGGCCGAATATGGCTACTATCCAGAATTAGGCTCTCTTAATAGTGATGGTGGCCCAATTACCGTTGATAGTTATACCGATGAATTCATCAAGGCGCTCTCAGGAAGAGACAAGGATGGTGCCCGCTTGACTGGTAATGATCGTAGTACCTATAACCGTAAAAATATTGGTTTTTATTCATTTGGTGAGGCGGAATTTAAAGTAGATGATCCTGACCTCTTGGTTGACGCGTTTGATAATCCAGAAATTTACATTATGGTCGACCATGACGGTGATGGGATGATTGATTCTGGGAGTTTCCCTGAGCAAGCAAAGCCTACTAATGGTGGTGATCTTCGCGCGAAAGTCGCAATCTGGGTGCAGGAAGATGGCGTTGAAGATGGCGAAACGATCTGGAGCTGGCAATAATATGAGTTTTAATGGCAAAATTATCCGCCGAAGCGGCTTTTCCCTCGTTGAGCTTTTAGCGGTTGTTGCAATTATCGGCATTATGGCCGCCATTATTGGTGTAAGCTTGAAGCCGAACGAAGGCTCATCTTTACGTGCTGCACAAAGCGCCGCAACGGGTGTTTTCCAAGCTGCTCGTACCGTGGCCTCGATGCGTCGGACCGAAGCACGGGTTATTATCTACGCTGGTGGCGATGGCGCAGACCAAGAAGCCAAATATTTACGCTACATGGGCGTTGTTTATTGGGACGAAGAAAACAGTGAGTGGGTTGGAGCCAATTCGGGCGTTTATCTGCCTGCTGGTACCTATTACATCCCTGATGGCGCGGTTGGTTCGATGGTAACTAAAGGCGATGCCGTATCTGGGCCAATTATGGAGAGTGAAGACGCGCCAAAGGAATCCATTGCATACCCTGTGAGCAGTGGAGACAAAGACACTTGGTATTATTACTCATTCGACAGTAGCGGCTCTGCTAGAAGTGATACTGGACAGAGCTTTGCTGGTCTGACATTCGTCGTTGCTTCCGGTCGACCTGGACCTCCTTCGGGAGATACTCCCAATATCGTTATTGAGAATGAATTTTCCACTGCGGGTTTTGTTATTCGTAGAATCGGTGGCGTATTGCCTCTCAGCGATTATGACCAAATAAAAACCGCTCTTTCAAACTAAACGCCCAAATGAAGTTTTGCCCCAATACCAGTCGAGCTCACACCCCAGGATTTTCACTTTTTGAAGTCGTGTTGGCTGTGGGCGTGCTATCAGTTTCCATCCTAGCCCTGCTTGGTTTGTTTGGGCCTACGATGTCTTCTGTTCGTGACGTTGTAGACAGTAATGAGGCCAATGGTGTTCGTACGCGCCTCAACACTGCACTCATGACTGATGAGATTTATGATGCATATGCAGGGCTGAGTGACCCAGCAACCCGCTTTGGTGAGTTTGCTGCCACGCTTACGCCACCTACGGCCAATACACCAAGCTTACTGTTTTTTTGGAATGAGCGTAAGGATGTCAATTCGCCGTTAATTCCGACGTTTAAAGAAAATTTAAATGATTTCGATATCACTTTGTCAGAAGGTTCTGCGTTTGTTGTAGCACTGGAGCAGGGGATGCAAGGCGGCACCTCAACATACGACTTTAGCGACGTTAGTAATCAGGGACATTTTCCGATTCTAGTTTCAATATATGCTGTTCCCGCCTCTGATTTGGAGAATAAATCGATAGAAGAATTTAAGACCATGGTCAATACGGTCGACCCACTCTTCATCTACACAACCGCCAAGCTTCGTTGATTCCACTTATGAAACACTCGAAAATAGCCCGCGGTTTTACACTGATCGAAGTACTGGCCGCCACTGCAATTATGTCGGTGGTCATCTTGGTCGTTTTGAGCCTCACCACTAATGTGCTAAGCGTCTGGAATCGCTCCACTGGCAAGCTTAACTCAAATTATGAGGCCCGTGTGGCGTTGGACCTTCTGGCTAACGACTTTGAGACTATGGTCTTAAGAAATCGTCCCTTTTGTTGGGTGAAGGTCGATTATAATAAACCTGACGAGAAGGACTTAAGCGACTACACTGGGGCTCTTCCTGCAATGCCAGAGATGTATTTCATGGCGAGGGTAGAAGACAGACCGCGCTATACGAGTTCTAATACTCCAATCTATGGGGATATTTGTGCTGTCAGTTACCGCGTCCTTTATCAGAATCCAGTAGATCCAGATGATGAGGCATTTCCACTGTTTGGCCTATATCGGTTCGTAATCGATTCTCAACATACTTTCAATGATGTTATGAGCCCCGATAACACTGGTTCAGCAGATGATTTACGTTCCTTAATGAATGAATCCAAATACTGGAATGAAGCTGGAATTGAAGTCGCAGTCAATGCGGATGGCATTGAAAAGGTAATTGGAAAATCAGAGAATTTCCTTTCTGCCAACGTTGTCGATTTGGATATTGTTTTCTGGTATTATAATTCGGTTACAAATGCGCCCAGAGCTATTACCAGCAATGGTGAAGCCGATGGCGATCCACTGAGTTTTACTTATACAGATCGTTTAAATGTTCCAGATGCCCCAACTGCGATTGGTCCATTGGAATATGTGGACATTGCAATCACAGTGATGTCTCCCGAGGGGTTGGCTATTGTTGAAAGCCAATCAACGGATGCCACAGAATGGAATGAACTCGTGGCTCAATACGGCACAACTTTTTCCCGCCGGATCCAGATTATGGCTAAGCCGCTTTAAGCGGATTTACTTATCTGAATGAAGATTGGTGTCTGGATACTGGCGGCGCGCCCTAAGACTTTGCCGGCTGCCATTGCTCCTGTGTTGGTGGGCACTGCATTAGCTGCCCACGACGGTCAGTTTGCAGCCACTCCAGCATTTATTTGTTTGGCCTTTGCCCTCCTGATTCAGATTGGCACTAATTTCGCAAACGACTATTTTGATTTTGTTCAGGGCGCAGACAATGAACAACGGATTGGGCCAACTCGCGCAGTTGCTGCTGGTTTAATTTCTCCCAAGGCGATGCGGTATGCAACCATTGTGGTGCTCACGCTCGCTTTTCTTGTTGGCATGTTCCTTGTCTACTGGGGGGGGGCTTGGTTGGTCCTTGTTGGGCTCGTTAGTATCTTTTGCGCAATTACCTATACTGGCGGACCGTACCCATTAGGCTATAATGGCTTGGGCGATGTATTCGTATTCATTTTCTTTGGCCTAGTAGCTGTGGGTTTTACCTATTATGTGCAAGCTGGTGCTTTCTCGAGCGTTGCGTGGATGCTTGGTGCAGGTGTCGGCGCTCTTTCAACTAATCTATTAGTAATCAATAATTACCGAGATGTGGAAACAGACCGCGCTGCAGGAAAACGCACCCTTGTCGTGCGATGGGGCCGTTCCGCAGCATGGTGGCAATATGTTGTCAGTGTCCTTTTGGCAATGGCTGTGCCAGCCATGTTGGTGATCGCTGGATATGCCTGGACTGTGCTCCTACCGCTGGCGATGACACCACTCGGGGTCTTCCTCTGTCTTCTGCTCAAACGCTCTAAAACCCGCGCTGATTTTCAGTTGGTGTTGGCTCAGACGGCCAAGATGCTGCTCTTTTATAGCGGATTACTTTCAATCGGTCTTGTTTTATAATCAAAAAAATCCCGCAAACCAAATTGGTTAGCGGGACTTAGTGAAATAGGACTCGTTGAATTAAATCAAAGCCTCCAAGCGAGCGCTTAGCTCGGGCTTGCTGGACCAACCGATAATTTGATCAACCACTTTGCCATCTTTGAAGAAGAGCATGGTTGGCAGACGGTTGACCTGATATTGGGCCGCTACATCGGTGTTCTCTTCCACATCGACTTTGGCGATTTGGATACGATCAGCCATCTCGGAGGCAATTTCCTCGAGGATGGGAGCCAGCATTTTGCAGGGACCGCACCAAGGTGCCCAGAAATCGACGAGCACAGGTGTGCTTGATTTTAGGACGACGCTTTCAAACGTGTCTGTAGTGAGTTCTTTAACTTTTTCTGATGTTGCCATGGAATGTTTGTCGAGGTTTCGCCGGATTCCTTACCCGCCCATATTCATAAATACGAGGGCTGCGAATGCGAGTGAAGCAACGGCGGCAACAGCGTCAAATGCCACCCAGATAATGCTGACGCTTTCTGTTTCTTCCTCGACCACGACTTGGCGACCCGGAGCGGGTGCAGCCTTGGGGCGTGGTGCTGTGCGGGAAGGGCCGCCTGATAGCTTAGGAGAGGAAGGTGAAGGTAAGGGGGTTGGTTTTTGTGAACCGGCTACTGGCTCGACTTTCTTGGCTGCTGGCTGTACGGCTACAGGCAATTTGGTTGGTCCAGCCTGCTTTACAGTTGTGGGTAATTTGACTGGCTCCGCAGACTTTGCTGCAGGCTTTTCGACAACTGGAGCTGGCTTGGTGGCTTCTTCTTTCTTTGCCGCAGGAGTCAATTGAGCCGGAGCGCCTAGTGGCGTGAGCTTGGTGCCTTCTTTCTTAGCAGCCGTTGGCTTGGGCTCGTCCTGAGCTTCAGGCTTGATTGGTGCCCGTGTCACCTCCAGCTTGGTCGGCATGGGGCGAGGGAGAGGCTTGAGCTCTGGCTTAGCTGCTTCTGGCTCCGCTTTCTTCTGAACAATAGGCTCTGGCTTTTTCTCAACTGCCGGTTCTGCTTTCTTAGCAACTTCAGGCTGAGGTTTGGAAGCGGATTTTGGCTCGTCGGCTTCTTCTTCGTCACCCCATGAGTCTCCCATGGGAGAGGTTGATTTCGCGACCTGATCGATGCGGGGAGCAAAGGGGGAGCGTGTTACCTTAAATTTGGGTTTTTCAGCGGGTGCCTTAGGACCATCGGACTCTTTGTCCTTCGCGGCCTCTTCTGTGGCTTCAGTTTCAATCTTGGCACGGACTGATTCGGGTAGGCGTGCCTTAGGGCGCTGACGCTTTTTCGGGAAGGCAGCTTCTCGAGAAACGACCTCACCGGGTAGGCTCGCAGCGATTTTTGCTAGGCGTTCTTTATCCGATTCAGGGGTAGGCTTATCCGGGTTGGAGTCACTCATGGGCAAACATTTTCAAAGTGTTAGGCGCTTGTCAAGCGCTTGGAGGGTGCATAAACGCTCAGCGTGGGGTGTTTTTATGAATTAGTTCCGCAACTTCGCTTGATGGGGCGTTTTCGAGCTCACGGCCACGGCGCTTCAAGTCTTCAAAAGTTTTAACCAGAGTTTCGGTCATGCGGTCATGGGTTTCCTCAGAACCGCCGACGACAGCGAACTTTTCAGCCTGTGTAATACGCTTATGGCCGTCCTTTGCATCGAGGCCTACGCCGAGGATTGCAGCTTTCTTCTTGGTGTCTGAAATTGGTTTCATGGCGATGTTCTATACATTAATCATGTGTCATCTGATGATTTACGCAAGCTCTTAGCTGGGAATGACTTGGTTCATAACTTCGTCGTCCATCAAAAATTCGCCGACTCGGGTGGCGGGCCCAGTCATGGTAACGGCATAATCCTCGCCAATATTGATCTGGATGTCTCCCCCAGGGCAATGAACGAGTATGCTCTCATCACAGGCACCCATTTTATGGGCAACAGCAGCCGCGGCGCTGCTACTGGATCCCGAGGCCAGTGTGTAGCCAGCGCCTCGCTCCCAGATTTCGATTTTGATGTTATTTCGATCGACTATTTGCAGGAGCTGGACATTCGTGCGGTTGGGAAAGCGCGCAGTCATTTTTTCGAGCACTGGGCCCAGCTCACAAGCGAGTTTTGGAGAATGACTGTCTATGGGGAGCACCACATGAGGGTTGCCGATCGTAGCTGCGTAGTAGCGATAGACTTGGCCATTGATTTCGACTTCTTCGTTGAGAACCTCGCGAGGGGGGCCAGTAACCGGGATTTTCTCACTGTGAAAGGAGACTTTGCCCATCTCGACTTCGATTGAGTTGCCGCCTTGATGTATCTCGACAGTGACCACGCCGCCTAGCGTATCGATGGTAAAGGGCTGTTCGCCGACTTTTCCTTGGTCAAATAGATACTTGGAGAAAATGCGCAGGCCGTTGCCGCTCTTTTCTGCCTCGGAGCCGTCCGGGTTCCAGATTTGGAGGCCGAAATCGGCTCGATCTGTGGGGAGGGGGCCATAAAGGATGCCATCGGAGCCGAGCCCAAAATTACGATGGCAGATCGCAACGATTTGCTGGGGGGGGGGGAGAGGGGCACCGTCTGCTGGGTCGAGGACCAGGTAGTCGTTGCCGAGTGCGTGGTATTTGTGAAATTTCATGGATCGCGAAAATCGGAAAATTCAGGTCGCAATGATGCGTCTGTCAAACTTATCCGCTGGACGCGCACGTCTTGCTGGACTTTGGTTGCTGTGTGAGCGATCCGCAAAAGCAAATTCCTGTGACCGGTGTCTGGGTGGCTGCCGATGGCCAAGCCCATGCTGCGATGGCGGATGGTAATGGCCCGCGCCAAGACAACGCCGAAACTTTTTCACCTTATCTCTGGCTTAGCGCCGATGCACCAGGTGCAGAGACCTTGGACGGAGACGGGGCCTTCGCTTGGCGAAAAACGTTCTCCCTGCCGAGTGAGTTAACGGAGTTCGTTAAAGCGAACCGGAGCGAAATGAAGGCTGAGTGGCTGAGGCCTTTGGAACACCAATATCTCTTGGCCAGCGGGAAGCGGCTCTTCCATGGGATGACGTTCAGTCAGGTTCGGCGTCTGCAACTGGATATCGAAACCCACAGTGAGGAGCCAGGCGTGTTCCCGAATGCCCGTAAAAAGAACGACCGCGTCATCGCGATTGGGCTGCGATTCGGCGAAGAAACACGCTTGCTTGAGCTGGAATCCTTTGATGATGACGCCGAGCGGGCGCTGTTGGTGACGCTAAACGACGCACTGGCTGAGCTCGATCCAGACGTCATTGAAGGGCACAATATCTTCAAGTTCGACTTAGACTACCTGAAGACGCGCAGTCGCCGTTTCAAGGTGCCATGTGCCTGGGGGCGCTTTGGCCAAGAGGCGATTTTCCGCAACAGCCGAATACGCATTGCCGAACGCTGGATCGATTTCACACGCTGTGATCTGCCTGGGCGGACGGTATTCGACACCTTTCTGGCCATCCAACTTTTTGACGTCTCCACTCGCGACCTGCCGTCCTATACGCTTAAGGCCGCCGCACGTTACCTGTCGGTGACAACTGACGCCGACGAACGAACCTATTTAGCCCCGGAGAAAATTCAAGTAATGTTCAACGAGGATCGCGAACTCTTCCGCAGTTACCTGTTGGACGACTTACGCGAGACGAAGGGCATCGCAGAGCTTCTATTGCCGACCTACATTGCGCAGGTGCAGGTGTTTCCGATGACCCTGCAAGAGGCCTGTCTTCGAGGCACTGGCGCCAAGGTCGACTTGCTTTTTCTGGAGAAATACTACCACGCCGGACACGCGATCCCTGCGCCGCCCGAGGTCAAGCCCTACGCCGGCGCTTTCAGCCGCAGTTTTGTGCAGGGTGTTTACCACCATGTGCTGCATTTCGACGTGGCTTCGCTTTACCCGAGCCTGCTCCTGCACCTCAACCGAAATCCAAAAAACGATTCGCTGGGCGTCTTCATTCCGCTGCTGACCGAGCTGCGCGATTACCGCCTCCGCTACAAGAAATTGTCCCGCGAAGAAACGGACCCGGTTCTCCGTCAGGAATACTCCGCACGGCAAGCCAGCTATAAGATCCTGATCAATTCTTTCTATGGCTATCTGGGCTTTGGCGGTGCACGTTTTGCCGATGGCGACCTCGCCGCAGAAGTCACTAAGCAGGGACGAGACTTGATGCAGATCCTGATCGCCGAATTCGAGCGTTTAGGCTGTGTGGTATTAGAGGCCGATACGGACGGCATTTATCTATCCTCGGAATCAGACTGGAACGAGCCGGATGTTTTGCTAGGCAAAGTGAGCCGTGTGCTGCCAGAGGGGATCGAACTGGAGTTTGATGGCCGCTATGAGGCCATGTTCTGCTACAAAGCGAAGAACTACGCACTTTACGACGGCAAGAAGGTCAGCATTGCAGGGTCTGCGCTGCGCTCACGCGGTATGGAACCCTATCTTAAGCAGCTGACGAACAGCTTGATCTACGCTCGGTTGGGGGCCGATGAGGAGTCACCCGAAGATATGGAAATTAGGCTCCGTAATGAGATTACCGCCCGGAAAATTCCAATTCGGCAATTGGCCAAGCGAGAGTATCTTTCTCAAAACCCAGAGGCCTATCGCAAGGCCATCGAGCAAGGGGATAAGTCTCGGCGTGCCTCATTGGAAGTGGCTCTGCGGATGGACCCCATGCCACGGATGGGCGAGTCGGTGTCATACTACATTGCGATGGGCGATGGCCCTCGCAGTCCGGATTGGCAGACTGCGCAGCACGTAGAGGAATTCGATGCTAAGCTGCGCCCTTACGATGTGGACTACTACCTGCGCAAAATTGACGATTGGCGGAAGCGCTACACGATGTTCCTCGAAGGCGGTGCTGACCCACGACAGGGTGAGCTGTTTTGAGGGTGCCGATTTGAGATTAAGGCTCAGTCAGTTCAAAAGTCATATTCTCGAATAGCTGAGAATCATCTGAGTTATTGGAGAGATTGCTGTCATTGACCAGCAACTGCGCCGGTCCATTTGAGCCCTGTTCAAAGGTAAATTGAAGCGCGGGGAAACTTTGAGTATAAACTGTCAGAATAATACGATTTTCTCCAAACTCGTGCCATGTATAGTATGTGATATCGTAATCTCCATCTCCTGCGTTATCAAACGTCCCAGTATAGTTTGGGCCGAGTTCAATATTAAGGGGTGTTCCGCTTCCTCCAGAAAAGAAAAAATCAATCGAATAGCCGTCTTTATCTGGCATGGCAGGATAATTGGTTCTGGTAGCCCGCCAGAACCCTCGTGTCCCACCGGGCAACTGAGTTCCTAGCGAAATATCCCGACGACCATAATAGATGTAGGTGCGGGAAAGCGGGCCGATGTAAGTCCAATCCTCTAAATCAGGGCTTCCATAAACTAGGTATTGATAGTTTGGTTGAAGGTCAAAATTTAGAAAATATTCGTCATCTTGGATACTCACGTCTATGTCAGGGGCGCCATATGTTGGCTGAGAATAGGCATTGGCGTCAAAGGACTCGGCCGCTGTGCCTTCGCGGATGATGGTAACGGTATTGATTGTTACATCATCAACAGGAATATAAATTCTATTCTCAAAATCGATAACAGGGACCGCATTGATTGCGTCAACGACAGTCTGTCCATCAACGATTTCACCAAATACCGTGTGCCTTTGATTTAAATAGGTGGCTGGGGCAACGGTCACAAAGAATTGTGAGCCGCCACTATTTCGAGCCCCAGTGTTGGCCATAGCCAAGACACCTGCTCGATTCACGGTATAGGTAGGATCATTCGGAACCATCTCATCGTAAATGGTATATCCAGGGCTGTCGCCTTGGGCATCCACTCGAGCACCAGCTTGGTTCATAAAGCCCGCAATTACTCGATGGAAAATGAGACCGTCGTAATAAGGAACGTTGGATTGGATTTTTGCATCCGTGGTATTCACCCAGTTGCGGGTGCCTTCCGCCAGACTGACGAAATTTGCGACCGTTTGATTGGTTTCTTCAAAAAACAGCTTGGCCGTGAACTCGCCCATGCTCGTGTCAAACACCGCATACAGGCCGTCTTCGGTTGGGGTGAAAGCAAATGCGCGCGCCCCGAAAAGGCTCAGCACAAGGGTCAGGGAAATGAGAGTCTTTCGCATAATGGATCGGTCGCCGTGTGGCGTTTGTGGAAGTCAGCAAATCAAAAAATCCCCTTAGTGGGCAATCCTGAATTACACAACGGCCTCAAAGGAAGAGCCACACCAAGGCGATTTATTCCGAAGCAATTCAGCTTTTGGCGATGTGCTTCTTCACCCAGCCGATAATGGCTTTGTCATCGTCGAAGTGATTGGCGACGACGTTGAGAAACTGGGCAGGGTGGATGTCATTTTCCTTGAGGAACTTCCGGTCACCACCGCAGCTATACATCGTATCAGCGTCCAACTCCCCTCGTAGTTTGGCGCGCGCCTTGCCAATGATTCGCGGTAGCCAGCGGATGCCATCTACCTCGGAGTCTTTTGGGGGATAAGTGGATGGATCGATGGTTTTGCCGGATTTTTCCCCCTTCATCTCGTTGAGAAAATAGGAGCGCCGAACATCGGTGATCATCGCAAATGTTGTAAAGTCAGGGTCACCAACGGTAACGAAATCCTCCGCAAAATCATAAATTTCCTGAGGCGTAAGGCCGTTACTGGCGAGCCACTGTGCTTCATCTTCAGTGAAGTAGGTTTCTGAGCCGCGTTGTCCGGCTTCATATTGGCTGACCGCCTTTTTCCAAAGGGATTCCAGCTGGGTGTGGTATTTATAGCTCATTTTAGTGCTTTATTATGCCATGGCATTTACGGCAATGGACTGGCCCTTGACCCATTCCACGACGGCCCGGTCATCGTCGATGTGTTTTTCCACAAAACGGAGAAAATCCGCCGGATGAATGTCGTACGTGCGGAAAAAATTCCTGTCACCAGCGCAGCCATACATGGTGTTCGAGTCGAGCTCACCACGAAGTTTGGCCTTCGCCTTTGCGATCAGCCGTGGCAGCCAGACGATACCGTCGACTTCCTCGGTCTTGGCTGGGTAGGTGGACGGGTCGACTGTTTTGCCAGTGCGCTGCCCCTCCATTTTATGAAGAAAGTAAGAGCGCCGCACTTCGGTTACCATGGCGAAGGTTGTATAATCTGGTTCGCCGCCACGGGAGAAATCTTCCGCAAAGTCATAGATTTCTTGTGGAGTTACTCCGTTATCAGCGAGCCATTGCGTTTCCTCGGCTGTGAAATACGTGCCCGAACCGCGTTGGCCGGATTCGTATTGTTCAACGGCCTTTTGCCAAAGCTGATGGAGCCTTTGCTGGTAGTTGTAATGCTTCATAGATTACCCCTATTCGAGTTGCAGCAGAATGCAAACTCTACTCTGTGGTTAACCTTGTGGGCAAACCAATGTCAAAGACGCCAGCTTACTGCTTTTTGCGTCGTACCATGAGAACAGATATGCATACGAGACCCAGGATCATGGCATAGGTTTGCGGCTCAGGAACGGAGGAAGTGAATTCAAACGTTAGGAATTCTCCACTGATAGGATTGTTGCCCGTGAAAGTGAATTGCGTTTGAATATCGGAGTCAGAGGGTAATTCGTAGTCTTCCAATTCAGTTTCGCTGTAAAGGACGCCATTTACGTAGGACAGTAAATTTGCCAGTGGTCCGGAGAACTCTGTATCATAAAAGATACGGACGAGTTCTGCTCCGTAAATTGCAGCATCCGCCTCGCTGACGCTTTCGTCGGTGACGATATACTCCTCGAAATTAGTGGAATCGATGGCCGAAGTAATGTTGCCTGACTGCGAATACAAACCGACCTCGGCATAATTATAGATCACGGCGAAATCGGTAATTAAGATGCCTTCGAGCATGAACATGTCCGCCTCGCCTTCACCGCCATCAATGGTTTCACCCGCGGAGACATCGGTGAATTGTTCGATCTTAAAAGTATCATTTCCAAGGCCAAGGCTGGCGCTATTGACTGAGCCGCCTGCTTTGACCGTAACGCTGTCGACAAAGTCCAAGACAGCCAAATTACGGCCTGTAATGTCTGCCCCCGAGGCACCGCCTCCCAGCACCACCTTGGGCGCATTGATGGCACCGATGCCGCCTGTCTCAATGATGACCTCGCCATCCGATGTTACATTGCCGCCGCCTGCTAGCGAGATTAGCACGCCCGGGTTGTCAGTATCGGGAACTAATTGCGTGTTGGTGAACGCCGAACCACCGCCCTGGTAGACGATGATTTCTCCTCGTGAGGTGATGTTGCCCGAGCCGCCCTGGATGACGGTGACGGACGCCTGAGTAGTACTGGTGGAATTATCAATCACGCCCGGGCCGCCGTTTTTAATGAAAATGGGACCATTTGAGTATAGGGTAGCGGAGCTAGCGTCTTCCATGTCCACACCGTCTTCATCGACACTAAAGCGATTATCCACTTCGCCGTTGATCACAGAGTTGTTAATAATGATGCGTCCATTGGCCTTAATCGCGGTGCCTCCTCCCGCATTGGCCACGATGGCATTACTCAGCGTGACATTGTGGGCCAGTCTTTCCTCTCCATCGATCGTACCAATTGATCCGCTAAGGCTGGCGGCATCGCCTTCTGTTCCGAAAATCAAGACATCGCCGTAACCAACATCACCGAGGACATGGCCATAGATTTCGATGCTGCTGTTGTCCGAAGAAATGGGCAATACGCTTCCCGCTTGGATGTCACCCATCAAGTAGAACCCCGCTGGCACCTTGATGGTATTGGTTCCCAACCCACCAAAAACATTGATGCTCACCGTCGGGGTGCCACTGACCGAAATGTTGTCATCGCCATCCTTCGCGTCCAGCACAATTGGGGTGGAATTAAACTGTGAGTAGTCCGGTGTGGTTGTGCCGGTTTGCGAACCGCCTCCATCACCAAGATCATAAGTCAAGGTATTGTCCGAACTGATGGCGCTGCCACCAATCGAAATGGTGTCCGCAAGGTCTGTTCCGTCGACCGTTTGCCCAAACGAAGATCCGGTAAGACAGACGCCGAGCAGTGTGATCAATGTTGGCCGGAAATGACTAAGATAGGATGGTGATTTCATGGCACAATTAAGCTTTGTGGATTGTTTTCCGACGGCGCACCATGGCAAGGCTACCAATGGCTAGCATGAGCAGAACCGCTGTGGAGCGTGGTTCTGGCACCGTGGCGTAGAAGTCGAATTGGAGGGGATTCCCATTGTCAGGGTTATCTCCGGTAAAGGTGAACTGAGTAGTCGTGCCATCGGTCGGTAACATGTAATCCGTCAACGTGGATTCGTCGCTGAGCGCGCCATTAATGTAAACCTGCAAGCTCTCCAGTGGATCGGAGAATTCAGGGTCAAAGAAAATCAGGGTCAGGCTCTCGCCGTAGGTCGCTGCTTCAGCCTCTGAAACATCGTCATCGGTAAACTCAAGCAGTTCGAAATTCGCCAAACTGAATCCTTCGGTAATGTCGTCCCCTAGATGAACCACGGCGCCATCCGATTGAAAAAACAAACCGAGATCAGCGATCGTGAATCCTTGTGCTGAGAACAGGTCACTGTCTCCAGTCGAGGCGTCGGCGAGGCCGCTTAGGGCTACATTCGTCAGGTCTTCGACGATGAATAAATCATTTCCATCTCCGAGGGAAATTTTCTCGGAGGAAGAGCCAGACTGCAGCGTTACCTTGTCCACATAATCCAAAGCTTCAATATCGCGGCCCATAATCTCTGAAGCGTTACCTCCCGAGCCTAACGTTGTATCTGAGGACATTACCAAGCCAGCACCCCCAGTGCTCATTTGAACGGGACCATCGGAGCTAATATCTCCGCCACCGCCCAGCGTTACATAAATCCCGGGATTATCAGCGTCGGGCGCGACTTGCAGGTTTTCGATCAAGCCGGAACCTGCCTCATTAATGGTGATGACGCCTCGTGAAAGGATTGCGCCACCACCGCCTTGCTGGACACTGATCGGTGCTTGAGAAGAGCTTTCGATATTACTGATAATTGTGGCACCGGACTGCTGGAGCTGAATCGGGCCACGGGAGAGAATGTCTGAGCCGCCGCCATTATCCATGATAATGCCCGCTTCTTCGGGACTCAGGCGATTGTCGATTTTACCGCTGATGGTGGAATTCGAAATTTGGATCAAGCCGGTGGCGGTAACGCCGCTGCCATAACCGGAGGCATTGCCAATGGTGACATACTCTAGGGTGACGTTATAGGCTGGCTTATAGTCACCATCTATTGTGCCGACGGCTCCCTGAATAAAGAGGCCAGAGCTATCCGTGCCGGTGCCGCTTATGCTGGCGTTCCCGATGTCGCCCAAGACTGTGCCGTTGAGATTGATGGTGTTGCTGGCGGAGCTGGATTGCGATTCACTGCCGCCATTGATATTACCAATTAAAGTGGCCCCGGAAGAAATCGTGATGGTGTTATAGCCAAAGCCGCCGTCGATATTGATCTCGGTCGCGCCAAAGCCGTTTACAGTAATACTATCGGCCCCAGCCTTGGCGTTGAGGTTGATGGGGGTGGCGGAATTGGCATTGAAGACAGAATAAGCGGAAGTCGCCGAACCGGTCTGGTTGCCTGTTCCGTCGTTATAAGTCAGGTTTTGGTCTGAAGAAATATTTGAACTACCAATGACAATTGTATCTGCCAAATCCGTCCCATCGACATCTCCGGCATCAATACCAAAGGCTAGAGTGGTAGCCAGAGAAATTCCAATGAGTATAGTCTTTTTTAGCGCAGCCATAGTTGAATTTCTTATTGTATGAATGTGAAAGGTCAAGCGATGCGTGTCAATTGAGAGGCAAACTCACCTAAAATGAACACAAATTAATCTAAAGAGTTTTGGTTGCGGAAGAATGAGCGCTTAGGCATCAGCCTTGATTATTTTTTCTTGTAGCCATGCAGACTATTGAGAGCGTAGTATCCTCCCCCAAAAAAAAGCTTGGAGAATTCGCAGAAGGTGACGTCAACAATGATACCCGCTTAATAGAAAACTTCTGAATGAGCTTTAAGCCTCAGAAGGCCAAGGTTGCTTAACTGTCGAATAAACATAGCCTGCACACTGCACGGGGTTTATCATTATAAACGAGTATTAGATGAATATCCCAGATAAGGTAAATCGCGATTTTACTCGCCTCTCTGTTCCAGTGTTTCTCCAAGCCATCGCGTTTTGTTTATGTCTGTTGGTTTCTTCCAATGCCTGGGCTGCGCGTCGATCAGTTGCGATAGAGCAGCAGGCAGAAATTAGCGACGGTATCGCGCTCTTTGTTCCAGATGGATATAGCGCGAATTTAACGCCTTCCATGGCGTTGGCGAAAAAGCCAGAACTCATTGGAGCACTCCCTCGGGATTGGATGCTGGTTCCAGAGTTTTTCGATGAAGATGGTCACGCAGGCGCGTCCTTACGTGTTCCTGCTGGCTCCAGTTTATACGGCACAGGCGAAGTCACGGGGCCTTTGCTTCGTAATGGCAAGTCAATCAAGCTTTGGAACACAGACAATTACGGCTACTCGAAAGACGGTGGTCAGCGCCTCTATCAATCGCATCCTTGGGTATTGGGCGTACGCCCCGATGGCAGCGCCTTCGGGGTCTTGTTTGACTCCTCGTGGAAGGCTGAGCTTGCGACGAAAGATGACGAGATAGTCTTTGAAACGGAAGGCTCCGCATTTCAAGTCGTTGTCATTGACCGGGAGTCTCCGCAAGCCGTCGTTCGTGGCTTAGCGGAAATGACCGGAACTATGCCGTTGCCGCCCAAATGGGCATTGGGCTTTCAACAATGCCGCTACTCATATTATCCAGATGCTAAGGTTCGAGAAATTGCAGACGAATTCCGCCAGCGTCGATTGCCCTGTGATGTGATTTGGATGGACATTCACTACATGGACGGTTTCCGCGTGTTTACCTTTGATCCGAATCATTTCCCTGATCCCAAAGCGACGAATGACTACCTGCATGAAAAAGGCTTTCACTCGGTTTGGATGATCGATCCAGGCGTGAAGATTGATCCGAATTACGATGTTTATCGATCCGGAAGCCGCGAGAATATTTGGGTGGAAACGAAGCGGGGTGATGTGTTCGAAGGCAAGGTTTGGCCGGGTGAATGTGTCTTCCCCGATTTTACCATGCCGACCGCCCGGAAGTGGTGGGCAGACCAATATCAGGACTTTATGGCAATGGGCGTGGATGGTGTCTGGAACGACATGAACGAGCCCTCGGTCTTTGATACACCAGATGGCACAATGCCTGAAGATAATTGGCATCGCGGTGGGGGCATCTTACCGGCAGGCCCACACAAGCTCTATCACAATGTCTATGGCATGCTGATGACTGCTGCTTCGCGTGACGGTATCCAACGCGCTAATCCCGACCGTCGTCCCTTCGTGTTGACTCGCGCAAACTTCGTCGGGGGCCAGCGATTTGCGGCTACCTGGACTGGGGATAATGGTGCCGATATGAGTTTTCTGGAAACGTCTGTTCCTATGTCACTCAATCTTGGATTGTCCGGGCAACCGATGAGCGGCCCGGATATTGGCGGCTTTATTGGTGACATTGATGGTGAGCAATTTGCCCGGTGGATTGTCATGGCACCCTTTTATCCATTTGCCCGTGCACACACTTCGGTGGATAATCCGCCACGTGAACCGTGGGCCTTTGGTCCAGAGGTTGAGCAGGTGTCGCGCACCGCGCTCGAGCGTCGCTACCGATTCATGCCTTATTTATACACGCTAGTATTCAAGGCATCGCAGAACGGTGACCCCATTATGCAGCCAGTGTTCTTCGCCGATCCCGAGGACATGGACTTGCGCGCTGAGGACGATGCTTTTTTGCTTGGGCCTGATGTTCTTGTTGTTCCGCAATGGGCGAAAGAACCGCAACTGCCAGACGGGATCTGGCGTAGTTTTTCTGTGCTTGATTCTAAGGAGGAGCAGGATGGATTTCAGCCGAGTGTATATGTCCGGGGAGGGGCAATTCTGCCGCTGGGTCGGGTCATTCAGAATACCAATGAGAGATCGCTGAACCCACTGACTCTTATCGTATGCCTCGATGAAAACGAAATGGCGAGTGGTGATCTCTACGAAGATGCGGGAGAAGGCTACGGCTATCAAAAAAACGAGTATGTTCTCACTCGCTATTTTGCAAAGCGTGAAGGCGATGAAGTGGTGGTGCGGCTCGATAATCGGCGCGGCGGCGTTCAAATTCCCGACCGAAAAGTCCACGTTAAGTTGGTGTCCGCAGAAGGCGTTTATGAAGGCAGTGGACGGGAGGTCGAAGGCATCGTGATTTCGGTTCCCGCATTAGCTACAATTGAGGCTCTATAGATTCGGAGACTGATTTAACGCCGAACAAGGCCGCGCTCAGACGAGGGATGCGGAAAGCATTGGCAGCAGGGTCTGTGGAGTAAAGTAGGGATAGTCCGTTTACCGATTTACTGTCTACGCGTGCGTCGTCGTTGCCTCTGTTAAAAATGACTACGAGTCTTTCATTGCCAAGTTTGCGCTCAAACGCCAGCACTTGCGCGTTATCGCGCGCTTCCAATACTTGGAAATCGCCCTGTCGTAATGCTGGGTGTTCATTTCTTAGTTGAAAGGCAGCTTGGTAGGAATCAAAGATTTCCTGATCAAAGCCTGCGGGTTGGGGAGTTGAGCGCGGTTGCCCATTCGGGCGTAAGTTTTGTGGCGAAAAATCCATTTCCGCCCACCACATTGGCATGCGATCATCAGGGTCATCTGCCCCCCACATTCCGGCTTCAGTCCCGTAATAGATCATCGGCGCGCCAACGTAAGTTGCTTGAAAAAGTGCAAGCATCTTCCAGATACGTCGTCCGTCTTTGTCGGGGGCGGCGAGATTGTATCCTTTTGTGCGCGCGCTGACGCGCTCACTGTCGTCATAGTCAAACCAGTCTTCGGATTTGTAGCCTTGAAAGCTGCTTCTGTTCGCGATCATAGATGCAATGCGCTGGGTGTCATGCGAGTCTACGAGGTTTTGAAGAATGCGCGCCGCTTCTGGACTGCGTGAATTACGCTCGTGATCGAGTCGTCGGGCGAACTCACTTGCGCTTATTTTTCCATCGACCAGCCAGCCCTTGATTGGGATGGCGAATCCTCGGTAATTCATCGCCGAACTAAAGTGTGTTTCCTCAAGGAACTTGGCGGACGAGCCCCAGATCTCAGCCGTGGTGAATGCCTCCGGGTTTATGGTGCGGACGTGGGCGTTCCATTCGCGCCAGAATCCGGCAGGTAGCTCCTCCGCAACATCTAGGCGCCAGCCATCGATGCCGTCGGAGGGATCGCCGTCGCCGTTGGGGTCCATCCAGCGTTCGGTCGCACTGAAGACATAGCGTTTGGGGCCGGGTGCCAGGTTCTGACCAGAGGGATCATTTGCAAACTCCGGCAGGCTTTTATAGCCGTACCAACCATGATAATCGAATTCATTGCGGGCCGTGCGGGGATCATCAAATGCAATGATGTCATACCAGCGGGCATAGCGGGACTTTTGGGAGTTCTTAGCGATGTCACGAAAGGCGAAGAAATTCCGACCAGTATGGTTCCAGACGCCGTCAATGATGACACGGATATTCCGAGTCTTGGCTTCACGAAGTAGTTCAAGGAAAAGCTGATCGGCGGCTGTCCACTGCCAAGTGCTGGGATTACTCGTTTCCTGAGCAATCAATTCTAGATCGCCGTCGGGATCGGGACCAAAATATGGATCGATGTGATGAAAGCTGTTGCCGTCGTATTTGTGTAGTGAATTGGCGTAGAAGATGGGATTGAAATAGATACCAGTTACACCGAACCCTTTAAGATAATCCAAACGATCAATCACGCCTTGTAGGTCTCCCCCATAGCGACGGTGGTAGACTGTATCGTAAAAGTGCGGGCCCATTTCTTTTTCCCAATTAGTGCGGGAATACCAGTCATCTGTCCATTGCATGACCTTCCAGCTTTTGGATACACGGCTGGGATCGTCGAGTGACTTGCGGGTCGGGTCATTACTCGAGTCCGCGTTGGCAAAACGCTCAGGAAATATCTGATACCAAATGACATCCTGGGCCCAATCTGGTGTTCGATCCAAGTCTTGAGCGGGCACCGCGGCTATCGCAGTCGTCCATATCAACGATGAAACAAAGGTGATAAAGGACTGGGTAGAATGCATGGAACGTGGCAATGTGCGTTATGGAAATTCGTGCCGATAATCAGTCGGTTGAAACGCGGAAAAATTTATAGGTGAGTGGCCAACCGCTGATTGGAACTGGGTCAGTCCAGCAAACCGTTTCACCAGTTCCAACGATGCCGCTTTCTTCAGTGCTCCAGGAAGAAATACTAAGCAATGTGCTGGATTCAATTCGATAAGTTACGCCAGAGACGCTTACCCAGCAGATTGTGTATTGATCCGTTTCGTTGGTTGTGGCCTCAATGATCTTGAAGACAGAACTAGCATTGAATGGATTCTGACCAGCGATGTCTTCATTTGCATTTGATTGGCCGTCTCCGTCAGCGTCGCCATCGGGATCAAGCAGTGTGACGGATTCGCTAGCGACACTACTCGCACCTTCGATCCCAGCCGAACTGATGGGAATGACAAAGCTGTAGAGCTGGTCTCCATAGCTGCCGGTATATTCATATTCGGTGACATCGCCCACATTCTGATCGTAAACCGTTTCGTCGCTACCGACGCGTTTGATAACGAGCTTATAAGAGGTGACATTGTCGTCTGCTGTGTTTGTCGGCGAGTCGCTCCAAGCAAAGATTACTTGGTTGCCGATTACGTAAGTTTTGCCAGTTGAAACGACCGGTTGTGTGGGAGCGGGGGGGGGGGTGACGTCGTAAACTTTCAGGTATTGGGCTTCGTAAGGCGCGGTACTCCAAGTGGGATTATCGGTGGGCACTTTGTTTAACTGGACGAAGAAGCCGGATGCCTTCAAGTCAGCGCCTGTAATGCCGCTGCCCCACTGCCAAAGCTCGCGTCGATCGGCTTGTTGCGCAGTGTAGGCTGCGATGTTTTTCACGTTGTAGGTGCGATCGTCCTGGAGTCCAAGTAGCGCCGCTAATGCTGTGGGGACCTTGAAGTTGTCGCTGTGGGTGTTGTTACGATCCACATTGACGAAGCCCAACACGACGTCGCTGTAGGCAGGAGAGGCATTGGTAGTTTCGTATTTGGCTGCAGCAAATATTTTGGTGTTATTGCCGTCGCCATCAAGGAACCATCGGTTGGAACTCGTGAGTGCTGGGCTGTTTTTGCGAGCGGTTTGAATGCCGGAATAAACGGGATACAACTGATCGTTTCCGAAATTACCATCATTCCAAATCGGCATCATGGAGTTCCATCGTTTGAAATGCGGAATAGACTTTCCGAAGTTCAGTTCGTAGTGCGTGTAGCCGTAGGTTCCAGCAATACCAAGCTCTTGGCCGGGAAAGATCATGCTTGTGCCATCCATCATGCCCACGGCGGCAGTGCGGACTACGGCCTCCCACGGATCGCTGGGCGTGGCTTCGTCGTGCGAGGTGTTGTTAAGTAAGACTAATCCCTGCCCATAAGCAGTCCGGCGATTGTCAAAGATGCTGCGGAAGGCGCTCTTGTCGTTCGCCGAATTGAGGCTGAAGGTGATGTTTTCGTTGAGAATGTCGAAGTGGCGGTTTGAGCGATAGGTTACTGCGCCGCCGTCGAGTGATTCGCTCATCATGACGAAGTTCCATTTGCGCGAGCGGGCCACATTGATAATATATTCCCAAGCGCGTGGAGGCAGGCCCTGACCGAAGTCACAGCGTAGTCCGTCGATGCCGATTAAACGAGTCTCTTCGCTGGTAGGCGTGCCTTCCGGGTAGCCCGTTTGGGTCAACCAGAAGAGGGCATACTCGGCGAAGTAATCCCAAACACGTCGCGTCAAGTTCCAGGATGTACCGTTCTGAGTAAAGTCGTTGCTGGTCCAGTCGCTATCGCTAGTATCAAGCCAATCACCCTCGCTCGTATAGCTGGAGCGCTCGGGCTCGGAATCATATTCCACCAGTGCATCGTAGCGGCCAAAGAAAACATCCTTCACGTCATTCCATTTGCCGAAATCAAAGCGATCAGGGCCGGGAGCAATATTGGCAGCACTTGAAGCGCGATTGCCGTAATTGCCATCGAGTGAGAAAAAACGAGCGTCGCGATTGCGGATTTCATCGGTTGGCGACCAGGATTGTCCATCCGGCTGAAAAAGATCAATGCCTGCCTGTGCGAGTTCGACGTCAAAGGCTGTGTGGTTAAACGGGGCATCGAGCATAACCCCGACTTCTTCCGTATCGGCAGCGGCCACGAAGTTTTGGAATGCTGTCATTGATTCTGCTCGGTTTTGCGCGGACGTGTTACTGCCATTGTAGTTAATGCTCATCAGCTCGTTGACCTCGAAGAAATTCTTCACAGCGTAGGGACTACCGGGGTCATAAGGGTCGCCGCTTCCGCCCCAGCCGTCGTTGGGTTCGCGCCCATCAATACCATTGGGGTGGATTGGCTGAAACCATAGCCAGTTCATTCCAAGGTTTTTCAGGTAAGTGAGATCCCAACGGTTGCTGCTGTTGTGTGCAGCCCCGGCAGCATTGTGCAGATCTTCAAGGGTGGAACGATCAGCGAAAGCGTCTCCCGAAGCTTCGATGTTAAAGACATTGATCTCATAGAGCCGGATTTCACGCGCATCTGTCGGCGAGACTACAACAGCATGGTCGCGCAGGCCATACCAGATCCAGTTATTGGGATTGAAACTGTTTTCGGCAATTGAGTCAGAAGTCTTGAAGCGTGCGGTCAAGCGATAGGCTCCGGTCTTGGCGGCGGGAATGGTTAGCTCCCAGATCCCGTTGAAATCGGCGTCTGTCATATTGAGCGGTGCATAGTAGTGCCCCGTTGCCGTGTCGGTGTCTGCTGGCGAATCTGTGATTGTATTGCCGTCGAGTAGCTGAATGCCGTCTGCATAGCCATCGCTGTTTTTATCAATTCGGGCAAGGTCGCGGCGGTTTACATTGGTGAAGACTTCGACGTCGGTGATGTTCGAAAATCCAGTCAACGTGTAAAGTATTTCAATATCAACGGTGTCGCCTTCTACCTCATCGACAAAGACATGAGTCGTTGTGTATTCGGCACTGCGAAAGTCGTAGCCGGGAGCGCGCACTTCGAGGTAGCCAGCCGCTTGTGCGATCGTTGCGGATACGAGTAAGGCAATTATTGCTTTGGGTAGGTGCTTCATGATCAGGGCCGGGTAATTTCTATCTGGTAAAAACGTCGATCAACCAATTGTGGATCTGGCTCGGTAAAGGTTCCGTCATCGATCCATGTATGGGCTGGATTATCGCTGGTGGTGCTGAAGGCACCTGCATCTTGCCATGAGCCATTTTCGAGGTTGTCAGAGTACCAGATGCGATACGTGCGGCCAGCGAGAATGGGGAAGGTGATCGTGGAATTACCGCTTTCTGTCTGGCCAATCTGGCCTTGTGGTAACATGTGATTATCGGCCAAATTCGGATTATAGCCAAGGACGTATTCCTCGTCGTTGGTTAGCAAGTCGCCGTCGAGGTTGCCATCTTTGCCATCGGATCCAACTGCGCTTTCCGGGTCCAACCCATTATCTCGTTCCCACCAGGAGGGCAGGGAGTCGCCATCGGAATCGGTCGCGGCGGTTTCGAGTTTGAGACTTATGCTGAAATTGCTCTGGCCGTCGAGGTTAGTCAGCTCAGTTTGTTGGACGAGTGCCTGGTTGCGCAGGTTGATCGCGTCCCATTCCAACACGCCAGGTTCATCGTCCACGGCAGTGCTGACGAATTGGGCGTCCGCATCGTATTCAAGAACAACGGTGACAGGCTCAACGCTGCTACGATTGATGAGGTAGGCTTGGCTTTTATCCACGTCATTAACCAAACTATCAAGATCATCCTGTCCACGGCTAATCAAGTTCCAGAGATTTGGAGAAAGGCCGTTGCGGACGAAGAGCTTGTTGACGTCGCCACTCAGATTGTAGTCTGCCTGGATGACCGCGAGCGAATCGTCGATTGAAACTGTCTTTACAATGTGTCCGCCGGGTGCAGTGAAGGTCCAGCCGTCTACGCCGCTGGGAGAGACGCTGTAAAGCGCGTTAACGTATTGGCTAGTTCCGCCACCGCTGCCATTGGCATACCAATCCTTGAATGCGGAGGTGCGCCGTGCGCCGATTTCATCACCGCTAACGTTGTTAGCACCTTCCTCTTCGGTTTGGCTGTCGGCGTAAGTGGGTTGTGCGCCAATCACTTGGTACACCGCCCCCGTCAGTGGATTGCGGACAAAGGCAGCGACACAGCGTCCACCGATTGCTTCAAAGGCGGCGAATCCAGTTGCGTTATAGAGAAGGTATTCGTTTTCGCCATCCAGATCAATATCTTCGGCGCTGGCGACAGCTCCAACTGGCGGACTGTCCGCCCAATCATCAACACGCTTATACAGCGCGGCAAATCGCATCTGAGTCTGAGCAAGTTTGGAGAAATCGGCGAGAGTTTGATTGTCCGTATCCGGATAAATATATGCCCCCGTGCTGAATTTGCTCAGGTCTGAGTTGGATTGATTGTGGAAAGCTGTGACGAACATCGCGGCGTGCGCGGTGGAGCGTCCAAGGTGTCCTTGCCCACTGTTTGGATTCGAGATTGCATCTACGCCGGCCCAAGCATCATCCGCAAGGCCGTTGACGCCTACTTCGCCGAATGTATCCGGCAGATTAACTCCGGGGCGGATTTCAAACACTTTGTTAGACAATCCTTCTTCTCGGCCAGGTTGACCGTAATACCAGTTGTCATAGTTTTCCTGAGTGGCGTGATCAATGAAGTCCTTGGCGACTTTCTGGAGGATTACGCCGCTTCCACGGCCGACCGATCCCCAATTGTCGCCGAGGCCGTCGGCAGGCTGGGAGAGATCGATTTCGCCGTTCGCCACGCCGTCGAGGGTGACCAACTCAATCCATGGGCGGTTAGCCAGCCAACGCAGATTCACTGCGTAGCCGTTGGCGTTGTCGATGTTTCGGAAATCGCCCCAGTCGCTGAGCAGGCTTAATACCTGGTCTTGCGTGCCGCTACGTGCGCGTCGGCTCAGCACTTCTCGTAGTGAAATGTTAAGGCCGTTATCTTCATTGAGGAAGCGGAAGGTGCTGGCAAAATCGTGGATCGGCATTAGCTTGATATTGTTGACCTCATTGATCCGGTAACCTGCCTCGCCAAGCGCATTGGTACGGCCAAACCACTTGAAGTAATGACGCATCTGGTCGACGACTGTGTGGGTGTAACCCATGCTCTCGATGGTGCTCAGAACAGCGTCGTCGACCACGCGTTCCGCTGGCCAGAAGACTGTGCTCGAAGGTGCGGCACCATAGATTTCCGTGAGAACCGTTTTCGCCAACTCAACACTATCTGCCGTGAAGTTTTGCGTTGCGTAAGGCGTTACCTGATCGGCAAAGGTGGTACCAAAGAGCATGGCGTCACCGGCGCTCAATAAGCCGGCAATCCGGTCATTCAGCGTAGGACCATCACGCCAAAGCTTGCCGAGTGCAGGATCTACTTTTGCCCATTGGATTGCGGATGCGAGAGTCGGCGTAATGTGCAGATTGACAGGTGCTCCGAAGGCCTCGTGGGCGTCGATTAAACGATAATATCCAGCATCAGCATCGTCGTTGATGCGGTCCTGGATTTCGTTGGCGGAGCGAATGGGCTCATTACCATGGGTGATCAGCGCCACCTTTGCGCGCTTGCCCCTATCGTTGGAGCCGCTACGGCTGAACCAACTGTAGAGCACGCTCTTAGAGCCCGCGATACTGCTCTGGTCACGGAAGTAGGACGAAGCAATGAAGTCGTCGTAAATGGAATCTCGGATGTCGCTCCGGCCACCGATGTCTCCAGCGCCTGGTTCCGGTGAGTTATTCGTGCCGTCGCGTGTTGTGTAGACTTGGAAGTTCAGCGCATCTGCATTGCCGCTCCAGCCTGCATCCAAGAGAGCTTGCCGGCTGATGGACGCTTCGACCGCATCGAGCTCAGCATTGAAGTAGGCCCGGAGGAATCCATTTACGCTGCTTTGCGTGCGACGGATGACCCCCCGTGCGTTTAAGTCTTCACCAATTGCGGTGCTGTTGTTGCCAGCGTCGGTATCAATGTAAACCGCGCCATTGTCGGTTTGGTAAATCGCAACGACGAGTTCCCATTTCATTTCAGTGCGGGTGTCTATTTCATCCGGCAAGGCGGATTCGCCCACACTTGTGTTGCCAGTATCAATGACGATATAGGTGTCGAGATTACCTTCTTCGGCTAGCGCCCGTAGGTCTTGAAGGTCGAGGCGGAAATAAATTTTACCGTCCGCTCCACCATCACGGAAGTAGAACGCAACAATGTCGCGGGAACTGTCGAAGCCGTCGTAGGCCTTGTAAATATCTGTTCCCTGATTGTTCGCTCCGTTGCCATCATATTCATCCAAAACAAGCAGATCGTCGATCGTCCAATCGGTAAACTCATTGAGATTCTTAGTGTTTCCGATACTGCCGTCATCTCCGGGGCCAATGGCAATCGAGTTAGCTGCTGGCGGAGGTAGATTGTCATCTTCAAGTGGACGTGTGCCGTTGACCAACTCCTGTAGGTTGGTTAAATTGTCGTTATCAGGATCACCTGTTGCACCTTGTTCTGAATCGCCATCATCGATTGCTGCCGTGCGCAATGAGTCGGTGTCATTAACCAGTGGATCGAGTCCGTTGTTTATTTCCCAGCCATCGGGCAGGCCGTCACCATCGGTGTCATTGTTGAGTGGGTCTGTTTCCAACCAGATTTCACCAGCGTCATAGATACGATTACCGTTGGTGTCGCCGTCAATTACGCCATTAAAGTTTTTATCCTCGCCGTAGCCATCAGTGGCACCATCGCCATCGGTGTCTTGATTGGTTGGGTCAGTTTCGAGCCAAGTTTCGCTTGGATCGATTACACCGTTGGGCCAGTCGCGGGCCAAGTATGGATCGAAATCTGCGGGGAGGCTTTCGCCGTCACCATCAACCCAGCCGTTGCGGTTGGCGTCCTCAACGCCGTCAAGTATACCGTCGCTATCGGAGTCCGGATTGGATGGATCGGTTACCGTGCCGGCAACTTGCTTGGCCCGGTCGCCGCCTTGGCTCTGGCTATCGACGTTGGGCACATTACCGTAGTTATCAAGCGTGTTGTAGAACGGAGGGTCGATGTCACTGATGAAGTTCGGGAAGCTGTCACCGTTGGTATCAGCAGTCGGATCGGTTGGCGGATTACTCGCGTTACGCCAGCCAACTTCGAGCCCGTCGGGTAAGCCGTCGCCATCGGAATCCGGTGACAGCGGATTCGAGCGGCCATAAGCGTAATAGACATGGACTTCGCCATTGAGCCATTGCTCTGGATTCGGCTTTGGTGCGGGTGTGATGCCGCCGTCTGGGCTTTGGTTAGGCAAATATTGAGCGGTGTTCTCATCGTTGTCGCGAAGGCCATCATCGTCGTCGTCGCTGTCGATTTCATCCTCGCTCACAAGCTCTAGGAAGATGATCGTGGCATTGCGATCGGCAGTGTTTTCACCACCCGGCGAGTTCACGATTGCGGTGAAGCGATAACTGCCCTTGGCGATGTCTGACCAGAGGAAATTCCACAGTTTGCTACTGCCCTCGATGCTGGTGGTCGGCGTGCCGATACTAGAGCCGCGCAGATTGACAAAGCTCAAGCTAACATCCGTGGCGTTGACATTGGTCGCCACCTGAATCGTGAATTGACGCTGGTCAGGGGACGGCGATGGCACATCCGGCAGAATAATTTCGTAGGGCCGTCCATCCGAGCCTAACTCCGGTGGATTCACGATGAGCACTCGAGGCGTAGTAACGGGGAGAGCTCGCACGATACGGGTCGACTCGAAGTCGATCGCGGGTACTGGCCGATCGTGTGTGACAGAGATCTTGTGATCGTAGTCAGGAATGTCGTTGTAAAGATTGGGCAGTTCGTAGGTAAGTGCGTGGTAGTTATTTGTGACGTTGTATTGAATGATGTAGTTGTCGCGGCTCTGAGTCTCGCCTGCGTCACCATCTTCGGTCGATCCAATTCTGATGAGGAAACGGTCAATGAGTTGCTGTTCAGTGAGTCCATCTGCAAGTGACTTGGAGAAGTAGACCTTCATGACGTAGTCGTCGCTTACGATTTCACCATCGCTTGATGGGAAGGCAATGAACATGCGTTCGTCTGGGCCAGCAGTGTTTACGTTACGCACAAGAGTTGTGTAGTGCCCGTTCACGTCATTTAGAGCAAAATCTTGATAGCCAGCAGATGAAATTTCTCGCAGCCGGACTTTTATGTCCGCCGTACCACTTGAGGGAATGTTGACATAGTCGAAGCGCCATTCCTTACGGAACGCTGGGTCAGAAGGTGTAATTGATAAGCTAGGCGTCAGTTCGGAAGCGCGTACCCAATTATTGACGAGATTGCTGTCCCAAGTGTCATTGCTATTGAGATCCTCATACGCTTCTCCAGTGTCGCGGACGCCGTTTTGGTTGGTGTCGATAAACGGTTCAAAGCCAATGCCGTTGCCATTGCTACCGCCTGTTTCAATGTCGTCGTTGGAGGGGTCGGAATCTTCGATACGATACCAGACTTCAGTGACGGTGGCGTCGGTGCGGATAACTAATCCATAGCGTGAGCCGCCGACCGTGTCGCCATTGTTTTCAGGGAAGCGGACTTCGCCCTGTGGGCGTTCGTTGTCGTAGTAAAATGTCTGCTTGAAGGTGTTGTAAATCGAGGCGCGACCAGAGCGGTCGAGGAATGCACGGGCTTGGAGCATGTGGAAACCTTCATCGAGCCCAGTGGTTATTAATGGCGTGCCGCTAGGATCGGTGGCGTAGTCGTAGTGTGGGTAAAACTCAACCGTGGTGGCGTCAAAATTATCAATGGCGAATTCGGTCAGCATTTTGGTTTTGCGTGCAACGGTCACCGAGCCATCAGGGAAAACGCTCGCGGCACCGTTTTTATATATGGAAATTTTATAGCGGAGTGTTTCGCCATTGGACGGGGCAGGGATACTGGCCGACATCCACCAATTAGTTGCATCGCCGTCGTCGTTGTGTTGGTAATTCATCTCGGCGACCTGCGTTGCGCCATGAGCTTCTCCAGCTGCGCCTTCAGGGGGGCTACCGTCGGTCGTGTAATAAACATGCATGAGGTAGCCAGCGCCGACTGCGTTGGTTTTAGCCCAGAGGGTGATGCTACCGCCATCGTTGTTATACATGTTTTCCGTTACCGCAGCATCGCCTGTTACTGTGACTTCTGGGTCGTGGAAAAGGAAACTGGCAGTGTTGCTGTCGATGTAGCGAGCGCCACTTCCTTCATTGATTGTAAAGCTGGGATCGCCGATGACTTTGGAATAGGTTTCCGCGCCGGTCGAACCAGTGATGTCACGGGTACCCGTGACCTTTGCGGCAAAGAGCTCGGGGTGAATACGGTCTACGAACGTCGGTTGTTCAAAGCCAAGTAACATGTCCCAAGATAACGCGGGTGGATTGTCTCGGTTGACTGGATCGTTGTTGGGTAGGCCGACATTGGTTGAGGTTGGGCGTGCGCCATTGAGATCAATGCCACCGTCCAGCTTAAAAAGCACATTTTCCGCGGAACCGTCGACACGCGCGACAAATTTCAAGTCATTGCCGTTGGTGATGCGGGGGAGGGTGGCGGTGTAGGCGTAGTCGCTGTTGTTGGCGTTACTAATGATTGGACGTGTCTCAGCGGGCAAGGTGTCACCAAAGAAATCTGCGTCACCATTTGGGCCGTCACGGCGAAGCACATTGATCGTGCTGACTTCTTCGTCGTTCTGGTAGATGGTGATCGGGCGTCCTCCAGACGACGACCAGAGATCAGATGGGTCTGGGTTCTTCCAGGAAAAGATGAAGTAGCCACCGGCCGGGATGACAGTTGATCCGTTGACGATGTTTGAAGCATACTGGTAGAACCCACCACCGTATGTGGAGTAGTTGTATAAGTAGGCATCTGAGCCACCCGCAGTACTGGGGAAGCTGGTCCCGAAATTACGTCCATGGCCGGAGGAGTAGTCGTCATTAAGCATGAACAGCATCGTCACGCCGTCGGCGTCGCTCATGCCGCCGTTTTCGCGTTTATCAACACGTTCGTAGATAACGACGTCGCCGTCGGACCATTTTCCCTGCTGGTAGCCGCGGGCGAATTGCTCGTGAATATGGAGTAGGTTGGGAACGCGGGCGTCGTCCCACTGGCCGAGGAAGGCAGTATTGGCATGACGGGGAAACGCGCCGCCGGATTCACCCAAGGTTTCTGCCTGGTAGTTACCGTCGGTGTATAACAAGCCTAGGCCTGCGCGGGTGAAATAAAAGGCGTGTTGGAGTTCACGGCGGGAGGCGTAGTCATTGTCATGACTTTGCGCGTGCATGACGGTTAAGCCCGGTGCGAACCCCCCGGCACCCGGTGCGTCGAGACCGTTTAAGCCGTTCCATGGGCTGCCTAGACTATCGTTGAGTTGTTGGCGGAGCGGGTTGTCGACCAAGCGCATGCCTGAGTCGAAATACGGGCCGTAACCTGGAGGTTCGCCGAGGTGCTCGCCAAAGAGCATGGCGTCGTCACGCGGTGCCTCAGTGTCAAATACGGTGTCGCGGTGATTGGGGTCGCTGAAGCCTCGGGTAAGGTTGAATTGGCGTTGGACTTGGCCGGAATAACCGTAGTCATTGGTGTCTTTATCCTCTCCGTAGGTTGCACCAAAAAAATCGGCACGGACGTGCTTAACGGCATCTAGGCGAAGCCCGTCGCTCTTAGTACGGTCGATCAGCCAACGTGCGGCACGGTTGAGGTAGTCCTGCACGTATTCCTCATAGACGTTCGCGTTGTCCTGAAGGTATTGTTTTGCGCGGGCGGTGATTTCCTCCTGACTGGGGGAGGGGGAACCCTCGTCGTTGAGTAAGCTTTCGGCTATGGAGAGTAATCCGCCAAAGCCCACGTAATTGCCGTCTTTGTCGTAAGCATAATGCTCGGGGCGATCTAGATCACGGATGATTTTGATTTTTGGAAAAGTGCTGCCCTCGCTGGCACCGAAGTTTTGATTAGTCGTTCCTGGCTCTTGGGCGATATCAATGAGGTCGGCGAGTCCGAGGTTCTGGACCTGCCATGCACTATTCCAGTCGCGGGTATTGTCCCATTTGCGGTAAAATCCTTCCTGAGTAGTTCGCAGGTGAAAGTCTTCGGGAACAAGGCCTGGGTAGATGTCGATCGGAGTGTTTTCGTTGTAACCAGGGATATCGAAGGCCCGATGGTTCATGATGTTGTCAAAATAGATGCGGATGCCGAAACGATGCGCCGTGCGGACCAACTCCAGTAATTCAGCTTCCGTTCCGTAACGGGTGCGCACGGTGTTGCGCTGATCGATGCCTCCCAAGTCAAAGGGATCCCACAAATCATAGCCAACCGACAAGCCGCCACTTCCTTTGGTTGGGGGGGGGAGCCACAGAGAGGAATACCCGGCTTCTGCCAATTCTGGCATTTTGTTGGTAATCTCGGCCCAGTCCGTGTTGAAATATTGCAACATGGTTTCGCCCGAGGCTGAGCGGCTGAGTGCTATGACTGCTAAAAACAAGGCGAGAATGCAGCGGAAAACTGAATTCACAATAGTGAAGGGGGGGGGGGGCATGGGGCTAATGGGCTGTATTTAATATAGGCCTGATTCGTGTTTTAATAAAGTAGTATAGCGCTATTTGGTTCTTAGGTAATGCGGCCCCTTGCTTGACGGTTGACTAGCTGCATAGGGATAGATGCTTTTTCATAGGAGAGTCTAAGTGGACGATGAATTCCTGATTTTCGCACAAATGGGCTGTATTTGGACTATTCAACAGTCGAATCGCCAATTCTATCATAGACTTGCGATTCTTCATAAGTTGTATTCAACTGTAGAACATGGCCGTCCCCCCCCCCAAGCGCCCCAACATGCAACATATCGCCGATGCTGCTGGTGTTAGTAAATCAGCTGTCTCGCTTGCCCTACGTAAAGATCCACGTATCCCCGAGGTGACTCGGAAGAGAATTGCTAAAATTGCCGAGGACTTAGGCTACCGCCGAAATCCAGTGATTGATTCGTTGATGACTCAGCTGCGCGCTGGGCATCAGCCGAACTTTCGCGCCAATCTTGGGCTGGTTAACTGTTCGCCCGAAAAGGACATCTGCAAGAACCATACATTCCGTCGTCTCCGCGAAGGAGTCCTTCGTCGATCTGAGCAATTGGGCTATGGAGTTGAGGAATTCTGGCTCCAGCAGCCAGATCTCCGTCCGCAACGGCTAAA
Source organism: Cerasicoccus arenae (assembly GCF_014651635.1). Lineage (GTDB taxonomy): Bacteria > Verrucomicrobiota > Verrucomicrobiia > Opitutales > Cerasicoccaceae > Cerasicoccus > Cerasicoccus arenae. The sequence continues at coordinate 34,839 of NZ_BMXG01000008.1, read as the reverse complement.
GCAGATCCTACTAGCGCGGGGCATTCATGGCTTGATTCTCATTGCCTCACTAGACCAGAAAACGATTCATCAACATGACTACTCTGACTTTTGGAATGACTTTGCCTGTGCGGTAATCGGCGTCACGCATTTTAATGACAATTTGAACTGCGCCTCGAATGATCAATACCTCACTGCGCGTCGTGCGACGCAGATGGTTTTGGAATATGGTTATAAGCGGCCCTTGCTTGTGGTGCCGACACAGGACGACAAATTACTCGATGATAAGTTCAGCGCCGGTTTTCTAAGTGTGGTGCGTTTTTTGTCGCCGGAGAATTTCCTCATGCCAGTGAATTATCGTGATGAGAATCTCCCGGAAACTATCGCGGCGATTCAGCAGCATGAGCCTGATGTGATCATCACGAATAAGACAGAGCTCTACGATGTCATGCTTGATACGGGTGTCTCATTTCCGACGGACATGGGCCTAGTGCACTTGGATTGGCATGACGGCATTCCGCATATCGCCGGTATGCGCCAGAACAATCGAGTGGTTGGCAGTGCGGGTGTGGACCTTGTGGCGGGGCAGTTATATAAGAATGAATTTGGCCCGCAGAAGTATCCTCAAGTGGTACAAATCGAAAGTGCCTGGATTCACGGGCCAAGTGTGCGCAAGATTCGTTAACGCTCGGTTCAACTGTCCACTATTGGGGAGTTAGCGGTTAGTCGGTGGAATGTTTCTAATAATGCTCTACCCTTGCTGAGTCGTCGATCAGCAGTTTTTCCGACCCGATTTCACGTGCCCTTCATTTTCATATTTTTTCTCGCGTTACTAACGTCACTAAGCGCTCGTCCGCTCGAACTGTCGTTGCCTTTTTCTGAAAATCAGGGCGGCGATGTTTCTTGGATAGCGATGGATGCTGGTCACGGCCCAGGATCTACGGTTGTCGTGACGGATTCGGGCAAACGTGTCTACCTTCCTTTTCAGGCCGACTGCGTGTTGCGCGTTGAGGGTGGGGCGGTGACCGACGCACGCATTTATCGCAATTACCATTGGCAACCGACCTCTGCTGCTGACTTTAAACTAGAGTCTCGGGACGCGGAATTTGTGGTCTCTTTTCGGGCATCTACATTGTTCGACTGTGTGCGGGCGGTGCAGTGGTTTCGCCAGCAAAAGGATGGTCTAATTATTTTGGATCGTGGTGGAATCCGTAGCAGCAACAATGGGGATGTTTACTTTTCACGTTATTATACGGTGGAGGCGGATGGTCAGTGGGTCGAGTGCGGACGCTATGGCGCATTGGGTAATCGGCCACGTATTTACCAGATGCTGCCTCGCTTGTTTGGTAATGAAAATGAAACGCGAAAAGTTAACGGCACCCTTGCGGAAAATGGAGTCGGGAAATTCAGCGATCTAAGTCTCCCAGTGTTGCAACAGTTGAAGGCGGACGGCCTGACTCACATTTGGTTGACCGGTGTTTTACAACAGGCGACCTCGACGGATTACAGCAAAATCGGCCAAGCGCCGGATGATCCTGACCTGCTCAAGGGTATTGCTGGTAGCCCTTATGCCGTGCGGGATTATTTCGATATATCTCCTGATTACGCCGATAATCCAGCACAGCGGTTAGACGAATTTAAAGCGCTCGCAGAACGAATGCATACGGCTGGATTGAAGCTGCTCATTGATTTTATCCCGAACCATGTGGCCCGCAGCTATGCCTCCGACATTCATCCAGAACTGGACTTTGGGGTTAATGACCGCAAAAATGTGTATTTCGATTCGGATAACAATTTTTATTATCTAACGTCAAAAGTTGCGAAAGGAAATGCCCCACTGCGCCTGCCAACAGTTGATCATAAGACCGGCAGAATACTCAATGAAACCGCGCGGCTAGTGGGGCATGCGGACGGCTATTTTATGCCGGAGCGTGTGCATGGTCGCGTGACGGGCAACAATCAGGCGACTTGGCGTCCGACTGATGGTGACTGGTATGAAACGGTGAAATTGAACTACGGCTTTGATTTTATTCACCGAGATCGTCCGCCCGAGTATCCCACCGCGGTGAGCCCGCGCAAGCCGACGCCGGACACTTGGAAGAAGATGGATGCAATCCTCGCGTATTGGCAATCGATGGGCGTGGATGGATTCCGTGTGGACATGGCGCATATGGTCCCACCCGAATTTTGGAAGTGGTCTATTCATCGTGCCAAGGAGCGTGATGCTGAGGTGTTTTTCTGTGCAGAAGCCTATAATGACGATCCCGCCAAAGTGCCGAGCCACGACCCCGCACTGGAGGCTGACACAAATGTGATGGTGGCGCTATTGGATGCCGGTTTTCAGGCGGTTTATGACGACCCTGGTTACGACACGCTGGAAAAGATTTATCATGGGTCGGCTTGGGCCAATGATTTGCAGACAGTTGAGGACGAGTTCGGGCCTTACTTTTTTGAATGCGCTCTGCGTTATGCGGAGAACCACGATGAAGTGCGATTAGCGAACTCGAATTCTTGGGGCGGACTCGGCATGGAGGTCGGTCGACCGGTTGCTGGTACACTCTTTGGTTTATCGCAGGGGCCGGTTATGATTTATCATGGACAGGAAGTGGGGGAACTTGGCGAGGGTCGAGAAGGCTTTGGCGGTGACGATCAGCGGAGCACGATTTTCGATTATTGGTCGTTGCCTGAACTCAACAAATGGTGGAACGGCGGTGCGGCGGACGGTGGGCACCTCTCCCCAGCGCAAGTTGACCTGCGGGCGTGGTATGTTCGATTGCTCAAACTTCAGGTGGAGCCCGCTTTTACGCAGGGCACTACGATCATGCTCAATCACGCCAATGTCGATAACCCAGCCTATGGTCGTGTGGAGCGGACTAGCGCTTCCGGACACTGGATTTTTTCCTACCTGCGGAGCGATATGGGGAGTGGCTCGCACTACTTGGTCACAGCAAATTTCAATCCTCAGTCTGGCATGAGCAAAGTGCGAATTCATTTGCCAGAAGTTGCCGCTGAAGCGCTTGCCCTGAATCGTTCTAGCAATAGCTGGTTGGTGCTTCGGGATCGTTTGTCGACGAGTAACCAACTCTATACGATGAAAGTCAGTGACGTGCTTGAGCACGGCATTTACGTCGAGCAAATCAACTCTCTCGACGTTAATTACTGGGAAATTCGTATCGAGCGAGAGAAGCCTGGGAATTCAATCATGGCCCCTACAATGGGACGAATGAGTTCCACGCGAAACAGGGCTAAGTGAAAGCTATTGGAATGGTCAAAAAGAATAATTACACTCAGGAGGAAGGTGAAATAGGTGAAGCAGGCTCCTAAGCTATTTCATCGAGATTGCGGGTTGCTCCTGCATCCGACATCACTGCCCAATGATTACGGAGCCGGTGATTTCGGCCCTTGTGCGCATGACTGGATTCATTTTCTCGCCGATCATGGGCAGAACCTCTGGCAAATCCTGCCACTCAATCCCGCAGGCTACGGTGACTCGCCCTATCAGGGCTTGTCAGCTTTTGCCGCCAACCCGATTTTTCTCAGTCCGGAATACCTGCATCAGCTGGGCCTGATCGATAATGACTTCCTTGACTCATTACGTATCCCTTGTGGGCGAACGGTCGAATACCAAGCTGTCTATGAGAATAAACATAAGCTTAGCGTCTGTGCTGCACTGGCGTTTGTGAAGTTGAAACCAGGCGATCCGCTACGAGTCCAATACGAGGCGTTTCTCGACGTGGAGTCTTATTGGCTGGAAGACTTCGCGGTTTACTCCGCGTTAAAATCGCGGTTTGGCGGTAAGGCATGGGCAGAATGGCCGCTGCTTTATCGTGACCGGGACGCCTTTTCCCTGAGCACTGCGAGGCGGGAACTTGCGAAAGAAATTGAGCGTGCCAAGCTGGAGCAATTTCTTCTGTACCGGCAGTGGGAAGACATACGTGAGACGGCACAAAAGCGAGGCATTCGAATTATTGGCGATCTACCGATTTTTATTGCGCATGATAGTGTGGATGTGTGGAGACAACCGAATTTATTCCGATTGAATCGTGATGGCAGTCCGGCGGTCATGGCGGGCGTGCCGCCTGACTATTTTTGCAAGACCGGACAGCTTTGGGGCAACCCACTTTATGACTGGGATCAGCATCGGGCCGAGGATTTTGCCTGGTGGCGTAAGCGATTCAGTAAGGTACTCAGTTGGGTGGACATCGTTCGGATTGATCATTTTCGCGGCTTTGAGGCCTTCTGGGAAATCCCCGGCAGCGCGAAGACGGCGATCGATGGTGCGTGGGTCAAGGCCCCCGGCGAAGAGGTGTTGGAAGCCTTCGTGCGCGACATTGGTTTGCCTTTACCGGTTATTGCCGAGGACCTAGGCGTGATTACGTCGGAGGTCACGGCGCTGCGCGATAGATTTTTCCTGCCCGGTATTCGTGTTGAGCAATTTGCGTTTGGCACTGATCCGATGAAAAGCACTTTTTTACCGGAGGCATACGACGAAAATTGTGTCGCCTACACTGGCACGCATGACAACGATACTGTGGCGGGCTGGTTCCATAGCCAATCGGGCAACGGTAGCACGCGGAGCGCAGACGAAATCGAGGCAGAGCGAGTTAACGCAATGCACTATTTCGGCACTGACGGATCGAAAATCCATCAAGATTTCATCCGTCGCCTTTACGAGTCGAATTGCGCGGCAGCCATCGTGCCCGTTCAGGATTTGATAGGGCTTGGCTCGGAAGCGCGAATGAATACGCCGGGGCAGGCTTCTGGAAGTTGGCGTTGGCGCTTAGATTCCATCGAGCCACTAGGAACGGCGATGGCTGAATTGTCTGAACTCACGATATCGACAAAGCGCGGATTGCATGTTAGCTTGCACGAAAGTGTGACTACCAAATGATTTTCACTGCTTATTCTCTCCCTGCTTAAAGTAACTTTTACCTAATTCCCAGTACCATGCAGAAACCTCGTTTATCCTTCTGGCAAATATGGAATATGAGCTTCGGCTTTTTTGGTATCCAGTTCGGCTGGGGCCTTCAAATGGCCAACATGAGCGCGATCTATCAGTATCTGGGTGCCGAGGAAGGCGAGATTGCTTTCCTCTGGCTCGCCGCGCCTCTGACCGGGTTATTGATCCAGCCCCTCGTCGGATACTACAGTGACCGCACATGGACGAAACTTGGCCGCCGACACCCATATTTTTTGGTAGGGGCGATCCTCGCCAGCTTATCCCTGATTGCGATGCCCAACAGTAGTTCGCTATGGATGGCCGCCGGGCTGCTTTGGATATTGGACGCCTCGGTAAACATCAGCATGGAGCCCTTCCGCGCTTTTGTCGGAGACATGCTCAACAAGGATCAGCGAAAGGTTGGCTTTGCAATGCAAAGTTTGCTGATAGGACTCGGCGCTGTCTTGAGTTCATCGCTTCCCTGGATGCTGACCAACTGGTTTGGTGTGACGGAGAAAGCGTCCGGAAATGCGATTCCGCAGGCTGTGCACATTGCTTTTTATGTGGGCTCGGTGGTGTTCTTCTGCGCGGTGGTTTACACCATACTGACGACCAAGGAATACCCGCCGGAGGATATCGAGGCTTTTGAGAAGCAGAAGAGAGAATCAGCTGGCGTAAGCACGGCGTTCAAGGAAATTTTCCAAGGTATTGGCTCCATGCCTAAAGCAATGAAGCAGCTTGCCGTAGTGCAATTTTTCACTTGGTTTGGCCTTTTTTGCATGTGGATTTATTTCATCCCGGCCATTGCCACGCATGTGTTCGGAGGCGCTCAGGGAAGCCCTGAATATCAGGCTGGTGCGGAGTGGGGCGGCGTGTGTTTCTCCGTTTATAATGGAGTGGCCTTTGCCTTTTCCTTTCTCCTACTTTTGCTTGTTCGAAAATTCAGTGCCAAGGGCATTCATACCGTGTGTCTGGGAATCGGTGCGCTGGGGCTGCTCTCGGTGATGGTGATTGGTTCGCCTTCGATGCTGCTGCTCTCCATGCTGGGCGTGGGTGTGGCTTGGGCGAGCATTCTTTCGATGCCCTACGCGATGTTGGCGAACGTAATCCCAGCTGAAAAGATGGGCTTCTATATGGGGGTGTTCAACTTCTTCATCGTGCTGCCGCAAATCGCGGCTTCGCTAGGCCTAGGCAAAGTGATGTCCACGCTGCTGGGCGGTAACACCATGAATGCAGTCATTCTCGGTGGTGTTTCCATGCTTATTGCCGCGATCTGTGTCCGCTTTGTAGATGACGTCGAAGAGTGAATTGCTCTCGTTGTAGAACCAAGCATGTATGACGATCAGTAGTTGCTGCTTAGTAATCGCATTGATTGTTTCTCTCGGCTGAATGCTGTGGATCGAAGGCTTAGCTCAAGTTTAGATCATCGTCCATATAGCAAGAAAATGTGCACTTGGATCAGACTTCTTTACTCTAAGCGTAACAGTTGGTTCATCTCTCCATTTTCCTTACTCATTTATGTTGAATTGATTAGAGGTGTCACTGGTAGGCAGCAAAAAGCCTCTCCGTGGACCGGAGAGGCTTCGCAAAATCAGAACAGTGCAAATGGCTTATTTTTGGCGGCAGCGTATTAGTGCTAGAGTAAGCATGGCCAAGCCAGCGATCATTGCATAAGTGCTGGGCTCTGGCACAATCATCATGCTGTTAGAATATAGATCATTGGGTGAACCACCATCTGTTTGCTGGACGTAGAGAGAAAAGCCACCAACGACGCCAGAGTAGGTGCCAGTATCAACACCAGTTACGCCACCGCTACGGGTAATGCTCCAAGTGCCGCCTGTGCCATCAAACTGTGTAAACTCTAAGAGAAATGAGGTGTCGGAGCTGTAGTCGTTGTTAGCGATGCTACCGTCGCCAGTTGTCGCATTGGAAACAACGTAGTCGTCGCCGCCTATGTCAAAGTTGAAGATGTTACTACTGCCGGATGTCAGGAGGTTAATTCCCTTTGAGCCGTTACGGAAGTTCACTGCGAGTTCGACAGAGAAGGTTTGCCCGAGTGAAAGGTCACTGCTGAAGAAACGAGTAGCCAGAGATTGAGTGAAAACTGAACCGGCTTGCGCATACATGCCAAATGATTCCCCAGACACATTAATGTCGGCACCGGGAGAGGAAAGGTTGGTGGAATCACCAATAAAAAATCCGGCGGCACCATCACCCTCTGTAGTCAATGACCACGCATTAAAAGCGTTACCGCTGATCACGCCATTGTCGCCATCGGCCCAACCACTGTCATAGGCGCTGGCGCTGGCGTTATCGATGCCGATTGTGGCGGCATGTGAGGCAAGAGTCATACTGGCAACGCCAATGACTGAGATGATTTTAAATTTAAATTGAGGCGGGGACATCTTCATAGCTGCAACGTGTTGAGAAGTTAGGTTTGGAAATTTGTAAAGAGTTTGTAGATTTACGTAGATAGACACAAATTGCTTTCTGTTTGACGGTTGAATGAGCCGGATTCCTAAGGGCCGTATCGTTTTTTATGGATGTTTATCAGGGATAATTCGGAAGAGGTTTAAAGTTTCTGGGCCGACCTTAATCCGCGCTTGTGGAATATCACCAAGCCAAGTTAGCTGGATTGGCTGAGGGGAGGCGTCGCCGAGTCCGTGGAGGGGAATCTGCTCGAGGGTTTCGTTACGGTTCAATAGTGGCTGACCAGTGGAGTTGATCAGCGACATTGAGTGTCCGGGAATACCGGTGGTCGAGGGGCGGGAGCTGGCGTTCACTACTACGATGACTGGGGCGGCATCTCCACGCACGAAGGCAAAAATACCGTCATCCGAGTTGGAGGCATTGTTGTCCACCCAGAGTGTATGTATCTCCGTGGATGTCAGCGCAGGCAAATTTTGGCGCCAGCCAGCCAGCTCAGCAATGGCTTCAAAGTTCGTGTTTTGTTTGGCGTGAAGGAATGGATTTCCTTGGTTGGCGCTTAGATAAGTGAGTCGACCGGTTTCTGCGTCATCTTTTACTTTTGCCTTGGGGTCAGGCAGGGCGACTTCCGTGCCATAATACAGCGAGGGGATACCCGGCATGGTCAGAGTGATAGCATTGGCCAAGAGATTACGACGCTCGCTGACGCCTTGGACTCGGAAGCGGTTAATGCCGTCGTGATTCTCCGTGAAGTTGACGATCTTTTGCGATGAGTTCAGCCCATCAGGGCCAGGCGTCTGGTTGTAATAGGGACGAGTGGCATCATGTGGGGGCGTGGGGGCGAGCGCACGCATGGCATTTTCGATGTTCTGAGCCTGGCCGATGGAAGAATTCCCGGTTCGCAGGTAATCACGGATCGCATAGCAGTATTGGAAATTAAGTAACGAGTCGAGTGAAGGCTCCTGAGACTGCGGCCAATCCTGACGATAGGTGTAGCGCCCGAGCGTAGTCGGATTACCGTCATAGACTTCACCAAACAGGATTACTTGGCTTGCGCGCTTTGGTCCGAGCCGTTTGCGCAGTCGCTGGGTAAAGGCGTCCCAGAACTCCGGGTGCACGTGCTTGACGGTGTCGATACGAAAGCCGTCGACGCCGATTTCCTCAATGTAAAAAGCGTAGATTTCTACGAAGTCATCGACCAAATCATCAAAATGCGCGCTGCCTGGCTTTGTCCAGAAATCCCGTAAGCCCATGAAGTCACATTCGACTTCTTCTCCATTGGCCGCGCCGAGGCTACTGGGGTCCATGCCCTTGCGGCCATAGCTGGAAAGGTCGCTTAAAGTCCCATGTTGCACCACTTGGCGTCCGAGAATGGTCACGCTGCCCGTTGGCTCGGTGCGATGCTGGTTCCATTTTGGCGTCTCAGCCCAATTGGCATTGCTATGGTAGCCGTTGGATTTGAACGGTTGGATCCACTCGGACTTTTTTGCTCGGTCGAAGGTTTCATTGCCATTGGCGTCATAGTAGAAGGTGGAGCCCGCGTGGTTGCACACGATGTCTTGGATAACTTTAATGCCCTTGCTGTGTGCGAGCGACACCAAGTCCTTGTAATGCTGCATACGTCCATCGCGTGAATCTGGATAGGCATTGCCGCTTAGCGATTGCGGGGAGGTTAGGTGCGGGTCGATGTCTAGAAAATCCTGGGTCCAGTAGCCGTGATAGCTGGTCTTGGGCTCGTCGTCGGAGTCGAAGGCGGAGTACCAGACATTGCGTACAGGGGGGGTAATCCAGAGAGCAGTCACACCGAGGTCATTAAAATAGCCATCTTGCAAGGCAAGCTCCAGCCCGCGAAAATCTCCGCCATGGTAGCGATTGATGTCGATTTGTGCGGCGTCGAAAAGGGTGGGGTCGCTCCCTGTCGGTTGATTGTTCGCCGCATCTCCGTCGAGAAAGCGATCGGTCAGCACAAAATAGATGATGTCTTCATTCCAGGCTCGATCGCTTGGAGTCTGTGCGACGGCGTGGGCGAAGCTTAGGGCAATGATGGTAGTGAGGAATAGCGCGGGTTTCATTATGCGAAGGTTAATTAACCTGCATACTGGCTATTGAGCGATGTGTCGTCCACAGTGATAACCGTCAACTGTTTACCTTTCTTTGTCGGATGGGCCTTTGGGGCGTCAATTGCGTTGCAGGTAGTTGCTTCTAGCGGAAGGCATTGTGTTAGTAAACTGTTTCGCAGTAGAGTGATTGGAGTTTTGTGGCAGGGCAGCGATGTTGATGTTTATTGACTCAGATTCTTTATTTTACCCACGCATTGTTTCTTAACGAATGATCAATCTCCTTCTTTTAATCGAACGCCGGATCGCATCTCGGAGTATTATGTTCATGATGGCTACATGTTTGGGCTATGCGGATGATGGTGGCTCGCGCCCGGAATCACAGGCGTCGATAACACTCGTCAAGAAAGGCGATGTGCAGGGATATGAATTAACGACGCGTGCGGAATTGCGCGATAATCGACCGGAGGGCAAGCGTATTACCATTGAAGAAGATGCGGATTACGCACGAACACGGACCGGCAATGTAGCCTTCGATGGACTCTACGCTCTGGCTATTAGAGAAGCGCGCGAAAATTCGGTCAATCAGATCAGTGACTATGCTTACGCGAATGGTGAGTCGGTCAATGTTCAGGCGTTTCAAACAGGTGAAAAGTGGTCCTATGTCTGGACGCGCGACCTGGCATATTCCCTGCACCTATCGTTGGCGGCTTTTAATCCAGAGCGTGCGGCAGCATCGTTGATGTTTAAGGCCTCAGCACTTAAGCCATCCGTGCGCGGTGGTTACGCAGAACAAATGGTTCAGGACACCGGATCGGGCGGCAGTTATCCGATCTCGTCCGACCGCGTCGTATGGGCGATTGGCGCACATGAGACGATGAAATATTTATCCGGCTCAGGGCGGCGGGACTTCCTGAGTGAGGTCTATCCGATATTGTGCAACACAATTGAGCAAGATCGTTGCTTGGTTTTTGATCCACGGGATGGCCTCTATCGCGGTGAACATTCCTTCCTCGATTGGCGCGAGCAAAGCTACCCGCAATGGTCGGCAGACAACGTTGGTGTCATCGGGAATTCCAAGGCGGTCTCAGTCAATGCGGCAAATTACTTCCTGCTCAAGACCGCGGCGGAGTACGCTGGTGCGCTGGGCGATGGAGAAAATCGAATACGCTATCAACTGTGGGCGGATGAACTGAAGGCGGCGATAAATCAACATTTCTATGATGAAGAGGCCGGCCTTTACCGGACGTATCTGTTGTCGGAAGATGGTGTGTATTACCTGCCGCTGAAGCGTTATGATTTGCTCGGGCAATCATTGGCCATCCTGCTTGATGTGGCGGATGAGCGTCAGGTTCAACGTGTCATTGCGAGCTACCCGACAGGTCCGTTCGGACCTCCGGTTATCTGGCCGGAAGTCAAAAATGTCCCCATTTACCATAATCAAGGAATATGGCCATTCGTTACGGCTTACTGGACCAAGGCGGCGCGGCAGGCCAATAATCCGGCAGCGGTGGACGCTGGCATCGATTCACTGATGACCCTAGCGATGGAGAATTTATCTAATATGGAAAATTACGATTACATATCTGGAAAGGCAGACGTCCGTACTGGTCCGCGTCATGGGCCCGTGATCAATTCTCGCCGTCAATTGTGGTCCGTCGCGGGCTATTTATCGATGGTGCAAGATGTTGTTTTTGGAATGGAGACGAGCCTGCGTGGCATTCAGTTTCAGCCTTACATCACCGCGGGTCTGCGCAACGAGCTTTTCGCTGATACGAACATCATTGAGTTGAATCACCTCGCATATAAAGATAAGTGGAACGATGTCCGCGTTCATTTGCCAGCGGTGGGTTCATTTCAGGAGGGCGTTTGCACGGTTGCCCGGGTGATGGTTAATGGTGTGCAAGTTCCCACGGGCTTCGTCGAGGCAGACGCCTTACTTAGCCATAACCAATGGGAAATATTTTTGGAGGCACCAGTGGGGCAGGGGAGTAAGCTGGCGTCGATTCGTGTGGTGGACGTAACCAAGGAAAAAAAGATTTTTGGGCCACTTCAACCAGAGTGGGATGATGCGCGCGGTGCGGTCATGGTTGTCGACGGGAAATTGCGTTTGAGCTTCCGACATGATGAGGTGGGCGAGGTCGTATTTAACATCTATCGGAATGGTAAACGCTGTGCAGAAAACCTCCGAGTGACTGAGTGGGTGGATCTTGATTCGGGCAACTATGCGGATACCATTTATGCGTATGTGGTGGAGGCGGTTTATCCTGAGAGTGGAAACGTATCGCATCCCACGCAGAGCCGTGCTTATCGTACCGAAAATCAGCGTATCATTCTCCCTTCCAATGAGATGAAAAATAGAGGAGGCAACCTGTCTGATCAGCATCATTTTGAAAATTGGGGCCGTCCCAATCACGAACTGACGACTAACAGTTTTCAGGTTGATCGAGCAGGGGTCTACCATGTTCGCATGGAGTTTTCCAACGGCTCAGGCCCAATCAATACTGGCATCACATGTGCAGTAAAAAGGCTTGAAGTCCGCCAATCGTCTGGACCCATCGTTGGGGCCGGCTACGTGGTGATGCCACAGTCTGGAAGCTGGTTGCGCTGGGATTTATCCAACGCGATTGAAGTCGAGTTGCAGTCGGGCGAGGATTATCAGATCCATCTGAGCGAAGACGAGTATTCGCGCAATATGAGCTATCTCCAAAGCAATGAACGTTATACCGCGAGCAATGGCGGTGGTAGAGATCCGTATAATTACGTAAACATAGCCTCGGCGCAGGTGTTCTACAACAAGCCCATAGAGTAAGATCTGAACACGATGCACGCGCGGCTCATTAATCAATCGAGATATGGGCGACATTGTCGTGATTGCGTGTTTTAGATTAAAAATTAATGATGTAAAAATGAGCACTTTTATATTACGGTGATCGCACTTTCAGCCATAATGATTGCTTACCCTTAATCCCTAAAATCCATGCTTAAAGAATTCCCCTACTTAATACTGGGTTGGAACGCATGGAGGTCAGTGAAATACGGCGCGAATCACGTCAATTTGCCGTTACTTCCTAACAGGCGTGCGTGTTTATGCTATTTGCCAGTTCTTGACTCCTGTTCCCCCCCCCCCTCAGCCAGTTCGCCCCCCCATTTAATGCCCTCACAGGGTATTGTTCTTAGTTCTTAGTTAACTGTGTACAAAGACCCCGTTTTACTTGATACAATCAATGGTGTAGCCAACTATAGCATTGTCTTCTACTTCATTAATTGAGATCATCAATTAAGATCCTCCCCCCCCCCCCCATGCCCCGTATAAATCATAGTCGTTTCTCGAAACCACAGCCAGGGTTTGCCTTGGTAGTGGCTTTGTCGATGATGGGCTTCATCATCTTGCTGATCCTCAGTCTATCCACTTTGGTGCGGGTAGAACTGCAGAGCGCGACGCATTCGACGCAGGATCAGCAGGCACGGCAGATGGCGTTACTGGCGCTGCAAGTGAGCCTAGGCGAACTTCAACGTTACCTTGGACCGGATCAGAGAGTTACTGCGAATGCTGACATTACAGATTCCGAACTGCCACGAAACAAGCGCTTCTACACTGGTGTTTATGATTCTACGACAGGGGAGCTGTTAACCTATCTGGCATCCGGTCTGACGGTAGAAGAGGGCGGTACCCCAGCCGCTCAGCGATTGGTTAGCTTTACGCCGAACATCTCCACAGACGGTTCGGCGGTCGATCCGGATGCACAGGTGGTTCTGGTTGGGCCGAATACTCTGAGTGTTGAAGACGGCGAGGCCGCCAATTATCAAGACGACTATGTGAGTGTGGGACTAATGGATGTTGAGGGCATTGGCTCCTTTGGTTACTGGGTGGGCGATGAAAACCTGAAAGTCCGCGTGAATCTGCCTTCGGGCGTTGATGAGGAAATCACCAGTAATGCGGACCCACGCTACCAATATTCCCTGAATGCACCACGTGGCGTCGATGCTAGCGTTATTACAGGCTTCGAGGGCTTTGTGTCTGATGATGCGCGTTTAAGGGACTTGTCTGACTTCTCACTTTATCAGGACGGTGCCTTTCGTGAGCAAGCAGGGAAAGCCTTCCACGATATTACTTTTCATTCGGCCGGTGTGCAGTCGAATACACGCGATGGCGGTTTGAAGAAGGACCTTTCTCTGGCCTTTGAAATGACGGATGCCAAATTCCAGAGTAACGCGGATTTCACTGGCAAGTACCCCGCTCCCTATGTGAATCACCGAGTGAATTACGTCTTTCTCGAAGATGTTGGCCGTGGGGCGAATTACGGTATCCGCGGGCCGACCTGGGACTTGCTGCGTAATCATTACCGCCTTTACAAGGAGGTCGAGAAGGTTGGAGATGGCTATCAGTTGGCTTCGCGTATTGAAGGGCCACGGCAGCCGGCGGCTAGCCATTCCTATGAGCACAATATACCGCATCAGTGGAACATGCAGTACAACATTGAGCCGGATGATCCATCCGTTCGCGACTACGCAATTAGCTCGGGTAATCTGGTCATCCGTCCCACAAGTGAGGCCATACATCCCCTGGTCGCCAGCATACGCTATCAATACAGCGCTCGGCTTCGGCCGATCACTACGGATTACCGATTCAAGATGGCGCAGCTTTTTGGCTTGGATATCAACAAGCAGGGTACACCTAGCGAATTTGACACGCATTATGTGGAATTGATCTGGGACCCAGTGATTACGCTTTGGAATCCCTACAACGTTATGTTGACCTTTACTGGCTACAAACTGCGCACTCGCGAAATACCGACTACGTTTGAGTTTCGTATCGGTGAAGCCCGCCCGCTGCGGCCTTACGACGTTGGAATACGTCCTGAAGTACGTAATGACTGGCGAATTTACGATCCGGAGAATTGGTATCTGGGCAATGGCAATTATGACATAAAATTCGGTGACATGATTGGAGGACGCGACAAGAGCAACAACGGTTTTGTCGAAAACGGTCTTTCTGTTGTGATTGGACAGCCGAATCAGACGATTACTCTAGAGCCCGGCGAGTTGAAGGTTTATTCTATCGTCGAGAATTCCGCAGTTAGCCTCTACGACTATCTAGAGATTTCGGGCGATAATCCTAATGCAGTTTTCTTTACCGCCAAGGAAGGCTGGGAGGATCGCAGTGGATTTTATGTTTTCTCTCCAGTCACAGGGCGCGTTGAACCACTGAAAGACGAACTTGATAACACCATTGCTGAAGTCCAGTCAGTGCAGTTTCGAGTGAGGTCCCGTTGGGAGCAGCCCGGCATGGAATATTACTTACAAGGCTATTTGTTCGATGACTATAATAGCGCCGCTGCGGCTAAGCTCAGCCCGGACGAGGATCCGAATCAACTGCAGATGTTCGAGCTGAGTGGAGTGGACCAGTGGAAGGAAGAGTGGGTCGACTATCCGGACAATTTTACGGATGTTCTGCCGTTCGATTCGCCAATTTGGAACAGCGATAAAGTGCAGGTCGGCAATATGAATTACTACATGAAACCAGCGAATGAAATTCGCCGCCCTGTCGCCCTTGCGCAGTATAACAACCCCCGTGCACGCACGAACGCTCGTCTGCCTAACCAAGACTACGAGTCTGTGGATCCTCTTTGGATATGGGATCACCGGGAGGCTCAACTGGGCGTTTTCATAGATGCGCAAAACCACGGTTTCTGGGGGAGCTCGATGGAAGGTGGCGACACCCATGTCGTGCTCTATGAAACACCCACCGTACCGATGACTTCGATCGGCTCGATGATGCATGTGAACGCCTCGATTCGCGGACACTATCCGCTCTACGCGATGGGTGATTCCTTTGCCCCGCCATTTCTCGCGAGTAACGCCGCCCTGTATCAGACATTTGAGAACGACCGGAACGACACCGATATTTATTACTGGGACCAGTCCTATCTGATGAATCAGGCACTTTGGGATGGTTATTTTTTCTCGACCATTTCCCCGAAAACTACTGACGCATTCGACGATAAACAGAATTTAGGCGAGGTGCTGAGCGACTTTGAAGATGGAAAAGGATTTCTAGCCAATGAGCGTTTTGTTGAAGTGTCTAATGGTTCTCTAACCCTCTCTGAAGCAGTTCTCAATGGCGGTAATACCGTCGATGACATCGTCTTAGAGTCACCAGGGTTTTCCGCTGGTCACCTCCTGTTAAGTGGAGCCTTTAACGTGAATTCCACATCGCCCAATGCCTGGAAGGCACTACTGGCTGCCCTACGCGATGAGGCAGTCAGCTACTTGGATGCACAAACGGGAAATCGACAGCTAGATAGCGAGCAAGGCAGTGTATTTAGCCGTTCCAGCTTACCGAGTGGAGATAGTCATGCTCTATGGAGAGGATTTGTGCGGTTAAGCGATGTGGAACTCGAAGCATTGGCGATGGAGATTGTCAACCAAGTGCGCGCCCGCGGGCCGTTCATGTCCCTTTCTGATTTCGTTAACCGGCAAGTGAAAAGTAAGACAGGTAATACCCTTCCGGCTGACGACCCACTTAGTTTATCGGGCGCTTTGCAAACTGCAATTGACGCCTCGGAAATCAATGAGAACTCGGAACGCGAGTCATCGACAGATTACTTCCAAAATCAAGATGCAGCGGAAGGAAATACGTTTAACGGTGCTCCTGGTATACTATTGCAGTCGGACTTATTGGCTGGGTTGGGGCCAGTCATCAGTGTGCGCTCGGACACGTTTCGGATCCGCACCTATGGTAGGGTAGATAATTCGCTTACTGGTGGAATAGTAAGCGAGGCTTATTTGGAAGCAATTGTTCAACGTTCACCCGAGCCAGTGGTTCGCGCAGCAAATGACGCCACTATGGCGGATTATTACGAGCCAGACCTCGCCGATGCTTTTGGCCGCCGTTTTAAGATTGTCCACTTCCGCTGGCTTAATAAGTCCGAGATATAATGAGTAAAATCGTCCGCACTTTCGTTTTGTTTTGCTGCTACTTAGCAGGTTGTTGGCTGAATGCTCAAACGACTTCCGTTAATTCCAACGAAGAGCCTGAAATCGACATTGAGTTTACTGTGCTGGCTTGGCAAAGCTCTGATACCGAGTATACATTTGAGAGTAATGGTGTAGCTACGAGTTTTAAGCTGCCGTTGCAATACCGCTCAAAGGACATGCACTATATGGGTAGCAATCCACTGGTATTTTATCGTGAAGAATTAGGTGCGGATGGAGTGGGAATTCGAGTAACGTTGGCCACCGTGACGCTTAACCCGGCGATTTCCAGACAATTACTTCTCTTCATTCCGGCTGATGCGGGTTCCCCATATGAGCATAGGATTTTGGCGATGGACGACCGTCTTGAAAACTTTCCCAAGAGAAGTTATCGTTTCTTCAACCTAACGAATGAGAAAGTAGGAGTGGCGCTTAATGATCACCGTGCCGTTCTAGAGAAACACGAAGATACTATCATTAAATTGGAAAACGACGAGGCGATTATCCAGCTTGGTGTGTATGCAAATCGGAATGATAAATATCGTGATGTATTAAATTCGCGTTGGCCGCATCGAAGCATGGAGCGTTACTTGATCTTTGTAATCGATTCCCCATATACTGTAGGAAGTCTAACGACAAAGGCAATTCCTGAGTATTTCAAGGATTCAAATTAGTTGTCGGTTTATCTCAACTGAGAGCTACGTAGATAACTTTTGCCAACAGTGGGAACTAACCGGATTTTTGATTTGCTCCTAGTGTAATGTATTTCAATGGCCGTAGATTCGGAGAAATGCGGGGTTAGAAAAAGCCAAAGGATTCACCATCCAATCGTTTGGGGTAACCGTCGGAGAGAATCGTATTTCGGTCGGACTGGGAAAGCTCTTTGAGCTTAAAAATGGGTAGGATTGGTCGACCATCGGGCGCTTTTTCGTAATTCACACCTTTCTGCTCGATGAACAAGTAGCATGCAAATTCACCGCCGGGAATTTCTCCGATAACTACGCTGAGATCCTTCGCTTCGCCGGGTGAGAGCTTGAACCAATCACCTTCGGTCAATTTGGGTATGTAAGGCGAGACGGGGGGGGGGCTGTACCGCGGATCATCGTCTGGCTTCCATTTACTTGGATTGGATTCAGTAAATCCGGCATAGAGCGCAGTGCGGCCGTCAACACCGACAATCAATAGGTCATCCGCGGTTCCGACAAAGCGGAATGTGCCGCCTGTCATGGAGCGAAATTTCCCTTGGTAGACGGCGACCCAGTTACTCGGTTGCACTAACTGCTCGACTCCGTAAGCTTGGGGTGCTCTGTCGGCCCCCATTAGTGGAATGTAGAAATGGGTGGCGTAGAGCTTTTGTGGTGCATTAAAATATTTTCGAAATTCTCGAAGATTGTAGTTTCGCATGAAATCTTTTCCGGCCTCCATCCATCCATTGTCTGGAGCGGCTTCACGATTGCGGTCCTGTTTGAAGTCGATAAAGGTTCCCTCTAATGCGCCAGCCAAGGGCGAAGTGTTGCCAAAAAGGGTGGAAAAACCGCTTCTGCCGTCGCCTCCACCCAGCCCACTACCACCACCGATTTTTCCAACTTCTCCCCGTGCTTTGATCGCTGTATTGTTTTTTTGTGGCGAGGGGATATCAATGTTCGGGAGATTGAGGTCCGAAGGTTGATCCACGGCGATTGGCACTTGGGTGGCGATCGCCGTTGACCGCTGGTTGCGCATGGTTTTCATCTTGTATTCGCGTTCTTGGGGCTGGATTGCCTCAGGGGGGGGGGGGACAACTTCGATTTCAGCTTCGTCTGCAGTGAGGATTGTAAAAATCTTCCAGCTTCCAAAGATAAGCCCGCCTAGCAGGTGTAGGGCGAGACTCCCCACCAAGATGAGTAGCAGAGGGCGCTTGAGCAATCGTTGGAAAAGTGGGGGCTTGGCTTCTGGGGTAGTCATCGGGTTGAAAGCGACAAGTTACCACCTTGCCACAGAGCGGTAAAACTCATATTTGTTTAACTGTGTAGCAGGGCAGGGTCTAGCCTTTCAAAAAAATGACGTTCATTGTGTTTGGCAGATTACATTCAGTCGTATATTATTCTTTAAAATGTTGCTCGGAAATACCCCGTTTTCTGTCAGTTTTCGTTGCTGGGGCAGCAGCTTAGCTGTTCAAGCAAGGCATGGGCGTATTCTAATCGTTGGCTTTTTTCTTCTATCGCTGAATCTTCTTTGGGCTGATGCACAGGCGGAAAGCTTTCCTGAACTGGATTTACAAACTTTAGCCACTCGGGCTGAGGCTACCTTTCAAACGAATCCAGGAGAAGCGATTCCTTACATGAAGGAAATTAAGCACCGCTTGAAGATTGCTGCTCGCGAAGATTATCGCGCAATTTATAGAGAAAATCTCTACATGCTGGGACTCGCGCACATGCGTTGGTATCAGCAAGGTGGTGATGTCGTGCACCTCAAGGACGGCATTCCTTATTGGACAGAATTCATCAATTCGTATGCGAGCGATGACCGTAATCTATTGGCAATGCTCAATCTGGCGGACAGCTATTTTGGCGTTGAAGACTGGAAAAAGGCTTTTGACGCCTACATGCACATTTTGGATGTCTACAGTCTTCAGGTTGAGAGCGAGGAGCTCATTGGACTACTCGAGCGTTTAAATGTATCTGCTGCTTCTTCGGACCGGCTCAGTGAAGCCGGAGTCGTGCTGTGGAAGTTTACAGCGCCGGGGTTTGATTATTCGGTCCGACTGTATTGCCTCAATGTCTTATTCGATGCAGCATTGGATTTGGGAAACTTGAATGCCTTGCTTCGCTTGGTCGTGTTAATCAATCAGGACGCGCAATTTCGCTATGACTTAGGAATCAATTTACGGCTTTTGAACGCGGGGGATCGTTTTGAAGATGAAGAACGTTACCTCGATGCTAATATGCTGTTTGCGATGGTGCTACCGTCGGAGCAATTGCTCGCGGTTGTCGAAGACCGACTGATTGACGTCGAAGAGCAGCTTTTCCGCGGTCAGTTCATTGGTTCCAAAAAGATCGCTCTCAACGAAGAGCGGGAAGCACTGTTAGTGCAAAGGGCCGATCTTATCGCCGCACCTAAATACACTGCAAATCTGCGATGGCGCCAAGCGCGTGTCTTACGGTTGATGAACCGGATTTATGAGGCATACTTTGGGTTCCGCCGCTTAATTGAAGACTATCCGCAGCATGAGCATACGGAGCAATTCCGTTATGCCGCTTTTCTGCAAGGGCTTGAATGCGGTTACTGGCAGGAGGCAGTGGGAATTGGTGAGGCGTATTTAAACGAGCCAGCCTTCATCCTTTACGAAAAGCCGATCGCTGCCCGTCTGGCGCGTTTGTATGCACAGGCAGGTGAGGTTGAAAAACTGGCCCTATTGGCCGATGAATTTCTACATCGTTTCCCGGATGACCCCATCTCCGCTCAAGTTGCCCATTCGCTAGGCCAGGTATTGTTTGCGAAGGAGCAGACCGAGCGCATTCTGCAGACTTTTCCATCATGGGCCACTGAATTTCCCGACGGAGCATTTATCGACAGTGTGAACTATTGGTCGGGTATGGCGTATTTATTTGTCGGTGACTTCGTTGCTGCACTGAAGTGCTTCGATACGTTGATCCAGACGAGCCCTGGTAGTATTTATATTAATGAAGTGCGCTTCCGGCGGGGAGTTTCATACTTTGGTATGGGTGATTATGAAACTGCCCGAACAATCTTTACTGAGTGGATTTCTGGTGTCCAAGACCATCCTCTGCTGCCTGAGGCGCATGCTTTTCTGGGTGACCTTGATGCCATGGACGCTGAGGTGGAGGGAGCTCTGGCTCATTATCGCATGATTGAGTCGCTCGGCGGAAGCCCAGCATTGATTGACCATGGCTACTTTGAGTCGGCAACTTTATTGTCGGCCAACCAGCGCTACAAGGAACTCTACGTTTTATTGGAAGGTTATCTCGAGCGCTATCCAGACTCTCCGGCCGCTGCTGAGGCAGTTCTTCGTCTGGCAGATGCCGATCAGGCTCAAGGGCGAATCCGTAACGTAATTGCGCGCTATCAGGATGGTGTCGCGCGCTATGGGAATCTATTGGATTCCGATAGCATCGACCAAATTATTGATGCGTGGTGGAACATTGATGCATCCGTTCGGACCACCCATCAGGAAACGACAGAAATGATTCTGCGGTTAAAAACCGACCCGAAGTTTCTCAAGCAGATGCTTTATGACCGGGTCGCGCAGATTCAGTACTTTAATGAGCACCCAGTGCTACCACAGGACTTGCAAGAGACATTGATTGAAATTGCGACGGAATATCCAGGTAGCGGCGAATTACCTGATCTAGCGAATCATGAAGGGCTGCGTGTGATACAACGGCGAGTGGATGCAAGGTTAGGGCAACTTCCCGGAGAATCACTGACGAGCACTTTTACTCAGATGTATGGAGAAACGAAAGAAAGCAATGACCGCACGCTTTCACTGCGACTATTGCGCGTGCTTAATCTGCGCATCGGGCTAATTGTCAATCCTGGGGAAATTACTAAGGAAGACGTCGAAGCAGCCAGCCCCAGAACCAAGGTTTGGATGGCGAGTATCGTGGCTGAAGATAACCCGATTTTGGCCGAAGATATCTTACTTCAGATTGTTCACGCCGGTGGTGATAGTCAGGCCGTGGCGGACGCCTTATTCGCACTCGGTGAGTTGGATATGTTGGTCGCATATTATGACTCGGCTGCGCGCTATTTTGAATTGGTTTTGGAGAATTACTTTGACCATGAGCTGGCACCGAAAGCTGCAATTCTGAGAGGAGATGCTTTGCGACTGGGTAAGCGTTATGAAGAAGCAATCGAAGCCTATTCTGACATTTTGAACCAGCGTTCCTGGCGAGGTGAAATCTGGGCGGAGGCTACATTTAAAATCGGCGAATGCTTTATTCAACTCAATGAGAACGGAAAGGCACAGGGGTTTTTTGAACGCACTTATTTGGCCTATTCAGGTTATCCTGAATGGGCGGGGGAGGCAGTCTTGGCTAGCGCTGATCTGCTTCAGGAGGCGGGTGATACGGAATCTGCTCGACGCACCTATGAATTTTTCCTGAGCTCTCCCAAAGCTGCAGAGTCATCGAAGGTTGAGACTATTCGACAGGAATTACTCTCACTTTAGTAACATGAATTTTAAATTTAGAATATTATTCCTCACTCTTCTTTCCAGCCTTTCGCTATGGTCGAATGAAGCTATGGGTACGAGCGAACTTAGGGTGCAACTGCAATACCCCACACAGGTCAATGACTTCATCTTGACAGAGGTCGAAAATGGCTCGCTCGTCTTGCGTCCAGTGGGCAGAGATGTTGGTAGCCGTGTTTATCTAGAGTTGGAAGATTTGAAACGTGCGCGTGTTGTGCTTAATTTTCTCTTTCCCAAGGAATATTACGATGCCATTGAGCAAATGGAGCTGAGGAATGCATCGCGTGCGCTTCCCGCCTTGCGCCGTCATTCTTCGCCTCTTTTGGATTACTTAGCACTTAGCAGTCTGCCAGGTAATTTACAGCCTGCAGTCATCTCATATATTGATGTGCTCAGTGCAACTGGAGAATGGAAAGACGCGGTTGATGTTGCTATGCGGATACCCATTCCGGATTCATCTCCACAGGCATTGAGGCGAATAGGAAAGTTGGCCTTCGAATTACAGGAAAACGGAGAAGCCGCCGAGCTCGATCGTTTACAGAATTACATCACCAGCTATGAGACCTTGCCGAGAGAACAATTGGAAGTGCTCATGGATTTGGGTGATCAATGGCGTGAATCCGGCGAGTATCTTAAGGCTTATAAGCTGTATCGAATTATCCAATCCAATGAAGGGCCAGATCAAATCCAGGCGCGTTTATGGGTGGCCTATTGTAGCTTTTATCTTGGGCATAAAATCGTTCCCAGGGTGTTTCTCGACACATTACCGGATATGGAAACGTCTGACCCTGGCTATTCTCTTTGGGAATTAATCCAGGCGCGCATACGCATTGAAAACGGAGACTTCACTAACGCTATGCGAATGGTGGCCGAGGGGAAAATGTACTCCAGTGCGGCCGATCCCTGGTATCCGGAACTATTGCACACCCTTGCCATTCTTTATGGCGAGTTGGGCCTGACCGAGGCGTCAGTGTCTGCACATCGCGAGGTTTCCACGCTCTTTCCTAATAGCAAATGGGCCGCTGAAAGCCTTAGCATTCTTGATAACAATCAAATCTAAAAATCATCTTATGAGCATATCAAAAAAACTAGTGTTGAACCTACGGTTCGTGATTCTTTCGATGGTTGGCTATTGCTTGCTATCGAATGTGGTGAGTGCTCAAACAGATCCCGCGCTCGTTGCGCCGATGGAGGAAAATATTACTTTGTGGACAATGTTTCTCCAAGGAGGATGGGCGATGTATCCGCTGCTCTTGTTCTCGATTGCAACGGTAGGTTTGGCTGGCTACTGTGGCTTTCTCATTCGGGAAAAACGTTTCATCCAGCCCGAGGCGAGTGAGGATCTGCGCACGGCCATTATGAATGGTGAGGTCGAAGCGGGGCTAAGCGCCTGTTCGGCCCACGATGGCTATATGACGGAAATCCTTAGCGTGGCGTTTGAAACCATTCAGGAAGGGCATCATTCTGTCACTGCTGTGAACGAAGCCATGGAAGAACGGGCGGGCAAGGTTTTGGCCGGGCCGATGGTGTTCGTCCAGTATTTACAAGTTGTCGCCTCGGTTTCCCCGATGATGGGGCTGCTCGGTACCGTTAGCGGCATGGTTAAGGCCTTCCGCAACATTGCGTCGCAAGGCTTAGGCAAGCCAGAGCTATTAGCCAATAATATTTCTGAGGCACTGATTACGACAGCCACCGGCCTGCTAATTGCAATCCCCGCATTGATGGCCTATTTCTATTTTAAGAATAAGTATATGGCCGCCTCTTCCGGGATTTATGAACGCCTAGGCGAATTTACGCGCCTGATGACTAAGCATCGGATGCTGAACGAGGACCGTAGCTCTGCCGAATAATTCCTGTTGTTTCGATTCAGTATATCACTATGAAGCCGCGCCCCATCGATGAGACGACTGATTTGCCGGACCTGACGCCGATGATCGACATCGTGTTCCTGCTCATCGTCTTTTTTATGACCGTCGCTAACATGCAGGTGATGCAGCAGGTGGAGATCGATGTGCCCATCGCAGAAAGCTCGACTATCCCGGAGGACCGAGCCAACCGCATTACGGTGACGCTGAAAGATGACGGTTCCATTTATTACGGACCGACACTGGTTGTGCTCGACGATTTGCCTGCAATTATTTCGCAAAACAAATCGGACGTACCCAGTCTCAAGGTCTATGTTCGAGCGGATGCACGTGTGCCTTTCAAACATGTTCGCGAAGTCTTTGCCGCCACAGCCAAAGGGGGCGTGCCGGACGTCGTTTTCGCTACCTTCCAAAGCGATAAATAATTACCGATGAAAGCCCGGCATTCACAGATACATGAAGACAAAGTCGATCTGACGCCTATGATCGACATCGTTTTCCTGTTGCTGATTTTCTTCATGGTGACGACTACAATTGTGAAGGAGGAGGCGGACCTCGGTGTTAAGCTTCCATCTAGTATGGCTGCACCGCCGGACACGCCATTACCCGAGCAACACTACATCGACATCTTGGTTGATGGGACTGTCTTACTGAATGGCATGCCTACCGATAATCCTGGGCAAACATCGTTGCCCAATTTAACACGCACGCTATCGCAGCTAAAAGAGTCCTCTGATCGGGCAGGCCTAAAAACGTTGGTTATTATTCAGCCAGATCCAGAGACATACCAGCAAAGCGTAGTCAATGTGCTCAATGCGCTTAAGGCGGTTGGGATAACCTCAGTGTCTTTTGGCGAAGGCTGATTCCTTATGTTTTTTTCGATGAAAATTAATTTCAATCAATTTTCAATTGTCTTCTTGGGCTTGATTTACGGCGCAACGCCGATGCTGGCGCAGTCATACGTCTTTGCGGAGGACGAGGCGTACTATGACGCGTACAATGATGGCTGGCAGTCGGGAGACCAAAGCGGACGTGGTTTCGGCGACTGGCGATTGTTTTCGCCGGAATACACAAAGGAGGATGAAGAGCAGTACGCCGGATTTTTCACAGCCAATACAGAATCAAATAGCGACCTTAAGCAATCTGCTCGAGAAGGGAAGGCTCTCGGAATTTTCGCTAACGGCACCGGTTTTGAAGAGACGGCGGCTTTTCGCGCCTTTGACGGGCCATTGCAATCTGGTGATGTGTTTTCTATGCGATTTGAATTCGATGGTTTTACCAACCGATTTGAGCGTGATTCAGAGGCGATTTCCAGCGTTGGGTTTGCTTTGCGGGCCGAGGCTGACGCGGTCGGACTCAGTGAATTAGGCAAGGGAAGAGCAATGGTCTTCGCGGTGATCAAGGGGCTCAGCACTTACCAAATACTTGATGCTGATCCGCGTTTTAATACCCGTGTATTTATTGATCCCGAGGGCGTTGATGTCGGGATAACCATCCACGACGATTTTCGGTACGATTTACAAATAATCACCCTGAGCGATAACGTGGTTCACCATTTTCCGGACCGCAGCTTTAATTGGGAAGCTCCCAAGGGCACATTCGAAAACAAAGGCGGCCAGAAAATCCAGAGTTTCGCTCTATTTAATCTTAATGGTGGCTCGTCCAACGTTTATTTCGGAGCTTTTCAAGTTTCTCGATTAGAGAATTGATTGGGTGGATTAGGTTGCTGGCTTGTTAAGCCGTTAGTGTTTCCAATGATATTGATCCGTATACGAGACTACTGAGTTTCTGTCAGTGTGTTTCCTGGCTCCCATGACTGGAGAATTCGTAGGTAATTACCACGCTCAATTGCTTCCGGATTTGGAGCGCGACAGTAGCTCATGCTACCCCTCATCTGCGCGAGAGATTCATATTCCATTTCTTCCATCCAATTTTCGACCTCGCGACGAATTACGCCAATGCGATCTACGCCATTAAGCAAAAGCTCAGAAACAAGTTGGAGGACATCGGCTCCGGACATGATCGCCTTCAATGCATCGTCGCGGTTGTGAACACCGCCTGTGCAGGCGAGATCCATTTGGTAGCGACCAAACAACACCGCCAGCCAACGTAAACGCAGAAGCAACTCACTGGAGTCTGATAGCTTTAATGTGGGAGTTGGCTCTAATTCTTCAATATTGATATCAGGCTGGTAAAATCGATTGAAAAGCACCAGTGCTTTGGCACCAGCGTTCTCCAGACGTCGGGCAACGTGCGCTAGTGAAGTGAAGAAGGGAGACAGCTTCACTGCAATGGGAAGATCAACGGATTCAGAGACGGATTTGACGATCTCTTCCAAGCGCGATTCGACGATTTCCGCCGACTCATCGGAAACTCGCGGTAGGTAATACAGATTGAGTTCCAGAGCATCCGCTCCTGCGCGTGCGATCTCTTTGGCGAAATAAGACCAGCCGCCAAGATGAGTGCCGTTGAGAGAAGCAATGATCGGTACGTCGACGGCTTCCTTGGCTCGGCTGATATGGGTAAGATACTCCTCTGGCCCATAATGGTAATCTACATCTTTAGTAAAGTAGCTACCCGCTTCGGAGAAACTGTCTTCGTGTGCATAAACATGTGCCTCCATTCCCGCCTCATAACGCAATACTTGCTCTTCGAAAAGGGAGTGTAGCGTAATGGCGGCCACTCCGGCGTCTTCTGCATGCCGGATGCGATCGAGATTGGAGGCCAGTGGAGATGCGCCGAGAATAAATGGATGGGGCAGTGTTAAGCCCAGATATTTTGTTTCGAGTTTCATGGCTTCAAATTCCCAGAGACATCAGTGTGAGAAGAAGCGTCTGTTTATCAATGAACCCGCTCCATTTCATATGATGCCTCAAGTTGGATTAAATAGGCGTGCCGTTATTAGGCTTGGGTTTATTAACATGGGCGAGGTTTTCGTAGAGGCGGCGCATTTCGCCGGAATGCGCTTCCGCTGCTGAGATCAGTTCTTTGGCGCGTTCAGGATTTATTTGAGAAAGCGCACGGTAACGGACTTCGTTGTCCACATATTCGTGAAGCGATCTCTTGGCGGCGCGGCTGTCGAGTTGGAGCGCTGGTTCACCTAAATCCAAACGACGTGGGTCGTGTCTGTAGAGCGGCCAATGCCCACTCTCGACGGCGAGTTTCTGCTGACTCAGTCCAAAGTTTAAATTGTAGCCATGGGCGATACAGTGACTATAGGCAATGACAAGCGACGGCCCGTCGTAGCTCTCTGCTTCGTCCAACGCAGCAATGACTTGGCGATCATTGGCCCCCATCGCAATTTTGGCCACATAAACATTACGGTAGCCCATTGCGATCAGGCCGAGATCTTTCTTTGGCGTTATTTTGCCTCCTGCGGCGAACTTAGCCACTGCTCCCATTGGTGTGGACTTCGAGGCTTGGCCACCGGTGTTGGAATATACCTCGGTATCAAGGACGAGAATGTTGACATTACGCCCGCTGGCCAAAACGTGATCTAGACCACCAAAGCCGATATCATAGGCCCAGCCATCGCCCCCCACGCCCCACACGCTTTTGCGAACAAGGAAGTCGGCAAAGACCATTAAGCGTCGAGCTGAAGGGTCTTTAATCTGGCCCAGCTTGCGCTTAAGCTCGGCCACACGATCACGTTGAGCAAAGACAGCGAGTTCGTCCTTCTGATGACTCATCATAATCTCACGAACAAGCATGTCGCCAACCTGTGGTGCCAGTTTCTGGAGCAGAGATCGTGCAATCTCAGTCTTCTTATCGACAGCGAGCCGCATGCCCATGGCGAACTCTGCGTTGTCTTCAAAAAGCGAATTACTCCAAGCGGGCCCGCGGCCATTCTCATCCGTGCAATAGGGGGTGGTGGGGAGATTACCGCCATAGATGGAAGAGCAGCCCGTTGCGTTGGCGATCATCAGGCGATCACCAAAGAGCTGTGTGAGTAACTTTAGATAAGGCGTTTCTCCACAACCCGCGCAGGCACCGGAAAATTCAAAGAGCGGCTCACGTAGTTGGGTAT
This sequence comes from Cerasicoccus arenae, assembly GCF_014651635.1. Lineage (GTDB taxonomy): Bacteria > Verrucomicrobiota > Verrucomicrobiia > Opitutales > Cerasicoccaceae > Cerasicoccus > Cerasicoccus arenae. Next base: position 7,376 of record NZ_BMXG01000008.1, on the reverse strand, counting down.
CGCGAACAGTCAGTCCCAGTTCGGTGCGCTCTGGCCGTGGTAGTGTTTCAAAAAAGTCCCAACGCATGCGTTCGCGTTCAGCTGTTTCCTGATGCGGCTCCATGTTGATGGCCTTACGACGCGGATTAGCTTTGTTTTTTGCTGGGCAGACGGTGACGCAGAGACCACAACCCGTGCAATCTTCGGGTGCCACTTGGATCGTATAACGGTGATCTGTAATCTTCCTGTCCTTGAAAATGGCGGAAAGAAAATCCTCCGGTGCTTCATCAAGTGCTCCTTCGGGATAGTGCTTACAGCGAATGGTCGCATGTGGGCAGACGAGTGCGCATTTACCACACTGAATACAGACATCCGGGTCCCAGACGGGGATCTCTGTTGCGATATTGCGCTTCTCCCACTTGCTGGTCGCGCAAGGCCATGTACCGTCAATCGGGAAAGCAGATACTGGTAGGCGATCGCCGTCACCCGCAAGCATGACACCAGTAACGCGCTGGACAAAGTCTGGTGCCTCCACTGCCACTACCGGGGGAAATATAGTTGATGAGTTGGCACTGGCGGGGAGGTCTACCAAATAAAGGGAATCCAGAGCGTGATCGACTGCCGCAAAATTCTTTTCTACAATCGTTGGGCCTTTGCGGGTGTAGGTCTTCTCGATGGCGGATTTGATTTTCGAAATGGCTTCATCTTTGGGCAGGATGCCGGATATCGCGAAAAAACAGGTCTGCATGATTGTGTTTGTACGCCCCCCCATTCCTGCCTTACGCGCGACCGCGTAGGCGTCGATTACATAGAGCTCTAGTTGCTTCTCAATGAGTGTTTCCTGTACCTCAAGGGGTAGCTTGGCCCAGACTTTTTCCGGCGGAAAGGGTGAATTCATCAGGACAGTGCCGCCTTGAGCAGCGTATTTGAGCACATCGTATTTCGTAACGAACTGCCATTGATGGATGCCCACAAATTTTGCGCTTTGTATGAGATATGGTGCCTTGATTTGCTTAGGTCCGAATCGCAGATGACTCACTGTCATCGCGCCGCTTTTCTTACTGTCGTAAACAAAATAAGCCTGCGCGCAGTTATCAGTTTCTTCGCCGATGATTTTTATCGTGTTCTTGTTTGCGCCGACAGTGCCATCGCTACCCAGCCCGATAAATACTGCGGAGAACATGTTTTCGGCTGTTAGTTTGAAAGTTTCGTCAACCGACAGGGAGCGGTGCGTGACGTCGTCTATGATGCCCACGGAAAAGTGGTTCATGGGGTCGCCGCTTGCTAGATTATCAAAGACTGCCTTGGCCATCGAGGGGTTGAATTCTTTGCTTCCCAAGCCATAGCGCCCGGCCAATACAACTGGCTCAGCTGGAATTTTTCCGAGGTCACGCGCTTCGCGCAAAGCGGTGACGACATCCTGATAAAGCGGCTCACCCAAGGAGCCAGGTTCTTTAGTGCGGTCGAGTACGCAAATGCGTTGGACGGTGGGGGGGAGGGCTTCGATGAAATGTTCTAGGGACCATGGGCGGAATAATCGCACAGAGAGGACGCCGGTTTTACCCTCTGCATGGTTCAGTGCCTTAGCAACTCGTTGGCATGTTTCTACGCCAGAGCCCATCGCAATAACGACATCGGTAGCGTCTTCCGCGCCAGTGTATTCAAAAAGTTGATAGTGCCGGCCAGTTAGCTTCGCAAAGCGTGTCATCACATTCTCCACGATACTGGGTAGGGCGTCGTAGTAGTCGTTAGCAGCCTCACGAGCTTGAAAAAAAACGTCTGGATTCTGAGCGGTGCCGCGGATTACCGGCGAATCAGGACTCAGCCCGTGTAGGTGGAAAGCGGAGACAGCGTCTTCATCGATCAGTTCAGAAAGGATGTCATTACTTATAGGCTCGTAGGTGTTGATCTCGTGCGAAGTGCGAAAGCCGTCGAAGAAATGAAGGAAAGGGATCCGGGACTCCAGCGTGGCGGCATGTGCTATGGCAGCTAGATCTTGTGCTTCTTGCACGCTATTTGAGCACAGCATCGCAAAGCCAGTCTGGCGACAGGCCATGACATCCGAGTGATCTCCAAAGATCGATAGGGCGTGTGTCGCTAAACTTCGGGCGGTCACATGCAGCACAAAAGGGATCAACTCTCCCGCTATCTTATACATATTGGGGATCATCAACAGCAGCCCTTGAGACGCAGTGAAACTAGTTGCGAGTGTGCCAGCGGTTAATGCTCCGTGTAGAGCGCCAGCCACGCCACCCTCGCTCTGCATCTGAACAACTGTTGGTATATCGCCCCATAGGTTTTCTTTCCCCGCCTGCGACCATTCGTCGGAGAGCTCCGCCATCGGAGTCGACGGCGTGATCGGGTAGATCGCGATATTTTCGCTGAGACGGTAGGCTACCGACGCAGCTGCTTCGTTGGCGTCGGTGATGACAAAGTTACTGGGCTTATTCATGGTTGCTTTCTAATAAGCAACGTTAAAAGCCTGATTGCTTAATGCAACAAAATCTAATGAATGATATGCATATAATTAGAATTCCTAATCAACAGGGTGCGGTCTTCCTGTTGACTGAACATCCGTGGATCAATTGATGTTTTCTGTGTGCCGATCGGATATTCACTCCCTATCGCAGTAAGCTCCATACTTCTTGATGAAATAGCCAACTGAAATGTTTACGAGCCAGCAGAACTGCTGACCATTGGTCTATATTGGCACAAGTCGTTGAAGGAATTAGGAACTGCCGATTCCTCATGAGATTAAACCCGTTGCTCTCCTCATCTCACCGTTGATAAAAAGCGAGTTCGATGTTCTGTTTTGACGGGGCAGAATTTAGTGCAAATATCTTACGCAGAAAATTTTTAGTAAGTGACGCCCGCTTCTTTGGGGGCAACTTTTTCGGCACTAGATGTATTGTTGAATTCGCCCGCGAGAATCTGATCTGGCCCATAAGAATACTTCATGAATTTCCCATCGCCGTAGACAATGATGTTCACCCAGCCTGAGTTATATACAATCGTTATGCGATTGCCCTCGTAGCGCCAGACTCCCGTTTCGCCAAAGACGCCCTCTGGGCCACCGGCATAGCTGCTACGAGCGGTATGGTCGGCTTTGATGTCGAGGTAGAACATATCACCGTTCTCATCGATCAGCTTCCAAACTCCTATGAATTTCTCCACTGGCACGGGCTCAAAGAGTGGGCGCTGATTGACTTGCTTGGCGGGCGAGGTGTTGCTGGGTTTGCCATCAAGTGGTGTCGTTGGGCTATAGCCATTCTTTGAGAACGATCCGTCTTCGTTCTTCCGGATGACATCCGACCAGCCGCTATCGTAGAGCACGGTTGTAACACTGCCTGCTCGGTGCCAGTAACCCATCTCTCCCAAATAGCCGTGTTCTCCCTTGGAATAGTTGGTTCGGGCAAAGCAGTCCGGCATAAGCTTAATAAGAATTGTGCCGCCTTCGCCATCGCCAACCTCCCAAAATTCGCCCTTCTTCGTCTCGGCAAATGAAATGGCTGGAAATAATAAGGAAATGAAAAGAAGCAGACGAATTTTTTTCATAATGAGATTTTCAACGGTTCGCCAAGGAGCCGTCGAGTTTAATGTCCAATGTCGGTGGCTTGGCTACCTGCTATCCAGCCCGTCGTCCATGCTATTTGGAGGTTTTCTGCGGGACCGATGCCGCAGGCGTCGAGTATGTCTCCTGCGAAATATAATCCAGGTACGCGGCGGCTGGCCAATGTGCGGAAATCAACTTCGTCGTTGGTGACGCCGCCCAAAACAGAGCTTACACCGCGGACATTTTTTTTCTTCACAATCTCGTATTCACCAGAAGCTAGTTCTCGGACGAGTGAGGAGCGCAGAGGAGGAGTGAGCGAATCCCAGGTTTCCTCTCCGCTTAGCTTCGCGGAGGTTAACAGGTTTTTCCAGAGTCGATGCGGAATACGTGAATCCTCAAATGCACCCACGCGCCCACTAGGAAAACGTCTAAGCTGTTCCTCAATAAGTTTCGCCGCCATGCGCGCCCCCCCGGGCAACCAACTGATGCGTAGAGGAAAACGATTGTGTAGCTTGTCGAGATAATGGGCTTGGCGAGTCGATAGCTCCCAGACTGCTGGGCCACTAAATCCCCAAGCCTCGATTGCGATACGCCCAGTTGCCATGTGGTCTGTGTCGCCAACACGTATCTCATACTGGCCATCCAAAGCGCCGCTCACACCACGTAGTCGGCTGTCGGTCGATTGGAATCCGGTCAGCGCAGGGAAGCAGTCCGTGATCGTGTGTCCAAGGTCCTGAACGATACGTCGTGTCGGATTTGCGATTAAGCCGCCAGCAGCTAAGATAAGCTGATCGACCTGCAAGGTGCGTTCATCTGCAAGGGTTAGCCAGAAGCCGCCTGTGGACTTGATATCTACTGCGCGAAGCGTGCTGGAAGTCCTGACGTTCACATCGGCCTCGGCTAGCTTACGTTCAAAGAATAACGCCACATCTAGGGGGAGGGTGCCACGGATGTGGGCACGGCCATTTTTGTCCACCTGTAAATCTGCGTCATGTTCTTCCAACCAGGCTTCGAAATCGCCTGGGCCGTAGCGAGTAAGAGGGCCAATCATTTCTTTACTCCCTGCTCCCAGCAACGTGGCAAATTCTGCTGGGTCCCATATCTCGCGGGTGAGGCCGCCCGGCAGGGTACCAGGAGATCGCCAAGCGCGCAGGATCATTGGCTCGGTTTCAAGCAGAGTCACGGTGCTACCGTTTGGGCTAGCTGCTGCCGTGAGTGCTGCGAAGACGCCAGCGGGGCCACCACCGACAACGACAATGTGAGGGGGGGGGGAGGAGGAGGAGGGCATTGCATAAAAAAGCCTTCGCCCCTGAAAAAGAGCGAAGGCTTGTAAATTAATCAATTTAAGCGCGCATGATTACTCGCCGATGGCGAAGCGGGCAAAACGGCGAACCTTGATGTTTTCACCGATGCGCTGAATGGCTTCGGTCAACAGCTCTTGTACGGTCTGGTCCGTATTCTTGACGTAAGGCTGCTCAAGCAATGCCACGGTGGACAGGAACTTGTTCACTTTGCCTTCAACGATCTTCTCAATGGCTTGTGCTGGCTTGCCTTCGGCTTGAGCGACGGCGACTTCACGCTCCTTAGCGATGATGTCCTGGCAGACGTCTTCACGGCTGACAGCAACAGGGCTAGCCGCGGCGATGTGCATCGCGATGTCACGAGCTAATGCCTTGAAACCGTCGTTCTTTGCCACGAAGTCAGATTCGCAGTTGAGTTCGATCATTACGCCGACCTTGCCACCCATGTGGATGTAGCTCTCGATGATGCCTTCACTGGCTTCACGACCGGCTTTTTTAGCGGCCTTGATTGCGCCATTTTTCTTGAGGAAATCGATCGCGGCTTCTTGGTCGCCGTTAGCTTCGACAAGTGCTTTTTTGCAGTCCATCAAACCGAGGCCCGTGCGTTGACGGAGCTCGTTGACCATACTTGCGGAGATTGCTGACATGGTAGTTTTTTCGTTCGGGTTTTCTTGCAGATTAAAACTTATTCTTTTTCGGCCGCTGGAGCTTCGGTACTTTCTTCAGCTGGAGCCTTGCGCGGTTCGTCCAATACGATGTCGTCAGAGAAGGTGACTTCGGGTTCGTTGTCCACGAATTCCTGACGGACGATTGGCGTAATGCCCTGTTGTGGGGCGTTGCGCACTTCGCTGCGGCGAGCAAGGCCGTTTTGAACGGCTTCCATAATCACTTCGGTGACCATACGGATGGACTTGACGGCGTCGTCATTACCCGGGATCGGGTAGTTGACGATAGTTGGGTCGGAATTGGTGTCGACCAAGGCAACAACCGGGATCTTCAAGCGGCGGGCTTCGGCGACAGCGATCAATTCGCTTTTTACGTCGATGATGAACAATGCAGCTGGAATGCCCTTGATCTCAAGCATGCCTTCAAAATTGCGGTGCATACGGGCCATCTCGCGACGGATCGCGGCACCTTCTTTACCAGGTAGCTTCTGCAGTTCGCCATCAGCTTCCATGCGCAGGTAACGCTTGTATTTTTCGAGGCTGGCTTTGGAAGTGGTCCAGTTGGTCAGCGCACCGCCCATCCAGCGGTTCACCGCGAAAGGCATATTGCAGGTCGTTGCAGCTTCACGCAGGATTTCCTGAGCTTGGCGCTTGGTGCCGACGAACATGATGTCTTTGCCGCTAGCAACAAGTTCTTCAACGAACGCGTAGGACTTCTCGAGTAGTGCGTAGGTTTTTTCCAGATCGATAATGGAAATACCGTGGCGGTGATCGAAGACGTATGGCTTCGACTTCGGATTCCAACGGCGGGTCTGGTGGCCAAAATGCACACCGGCGTCCAACAGGTCTTTTACAGTGATATTCATATTGTATGTGGGCTCCGTATTCGCACCATTCCGGCAGTGGGCGAACCTTGGATCTTCAGAGGCTTCTCCTTGTTCAGGAGTCGCTTTTTGGGATTTATTCAGTTTTTAAAATCAAATCGGTCCGGGAAGCCGCTTGATCAGATGAAGGGCGGAAGACTAGGCGCTGCAAACCTGCTGGCAAGCCGGAAAATCGTATTTTTATTACCTCTCCGCACATCGCAAAATCGCGCTGTTTTAAGAAAAATGAAAAAAAATAAATATTTCTCTTGCAGGGGTGGGGGCAACCTTGTTTGTTTCTCGGCTTTTCCACGATGCAGGGTGGAGCAGCCCGGTAGCTCGTCAGGCTCATAACCTGAAGGTCGTCAGTTCAAATCTGGCCCCTGCACCCAATTTAAAGCCCGTTAGGTCAATGACTTAGCGGGCTTTGTTGTTTTTAGGCAGAACTGGCGTCAATGCAGCCTGATGCACGAAAATGCGGGTTTAGCCTGATCTATTGTACGATGTGTTGCACGGAAACTGGACAGGAATCAGGCAATGCTATAATATGAGCCCAATTCATCTAAAACGCTTTAGTATCTGTTTCGAGCGGTAACTTGATGTTCAAAGATTGATTTAGATTCTTAACCAAACCTCAATGCAGTTGGCGTCTGATCGAATGACTTTCGCCCTGAGTAGGCATTAATTCGGTTTCCATCGTTCGTTCCTCACTGTTAAATCTCAGACACTGGCGTCCTGATCAGTCCACTTGTTCCCTTCTTATTGATCGTAAGATCGAGTTGTGTGGTTTTGGTTGGGTCCCTTTGAGCGCGACCACTTGAACTGACTGTATTTGGCCTTTATGAAAGGACCGATATCATGAAACGAGGACGCCGAAAGACAGAAGACATTATCGCGTATTTTACGCGACAGCGAAGGCTTGAGCGTTGATGAAGACGGCATTAGCCAAGCAACATTTAGTCGCTACAAGAAGCAGTTTGGCGGTATGAGCGTGAAGGAAGCCCAACGTCTACGT
>NZ_BMXG01000007.1 GCF_014651635.1 Cerasicoccus arenae | reverse complement strand
CGTACAAAATTGGATTGGCTTGAGCGACGACTCCAAGGCCAAGAATTGATAGGGTCGAAATGAGTGAAACGCGGTTATTCATAATCAATTAGGGTAGGTGTTTTGTTGGGGGCGAATTTGAAATCAGTGCAATATGGCCAATTCAGTAATAGGCCATCTACTATTCAAGATAAACGAATCTTCCGTGAAGATAGGCTAAAAAATAGCTATGTTTCTTGCACAAATTTGATTCAGCATTGAACCACCTTGTTCGTACACCACCTTGAACAATCACAAGCACGGCTGTGATTATCTCTGAACCCAAAATGCGGTTTCTCAGAGGGAGGCAATTAGCATGCGAACACTACGCTAACTCTGTTTAAAGGGAGCACGTTATCATCTTGGTTTACCATCACATTCTGAAACAACGTTTATCCGTTGAGGATGGAAAAAGGCAAAGACTTTAAAACCTCGATGACAGCCATGAGCGGGTTGCATTTTTGGCTTTAACTACCCCGCCCGAATTAGCAATGAATCAGCGCAAACTCTGGTTTTCAAACTGTTCACCAGCGAGCGCTCTTTTAGCCATGTCTCCCCAGAATAGGGTAGGGTTATATTGCCAGTCAGATAGCATAACTGGCGTGGCCCAAGTGTGAAATGACCATCCGGTCCAGTTTAATCGATGTTGTTGAATAATGCCCAGCATGTCGGGAACCCAAGTGTACGGATCTTCCTGATCCTCACTGGGGATGAAATTCATTTTTTTAATGTCTGCCCCAACCTCGCCCACGAAAATCGGGTATTTGCTGGCAGCATCCAAAAATGCCTTTTGCCACCCGCGTTTCCAGTTGTAGACATGCGTGGAATACATGATGCCGTTGCCACTGGGGTCCACGAGTGCATAGCCGTTTAGGACTCCAGAAAGGTCATAAGCCCATTGCAGACCACCAGCGATGATGATGTTGCGGGCACCCGTTTCACGAATGGCTTCGACAAGCTTTTGCATGCCTGGCGATTCAAAGCCACGATTGGACTGCTTCGTTTCCTCATCCAGAAAGCCAGCTTCATCGATTGCTTTATTATCATTGGGGACAAAGCCGCCATCCCGCCAGACAGACCAACTTATCTCATGGGGCTCGTTAATGATGTCGAAAAGCACCGCAGGATGATTCCGATATAGGGTTGCTAGCTCCTGCCAGAACGGGATCTGCTCGGACTTTACTGCCCGGTAGCGATGATGGTCGAGGACGATGTAAGCACCTCGGTTCGCAGCCGCATTCACAGCTGAGTCTATAATGGCGCGATAGGCTAAGCCTCCATCTGTTTGCCCTTTGCCCCGTCCATACCAAAACTCGTCCTTGATGGCGAGGCGCACGACATTGGCATTCCATAGCTCAATGGCTACTATCACTGAGTTAACCGCGCCATGGCCTTTGGGGACAATTTCGAGGCCAGGAATAGCCACGCCTTGGAGCCATACTTCATCCCCATTCGTATCGACCAAGCGATTTCCTGAGACTTTGATCTCAGCGGGCCAAGCATTTTCGTTGGGTGCTTCGGCCGCTGGATCCTTAGGATAGTTACGGTCAATGGAGTCGGCTTGAAGGTGTGTGTTCATTAGCATGCCTGTTATTATTAAGCTGCAAGTTGCGAATTTGGTGAGGGCAGGGGGGAATTGAATCATTATATCGAATTGCGTGTTTAGGACAATCGAATGTCCGAATTGCGGGAAATTCCAATCAGTCATTTACGCAATTAATTGCGCGGCCCTTAGCTGAAATCACCGGCTTTGATGCTCTGCTGGCAGAAGTGTTAAAGGCCGCGTTCCTTCATTGCGCTTTCGTAGAAAATACCTTCTGCTTCTGCCATGGCCGAACAAGCAAACACGCCCGAGACCGACGTCACCGATTTGGTGGAGGAAGCAACCTTTGACTACACAATGGGGGACAATGACGCCGCGCTGGCCAAACTTCGCCAGGCCGTTGAGACCAATCCCAACTCTTTCGCTGGTTGGCACGCATTGACCGAAGTGCATTTTTCGCTGGGGCATTTCCGCGAAGCGCTCGACGCAGCGGAGCACGCTTACCGAATCGACTCTGGCGATATCCATATCAACACCTCTCTGTCGCGCATTCACATGGAGCTGGGTGACAAGCCCACCGCTGAGCACTTTGGGGCGCAGGCCCGCATGCTCGGTTGGAAGCAGCAGTTGCAGGAGCCGGATGACGAAAACTAGTTTCGTCGTTTAGCACCAAAGCACAATCTGCCGATGTCACTCTCTCATAAAAAGCTCGCTTCGTGGTATTTGCAGTTGGCCCAAAGCTTGGAAAGCGGGCTGGCGCTGCCTGCCGCACTGGAGACCTGTCAAGGCGCTCCCGCAGTTGGGCGCACCTTGATGGCCGACAACCTCGTTGCAGGCTTGGGGGTCGACGAAATGTTGAAGCGTGCCCCGAGTTGGCTACCGAAGAAGGACACGTATTTCTGGTCTGCTGCGGCCCAAAGTGGACGACTCCCTCAAACGCTGCGCACGTTGGCTGACCAGCACAGCCGCCTGGGTGCCGCCAAGATGAAGCTGATCTTTGGTGCGCTGTATCCGGTGGGCATGTTGACTTTTGCGGGGTTCATCATGCCAGTCATGTGGCAAATCGATTTCGAAGTCGGTATCAGTAACGTCAGTGACGTGATCAACGCAAAATACTTCATGGACGTCGCAATCTTTCAGGTCCCGCTCTGGGGCACGATCATCATGTTGTTTGTTCTGGCCAAGCTCGACAGCCCGCTGCTGCCGATGCTCGCCAAGTGTCTGCCAGGGTTTCGCGGGCACAGCATTAAGCAGTCGCTGGCAGATTTTTCCTATGCTCTGGGTGCATTTCTGGAGGCAGGCACGCCCATCGCCAAAGCTTGGGCGGGCGCAGGACTCGTGGCAAATTCGCCTCCGCTCAAACGAGCCGGTAACGCCATGCGTGTGCTCATCGACGATGGTGCCACGCCCTCCGAGCACTTGGCCAAGTTTAAGTGCTTTCCGGCAGACTTTCGTGCTCTCTACACGACGGGCGAGCGAACCGGCCAACTGGAAAAAAATCTCGTCGTCCTTGGTCGTCAGTTCCAAAGCAGCGCCAACAACGCCATGACCTTCGCCAGCATCCTCTACCCCGTGCTTATGTTTGGGGCTGTGGCCATTGTGATCGTCATTACAATAATCCGCTTCTACGCCAGCTATCTGGATGGCGTCATGGGCATCATGGACAAGTGACGCGATGCATTGGATCAAGAAAATCGTCTATACACTATTGGTCATTGGCGCGATTTGCGGCACTTACTATTTGGGTTATTATAAAGGCAATGGCCGCGTCAAAAGTGCCCCAGTTAGGCAGCAGCAAGTGGACGACAAGCAGCCGCTCGTAGCCGAACCCTCGGATGCGCTTAAAAAAGCCCAGTTGGAAATTACCATTTTGAAGTCTTCGCTCGAGCGAGAACGAGCGTTAAACCAACAGCTAGAAGAGGATTTAGCGCAGTTACTCAAAAAGAAGAGCGCCTATGAATGGGTGCAGGAGCAATTGAAATCCGGAAATCTCAGTAAACTACAGCGTTTACCAATAAACGGTGACGATTTTCAGGCTAATTCGATGTTAGTTGATTTTCTCGGGCTTGACGATCGAGAGAGTAGGGCTCTGGCAGCCAATAGCGCTCATTTCCTGAAAGAAGTTAAAGAATGGGAAGCCGCCCATGCCAATTACGTCGAAGATTTTGAGGGCGGCGTTCGCTACGAGGTGCCTCAGCCCCCCGCCAAACTCACTGAAGACTTTTTACAAGCGGCACGCGGAATTCTCAATGAGGATGACTTTGCAGTCTACGAGCAAATGTCCCAGAATGCCCTTACTCAGCTGAATTCCTCACGCGCCATGGAAGCAGTTTTCGTTAACAATCAAGGAACCGAAATGTTCAGTATCAGGATGCTGTATGAGGAGGAAGGCGAGTATCGCTTCCAACATTCAACCTCCACTGCGGCGACCGGTTATGAAAATTCAACCTTCGTCCAGCGGTGGGACCATTTATTGGATTTTTCTGAATAGAGCCGTTGGAAGGCACTCTTGACAGCTGTGGCAAATTGCCACACATTGAAAACATGAGTCACTCCGTTCGACTTAGCGACGAACTCGTCAACAAAGCCAAGGAACAGTCCAAAAAGTTCCACCGCTCCGCTGCACAGCAAATCGAGCACTGGGCCGCGTTGGGGCAAATGATGGAGCCGGTGCTGTCGTTCGACGTCCGAGCAAAAGCAGAGGCGCTCACGCGGGAGAATTTTGAGCGAACGTTGTCCGAGGTGGAAACGCCAGAAGGCCGTACGAAGGCCCAAGCGGTCATCCACCGAACGTCTGAAAAATCGTTACACTAGAGGCATGAAGTCAATGATTGTGATGCTTTCCGGGCCCAACGGTGCTGGAAAGAGCACGTTTTACGAAGCCTACTTGAGTGGGTATGACGCGCCCTTCCTCAACGCAGATGTCCTGGCAAGCGTGTCCGGTTTAGATGCCTATACCGCTGCTAGGCAAGTGGCCGCATTACGGGATGACTACTTGGGTCGCAAAGAATCATTCATCACAGAAACGGTTTTTTCTGACCCTGTTGGCGATAAAGTGAATTTCCTTAAACGCGCGGTGGAGGCAAGTTATGACGTACGACTGATCTATATTGGCATCGAATCGAGCAACATGTCAGTCCAGCGTGTCGCGACCCGCGTGAAAGCAGGCGGCCACGATGTGCCCGTCGATAAATTACTGGCCCGTTATGACCGCACGCTAGCCAATTTGGAACGGGCAATCCAGATCTTGCCATGGGTAAATATATACGACAACGGGTCGATGAAATCGCCTTATCGCCTCTTGGCGAAGTTTCGGGACGGGCAATTGGCTTTCCGTTGCGATGGGGAAATCCCGACTTGGGCGCGACGCTTCCTATAATCCTGTGATCAGCCACTCTCTCGCACGCCAAAAAGCGAGACTGATTCTCATTCATAAAAAGTTTTTGCAATTTGCTCAGAGAGGGCCAAATTTCTATCTTCCCTATATGGGAATTTCTGAACAGTAGCGATTTTCAGCGGTTGACCGACGGTCGTCCGTCGGGCTTCGTTACACCGCTCCTACTACACTGGGCACACGCCCTGCTATACCTTTAGCTAAATCTTATATTATCAACCAAGTTAAGCACATCTATGTCTGACGCGTCAAAGACTCCGCTAGGCTGGCCCGAACCACAGGGCCTTTGGAACCCGCAGCAGGAAAAAGATTCCTGTGGCGTAGGCTTTATTGCCCATCTAAAGGGCAAACGCTCGCACGACATCATCCAGAAAACGCTCACGATGAACACCCATATGGATCATCGTGGTGCCAGTGGTGCGGAGCCTGATTCAGGCGACGGCGCGGGCATTTTCATCCAAATGCCGGATAAGTTCCTGCGTAAGCAGATGGAGAAAAAGGGCGTAGAGCTCCCTCCGGAAGGCCAATATGGCGCGGGCATTGTTTTCATGTCCCCACATCCGAGTGAGCGTGACTCGGCGATGGAAGTTTTTGAGCACGTCGTAAGCGAAGAGGGCCAGAAATTCCTCGGCTGGCGCACGGTGCCCGTCAAAAGCGAAATTTTGGGCAAGATTTCCGGCAGTTATGAGCCCTGCATGAAGCAGATCTTCATCGGCCGGGACCCCGCCATCACCGACGACTTGGCTTGGGAGCGGAAGCTTTACATTATACGCCGCCGCGCGGTTAACGCGATCCGCAACAACGAGGTCAACGAGGCCAAATACGACGTTCACGGCAACAAAAAGTCGTCCTTTCCAGGCAGCGAATACCTCTATGTGTGTAGCCTCTCCGGTCGCACGATGGTCTACAAGGGTATGCTGACTCCTTGTCAGCTCTCCGAATATTTCCCAGATTTACACGATCCAGACTTCGAGTCTGCGCTGGCGCTCATGCACACGCGCTTCTCGACGAACACCTTCCCGAGCTGGCCACGCGCCCACCCGAACCGCTTTATCGCCCACAACGGCGAAATCAACACGGTCATGGGCAACGTCAACTGGATGAAAGCTCGTCAACAGCTTTGCAAGACCAAGAATTTTCCAGACATACAGAAGATCTTCCCTGTCATTAATGAAGACGGATCGGACTCTGCGCGATTTGATAACGTGTTGGAATTCATGCATTTAGGCGGGTATGATCTGACTCATGCCATGATGATGATGATCCCAGAGCCTTGGGAACGTCATGAGACTATGAGTCCCGCCAAGAAAGCGTTTTATGAGTTCCATGCCTGCATGATGGAGCCGTGGGATGGCCCTGCCTCGATCACTTTCTCCGATGGCACCATGATTGGTGCGTCGCTGGACCGCAATGGCCTGCGCCCGAGCCGTTATTATGTCACCACCGACGACTTGGTTATCATGGCCTCGGAAGTCGGCGTCATTCCAGACCTTGATCCGCTGACAGTCATTAAGAAAGGCCGCTTGCAGCCTGGTCGCATGTTCGTTGTGAACATGAAGGAAGGGCGCATCGTGCCGGACGAAGAAGTCAAAGAGCGCGTTTACAACGCCAAGCCTTATGAGAAGTGGCTGGCTGAAAATCGTATTCAGATTGACGAGTTGCCTGAACCCAAAGCGCCCAAGAGCGCAGTGACGGATGGCATCCTGACTCGCCAGCACGCATTTGGTTACACCTATGAAGACTTGCGCTTCATCCTTGGACCAACTGCGACTAACGGCGTGCAGCCAATCGGCTCGATGGGCAATGATACGCCCTTGGCAGTGCTTTCGAACCAGACAAAGCACCTGTATTCTTACTTTAAGCAGATCTTCGCTCAGGTCACCAACCCTGCGCTGGACTGTATCCGCGAAGAATTGGTCACCGCAACGGATACCTTTATCGGTTCCGAAGGCAATCTCTTGCAGCCCGGACCCAATTCTTGCCGCATGATTCGCCTAGCCAGTCCACTGATCGACAACGATGAGTTGGCCAAACTGCGTGAAATCGATGCCGAAGGATTCAAATCCACTACCTTGGACGCTCTCTTCCCAGCTGACAGCACGGGTGCTGGCCTAGACAAGGCCATGGCAGCACTCTGTAAGGCAGCCGATCTCGCGATCAAGGAAGGCAACAATGTGCTCATCATTTCTGATCGCGCTGTGAGCAAGGAAATGGCCGCCATTCCTACGCTAATGGCGATGGGCGGCCTGCATCATCATCTCGTGCGCAAGGGCACACGTACCCGTGCCTCGATTGTTTTGGAAACCGGCGAAGCACGTGAAGTGCATCATTTCGCTGTGCTCTTGGGTTACGGCGCAGACGCGATTAACCCATACATGGCGTTTGAATCGCTTCATAAGATGATCCAGGACGAGATGCTCGAGATGGATCTGGATAAGGCGATTTACAACTACCTGAAGGGCTCCATCAAGGGCGTGGTCAAGACCATGGCCAAGATGGGGATCTCCACTGTGGCCTCTTATCGCGGCGCTCAAATCTTCGAGGCGATCGGACTGACCTCTGAGGTTGTCAGCAAGTATTTCTGCGGCACCGCGACCCGTATTGAGGGTTCTGGCATCGAGGAAATCGCCGAAGAAACTCTCCGTCGCCACCGCAAAGCCTATCCAGACCGTCACATTCAAGAGGACGAAATCGCTCTGGACCCAGGTGGCGTCTACCAATGGCGTAAAGATGGTGAATACCACCTCTTCAATCCGAAGACCATTCACCTGCTGCAAAAGGCAGTCCGCACTAGTAATTTTGCGACCTTCAAGGAATACTCGAATTTGGTCAACGACCAGAGCGAGAATATCGCCACGCTACGTGGCCTGATGAAGTTCAAGGAAGAGCGTAAGCCTGTGCCACTCGATGAAGTCGAGCCGATCGAAGGGATCATGAAGCGCTTCAAGACGGGTGCCATGTCCTACGGATCGATTTCCAAGGAAGCACACGAGACGCTGGCCATCGCAATGAACCGTATTGGTGGTAAATCAAACACGGGCGAAGGTGGCGAAGATCCAGAACGTTTCATTACGATGGAGAATGGCGACAGCAAGCGCTCCGCCATTAAACAAGTCGCATCGGGCCGTTTCGGCGTCACTAGCGAATACTTGGTCAACGCCGACGAGCTTCAGATCAAGATTTCGCAAGGTGCTAAGCCGGGCGAGGGTGGGGAATTACCGGGCTCCAAGGTCTATCCATGGGTCGCCAAGGTGCGTCACTCAACTCCGGGTGTGGGACTCGTATCCCCCCCCCCCCACCACGATATTTATTCGATTGAGGACCTCGCGGAACTCGTTCACGACCTGAAAAACGCCAACGTCCACGCTCGCGTCAATGTGAAGCTGGTGGCGGAAGTTGGTGTCGGCACAATCGCCTCAGGCGTCGCCAAGGGCCATGCGGACGTCATCCTGATTGCTGGCCACGACGGCGGCACAGGTGCTTCACCGACCTCGTCGATCTACAACGCTGGCGCTCCGTGGGAACTTGGTCTGGCCGAAACAAATCAGATTCTTCTGCTCAACGACCTGCGCAGCCGCGTGGTATTGGAGACAGATGGCCAGCTCAAAACTGGTCGTGACGTCGCAGTTGCCGTTTTGCTTGGTGCCGAAGAATACGGCTTCGCGACGGCACCGCTCGTTTCCGTGGGTTGCCTGATGATGCGGGTCTGCCAAAAGAACACTTGCCCGGTTGGCGTCGCCACCCAAGATCCACGCTTGCGTGACAAGTTCACGGGCAAGCCCGAGCATGTTGTCAATTTCATGACGTTTATCGCCATGGAACTGCGCGAGATCATGGCGCAACTCGGTTTCCGCACCATCAATGAGATGGTTGGTCACGTTGAGTGCCTCGATACCGCTAAGGCAGTCAACCACTGGAAGGCTAAGGGGGTTGATTTAACCAGCATCTTCCACAAGCCTGACGTCGATGAAAACGTTGGTGCCTACTGTCAAAAAGCGCAGGATCACGGCTTGGACGTTGCATTGGACAACACCCACTTGCTCACACTCTGTAAACCGGCTCTCGACAAGGGCGATAAGGTCAAGTTGACCCTGCCGATCGTTAACATCAATCGCGTCGTAGGCACGATTACCGGTAGTGAACTGACACGTCGTCATGGCGCTAAAGGTCTGCCAGATGATACGATCCATCTGCACTTCCAAGGCAGTGCTGGTCAATCTCTCGGTGCCTTTACGCCCAAGGGTATGACTTTCGAGCTGGAAGGTGACGCGAATGATTACTTAGGCAAAGGCATGTCGGGATCGAAGATCATCGTCTATCCGCCTAAGGGCTCACTGTTCAAGGCAGAGGAAAATATTATTATCGGTAACGTCGCATTCTACGGTGCAACTGAGGGCCATGCTTACATTTCTGGTATCGCTGGAGAACGTTTCTGCGTCCGTAACTCTGGTGTTAAAACCGTGGTGGAAGGTCTCGGCGATCACGGCTGCGAATATATGACAGGCGGGCAAGTGATTGTCCTCGGTCTGACTGGCCGTAATTTTGCAGCGGGTATGTCTGGTGGCAGTGCCTATGTCTACGATATCGACGGTGACTTCCGCAGCCGTCTGAACGCCGACATGGTCAATGTTTACGAACTGATTGAATGCACCGATGAGGAAATCTCTGAAGTCCAGACACAGATCGAAAAGCATGTAGAATACACTGGCTCGACCCGTGGTAAGGAAATACTCGATGGCTGGAGTGATCTACGTTCCAAGTTCGTTAAGGTCATGCCTCGCGACTATGAGCGCATGCTAAATTGCTTTAAGAAGGTGGAGGAACAAGGACTCACCGGCGACGAAGCAGCCATGGCCGCATTCACTGAAAATCTCAACGACCTCGCTCGCGTCGGCGGCAACTAAATTCAAAATGCAAAACCAGCTGAATGCTGTTTCTTTTTGCATTTTCCATTTTGAATTCTGAATAAATAAATCATGGGTAAACCAACCGGATTCCTGGAAGTCGAACGCAAGACCGTTACGGAAATTGCCCCGAAGGAACGCATCAAGAACTGGAAAGAGTTCAAACTGCATCCTGAGGACAAGCACCTCCGCGAACAAGGCTCGCGCTGCATGGACTGCGGCACGCCCTTCTGCCACACTGGCCATTTGGTGTCCGGTATGGCGAGCGGCTGTCCAGTTAACAACCTGATCCCTGAGTGGAATGACCTCGTCTATCGTGGTCGCTGGAAGGAAGCGTTGGAGCGATTACACAAGACCAATAATTTCCCGGAATTCACGGGTCGTGTTTGCCCAGCTCCGTGTGAAGGCTCCTGCGTGCTCGGCGTCATCGAGCCACCAGTCACCATTAAGAATATCGAGTGCGCCATCATCGATACCGGCTGGGAAAAAGGCTGGCTCACTCCTCGTCCTCCCGAAACGCGTACGGGTAAGAAAGTCGCTATAATTGGCTCGGGTCCAGCTGGCCTTTCCGCTGCAGACCAGCTTAACCAAGCGGGGCACGAAGTCACTGTTTATGAACGTGCAGACCGCATTGGCGGCTTGCTCATGTATGGTATTCCTAACATGAAGTTGGACAAGGAACAAGTCGTCCAGCGTCGCGTAGACCTCCTCGAAGCTGAAGGCGTTACTTTCGTTACGAATACCGAAATCGGCAAAGACATCTCGGCGACCGATCTCAAGGATCAGTTCGACGCGACTATCTTCTGCACGGGAGCCACCAAGCCACGTGATTTGCCGATCGCGGGACGCGAGTTCAAGGGAGTTCACTTTGCAATGGATTTCCTAACTGGGAATACCAAGCACCAACTTGACCACCAATTTGACGGCAGCTTACCTGAGATTAACGCCAAGGACAAAGACGTCGTTGTCATCGGTGGTGGTGACACCGGTACGGACTGCGTAGGCACTTCCATTCGTCACGGATGCAAGAGCGTTACTCAGTTAGAAATTATGCCTCGTCCTCCAGAAGAACGCGAAGCAAGCAACCCTTGGCCAGAATGGCCAAAAATTTATCGTCTCGACTACGGTCAGGAAGAAGCAGCCGCGCTTCAGGGCGATGACCCGCGGGTTTATCTCGTTATGACCGAACGCTTCATTGAAGACGGTAACGGTAATCTGACTGGTTTGGAAATTGTTAACATCGAATGGGTGAAGGATGAAGCAGGGCGCTTTTCTCCGAAAAAACTTGAAGACACCCGCCGCGTGCTACCGGCACAGTTAGCAACACTGGCTATGGGCTTTTTAGGGCCGGAACAAACGGTCATTGAGCAGCTTGGGATGGAAACTGACCCGCGCTCGAACATGAAGGCAGAGCACGGCACGTTTAATACCAACGTCGAAGGCGTTTTTGCTGCTGGCGACTGTCGCCGTGGACAAAGTCTCGTGGTATGGGCGATCAATGAAGGCCGCGCAGCTGCTCGCGAAGTTGATCGCTACCTCATGGGCGTGACCACCTTACCCTAAGCTGGCGATTCAGGTTCTTTAATCAAGCGGCGCTGCATTTTTGCAGCGCCGTTTTCTTTTGAAGGGGGGGGCATCTTAATGAATAAGCAGTCGAGACTGGATTATTGGGATTGAAGGTGTAAATTGGTACTGATGTCGAAAACGCCGCCGAGATCATTGTTTCCGGATCCGCGCACTGCCCCGGAGGACGCTCCCTTGGCGATGGGGGGGAGGCTTAGCGCGCCCATTTTGGAGCAAGCTTATCGATGCGGTATTTTCCCTTGGTATTCACCCGGTCAGCCTATCCTCTGGTGGAGCCCGGACCCGCGTTTTGTCCTACGACCCGACGAGGTGACCATACCCCGTAGTTTGGCTAAAGAAGCACGTAAGGAGCATTGGCGGGTAACTTTTGACGAAGCTTTTGGTGATGTCATTCGTGCTTGTGCTGCGCAACAGCGACCGGGGCAGGAGGGCACTTGGATAACGGCGGACATGATCGCAGGCTACGAGGCACTGCACGCTGCTGGAATCGCGCACAGTGCGGAATGCTGGCGTGATGGTATGCTAGCCGGTGGCTGCTACGGGGTGGCGATTGGATCAATGTTCGCTGGAGAATCGATGTTTTATCGTCGGCCTGATGCATCCAAGGTCGCCTTTGCCAAGTTGGCAGAGCGCCTGGGTGAACGCGGGTATGCATTTATTGACTGCCAGCAGCCTACTGAGCATTTGGCCCGTTTTGGGGCGAAGAAATGGCACCGGAGCCGATTCCTTGATGCACTTGCCGAAGCGGTTGAGCAACCAGATTGCTGGTGGGGCAGGGGGGGACTTGCCAAGGGGGGGCTAATCTGCGAAGTAAAGCGCGGGATCGAATTTCTTTAACCGCAGATGAATAATGGATGATCGTTGGATTGCAAATAGCTAATAGTCAATTGATTGCGCTATTTTATTCGCAAATGATCGCGATAGTCTTTGGCGTGTTCAAGGAAATTTAGCACTTCAAAAAACTGATCATTGTGGAGGGCGCTACGAAGGCGTTGAAGCTCGCGCTCAAAGCCGTCCAGTGAGCGGATGATTTCTTCTTTGTTATGGCTGGCAATGGCTTTCCACATGGCCGGATCACCTGAGGCGACGCGCGTGGTGTCACGCAGCCCCCCCCCCCCGTAGTTTCGCCAGTTCTCATCTTTTGTAGCAAGGTAGCTACACAGGGTGGAGGCTAGCAAATGAGGCAGGTGACTAATGTGGGCCACTATTTCATCGTGTTTTTCGGGTGAAGTCGTGGCGACTTCCATACCTAGCTCGCGCCAGAAGCGAATGATACATTCGACGGCTTCGGTAGGTGTGTCAGTTAGCGGAGTCACGAAGCAAGCTCTGCCGGGGAAGAGATCAGCAGAGGCGTGTTTGAGGCCGGATTTTTCCGAGCCTGTCATTGGATGGGAGCCAACGAAGGTCCAATCTCCCCCCAAGCTTCGGGCGTCACGACAGATTAGGCTTTTGGTGCTGCCAACGTCTGTTACGAGTGCATTTGGTGCGAGACGAGGGGCAATGTCGCGCAGGAGCGGGGCAATGTATTCGACGGGAGGACAGAGCACGACCAGATCGGATTCAGCCACGGCATCACCGGGGGTGCTGTAAGCCGCGTCGCACCAAGGTTCAGCTTCACATTCCATCCGCGTTTCTGGGCGTCGCGCCCAGACGACGCTACGCTCCGCCAAGCCGCGATTTTTAATCGCCATTAGCAGTGAAGCTCCGAGTAGCCCAGGCGCTAGTATTGTCGCTTGTTGAAACATGCTGTTCGAGCATCTGTCGTATAAGAATGAAGGCGAGCCAGAATTGCCGGTCAAAAAAGGGAATTTTGCTGGCCAATACCATACATCTGCCCCAAATAAGAGGGTTTCCCCATGGACAGAAACCAAAGTTTTTTCTATCGATTTCGACTGCCCTTCAAGTTGCTGGGTGTTTTCATTCTGGCTATATCATTCCTTGTGGGGGCTTATTATCTCACCAAACTCGGGCCAAAAAAGATTAATCCGAACGCAGTTTACGAAAAATTTGATGAGGCCGCTGGGAATAAGCTATTGCTTGAGACACAAGAGAAAGAGGACGAGTTCCGCATGCGCGCGGAGCAGCGCCCACCATCGGAAGATGATTTTGTTATGCTGGATGAAGCCATCGATGGGCTAAGCGAATACATTGCAATGCGTGGAGGTTTCCATCGCGAGTCTGTTGATCGGCGTGAAGCCCTCTATAAGCTACGTGACAACTATCGTGGAGACGTCCTCTACGAGGAAAGTGTTCAGCTGGAAAATCAGTCTAATGAACAGAAAGTAGCGGGAAATTCAAAAGAGGCCCTTCGTATACTGGAACGGGCATTGTATGTTCAGCGTAGCCTTAATGAGCGCTATAGCCGCTCGAAATACAAAGATGCGCGTCGATTGACTCGCCTGAGCCGGGAAGTTGACCAACTGACTGCGCTTCCACTTTTCGAGGAGTCTGAGGCTGCTGAGAATGCTGCTCTCCAATCGATAGAAGATGAAAATTACGGACGCGCAAAATTGTTGTACGGTAAATCAATTGAACTCCAGAAAGATTTGAATCTGCGTTTTCGAGGTCTTCAATATGCGGATGTACAGCGTTTGGCTCGACTGGAACAAGAGCTTTCCAGCCTGGAATCCAGTGATATACATATCGAAATTGAAGAGTACCGTGAAGCTGGTCAAAAAGAAGAAGCTGAAGGGAATTTTGCCGGGGCTGCTGAGTCATACCAAAACGCTTTTCGCTTACAGCGCCAACTCAACAAGGACTTTCCGCAAAGCCGATTCTCCGGTGTACGTCTTGCCGAGGAACTCCAGAGCCTGCGGGAAAACGCCTTAAGTCGTGATCTCGGTGATGGTATCAAGGCGGAAATGGCTCGTCTGGATGAAGCTCTGAAAGACCGTACGGCATGGAAGGCGATTGAGATCATTCGCACGCTCTATCCGAAGGTTCAGCAGTTTTCCGAACAGTTTCCCCGTAGTACCATTCTGGGCAAAAATGCGTTGCTGAAACTCCAATATTTGTCCGCCATCGAGGATGATATTGGTTTTTTACAGGATCGGATTTACGGACAATTACTTCCAATCGAGGGTGTTGATGGCTGGCGAATGCTACGTACTGAAGTTTCTCAAGCCTTATATATGAGCGTGATGCTCAAGGCCAACCCCAGTCGTCACGTGGGTGATCTTTTGCCTGTTGACTCTGGTAATTGGGACGATGCACACAACTTTGGCGAACGCGTCTCCTGGCTGACCGGCCAGGAAGTTCGTCTGCCAACCGAGGATGAGTTCTTTGCAGCGTTGGGCAGTTTGCGCTATGTGGATTTGCGTGAAACATCCTGGAACTTGGAAAACGGAGATGGTGTCACTCATGAGATCGCCACACTCAAACCAAACGCCCAAGGATTTTGCGATTTGCTGGGCAATGTTGCTGAATGGCTGCAGAGTAATTCGCTGCCTGGCGATGGTGAGGCATATATAGCGGGTGGCTCGGTGGAAACGTCTTTGGACGATCTTGCCGAAAAGCCCGTCGAAATTAGTAACCGCCGTATGCGTAATCGTTACGCTGGATTTAGAATAGTCGTTCACATGCCCGAAGAACAATGAAGCAACCGAGTCAAGAAGATCGCGAACCCACGCCCGAAGAGCTGGCCAAAGCTGAACGAGTGACATGGATTCTTTATGGAGCAATGGCTGTTCTTATTTCAGCCCCATTAATTGTTGGTTGGCTCATGAAGTAATTGCTAAGTCTACTTGTCTTCGAGTAGTACAATGCTATTGTCGAAGACGTGATATATGAATTATTTCACCTAGGAATTTCGTCCATTGAATAAAACGCTCACAGTTATCCGCCTCCTGTTCTTTTTTCTCTGCATTGCTGGGGCATACCTTCTCTGGTATGCCGATGGTGAGGAAAAGGGAGAGAGCCTGACGCCGTACATCGTCGTTGGTGTCCTGCTAGGGGCTTTGACTGTTCTGGTGGATGTATTGCTCAAGGGGTTTTCCCTACGTGGATTAACAGCAATAACTTTTGGTCTGGGGATGGGCGTGCTTATCTCTTTTCTAATCTCGACTTCACCTCTACTTGAAAATGGCGACGCTGAAGTTCTTTATCTGGTACGTCTCAGCCTCTTTGTTGTCTGTATGTATCTGGGATCGGTCATTGCCCTGCGGGGGCGAGATGACTTCAATTTGGTGATACCTTACATGCGTTTTGTGCCTCAAAAAGTGGATTCTGCCATCGTCGTAGTCGACACCAGCGCTCTTATTGATGGCCGTATTATTGGTATTTGCCAGAGCCGTTTCTTGATCGCGGAACTCGTCGTCCCCCGCTTTGTTCTGGATGAGTTACAAAACATCGCAGATTCATCGGATCCTTCGCGCCAAGCTCGGGGCCGAAAAGGACTGGATGTTCTTAATGAACTCCGTGGGATTCCGCACATTCATTTTACCATTCATGAAAGCGAAGTTGGGCGTGGCCAGCAAGTGGACGCCAAGCTTATTTTTGTGGCAGAGACATTGAAAGCGAAGTTGCTGACGACTGACTATAATTTGGCTCGTTTGGCAGAGTTTCAAGGGGTTGACTGGCTGAATATTACAGCACTGGCCAAGGCATTGAATCCCGAAGTGGACATTGGTGAAGCGCTTCGCGTTACCCTCGTAAAGGTTGGGCGTGAATCCGGGCAGGCAGTCGGTTATTTAGGTGATGGATCTATGGTGGTTGTTAACGACGCCGCACATATTATTGGCCAAGAAGCCAAGGTGGAGGTCACGAGCGTTTTACCTTCTGCTGGTGGAAAAATGGTGTTTGCCAGATTACTTTTGTAGCTGTTTTTCGGCGAAATCGCCAAAAAAAAACCTCATACGTCTATTCTGGCGCAAGAGGTGCTGAATTGATTCCCAAAGGATTAATATGGGAATCACAGAAGATGCATACGGCACACCACAATTTCCCGGCGTTCTCGGTTTAATCGAGTGCGACGAAACGGGGGCAGTTCTCCATGCGGAGGGTGAAGATACAGAAGCATTGGGTCATGTTTTGGTGTTCGTTCACCAGATTGCAGATCTGATTGGCGAATCATTCGGCCTGGAAGGTCTGGAAGAGGGCCACATCATTGGTAAGAGCATGACTTCGGTTTGTGTGCCGCGTGTCGGTAGTGACTTGGGTGTCATGTTCGACAACAAAGCCGACATTTCATCGGTACTCCCGCAGCTTTTGGAGTTATAAACTGAACCCCAAACCGAGGATTATGCCATGAGCGATAAATTCGTAAAAAACATCCTTGATGTGCCTGGAGTTGAAGGCGTCTGTGTCTTCGATCGAGAGGGCCAAATAGTCGAAAATGAACTGCCTTCATTTTTCATCGATGAGCTGTTTGAGGACTTGGCTCGACGAGTCATCTCACTCTACGAAACAGTCGATGAAAACTATATTCCATGCGATGATTACTTGCTGAAATACAGTGAGCGTTGGATTTTCCTACGCCGAGGAAACGGCGTGTATTTTCTGATTTTCGCGAATTCAGAAGTTAATCGAATCTCTTTGAAAATGGTCACAAATATGGCCATTAAGAACGTAAAATCGGCATCGAAAACGCTGCCGACCTCCGCCGCTCGAATCACGCCGGCCGTTCCAGCTCCCACTCGGACACCGACTCTTCCGCCTGCGACTCCTACGCAGGCGGCGCCCACCCCGGCGTCAGAGCCCAAAGAAGAAGAAGTAGCCACAGATGCACGTAAACGTGTCGCTAGACCGCGTCCATCACGTTCATACCGTGGTTCTTCTTACTAACCAATTCATCTACTTTGCCGTTGCAACGGATTCCCCGAGACCGTTGCCATGAATGATGCACTATTCTTAGTTTTACCTGATGGCCGCTCGCGCAGCCAACTTTCGTTGATATTGCGTGAGCTTGGTCGAAATGTGGTATCCTGTTCAGATCCAGATGATGCGATGCGTCAGGCGATGGAAAATGATTTTCCGGTTGCTATCATTGATCGTGATTTACCAGGTGTCAATGGACTGGAGTTTGTTCGCCAAGTCGCCAAAAGCTGCAAGAAGACGCATGTCGTATTATTGAGCGACGAAGCGGACGCGAAACACACACCTCCTCGGGCGCAGCTTGGTGTGTCCGACATCATTTATCGCCCGTTTAATCCCTCTCGCCTGATGGCGAAAATTGAAGGGCTGTGCAACGACGCAGGCATGCGTGCCAAGCCGCTGGTGCAGCCTGGTTTAACGAGAGCGCCTTTTGGTGCTAGCGCCTCAGCGCTTACTCGCACTACCAAATCACCGACGCAGTCCTATCAATCGCTCAATTACAGTCCGAGCTTTATTGTTACGAAGAGCAGTAATTCACGGCGTTTGCTCGGTAACCTTTGGAACGCGCGAAAGTTCCAGCATGCCATTATGCTGAGTGGTGAGGAAGGTTCTGAATTTGAGTTGGTTGTCCGAGAGCTTAATCAAGCAGCTGGTACGGCTGATGTATACCCAGCGGTTTTGCAGGACAATGAAGTTTCAGAGGAAGCTCTTGAATCGCTGAATGCACAGGCCATGCTCAATGATGGCCCTCCAAGGATTGTTTTCATTCCGCACATCGAAGTGCTCATGGATGAGCAGCGTAGTCAGTTGCTCAATTTCATCTCACGCAACCGAAATAAGCCACGTCGTCATGTACGAGTTGTTGCCGGAAGTATTATTAATTCAGACCTCTCGACGCCAGTGGTGCAGCGTTTTCGCGAGGAACTGGGTGAGTTGTGCGAAGCCAAGCTGGAAATTGCTGCGCTGCGTGATCGGCGCCCTGACATCCCGTTGATGATTCGGAAAATTCTTTATGACCTCACTTCCTTGCACTCATTTGTTCGTGCCCGTGAGGTGGAAAATGCCGCGCAGGACTACCTTCAGGATTACGTCTGGAAAGGGAACTACGAGCAGTTGGTTACTGTATTGCGCAGCGCAATATCGAGCTGTCCGTACCGGGCACTTTCTCTGCATCAAGTGCAATCTCTCCTCCACAACGACATTGCGGCATTACATCTGCTAGAGTCCGTGGCAGATGAAAACCTACTTCACAATGATTGACTGATTTAACCTAAGCAAACGATGACACACATATTCAACTACCTAACTATGAAGCGCTGGACCATACTTTTCGGATTGGTGGCGTCTTCGTTCTTTATACTCTCGGCAAGCGCCCAAGAGGCGCTCGCTGATCCAAACACAGCTGATACAATAGCTGCGGCGGTGGAGGAAGCAGTGGAAGAGGCACCATCATACCTGCCGCAAGCGACAGGCGACATTCTCTGGCTGATTGTCGCAGGTGTGTTGGTCTTCTTCATGCAAGCAGGATTCGCCATGGTCGAGTCTGGTCTTACCCGCGCCAAAAACGCGTGTAACATCATGATGAAGAACATGCTGGACTTTGCTTTCGGCGCGCTCGCCTTTCTGGCGGTCGGTTATTCGCTGATGTATGGCGCGGGAGACGGATTCATCGGATGGTCTCCGGAATACTTCTTCATGCAATCTGCGATCGTATCTCCTGAAAACGCTGCTGCTGCTTCAATGGAAGCTGCTGGTTGGGTTTTCCAAGTCGTGTTCGCTGCTACCGCCGCCACTATTGTGTCTGGTGCCATGGCAGAACGAACGAAGTTTATTGGGTATGTTGTTTATTCGATTGTCATCAGTGGTCTACTTTATCCAATCACTGGTCACTGGATTTGGAGCGGTGATGGTTGGCTCGCTAGTATGGGTATGCGAGACTTTGCAGGCTCAACGGTCGTTCACTCTGTGGGAGCTTGGGCAGGACTCGCTGGGGCAATTATTCTTGGCGCACGCAAAGGCAAGTATAGCGCAGATGGCAAGCCACTCCCGATACCTGGTCATAATCTTCCAATGGCGACTCTGGGCGGTTTCATACTCTTCTTTGGATGGTTTGGGTTCAATGCTGGCTCCACGCTGGCTGCTGTGGACGGCTTGGCCTATGTCGCGATGACGACGCTGCTCGCTGCAGCTGCTGGCACCTGTGGGGCTGCGGTCACAACATGGGCGAAGTTTGGCAAGCCAGATCTTTCCATGACGATTAATGGATGTCTTGCTGGCTTAGTTGCTATCACTGCACCTTGTGCGAGTGTCTCGCCAGTTTCAGCAGTTATTATTGGTGCTGTTGGTGGTGTCCTCGTCGTGTTCTCAGTACTCTTCGTAGAGCGCACACTTAAGATTGATGACCCAGTGGGTGCCGTCTCGGTACACGGTGTCTGTGGCGCTTGGGGTACACTCTCAATCGGCCTCTTCGGCAGCGCTTCGATCGATGCAGTATTTTGGGATTCCGAAACATGCATCCAGAACGGGCTGTTCTATGGCGGCGGTGTCGCGCAGCTAGGCATCCAGCTTCTGGGTGTCGCGTCCGTCTTTGCCTTCACATTTGTCAGTGGCTATTGTCTCTTCTGGATGATCGAGAAGGCTGTTGGCCTTCGCGTAAGTGCAGAAGAAGAGATGGAAGGCCTCGACCTCGGAGAGCATGGCAACGAAGCCTACGCTGACTTTCAGCAATATGCTGATGAACCAATCTGAGTCTGCTCATTGCAGATGTAAGTTACTGCTCACTAAACCTATGCTACGGTTTCTGATAACATAGATACTGAATAAGGAGCGGCGAGGGCCAATCCCCCGCCGCTCCCTCCCAAAATCATTCACTCATGAAGCTCGTAACAGCCATTATTAAACCATTCCGTCTCGATGACGTAAAAACCGCTTTGCAAAACGCAGGCGTTGAAGGCATGACCTTGGCCGAAATCAAGGGATTTGGTCGCCAGAAGGGCCATACGGAAATATATCGTGGTAATGAATATCGTGTCGATTTTCTCCCCAAGCTAATTCTCTTTATCGCTGTAACGGATGATAAATTGGACGTGGCCATTGAGGCCGTCTGTTCTGCTGCCCGCACAGGTAAAATTGGTGACGGGAAAATCTTTGTTATTCCAATGGAATCTGCCACTCGAATTCGCACAAGCGAGAACGGAGACGTGGCTCTTTAGGGAATCCAGATGTTCTCAGTGAGTTGTCATTAAATGGCGATGATAGGCTTATTGACTCGGCGAATTTGGCTGAGAAAATAACCCGATTAACGTACCAGGATTGAAGTCCGCAGATTCTATTTGAATTGTGGCGACAAGCTTTCCATCGGTATATTGCTCGCGATGGAAGGGGACATAAACCCCATCAATTTTACGATAGTTTTCGTAAACTACCCGTTGCTCAATGCCTTCGACTCTTACGATGGTCTGATAGAGTAGATTATTGCTGGATCCTAAGAAGCATGTAATCGCTGGCTTACCATCTTCTTTGATCTGGATGATATCGTACATTGTGTTGTCGATGAGCTCGCGAGTTACGTAAGTTGCAGTCATCGTTGGCGTATGACGATCAACAGAATACTCGCTCGCGAGTATATACTTTTGCGGAGGGAGGTCAAAATCGGCAATGGATCGAATTTCTTGCTCTTGTTGTTTACTCAGTGTGGTACTTTTTACTGATGAGCCCTCTCGTTTGTATTCTTCCCAAGCCGTCTTGCCGTCAAAGCCAACAATATATTGATCGGCATCATTGATTTGGCAAACGAGGCGATAGTAATTCGGACGTCGACCAAAGAGATTGAAGGAGAAAATTTCCCCGCTTATCTGTATTTGTCCACGCAAAATGATTGAGGAAAGCCGCTTCAGTCGCTCATACCCCCCAAGAGTGATGGTGTTGTCTTCGGTCACACCAATAGCTTGATTAAGCACGCCGTCATCCCGTCTTGAACTCAGTGGAAGGACCGCTGGCAAAGTCTCCACCACGTTTTCTTTGTTTTCTACGCTTACTTGGGACTTTAGTTCGTCTCTGTGAGCTAAATTATAGGCAACAATTGCAATGAAAAATATAGCGAGCAAACTGATGACTAAATATGGTCGCAGGCGCTCAAGTGGGCTGTCGCCCTCCAACCGACCGAGTTTACCCGGCGTCGAAGAGAAGTTCTGATGACTAAGATCTTTGCCTAATCTTGGCTCTGGATCTAAGAGCCGCTTTGGAGGCTGATCGGTAGGAACTGAGTCTGTTTGGAGAGGCGAATTTAAATCGGGTTCTGGTTCCTTGTTTTCAAATTTCGACGCAAAAGTGCGTCGGTCGCTCATTGGCCGACGGTCTTCCCCGTTGTTTTCCCGCTCATCGCTCATACGATCAAACTACCGACAACGGCGTGCGTAGTCAATCGTCTAAGAAAAGTCAGAGATAGCTCAAGCTTCACCAAAATCATAGACAACGAATCGCTTAACCAAAGGTTTTACGGCCTCTTGTATGAATTTCTGATGCTCGGGATGCGCTTGGTAGCTGTCCGCTGCTTCCTGATCAGCAAAGTCCATGGAAATGGCGACGGCAAAACTGTCATCCACTACGCCACGTGAACTGGGAACCGTAACGCCTGCGCGGAAATTATCTGCCCCAGCGATCTTTCCGAGTAACTTTGTGGCGGCCAAAAGGCGCTCACGGTTTTCACCATAGGGCTTATCTAGCCAAAAAACAACAACGTGAGTAATCATTTGGCCCAAAATGCCAAGCTCTTGCAGAAAATCAATCGTGGAAAATCTTCTCTCTGGATATTGCATTGTAAGTGGACTCAGCGTATTAGTTAAGAATGGTTGCAATTGCACGCAGACCCACCGCCGAAAAGGCTGAAATGGAAATCGCTTTGGAGCGAACCAGCCAAGTGGCCGTATCGCGCATGTTGCTTTTGGTGTTCTGGGGGCTGATCCTTGCCAAATGCTCTTTGCTGCAATGGGCCATCTTGAATTATGACGTGCCGGTAGATGGCGGACTCTTCATTTGGTTACCTTCATTTCTCTTTGGCGCGGTCTGTTCTTTCGTCTATGGCAAAGTGACACTCGAAGAATTTCACCGTACACCTTTAACGAGTCGCTTGGTGCGAGGCATATGGGCAGCCTGTATCGCGGCCATGGCGCTATTCGGAGTCGTTGCGGTTGGTTTGGGGGGGATGAGTCCTTTTCTCCTGCCTGCGATCTTTGCCGTGCTGATGGGCGTTGGTTTCTTCATTCAGGCCATGATTGATCCGCGCCCCTATTTAAGGGCGGCTGCAGTAGGCTGGTGGCTGGGATCTATCTGGCTCTTCTATGAAGCCAGCATTTCGGCACTGTTGTCGCTATCAATCCTGATCATAACGATGCAGGTGATTCCGACTACGCTGCTTTTTTGGCAAGAAAAACAAGCGCTCAAGCGGTCGAATCGAAATTAAAGCCGATCGGCGATTTCTTCACGATTAGCGAAGGCGAGGGCGGTTTCGGCGGTGATCTTACCATCATTGTATAGCTCAAGCAGCGCCTGTTCCATGGTGATCATGCCTTCCGAGCCTTTTGTTTCCATTGAGGAATACAGCTGATGAATTTTACCACTCCGGATCAAGTTGCCAACGCCAGCTATGTTGCGCAGCACTTCCATTGCAATGATACGCCCTTTACCCGTTGCGGAGGGAACCAGCTTTTGGCTAATGACCGTGCGCAAATTCATCGAGAGCTGGGTGGTTAATTCACGTTCACGGCCAGTCGGGAACATGTCGATCAGGCGCGTGACCGAGCCAATTGCGTCCCGTGTGTGTACGGTGGAGAAAACCAAGTGTCCCGTTTCCGCAGCACTGATCGCAAGCGCAGCGGTTTCTACGTCGCGGATCTCACCCACAAAAATCATGTCTGGGTCTTCACGCAATGCACTACGAAGACCACGGGCAAAGGATTCCACGTGGACGCCGACTTCGCGCTGGGAAATCATCGCGGCCTTGCTCTCGTAAAGGTATTCAATCGGGTCTTCGAGCGTAATAATTCGATCGGGACGAGTCTCATTAATGTGATTGAGAATACTCGCTATCGTAGTCGATTTGCCGCTACCAGTGATGCCGGATATCAGTACGAGACCTTGCTTGAGGCTCACTAAATCTTCCCAAATGTCATCGTATGGGAAGCCGACGCGTTCAATGCTCGGTGGCTTGGGGGGGAGCATGCGCATGGTCGCCGCCATGCCGTGGCGATCTTGGAAAACGTTTAGGCGAAAATTATATTTCTCTTCGTCGCCGTCAAATTCGTAGCCACAGTCGATGTCAATTGGTCCACCGGCCTGTATCTCTGCAATACGCTCAGGAACGAGCAGCGGGAAAATTAGGCCTTCTATTGCTTCCTGCGTGAGAGCCTCGCCGCCAGGGATTGAAACCAAGCTGGAATCCAGTCGGTAACGAATCGGTTCGCCCACCTTGAAATGGTAATCGGAAATCCGCGGTAAGCCATCTACCATGTATTCAGGGTCGGTGATGCTGTGTAGCAAGTCACTAATACTGTAGAGATTTCCACCTGCGGGGTAGACTTTGGTATGTGGGTCGCGAAGATGTTCCATGTATAATGCTTTGAGGCTGTAGCATTTTTATCACGTCTCAAGAATATTTGCATTCTCTTATGCACTGAATAACTTCGTCGATTAATGCGTTGCCATGCGTAGTCCTGCCCGGCTATTACTCACATCTTTAATTCCAAATCATGCTGCAGCAGAATAACGCCCCCCCCCCCGTCCGTGAAGACAAGTCTCGCGGTGGTCTCAAGCGCATTTGGAATGCACTATTTTATTCATTCGAGGGCATTGGCTCAAGTCTGAAGCATGAGTCGGCTTTCCGTCAGGAAGCACTTTTAGCCTGTATTCTGGTGCCAACAGCGATTCTTTTACCAGTTGGTCTTCTTGGCAAAGCACTGATGATCGGCTCCGTTTTTTTGGTGCTCATCGTGGAGCTTTGCAACTCCGCCCTCGAATGGACTGTGGATTACATTTCCCAAGAAACACATCCATTTGCCAAACGTGCCAAAGACATGGGCAGTGGAGCCGTGTTCTTCTCACTGCTCAATGTTGCTGTGATGTGGGGCCTTGTGATCACTGATGCCGTTCAAAAAGGTCAGTTGACGTTTTGAGGTTAAATAAAAGTATAGAAGCTACCATATGAGTACATCCGAATGGGGATTTACTTTTTGCTAGTCGATTGGCGAATAACACGCGAATGTCCCCACTCGGTGCATTTTTGCTTTAACTTCTCCTCCCACACTGCAAATGGTGCCGCTACATTCGCTGCAATGTCTGAATACCTAGCAGGTGTAATCCGGTTTCCAAGGCAGCTAGTGTCCGAGCGCAAAGCATGACGCGGCGGGCTTTAATGTCAGGTTCATCGACCATTACGTGGTCAGCACTGAAGAAGGAGGAAAACGCCCCCGCCAATTCAAAAAGATATGTGCAGAGATGATGCGGACGCAGGTCGCTGATCGCCATTTCGAGAGCGACGGGGAAATTCAAAAGCTTACGCGCCAATGCCAACTCCGTGTCCGTTTCCAATGCTGATGCGCCTTCCTCTCCTTCGCCCGGCTGGAGGCCTAATTTGCGTAAGATCGAATGGATACGCGCACCCTGCATTTGGAGGTAAGGTGCGGTGTTGCCCTCAAAGGCCAAGAGCTTGTCCCAGGCAAAAACGTAGTCCTGCGTGCGGTTCTGCGAAAGATCTGCATAGCGCACAGCACCTACGCCTACGGCTTCTGCAATGGCGGCCTTTTCTTCATCCGTGAGATCTGGGGATTTTGTCTTCTCAGCGGCCATTTTTGAGGCGCGAGCCACGGCTTCGTCAAGCAAGCTGGCTAACTGAATTGATTCGCCGCTACGGGTACGGATTGCCTTGCCGTCTTCACCAAGAATGGTACCAAACCAGACGTGCTCCAACTGCGGCTTTGAGTAGTCTTTGCAAGTAAACCACTTGTCTACAGTCAGGAAAAGCTGCTCGAAGTGGTCCTGTTGGGGCCCGCCAGTAATGTAAACAATCTCGTCGGCCTTGAAATGTTCAACGCGGTAAAGCACGGTGGCCAAGTCGGTTGAACCGTAGTTGCTGGCACCATCCTGCTTACGAATATTAAACGGGTAGGGGCGTTCGTTATCGCGCGCAAATTTCTTCACCTCGTCGTGCCAGACGACCAGTGCGCCGTCACTTTCTTCTGCAATGCCGCATTCGGTCAGTTCTGTGTAGATGCGGTCGACCTTGTCGCAGTAAAAGGATTCGCCCAGAGTGACGTCGGGGGTAACGCCCATGCGGGCATAGGTTTTTTCAAAAACAAGATTTGTGAGTGCTACGATTTGCTGCCAGATAGCGGTGTTTTCTGCATCACCCTGCTGAAGCTGGACCAGCTCATTGCGGGAGATATCACGCACAGCGGGGTCCTCCTTTTCCAGCGCGGTGCCTAGCTTATAGAGGCGTTCGATCTCAGGCAGTCCATTATCACCCAAGGCACCGAGGTCGACGCCCTCGCGTTTAATGGCCATGATGAGCGTACCGAAATTGGTGCCCCAGTCGCCGATGTGGTTGTCGCGGATAACGTTTGCCCCGCAAAACTCGAGGATGCGGGCGACGGCCTCGCCAATAACCATCGGGCGCAGATGACCGATATGCATTTGCTTGGCGGTGTTTGGGCTAGGGTAGTCAATAATGATCTTGCGACCTTCAAAGCGGCTGGATGCGCCTTTCTTAAAGGCATCTTCATCGCGAAAATCTCCCAGCCATTGTGCCAAGACGCCTGTAGATGCGCGGAAGTTGATGAAACCGGGGCCGGCAATTTCGATGCTGTAGTCAATGCCGTTGGGGGGGGGGGTAGGTTCGCCTTTTTTCGGCTGAACTAAGGCACCTGAAAAACCGTCTAGGGCGATCAATGCATCCACGAGCTGTGTCGCAAGCTGACGTGGATTAGCTTTGGCCTTTTTGGCAAAAGCCAAGACCCCATTGGCCTGGAAGTCGCCAAAACGTGGGTCTGCTGGGCGCACTTCTGGCGCAAAGTCGTTGCTGAAGGCGGCGAGGCCTTCAGCTGCTTGGCGGAGTTGTGCGTCGAGTTGGCGACCGAGATCGAAAGATAATGCCATCTGTCCAAGACTAGCGATTGCGGACAGAGGTCAAGCTTTTGGCGGAATTTAGTCGTGGTCTGGCATGCGGCTTCAGTTTTGATAGCTAAAAATGGAAGGCATTGTGGAGATGTCTTGAGCAACTGAACTGACTACTCTGAATCAGGCTCGGGTTTTGGGGAACCCAAAGCGCAGAGCCACTCGGGAGCGTGTCACACCAGCTTCTTCGGGGATGCGTATCAAAACTGCATTTCACCGGCTTTAATAATCTACCAGTGTTCAAAACTGAGCAGATCACCACCTATGGCCCGAACTGATATTCCATAGGCGTTCTCGCATCCCATTTTCTGATCCATCAACCTGAAATATTGACTAAGAACTTTAACGTTACGGTTCCTGGAGAGGTCTACTACCGCGCTTCGACGAAAGTCAGCTAACATCAGGAGCCAAGCTTGAGTAAACGTGCTCAAGGTATCTCGATGCCCATCATTAGTCAATTTGCGCGCCGAGGCATTAGCTTATGCGCAGTTTGGTGGCTATTGACCGCATCGGCACAGCGAATGCCATCCAGCGCAGCGCTGACGATACCACCTGCATAGCCAGCACCCTCCGCGCAAGGGTAGAGACCTTGAATTTCGGGGTGCTGTAAACTTGTTGGATCACGCGGAATGCGAACAGGGGAACTGGTGCGGGTTTCGAAGCCGATTAGGTTGCAGTCTTCGGTGATGTAGCCGCGCATCTGCTTTCCAAATATGGTGAGGCCACGGCGCATGCGGCGAACAATCCATTCGGGCAGAAGCTTATCGATACGGGCCGCTTTAATGCCGGGAAAATAGCTGGTGACGGGTAAGTTTGCGGAGTCTTTGCCTTCCAGGAAATCAGTCACACGTTGCCCAGGAGCCATTTGCCCGCCGCCACCTGATGTTTTGGCGACCATTTCGAGATGCTTTTGAAAGGCGATTCCGGCTAGGACACCATGTTCTGTCTGAAAGGGAGCGGTGTCTTCTGGCTCTACGGTGACGACCATACCGCTGTTTGCGAAGGGGGAATCACGTCGGGCGAGGCTCATTCCATTGACTACGACTTCGTCGTTTTCGGTGGCTGCTGGCACGATGAATCCGCCTGGGCACATGCAGAAGGAGTGAACGCCGCGATCATCAATCTTAGTGGCGAGCCGGTAGCTGGCTGCGGGTAGGTAGAGCGGACGCTCTTGGCCGTTTTTGTAGTGGTACTGTAAGCTGTCGATCAGCGGTTGCGGGTGCTCAATGCGGACCCCTACGGCAAAGGGCTTTTGCTCGAGTTGAATGCCCTTGCGGTGAAGGAGTTGGTAGATGTCGCGCGCTGAGTGTCCGGTTGCGAGGATCGTATGGTTGGCGCGGAACACGCGTCCGTCGGCAGTTTGCACACCTTCAATCTTTTGCCCTGTGACGAGAAAGTCGGTGACTTTGGCACCGAAATGCACTTCACCGCCAGCGGAGATGATGGATTCACGCATCGCCATGACGACCTTAGGCAAGAGGTTGGAGCCGATGTGTGGGTGGGCGTCGATCAGGATACGCTCGGGAGCACCGTGTGCCACAAGAGTTTCGTAAATGGTGCGAACTGGACCACGTTTGGTGGCGCGGGTGTAGAGTTTGCCATCCGAGAATGTGCCAGCTCCACCTTCGCCGAAGCAGTAGTTGGAGTCCTCGATAACAATGCCTTGCTTTAGAATGGGCCCGAGGTCGAAGCGGCGAGCTGAGGCATCCTTACCGCGTTCGAGCAGGATTGGCTTTAATCCGCGCTCTAAGCAGCGAAGCCCGGCAAAGAGGCCAGCGGGGCCGCAGCCTACGATGATGACGGCAGGTGAGGACTTGGTGACAGATGGGTAATCCGGGTTGAGAACTGGCTCGGGCGGAAGTGCCTTGTCGAGACCAACTTCAAAACGGAGCTGCGCTTTGATTTGTTTTTGGCGCGCGTCGATTGAGTGTTTGCGCAGTCGAAAATCAATCACTCGGTCGGCTGATACCTCGAGTTTGGAGGCCAATGCCGTGCGTTGAACGTCCCTGTCATCGGATTGTTCAATGGGAAGAATGATATCCACCAAAATTGGTGCTGTCTCTGGATCGGTATCGGCCATACGCGGAAGCAGTGATGTCCGAGAACTGCGGAGGGAACAAGTCTAAGTTAACGAGGAGCCTTGAGACCTGTTCAATTACTCTCATTTGGTCGCTTTCTAGTGGGACAAATAACAATTCAAGCGATGTGCGTGATTCCGGCCAGAGCATCAAAGCTTGCGATTACTTTGATGTGATAAAGTTTGCTGAACCAAAAATATCGGCTGTCTTTTTTTTGAGGGGGGGGGAGGCAGGCCAAACACACTTAAAAATTCGAACTGATCACGCCAACGGCCCAATGACATACTTGCTATGGTTGGTTTCGCACCTTCAGATTAGGTTGCATAATCATTTTCGGGTAGCACTCTTTCGCCGATAAACCATGGCTGCTAATCCAATCAGCACTGAGGCAAACAATGCGTAGGTTGAGGGCTCCGGAACGTTGATCAGGAGGTTGACGGTATAGTCAGCACCCAGTTTCGCAGACCACTCGAAGTGCTCTGCCAGGCCCTCTACCTGCATTGAGCTGAGAACTTTCTCACCCAATTCGATGTCTTTAATTCCTTGCATGAGTGTGAATACGTCACCCACTTCTGGCGTAAAATCGTCATCGAACATGGCAACAATAGATCCCATCAATGAACCGGTTACGTTGTCATTGAAAATAAGTAAATCGTGATTTTCAGCACCAAAGATATCGAAAATCAACTGACCTTCTGCGCTTTGATTAAATTCCGTGTGAACAACCGTTTTGATTCCATGCTCACTCCCCAAGGTTCCTACAAGCAGATCTCCGTGATTGTTGATAATGCCGCCAATTTCATCTCCAACGTAAAACTTTCCGTAATTATTAAACGTCCCGGCACTGTCATTTCCAGTGACTAAATTGATGTTGCCACTGGCCGTGCCGTTATTGTTCACCGTCGGCGTTACGGAACTATCGCCATAGTCATAGAAGTTCATAACCGTATGTGCATCGACCGAGCCGTTGATCGTAAGCGTGTTGTTGCTGCTTCCGCCCGAGAAATGAACACCGACACCATTGTCATCATTTACCTTAACGGTGCCATTAACCACCACGGTGATGTCATTCCCATTCGAACCATTTGCCGTAACATTCTGGGCAAAAATCCCATACGCATTCACACCGTTGGTGGTCAGCATGCCGTTTTGGGTGATCATCAATTTTCCATTATCGCTGGCTTTCGATGAGGACCCATCGCCACCGGTTGAGCCAGCGAGATGGCCAGAAATTCCGCCACCACCGCCGATCACTTGCCCGACGACCCCAATGGCCCCGACACCATGCGTGGTGATTGAGCCTTCGGTGGTGATGGTGACATCACCACCGTAACCATGAGCATCCGATGAATAGTAGATCAGGTTGCTTGCGAGAGCGTCGGATGTTGAGGCTGTGGGTTGAATGATACCGCCACCGCCACCAATCGATTGAGCCACGATGGCATGCGCGGCCTGCCCGGTGGTCGTGATCTCGGAGTCCTGCGCCAGCGAGACACTAACTGTACCCCCATCGCGGTCCGACCCGCCGTTGTCACCTAAAAAGGAATTGTTGGTAGTAAGATTACTCCCCATGGCCATGCCACCGCCCCCGCCGATCGATTGCGCTACGACGCCGAAGGCATTATCACCCTTGGTCGAAACGTTCAACTTCGCCGTCATGACGACCTCGCCGCCATTGTTATCGGCGTCCGTGTTAGAGCCCATTAAGACAGACAGAGGTTGGTCGGTGTTGGACGGCGCGTTTTCAGTGCCCGCCCCAAAAAGGCCACCGCCGCCCGCAATGGACTGCATGACAATACCATGTGCGTAGTCCCCATCTGTCGTGACAGTGGTATCGCCCAGAAGGGTTACATTACCGCCGCCCCCTTTGATTGTGCCTCTGCCGGAACCCACTTGAATGGGCACATTAAGGCTGCTTTCTGTGTATTCGTAATCCTGCGAAGCAATCGTTGCAATCCCGCCGCCGCCGCCAATTGACTGCAAAATAACACCCGAAGCACCGTAGCCTTTCGTGCTAACCGTAGAGTTCGTCAACAAATTGGCCTGTACATAACCGCCGGCCCCTGTGCCCGCATCGGCCCCTAATTGAACTGATGTGATGGAATTATAGGCATTGCTTTGCGCCCCCGAGATGACACTCGCTTTACCGCCACCCGCGCCCACGCTTTGCGCAACGACGCCAAAGGCCCAGTTACCATTCGTCGACACCATCGAGGTGACATTCGAATCTGCCAGATTCAAATTAATCTCTACATCCCCACCATCGCCTGACGTCGAACTATTGCTATTTCCCATCATGATATGTGTCTGAAGACCGTAGGCCTCCACAGCCGATACTTTCCCGTTGGGCCTATCACTACCAACGCTGGCGTGACCGCCACCTGCACCGATACTCTGAGCCACAATCCCGGCAGCGTGTGTACCCGTGGTGCTAATGGAATCACTACTGGAGACGATTACTGAACCCCCGTCACCATGGCCGCCCGAGGTGCCATCAATGGCAACGCCCATTGATATGTCGACATACGTATCTGTCGATCCTACACCTCCAGAACCACCGCCACCATTTACAGATTGGGCCAGAATGCCGTGCGCGTCGTAACCAGTGGTCGTGATTTTACCGTCATTTTTGACTTCCAATTCACCTGGTGTTGGCGAGGAGGATTTGCCACTGCCCGCAATAGACAGTTCTGCGGTGTATTGGCCCTTGTCCGTAAAGGCTTGATTGAAGGCCGAATCAGTAATGGTTGACGCCGCACCACCCCGACCGCCACCGCCGCTGATGGATTGGGCGTGCACCCCAAAGGAACGTGAACCGGACGTCTCAATACTCGCGCCACTCTGGTTTTCGACACCGACCTGACCGGAACCGTTGCCACTACCGCCGTGCCCGCCTACGGCGACATCGGCACTCCAAGCATTTTCTGGATGCACGAGGGCCAGACCTTGGTCAATGAGGTCCAAATTTGACTTCGACTCGGCCCTACCACCGTCGCCACCGCCACCGCCGACGGATTGCGCGATAATACCCACGGAATCGCCACCACTTGTTTGAATGGAACCGCTGTTAGAGACCGCCACTTCACCGCCTGCGCCTCCGTCACCACCGGAACCTCCGATGGTTAAATTGTCAGTGTTAATGGTATTGCCGCCATCGGCGCTGGCTGTTCGGCCAACGCCGCCCCCGCCGCCAATTGACTGAGCGATGATGCCCGGAGACGCAGTGCCATCCGTCGAAATCGAGCCAAAGTTTTCGCCAATGGTAGTTCCACCAGAACCGCCCTTGCCGCCGGAGCCACCAATGCTCAACGAAACGTCTAAAGTTTTCGCCTCTTTCTCTTCGCTTTTGCTCCAATCCCTTACCGGCGATTCGACATCGCCATGCCCACCATGGCCACCACCGCCCCCAATGGATTGAACCACCATCCCGGCTGAATTATTGCCCGTAGTCGCGATGCTCGCGGAACTGCCGGACTGGTCGCCATTGCTGGCAATCGCATCCGAGCCAGAGCCAGCAGCGGAGGCACTTCCACCGATTGCCAAATTAATCTTCGCGCTTTCTGTAGCAATGTTGATCAGGTGTGAAACAACGTCGGACTTACCGCCGCTTCCACCGCCGCCGCCAATCGAATGGCTGATAACCCCCGCAGACAGCCCGCCGTGGGTTGTAATGGAGCCGGTGTTATTGATCGTAGTTATTCCACCGTCGCCACCCGGGTCACCTGAGCCACCAATGGCTATTGTCGCATCCAGGTTCGGGACTTCATCGATTAGATTGAGGTCATAGGATTTCGCGGACGCTGACCCGCCGTGGCCGCCGCCACCGCCAACGGACTGCGCGACGATGCCGGCCGAGTTACCGCCTGAATGAAGCAGCGGCACTCCGGTGGAAATCGTTCCAGCGTTGTTTGCCAGTACCACGCCGCCTTCGCCACCATCGCCGCCGCTACCGCCCAAGGCCAAAGAAAGTGTCAATAGGGTTCCGGCCTCGTAGCTGGTGGCCGTACCACCGTGGCCACCACCGCCGCCAACCGAATGCAGCAGCATACCCGTAGAGTCTTCGCCAACTGTGGTAATCTTTGTGCCCGAGGCCGCATTGGCTGCAACCTCGCCGCCGGAGCCGCCAGAACCGCCACTACCGCCGATGCCAATCCCAATATCTCTTCCCCAAGTAGTCGCTGACCCGCC
This sequence comes from Cerasicoccus arenae, assembly GCF_014651635.1. Taxonomy (GTDB): domain Bacteria; phylum Verrucomicrobiota; class Verrucomicrobiia; order Opitutales; family Cerasicoccaceae; genus Cerasicoccus; species Cerasicoccus arenae. Next base: position 175,274 of record NZ_BMXG01000007.1, on the reverse strand, counting down.
GTGGCCGCCGCCGCCACCGATGGATTGCAGCAACGTGCCCCCGGAATAGTCATCATGGGTTGTAATATTATCCTGAATGTTGGCCGTTACAGTACCGCCGTCACCGCCGTCACCGCCTTTGCCGCCAATCGAAATGAACAGGCCCTCGGCATTGGTGCCGTTGCCCCCGCCACCACCGATGGAATGCGCTAAAATGCCAATCGACTTCTCGTCGTTCGTGGTAATCGTCCCGCCGCTGTTCTGGGTAATGCTGATCTCGCCGCCATCACCACCAGAGCCACCGCTGCCGCCGATGAGGAACGATGACTTACCCCCAGCGCTGCCGCCGCCGCCGCCAATGCTCTGAGCAACGACCGCGGCCGAGGCGACACCCGCGCCATTGCCGTCACCCGTGGCGATATCCGCACCGGTAGTAATCCTGACCTTGCCGCCGTGCGCGGCATCGGAGCTGGAGGAGGAGGCAGAATCGATATCACCAAGGATCAAACCCGAATCGCCGCTACCGTCCAATTTGAGCGAACTGTCGATGTCGTTGTAAACAACGCCACCAACGGGGACACTGCTGGCATGGATACCCGTAGCATTTTCCCCAACAGTGGTGATGGTGCCATTCTCCGTGGTGGTAACGACGATCTCTCCACCGCCACCACTAAAATCCGAGTCGGAGTTGCCAAGGTATGTGGCTACACCGGCATCTCCCTGGACACCAGTGACCACCGCGACTCCCGCACTGAAGGCGGCAATGCCAATGGACAACTCGCCCGCTGTCTCGATCGCACGATCACTGTTAACTTCTGCCTTGCCGCCCACTGAGCCAGCCTGAGATTCCCAAACACCGGTTTCTGATAAGCCAAACGGATCAACGCCCTGGGTGCTTCCGGATGAAACGGCTAATACGCCAAATGAAAAAATTGAATCCGTGCCCCCCGTCTTCAGCGGAGCCGTTCCGTTCTGCAGGTCGACATTCACCACGCCCGAATGGAAATCACCCGATCCGATGTGGGAAAACGTTTGGTTGAACGCCATGATACCGATCCCGGTTTTACCCGATGTGGTAATCGACCCGCTCTGCTTCAAGGTGACATTCACGTCAGCCCCGGTACCTACTACTGAAGCGGGATCCTGCTGCACGACACCGGCTGCAACCGTTCCAGTCGCGAGGATGCCCACCCCTTGATCGGACGTCACAGAGATGTCTCCCCCGTGCTCGATATCGATCATGGTTGGTTCTGAGTAAGCGTAGCCGGCGTAGGAGGTGCCCGCCATGACGCCAGCCGCTAAAACCGGTTTCGTCGAGTCACTGGGATTGCTTGTGACATCGATCGTTGATCCGCTCTGCGTGGTCACCGACACCGCACCATAGGCTGGCCCCGCGAAATCCACACCCGGTTGATTTCCCGACACCGCCAGGATGCCACTCACATCTGCAAAGGTTGGTATATTGGGAGACAGGACGTGGCTCACCGTAGAATCCAAAGTAATATTGCCCGAGTGCGTAAGGTCGATTCCGATGTTGATACCTTGCGGAATGACGCCGCCTTCAATCAGGTTCAACTGGGCAAATAAAACGCCATTGCCCACATAAGGTGTCCCCTGATGCTCAGTGAAAAGCCTGGAGGTTGTCCACGACAAATCGGCCGAACTGGTGATCTGGAGCGGTTGATTGCCGTTGTAAAATTTGCTGACACCATCGACCAGTGACGTGTCATCGGTGGTGTAAGACCCGGTCCCGCTAACAGTTGCTTCAATCGGTTGAAATATCAGGCTATCGCCGCTCTTCAGTTGAAGCGTCGCTGGCAGCGTCGGGGAGTTTTCTAATGTGCTCGTCGCCTTTAGCGTGCCGTTATCATCGGTGACACTGATCGTGCCCGACGTGCTATAGCTGTCCTCCCAGTCGGCGTGGAGCCTTCCGCTAGCACCTGCCACGATTACAATCATGGTCAACACGCTCACGCAGCGCACAATGGCCACGTTCAAAACATCCCGAGCCCAATCCATTGGGCCATTTCCCCCTCTTAAGTAACCAGTCATTGCCCCTAGGATGGAGACTTTCAACAACCATACCAAGAAAAATAACGTTACATTTTGCCTGAACAAATCATCCCCATGTCAATCATAACCACGGCGAGTTGAGGTCTAATTTCTGATTTTGTTTAAATTGTAATGATGGAAGAAAACGGTGATCGCATTTTTGAGGAAAGAGCTGGATTTGGAGAAAGCGACAGCCTTTCATGGCGCGAACTGGTTTACTAAACGGGGCGTCTATTTGAAACGGCGTGAGATCGAGCGCAGGGCCTTCCGGTCCTTAAGCGATGCAAGTTTCTCACGCTGACCACGGACGGGCACGGCTTCGTTTCGGAGAAGGTGGCCTTTGAGAAGGGCAGGAAGCGGATGCGACGTTTCTTAGCGCGTGTGAGGAAAGCAATCGGGCCGTTCGCCTGGGCGTGGAAGCTGGAGTTTCATGAAGACGGATATCCGCATTGGCATTTGATCATCGATTACCGCAAGAAGATCCCGCCTGACTTCCTAGAGATGTTTACAATCTGGTGGGGGCTGGGTCGGGTCCATGTCGCGGGCATCAAGCAAAAGCAGTTTGAATACCTGTTCAAGTATGTATCGAAGAACCTAGCCAGCGCGTCTTAGGGTTCACCCTACCAGGTTCTAAAAGCGGACCTCGAGCGGGCAGGCTTACAATACAGTAATGAATTCGGCGACTTGGACTTTCATGCGCTCCGGCGCACGTTCGGCCATTGGCTTGCCACGAAAGGAATGGAATTGCCATTCATTCAATCAATTCTGCGGCACTCAAACGCTTCGACTACATCAAAGCATTATATGAACGTGGCCAAACTTTCTGAGGGAGCCAACGTAACCAAACTATTTGCTCAGAAAAATTGCACTCCCGTATGCACTCCCGAGCCTGTCTTTACGGGTCCTGAGCAGTCACAGTCTGGCACAAGCAAGGACGAGATTTCGAAACTCCAAGCTCTTGAAAACAAGATAGATAGGCTTGCTCAGGCGCTATCTGGCACACTTGGACACATGGTCCAAAATGGCTGCCCGGGCTGGGATCGAACCAGCGACAAAGTGGTTAACAGCCACCTGCTCTACCGCTGAGCTACCGGGCATCAAAGTTGGTGGAGTATGCCGCTGACTTTTCGCTTGGCAAGGGAAAGTTTTGATTTTTTTCTGCCTAAATTGCAGTAGATGGGCCAATTTCAATTATGCATCGTAAATAAGGCGTGTTACGGCATTCCTTTAAGTTTTTGAGACACGTCAAATCGCTTCAAAAAACTGAATAACGGCGGGTTCGTGCTGGGACGGTCATAGGGGTAATTACGTAGTAAGGCAAACGGCATGCTCAAATTGCTTTCCAGATCGAGGGGGGGGCTTGAACTGTGAGATTAAAGACTAAGCTTTTTTAAATTACCGTATCTAGACTAAATTCTGTACTGGCCAGATTCACACTGAATGGCAATCTACTTGCTCCGTATTCATAGGAAGCATCATGATAGTTATCAACGACCTCAGCCTCGCCTATGGCGAAAAAGCTATTTTCAGCGAAATTAATGCCACCATCGGCCCACGCGATCGTATCGCGTTAATTGGGGTGAATGGTTCAGGTAAATCTACCTTAATTAAGGTGCTCCTTGGCTTGGCAGAGTATGACAGCGGGGCTATTGAGAAGCATTCATACGTGACGCTGGGCTATCTGCCCCAGGATGGCATTGAAGCACGTGGCAAAACTTTGTTTGAAGAGGTGGAAACCGCCTTTGCGGACATACTACAGCTACAGGAAAAAATCGATGCCGCCTCCGAACAAATGTACGAGCTGGATACTGATGACCCAGCGTACTATGAGCTTATTGACACGATTGGTGAGTGGGAGCAACAACTGGAAGATGCTGAACCGGCAAAAATAAAGTCTCAGATCGAGCGTATTCTACAAGGTCTTGGCTTCTCAATGAGTGATATGGGCCGTCAGACCGAGGAATTTTCCGGCGGTTGGCAAATGCGCATTGCCTTGGCTAAACTCCTTTTGAAAAAGCCTTCACTCTTGCTTTTGGACGAGCCGACGAATCACTTGGACATTATTTCTCAGAACTGGCTAGAGAAGTATCTGCAAGGCTATCACGGGTCGCTCATGGTTATCTCCCACGATAAGGCATTTCTGAATGCCGTGACCAATGCGACCTATGAGCTTAAATTTGGTAACCTTAACACCTATTCCGGCAACTACAGCTTTTACTTAAAGGAGAGCGCCGCGCGATTGGCTACGCAGCGCAAAAAGGCCGACAATCAGTCTAAGGATATTGCACGCCAGAAGGAATTCATCAACCGCTTCCGTGCGAATCAGAAGAAGGCGAGCATGGTGCAGAGCCGTATTAAGCAACTTGATAAGATCGAGCGTGTCGAAGTGGATCGTGAGGAGCGGAAAATTTATTTCCGTTTCCCCGAGCCACCGCCAGCAAGCCAGAAGGTGGTGGAAATTAAGGACATTTATAAATCCTATGGGGATATTCAGGTTTTCAAGGGCTTGAGTCTCCGGATTGATCGTGGTGACCGCATCGCAGTGGTTGGTGTCAACGGCGCGGGTAAATCCACGTTGGCTCGTATTCTCGCGGGAGTTGAGCCAGTTGATTCCGGCGAAATCGACAAAGGTGTAAATACTGTCATCGGATATTTCGCCCAGCAGCAAGCCGAAGAATTGAATCCAAATAACACCGTCCAAGAGGAGGCTGAAAGCGCTGTGGATGGAAACCCCAATGCGAACCCTCGTGCTGCTCTCGGCGCACTACTCTTTAGTGGCCAGGCGCAGCAGAAGTCCATCAGTGTGCTTTCAGGGGGAGAGCGTAATCGCGTTGCTCTGGCGAAGATGCTAATGCGGCCAGCTAACTGCATTATTCTCGACGAACCGACGAATCACTTGGACCTTCGCAGTAAAGAAGTGCTGCAGGAAGCAATCACCCTTTTTAGTGGCACCATGCTCATCGTTAGTCACGACCGAGATTTCCTCGATCCGGTGGTCAACAAAGTGTTAGAAATCAGCCCTAGCGGTAGCCGTTTGCTGACTTGTAATGTTAGCGAATACATCGCCCGTATTGAGGAGGAAGCCGCAGGCGCGTAGCTATAAGTGGCCTCTTGCTCCAATGAGGGTGGCTAGTTGATATATCTACCTGGCTTCAAAGCGAATCATCGGCCAGAGGTTTCTTCGGGCGCGTTTTTTTCGGCGGAGTATCTCGTTGGGCCTGCGGTTCGATACCGGTGTGGCGGAAGAGCACATGGAAGGCCTCAAGGATTTGATCAAGGGTGCTATCCGTTCTTTCGTCTAATGAAAGCTTTGGTAGGACAACGCTGGGGCGGGCTGCCAATTTCTCTCCCAACTTTTCGATGGCTTCTGCATAGATAGTCGCCGAGTCAGCTTGCGGTTTTGGTGTTGATTTGGGTTTAGCGGATTTTTCGAGACTGTTGACGAGTTTGTTGAGCAGTGTGGCTGCCTCGTCAGACAAGGCTAGGGTAGGTGGCTGTTCCGAGCGTTTGGGCAAGAGTTCACTGAGTTTGGCTAAAGTTGATTCGTCGAGTTGAAGCGGCTTGGGTTCTGGAGGGTTCGGGAATAGGGCACGAATCTTATCCAAGGTGCTTCCGTCGAAGGTAACGGGCTGACGCATTGCTGCGAGGCGCTCGCCCAGTGCAGATAAACCTTCGCTGAGTGCCGTGTTGTTGTCTGCCAACTGGCTGACGACTTTGTTGACTGGGTCGCTGTTTGCACCACCAAGTATCTTGTTCTTCGTAAAGCGTTTTTTAATCTCCTCCCAGCGTTCGAGTTCGGGGGGAGTGATTTTGCCCTCAAGTTGACGGAACTTGAGCAAATTCGCTTCAGCACCCTGGGTGAGGGTTTGGGCTTCATTTTCGTAGTGGTCATCGATCAGCGATTCGACTTCGCTGTCGCTCATTATTGGCAGTAGCTTTTCCGCAATTCGGTTCATGTTACGGTAAGAGCCTTGGAGCTTGAACGGAGGTTCTGTGCGGAAATCGTCAGCTTGCGCTGCGCTCTTAATATAAGCCAGATTGACCCGGAGAATTGTGTCGCGGACGCGCATCATCTTTTTCATGACGCCTACCATTTCTTCGACTTCTTCGCCCGAATAGCTACCCTCAAATTCGACGCCTTCTCGAATGCCCGTCTTCGCAATTTTAATGACTGCATAGACGTCAGTACGGCTTCGATTGGATAACGGACGAAGCGCGGTGTTAGAGGTCAGCGAATTCTCCAGATAGCTATCTTCAAAAGCGGTATGATGCCCGCCAATGATGTCGCCGAGGTTGTAGGTGTCGGCGCGGTTGGCGAGCATGTCCGGGATCTGAAATTTGCCACCCGTTTCGGTGTACGGATTGCCCGCCATAACGACAGCCACTTTACGGCCCTTTAAATCGTAAGTCCGCGCTTTGCCTTTGTAAACGCCTTCGATTTTACGCTGGGCATCGCAAAGAGAAATGAACTTTTGCAGCAGCTCTGGATTACAGTGCTGAATGTCATCCAGATAAATCATCACGTTGTCGCCCATTTCGAAGGCGAGATTGAGTTTTTCGACTTCCTCCGCCGCAGCCTTGTTGGGCGCATCTTCGGGGTCGAGACTGGTGACGTGATGTCCGATCGCAGGTCCGTTGACCTTGACGAAAGTAATGCCCAACCGGTTTGCGATATACTCCATGAGCGTGGTCTTGCCGTAGCCGGGGGGGGAGATGAGCAGTAGCATGCCCATGCGGTCGGTACGGGCGTCGCCACCTGCCGTGCCGATTTGTTTGGCAAGATTGTCGCCGATCATCGGCAGATATACTTTGTCCAGAAGTTGGTTGCGGACAAAGGCGCTCATCACTCGAGGCTTAAGCTCGTTAAGGCGTAAGTCTTCGCGCATGACATCGACGAGCTCGGCCTTACGCTCTTGGAAACGGCGGTAGAGCGGTACGACTTCGCGCTCATGCTCCCGCATCTTGGCGAGGAACTTATTGTAATGTAGGTAGATGACCTTGCCTTGGACGACGTCGTGATCTCCACGTAGGCCAGTGATCTCTGTTTCGATCGGGACATCAACAACGTGGCGCTTTTCAATTGGACCACGTAGTAGGTGCGCGGCAGCTTCGTCGAGATACTCAAATTGATTCTCGGGCATGTTCTGCGCCAATGCGTAGCCGCGTATCCAGTCTCGGAGGACTTGGAATTCACCCGGGGCATTACCGCGCATGGCGGCGCGTGCCTTTTCAAGCTTGTCGGTGAAGCGTTTGGATACGAGTTCGTGGTGGAAGCTTTCCGCCAATGAGGCGGCCTCAAGTGAAACGGTAAAGGACTCGGCGTCGATTAACTCATGAAAGAGATACTCGGCGGCATCTTCAGCCAGTTTCGCGTCACAAAGACCTGAGTCTTCGCAAAATGTAGTGATGCGCTTGTGCAATTCGTTGACATAACCCTGTTGAGTGCGGTGCTGGGGAAAGAGGCGAAGCATTTCGCCAAAAGCGTCGACCTTAGCCGATAGTAAATCGTTATCGGGAGTGCGGCCGATAAAGTGCTGCCAGTATACGAGGCCACAGGCGCGGGCATCAGGTGAGTAACGCAGAAGGCCGACAGTGCTGTGGATGGCCAGTAGGGCGTCGAGTATGCGAAACGCGTCCTCGTCATGCACCCCCTTCATGTAGCCCTCCTGATAGCGAGGGGCCATGAAACGTTGGACAAACTCTAGCCGTGCTTTGTCATCCAACGCTTGGTAGTCACTTGATGAAATGTTGAGATCGGAATTTTCCGCCTTATTTTTGGCGTCGAAATGCCTGAGTAATTGATAGGCTAGATATTCACCTCTGTAGACCACACGACTTTCACTGATGGCCTCCATTTCCCACACGGATCGTGTGTCGAGCAGCACCTCATCTTTAATCGGATCGAAAAACTGTGTGCCTGAGAGGTGGAAGTAAATACCGCCTTCTCGCTGGACGGTGGTCAGCGCTAGCTCTTGCGTATTAACACTGAAACTGTGCTGGCCAAAGCGGATAATGTCCTCGCCGTCGACAAAGAGTTCTTGCTTATCTTTGAGTTGTCGAATGGCATCACTTTGAACGGTTTTGAGCTGGCCAAGGATGTCGTCGCCCTTGAGGTTTTCGCCGATTTTTCCCAGTTCATCAGCGATGTCGCGGACTTTTTCGACCATGAGGTCGCTTGCGAAATAGCCGTTGATGTCTGTGATTTCCTTGAGGCCCTTAGCACGATTTTCAATGCCAGTCAGGATACGCTTTGCGCTGGTGAGCAGACGAGTCGTCTGTCGGTTACGCGACTCCTGAAGCGACATTTTCTTTGTTTCAAAAGCATTATAGAGTTCGTCACGCTTTGTCGTCAGCTGGTCGAGATATTCGTCGAAGTCTGCATAGCGGCCTTCAAGTTCCTCGAGCTGTACCATGAGCTTGGTCAGGTAATCATCGCACTGCTTAGGCGTTTCGCAGAGGTCCAGATAATTAGCAACCGCTTGGTTGAGTAGCTTGAGCTGGGCATTGAACTGAGCGGCACCTTCGACCAGCATGAGCTCTTTGCGCCGCGCCTTTAAATCGTTACGGACCTGGTTCAGGCGGGAGTAAATGTTGGAAATCGAGTCGATGATGCGCGTGGTTTGCGTTGCATCTTCAATCTTGAGGTTACCAACAATTTCAATGAGCAGCTCTAACTCAGCACCAGCTGCGTCAAGCTTTTCGCTGATTTCATTGGCCTGAGTGACCTTTTCAATTTGCTCGATCGCAGTAGCTTGCTCTTCAACAGCATTCCGATACGGGTCGAGCGCTTCATCGAGCAGGAGGAATTCTACTGCCTGCTGTGCGACCTGATCCGAGAGGGCTCGGACTTTGTTCTCCAGCTCCTCGCTGAGAGGAATGTTAGCGTAGCGCAGGTCACGCAGGCCGATTATCTCACCGCGCAATGTGCGCAAGTCTGCCAAACTACGGACGAAGCCAATGATATCGTCCGGCTTTGTGCTACTGACTTCGGTGGTGACTTTGCGCACGCGCACCTGAACGGCTTCAGTTTGCTCGTTGGTGGATTTACGGATGCGCTGGACCTTATCGAACTCATCGATCGCGCTTTGTGCGGTGCGATTGATTGTATATAGCGTTTCCTTGATATTCGCGGCCTCATCGCTGTTGAGCCAGAAATACGTATCGAGGATGTCGCTGCTAAGCTTTACAAGGTCAACATAGAGTCCAGTGTAGCTTTCGTCCTTTTGTAGGAGATTGTAAACCTCATAGCATTCGCTCATACTGCGGACGACTTCCTTGTTACCGACTTTAAACAGGTAGCTATCTGCCTTGCCGGTGGGGGGGAGGTCATCGTTGGTGAAAGGTGTCTGCCAGATTTGCAGTGAGTGGTGTTTCTGCGCCTCGTCACCACCGCGGAAGTAAACCATCTCGCCGTTGTCAAAAATCGTGAAGCCGTGGCAGATGATTGGCGTGCCGACAGTTTGCTGGATGAGATTGTAGCTCATCAGCACGTATTCGCCCGTTACCCGTTCGTAGAAAGAAAACAGGAAGTCCTCGCCATTGGGCGATTTCACGAGTCGCTCGAACCACATGTTACTGTGTGAGCTGTCGAACAGTTTACACTCACCACTATGCAAGTAATAGCCGTTCGCGAAGATCACGCCTTGTTCTTCGGGGAGAGCGACACAACTTGAGCCAATTGCATCACTGCGGCGTACCTCTTTCACCTTGCTGTTGTAGATGAAATAGCGCGTCTTTTTTTCCTGATAGGGAAGGATTCGTAACAGTATTAGTTCTCCGACAACGGCATAGAAAATATCAGCATCATCCAGTGTTTGATCAACGTGATCAACGGGCTCGGAATAAATTCCTTCGCCAGAGGTGGTGTTGTCTTCAATTTTGATCGTGAGGTCGCCGCCGACTGTTTCTACAAAGAGCTTATCTTCGATGGAGATGTGCGGATGCTGACCGCTGCGCTGCATTTCACGATGGGCGCGTGTCCAGGTAAACGAATGTTGCGGAGGGAAGGTGTATTCTGGGTCGAAGCGATTCCCCAGATAGTTTAGCCCGTCATCAGTGATGAGCCACTTGAATACCTTGATGTCTCGAATGTCATCGCTGATGCGAAACGCCATGTAGAACTCGTGACCACGTAGGAGGAATTTCACGAAGCTCGTTGCCTTGTAATACTTATAAAGGTAGGCGAAGTCCTCTTGGAACTCCTGATTGCTAATTATATCGAGAGCTTCTGTGTGGAAGCTTTGATCCTCGCCATCTAAGCGATAAGCCGCAAAGACGTCGCCGATCTGCATCTGCGATTTTAGGCCGAGTTTGACGTTGTAACCGAACAAGAAACGACCACCCGGCAGCGAAACCATATCCCGAGGCGTACAGTTATGCTCGGTGGTTATGCGGTCAGTGGCGATGAGCTTGTTTTCGATCGCGCCGAAAACGGATTGCCGATTGATGTTGAGAGTCTGTAGCCGCTTGAGTAGCTCGGCGGACTGGGTGTCCAGACGCTGTCTGATGACCTCATAGGCACCACCTTCGAGCTTGGGTGCCGAGGCAGGTGCGGGGGTGTCGGTTGCTGTATCAGCCATAGCTATGATGTTCCTAGTCTTTATCCATAGCCCCTAGTCGCTGTATCTTTAAGCGACTAAGGCCTGCTAGATTCTAGTGATCAGTTTCTGATCAGCGTGTCGAAGAATTCGCCAGCCTTCTTACTGCTAATACCGTATTTTTCAGCGAGTGACAGCAGGTCGTTGGCTTCCTTCTTATCGTTGCCATCGGCCTTATCAGCAATGCGGGAGAGAAGGGCAGCGACAGAGAGATTTTTGATGTCTTCTGTCGATATGTTGAACTGCTCGGTCCATGCCTTCAGCTTGGTCTTGAAGTATTCAGGGTCACCATTGAAAAAGGTGTCCTTGACGTCGGTCAGGGCATGGGAGTTATCGATCAAGCGATCGATGGATTTACCGCGAGTAACGGCACCTACGACACGGTCATAGAAGTCTGTGCTGCCACCGACGATGTCGACCTTGGTGTTCTTGAGTGCTTCGCCGAGGACGTGTGCCTGATACTCGGCGATCTTCTCGTTGATGGCGATTTCTGCGAGTTCGATTTCTTTGTCTTTTTGCAGACGTAGCTTGAATTCTTCGTGTTCTTTTCCGGCTTCGTTGAAGACTTTCATAGCATCGGCCTTCTTGTGGATACCTTCGGCTTCGGCCAAGAACTTCTTTTCATCGGCACTAGCGTTGGCTGCACCCTTCTCGCTGATGCCCTTGGCTTCAGCCAGAAATTTAAGTTCGGCAACGGAGGCCTCGGCTTCGCCTTGTTTTTGAAACGCGCTTGCTTTCGCTTCCAAGACTTTCGCATGGCCAAGACCTTCTGCGGCAGATTCAGCGGTAACACCCTCGGCGAGGGTCTTTTTGGCTGCAGCTTCGCGACCGGCTGCAGTTTCATGCGCTTCGGCAGAAATTACGGTTTCCTCGGCCTTCAGCTCAATGGATTTCTTGGAGGATTCTGCCTTACGAACTTCATGGTAATACAGTTCATCTGCCTTGAGTTGTTCGGCTTCCTTGCTGGCTTGGGCAGTTTTAACCTTTTCGACGAGTTGCTCTTCGGCGCGTTGTTCTGCTTGGGTAATTGCGACTTTTTTCGCACGATCGGCACCCGCAAAGGCCTCAGTATCTTTGATTTTTTCCTGCTCTACAACGACGGTTTTTTCGACCATCACGCGCTCTTTGATGACTTCTTGTATTTCGCGTTTTTCTTTTTCAATGGCCTTGTCTTTTTCGATGTCGGCGAGGGAAGTAACCTTATCGCGCTCAACGACTTCCAATTGACGATCACGCTCTACACGCTCGGTTTCAATGGCTTCCGTGCGTTGTTTAGATTTTTCCGCCACGATGATTTGGCGGAGCTTATTCTCCTCGGCTATAGCTAGTTCTTCCTCGGTTGCAATACGGGCCGTTTCGGCGCGCAGACGCTGTTCCTCATGGACGCGGGCCGCTTCTGCTTCTTCGCGAGAGGTGATGACGGCAACTTCGCGCTTCTGCTTTTGCTCGGCTTCGGCGAGTTGTTTTTCCAGTTCCAGGACGGCCTCACGGGCCTCGACGTTCTGTTTGGTGATCGTTTTGATACGATCTTGGTCGATTTGATTGGCGAGGATCTTTTCGCGGGAGGTGCGATCGGTGATCTTCTTGATACCTTCAGCGTCGAGAATGTTATCTGGGTTGAGCTCGGTTAGCGCCGTTTGCTCGAGATAATCGATGGCGGCGTCATCGAGCACGTAACCATTGAGATCTACACCGATGACCTTCTTTATTTCATCGCGGAATTTTTCGCGCTCGATGTAGAGCTCTTCAAAGTCGAACTGCTTGCCGACAGTCTTGAGCGCTTCGGAGAACTTGGCGTCAAAGAGTTCACGAATCTTATCGAGGTCGCTGGCGCGTTCGCAACCAATCGTGGTGGCGACTTGGCGAACGTCTTCGATCGTGTCATTGATCCGGACAAAGAAGTCGACGGTGATATCGGCCCGAATGTTATCTCGGCAAATAAGGCCTTCCTTGCCACGGCGATCAACGCGGACGCGTTTGATCGAGATGTCCATGACCTCAAGGCGGTGGAGAACGGTGAAATAAAGGATCCCGGAGAAGGAGACTTTGATGCCTCCCATGCCCGTGCGAACCATGGCGCGACCTTGAGGGGTGTTTTTATAGACTGGAATGAACATGACAGTGTTGGTTGTTAGTTATGGCTTGTTTTAATGTTTAGTTTTAAATCTATTTTAGAGCAAGCGGGTGCTCTGACGTGAGCTGATGTCTGGCGGGAATTTATCGATGTGATCGAGGGCAATGCTATCCACGGCCAGTCCAGGAGTAAGTATGGTTAATCGTTCACTGAGACTGGATTTGAAATCATCGGGTTGAGATTGGATTTGTGACCATGAGCAATTGCCCGCAATGGTGCGAATCGATTGAGCGACGTCATCGCTGATTGCAGCGACTAGGGCGGGCTCATCATTAAGCGTTTGCGCGCTGAAATGGTTAATTGCTTGGAGAATTGCGGACTCTTCGGCTGACACTCGGAAAAATAAGCTGATTTCGAGATCGAATAATTGTTGGTCAGCGGAGATGAGTGGATTATTCGGCCCACGAAATGACAGAGGAATTCGGGTGAGGGTGAGATCCAAACTCTCAGATTGATGGACTCCTGGTAAAACGAGCACAGAGCCAGTGGTAGCGCGGGTGCTGCCCAAGCCAGTGCGCACTAAGGCTTGGCCTGGGGCAGGGGTTCGCACGCATGCAAGCAGCAAGCCTCCGATGAGCAAAGCGATCGCTATGGACACGAAAGCAGTCACTTTGAATTTCCTTTGGGCAAAGATGGCTCTTCAACTGTTTTTACAACCAAATAGGTCTTTCCTTTACGGCCTTTGCGTACGATTTTGGCATAATCACCCTTAATAAGAGGCTCGGAACCGGGGAACAGATCTACGCTAAAGCGGCAGGGGACACCGTCATGATAAACTTCGATTTGGCCGAAGGTCTCAGTGACTTCACTGGTGATTACTACCCCAATTGCGTCTATGAAGCTTTCATTTTGAGGTGTGATACCGAAAATTTTTCGGATTAATCGTGACAGAAAACGCATGATAGCTCGCGTGATAAAAAGCGCGACTGCGAGCGAGGCAGCCATGATAGCCATGCCAATTGCCCATACGCTAGCTGGGTTAAAAAAATGGTTCAGCGTCATCATCATTCCCCACATTAAAAAAGCGAAGAATGAAAGTGCCACGGTGAAAGGTGCCTCGCCATCACTCAGGACTCGAGAGAATTTGCCGAGGACCGTGCCACCTTCCGTGTCCACATCGGTATCTAAATCAGCATCCATGTCGAAATCGATTACGGCACCGAACAGGCCAGCAATTATGCTGAATACCCAATACAAGAGTACGAGGGCTAATAGTGCAGTAAAGGGCAAATTATACCAGCGGAGTGCCTCGGTGTAAATCTGCTGTAGTTGTTCCATGGAGATTGGTTTGCTTTTGTCGTTTAATCTTGGTTTTGTCCAGTATAGTCGACGTTAATACTCCGTTACTATTATATTAAACACACTTGTTTGTAATCACCGAACATGCGCACGACCTGGCATTCCACTGAAACGACTTTCACCCGCTTCCTGCTGGCAGGCGATATTGGCGGCACTAACAGCAACTTGGCGTTGGTGGGAGAAAATGACGGTCATTTTACGCTTCTAATTGAATGCGTGTTCCCCAGTCCTGAGATCAAGGGACTCATTGAGCCGATTAGGCAAACTCTCGCTGAGGCGGGTAAACGGCTGGATGGCATCAAGATTGAGCGTTGCTGCATTAGCGGGGCAGGGCCGGTGGAGAACAATTACTGTAAGCTGTCCAATCTATCTTGGAACATTGATGGCAAAGAAATTGCGGCAGCCATTGGGATTCCGACGATCGTTATCAATGATTTTCTGGCCATTAGCTATGGTGTGCCACTGCTAGACGTCAACGATCCATCGAAAATTACTCAATTGCCTCATTCGGACGGCAGTCTGTCGAAACCGTCTGGCGACGTATCACTGATTATCGGAGCTGGCACTGGTCTGGGAGTAGGCTTTGTCATTAACCATGGCGGTAAAATGGTCGCCTATCCATCGGAGGGTGGACACGCGAGTTTCGCAAATTTTGACGCGGAAACGAGCGAATTGAAGCATTATGTGACGCGAAACACCAACTTTGCCTCGGAAATCGAGCTTTTGGTGTCCGGACGAGGGTTGGCGAATATCTTTAATTTTTACCGAGATGTGCGAAAGGTCACTTTGACGGGTATTTTAAAGGACATTGATGCGGCACCAGACTCAGACAAGCCCGCCATGATCGGGGCACACGCGGACAATAACCCCGTTTGCCGTGACGTGTTGAGAATGTTTATTAAAGTCTATGGACGGATTACGGCGGATTTCGCTACCGTGCTTTTGCCCTCCAATGGCATTTACCTAGCGGGGGGGATTGTAGAGAAAAACGACTCGTTCTTTGCGGATGGCAAGCAGTTCATGTATTACTTCGAGCAGAACTTTCGCCCGAATATCCAAGAAATTCTGAAGAAATTTCCGGTCTACATTATCCGTGAGTACAGCATTTCGCTTTATGGAGCGGCTAACGCCGCTGTACTGCTGGATTGAGTCTATCTCGCTTGTGGTTATGCCGCTAAGGCATACATTTCTCGTCGAGAAATCATGCGCTGTTGAGCGGGGTCCCACACGTGAAGGCTCAGACAACTAGAAATGTCTTTAAACTTCAGTGAAGTTGTTTTGGGCGTCTGTAACTCGGGCATGCTCCGATACACCTCAGGTAGGCGGTAGAATGGGATTTTGCTATTAAGGTGGTGGATATGGTGGTAGCCGATATTCGCAGTGAAATAGTTCATCAATGGCCCCATCTTACAGTAGCTGGAGGATTGCAGGGCGGCACCTTCATAGGTCCAGCCGTCTCGGTCAAGATAGGTTACTGTGGGGAAATTGTGCTGTGCATAGAAGAGGTAGGCTCCCAGAGCGCCTGCGAAGAATTGTGGAAGGAACCAGGCGAAGAACATCGCTTGAAGACCGAATATAAGTCCGAGAACGGTATAAATCGCCGCGTGAACGAGCAAAGCAGCTAGGCAGTCCTGATGTTTACGATGTTTTTCAAAAAAAGGCGCAATACACATGCCAAATACGAATGCTGTGAAATAACCGCACAGAATCGTGATGGGGTGGCGGTTAATCTCATAAAAGAAGCGCTCTTGCCTAGTTGCTTGTAGGTAACGTTCAGCAGTCATGACTGGAAACGAACCAAATGGCGGCACCTTCAATTTGGAATTGTGGTTGTGATGGTGGTTATGTGAATGCGTCCAAATACCGTTGGGTGTCAGGGCGATCATGCCCCAGACGCGCATTGCAACCTTAAGAAACTTGCTGTGCGGTAAAATTGCGTGGTGCTGATGGTCATGGTAGATGACGAAAAATCGGACGAGAAGCAGGCTCATCATAACAGAGCAACCAAGTTGGAATATCCAATGTGTGCTTAAGGCAGCACCTGCCATGGCGGCGGCGAGCAAGATTAGTGTGGAGAAGATCGCCCACCAACTGGCGGTTGAATAGTCGTGAGCGTATTGTTTCGTCGCCAAAATAAGGGCTTTTCCGTTTACCATATAAATTGAAAGTTGTTTTTTTTGTGCACGGGATAATCTGCAATGCACATTACTGCTGAATTAGATGAAGCCCGAGAAATTAGGGGTAACGCCAATTAGCAAACTTCATCTACGCGGTATTTTCTGCACTATGCAAATTTAAGTTACGGCTAATTGCGGAAAATGATTAGCGCAAATTTGAGCAGTAGTTGCTTTTCTCTCATCCCGCCCTATGGTTCATGGATCGTGGATTTCCAGTTGCAGTCCGAATATGACCCTCAAGGTGACCAGCCTGACGCCATTAAATTACTGGCTCGTTCACTGAGGGCTGGTAATCGATTTCAGACATTGATGGGGGTGACGGGATCGGGAAAGACCTTCACGATGGCCAATATTGTCCAAGAACTACAGCGGCCGACTTTGGTCATTTCGCATAATAAAACCCTGGCGGCACAGTTATATTCTGAATTTAAGAGTTTCTTCCCGAATAACGCGGTTGAGTACTTCGTCAGCTACTACGATTACTATCAACCTGAGGCCTATGTGCCGCAGACCGATACCTACATCGAGAAAGATTCGAGCATCAACGACGAAATTGAACGTCTGAGAATCTCGGCGACAAGCTCACTAATCAGCCGTCGTGATGTGCTGGTTGTGGCAAGTGTCAGTTGTATCTATGGATTGGGGTCGCCGGAGGATTTCCGCGAAATGATGATTCCGCTACGGGTTGGGGAGGAATTTGGACGAGACCGCCTGCTTGAGCGACTTGTTGAGAACCTATATGAACGGAATGACATTGCATTGACGCGTGGTAAGTTCCGTGTTCGAGGTGAGGTCGTGGACGTCTTTCCTGCCTATATGGAAAGCGCCATTCGCATTGAGTTCTGGGGGGACGAAATTGAAGCGATCACTGGTCTAGATCCTTTAACGGGGGCTACGGGCGAACATCTGAACCATTTTCAGCTCTACCCGGCCAATCAGTACATTACTCCCCGTCGCAAGCTGGAAACTGCGGTTGAGGCAATTCGCGATGAGGCTAACCAACAGGTAGCAAAGTTTGAGCAGGACCGTCGCTTGATAGAAGCACAGCGGATAAAGATGCGTACAGACTATGATCTGGAGTTACTGCAAGAGATGGGTTTTTGCAACGGAATCGAGAATTATTCACGGCATTTGTCTGCTCGTAAGGAAGGGGAGCGTCCATGGTGCCTGATCGACTTTTTTCCGAAAGATATGCTGTTGATCATTGACGAGAGCCACGCCACGGTACCGCAGATTGGTGCCATGTATTTTGGCGACCGTTCACGTAAGGAGCGATTAGTGGACTTTGGTTTTAGACTTCCTTCGGCTTTAGATAATCGACCGCTCAAGCCTGATGAATTCTGGGATGTTACTGGGCAATGTGTCTTTGTATCGGCGACGCCCGCGAAGTTGGAGTTCGAGAAATCCAGTGTGATTGCGCATCAGGTGGTACGTCCGACTGGTCTGCTGGATCCAGTGATGGAGATGCGCTCTACGACTGGCCAAGTCGAGGATTTGATTGGCGAAGTAAGGACTGCGGTTGATGCGCAGGAGCGTGTGCTCGTGACGACCTTGACCAAGCGCATGAGTGAGGACCTAACTAGCTATTTGCGGGAGGCTGATATTCGAGTAGAATATCTACATAGCGATATCGACGCCATTGAGCGGGTGGAAATTCTGCGTAATCTGCGCCGCGGTGAATTCGATGTGCTTGTCGGGGTGAATTTACTACGTGAAGGGCTGGATTTGCCGGAAGTTGCATTAGTCGCGATCCTTGACGCCGACAAGGAAGGTTTTTTGCGCAGCGAAACAAGTCTAATTCAAACAGCAGGTCGCGCGGCACGTCATGAGAAGGGACGAGTGATTCTTTACGCGGATAAGCTTACTGATTCACTTCGCCGCACAATTGCGATTACTGAAGATCGCCGAGCTAAGCAGATTGCTTACAACAAGGAGCACGGGATTACTCCTCGTAGCGTCCGTCGCGCCGTGCAAGCGAGCTTACATCGACAGGAAGCTGCAGAAAACCCAGTTGATTTTAAAGCCGCAGGTGGTGATCAAGATGTAGCTGCAGTTTTGGCGGAGCTTGAGGCAGATATGTTAGAGGCTGCAAACAATCTGGAATTTGAACGTGCGGCAGTGTTGCGTGACCAAATTGAGGCTTTAAAGAGCGGTGCGGCGACAAGCGACTACGACGAATCTGGTCCCACTCGACGCCGTAAGCGCGCAAAGAAGGGGAAAAATATGCGCTGGGGACGTTAATCCCTTTTGGCATGCCGAAGCGAGGCTGGCAAAAAAAGGATGAAGCTCTGTGCAACGAGTAGGGCAGTTAAGTAGAAAAAAAGCCACTCTTCGATGGGCACACCGAACGGTTTGAGGAAGAATTGAAGAAAGGGTGAGCTAACGGCTCCAGCGAGAATGAGTTTTTCATCAAAATGCCAGACTTCGAAGTGCACCGCTACAATATCTGTCAGGGCTAAGTAGCTACCCAATAGTATGGCTGGGTAAAAAATCGCGTGTCGATTCTGCCAAAGTAACCGTGGAAAACCAAGCCACTGAAGCGCAATCACTGCGCCGAGCCAAGCCAGTAGGTGAAATACGTAATAAGCATTTGAAGGCAACCAGTGGGCATAGATATTCACTCAGCTATTGAGATGCTTAACAGCCTAATTAGCAAGAAATACAAAATCTCGCCACCGAAGTGACGAGATTTATTATTGGGGCAATTCAGTCGACTTCCGCCGACAGAACATTAAGCTTTAGAAGCTTTTTTCTTGAAACGCTTGGGAGGTTCCGACGCTTCAACATCCCCCGCCAACGACTCAAGGTGCGTGGCGATGAAGTTAGACCTATTGCGGTTTTCCGTGGCCGCAAGACGGTCAATTTTTTCTACCAGGTCCTGAGGCAGGCTGATAGATATTTGTGTTTTTCCGGGCGCGCGCCCATGGGTTTGTTTTTTAGCCATAATCTAAGTTGCTTATCAAGAATCTCTTATCGGTAAGGATTGGGTCACAAATTTGCAACACATTAAGCAGGATATTTTTTCATCTATTGCTTAATCGTAATTGCCTCTGTGCTCCTCGTTATTGAATGATATAATATAAACGGAATTGCTGCTCCATGCTTTAGCATTAGTTAAGAAAAAAATGCAAGAAAGCATGCCAGATCGTTTTATTTGGCAACTTAGGGGAACGATGAAGGCTTTTGCTAACCGTAGATGGAAAGCAAAGTTTCGCCGATTTCTGAGGGTGTTGGAGCTACGGCAATACCTGCGTCTTTGAGCGCAGCAATCTTAGTTTCCGCACTTCCACTGGATCCTGATACGATGGCACCAGCATGGCCCATGCGACGTCCTGGAGGAGCGGTCGTGCCCGCAATGAAGGCAGCGACGGGCTTCTTGACGAATTCTTTGATGTAGGCTGCTGCTTCCTCTTCTGCGCTTCCGCCGATTTCACCAATAAGAATGATGGCCTCAGTTGCTGGGTCTTCGTTGAAGAGCTTGACGGCATCCAGGTGACTGGTGCCATTGATTGGATCACCACCAATACCGATGCAAGTGCTTTGACCGTGCCCCCGCTGAGTCAGTTGATAGACCGCTTCGTAAGTTAACGTGCCAGAACGGCTAACGACACCGACTTTACCTGGTTGTGCGATGTAACCGGGCATGATGCCAATATTGCATTCGCCAGGGGTCATAATGCCTGGGCAATTAGGGCCAATTAGCCGTGTTTTACCGCCTGACTTGATCAGTGCATCTTTAACCGCGGTCATATCCCGTACGGGGATGCCTTCGGTAATGCAGATGATTAGTTCGATGCCAGCGTCAATGGCCTCCAAGATGGAATCTGCTGCAAAGGGGGGGGGGACGAAAATGACAGACGTGTTGGCTCCTTCTTTGGCGACAGCGTCATGGACAGAATTGAAAACAGGTAGTTTGTCTTCCCATCGTTGTCCACCTTTACCAGGAGTGACTGCGGCGACGTAATTGGTGCCGTAGGCGATGTTATTAAGGGCGTGTTTGGTTCCGGCTTTGCCGGTAATGCCTTGCCCGACTACGCGGGTGTTTTTGCCAACGAGGACGCTCATGATCGTAATGCTAAGGGTTTCTGGGAAATAAATTTAGTTGGCCTCGGCAACCAGCTTGACAATTTTTTGGGCGGCGTCCGAGAGGGAATCTGCTGGTGTCAGCGCTAGGCCGCTATCGGATAGCGCTTGTTTGCCTTCTGCGACGGAGTTTCCTTCTAGGCGAACGACCAACGGGACGTTAATTTCAACGTTCTTGGCTGCTTCAATAATGCCGTCAGCAATCGTCTTACAGCTCATGATGCCGCCAAAAATGTTGACCAAGATGCCCTTTACATTCGGGTCACTCAAGATGATCTTAAAGGCTTCGGTGACCTGATCGGCGTTAGCGCCGCCGCCTACATCAAGGAAGTTTGCGGGATTGCCACCGAAGTGCTTAATAATGTCCATCGTCGCCATGGCGAGGCCAGCGCCATTGACCAAGCAAGCGATGTTGCCATCCAGCGCAATGTAGCTGAGACCGGTGTCGGACGCCTTGACTTCCTTGGGGTCTTCTTCGCCAAGATCGCGTAGGGCGACGATTTCCGGGTGCCGGAAGAGGGCATTGCTGTCAAAATTGACTTTGGCGTCGAGGGCCAAAATGTCTCCCGCGGGAGTGGTGATCAGTGGGTTAATTTCCACCATCGATGCGTCGGTTTCCCAGAACATCTTATAAAGTCCGCTCAGGAGCTTATCCAACTGCTTGAGCTGGTTTTTGTCGGAAAAGCCAAGGCCAAATGCAATTAGGCGTTTATGGAAAGGCATGATGCCGGTCGCTGGGTCGATGATCACGCGGATGATCTTCTCGGGACTCTCTTCGGCGACGGTTTCGATGTCTACGCCGCCTTCAGTCGAGGCGATGATAACGGGTCTGCTACTTGCGCGATCGAGAAGAATCGCCAGATAATATTCCTTCTGAATGTCGCTGGCTTCTGTGAAATAGACCGTCTTGACTTCACGGCCTTCAGGGCCGGTTTGATGGGTGACGAGTGTGTTGCCCAGCATTTTGCCCGCAACTTCAATCGCTTCTGTTCTAGGCAGCACCTTCACGCCGCCTTTGAAGCCGCTGGTAAAAGTCCCTTTCCCGCGTCCACCTGCGTGGATTTGTGATTTTACCACAACGACGTCGCCGTTGATAGAATTAAGAGCCGATTCAAAATCGTCTGCGCTTTGAGCAGCTTTGCCGGCAGGGACGGCAATGCCATATTTGGAAAACAATTCCTTCGCTTGGTATTCGTGAATATTCATGGGTGCAGGAGGAGGGCTGGACGGCAAAGTGTCTGGTTCAACTTTCGTTTTGCAACGTTAATTTGCTCGGTTTACGCGGTATTTTGGCCGTTTGGGAGATGTTCCTAAACTTAATTTCTTTCAATGTATCATTAAATGGATTTCCATTCATTTAATGGACGGAATGGGCGACTAACTTAATGCTGCCAACTGTAATGTGCTAATTTCGCCAATACCTTTTTTGGCTAGAGCCAGCAGACGGTCGAGTTGTGCGTGGGTAAAGGTGGCTTCTTCGCCGGTGCCTTGTACTTCAACGAATTCGCCCTCGCTAGTCATAACCACATTGAAATCAACGTCGGCGTCACGGTCTTCTACATAAGGCAAATCGAGCACTTCCAGCCCTTGCCACACTCCGACGCTGACGGCGGCGACAGACTTTTCCATTGGATTTTGCTTGAGTACACCATCGGCTAGGAGGCGATTGATGGCAATTTTAGCGGCGACAGAGGCACCGGTTATCGAAGCCGTGCGCGTGCCGCCATCCGCTTGAAGGACGTCGCAATCGATCCAGAGTGTCATGCCGGGCATCTTCTTGAGATCAAGAGCTGCACGCATGGAACGACCAATGAGGCGTTGGATTTCAACGGTACGGCCATCAACGCGCCCTTTTGAACTGTCGCGCTGCTTACGGTCGTGTGTGGAATATGGTAGCATTGAATACTCTGCAGTAATCCAGCCGCCTTCAACACCTTGCGCATTCATCCAGCCGGGGACGCGCTTCTCAATCGTCGCGCCGCAAATGACACGGGTATTGCCAAAACTGACGAGTACAGACCCAGTGGCATTCGGAGCGATACCGGGTTCAAATGTTATGGTACGAAGTTGATCACAAGTGCGACCGTCTAGGCGGATATTTTCAGACATGGAAGGAGGTAAGTCTTTAAAACTCGAATGTTAAAGGTTAAAGTAAGCGATTGGCTGATTCTTTGCGCCCTTGGACAAGGGCTAAAGGCCTTGCTTTTGAGCAGGCTAAAACGGGATTCATTAGAACCTTAATTCTGCCAGTGGCTAAGGCTTTTATTAGGGAGAAATGTTCGTCTAACGGCAAAATTTTTACGATTTCTTCAGCGCCTTAAATCTTCGTGTTTTTGCGATAGTCTGATAAGGTGTTTACATTGCAGCAATTGAAAGTCGCCCGTACAATTAACATCCATTATACTGATTATTACGCTATGAAACATAAACGACACTACCTATCCGTTGACGAACTACTCTATCTCGCTCAAGCACCTAAATCACTGATCCTCGAAATTCTGAAGACGCCCTCGGCAGAGTGCCACTTACTAGAAATTGACGCATTCACCTCTTGGGACAAGGAACGGCAGCGAGACTACCTCGTTGCAAAATATCGTTTGCAGGAGGTCATTACAGATGGCACACGCTACACGAACTTCTTGGTTGATCTTTCTAACCTACAACTCACCAGCCTTCCTCCTGAAATTCATTATGTCGTGCGCCGCGCCAAGCGTTTCCGTCTCGACCTTTCGGGCAATCAATTCACGCACTATTATCTCATTCGTCGCGCGATTACCCATGATCTACCGGATCATGGGATTCCCTTTGATGCAATCGATCTGGATGGTAACTTAATCGAGGATATGTCTCCAGAAATGATCGGGCGCGGGAAGATTTCAGCCCATTATCTTGAGGAATACTGGCTGCGGCACTGGGCCAAGCCCTACACGATTGCTCACAAGGTAACCAAGACCATGGGGATGCAACGCTTTACTGGGCAGGATGTTGTTAACTCAATCAAGCTCATGCTACACATGACTGGGGCCGCTCACGCCACTGAATTACATTCGTACGATAGCGAAGACCTGCTCGACGCCATCAGCGCCTGATAAAAGGCTGCTGCCTTCTTTCTGGATGTCTGCTCAAAATAGCCGTGGCGGACATGCTTTGTTGTCTTGCTCCTAAGCTATACTTGGCCATGATTGCATGGCAATATCTGCTCTGTGCTGCTGTTCATTCATACCCTTTGGCTTGCGAGCCATGAAAAAGGGTCGAGGAATGGAAAATTGCGCTTTAAGTGAGCTTGCGGCGGGTAGGTTTACTGTGCAGATTTCGGGCAATGTTTCGCCGCCTATTTCATATCATACTGGTCTGGTACGCGGTCTGGTTCCTCGTGGGACTAGTCGTAGTAGCGATTCCGTATGAGTCGCCAGTTGGCCACTGGGAGGATTTGCTGTTCATGTTGTTGGCTGCGGCAGTCATTTTCATGGACGCAGTGCGAAGGATCGGCTGGGGGGCGGCTGGCGCGATTTTTCTGTGGATTGCTATTCTATCAGGTGTGGTGGAAATGCTGGGTGCGATGACGACCTATCCTTTTGGTCATTATTCTTACACTGGTCTGTTCGGCCCAACAATTGGAGGCGTTTTGCCATGGGCAATTCCGCTGGCTTGGTGGGTGGTGCTTTATCCATTGCTGTTGTTTTTTTCCGTTCTGTCTCGCGAGCGTATGCTTAGCTCCGGTTTCGTCGCATTTTCAGTTGCATTTATGGCGACTGCCATTGATTTAGCGCTTGAGCCTGTGGCCACGATTGTACGTGGATACTGGATCTGGTGGGGTGGTAATGGTGACTACTACTACGATGTGCCGCTACAGAATTTCCTCGGTTGGTTCGTGACCGCATTTTTGATTATTTGGCCAGTTCAACATTATCTGGGGCGATTTTTAACCGAAGGTTACCTGTCACCTGGTGCCATGTTTTTACCTTTGGCAGCTTTGCTGAGTGTTTTGGCCAGCTTCCTCGTTGCAGGCTTGGTGCATGGTCTTTGGTTGGCAAGTGCCTGGACTGCGTTTCTTAGCTTGATGTTCGCTCTGGTGATCTTTCGCTATGCTTGGCCGCGGCGTGATGTCTTTATGCTCAAGCACGAGGGCCGCTACCGTAGTGGCTTTCGTCCTCGGCGTGTTCGTTAACCAACTTGGGCGTTGTTTTTTTCCTTTCAACTTTCGGCGGGGGTGATTGAGTATTTGGGCCATGGCAGCACCTAAAAAAGTTGGAATCCTAACTGCAGGGGGCTTGGCTCCCTGCTTATCGTCCGCTATCGGCGGCTTGATCGAGCGTTATAGCGAGATCGCGCCGGATACGGAGATCATCTGCTACGTCGGCGGCTATAAGGGCCTCCTTCTTGGCGAAAGCATTGTGGTCACGCCAGAGATGCGCGCTCAGGCGCACATCTTGCATCGTCACGGCGGTAGCCCCATTGGTAACAGCCGCGTGAAGCTGACCAACGTTAAGGATTGCGTGAAGCGTGGCCTAGTGAAAGAAGGCGAAAATCCTCAAAAGGTAGCCGCTGATCAACTCGTTAAGGACGGCGTGGAAGTTCTGCACACGATTGGTGGTGATGATACCAACACCGCCGCCGCCGATTTGGCGAAATTCCTTCACGAAAACGACTATGAGCTGCAAGTGATCGGCCTGCCCAAGACGATCGACAACGACGTGTTCCCGATCGTGCAGACGTTGGGTGCCTGGACCGCCGCCGAGGAGGGTGCCAAATATTTCCGCAATATCGTGGGCGAGCACAGCGCCAACCCACGTATGCTGATCGTTCATGAAGTCATGGGCCGCAGTTGCGGTTGGCTGACCGCCGCCACGGCGCGTTATTATCGGGAAAAAATCCTCGGCGACCGCGAATTTGCACCAGGTCTCGGCCTGACCGAAAAACGCCTCGACGTGCACGCGATCTACATTCCAGAGATGGAAATTGACTTGGAGGCCGAAGCTGTTCGCCTCAAAGCTATCATGGACGAAGTTGACTGTGTGAACATCTTTGTCAGTGAAGGCGCTGGCTTGGAGTCGATCGTCAAGCAGATGGAAGCTCGTGGCGAAGAAGTGCCTCGCGACGCCTTTGGTCACGTAAAGCTCGATGCGGTAAACCCAGGCAAATATTTTGGCAGTAAATTCGCTGAGGCACTCGACGCCGAGAAAAACATGGTGCAGAAGAGCGGTTATTTCTCACGCGCTGCCCCCTCGAACATCGACGATCTGCGCTTGATCAAGAGCTGCACCGACCTTGCTGTGCAATGCGCTCATGAGGGCGAAAGCGGCGTCATCGGCCACGATGAAGACCAGCGAGGTGTTTTACGAGCAATCGAATTTGAGCGTATTAAGGGCGGCAAGTCATTCGACATTGACCAACCTTGGTTCGAGGAACTCCTCGCGGCCATTGGCCAGCCCAAGGGTAAGAAGCTCGAAGCCGGTCACTAATCCTGACTTTGTTTGGCCCTCCAGCGTTGGCGTTTATTTTTCCTTAGGCTTGTTCACTTCTTGAGTGGACTGGCCGATAATCGCCACGTTGGGGTGCTCGACGCGAATCTGTTTCAAGTCCTTGGGCTTGAGGTCTAGGTTGTGGATAAAAAGCTCAGTGAGTGCTGGCAGTGTTAATGCTGTCTTCAGTCCGCTTAGTGTCACTTTGGTCGAGGCGAGATTCAGGTAATTTAACTGCTTGAACGATGCCAGCTGAACAAGGTCTGCATCTGTCACGTTACTATGTTCAAGGTGTAACCGCTGAAGCTGCGGGAAGTCCTTTAAATCGGTGTAAAACTCAGGTGGCCACACCTGATTGGCAGCGTTGAGCCAAACCAATTTAGACGAGAGCGGCAACAGCTTGGCGTGGCAAAGTTTCCAGTCTGGCAGCTCTGCTTGGCTGAGATTAACAAGGACTTTGCTACTGCTCCAAGGCGTGAAATCTGTAGCCCAACCAAGTTCGCGCAAGGCTTCTAGTTGTTTCACGATCTCGGGGTCTAGCTTGGCTTCTGCTTTGTTTTCCTCCCCAGGAAATGGTGCGCCAGTCTCGATCCAAAGACGGAGCATATCGATTTGTTCTGAGGGCAGGGCGGGTTTCTTGTTGGGGGGCATTGCGCCCTCGGCATCGCGTGGAAGCATGATGCGATGGATGAGCTCACTGGCATCGGGCTCGCCCGAGACGATGCCTGGCTTGTTGCTTTCTCCGCCTACTCGCGCGAGTCGTGGGACATCGAGCCGGTAGCCGCCTTTACGCTTATCGAGGCCGTGGCACTCGATGCATGACTTCTCCAAAATGGCGTAAGCTTCGTCCATGTAGGGATTGGCTGGCTCACTCCCGGAAACAACGCCATCTGGCGTATCGCCCCCCCCCGTTGTTGCGCTGGGCTTGGTTTTCATGAACTCAGGCAAGGCATCGGTTAGCGCGTCTTCACCATGGGTAATGACACCGCCAAAATGCCCAGTGAGGATCAATGCAATCAGTGAGGCCACGAGGCTGATGGCGTAGACGCCACCGCTCCACATATTTGGCCGCCAACGTGACCACCAGAATGAAAACAAGGCAAGCGTCAGCGCGCCGAGAAAAACGTATCCTGCATTTCGATGATCGGCAATGGCGTCCCAATCGTAGTCGGTTTCTCCAAGGGCATAGCCGAAGCGCACAGTTAGAATCGAGGTCAGCAGACAAAGCGGTAGTAGTATGCCGATGGCATCGTCATGCGCCTCCTGATGCTTCTCACGCGACAAAGCGAGCTCCAGCGCCAACACGCCAACGAAGAGGCCAATGGGCACATGCAACAGAACGAGGTGCAGCGCCCCGAGGGAATGCCAGTCGATCATCTGTTAAAACAACATGCGGAGTGGTTCGCCCTTGTCAGCAACCGTCATGGGGCGCCCGCTAGGCGTCATCACCGGCTGATCCGTTGGCAGGCCGAGGGAGTAGGCGATGGTGGCGTTGAAATCAGGAATCGTGACGGCCTTTTCGGCCACTTCACCGCCGTGCTCGTCGGTGGCACCAAAGACTTGCCCGCCGTTAATACCGCCTCCGGCTAGCATACAGCTAAAGGCGCGTGGATGGTGGTCGCGCCCTTGATTACGGTTGATGCTTGGGCTACGGCCAAATTCAGTGGCGACAACAATCAGCGTTTCGTCGAGTAATCCGCGCCAATACAGGTCGTCAATCAATGCGGAGAGCACTTGATCAATTTCGTAAGAGAGGATTTCGACTTGCTTGTGGTTGTCGTTATGAGTGTCCCAACCGCCCTTGTTGACCTCGACGTAGCGCACGCCGTTTTCCACGAGGCGACGGGCGAGTAAACAGCCTTTTCCGAAACTGGAGTTGCCGTAGCGCTCGCGCACGTGGTCGGGCTCTTTTCTCAGATTAAATGCGTCAAGGTCCTCGCTGGTCATCAGCTTAATGGCTTCTTCGTAAATGTCTCCGTAAGATGCGACTTCCTTGCTGGAATATTTTTGGTGGAAGCCCATGTCCATCATTTGGGCCAAGGCAAGGCGCTCCTGTAGTTCGGTTTCGTCGACGTTCTTGTGCAGTTTGACATGGCGCAGGCCCTTGTCGGGATTACCAATAAAGAGCGGAGCATAGCGCTTTTCCAAAAAACCTTCCCGGCCTGGCGTTTGCCCACTGCCGCCGATGCGTACGTTGCCGGGCAGGGTCGTGTTGGTCTTGCCCGACATGCTCATGAGCCAAGCCCCTAAGCCCGGGTGCTGGATAGTGCCGCGCGGTGCATAGCTGGTCCGCATGAAATACGTGCCGGATTCATGGGCACCTTGGGTGGAAGTCATCGAGCGAATTAGCGCAAGGTGATTCATTCGCTTGGCTAACCCAGGAAGCCACTCGCTGACCTGAATGCCATCAATGTTGGTCGGGATGACTCCAACCGGACCATATTCTGCCTTCGTGTTGGGCTTGGGATCGAATGTGTCGAGGTGGCTCATGCCCCCCGCGAGGTAAATGTAAATCACGTTGCGGGCAAGGGGGCGCGAGAGGCGTGCTGCTGTGGCATTAGCCCAAAGTGGGCTACTGGACATTGACGCAAGCCCCACGCCAAGCAGCGTACGCGCGGTGTAGTGGAGGAATTTTCGCCGGGAAAGATCGTCAAGTTTGTTCAGGTCTTCGTCCATGGGGGGGGCTATTGTAGAAAGAGAAATTCTTGTGTGTTGACCATGGCCCACGCCATACGTTCCCGGGCGAGTTTCGGATTCGTTTCCCATTGTGCGAGCAAGTAGGCTTTCTCCTGTTCACTGGGCTGTCGCGTGAGGAAGCCAATCGTCAGCGCCTCCAAGGCTTTTATTGGGTCCTTGGCTTCTTTTGCCCGTTTGACCGGGTCGGATTTTTCCGTGAGTATGCTATTGGTCTCCCCGGAATTGAGCAGCAGCAGTGCCTGATTGACAGTAGATGTTTCGTCAGCATTGTCGACTATGTCGCGGTCAGATTGGCCAAAAACACGTAACCAATGATCGACATTTTCCGGCGAATTCAGATCAGCGGCCCGGGCTAAATTACGCTCCCACCATTGGGGCTTTTTGCCTTTCTTTTTCTGATCCTCAGTGGCGTCTTGTTCCTCTGCCTCCCCCATCATCATCATGGCATCGCTGACATTGGAGTAGGAGCGCCACTTCTTTTCAGCAGCCTGATGAGTTTGCTTAAGCTCTTTATATTCCTCAGTGTCGGCCTTTTCGGGATCTGAGCGAACACGGTAAAAAGCGGTCCTTGCGTCCTGCCGTTCTTTCCAGGCTTTTTCGGCGCTGTCTAGATAGTCAGCCATCTGTTCCGGTGTGAATGTGCTGAGCAGTTGGACGGGGCCGGGGGGGGGGGGGAGCGGGTCCTGATAATTTTCTGGGCGATTATCAATGTCGGGTTTGAGGAGCACGACATAAGAATCCCAGAGCTGTTCTGCGCTCAAGCGTCGGAGCGTCGGACCTGTAAAGTGATAACTATCAGGATTTTCTGAATCAAAGACTACAGCGCTGCGTTGAAAGTAATCGGTCTCCAGCAAAATGCGGTAATAGGCTTTAAGGTCATAATTGACCTGATGCATGATCGCGGTCAGCTCTTCAGAGAGACCGGGGACTTCGGATTGCGAGTCGCCACGGATGTCATCAATGGGTTCCAGTGCGCCGCGTCCCATGACAGATTTCCAGACTCGGTTGGCAATAACTACGGTAAAGCGTGGATTTTCGGTCGAGGTGATCCAATTTGCATAAAATTCCGCACGATCATCTGCCTTGAGCTTCTTTACATCGGGTGATTCGCCAAAAATTGTGTGTGGGTCCACGACGCTTTTGGCCGGAACGTCCTCGTACTGATAGTCGTCGGGAAACTTGAGCTTGCGGTCATTGCGGGTGGTCTGCCAGCGCATGCTTCGGAAAAGGTCGCGCCCTGCTGGGTTGAGCAGCTTATCTGCGTTCATCTTCTTTTTTTCTTTGTCGGAAAGTCCATCGAGCTTTCGCTCCTGCAGCTCCTTGAGTAGTGGTTGCAAGGGCTCCATCTGGCCGTAATTTCGACGTGTATTGACTGCGTATCGGAAGGCGGCCATTTCGTAAAAATCACGCCTCGTCCAGACATCAGTTGGGTGGTCATGGCACTGTGCGCATTGCATTTGTGTGCCGAGGAAGACCTGCATGGTAATCGCCATGTTGTCCAATGGCATGCCAACGTCACGGAGGTAATAGGAGCTCGCAGGGTTGTCCCAAGGGGCACCTTCAGCGGCCAGAATTTCGCGGACCCAAACATTATAGGGGGTGTTGGCACGTAGCTGATTCTTTAGCCAAGGAACGAAGTATTTGCCGCCACTTACATCGCCGTCTCGCCCGGTTGTGCGAATGCGTAATGCATCAGCCCAGAGATTAAACTGTTGGTTAACAAAGCCTTCGGATTCAATTAATTGTTCAATTAGTTTATTTCGTTTGTCGACGTCCTGACTGGCCAGCCAAGTCTGAGCTTCTTCATAAGATGGAATCCTCCCGGCGACAGTCAGGTAAGTCCGGCGCAGGAAAATCTGATCATCGACGATGGCCTCACCCTGCACGCCTTTTTCCTTCCAATGCGCTTCTAAGATAGCGTCAATCCGTACGCTTTCAGCTGGTTTTTCCGCCCAGACGCTCACGTTTAAGCAACAGGTAACAAACAGAACTAAACAATTAATCGGTCGTTTGATTATTGATCTAAGCGTATTGTCGATGTGGGGCATATCGCAGGGGTGAGATTATACAGTGAGCGCGGGGAAATGATTCCGTAGCTTTATTACTAATTTCCACGATGACCTGCAATGAAAAATTTAGGGCCTAAAGTATGTAATACGCAGGCCCTAAAGTTTTTGTGCAGGAGATGTCTGGAACCACTTACTGACTAATGCACGCTGAACTTACTAGCGCGGCGGTTTTCCATGATTTGCGGGTAGGAGACGGTTGGGTCGGCGAGGTTCTGATTGAGGAGATTTTGGCCCCTTGCCTGATAGAGCAAATGTATGTCTAAGAAATCTGGGTGGAGTTGGACATGGGCTGGGATGAAGCGGATCGTCCAGCCACAACGACGTTGGTTTGAGGTATTAGGCGGGCTGCCGTGTTGAGTCCGCGCATCGTGGAGAGAGCAATGATTAGGCTGCAACTCACATGGCACGGCGAGCTCGTCCTTACGCTGAGAGGGGATGATCTCGGTGCTAAAAACGCTGACATTCTCGTCAACGCCCTCGTAGTCTGAGAAGCCCTTTTTGCCTGTGTTGTGCGATTTTGGGATCACGTACATGCAGCCATTGGCTCGCGTTGAAGGGTCCAGCGCGAGCCAGACCGTGGCGACTTCCATGGGGCTCATCATCTTTCGCCAATAGGCGCTGTCTTCATGCCAAGGCACGCGGCGGCCATCACCCTGCGGTTTGCAGATGAAGTGAGTGGAAAACAGAAGAATGTCCGGCCCTAGTAGTGGCTCGACGAGGTTCACGACTTCTGGGGCAAGCGCCCATTCATTCAACTTGGCGTCTTCGAAATGTGGAGTGTCCATCGCTTCAGGCCGCTCGTCTTTCGATAACTTGGCCAGCTTGCTGTTGAAGTGTTCAACGAGGGCGGCGAATTTCTCGTCGCTGAAGATTTTTCCGTGAGGCAATACAAAGCCTTCAGCTTTATATTGAGACACTTCTTCGGCGGAAAGGCGGGGGGGAGATGTCGTATTCATGGACGCTATTATAAATGCTTTCAATTGATATTACGTTCGCTTTATTGACGAAAAAGCGCTTATATTTGATTTTATGATTCCTGAGATGAAATGGCGGGAGCTTTGCCCAGGCGGCGAATACCTGCATTTGGCCGAGGTGAAATTAACGGCTGCGGCTCCGGCTGAGTTGCATACGCACGATTTCTACGAGTGCTTTCTGGTCCAAGGCGGACGAGGAAGGCAGGTGACGGCGGAGAGCGAGCAGATGTTGAACCGTGGAGAATTGCATTTCGTTCATCCCAAAGACGTCCATGGCTTTTGGGGAAGTGCAAGCGATCCGATTACTTTTACGAACATCGCCATCGAAGCATCGGTTGTGCAGCGGGCATTGCCGCAAAGCTCTACTTTGCAGAATAACTGGGAGCTTGGGCAAAGAATACGCCCAGTGATGTTGACGGAAAAGCAGATTCGTGAATTCAACCTTTTGTCGGAGGACTTGATCGTTGGTCCGAAGGCGGTGCTGGATGCCGATTACTTTCTGTTGGCGTTAGCCAGATTGCTCCGACCGGTCCTTGGGGTGGTAACTCACGCGGCATTACCAGAGTGGTTGGAGCGCGGACTGAACCGCGCATTGGAACCGGTAAATTTGCAAGGCGGTGTCGCACGTCTCGTCTCATTGTGTGGTCGCTCTCCTGAGCATGTGAGCCGGTCTTTTAAACTCCATATCGGGATGACGCCATCACAGTGGGTTATGGAGCAGCGCATTAATTTGGCTCGTCGCTGGTTGGAGACGACCCAGCGCAGTGTGTTGGATATTGCGCTGGAATGCGGCTTCGAGAGCACCAGCTATTTCCACGAAACCTTTAAGGCCGCAACTGGGCAGACGCCGCTTAAATATCGTCGCCGGGTGGTCCAGGTGCAGAGTCCGCCGCGCACATCGGGCTTAGAGGGCCATCAGCTCGGCTAGCCATTTACGATGGGGGCCAGTGAGGGTAATGTCATTTAACTGATTGAGGGGCTGCCAGAAAAGGGTCTCATCCTTGGTGATCAGCGAGTGGAGTTTGCTGTTCCAATCGATGCGCAAGAAGCGTTCTTCAATACGTTCGTTAGCGATGCCGCGACGGCGGGTCAGGATGAGCTCAGCGGGGAAGCTGACCTCAAGTAAGTCTCCTGGCGGGAGTTCGCACAGACCGGCGAGGCGTTTGGCGGTGGTCGGAATTCGGTGGATGAGCAGGCGGCCACCGTGGATAAGGAAAACCCGATCAATGCGTTTCTGGATGATCTGACGCTTCGCTAGGCGGGGCAGTTGGGCGGGGTTGCCGACGCGTTGGCCTTCGCAAAAGTCTTTTACTGGGCAGATTAGGCACTGCGGGTTGGCCTTGGAGCAGATTGTGGCACCTAGCTCCATCATGGCCTGATTGTGGTCACCCGGACGCTCGGCGTGAGTAATCAGCAGGCCAGCTAGCGTGGTGAAGGCTTTAACGGCCTTTCCGTTGTCCGAGAACTCGCGCTGATCGTTGGTTAGCCGAGCCAGAATACGGACGACATTTCCATCAACTACCGCAGCGTGCTCCTCATAGGTGATGCTGGCAATGGCGGCGGCGGTGTAGGGGCCAACTCCGGGGTAGGCCAACCAGTCGGCGGCGGTTTCCGGCTTGGGCTCAGCGGCCATCCATTGGTGGGCCAGCTTTTGCAAATTGCGTGCGCGGGAGTAATAGCCGAGGCCTTCCCAGAGTTTGATCACGAGTGATTCGGAGGCAATGGTCAGCATTTCGAAGCTAGGCAGGATCTTCATCCACCGATCGAAATAGGGCAGGACCGTGGCGATCTGCGTTTGCTGACACATGAACTCTGAAACCACCGTGGAATACAGTGAGGGCGTTTCACGCCAGGGCAGGGGGCGGTAGTTTTCCTGATACCAGGCCAGCAACGCTTTGGTGAAAGCGGGTGCTTGGTTAGGTAGGGGGGAGGGATCCATAGGGAGACTTTAAACAGGAAGACAGGGAAGGACGGAAAGCTTTATTTGTTTCTTTTACGCGCAATTCCGTCAAATCTGATTAAACTTTGCTCGTACGTTTCTCCTTTAACCTTTAATCTTTTTCCTTTTTCCTTCGATCCATGCCCAAGCGCAAGAAGCAGCCAGTTCTTGAAGAAGAAGGACCCAAGAAGACAACACTCTACACGATCAAGCTCACTGACGAGCAGATGGTGATGGTCAAGGAATGGTGCGAGAAGCGCCTGTGGGAATACTACGAGGTCGACTACGCGCACTTCGGCTACAAGGGGGACAAGATCAACCTCGTCGGCTACAAGAGCGGCAAGCTCGTCGTCCAAGGTAAGAAGACCGAAGACTGGGTGACATTCGTGCTCGAAGCAGAGATCACCATGACGCCTGAGCTTGGCTATGACGAAGTGAACAACCCGGAATGGTTTACCGACCACGCCGGGCTTGACGAGTCTGGCAAGGGCGATCTGTTCGGGCCGCTCGTCTCGTGCTGTGTTGTTGCGACGGGCGATATGGTCACCGAATGGCGTGAGGCTGGAATCATGGACTCCAAGCGCATCACCAGTGACCGGGCCATCCTCAAGCTCGACAAAATCATCGTGGAGACCAAGGGCGTCGTCGTGAAGCGCATGGCTCTAAAGATGCCTAAATACAACGAGCTATACGGCAAGTTTGGGAGCAATCTGAACCGTCTTCTTGCCTGGCAACACGCCAAATGCTTGGAAAGCGCTCTTGCCGAAAAAAAGGTCTCTTGGGGACTCCTCGACCAATTTAGCAAGCAGCCACTCGTGCAGTGTGCCTTGACCAAGGACAGCTTTGCCGCGACTGACTTTGACCTCCAAATGCGCACCAAGGCGGAGTCTGACCCCGTTGTGGCCGCTGCTTCCATCTGTGCCCGAGCGGAATTCGTGCGCCGCATGGCTGATCTTTCCAAGATAGCGGGTATTCCGCTCGCCAAGGGTGCGAGCGCGACCGTGAAATCCCAAGCCAAGGAATTGGTCAAAAAGTTCGGTGATGATCGTCTTGGCGAATTTGCTAAACTGCACTTCCGTACCGCGTTTGAAGCCCGGGGCCTACCAGTTCCCGAGAAGAAGGCGTGGAAAAAATAAGTTGAGCTGCCGGACTGACTTTTTTCATCCCGTCGATTTCGCCTCCACCTCTATTATAATTTTGGATCATGCCCGCTGTCTTATTTGATGAAACCGTCCGCTTGGAGTCGGACATTGACTATCTGGGTGCCGAGCGCACGGAAAAGCTGGACGCCTATCTACCGCCGAAAAATTTCCTCGGCCCAGCGCCCGCCGTGCTGCTCATTCATGGTGGGGGTTGGCGCATTCTCGACAAGGCAATGGAGCGTGAGCGCAATATCGGCTATGTATTAGCCGCCCAAGGTTTCGCGGTTTTTTCGATCAATTATAAGCTCAACGAAGTCATTCGCGACCCAAACACCAACGAGATCACTTCGGAGGTCGCCGCTTGGCCGCAAAATTTGTATGATTGTAAGTCCGCGCTGCGTTTTATGCGCAAAGAGGCGGTGCGGTTTAACATCGACCCGGACCGCATTGCTACAATGGGTGGCTCCGCTGGTGGTCATCTGGCAATGATGCTTGGCGCAACGACTCAGGTTGATGAGATGAATAAGGGCGGGCTCTATCTAGACCAGTCTAATGCTGTGAGCTGCATCTTGAATTTTTACGGACCACATGTGATTCGTGATCGAAAAATATCGCCATTTGGAGGTGAAACGCCGGAAGAAACCGAGGCGAACCAGATCGCTGCTTCGCCAGCCACTTACATCAACGAAAATTTTCCACCCATCTTCATTGCACACGGTTCGGCGGATAAAATTGTTGGGGTCGAATACTCCCGTGAACTGGCCGCGTTGTTGGCTGAAAAGGGACTGCGCTATTGGTATTTTGAAATCGGCGGCGCACCTCACACTTTCCACCTTCAGCCTGAGCATATGGACTTGCGTCCGCTTGTGCTCACTTTCTTGCGTGAGCAGCTTGGCGAGCCAGTTAAAGCTGGTTGATGGTCATCCTTGGCCTGCTGTCTTGGTTGCGTAAGAACCACGGAAGCGAAACTGCCTCAGAGCGTGTCGTGGGAGCGGATCAACGCCTCATCTTCGCAGCGCCCACTTTCAAATTGTAGGGTGACGTGAGTAATCTCGTATTTATCGTGCAAGAGGTCCTCGATTTCATCCGCCACGCAACTGCATTCACTGACCAAGCGGTCATCGATATCAATATGAGCTTCGAAGTGGATGGTCTGGTCGTTCAAGGACCAGATGTGGAGGTGATGGACGCCGCGCACGGCTTTTAGCTCGGTCAGGGCGGCAGCGACTTCCTTTACCTCAATACCCGGCGGCGTACCCATCATGATGATGCGGATGGATTCCTCGACAATTGACCAACTCTCCTTGATTAACCAGAGAGAGATTAGGACGGTGAGCATCGGATCAATCCAGGTAAAGCCTTTGCCTAGATACATAATCGCGATCCCTCCGAGGATGACGCCAACGCTTACCACTGCATCACTCAGCACGTGGAGGTAGGCCGAGCGCATATTGATGTTGTCCTTGGCTCCTTTTTGCAAGAGCAGCGCATTGATGACATTGGCGGTGAGGCCAATAGCCGCAACACCGATCATCCAGCCAGCCTTTACTGAATCCGGGTGAATGAAGCGCAGCGTGGCTTCGTAGAGTAGCCATAGACTGATGCCGATCAGCACCCCGGCATTCATAGCAGCGGCAACGATTTCCGCGCGCTTGAGGCCAAAAGTGTGTTTTTCCGAGCCGGGGCGTTCCCCCAGCTTGACGGCAATAAAACTTGCGAGCAGCGCGACTGCGTCTGTCGCGGTATGGAGGGCGTCGGACATCAGAGCAAGACTGCCCGAAATGACACCGCCAATAATTTGCGCCACGGTTATGATCAGGCTGATGCCCAGCGCCTGCAAGAGACGTTGCTTGGGAATGCCTTTAGCTGAGTGCGAATGTCCTTCGTGAGAATGTCCGGCATGGTCGTGGTGCGAATGAGCCATATGGCGCGGGAGTCTGCCGTCTTACTTGTAAATTGCGAAGAAGAAAATGACTGATCTTACATTGTATCGCGCGTGTAACGTTTTAGCACGCTGTTTTGCTGTAGGGCTTGACCTTGACGCGGGTAATGATGCCATGGGCTGCAATGGCGATAAAGCTGCATCGCGTCGAACGGCCCGAAGAAGATTTCCAGATGGCACCTATGATTGATATGGTGTTCCTGCTGCTCGTTTTCTTTATGTGTGTGAGCACGTTGGCTCAGGCAGACAAATCCAAGGAGGTTACGCTCCCCGAATCTCTCGAAAGCGAGGTGGCTGAAGACCTGTCTGATCGCGGAGTGGTCACCGTGGATGCTGACGGCCAGGCCTTTTTGGGCGAACGCTCCGTTTCGGCAGCAGAGATCAAGGCCGAGCTTCAGTCCTCTCTGGAACAGAATCCACGCTTACGGGTCACTGTCCGAGCCGATCAAGAAACATCCTATAAGGACATCAAGGCTGTACTCCGTGTCTGCGCTGATGCTGGCGCTTACGAGGTCATTTATGCAACCCATCAGCAGTAAGCTTGCCGATAAAGTTAATCATTAACGCCGTGTAAATTCCGACAATGGTTCAGCTTAAAAAGAAGACCGATGCAAAGGTAACGATTCCTATCGCGCCGATGATTGACTGCGTTTTCCTGTTGCTGATCTATTTCATGGTGGCGGCGACTTTGCAGAAGCAGGAGGCGGATATTTCATTCCAGCTGCCTGGAGTGGTAGAGCAGACTGAGCCCGTAGAAATGCCCGACGAGCAGATCATTGAAATAAACGACGAAGGCCAGGTAGTCGTCAACGAATACGCTTACGACACTCCTGACGCACCACGCTTGATAGAACTTTCTGCGATGCTTTCGCGGTTCAAACAAGCCAGCGACGCCAACCAGGTCGATGCGTTGGTGACCATTGCCCCAGCAGATGGAGTGAACCATCAGACTATTGTCAAGGTCATGGACGCCGTTTCCTATGCTGGAATTAAGGGCGTCAATTTCTCTCTGGGCGACGATTTTTAGGCCATGTTTTCAATGTAAATCAGCAATATCGTTCGCCAGTGTAATGATAGCAGTTGATTAAGGCCGCTAATGTCGGAATTTTTTTGTTTTCCATCGGCCCCAAGTTTTCGAACGTTCGTTTAATTGACCAGTTGACAGAATGAAAAGTCCGGCGATACTACGCGAAACTACTAGGAAACGACTGCGCATGAGTAAATTATGGAGGAATGGATTACAGTTGCCGGTGGGCATATGCGCCACGGCAGCATTCGCGTTCCTGGTTGGTTGTGGCCCCGAGCCAATTCAGCCAAAGGGACCACCGCCGCGCACCGTTACGGTTAACGAGGTCAAGACGGCCGATGTTTACTTGTATAGCGACACTCTGGGCAGAGCAACAGCCTATGAGTCGGTAAACATCGTTAGCCAAGTCGATGGCCAGATCACCGAGGTGACTTTTACACAGGGTTCCATGGTGAAGAAAGGCGATCTGCTGTATAGGATTTTCCAGCCGCCTTATATCGCAGCGATTGAGGAGGCAGAGGGCTCGGTCGAACAGGCCCGTGCCCAGTTGGCCATTGATGAACTCGCGCTGGAGCGAAATCGTCCGCTGGTTCCGCAAAAACTGATTTCTGAACAAGACTTTCAAGCGCTGGAGGCGACGGTGGAGTCTGATCGCGGTGCCTTACGCAAGGCTGAAGGCGATTTGCTCGCAGCAAAGGTCAATCTCGACTACACTGAGATCCGATCGCCGATTGATGGGATGGCGAGTATTTATCTGGTGAACGTTGGTAATGTCGTTAGTGCACTCGAAGGTGAGACCCTCGCAACCGTTCTACGGATGGACCCCATTTACGTGGACTTTATTTCGCCGGAATCTCGATTCGACGACATTCGCAGTTATTTCAACAAAGCAGGAGGCAAGCTGACCATTCGCGCCAGTTCACTCTCGGACGCATCGCAGCACCGCGAGGGTGAATTAACCATTCTTGGTAATGCGGTGGACACAGAAACCGGCACGGTTAACTTACGTGCTACTTTTAAGAACGATGACGGCTTCTTTTGGCCGAATCAGCCGCTAGCAGTTCGCGTTTATCTCAAAACGATCAAGGACGCAATGGTCGTGTCTTCAAGCAGCGTAGGCATCGGCCAAAATGGGCGTTTTGTTTTCGTTATCGATGAGGCAACGAGCACGGTTACCCAGAAGAGCGTGACAGTTGGGCAATTACAGGAAGACGGCACGATCGTCATTGAAAGTGGGGTCAAACCTGGTGATAAACTGGTTGGCGAAGGCCTTGATTTTCTCCGTGATAAATCAGAAATAATCGTGACCGACGGGAATCCGGCTGACGTTAAGCTTCCGCCTCAAATGATTGATCCTGTGGTGAAGATGCTTCAGAAATACAAGAAGGCCACGCCCGCGGAGATTAAGAAAATCCAAGACAGTCGGCGTCTGCCGCCCCAGCTTTTGAAGAAGCTGCAGTCCCATGGCGTGCTGAGCGAGCAAGAGACTGAGTTTTTACTGAATCTGGAAACAGGCAGTGTGACGGGAACTCCGCCAAAGAGTGCTGACGCAAAGGGTTCCGACGGCAAACCGGCCGAAGAGAGCAAATAACCGGGACCGCGGCGCGCTATGTCTTCCATTTCCGATCCTTTTATAAAACGTCCAGTGATGACGTTGCTGCTGGCCTTATCGGTCGCAGCGTTTGGCGTCTGGTCCTATTTAACTTTGCCGGTTAGCGACTTGCCCAATGTTGACTATCCAGTCATTCAGGTGACAGCGAGTTATCCGGGTGCGAGCCCTCAGATCATGGCCGCCAACGTGGCCTCACCGCTGGAGCAGCAGTTTTTGCAGATTCAGGGGATTGAGCTGATCACGTCCAATAATACGCAGGGTAACAGCAATATCGTCCTGCAATTTGATTTAAGTAAAAGTATCGATGCGGCGGCGACGGATGTGCAGTCCGCCATTACTCGTGCCCAAGGTGATTTGCCAACGGACTTGCCCAGCCCACCAAGCTACACCAAGACGAATCCGAACGCGCAGCCCGTTATTTATCTCGGTTTGGTGTCCACCACGATGACGGAGGGCGACATTTACGACTACGCCTTTACTCAGGTCGCTCAGC
Organism: Cerasicoccus arenae; assembly: GCF_014651635.1. Classification (GTDB taxonomy): domain Bacteria; phylum Verrucomicrobiota; class Verrucomicrobiia; order Opitutales; family Cerasicoccaceae; genus Cerasicoccus; species Cerasicoccus arenae. The sequence goes on along the minus strand of NZ_BMXG01000007.1, from coordinate 135,596 downwards.
GTATGCAGATCATTAACGGTGTTTCTGCGGTCAATGTTTATGGGTCCAAGCGTGCGGTCCAAGTCCAACTTAACCCGCAGGAATTGTATAACCGTGGCCTGACATTCGACCAAGTGACTCAGGCTGTGCAGGGCAGCACGAACACATTGGGTGCCGGTGAATACAAGGGCAACACGATCAACATGACACTTCAGCCGAATGCCCAGCTGACCACGCCTGAGGAGTACGCCAACATCATCGTAGCCGTCAAAAACGACCGTCCGATTTATCTGAGAGACTTGGGTGATGTGGTGGAAGGCATTCAGGCGGAAGATTTTAATATCGATTACTGGTCGCCCCTCGTCCCGCCAAATGCAGCGGGCGTTGTGTTAGCAGTGCAAAAAGCGGATGGTGCGAACGACGTGGAGATCGCCAACGCCGTTAAGGCGATGATTCCGGAACTTCAGGCGCAGATTCCACAGTCCATCGCCATGAGCGTTATTTATGATCGCTCCAAAACGATTGTCGCCTCGGTGGAGGACGTGGAAGAAACGCTGCTAATCGCCTTCGTCCTCGTTTGTGGTACCATTTTCCTGTTTTTGGGGCGTGCACGTGACACCATTATTCCAATGGTCGCCCTGCCAATGGCGCTCTTGCTCACCTTTGTGGTGATGAAGCTTTGCGGCTATACGCTAGACAACCTTTCCCTCATGGCGCTAACGCTTTCCATCGGCTTCCTGGTGGATGACGCGGTGGTTTTCCTGGAGAACATGGTGCGCCGCATGGAGGACTACGGAGAGGACCCCTTGACGGCTACGATGGAAGGGGCCAAGGAGATCAGTTTCACGATTCTTTCGATGACGCTTTCACTGGCGGCGGTGTTCATCCCGCTGGTGTTTATGGGGGGGCTTATGGGCCGTATTTTCCGCGAGTTCGGTGTTACGATTACCGTCGCGGTGGTTATGTCAGGTCTGGTTTCTCTGTCGCTCACACCACTGATGTGCGCACGGATGCTTAAGTCTCATAATGATGGTGAGGAAACCTTCATGCAGAAGATTGCCAATCGGCTTGAGAAAGCCTGTCTTGGCTTTTACGATCCGACCCTGCGCTTTTTCCTTAAGCACAAGTGGATTTCTGCGCTCGCATGGGTTGCCTGTATGGCCGGGGTTGTCGGCTTTGGTTACATGGTCCCGAAGACCTTCATTCCAGTGGGGGATAGTGGCTTCATCCAAGGGGCATTTATTGCCGACACTGGAGCTTCGGCAGACGATTTGAAGCGCTACCAAGCGCGCGTTAAGGCAGTTATTGAGGAAAATCCCTACGTTGATAATTTCGTCACGGTGTCTGGGGTTTCGGGCTTTGCGCAGAGTAATTTTATTCTAACCTTTATTTCGCTGATCGATGTTAGCGAGCGTCCAGCTATTGATGTCGTCGATACTCAATTGCGAGCAGCTTTAGCGGGTATACCGGGCATTTTACCTGCAATTCAGCCCAATCCATCATTGGAAATTTCGACTGGTGCGACATCGACGACTTTGGGTAACTATGCCTATAGCCTGTCGGGTTTGGACACTGATAAGGTCTATGAAACGTCGGAAAAACTTGTCGCCGAAATGATGAAGAGCGGATTTTTCTCGTCCGTCCATAGTGATCTTTATCTGTCGAATCCGCAGATTGAAATGGAGTTCTGGCGGCCTCTGGGCAGTGCTTATGGGGTGACCGCGAACAACTTCGCGACCGTGCTCAAAGACGCTTATTCGCTCAATTATTCTTATCTGATCAAGTCACCGTTTCAACAGTATCAGGTAATTGTCGCAGCCCAGCCCGAATGGCGCTCCAAAGCACCTGACTTGGACTCTCTGTATTTTCAGTCGGCTTTCAATCAAAGCGAGCTTTTCACAAGTGATTCAAACGTCTTTGACATTCAAAACAATCTGGTGCCTTTTGCCTCCATAGCAACCTACCACGAGGATGTCGGGCCACTGGCGGTGAACCATATTAACAATTTCAGCTCAGTCACCATCTACTATAACATCAAAGAGGGGGCGGCTGTCGGTGATGCGAATAATTTCGTGAAGGAAACGGTCAAGAAACTGTCCACGCCAGACGTGATGACGAGCTTTCAGGGGCAGGCTCTGATGTTTGAGGAAACGATTGTCAGTATGGCAGTTATGGCAATTGTGGCCATTTTCGTCATGTATGTGATCCTCGGCATCCTTTACGAAAGCTGGGTGCATCCCGTAACCGTACTAACCGCTCTACCGGTCGCCGTGGTTGGTGGTTTGGCGACGTTGTTATTGCTTGGCCAGGAACTGTCACTTTACGCGGGCATTGGGATGTTTATGCTTATGGGCATTGTGAAGAAAAACGGCATCATGATGATCGACTTCACCATCCAGCGTCAGGCTGATGGCTTGTCACCGATTGATGCGGTGCACGAAGCCTGTATGGAACGTTTTCGCCCGATCATCATGACTACTGCCGCTGCGCTACTCGGTGCCGTACCGATTGCGATCGGGTGGGGCGCTGACGCCGCCGCTCGTAAGCCATTGGGCTCGGCCATTGTCGGGGGGCTGATCGTTTCTCAGTTGATCACGCTTTACGTTACCCCTGCCTTGTTCCTATATTTTGAGTGGTTTGAAAAGCACGTCATGGACAAGATACCGCTCTTTACGCGAGGGGAGCGCGGGAAAAAAGCCTAGGTAATGCAAAATTCAACATCAGGCATTCAGAAAACTAATATCCAGATCGCGTTTCGCGCACTCAGGCTTATTGGCTTGCTCAGTATTTCAGTCGGCTATTTCCACGGTTGCGTGAATGTTGACGAGGAAGTCGCCGCACGGCCAAGTGAACTCTGGCGCCCCCCCCCCTCAGCACAGCGAAATGCCCCAAGAACGGATAACCCCGGAATGGACGCAGTAAATTTCATGACGGGCGAGGACCCATACTTTAAGAACAAGAAGGGTGGCTATAGCGAAAATCCGGTTGCGGCAGTCGGCCTGCCCAAATTGGATTTGCCCGCTTTGGTGGACATTGCGCTGTCGAATAACCCTGAAACGCGTAGCCTGTGGTTTCTGGCCCGTTCACGGGCCTCGGAGTATGGACAGAGCCTGAGCGAATACTATCCCTACGTCACCGTCAGCGCCAGTGTGCAGCGGGAAAAACTGAAAAATGTAGGCACCTCAGGCACAAATTGGAATACACAGTATGGCCCGGCGCTTGATCTGAATTGGCTACTTTTTAACTTTGGTGAACGCGAAGCCCAAGCAAGCGCTGCCCGTGAAGCACTTTACTCGGCGAATTTTTCATACAATCAGATTTACCAAGACGTCGTCCGTGACGTGCTTTACAACTACTACACATTGTGGTCTGCAGAAGCTAATTTAGCCGCTTCTCGTGCCTTTTTGCTCAATACTGAAGCAACTTACGATTCAGCATCTAAAAAGCTGGAATCAGGACTCGGAAACAAGCAGGACTCGCTTCGCGCCTTGGCTAATATGAAGACTGCGGAGTCCCAGATTGAGGGCGATATAGCCAAAATTGAAGCAGCGCGCGCGGATTTAGCCAAGACGCTTGGTATTGAGGTTAGCTCTGGGCTGGAAATCATGCAATTAGAGGAGTTTCCTAACTTTGATTCACTCGACACTGATGTGAATCGTTTAGTTGCCGAAGCGCTCCAAAATCGCCCTACGCTTATGGCTTCTTACGCTGATGTGCGGGAGCAGGAATATAATCTTGATGCTGCTCGCGCCAATCTCTGGCCTGAAATCAATGCAAGTGTTTCGCTCCAATATGCTGAGATTACCGGAAGCAATGCTTCACCGATGAATGATTACGTTGCGGCTCTAACGCTTGAGTGGGATATTTTTCAAGGCTTCAATAAATGGTATGAGATCGATAAGCAGCGTGATCTGACTCGTCGTGCACGGCAAGATGCACGAGAAACCGAGTTAGAAGTGCTCAAGCAAGTGTGGACTGCATTTTTTGCGTATCGTTCAGCTTTGAGACAAGTAGATTCCACCACTGCAGCGCTTGACGCCCAACAGGAAGCTTATGAGGCGATATCTATTGGTTATCAATCTGGCATTAACAATCTGCTGGATCTATTGACCTCGCAGGAGGATTTAGACGACGCTCGACGCAACCAGATCGCTGCCCGAACAAACTTAGGGTCATCCATTGCTGATCTGGCTCGATCGACCGGAAATCTTCCTCGCTTGTCTCGGGATCAATGATTTTTCATCGTTTCTCGCTTTCAGGAACAATTGAATCCTGATATTGCTCTCTATGGAAAGATGGCTACATTATGCTCAAGAATTAACAATTATATTAGTTACGATTGAGGCATAATTTGGGAAACCCTTATGATTGGGTATTTCAAGCAGATGAGGTATTTTACGGGTGGCAGATAAATGGTATTACATGGTTGACCGCAATAAGATAGGCCCCGTGACTCGGGACCAGATTCTCATATTGCTACGTCGCCGGGTTCTGAAAGGAAGCACACTTGTTTGGAATTCTGCTCTACCACGCTATGTCCCGCTTGAGACTATAGACGAGCTTTCTCCTTACGTACCTGAAAGCGAAAATGAGATTCCGGTAGGCGTAACAGAAGCAGAAGAAGCGCCACCATTAAAGGGCATTACCCGCTTTTTGATTCCCAAGAAAAAACAGGAGGCTGCAACGGCAGTTGCACGCACACGCGCCCCATTTGAACGCCCTCATCAACTGGTGGATGAAGAGGCGGCAACAGGTAAAACCCCGAAAACACGCCCATCGATTCCTGGTGCTCCAAGTAAGAAAACCGCTCCACCGATGCCCAAGCGGGATAATAACTCGGATGAGCTTTCCACCGTTCAGCAAATGACTGGTGCGGTGTCCGAAGGTATGCGTTTTCTTGGGGCCACAGCTCTTTCCGTCGGTGCCGCACTCTTCGGGGTGTTCGTTTTAGGACTCATTGATTTGCTCATTGGTGCCCAGCGGGACTTTTTCTACGACGGTATGTCCATCCTGATCCCGCGAGAATTCCTCAGTTTAATGGATCCTGTTGAATGGATGGGGGTTTTGATTGTAGGTGGTTTGGTGGGGTCAGCTGCTTCTGCTGGCTGTGGAGGCCGAGGCAACGCAACCATTGCGGGGATAGCGGCGTTGTGCGCATTTTTCAGTGTCTCCATTGGGGCAATATTCAGCGAAATTCTTGCGACGTCAGTCGAGTTAAACGAACCACTAGCGATACTCGTCCTACAGCCGAATTCTTGGCTAGAGGGCGTTGCTGCCTTTTATCATAACCTCCTTGAGGAACCAGATGACTTACTCTTTCTTTTTGGCGCGGCGGGTGAAGCTTTCCTGATTGCGCGCCATAATTATCGACGACATGAGGACGAAGACGAGAAACGAATCGTTGATCCCTTTCTTAAGACTTGAGCTGTTGTTGGTAGGCTTGCCATCGGACGATAAAGTGGCTGGCCATTAATACTGCGAGTCCGCCCAGTAGGGTACTCATAAGGTCGAATATTCGCGCGAAAGCAAACCCGTCAGTAGCGCCCAGAAAACGTGGCAATTGAAAGAGCAGGGCACTGCCTACAAAGACTGCGCCGAATATCAGTGGTGTGCGTGCTGGCCGGGGGGGGGCATCGAGGGGGTGGAGCAGGAAACCAAAACGTTGAAGTTCCATGGCTAACTTTACGAGGTCAGTGCCCCTCAACCATGTCAGTTCTATATGGCTCGGTGCACCGTGTATTTTGCTGTCGAGAATTCCTGATTGGCGAGTAATGACTTGCTGTGCGAGCCAAGAGCAACCGTTGCAGGATAACCCAGAAACAGAGAACTCCGCAGATGCGTTCTCACTCGGCATGGTTTCAGCCTGAATGACAAGCTCGTGTAGCCATTGCCAATTCAGCTCGGTAAAAGGCGCTTCGAGTATTGGATCGGTGACGCCGGACTTACGCGCATAATATTCGTCGAAGCCTTGGTCGCGAATAAGCTGATATACGCTTTCGCAACCCATACAGCAAAATGCCACGTCATTGTTTCGCGACGTAAACGGTGTTCCGCAGTGCTGGCAACTGCGGCGGAGTGACTGGACTTGCGTAGTTATGAGCTGACCTGAGTTGCCCATCATGCTGTTCTCGTCAACATGGCGGGCAATACGAAAACTGCCTATGGAGTCATGTTACGCTTTTCGCCAGAAACTTACCTGCACTAGATTGTGTTCATAGCTGCGACTGTTGTGGCGAATGATTTGCGGGATATCGACCGCAGGTTCGGCTTGAACAAACTTTTCACTCAGCGCTAGTTGTATACCATCAATCGTCGATTGATTTTCGCCCGTGCGATCCTTGAACCCGCCTAGCCAATCTTCTCGTTGCGTATGCTCTGTCGACCAGTCATTTGTTGACGCAATAACGAGCAAGCCGTCGTCATTCAGACGTTCGTGCACCGTTTCCAAGAATTTTGCCGGGTGATAGGAGTGCTCCAGAATGCAGTTGATGAGGATTAGGTCGTATCCTCGGTAAAGGTCCTTCATGTTCGACAGGTCTGCCTGCATGAATTCGACTTTGCTGCGGGAACGGTCTAGACCTATATCCTTTAGGTAGGCCTGACGGAAATTGACGATCTCGCCCTCGGATGGGGCTTCCCATTGGGTGTAGCCCTTGTCGATCATTTCAACGCCTATGCGAATGGTGCGTGCAGTTGGATCAAGTCCGAGAACCTGATTGAAGCCTGCTGCGAGCTCAAAGCTTGTCCGGCCCACTTTGCAGCCAATGTCTAGTGCTTTACCTCGCTGACTTTTGGTCATCCGATCGAGGCAAATTTGGGCAATTTTTTCCGAGTAATTTTCAACACCGAATGCCTCGGGGCCGTAGTGCGCTTCACAATGCAAGGTGACGAAAGGGTCGGTCTCATAGCGATCATCCTTAATTGCAACGTCCAGTTCGCTTTCGATATAGCGAAAGCCAGCATGCTGATAAAAGTGACGACGAAAGGCGTAACGACTGTCACGGAGAGTTTCGTTGCCGGTGGAAATCCAAGAGCCACCCTTAATCAAGTTGTGCTTGGTATCGAAGGTGGGCGTGGAAAAATCGTCGTAAAGCGGGTGGACACCAAAGCCTGAAAAGCCCGCAATGGGTGTCTCAGTATGCTGCCAGACATTACCGAGAATGTCGTAGAACCCCTGACCGAATGCGTATCGATTGACAGGTGTCGCCGATGCGCAGACTTCCAGATTGATATTGCCCGGTGCACCATCTTGCCAGCCATTGACATCGGGCGCGCCCGTGAAGTCGAGCAAACGATACCACTCTTCTTCGCTGGGTAAGCGGATGGAGCTATTGGTCTTGGAACCGAGCCAATTACAGTAAGCCTTGGCCTCAAGGTAATTGACTTCTGCCGGCCAGGACCAAGGCATGTCAATTTCTTTGAGCATGGTGCGTAGCCCATATGAGCCATCTTTACGCAGTCGCCAGAAACGGGGCATGCCATGGGCGTCATATTGTGCCCAACTCCAACCTTCTTCGGTCCAGAATTGCTCCTTAGTATAGCCTCCATCGTCCACAAAAGTGCGGAACTCGGCATTGCTTACCAAATATTTTGCGGCCTTGAATTCGCCTACTTCGGCTTCGTAGTGACCGTATTCATTGTCCCAACCATAGAATTCACTGGGTTGTTTTTTGCCTTGGACTACGGTGCCTGGGGGAACGGTTAAAAGCTCATTGGAGGGGGGGGGGGCATCATTTTCACAAACGGCCCAAGCGGGGTGTTCGGGTTCGACTAATTCCAATGGCAACTGGCGAATCAATACGGACGAGGTCTCTAAGTGAATGCGCTCATGCTCAATGCCCATCATGATGATCCAGTAGAGGCTATTCCATTGCACGGGCAGTTCGAGTGGCGTCTCATCAATCAACCGGTCGATTGCATTGCGAACACGGTCACGATAGGTCTTGATTACGTTGTGGTCGGGCCATTGGTAATGAGCGCCGTTGAGGTCGTCCCAGCTCATTTCGTCAACCCCGATGGCGCACAGTGATTCGAGATGCGGATCCAGCCGGTTTTTCAGGAATTTACCCAAGATGAGTTTGTTGACGAAAAAGACGGCAGTGTGGCCGTAATAAAAAATCAGCGGATGGCGCAGTGGGTCAGCTCGAGCGACAAACGCCTCTTGGCCTTTCATCGGCTCGAACAACTTCTCATAGATGTCGAATGTCTGATGGAAATAGCGCCGAATTTCTTCACGTTTGGCGTTAGGATCGCCCTCACGGAGGTTAACGGTCAGTGGCGTTTCGACGCCGTCTAGAAATGATTCATGTGCGGTTGGCATGACAGTATCAGGGAGCGGGTTTCTAAGATTCAATTAGGGCCTGTTCAGGTAAAATGTTAGGAAGGATTAGTCTAACTTAAACCAATATCCTGACAACCACCGAGGCACTTTTTTCTAATTTTTCCCTAATTCTTGCCGCAAGGTCATTACCCTAATTAGATGAAACAGGAGCCGGGAATTTTGGCCAAGTGGCTGGTTTTGGCTCTGGGCTGCCTTGCTCAATCGCTCCCATATCTGGGGCACTTCCAACAAAGCGGTCGTTGAAATTTGGCAGACGCTCACCGGCGTCATGGCCTGGTGTGCCAGGGGATAGCCACAGGCGTCCATCTGGCGCATACACGAATTGTGGGGATGCTTCTACTCCATTCGCCTCCGAGCCATCCTTGAACGCCGTTCTGCCGTCATACAAATCGTAATCAAAATCGTTACTGGTTGTTTTCTGAGGATTCTTAATGGACCAATTCGTCGGGCGGCGCATATGGAAAATGTTGTTTCGTGAAGTGATGTTCTCCTGTTTCTTTTTGGGGGAGGTGTAGGCGATGCCTGCTTGAGCGCCACTGCTTGGCATATTTGAGCCGTCAAATGGAGCAGGCTGGAGGGACGTATTGTGAAAGATGTACATCTTCCCCCTCGACAGTTGAGCGTTTTCGTTGCCGATTTTCACGAGATAGTGGCCCGTTAAGTCATTAGCCGAGGTCCCTTCATGCTTGCGAGATACGGCATAAACATTGCGGAAGAAATAGACGGGGCCGAGCGTGGGGACCGCGGCACCGATGGCTCCGTAGGTCATGTCTATGTAGTTGTTCCAGACCCGGACATTCATGTCTGCGCCTTCGATTTCGAGGGCGTCGTCCCAGCAGTGGGAAATGAAGTTGTCGTAGATGTCGCTGTCACAAACGGGAAACCCCTTATAGCTGAAGTTATGGACCTCGCCCATACCGTCGTTGAACATGTGCTCCATGTCCGAGTAGATGCGGTTGTTCCGAATCACGTGTCCGCCTTTTCCTCCGTAGAATACGATGCCCTGTGGCCCCTGCGGGTGTTTGCTCTTTGTGCCAGGGCGCTCTTGATTCCAAGAGTTACTGTCGCTTCTCGGGTGATGAAGATCACAATTTTGGATCACAATCCGCTCGATCATAGGCGAACGTGAATAAATGGCCGCATTCAAGTTGTCAGCCTGTCCATTGGCGCGAGTTTCCCCCCATCCGCTAATGTCGCAGTTGTCGATGATCACATCGCGCACATTATCCAGGTAGATACCGTTTGTTCGAGCGTTGGTGAGGGTGAGACCGCGAACAATAACATAGGAGGCCTTGATTTCCAGATTCTGCTCAATGAGACCGCCACCATCCCAAACGGCTTTGGCTCCTTCGGCAGGCTCGTAGAGCACATAACCCTCCTCGGCGCTGCCTCCTTCAAATATCTCATATTTCTTTGTATAAGTAGTTGGTAGTGTGACCTTTCGAATGATCTTAAAGTCGTCAGATCGAGTTGTCGCGGTAATGACGCGCGTTGGCCCATTTTCAAGAGCGAGCTTGATCTCATACTCCGTGCCGGAATCGAGATAAACGATACTTCCCCGGTACTCGGCTGTGTGTTCAGCTTCCTCCTCGGGATGCTCGTTGCTGTCGAACCAGAGCGGCATTGCCTCAGCCCAAGTGTCAGTGCCTTTTTTACGATAGTTTACGGAGACGCTGCGCGTGGCGGTGCCGCCATTCGGCTTCCAATAAAGACCGATCGAGTTAAATGTGGCTACGGCTCTCGGAGCGACTTCCTCACCCTCATAAACAAGTGGCCCGAGCTCTTCGACGGTGAGATCGGCAAATGCAACTCGCTTACCGAGATAATCCGTTTCTTGCTCCCACCGCAGGATTGCCTCCGCGCTATTGCAGTCTGCGGTATGGAATGTCAGTTCGATTGGCGTCCAGTCGTCTCCCGCGTTGCGTTTGGATTGCAAACGAGAGAACGGTTCGCTGTCTTTTTGGAGGGCAATCTGAAGGTAGCCCATGCCAGGGGTGCCCTTAATTTGCCCCGAGATACGGTAGCGAGTCTGCGGCTTGATGGCGAATGCTTGAGAAATGCTCCCATGCTCCAAAGGATATGCAGTGCTGACTTCGACCTGTAGCGCTTGGTTTTCTGGAGTGGGGCCCTTTACTTTTTCAAGTTTCTGAGTGATTTGGCTCGTCCACGCGGTCGGCATCTCCGCATCCCAATCCGTCATCGCTCCATTGATGATGAGGTTGCTACTGGCAGAAGCGGTGCATCCTGTAAGCAGAATGAACCCAGTGAGTAATCGAAGGAAAGAAGCCTGTTGGTACATACAAAACGGAGTTAGGATAGAGGAAACCGCGAATCGCTATAAGTTGGTAGAATCAGTGATCTCGCGGAGGCGAGAATTGCATATCCGCATTTGATTTTCCCGTATGAATATCGGTGGTTTCAGTTAACCTATTCAACGAATGTTTGCGCTGATAACGCTCGTTGATTTTTTTTGGCTATTCTGCTGGAGCAGCAATCGTCTTCGTTCCCCAAAGACCGTCTTCCTTAATCTTTTTGGCCACTGGCTCGGGGACGGCCTTTTCCCAATTGTCTTCTCCATCGAGAATCTGGCGAATGATGTCGCGCGAGAAAATGTCGAGGATGTCCGGATTCGCGCCGAGAACGGGGACTAGATAATGGTTTTCCAGCAGGTAGGCGTAGAGGTGGCGTAGGTGATTCTTGACGCGCAGGTTGTCAGCAGTGATAAGCATTTTACTCTCAAAGCCTGCCGACGTTTCGCGTAATTTATCGCCACTGCCTGCCAGATAAGCGTGATAGCCTGTGCCCTTCATCGGGTAGACGAAAAGCTTGACCTTTTCCTTAAACAAGCGGCCAAAGGACTCCAGAATGCCACCATCAAGGTGTTGATAATATTCCTCGTTAAAGATGGCTTGCAGGTGGTTGATTCCAAGCACAAGGCCGACCATGCGATCGGTGTATCGACGGAAATAAGCTGACAGGCGATAATACTCTTGGTAGTTGGAAACGAGCACGGGGTAGCCTAGCGTATTGATGGTATCAACCCGGGCGAGGAAGTCCTTGTAATCAATGTCGTGACCGCCGGCCAACAGGTTCTTCATTGTGATTTCGAAGAGTGGCATCACGCTTTCGTCCATAACGGCTTCTTCTTGAACAAACTGAGAACCAGCGCAGGTAATCATGTCCACATTGACGTGTGTTACGGGGCGAAAAGAGCCGCGTTCAGCGAGGATAGCTTTTTTGTAGAACGCCTCCATTGGTAGCATGAAGCCGCCTTCGGTATTGAAAAGCACGGCATTGGTCAGGCCGTTTTCTACGAGTTTGAGCCCGACAATACGGTTTTCGATCTGCTCAAAGTGTGGCCCAATAAACTCAAGCATATCAACCTCGATGCGTTCGTCTTCGAGATGATCGAGCAGGGAAGGGATGAAGCGGTCTAGATCGTTGTGGTAAACGAGCGCAGCCCAAATGAAATTGACGCCAAAGATGCCCATGGCCTCCTGTTGGAGCTGGGCGGTCTTTTCAAGCATGCGGGCGTGGACGAGGATGTCGTGGGGCGGGCCACCGGGCTCGATTTGGAAACGCATACCCATCCAGCCGTGCCCCGGCTTGTTATTGGTGAAACTTGCGGTGGCTACGGTGTTGGAATAGACGAAAAACGTGGTTTCTTTGCCTCTCGTCTCGCCCAGTCGCTGAAGGAGTAGATCATACTCGTGATCAAGCATTTGGACCAGGCGCTCGCGAGAAACGTAACGCGCGGCCTTACCGTAAATCGAGTCGCTAAATTTCATGTCGTAGGCCGACATACTTTTTGCAATAGTACCTGCAGCGCCACCTACCTTGAAGAAATGGCGGGCCACCTCCTGCCCGGCACCGATCTCGGCAAAGGTTCCATAGACATCCTGGTCTAGATTAACCAGCAGTGCTTTGCGGTTGGTGGTTAGTTCGTTAGTAGGCAGCTCTGGGTTCTTCATTTGTCCGACATTAGCAGGATCTGCGCCCAGCAATCAATCGGTAATCTTAGCGATACAGAAACGTAGCCAAGGGAGTTGCCAAATTGATTCTGAGGTCATACTTATCAGTAAACTCATTATGAAAGAATTTTTTAAAATAGTCCTCGGCAACTTGGTTGCACAGTCGATTATCGTCTCAACGCTGATACTGGGCGGGCTGGCTTTCCTCGTGATGGTCATGATAGGCGGCTCTTCGCAACCAGTGGATATTGAGGATCACACGGTGCTTGTTGTGGAGCTTTGGGCCAATATCAGTGATGCCCCGAAGCAAGAAACGCTCAATGAGGCCATTAACCAAGCAATTGATGGTAGCCACATCCCCAATTACTACCTACTGGAGCTGATTGATGCGCTGGAACAGGCGGAGAATGATGATCGGATTGACGCGATATTTATCCACGGCACCCTATTGCCGGTGGGTCATGGTTCGGGGCTGGCAGTGATTTCAGAGGTGCGCGAGGCGCTGGAAAAATTTAAGAAATCTGGTAAGCCGATTTATGCCTATATGGTTGATCCCAGCATGAAGGACTATTACCTAATGTCCATCGCCGACCGAGTTTACATGAACCCCTTCGGCCTGATTAGCCTTAATGGAATTGCCGCAGAGGGCATCTATTTGGGCGATGCATTTAAGAAATATGGTATCGGCGTTCAGGCCACTAAAGTTGGCAAATACAAGTCAGCGGTGGAGATGTTTACGGGCAACGCCATGAGCCCGGCGGATCGCGAGCAATTGACCGCGCTCATCGAGGACCTCTGGCAAGAGATTATCACCGATATTGCCTCAGCTCGTGGTGCCAGCCGTTCTGAACTACTTCAGCAAAGCAATGAACAAGGCTTTTTCATCGGGGCCAAAGCGAAGGAAATCGGGTTGGTGGATCAGGTTGCTTATTTCGACCAAGTCATCGAGGAGCTGAAAGAGAAATATGAGGTTGATGAAGAGCTGAATTCCTTCCGCCAAATCGCCCTAAGCGACTACATAAGACGTCATGGATTTCGGGCTGAAGGTGCACCCATTTGGCCCTCTAGCCCGCAAATTGCAGTTATTTACGCCGAAGGCGAAATTGTCGATGGCGAAGGGTATTCAGACCAAATCGGCGGAGATCGCCTGTCACGCTGGATTCGCCAACTGCGTTTAGATGACGATGTCGCCGCGATCGTATTGCGTGTGAATAGCCCGGGAGGCAGCGCAGTCGCTTCTGAGCTGATCCAGCGTGAAGTCCGCGAAGCGCGCAAGGAGAAGCCTGTCGTCGTCTCCATGGGTTCTATGGCGGCAAGCGGCGGTTATTGGATCTCAGTTTATTCCGACCAGATTTTCGCCGATCCAGCGACCATTACCGGCTCAATTGGCGTCTTCGGACTCGTGCCTAATTTAAAGGAGTTGGCGAATGAGCATGGTGTGACCTTTGATGGGGTAAAAACCAGCCAATACGCCGATTTGTTCACGGTTTCTCGGCCAAAAACTGAAAGTGAAATGGCACTGATCCAGCAATTCACTGACCACATCTACGACGAGTTCATCAACAAAGTGGCAGAAGGCCGCGGCCTGCCACTGGAGGAGGTGCAAACGATCGCTCAGGGGCGTGTTTGGAGCGGTGCAGATGCCTTGAAGGTTGGTCTCGTCGATCAAATCGGTGGGCTCACTGACGCGATAAAATTCGCGGTCACAGCCGCCGGAGTGCAGGATGATTGGATGGTTACCCAAATGCCCGAGCCACGCACGTTGGCGGAATCGATTGTGGAAGTAATGCAGCAGGCTCCAGGGGCTGCGCCTGTCGTCAAAGCGCCAAGCGACGATCTTGTTTCCGCGACCGTGCGTCGTCTCCAGCGTGATCTTGCGTCGCTGCGTTCGTTTAACGACCCGCGGAATGTCTATGCCCGCTTGCCGTTTTCGCTTGAGATTCAGTAGCCAGATCTGAGCAAAAACGTTTGGAGACATCCGGGCGGCAGTGCTGTCATAAATGCCATGATTTCAAAAAAAAGTCGCGTTCAGTCGCGCTAGTTATAGTTTACTCATCTTAGTTCATGCGCATTTCTCGCACCCTATTTTTCGCTCTAGTCGTTTCCTTGGCCGCTCCGCTTTTTGCCACGGTGAAGGTGCCACAGTTGTCAGGATTCTCGGTTACCCAGCTTGTGCAGGGGCCGATTCTACAGCGTAACTACCCAGACGCGCTGCCGACCCTCATTGAGACAATCAACGATTCGACCAGTTTCGACATTGATCTGGACCCCGTCTTTATCGAGGGCTTTGACGATCCAAAGTTACTGGAGCACCCAGTTTGCTACGTTAATTTTGGTGACCGTAAGGATTGGGAGCTAACTGATGCGGAGAAGAAAAACTTGAAGGGCTTCCTCGACCGCGGCGGTTTTCTCTACATTGATGCTGGTATCAACGCAGACTTCCTTCGCGAGTCGAACCCAGCCTATAGTCAAAGCCATAGTTTTGCTGAATGGCGTGTGAGTCCAGAGGTCGAAGCTGTTTTCCGGGATATGTATCCTGGGGATCGCTTTCGTGCTTTGCCGCGTGATCACTCACTCTTTCGCGCCTTTCACGCTGGCCTACCTGATGCAGCGGTGTTGCCAGAGACGGTGCGTGATTTCGTGGTCAACGAGAAGTGGCCACAAGGGACGTATTCCGCGATGGGCTTGATGGTCAATGATCGCCTCGCTGTGCTGTGCATGCCAATACTTGCCATGGGATGGGGTCAGAATGAACTCGATCAATGGACTACGTTCATCGGCTTTCGTATTCGGGAGGGAGCGGAGGGGCTCTCTGAACGTCTCTCCGAAGCTGCCTACACTGGCACGCGTTTCGAGGTTGTGCGGGAGGATGGTCGCCAAGACGTTATTTACACGCAAGAAGAGGCCATGCCCGCTTGGGTGCAGGAGCCTGGTGGGGACTGGCGAGTATTCCGCTACTACTACACGCCTGAGATCAGTGACTACGCACACCGCTTTTACACCCAACTCGGTGTGAATGTGTTCGTGTATGCATTTACTCGGTGACGCTCTAAATGTCTGCAAAATATAAGTATCACTCCTTGCCTTAATAAATATTGCTTGCGCTAGACGCGCTATCACCTGATAACAGCGCGCGTGCCTCAAGACGCCCCTACTAAAGAAGCATTGGTTAGCCGATATTGGCGGTCCAATTTAACGATAACGATCAGCCTGCTGTCCATTTGGGCGGCGGTGAGCTTTGGAGCCGGAATTCTATTTGCGGACAAGTTGCACGACGTCCACCTGTTCGGTTCGGGTTACCCCCTCGGGTTCTGGTTTGCGCAACAAGGCTCGGTCATGGTTTTTGTCGTTCTGATCCTCGTTTATGCCATCCTGATGAATCGTCTGGACAGCAAGCACAAGCGCGAGATGCAACAGTTTAACCAGGAAGGGCCGTCAGCGTGAGTGTTCTAGCCTGGACCTATCTTTTCGTCGGCCTGAGTTTCACCCTGTATCTAGGGATCGCCTGGTGGGCGCGCGTAGCCGACACCAAGGGTTTTTATGTAGCAGGGCAGGGCGTCCCCGCTGCTGCCAACGGCATGGCGACCGCCGCCGACTGGATGTCCGCCGCTTCGTTTATCTCGATGGCAGGCCTGATCTCCACCATGGGCTATTCGGGCGGAGTATACCTAATGGGTTGGACCGGTGGCTACGTGCTACTAGCGCTGCTCATCGCGCCGTATTTGCGCAAATTCGGTCATTACACGGTGCCTGACTTTGTGGGCGACCGTTTCGGCACGAAGCGCTCCCAAGGCGCTCAAAATACTGTGATTCAGCGCATCCTCGCCAATCCTGCTCGTGTGGTAGCAGTGGTTTGCGCGTTATTTGTCAGCTTTACCTATGTTGCCGGACAGATGCGCGGTGTGGGCGTGGTTTTTAGCCGTTTTCTGGAAGTTGACGTTAACGTCGGTGTGATTATCGGCATGGTGATTGTCTTTATCTATTCGACCCTTGGCGGAATGAAGGGGATCACCTGGACACAGGTCGCGCAGTTCTGGGTGCTGATCACGGCCTTTCTTGTCCCATCGATTGCGATCTCGATCCAGTTGACCGGCAGTGCGATCCCTCAAGTTGGCTTGGGCTCGGAAATTGTCGGCTCGGGCATGATGCTCCTTGATAAGCTAGATGGCATCCACAAGGAGCTGGGTTTCACAAGCTATACTGAGCCCTTCCAAGGTGGATGGGACAAGCTCAACGTCTTCATGGTGACTCTGGCGTTGATGGCTGGCACGGCAGGCCTCCCCCATGTTATCGTGCGCTTCTACACGGTTAAGTCGCCGGCGGCAGCGCGTTGGAGCGCATTCTGGGCGTTACTTTTCATCTCTGGCCTCTACCTGACCGCCCCGGCATTGGCTGGCTTTGCGCGCTACTACATGATCAATACGCTCAATGGCGCGAGCCAGGAAGAGATCCCTGAGTGGTTCAATAACTGGAAGAAAACCGGCCTCATTCTCTGGCTCGATGGGGGCGACGGTAAGCTCCATTTCTCCAACAACGCCGACAATGAAATCTTCCGCCAAGGCACCCTGAGTGCGGATGACTTCGGCTCGATTGTGCAGCAGCATCAGTTGTGGCTCGACACCAAGGACACCGCTACGCCTAAGGGCATGGACGGCCGCACTATTCTTCGCGACAAGGGCCTGAGTGGGCCGGATAAAGATATTATTGTGCTGGCGACGCCTGAGATGGCGAGCTTGTCGAACTGGATCATTGCCTTTGTGGCCGCGGGGGGGTTGGCGGCAGCGTTGTCCACGGCTAGTGGTCTGTTACTCGTGATTTCGTCCTCGGTCGCGCATGATCTTTATTACCGTATTCTGAACCCGAAAGCCTCTGATAAACAACGTTTAGCGATCGGTCGAGGCATTATTGGATTGGCGGTTGTGGTGGCCGGTATCTTTGGGATTTATCCGCCCGGATTTGTGGCCAAGGTGGTTGCTTTTGCCTTTGGTTTGGCGGCGGCGAGCTTCTTCCCAATCATCATTCTGGGCATCTTCAATCGACGCGTGGGTACGACTCCAGCGGTCTTTGGGATGCTCTCAGGGCTAGGCGTGACGCTGTTCTACATCATTGGCACAGTCTACTTCGGCATGCCGGAATGGACGCTATTTGGCCTAACCGAAAAGGGAATCAAGCCTGAGGCGATTGGCTGCATCGGGATGCTGATCAACTTCGCGGTGGCGCTCGGATTAGCACCTTTCTGCGAGCGACCTGGCCCGCACATTCAAGCCCTGATTGACTCCGTCCGCGAACCTGAGGACTCACTCGCGCCGACGAATATTGACGAAGCACCCGAGCATTAACGAAGCACCCGAGCATTAAGGGTGCGTCAACTTGGTTCAGTCTTCTACTCACCCTTTAGGGGGGGGAAGGGGCAAAACTGATACTTTAATGCTCTTTTTGAGGCTCAACTGAGCTGAAAACGGGCATTAAAGTATCAGTCTTGAATCTGATAACGCCGTTTCAAAAACCGTGTTTCGACAGATTTCGACCGGATTCAAATGCCGCCCCTCTCGATTAGGCGAGGTACTTACGGGCAAAATAGGACTCAGGGACGGCGTTTGCGGGCTCGTAGTCGTGCAAAACGATGGGTCTGTCTTTAAACACGACCTGCCAGCCATCCGGCAGCAGGAAGAAGTCGAGGATTTGCGGGAAAAGGCAGGCAACGTCCCACAGGCTCTTGAGTTCCAAGCTGTCCGGTTTTTCGGCGTCCAGCGCACTGTCTGCGGCCCCGAGGAACCATCCCGAGGCGTGAGGTGACTCATTGGGAGCGCGTGCCATGTGCAGTTCTTTGCAATTCTCGATGTCCTTCATCACGATGATGCTCTGACGGGCATCGCAGATCTGGAAACCCGCCTGAAAGCTGTCGCAGACGTATCGTTGAAGGAAGATAAGGTTCAGTGCATCGGAGCAGTCCGGGGCAAACGTCATGGGCGCAATGCCGATGATCGGAGCCATGATGACGGGTGCTTCCTGAGAGCCGCCAACTTTAAGCCACATCCAAGCCAACTGGATGAATTGACCGGGTTCGAAGGGCACGCCTTGTTTCAGTTGCGCATCCAGAAATGAATCGAGCAACTCCTGAGCAGGCGCAATGGCGTTTGGGGCAAGAAAGGTTGGGCGGTTCACGATTTGCGGGACATTTTAATGACGTAATCAAACTCCTCCTTCGTTACGGGCATGATGGAGAGGCGGTTACCGCGTTGAACAACGCGCATTTCGGAAAGCTTGGGATCGGCCTTGAGCTCTTCCAGGCTGACCAGCCGCGGAAATGTCTCAAAATAGCGCACGGAAACCATGCACCAGCGCGGGTTTTCGGGCGAAGCTTTTTCGTCGTAGTAATTACTTTTCGGGTCCCAGGCTGATGGGTCGGGAACGGCTTCACCGACAACCTCAGCCACGCCAACAATGCCGGGTGGATCGCAGCGGGAATGGTAGAAGAGGATGCGGTCGCCGATCTTCATTTCATCGCGCATATAGTTGCGCGCCTGATAGTTGCGAATGCCATCCCAGGGTTCCGTCTGGTGTGGGCGGTCTTTTAAGTCGTCGAACGAAAATACGTCCGGTTCGGTTTTCATTAGCCAGTATTTACGGGGCATAAGATTAGTCCTTGGTGGCTGCTACTTGGATTTCGGCCGCGTTCAGGTATTCTTCCACGACACGTTCGAGGTTATCAGCAATGAGCTGCTGGAATTCGGGGTCGCCCAGGCAATGCCGCGTGATCGCGGGAAATTGCTCCGCCGTAATCGTTACGTGCAGCGTGCCTTGAAAGCCTCGGCCAGTAGTGGATTGCAATTCCATCGCCACAGTAAAGGCAGGGCAGGGCCGTTTGCCAACGAGGGAATGTGGAAATTTTCAATCACGGGAGAGACCGCTTGCACGGTGCGGGATTTTCTCACGTAGGCGCAGAGGCCGACGATATGGATATGGCCATCTAAATGCATTCAATATCTTACTAACGGATTGCTCGATGCCTAAAGCATATTGTCGATGGTGGAGACGACATTTTCTCAAGTAACTCGTAGCGATGGGTTACTGTGACGTCTGTGCATATCGAGGAATTCTGCTAGATTGCTATGTCCAGAATCATTATATTTATTCGACCAAAACATACTATAAATGTCAAAAAGCGAAGATGTCATATTCTCAAAGAAATTGACCTGCCCACCAGTCATCATGCCAGCGGCAGAGTTAGGCTTATATCTCTGAGGATATTTTTATCCTCATTAAAATTACAGAATAATTGGCATACGTTCTATAGGATTGAGAACTAGGCTGTTCGCCCTGTGAAACCGGTGTTTCGAGATGATTTGAGGAGAGAAAAAAAATGGCCGTCCTTTCCTGATGGAAAGGACGGCGCTAGTTTCTACCCCAAAACGTCCCTCTCGGGACCTAACAAAATAATAACACTTCCTTGTTAACATGACACGGGTCTCTTTAAAGAGTTCCTGTAAAAAGATGTTTTTTATGATTAATCATCTCAGCCACTGTTTATCAGGGATTTGAGATACATCAGATAAATCGGTTCTTCTTATTTTCCTGTTTTTGACGATTGCAAGCTGCGAGATTTCGCATTTGCTCGCGTTTTCATTATGGGCAACGCGAAAACAGCCATTACTCCGACTCGGGCCGACGACTACCCTGAGTGGTATCAGCAAGTGATCAAAGCCGCCGACATGGCGGAGAACTCGTCCGTGCGCGGTTGCATGGTGATTAAACCCTGGGGCTACACCCTATGGGAAAACATACAGCGCGCACTCGACGACATGTTTAAGGCGACGGGGCACGTGAACGCGTACTTCCCGTTGTTCATTCCCAAGAGCTTTCTTGAGCGCGAAGCCAAGCACGTAGAAGGCTTTGCCAAGGAGTGCGCCGTGGTCACGCATTCGCGGCTCGTCGATGACGGGCAGGGCGGGTTGAAGCCGGATTCACCACTCGAAGAGCCGTTGATTGTCCGCCCGACCTCGGAGACGATCATTGGCGCGAGTTACGCGAATTGGGTGCAGAGCTATCGCGACCTGCCTATCCTCATCAACCAATGGGCCAACGTTGTCCGTTGGGAAATGCGCACACGCCTCTTTTTGCGGACTACGGAATTTCTCTGGCAAGAGGGGCACACCGCCCACGCCACTTCGGAGGAGGCCATGGAGGAGACGCGCAAGATGCTCGAAGTGTACGCTGATTTTGCCGAAAACTGGATGGCGATGCCCGTTATTAAGGGCGAGAAGACCGAGGGTGAGCGTTTCCCCGGTGCTGACCACACATATTCCATCGAGGCCATGATGCAGGATCGTAAGGCCTTGCAGGCTGGCACGAGCCACTTCCTAGGGCAGAATTTTGCGAAGGGCTGCGGGATTAAGTTCCTCAATGAAAAGGGCGAACAGGAATTTGCGTGGACCACATCTTGGGGCGTTTCGACTCGCTTGGTTGGTGGGATTATCATGACGCACTCTGACGACGACGGCCTCGTGCTGCCGCCAAAGCTTGCGCCGAAACAGGTCATCATTCTGCCCGTGCTGCATAAGGCAGATGATCCGGGTGCTATTCTTGAATACTGCGCCAAAATCAAGGCCGAGCTGGAAAATCAACTTTTCGCGAATCGCGCACTACAGGTCGAGATTGACAAGCGCGATATCCGTGGCGGCGACAAGCGCTGGGAATGGATCAAGAAGGGCGCGCCAATCATACTTGAAGTCGGGCCGCGGGATATGGCGCAGGATAGCGTCTTTGCCTTCCGCCGTGACACCGGTGAAAAGAAGGGTGTTGGCCGGGCAGAATTTATCGCCACTGCCGTTGAGCGTCTAAACGCAATTCAGGACAATCTATTGGCTCGCGCTAAGGCTCACCGCGAGGAGCACACGCACAAGATCGACAGCAAGGACGAGTTTATTGACTTCTTTACCGCCCAGAATGCTGATCGTCCAGAGATTCACGGCGGGTTTGCCATGTCTCATTGGGGCGGCACGGCGGAAGAAGAAGATGCGCTCGCCAAGGCGCACAAGGTCACGATTCGTTGCGTTCCGCTTGAAGGCGAAAACGAAACTGGGGTTTGCCCATTTACAGGAAACCCCAGTCCGAAACGCGTTGTTTTTGCTAAGTCTTACTAAGCCAGCTTAAGCGTCGGGGTCGTAAACGTTAACTGTAATCGCGTTGGCGTCGTAGCGCACGATACCGGTGGCGGAGTTGCCATCATCGAGCATATCGTCAATCTGCTCGCCAACGGCAGCATCCAGTGCGCCTGCGGGAGTGAAAGTGATCGCGCCGTTGTTTCCGGTGCCAGCATAGGCGTAGGCACCTTCGATGGGGGGGGTGGTGCCCCACGCTTCTGGCATCCAAGTGAGGAGGTCTGCGTCCATTGTGGCAGGCAAAGAGCCTTCTTCCATATCATACAAATAGAGTCCGTCGCGGAAGGACTGTAAATTTTCTCCGAGCGTAGTGGCTTGGCTATTCCGCCGCACTTTCTGGAACGCGGGGATCGCGATCGCTGCGAGCAGCCCGATGATCACGACAACGATCATGATTTCAACCAATGTGAAACCATGCTTACTGCGTGATTTTTTGTTTAGATTACTCTTCATAATAATAACTTTTTATAATTAACAATGACATTCCGTAGGTGGAACATTTGCCATGTCAACGTATGGCTTTGGGTATGTCAAAGAAAATACTAATCCGTGAATAAATTAAATTCAATTGATACATCCGTATCACGTGGCATTTTCGTTAATTTTCTTCGACATGGGTAGCAGTCGGCCTAAACGCTAGGTTTAGTGTCGAATAAACGCCCGGCCAGCCACGTGGAGTGGCCGTTCGAGGCCACGTCGTAAATAGGCATGTGCGGTTTGGACAGCATCCGTTAATGCGCGCCCTTTTGCGAGTTCAGCCGTAATGGCAGCTGAAAGCGTGCATCCGCTGCCGTGGGTATCGACATCTGGAATGCGTGGGCTGGCGATTTCAATCAGTTTGCCACTTGTAAGTGCCAATATGTCCAGTAATTCGTCGCCTGGCAGATGTCCGCCTTTTAGCAATGTCGCGGTGCCGAAGCGGGCAGTGAGTTCATGGGCAGAGGCCCGCATTTCGACTGGGGAATTGGGCCGTCGCCCGAGCAACACAGCTGCCTCGTCAAGGTTAGGTGTAATCAAAGTGGCGAGCGGAAGTAGTTTCGTTGTCAGGCTATGGATGGCGCCTTCTTTGAGCAAGCGCGCGCCGCTGGTGGCGACCATGACCGGGTCAACAACCACTGCTATTTGCTGTTTGGCAATGAATGCAGCGGCGGTTTCGATCAATTCAGAGGAAAAGAGCATCCCGGTTTTGGCGGCCTTGATGGGATAATAGGCGGCGAGCTGAGCGAGCTGAGCACGGAGGAAGCCTGGGGACATGGCCTCAATTTCGGTTACGCCATCAGGGTTTTGAGCGGTGAGCGCCGCTAGCGCTGTGATGCCATAGGCATTACAGGCCGCAAATGTCAGAAGATCAGCCTGGATACCTGCTCCACAGCCACTATCGCTGGTGGCAATGGAGAGGGCTACTGGTAGTTGTTTGACCATTACTTGCAGAAATTTGTTTAGTTTAGCGCGAATTAGTCGATTGAAGTGATAGTTAGAAAACTTCTGAAATCGCGAAAAGCGTTCTTTAGTAACTATCTAGACGTTCGTGACATTATTCCAAATCAATTGATCTAAATTTGAAAAAAGCTTGTCATTATCCGACAAGTCTTTGTTCTTCTTACCTTCGGCTCATTTCAAGGGCCTCAACACCTCAAGTTAACACCCCATTTAAGACAATAATCGTGCGGAGATTTTTACATCGATCTGCTCAGGTTTCATTTTTCTGGTTATTACTCGGTTTCGGCTCTCTTTCATGGGGGCAGGATGCGACTAACCTGACTTTGTCAAACCTACTAGAAACGGCGGACACTATGGTCGGCAACAAGGACTTTGTTGGTGCGCGCCCCTATATGGAGGAGTTAGTGTCCCGGTTCCAAGCCAGTGACCAAAAAGACAACCTGGAGAGTGTTTACTTCTATTTGGCGATCAGCTATTTGGTTGAGTATTCAGACACTTCAAGCAAGGGATCGCTGACTAAGGCTGTCGAATGGCTGCAGCGTATGCAACGGGAATTTCCCAATGGCAAGAACGCGATCAAGGGATACCTTTATGAGGCGGATGCTTACCGTGGGCTTCAAGACTTCCTAAAGGCAGCGGACGTGTATGAGATGATGTTGAAGCAACCGCTGGAGGCGCGCATGAATTATGAGCAGCGGATGGAGGTGCTGGAAAAGCTTACCCAGGCGCTTTATATTAAGCGTGAGTGGAAGCGCGGGTTGCCTTGGTTTACGGTATTTCTCAAGGAAACACGCAATCCTGAGCACAAGGCGATGGCTGCTGCGGCATTGCTTGAGGGGAATATTAAGGAAGGTCATTTTGACGTCGCGCTCGAATATCTCCGATTTTTAGTCGGTGAGTCCGAGGCACGCTATAATTTGCAGCTCAACGTTGCTTTAATTGATGCCGGTGATCGTTTGGCCAAGGAGAAGCGTTATACTGAAGCGATGCTCATGTATCGCATGGTGCTGACTGTGGAGGAGATCACTAAATGGCAGAAAGAACGCCTTACTGATCTTGAAGGCCAGCTTAACCGCTTGCGCATAACGGTGAAGGATAAGGACAACGAACGCGCCATTGAGCTGGAGACCAAGATCTTCAACACTAAGGCTCAGATTAAGGGTTTGGAGGATCTAAAATCTTACACTTCTGAGCTGCAGGTCCGTATTGCACGGAACTACCTCATGACGAATCGCGACTGGGAGTCCTTCTACGCCTACATGAACCTTATTGAGGAGTACCCGGATAACGCGAACGTCGAGTCTTACATTTATGCTGCCTTTACTGGGGCAACGAAGATCAATAAACCCGATGCCGTTATTAGCTTGGGTGAGCAATATCTGGATAATTCCAAATATGTGCAATACCGCGACGACGTCATCGTCAAGCTGTTGGAATATTATAAAAATCGCGGCGAGTATTATGACTTTTTCGAGTTAGCTAAGTCCTTTGTCGAGCAGAGTCCGAACACGGATTACGCGAAATCAGTTATCTTCTTAATGGGCGATACCTACACCAAACTCAGTCAGTTTGATGATATGATTCGCCAATTCGAGGCATGGGACAAAAAATATCCGACTTCGCCTATGACGCCAGGTCTCTATTACTGGATTGGTCTCGCGAAAATTCTCAAAAGTGAGTATGGTGAGGCGTGGGATAACTATAATAAGATCCTCCTCGATTACCCTAGCAGCACCTATGCGGAAGATTCCCTTTATCGTCGCGGCATCTGCTACATGGGTATTGAAGACTTTGATGGCGCTAAGAGGGACTTCAACGCATACATCCGTCAATACCCTGAAAATAGTCAGCGTGGTGAGGTGGAGTTCTTTCTTGGTGAAGTTGATTCGGCCACTGGTAACGTGGAGTCAGCGCTCAACCACTATAATAAAGTTGAGGAATACACGGACAGTATTCAGTTTATCCAAAACGCTTATTTCCGCATGGGGGCTCTCCTTGAGACCAATCGCGATTACGAGAAAATGGCGCAAGTCTACGGTACCTTTATTGATAAATATGCGGACCGCGGCGAGCTGACTGGTGCCATCTTCCATTTGGGCCGCGCCTATGAGCTAAATGACCAGCCGCAGCTAATGCTCAAAGAATACCTCGCGGCGATCAGCGAATTTGGTGACGACCCTTATACCTATGGCCTTGATGATATTCTAAAGGCATACCCTGAAGGCTATTACCTGAACAAGGAGCGTATTGCTCAGAATCTCGCATTGCTTCAGAAGCTCAATACAGATGCAAGCTACCGCAAACTCATTGCAGATGATCGGCAGGCAGTCTTTACATTTCTTGGCCAGAACCCACTCATCGAAGAGCCAATTAAGCGAGCCCTATACGATCAGAATTTCCGTGAAGGGCTGGTTAAAAATCAGGAAAGCATTCAACCTTGGTTAACTAAATACCAAGAACTAAGTACAGTATTTCCAAGTGAGACGCCGGAAGACTCATTCAGCCGTCTTTATAAACAAGCGCGTGAGGATGGTGAGGAAACGTTGGCTCTTCGACTTAAGTATTCGTTGGCTCAACAGGGCGTAAAGGTTGATCCAGGCCGTGTTTTCACCGAGGACGATTTCTTCTACGCCAGCCCAGTTAGCCTTGTGTGGGTCGGTAAGCAAATCGAGCAATACGATACCACTGCTGCCCGGTCCGCCTTTGAGATGGTCGTGGAAGACCATCCATCTTCTGACCAAGTCTTTAATGCACTGGTCGCCCTTGGCAACTTGGAAATGGAAGCGGGTAACAATCAACAGGCCTTAGAGTATTTTGAGCGTGCTGAGCGCGAATTCCCAATGCATGAGGACGGTGTAGACGCCGTTTTGCGTCAGGGAGACGTAAAACGCAAAATGGGTGACAACGCATCGGCCCGTGAAAAATATCGCCAAGTCAGCACGACTCGTGACTGGCGTGGCCCCGCCCATGCCGAGGCACTCTATAAGACAGGACAGAGCTATGCGGAAGAGGGAGACCTAAAACACGCATTGGCCAGTTACGAACGTGTCTATATTGGCTATTCAGCATACACTGACTGGGCCTCCAAGGCATATTTAGAAAGTGGCCGAACCCTTCAAGCCATGGGCAATAAAGAAGATGCACGCCGCACATACGATGAATTCTTGGAAAATGACATGTTCAAGACCACGGAAGTATATCCCATTATTCAGCAAGAACGGAAGTCACTCTAATGAAGCGCATTCTTACAGTTGCCTGCCTGCTTACCCTCAGCGCTCTCGCCGCAAACGCAGAAGATTACTTCCGCAAATACGGTAACAAACCCGTTAAGGTGATTAACCAGAGCACGGACCCTGCCAGTCAGGAAGTGCTTAATCTCACTGGAGTTGATCGCGGCGACCTGATCCTCAAGTTTGAAAATCGCCCTGGTGAAGTCGGTCTGCCACTCGACACTGAAGGCCTGAAGCTGAGTATTCAGTTCCCGGATTCTGTCGGGGTTGCCTACAAACAGATAAACAAAGGCGAATATGCGGAAGCAATCGAAGTCCTTCGCCCAATGGTTTATCCGCTAGTTCAGTACTTTGAAGTTCCACCGGAGAACATTAACAGCCACGAGATCATCGAGCGCTATGTCTTTGCTTTAGTTAACAGCAAGGGCAACGACGAAGAAATCTCGGAGCTGCTTCGTCGCATTCCACTTAAGAAAGCTCCACCGATTTTCAGTCTTCATGCACTACATTATGTGGCACGTTTGGTAGAGATGGGGCAGCAGCAAGATGCGCTTAAATTGCTAAATCGCATCCCGATGGACTCGGATAATCCGATCATGCTGGAGCTTGTTATGGAATTTGCCGACGACCTCCGTGAAGAGGGTAATCTCGACGAAGCACTCTTCCTTTACGACCGTCTCCAACAGACCAAGGGCACCGAACAAGCAGTGTTGGCTACCCTTTGGAGTGCCTATTGCAATGTGGTGCTGGAGCGTTATCAATTAGCAGGTATTTTTGTCGAAAAGGCCGGTAAGTTTACGGCTGAAGATCGTCCATATTCATTGGCGCAACTCGTCAAGGCCAAGATCGAGCTGGAAACATTGAACTACACTGCAGCGATGGAAGAAGTCGCCAAAGGTGTGGTCGCTACAGATGTTAGCTATAACTGGTCCCCCGAACTTATTTACACCACTGGCTTGTGTTACGAGAATCTCGACTTCCCCGACACTGCCCGGGAGGTGTATCATGAAATTGTGCTTTTCTACCCGGAATCCAAATGGGCTAAAGAAGCTGAGGGTGGGCTGATGCGCCTGCCACCACCAGCTCCTAAAGAAGAAGCCCCCGGCGCTTAGTCCCTCATTCGCAAAAATCTAAACAACATCATCGCAATGCAAAGTATCCGTAAAACCATTCTCCTTCTAACCCTGGGACTGACCCTGTTCGCAGGCGCGTCCAGCGTCTGGGCGCAAGACGCCGAGCCTACTGACGCGGCTGCAGAAGAAGCCGCCGCAGAGACCACACCGGGCGACGGTGGTATGAATGTGCTAGGCATGTTCAAAGCAGGCGGCCTCGCGATGTATCCGCTGCTGTTTCTATCCACAAGCGCATTTGGCTTGGTCATCTATAACTTCATGATGATCCGCGAAAAGGTATTCCTTCGCCCTGACTTGGTAGAGCAAATCAAGCCAGTCATGGGCAACCTGCAGTTCGACAAGGCTCGTCAGATTTGCGACGAAAACCCATCGGTAGTTACGAACATCATTTACTCCGGTCTCGACCGCGTGGACCCAGATAACTTCGACCCAGAAGCGATCAAGGAAGCCATGGAAGAGTCTTCCACAGAGGAGCTCGCTGGACCTTTCGTGATGATCAACTACCTTTCACTGATCGCCACACTTTCCCCGATGGTTGGTCTGTTGGGAACGGTTTCTGGTATGGTTAAAGCGTTTAAGTCGATTGAGCAGCAGGGGATGGGTAATCCACAAGGACTGGCCTCGAACATCTCCGAAGCGCTCATCACTACAGCATCGGGTCTGATCGTTGCGATTCCGGCCATGTTCTTCTTTTTCTTCTTTAAGAACAAATACGGTAAGATCGCATCCAGCGTATCCAAGCTTGTTGGCGATGTCTTCTTCGAAATGCTCCGCGGCCTCCGTCGTCACGGTCAATAATCTACGCGACACCTTACGCCTATGAAAGCGCACCCGCCCAAGATGGATGACCAGGACTTCGACATCACGCCGATGATCGACGTGGTGTTCCTGCTCATCGTTTTCTTCATGGTGGTGGCCGCGGAAATCACGCAAAAGATCGAAGTTGAGCTTCCCGAGGCAGATAAGTCCATTGTTCCTGAAGAGCTTGGACGCCGCATGGAAGTCTCCATCAATGAAGCTGGAGATGTCTATGTGGGCATGATTCCGGTCGATATGAGTGAACTCGGAGACCGTGTTCGCATCGGCAACAGTGAAATTGTTGGCTTCAAGGTCTTTGTCCGCGCCGACTCCCGCGTCCCCCATAAATTCGTGAATGACGTAATGAAGACGTGCGCCGAAAACGGTGTGCTCGACGTCATTTTCGCAACCTTTCAGCAGAAATAATGGCCAAGACGATCTCATTTCTTGAAACCAAGGATTCCGTCGACCTCACTCCGATGATCGATGTGGTCTTCCTCCTGCTGGCCTTCTTCATGGTTACGACTGACCTGACGCAGGAGTCCGACCTCGGCATTACGTTGCCCGCGATGACGCCACCTGACCCAGACGCGAGCCCGCCGGATGAAAACACAGTAGACATTTTGCCTAGTGGTGAAGTTCGCCTGAATGGGTTAACAATGGATAATCAGGTGAGCATCGATATGCCACAGCTTGTCTCGACGCTTTCGAAGCTCAAAGGTGCCGCTGATCGTGGTGGTCAGAGGACAGCTGTTACCATTGTTGCTGATCCGGATTCCTTGCATGAGCGCTCCATCGCAGTCCTCAATGCCTGTGCTGCAGCCAAGATCAAATACGTGATGTTCTCCTCTGATTAGAGGGGAGAACTCGCCAAATCTGATCATACACTAGGCTCGGCGGGCGCTGGAAAATAGATACTGCTGCGCCAAGCCTGCATACTGACCATAGTGGGCACGACCGAAGTGGGCAATCTGCTCTAAGCTCCAGCCTTCCAACCGGTAGCGTTCGGTCATCACGCGTGCTATCCAGGTGTCCACGGGAAAAGCCTCCAGCTTACCCGCGCCAAAGAGTAGTGCGCAATCTGCAATTTTGGCACCCACTCCTGGTAGCTGCATCAGGCGATGCTTAGCTTCGGGGTAGGGCAGGTCCTCGACAACATCGAGCCATCCTGGTTGCCCAGCTAGAAAATGGCTGGTTCCATGTATGAATCGCGCACGATAGCCCAAGCCTGCCGCCCGCAACTCGCCCTCGCTTACCCGGTGCAATGTGCTCCAGCTTGGCAAAGCGCGTACGCCGGGGATGATTTCTGCGCCAAAGCGTAGTGCCAGCGTTTCGCAGATCTGCTTTATGTGTGTGATCTGCTTCATCGAACTGCACAAAAAGCAGAGCACGGCCTCAGCAAAAGGCTGGCGTAGTAATCGGAGGCCAGGCCATTGGCCCATTGCCGCTTTGAGGACTGGATCGCTACGGTGGGGTAGGGCGTCCCACGCATCTGCAAAGACGTCATCCGGCCCGAGATAGGTGCTGATGTCTCGGCTGACGCGATCTTCGATCAACACAGGTGCTCGCCATTGGACAACGTCGTTCTGGCTTGTTAGTTCGGCGATGTAATTACCCCAAACGCCTCGCCAAACGCCGTCTACACGATTCCAGCGAAAGGCTTGGCCGCCATCAAGAAGTTCGGCCAGTACGTCATCTGGACAGCGGACTACTGGTTTGACTGACCGCCATTGGCCCCATGCGCTCACTTTATTGCTCGGTGCTGGCGGATTCATCATCCGCTGGCTTGCTCCACAAGAAGCTCTGGTAGCTGGACAGCTCTTGCCCGTCGGGCCCGAGCATGCGCACACGCCAAGCAACTGGTGGCTCGTCATTGGCGGGTTGATCGTCTCCTGTGAATCCCAACCAGATTTCACGGTGGGATTTTGGATTGGCTGGCAGATCAAATCGCTTGGTCACAGGTCGCTTTTTATCGGGTCGCAGTAGGTCGACCTCAAAAAAACATCCAGCGGGCAGTTCGTCGGCAAATTCAGTGATACGCACCACAAAATAAAGTCCTTTGCGCGGGCTGGTCTGAGTACGCAGAATGATCTTACGGCCAGTTTGCTCCTCTCCACCCAAGTATTCTCCAATACGCTTAAAAGCCTGTTCGGGCTTATAATAGGAAACCACGCTGTCGATCTCGACAGAGGGCATTTTTTCCGCCAGCAGCGCTGGGCCACATAGCGCCGATAAAACGATGAGCAAAGTCCGCATGTTTCGCCATGCTGCGGCTCCTTGCTCCCTTAGCAATGTTATTTCGTCGTTGCGCCGAGTGTGTTCACTGGCTTTAGATTCAGGGATGCTTTTCTCTATACGTCTCTGTGCGTTCTGTGGCTTTCTCCTAGCGGGAACTAGCTTGTCGCTTGCGCAGAATAAGCAGCCTGACGCCCATGCGGCCTTACTGGAATGGGTGCGGACGGAGAAGCTAATTTCGACCGAAGCGGCCAATTGGCGGGAAGACCGGATGGTCTTGGAAGACATGATCGCGCTGCTTGAGCGTGAGTCTGCTCAAATTGATGAGCAGATGGCTGCAGTGGAGAAGGCAATTGCCGACTCTTCCGCGAAAACACAAGCCCTAGCGGATCGCGAGGCAAACATCCAAGGCGAAATTGGTCAGCTCGCGGCGATCTTGCCTGATTGGGAAACAACGGCTTGGCCCGTAGTCAATGCTTGGCCGACAGCTCTAACCGAGGAACTTGATCAGCTGCCAGCGTTGCAAAAGAAAGCGACATCGAACGAAGCTTGGTTAACGCGTGTTCCAGCTTGGATTACACTGTTGATGCAAGCTGACCAGTTTAATGGTCAGGTGACGGTGCATTACGGCCTCGACACATTGCCCGACGGCAAAAGTTGGGAAGTGCGGGAGATTTATTTTGGTCTTGGAGGTGGCTATTGGCTAACAGCGGATGGGAAACGTGGCGGTTATCTAGACCCGTTACCGACGGGCTGGATTCGCCGTTCAGCACCAGAGCTTACTCCGTTGGCTGAAGACATGATCGCTATTGCCGAGCGGCGGCGCCCATCCGTCTATCTCGAGGCACCAGTAACGGTCGACTAGCACGCTCTTTTTATCAATTTCATCCATTGAATTTTCAGATACTCACTATTCCTAGCATGAGGCCGTGGTTTTTCCTTTTATTTCTCCTGCTCGCACCGCTTTTTGCCGGGGCGGATGATTTGGCAGCCTCCGCGAAGGCTGATCTCAAGCTTTCTTTAGATCGTCTCCGTGCTGAACGCACGGCGATTGCCGAGGAGAAGGCTGTGCTGCTTCAGACCTTTAATGAGCTGGAAGCCAGCGTCCGTGAAAAGCGTCGCCAATGGGAACTGCTGAAGCTGACCGCTGGCCAGCAAGGGGCTGACTATGAGCAACGCCGCCGTCAGTTGGC
This sequence comes from Cerasicoccus arenae, assembly GCF_014651635.1. Classification (GTDB taxonomy): domain Bacteria; phylum Verrucomicrobiota; class Verrucomicrobiia; order Opitutales; family Cerasicoccaceae; genus Cerasicoccus; species Cerasicoccus arenae. The sequence goes on along the minus strand of NZ_BMXG01000007.1, from coordinate 104,115 downwards.
TGAGTTGGAGCAGAAGTATGGCGCTTTTCAGGCCGCACTTGTGGACTATCGGATTTATCTCGAATCGAATCTTCATTCAATCGAAATGGCGGATTACCAGAAACGCTTTGGTGATGCCTCCGCTGCTGGCGACCTGACTGCTGAGCAGGCGCGTGATCTCGTTGACTATGGGATGGAACGTCTGCGGGAATCGTTGGCTGGGCGTGTCATTCCTGGCGAAGCGGTCGGGCCAAGTGGTGAGCTACTCAGTGGGCAGTTTTTACTTTGGGGGCCGATGGCTTACTTCTCCAATGAATGGACGAATGAATCCGGCTTTGTCATTGATGAAGAGGGGCTATCCCCACATCTGACGCCTTTCACCAACGAAGGTGAGCATGAGCAACTTGAGCACGCCATGGCTGGCCAACCCGCAACCCTGCCTCTCGACGCCAGTAATGGTCGAGCTCTTCGCTTGACTCAAGAGCACGAAGACATCGCCGATCATTTGCGCTCGGGCGGTGTTTGGGTTTGGCCCATACTCACGCTGGCAGTGCTAGCTTTGGCGGTGTTTATTTACAAGGTAGTCGAGATTGGCATCGTGCGTATGCCATCAGATGCTGCGTTGGACAGTTTATTCAAGGACCTCAGCAATGGCCGTATTGATGCAGCCAAAGAGCAGATTGCACGGCTCCGTGATCCGGCAAAATCTCTCCTCGCCGAGGCTTTGGAGCGAGTCGGCCAACCGAGGGAAGTGCTCGAAGATCTCATGCTGGAGCACGTGATTCGCTGGCAAATGCACTGGGAGCGTGGGCTGGCTGTGCTTGCGGTGACCGCCGCGGTCTCACCACTACTCGGTTTGTTAGGCACTGTGACGGGGATGATTGCTACTTTCCGACTCATCGGCGTTTACGGTAGCGGCGACGCGCGACCACTTTCGGGCGGTATTTCTGAGGCACTGGTCACGACCGAGCTTGGCCTGATGGTGGCTATTCCAGCATTGATCGTCCACGCGCTGCTGTCTCGCAAGGCGCAGAGCTTGACCTCGGATTTGGAGAACGTCGCGACTCGCTTTATTGATGGCCTGCCTGCCGCTTCAACCAAGGATTCCGCCGATGCCTGAGCTGGTCTCATGGTTTGATGCGCAGGTTTGGCCTGTTTGGGAGCGAGGTGGCTGGCTGATGATAGTGCTAGCGGTTCTCGCTCTGGCCATCTATTATGCGGCGTTCGAACTGTGGCGCGAAGCGAGCCGTTGGCCTCTGGGTCGATTACTTGCCTTGACCGAAGACCAATTGTCCAGCGCTGACCTGCCAGTTGAATTATCAGACGCGCTCGCCCAGTCAAATCCAGCTGACAGTGCCCGCGTTTTTGATGTTCTCCGCCGCCGCCTGCTTCTGCGTTTGGACCGGCGAATGACGTTTCTGGCGATCTTGACCAGCGCCGCTCCATTGACCGGACTTCTGGGGACGGTGACAGGCTTACTGGCGACATTTCGGGGGCTTTCAACGGAGCACGGCCCGCTAGCCGAAGGTGCAGCGTCCGGCCTCTATGAGGCACTTATCAGTACGCAGACGGGCTTAATCATCGCCATTCCCGCCTACATGGCACTCTACGCGCTGCGCCGTCGCCGTGATGAATGGGCCGCCGCGATCACCCACGTTGAGAGCATTGGCCTACGCCCGATGCGAAAGGAGGCAGCATGAGCTTGCGTGCTCGGCGTCAACAGCGGGTTCGCCCACCCGTTATCACGGACATCAACCTGTCACCGCTTATTGACATGGTGTTTATCCTGCTGATTTTCTTCGTCGTAACGACCGTCTTCGTCGAAGAAACCGGTGTGCCGATTGAGCGGCCCACATCACGAAGCGCCCAAGAGCTGGAACCACAGAACATTTTACTCTCTGTCACCGACCAGGGACAAATTCATTACGGTGAACGCACGATTTCGCTCTCCGAACTGGGAATGGTCGTCCGTCGGCTTAACCGTGCGGCCCCGCGCCCAGTGGTGATCATTGCGGATCGCACAGTGACCACAGAAACACTCATTAAAGTGATTGACGAAGCAACCTTGGCTGGCGCGCCTTCAGTTAGCATTGCCGCCAATCAGGAGGCTGACCAATGAGCCATGCCGTCGATTTCACGTCCTGGCGTTCGCGTTTGGTTTCGTTGACTGGCTCGGCGCTCGTTACGGCGGTTTTATTCGTATTGGTGGTGCCACTCAGCCATTGGCTGGCCAAAGATCCAGTTGCCCCCCCCCCTCGAACCATTTCCACGGTCACTTTGCCACCACCACCGCCCCCCCCCCTTACGACCGAGCAAGAGGTCGTTCAGGAGATCGCAGAAGTCACTGCTTCCGCCCCCCGTCCATTAGGGGCACCGATTGAGTTGCAAGCGTTGCCGACCCAGACTTTGCAATTATCAGGCGTTACTACTGGCGTGCTGGACATTGAGCAATTTCCTTTGCAAATGAGCGGTCCAGCGGAAGCGTTGGTTTTTGACGTCGTTGACCTTGACCGTGTACCTCAGTTGATAAGCAACCCCGCACGCGTCATGCCCTATGATCTTTTGCGCGACGAAATACGCGGGCAAGTTCGATTAAAGATCCTCATCAGCCCCAAGGGCCATGTGAGTGTGCTTGAGGTACTTTCCACCGATCATGAGCGGTTAATTACGCCAGCACGTCGTTTCGCCGAAAAGTGCCGTTTTGAGCCACCAATGCGCAATAACCAGCCTGTCGCTACGGCCTATATTTTCCCGATCTCTTTTTAGACAATGTACCGCATTCTCACTATTTTGACCCTGCTCGTTACACCCTTTGCGTTTGCGTTGGATTCGCTATCGTGGTCCAGCCCGGGGTTCCAAGCGCGTTTTTTGGGTAGCTATGGCTTCGATGGACCAAGAGAGCCCAGTGTGACCTCAGCCGAGCAGCAGGCCCTCCAGTCTATCGTGCCACTGATGGAGAACGGCCAAATCGTGGAGGCGGCTCGCCGTCTGAAGGATGCAACGACACAGGATTCTAGCGCCGCTTTCGACTACACGTTGGGCAATCTTTATCTACAGGCAGGTGACACCAACTCAGCAGAAAACGCTTATCGCCGGGCCTTGGCCAAGCAGCCGGGCTTTGTCCGTGCCTCTCGCAATCTCGGCCTAATGCTGACTCAGGAAGGTCGTATCATTGAGGCAATTCCGGCGCTGCGTGAAGCCATTGAGCGAGGGGATAACGCCCCGACAACACTTGGAGCGCTGGCTTTTTGTCATTATCAGGACAGCGATTACTCCGCCGCTCTCACAGGCTACGCGCAGGCTGTTTTTCTCAATCCGGAAAATGCGGACTGGCAACTTGGGCGTGCGCAATGCCTCATCCAGCTTTCGCGTGCAGCAGAGGCGCTGTCTGTGGCGGAACGTTACTTGAGCCGTCACCCTGAGCACGTTGAGGCGCGTCGCGTAGCGGTCAATGCCTGCGTGGCCATGCTGGATTGGGAAAATGCTGCAGCCCACCTTGAATTACTTCGCCGACAAAACAAGGCTGACGCTCAGGCTCTTTTGCAGTTGGGGCGGGCCTACTTGGCGTTGGGGCTACCGCACCGGGCAACACAGTCCTTTCTGGAATCGATGCGGCATCAGCAGAAGCCCACGATCGAGCAATTACTTGAAGCTGCGGAAATGCTCGCACAACGGAGTAACGTTGACGAGACAGAGGCTTTGCTAGCGGTTGTTTATCAGCAATATGGTGATGCGATTTCCGGTGAGGCGATGAGCCAATTACTTCGCTTGCAAGGCCGTCTTAAGCTAATGTCGGGGCAGGTTGCGTCCGCTGCCCGCTTGTTGACCGAGGCATCTACGCGCGATCCGCTTAACGGTCAGACGCTACTTTTGCTTGGTTCTGCACAATTGGAGTTAGACCACTTTGCCGAGGCACAACTGATTTTGGAACGTGCGACTGAGTTGGACGATGTAGCCGCTGATGCCTGGTTGGAGCTAGCGAGACTTTACGTGAAACAGTCACAATGGTCAGCAGCGGTTGAAGCGCTTCGTCGCGCTCAATCGATTCGCCCTGAAGACCGCGTGGCGCGTTATTTGGATTCTGTGCAGCGTGTTGCTACCAGTCAGCCTTGACGTCAATTATTTCCAAGTAGTAGCAGGGTGCCAATGAAACGAGTTTAAGCCTGCGTTTGACAAACCGGCGCCAATTCAAACAGTTTGTCCGCAACATGGCAGTCCTTGATTACGAACCGATGGTGTTTGCGCCCCGCGTAGGTGGCGAAGCGCCGCTGACCGCATTGCAGGAGGAGATCCTCGAATTGAAAAAACAGCGCAATGCCGTCATCCTTGCACACAATTACCAGATCGATCCGATCCAGCAGGTTGCAGACTTCGTTGGTGACTCCTTGGGCTTGGCCTACAAGGCGGAAGCGACAGATGCCGATGTGATTGTGTTCTGCGGGGTGCATTTCATGGCCGAAACCGCGAAGATCGTTAACCCGAGTAAGACGGTTTTGCTGCCTGAACTTAATGCTGGTTGCTCGCTATCGGACAGTTGCCCCCCCGAAAAACTGAAGGCTTATCAGGATGCCAATCCCGGCCTTTATACGGTGGCCTACATTAATTGCTCGGCAGGCGTCAAGGCGCTCAGCGACGTTATTTGCACCAGTGGAAATGCGGTTAAAATCGCAGAGCGCATCCCCGCAGACCGGCAAATTTTATTCGTGCCCGACCAAAATCTAGGCAATTGGGTTAGCAAGCAACTAGACCGCCCAATGCAGTTGTGGCCAGGGAGTTGTTACGCACATGTCCTATTCTCAGTTCGCGCAATCGAGAAAGTGAAAATGGCTTTTCCGGGTGCACCAGTGGTCGCTCATCCGGAATGCGTGGAAGCTGTCCGCGATATGGCCGACGAAGTCTGCTCGACTGAGAAAATGGTCGGCTTCTGTCGTAGCCACCCGTCGGACACGATCATCGTCGTCACCGAGACTGGTATGATTCATCGGCTCCAACGGGAAATTCCCGAGAAGACGTTTGTTGCTGGCCCGACGGACAATTGTGCCTGTAACGACTGCCGCTACATGAAGATGAATACCGTGGAGAAGCTACGCAATTGCCTGCGGGACATGACGCCTAAAATCACCATGGACGAAGGCGTCCGTCAGCAGGCTTATGCTCCCATCAAGCGCATGCTGGAATGGTCGAAGTAGGGCACTCCTTGTCTCTTGAGCAGCATCGGTGAAATTGAGCGAGAAAACACTGAAGTTCTACGGCTTAAAAACCCGCAGGCGAAAGGGTGTTTCAAGGCAGAATGGCAGCTCGGCGACGAGCCCAAGGGACTGATCAAGGCTGGCTTCACTCACGGCATGTGTGGTGAAAATGATACGGGCGCTGGCGGAGTTGATTTCTTCCTGCTGGATCATTGTGGCCACAGAAACGCCGTGGTCGGCAAAGACTTGAGCGACGCGGGCGAGTACGCCGGGCTCATCCTTGACGCGTAGCCGTATGTAGTAAGGGCACACTAATGACTCGGGGCCGGCGAGTTGCACTTCGTCCGCTAAAGCACGATAGATGTCCACGTCTTCCTCAGAGATGATGGGGGGGGGGGCACCGAGAAGGGCGGCGACGGCGTCGGCGATGTCGCTGATGACGGCGCTCGCGGTGGCATCCTGTCCGGCACCACGACCAACAAGGATTGTCGTGCCGACAACATCGCCTGTGAGGCTGATGCCATTAAAGACTTCGTCGACCTGCGCAATGAGTTCCTGTTTGGCGATGAGTGCCGGATGTAGGCGGACGGAGACCGTATTTTGGGTGAAGTCTCGGCGGATGACGGCGAGGAGCTTGATTTTATAACCGAGTTCCTTGGCGTAGGCGATGTCTCCGGTGGTGATGTCACGAATGCCCTCCACTACCATGTCATCGAGCTTCACCCATTTACCATGGGCTAGGTAGGCGAGAATGACTGCCTTGTGCGCAGCGTCCCACCCATCAAGATCAAGGCTTTCGTCGGCCTCTACGTAGCCGAGGGCGCGGGCGTCGTTAAGGGTGTCTTCGAAGCTGAGGCCTTCGCGTTCCATCCGCGTGAGGATGTAGTTCGAGGTACCATTGAGAATACCATAAATTTGCGGAAAACGGTTGGCAACGAGGCCTTCGCGTAGCGTTTTGATAATCGGTATACCGCCCGCGACGCTGGCTTCGAAAAAGTAATGCGTATTGGACTCACGTGCGACGGCGAAGATTTCCTCTCCGAACTCTGAGATGAGGGCCTTGTTAGCCGTAACGACCGTCTTGCCATTTTTCAATGCGCGCAGTGTTAGTTCCCGGGCTAAAGTTGTTCCGCCAATAAGCTCGCAGACGATGTCGATGTTGGGATCATCCACGATGGAGAATGGGTCGTCCGTTAGTTGGTCAGGGCGGGGCTGGACGGCTCTAGACTTGGTAAGGTCACGGGCAGCAGCACGGACGAGCTCGAGCTTAGCACCGAGGCGGTATTCGAGAGCCGTTTGATCAGCCTGTAGATGCTTCCAAACACCTTGGCCGACTGTGCCGAAACCGAGGAGTCCAATCCTGATAGTACGCTTGTTTTTCACGCGAATAGGGAAGTGCTGAAGGGCTCCCCTTGGCAACGCTAAACGCTACATCCTTCTAAGTGTTGATCGCATTTTACGCTAAATCACGGAGAGTCTCGACTAAATTTCGCGTCAATGAATCAATTTGCTAATGATTAACCAAATGAGATTCAGTCTGAGTTTCCTGGCTTATTATTAGAGATTTAGATAAAGGGTTGATTGGTGCTAGAAAAAGTCTAGAGTGGAGTGCCTACATCGGTAGTTTCTGCTATACTAAACTCCTAACTGCTATTCAACTATGAGTGATGGAACCAATGAAGGCGATCTAGTTGATCGACTGATTGAAGAACTGCAAGCTGCACAACGAGACCGACGTAACGCGCGTAATATTATGACGGCGTTAATCGCGATTGTTGTTGTGGTTTTTATTTTTCTTGGACTCCAAGAAATTAATAAATTCCAAGAAGAGGAATTAGGCGAATTTGCCACCGCGTTAAGCGAAGAAGCCGGCCAGTTGGCCCCAGTAATTGCGAAAGATCTTGGCGAAGCGTTTGATCGTCTCGTTCCGGTTTATGAAGAAGCATTTGTCGAAGTATTCAAAGAAAATGAAGAAGAGTATTACGCGATTCTTTCTGATGAATACATCAGCTTGCAACAACATGCCCAGGGAGCTTGGCCAAAGATTGAAGAAGCGATGGCCCAGCTTGTCGTTGAGCAAGAAGAAACTGCTAGCGCAGAGCTCATGAAGTTTATACCACGAGACAAACTTGCTAACCTAAGTGTCTATTATAATGAAGCTTTGCAGAAATACCTCTCTCACTACATGGAAGGCAAATTTGCGGTAAACATGGAAGTCAGTCAGGACATCATCAATAAGCTCAATCAGATCGCAGAAGAAGAGGACGATCTGACGCCGGGCGACGTCAAGTATACGCTTGGCTTGTTGTTGGAACTGGTAGGTTTGGAAATCCAGACCGCTGCCCAAATTGAGTCTGAATCCTAAGCACGAAAAATTATCATGAGCGACGAAAAGAAGCTAATCGATTTCATGCGGGAAGAAATTGCCCGTACGCGCAAGGGAGTAGGGCACACCTATCTCTTCGGCATCATTGCCGCAGTTCTCGTGGCCGGTTATATGGCCTTCATCCTGTCGATGGTCAAGCAAGCCACTGATGGAGAATTCCTCGCAATTGCGGTGCGCCAGCAGGTGGAGCAGGCAGTGCCTGATATGATCCATAGTGGAGAAATGACCCTAGCCAAAAATGCGTCGATTTCCGCAAATAAGGTTAGTAACCGTTTCAAGCAGTTGGTCCCCAAGTTTGCCGCCACGGGCAAGGAGAAGATCGACATGAGTTACCAAGATCAGATTCCGTATCTGAGCGAAGAGTTCAACGATATGGTTCGATTATATATCAAGTCGAACGAAGTCGAGTTAAGGGAGTTCGCAAACCAACATGACAGCCAAGAATTTGCCGAGGAATTCACACGTCAAATGATGGCTGAATTTGCCTTGCAGATCGATATACGAATGAAGGATGCAACGGGTGGAAATGGGCTCAACTACTTCAACGAGAATCTTCTGCAATCACTGGTTGCAATGGATACTACGCTTGGCGAATTACTCAACAAGCCTGAAGATCAATTGACTCAGCGTGAGCGTCTCCAACGCCGAATTCTCGCACGTATGGTGTTGCACATCACTTCCCACACACCGCCTAATTCCTAGGCGAACAGACCAATGCTTTTCAATGCAAAGCTCTCCGTGCGCGGAGAGCTTTTTTGTATGGAAAAATGCATGTCTAAGCTGCACGGCGGAAGCGATCATTACGCCAAAGCAGTGCGAACATCGTGCTTGAGGCAATGACGAGGCTAGCCGCGAGCCAGCCAACTGCCTGTGAAGAAAAAGAGGTCAACACCAGATAACCAACGAATGGGGCTATGACGCCGCGTAGGCCTGTCAGCATGGTGTGAATACTCATATAGGCCGACACCTTTTCCAGCGGTGCGATTTTGGTAACCCAGAGATTCCAGCCGATCATACCCCCTCCCATACCGAGTCCTATAAACGTAGCTCCTAGGTAGATGACCGGCAGATTCATGCCGCTAAAAAAAAGCAGTAGTCCGATAAAGAAGCAGGAATTGACGCATATTCGCCAGAGGATGAAATTCATCCGGTCAAAGAGAGCGCCCCAGACCTTACCACTAAGCACTCGAGCGACAGCTGGGATAATAAAAGTAGCCAGCGCAATCTGCTCGTTGCTGGCATTGATACCGTAGTCGGGATTGGCCAAGATTTCTACGCGTATAGGAATTGTCATGATGTTGGCAAAGCCCATCAGCGCCCAGCTCATGAGTAGCCAGCCAAACAGTTTATCCTTCCAGATCAGGCTAAAGCTCCTGAACGGATTGCCCGTTTCCGCTTGGGTGAGTGGTTCAGAGGGAATCCGGTGAATCAGGGATGCGCTTATGAAACAGGATATAGCGATGACGATCAGGATTAGGGGATACAAGTTGAAATTCCAGTCCAGCAAACGGCCACCGAGAAAGGAATACACGGCGCCGCATCCAGCCACAATCACGAGAACGGTCGAGACTTTTTGCCCTCGTTCCGTTGGTGAGTAATTACTGCTATAAGCGCGGATCATCATCGGCGCTTGTTGGTTGAAAATGATGCTCGCTACAACGAAGAGCAAAGTGAAGGCGATCAGGCTGTTTACTAATGCGGAGGCCAACAGAAGGACGCCTGCAATACTGAGATAGACCGAAACAATGCTCGTGGCACGCCAACCTGTTTTGCCTACGAGAGCGATACATACCGCGGTCAATAAAAGGCCAATAAAGCTTGATGCGGTAATGAGTCCCTTGATGAGATCCGCCACAGTTCCTTGGTCCGCCCCATAGCCACGAATGACGATGAGCAGGGCAAAGGTAATCCAGCCCGCGTCACAAATGCCCTGAAAGGGAGCGCGTAAGCGGTCGTATAGGTATGTCGTTGTCGCGTTGTCTGTTTGTCGACTCAAGCGAGCAACGATGAAGTCATTCCCGAGTCAGACAATTCTTTTTAATCCGGTGTGGCATCAGGCATTCCTTTGAATTCCCAAGTAATCGTTACTGGCCAACCAGCGGTTGCTGGATTCTACGGCAATATCAGTGGGGCAGGAGAGGGTGATACAACGGCCACCTTGCGCATTGGGTTCTATGCTGATCTCGACATATTCCTCGCGGTTAACGAGGGGAAAGCGCGCATTCATGGTCTGGAGGTCTCCAGGCATCGGTTCCCAATGTATTTCCCTATAACCGGGCTTGGCAGGTTTAATGCCGCAGATGTGGGTCATCAAGTGCCACATTGCCCCAATGCCAACCGGATGAACCAGGCTGCGTGATGAGGCTGGACTAACTGTGGAAAAATTGGCTGAAGGTGTGCTACTATATTCAGTGGGGAGTTTATCTGCCCAACTCCGGTCCCATGCCTCGGGGATGGTTTTCATCTGATTCATCATACTACCATAAAAGCCACGCCAAGCGGTGAGGGCTTCATAGCAGCATCCGCGTTTCAACAATGCGTCCGCCATCAAGTGCTTCAGGTAGACTCCTTCGCCATCGGGCCATAAATTGAGGTTTTCTTCGTCTGCGGCTGGGAAAAGTTGTTTGAGCATTGCTGTTGCACGGTCGGCAGGAGGAATGTCAGCCCAGAGCATAATGTAATTGGTGGCGGCTCCAGTCTCCGGACAAATTCGCCCGTTGCCGTCCTCACCATTCATATATAGTGCTTGATTGACGGCCCAGAAATCCTCATTGATTCGTGTACGTAAGTTCTTTGCTTTCGCACGCCACTGGTGCGCCATTGGTTTTTGGCCGAGCATATCCGCGAGTAACGCGCCATGCTCCAACGACTTGACATAATAAGCCTGTAGACCGGCCACGTTGGGCAATTGGCGAACAGCGTCCGCGAGTTTCATATCCAAGTAAACTTGGTTGCGTGAACGCTCCATCGGGATCAGATAACCGCGCTTATCTTCGAATTTGGAAGCATAGGTAAAGAGATTGCGCACACCGGAGAAAACATCGGGGATCAACGCCTCGCCGCCAGTTATCTGGTAGTGGGACCAAATCCAGATTGGGAGTAACAACGCGAAATCGACGATGCTATCACCATATCCTGAGGGGACCATGGCGCGCCCCCATCGGTTGTCCAACTGATCGGCCGCGAACTCGCGTATCGCCTTTTCGGAGACGCGTAGATCTCCCCACATACAGGCTAGTTGGTGCGTGCGCACAAAGGTGTCGCCACTAGATTGCGCCATTTCGCGCGTGGGGCAGTTTTCACTAAGGTCAAACGTGCTAAGCTCCGTGGTTCGATAGCCGATTTTCCACATCCAATTTAGTACTGGGTCCGAGCATGTGAATTCGCCCATGCGCTCATTGTTGTAACGCATAGCACGCATCATCAACGTTGTGATGATGACTGGCCCTCTGGCCTTTCTCACATGGATGCTGAGGTAACGCCCGCCACGCCGCTCAAGCCCAGTGTATTGGTCTTCATTTCCGCTAAGAGTGATGCGCTCAACCAACCATTGACCATTGTTAATCGGTGAGATGCGGTCGCTCGTTAAGTCATTTCGCTCTGACAAAGCGAATTCTACAATGCTGCCTTCAGGCCCACTGAGGTTCATTTTAAGAAACCCGACGGCGTAAGCTTCCAATTCATATTCCACGAATTGGCCGGGTAAAAGGACAAGACCACCGTCCTCAGCCCTACGAAATACAGTATCCACCCCCTCCGGTATCTCAGTTTTTTCGCGGTAATCCCATTCAGTGAGATGCGAAGGTTCAAGATAGGGCCTAATTTCTTCGCTCGTATTTTTAAGCAGTTGCCAATCATCGGTGTCCGCAACGCGCCAAAGCCAGGTATTGTTCTCGTCAATTGCCTGTTGAGCTCTGTTCAGCAGAGGCAGTCGCTGGTTACTGTTCGTGTCGCAAAAAGTCAGCTCGAAGCCGTAGCATTTGTCGAAAAAGTCGATATCCACAACCAGTTCATTCCAGCCTGCTTTCAATTGACAACGTGAGGTCACGCGATCTGCAGCGTTGGGCTCGAAACGGATGCCATGGCCATGAAACATGCCCTGATACCAAGCGTCTTCGTAAGTGCTCAGATGCTGGCGAAATTGGTTGTCAGGAGCACCCTGTTCCCAAACTGATTCACCATTCACAATTACTCGGGCGTGATTATCGCAGCCAAAAAAGACGTAGGCGTCGTTAATATTAGATTCCGCATAGACCCAAGTTTTAAAGCGCCCTTGGCTTGCCGCGGGTAATTCAGCTTTATGTCTGGCCACACCCATCATCCCTGTCAACGAACCCGTTTTGCCCCAGCGAAGCGCTGCTTTGGGAAAAATGTGATTGTAGATGAAGGGGGGGGTTGGTCGCGGATAACACTGAGCTAAATGTTTGTCGTCGACGACGTCAGCTGATTCCCAATGCGTGTCAGGAAAGCGAAGATTAAGGACATCTTGTCCTGCTTTGCGGAAGTCAATGTGCTCATTGAAGCCGATAGGGGAAAAACGACGAGGTGCTGGTTTCCGATACCAGTCGGCAATGCGGACTTTCCAGTCCTTTCCGGTTCGTAATTCCAAAGCACAGCCGCTAGAGCAATGAGCATCTAGCGCCAGTGCGATAGCGCCGTCCTTCGGGGGCTGGCCGTGCTCGGCAAGATATTTATTCAGGGCGATGACAACGATAACGTTTTCACCAGGGCTGATGGGCAGATCAACTGCGTTGTAATGGTCTACATAGGCCTGACCGCGTTCACTGCGCGTTGGGCCATCACCAACAAATTGCCCATTAATGAAGAGTCGGTATGTGTCACTGGCGGTAATGCGCAGTTCGCCAGCAAAAATCGGGCTGTCGCAATCGAAGCGCTTACGGAAAATCAGATGGCAATTATACGCATGAACGAGCTCTCGCTTCCAAATGCATTCAGCTCCAGAAAAATAACGATAACGAACTGTGGGAGTAAAACTGCCTAAGCGGGGGGGGGGCATGAGGATCGACTGAGGGGGGGGGATCGCCAAAGAGGCACAATCTGGATGCCTTGGCCACACCAAACTCGCTTTTAGCAGGCAACTTCAGCTACTCAATCTGGAACAACGTGCCGGCCAGCCCTCGGGCGGAAGCTTCATCATCGGCTTCATCGGTTGCGCCCGTGGCGTTGTTCTGAGTGTAGGTTGATACAAATGTCCGGTAAAAATCTTCCAGTTCCTTCTTTGTCGAAACCCGGAATTCAATCGTCATCGCATGAGTTGTTATGGGGTAGTCCTTGATCACTGGAGGATCAGCGCTGTTGGCTTTATCACGAGCCTTGTTTGCGGCTTTCTGTACGCCTGGGGGGATTGTGGCCGTGCCTCTGGGGGTATTAGGGGCGGCAGCCTGGACGTCTTGCAGGGATGCCAGCTCAGTATGATACATACGCAACTGGCAGGGGCTGGAGGCCATGTCGATGACAACTTCAGTTACTGCGTAAGGTCCTGCCTGATATTCCTGCAACGACACGGAGTTAATCCGGTCGTGTCGTCCGTAAAAGGACTGGAGGTTCTCTGGCATCTCGATGCCAAAAAGTCGTTTATTACGCAGGGCGTTTTCCTTGACCACAACCGCGCCCAGCGGGGAAAGCGCCATAAGCACGCCGGTCAATAGAAGGATAAGGATGTTTTTTCGCGTTGCCACAAGATAAGTCAATCAATCCTGTTAAACCACGCAATTGCTTTTTTGATTCATGCTTCGTTGTAAAAATATGACAGTCCGCGCCGGTGGGCAAGGCCCGCTGATTTTGCGGGGGGCCTCGGCTGACTTCCTTGATGGGGGCTTAAACGCCGTCATTGGCCCCTCAGGCTGCGGTAAGACCACGCTGATGAAAGCCATCCTCGGGATATTGCCGAGCGAGGGAGATGCCTTTTATGGCGATGCTCGAATCACTCGATCAGAAGATCTAGTGGGCCGCGTAGGTTTTGCCCCACAGTTCAGCATCGCTCAGCCCAAGCTGACCGTCGAGGAGTCTATTGGCTTCACGCTTCAGCTCAATGTGGCCGAATCCGAGCAGCGTAGCGCGCGCTTGGAAAACATCCTACAGACCATCGGGTTGGCTGATCACCGAAATAAACGGGTGGAATCACTTTCTGGCGGTCAACTGCGTCGACTGGGACTTGGGCTGGAGTTGACCCTTGATCCTCATTGCTTGGTGTGTGACGAGGTGACATCCGGCCTCGACCCGCTCTCCGAAGACCAGATTCTCGCTCTGCTGCGCAGCCTCAGTGAGCGCGACGGCAAGACCTTCCTGTGTATCATTCACAATCTCGCCAAGCTGGAGCTCTTCGACCGCGTTACTGTGGTTTACGATGGCGACGTTGTCTTCCAGGGCAATAACGAGGAGCTATGCGCGTATTTTGGCATCCCTGACGCCCTGCATCTCTACGATTTACTGAACCAGCAGGAATTGGCGTATTGGCAGGAACGCTGGGCCGAGGGTAAAGCTGCACTGCAAACACCGCCCCCGCAACCTGCGCCTGAGCCTACCGTGGCCCACCCGGGCATGATATCTCAGTTGATAACGCTGCTAAACCGCCGTCTGCTGCTTTTTTTCCGCGATAGTGGTTACCTTTGGCTGACGCTCGCAATCACTTTTGGTTTCCCGTGCCTCGTTGTCATTTTCGCACTGGATGGCCTACCACAGATCGAAACCATGAGCTTGGAGCGTAGTGGCGGCATCATGCAGCAAATGGTGGATAGTGTGGAGTACCGCATTGAAAACATGAAAACTGCGTCACTCGTCACGGGCTTGATCATGTTCCAAGTGATCTTGCTGACACTGATGGGCTCTAACAATGGTGCCCGCGAAATCGCTGCCGAACGCACCCTTTACGAAAAGGAACGCCTCTCCGGGCTAAGCGTTGGGGCTTATGCCATTTCCAAGCTGATTTTCGTTGGTGTGCTTGCGGCGCTGCAAGGCGCGTGGATGACCACTTTCGTTAAGGTGATTTGTCAGTTCCCTGGACCGTGGCTCTGGCAGATTGGCGTGCTCTCGGCGGTTTGTGTATCGATGACTTTCGTCTGCCTAGGCTTCAGCGCGTTGTTTCGCTCAGCGGAAAAAGCGTCGCTGCTCTCAATTTACTTGGTTGGCTTCCAGCTCCCATTATCGGGTGTGGTGCTCGCGCTACCGGACTACCTAATCTGGGTCTGTCGGCCATTTATCAACGGCTATTGGGGGTGGGCAGGGTATATGCGCTCGATGATCGACAGTCGTATTTTCGACGCCTATCGTGACTCAAACCCGGAATGGATTGCCTCACCCGCTCTTGCTTTGACGGTGCTCGGCGTTCAGGCCACAGTCGGCATTGCAATGGTCGCTATCGGTTGCCGCAAGACCCAGTGGTAGACGAGCAATCGCTGGGCTTTGGCCATTTGATTAAACGGTGAGGGCGAGGAGGCGTTCTTGGACGAGGGGCTTGTCTTCGGGATAGGTGACGCCGAACCATTCTCCAGTGGTGGGGAGCACGGCGCAACGGGTTTGGCCTGCCTTGATCATGTCGTCGACGACGGTGGGGATATAGCACTCTGATTTTAGCTCGTTGCCGCGTTCTCGCAGGAAATCGGTGAAGTAGGCTTCGAGTGGCTCGAAAAAACTTGGCGGGAAGGCCCAAAAATTCATCGAAACGAGGGTCTTGGGATCAATAACGACGCTTTCGCCCGCAAGGTTGTTGCCGCGAATTACGCCTTTACGTTCAGAGATCTGCGTATGCTCCTCCACGGTTTGCAGGTAGAGGCCATTGAGTGAGCAGACGCCACGGTTGACCGACCCATGCGGCGAGAGCGTATTGTGGATCGGGTAACCAACCATGGCGATGTCGGTCGTGGCCGAGCTGGTATCTGATTGAAGGTACTGGGCAATTCGCTGATAGGCGTCGGCACCGTAGTAGTCGTCGGCATTAATGGCGACGAAAGGCTCATTAATGACATCTCTCGCCGCACGGATGGCATGGGCGGTGCCCCAAGGCTTGATTCGATCGGTCGGAACCGTGAAACCGGCGGGCAGGTCGGTAAGCTCCTGAAAGGCATAGGCAACTTCGATTTGGTCGGCGTGTCGGGCACCAACAGAGGTCTTAAAGGCGTCAGCAAAGTCTTTGCGGATGACAAAAACAACCTTACCAAAACCAGCTTGGTGGGCGTCGCGGAGGGAATAATCAAGCAGTGTTTCGCCCTGCGGTCCCATTTGGTCGAGTTGCTTGAGTCCGCCGTAACGGCTACCCATGCCAGCGGCGAGGACGAGGAGAGTGGGCTTCATGGTTGTATGTAGGGTTCGAGATCTTCGGCCAGACTGGTCGTGCGGCGTTGGGCAGCTTCACCGGTGAGGTGGTAAAAAGTGTCGAAGAAGTCCTCTTCCGGATAAATGACATCCTGTGGCTGGTTGAGAATCGGGTAGTCGATGTTTTCGACGACGTAATCAGAGATTTCGCGGATAACTTCGCCATTTTCTTCCCACGTGGTTGTGCTAATAGCGGGGAACAACAAGTAGACTTGCGCTCCTTTCGCCTTGGCGTCGACGTTGAACTGGTTGAGGTCCTTTAACACCGCCTTGCTGTAGCGAGGGCGGCTGAAGGTGAGGTCTGCCATGCTGAAGTCGATGTTCCCAGGCGGCGTCATGGTATAGTGCGCCACGAGGTCGCCGTATTTATTGAAGCCTTCGCGGTGCAGTGGTGGCTTACGGGGGACATGTGGCCCCTTGGTGATCGTTCGCAACATACCCTTGATGGCACGATTGAAGAGGTAGTAGCCCGTTTGACAGAGTTCCGGGACTTCCCGCAAAGGCTTCGTGAACATCATGTCGGGACGGTAGGACAGATATGTAAAGTATTCCCAGCTCGGCACGTAGCGGTCGTAGTGTTGGTATGCAAGGACCATGATAACCACGTCGCCGGGGCGTAATTCGTCGTGAACCTCGGCGAGCATTGACGGTAAGCCGACAGCGGCCATAAGTGCCATATTGACGACATGATAGTCAGGAAAACGTTCTTGGAGAATGGGTGAGCAAATGCCGTAGGCACCGCCAGAATCCCCGATGATGATCATGCGCGGGCTGGGTGCGTCCTCCAAAATTCGTTTTTTATCCTGCGATGCTGCTAGGTAATGATGCTTATTGGGCACACCGAAGAACGTCATCAGGCTAATGCCTAGAATCACGCTCTGTAATCCAAAAAACTTCGTCATTTCTAGCAGGAAGCGTCTCATTGGCTGGCTGCGTGTAGGGTATTGTTATCAGTTATGGCTGGTTTTGTGGGGCAACCTTTTCCGATTCAGGCTCAATTAGCAGGTAGGGACGGAGGTTTTCAATAAGGCGATCGGTTCGATCAAAGACCGCGTCTTTCTTGAGATGATAGGCGGTGTCGAAGAACTCTTCAGGCTCATAGAACTTTTCGTTTTGCTGATTGATCACTGGGAAGTCGAGCTCTGTGCGTAGGGTTTTATCAAGCAACTGCAAGGCCTCTTTATTCTCCTCGTAGGAGGCCTCAGAGATTGGTGGATAGGCAAATAGCACATGTGCGCCCTTGGCCTCCATACGTGCATTGAAATCGTTTAACATGTCGATGACTTTGCCCGTATAGCCGTCTGGGGTGCAGACAAGCTGCTTTATGGTGGTTGTGGTGCCGGGAGGGCTGGGCATGCCGTAATGTCCAATGCCATCGCCGTATTCATTGAGATTGTCGCGGCCGTAAGGTTTGCCGAAAGGATCGCGCTCGTGACGCAAAACAATCTTCCGTGTGCGCTTCATTGCCTCTTTGATCAGTGTCATGCCAGAGTCGAGGAACCAAGATGTCTCTTCCCAAGTGAAATGCTTGAAGGACTCTGGACGCTGGACGGCGTAGTGGTAATAGAGCGACTGGATTTCGTTTTTAGCAAAGTGGGAATAGGCCCAAGTCAGGACAACTACATCGTCTTTTTGCACCATATCCGCTATTTCCTCCAAAATGATGCGGTGCCCAAGGAAGGCGTAGAGTCCGGCATTCACGGGATGGTATTCGGGGAAAGCTGCGGCAATTGGTCCAGAGTTTAAGCCGAGTACGACATTGGAGTCGCCCATGATAACCAATCTCGGACCTGGCGTGGTTTCCATCCGTTGGCGCTTTTCCAAGCCCCAGGCGCTGGGGTCGTTATCGCGTGGGAAGCTGAAGAAGCAGTAAAGGCAGAACCCGAGGACAATGAATTGAATTACTGCAAATTTCCCGAATTCCTTGATAAAAAGGCGTAGGTCATGCGGCTTTGGTGCGGGCAAATTGACGGCGTTAGTGGTCATTTCGACTTCTCCTCCTGATCAAACTGCTCTTGGAGACGCTCAGCCAGTAACTTGGTCCGGCGAGTCGCGCCCTCACCGAGCATATGGTAATTGGTGTCGTAGAATTCGCTGGCGGGATAGACCATTTCTTCTACGGAATTGATTACAGGAAAGTTCAGGCCGTCAATGGCATAGGCAGCCGCTTCACGAATCTTCTCACCGTTCGCTTCCCAAGCAACATCAGGGATTGCCGGAAACATGTAATACACCTGAGCACCATGGGCACGGGCAGTGTCAGCAAAGGCGTTCATCTCCTTAACGACTTCCTTGGAAAAACGTGGATCATCCAGTTTTAGGTCAACCATTTCAAATTTTGTTCCCGGGACTGTTTTGCCGCCGTGGTGGGCTATGAGGTCGCCATATTCGTCGAAGCCTGCTCGATTAACCGGTCCATCGCGCGGTGGATGCAATTTCCACGTCATTATACGGCGGTAAACGTGCAAAGCTCGATTGAAGATAAACCAGCTGTTGTCCATGAGGAACGGTACGTCGCGCCATTTCATCCGCTTGAGCATTTCTGGGCGGTAGGCAATGTAGTTCCAATACTGATAGTGCAGGATATTACGATCGAAGACCTGATGGGCGAAAATCATTACCACGACATCGCCCGGGCGAAGGTCTTCCTCTACTTCAGCCATGATATTGCGAAAGCCCAGACCCGCCATCAGGGCCATATTTACCACGGTAAACTGTGGAAACTGCTTGGCGAGGATGTCTGACTTCATCCCGTAGGCAACTCCAGAGTCACCAATGAGGATGAGGCGAGGGGACTCTGCGTGATAAAAGCGGAAGGCCTTATCCTCGGTAGACGCGAGGTAATGATACTTTTCTGGGATGCCGAAAAAGACTGACAGGATCGTAACCGTAATAACGGCCTGGATGCTGACGAATTTTACGATCTCACAAATGAATTTTCTCATCAATCAAAACAATCAATCAAGAACGCCGATTCTTGCCTTGGCAACGCCGTTTTTGTTGATCCTTTAAAGACATGAGGCCAATCTGAGAATGATGGACTGACTGTGCAACTATGCTGAATTGAAGTTATACGCCCATTAGGATTTTCGACGCGCTGGTTCCACCACTTTCTTGCTGACCACTCAACCGGTAGCTCCTTTAGGTCGAATTTTGGCATTCAAATTGGTAAAAGTTTTGATTGCCATAATGTCGATAAATGATTCTTTGGTTCGTTTCCGCATAATCTTGCGGGAGTTTCCGAATACAAATAACACCCAGAAAAAACATGAGCGAACACCTCCTGTCCGTAAAAAAACGTGAGGGCATTGGCCGTGGTAATTCACGACGCCTGCGCGCACAGGGAATGATCCCTGCAGTCATCTACGGTAAAAGCGGCAACTGCAATTTTGCAGTCGCTGAGCGAGACTTTCAGATGCTATTGCGCGAGGTCGCCGGGGCGACCGCAGTCATTACCCTTAACGTTGAAGAAAATCAGAGCATTCAAGCACTGATTCACGAAACACAACGCGATCCGCTGACTGATCGGTTCCGCCACATTGACTTTTTGGAAGTTGTCGCTGGTGAATCGATTCACGCGCATATCCCAGTTCACATCGTTGGTGAACCAATCGGCGTCAAAACCGGTGGTGGTCTGCTTGACCTAGTGGTGCACGAAGTTGAAGTCCATTGCTTGCCACGCAATTTGCCGGAATTCATTGAAATCAATGTTTCAGCTTTGAATGTGGGTGATGCAGTCCATCTCGAAGACCTTCCTGTGCTGGAAGGCGTTCATTTCGATGGTGAACCAGACATGGTGATCGTTGCAGTTGCTTCTCCTGCGAAGCTTGAAGCTGCTACCACAACGGCTGAACCTGAAGTCGAAGCAGAAGCTGAATAAGTTTCAATTTCCGCGGTCAGCACCATTGAGTCGCTGATCGCGTTTTAACCCTGTTCTTTGCCAAGATGGCCGTTTCCGTTATTGCTGGTTTGGGAAATCCCGGACTTGAATATCGCGATACGCGCCACAATGTCGGATTTCAAGTTGTGGATCAGTTGGCTGTTGCCTGCCGTGCCGAGTGGAAGCTGCAAAAGCGCCTCCAAGCGAAAATGGCTAAAGTAACGATTGCTGGACAATCCATAATTCTTGTTAAGCCAGAAACTTATATGAACGAAAGTGGCGTCGCTCTCGGTGCCGTCATGCGTTACCTGAAGGTTCCGGTTGAAACTATAGTCGTGATATATGACGAAATCAACCTTGAGCTAGGTCGCTGCAAAATTACCATCAATGGAAGTGCTGGTGGTCATAATGGAGTAGCCAGTTTGTTAAAGCATATGGGTAGCGGCTTTGTGCGATATCGCATTGGAATTGGTGGCAATCCGCATCGCGGAGATCTGATCAATTGGGTTCTTGGCAAATTTACAAACGAAGAAAACATTCACATACAATCGCAGTTTCCTGAGTATATCGATGGATTACGTCTTTTGGCGGAGCAAGGGACAACTATCGCGATGAACCGTATTAACACCCGTATTTCACCTCCCAGCAATCATGAGCCAGACAGCAACAACTAAGCGCTACCGCGCTACATTCATTCTCGACACACGCAACTACACCGAAGCGGTAGAAACGCTGGTCGATTCGATTAAGGAAAACCTAACCAGCGTTGGCGTCAACGTTACTAAGGTCGATAACTTGGGCAACCAAGATTTCATCCGTGTTACTGACCGCCGGATGCCAAGTGGTCTTTACGTTGAGTATGAAATGGATGCAGCGCCAGAGAGCCCTGCTCAAATCAATGAGCGTTTCCGTCTAGATAAGACAGTGAACCGCGTTTTGATCCAAGAAATTAAGTAATTTTACGGCGTAGGGTGTGAATCCACGTCGCAACGCTTGACTCAGGCTAGACAAAGCCTGAGTCTTGTTTTTATGGCCTCATTTAATAAAGTCATCATTATGGGCAACTTGGTGGCGGCCCCCGAAATGCGGGTCACGCCAGGCGGCATGTCGATTTGTAAGTTCACTCTAGCGGTGAACCGACAATTCACGACTAAAGAGGGCGAGCAGCGCGAGGAAGTTGCGTTTATTGACGTAGATTCTTTTGGCCGTAGCGCTGAGGTCATTTCTAAATACCTCAGTAAGGGCAGCCCGATACTTGTCGAAGGTCGTCTTCGACTTGATAAGTGGGAAACGCCACAAGGAGAAAAACGCAGCAAACTGATGGTTGTTTGCGAGACATTTAAATTCGTTGGTGGCCGTGAGAGTGGTTCGGGCGAGTCTGATAACAGCGATGAATCCTACGAACGTTCCGCGCCTCCACCTCGTCAAACGAAATCTACACCGACTGCTTCTGACGACGGCATAGACGAAGACGTGCCGTTTTAGCTTTAAAAAACCATCCATAAGGCGGAGAACCGGCAATAAGCTGTGTTGCTATTTTCTTTGGCATCTAGCAACGTTGGCTAAACGTTTGGCTGATAGATATTCGCATTTGCAATAGCGTTGTTTATTCCAATGATTCTGCGTGCTATGTCCGTCAAGCAACAGCAGGCCCCGACAGCCCTTATCTTCGATTTTGACGGCACTATTGCCGACACTTTCAGCGAGGCACTTCGCTTGTTTAATCGATTAGCACCAGTCTATGGCTATAAGCAGTTATTGCCGGATGATCTGCCTCGTGCGCGGAACATGACGACAAAAGAATTCATTCGTAGCTATGACATTCCTCGCATGAAAATCCCTTCATTGATCCGTGAAGGGCGGCGTATCATCGGCAAGCGCATCATTGAAATCAAGCCAATCGCCGGTATGCCTGAGGTTTTGTGCGCTTTGCGGCCACAAGTGAAAATACTTGGCATTGTTACCTCTAACGCTAAATCCAACGTTGAGGCTTTCCTAGCTAAGGAAAATCTTGAATTCTTTGACTTCATTAGCAGCGTATCGAAACTTGGAGGAAAATCTAAGAATCTGAAGGCCGTCATGAAAACATTCACACTTGAGGCGAATGAAGTTGTCTATGTTGGCGATGAATATCGCGACCTCCTTGCAGCCAATAAAGCAGGAGTGGGTTCGGTCGGTGTTTGCTGGGGCTTTAATAAACATCATGTGCTCGCTAAGCAGCAGCCAGATTATTTGTTCCAAGACCCGAAGGAGCTCCTGCAACTGATCTCTACCTCTGAAGATGCGTCCGTTGACCACGCTTGAGAACAAGCAAATTAGTCAGAGGAGTCGTTTTGGGAATCAACGAGTTCTTGCGGTCTGAATAGGTAATAGACGGTAATTAAGGCGCAGAGCATTGCTGGGTAAATTGCAGCAACGAGCACGAGGCTGCCGAAGATACCAATCGAAACGCCGAGCCAAACACCGATCACATCCGTGACTACCAGGAAGCATACGGGAATTAGCACCACAATGATCGCCAGGACGTAACCAATTGACGTTGTGCCGAGATAAAAACCATCTTCTTTGCCCAAGCTCAGGCCACATTTGTTGCATGATTCGTGCAAACGAAACCAATGGCGAAAGAGCCCACGGGTACCGCATTTGGGACAGCAACCAGTCAAACCGCGGGAAATTATTTCTGATGAAGGGGGGGGGGGCATGCTTAGTTTGCCGGCTGATCCCGTAATAGCTTTGAGACAACCATGTCGTCAGTAGATTTGTCCCATTTAGGCGCGAAATCCAGTTCAAAGATATCCGCTGGTAGTTGTGGGTTCCAGTTGCTGCGAATACGGGTAAATACAGTCGTGGAACCCGCATCAAAGTCGATCAATTGAAGCTGTTTAGTGCGAGCCTGCTCTTTTCCTTGATATTCAAAGTGTTCACTACCAAGGAGATCGATGACGTAGATGAGCTGTCCCTCGCTGTTGTAAAATTCAGATGATAGTGGTTGATCATCTGACTGGCGAATTAAAATGCGGCGGTGGTCATAGCCAACGGCGTCTTTCAGGCGTTTATCCGAGTAGGTTGCTTCAATGACATCGGCAGAAGTCCCTCGGTAAGTAATGGAGCCAGTATTCCGATAAGTCCACGGGTTCTTGTCATCGTCGTAAATGCCTTCAAAGAACCAGTCAGTGTCACCGAGCTTTTGATGAAGTTCCTCGGTTTCGACGGGGCCGCCCGTGTCCTTATTGTGGTCATAAACGCCCAGTGCAGGTAATTTCCCAGGTAATTGCTGACTAATTAGAGTGACGCCTTCATTGTCATTATCGGGCAAGAGTCGGAAGACGCCGTTTACCTCATCTTTCTCGTATCGAAAGATGATGAGCATATGGCCGTCGTAGATTTCGCCGTCACTGGTAGCGCGGACATAGCGGTAGAGCTCAGCATGTTCACGAATGCCGAAATGGCCTTCTGTGCGCTGAATTAGCTCCCGTGCGCGATCTTCGGGAGACACGGGGCGAAAGCCGGTTGCTAATAAGCAGCACGCAAGCAGTAGTCCCAGCAGCGAATATTTCATAGAGGCAAAGTTAAGCAGGCGTCTTGCCATTTACAAGAAACTGCTTCACAGGATCGAGTAATCGTAAAGGAATAGCCCCGACAATGTGTACGCCTTCGTCCAGCACCTTCTTGCTAGTGACTGCTCCAGCCTCGTGTAAACGGTTCACAAGATCATATCGATCATGTGGGATCATTAGCTCAACGGTTTCCGCCCATTCGCCGATGCTCTGTTCACAGAGACGGAGAAGGGTATCCAGCCCCTCGCCAGTCTTAACGCTGATAAAAAGTGCGTCCGGGTAGTCGTGCCGCAGCATAGCCAATTGCATGCGATCTTCGACGCGATCTACTTTGTTGAAGACGGTTAAAATCGTTTTTTCGTCTGCTTTGAGTTCCTTTAGCACACCCATCGTCGTGGCGTAATGCTGGGCGACATCTGGGCTGGAGGCATCCAGTAGATGGATAAGGAACGTGGCAACAACGGCTTCTTCCAAAGTGGCCTTAAAGGCCTCGACAAGTCGGTGAGGGAGGCGGCGGATGAATCCCACAGTGTCTGTCATCAGCAAAGTTTGGCCATTCGGCAAAATCGTGCGACGTGTCGTGGGGTCCAGGGTGGCAAAGAGTTTGTCTGCCGCCAAGACATCGGATTGAGTAATTCGATTGAGCAAGCTGGACTTGCCAGCGTTGGTATAGCCCACAATGGATGCTGATGGCAGCGGGACTCTATTGCGGCGCTTACGCTGCACTTCGC
The DNA here is from genome assembly GCF_014651635.1 of Cerasicoccus arenae. GTDB lineage: Bacteria > Verrucomicrobiota > Verrucomicrobiia > Opitutales > Cerasicoccaceae > Cerasicoccus > Cerasicoccus arenae. Next base: position 80,062 of record NZ_BMXG01000007.1, on the reverse strand, counting down.
GGTGCTGAAGCACCTCGTTTAGTTCCTTTTTAAGCCGTGCGATCCGGGTGCGGATCAATCGCTGGTCAATTTCGAGCTGGGTTTCCCCCGCGTCACGCTGCATGGCACCGCCACCGCGTTGTCGGTCGAGGTGAGACCACGCGCGCTTCATGCGCGGCAGTTCATATTCCAAGCGAGCTAATTCCACTTGAAGTGAGGCTTCTTTGGTCTGTGCTCGGCTATTAAAAATGTCCAAGATGATCTCTTGGCGATCGATCACGAGCACCTTCCCGCCAAGCTCTTTCTCCCAATTGCGCTGTTGTCCGGGAGTCATTGGCTCGTCGAAAATGAGTGAATCCCAGCCGTGCTGTTTGATCTCTTCGACAATTTCGCGGACTTTGCCCGAGCCGAGGAGAAAAGCGGCGTTTGGCTGGCGGACTTTTATCACGCGCTTTTCTTCGACGCCGATGCCCAGATTCGAAACCAATTCCTCCAATTCATCGAGTAGGGTTTCAGCCTCTCCGTCAGGCGTCCGTGGCCCTTGTACCCCCAGAAGGAAGGCGCGGTTGATCATTGGATTGAGGTCGTCGGTTTGTATCATGGGAGAAACTTAACAAATTACAGCTGATTGGGCTGAACTTGCAACTGGGAAACTCTTACTTTCAGACTTGGCCAAGCGGCAGAATCTGGCACAATGCTCCGTTTTTCAATCCCCATGGAATCCGCGAAACCAAACGTTTTTCTGTATGACACCACCTTGCGCGACGGCACGCAGGGCGAGGGCATCTCCTTCACCGTTAGCTCCAAAGTGCGCCTGGCGGAGAAACTGGACTCGTTTGGCATCGATTATATTGAGGGCGGCTGGCCGGGCTCAAACCCGCGTGACATGGCTTTTTTCGATCAGATCCGCAAGGTCACGCTGAAGCGCGCCAAGGTGGCGGCATTTGGCTCCACGCGTCGTGCGAGCAATGCAGTAGAGGTCGATCCACAGGTTAAGCTTCTTCTCGAAGCCGAAACGCCGGTCGTGACTATTTTCGGCAAAACTTGGCTCATGCATGTGACCGAGGTTCTTCGTACGACTGCCGAGGAAAACATCAAGATGATCGAGGACACCGTTCGTTACCTGAAGGATAACGGCCGTGAAGTTGTCTATGATGCCGAGCACTTTTTTGACGGTTACAAGGACAACCCAAAGTTCGCTCTAGCAACGCTGGAAGCTGCTCAACGCGGCGGTGCGGAATTCCTAACCCTCTGTGACACCAACGGGGGAACATTGGTTGGCGAAGTTCAAAACATTGTCGGTGCAGTACAGAAGCATTTTCCCAAGACAAAGATTGGTATGCACTGCCATAATGACGCTGGTTTGGGTGTTGCGGTGACGCTGGCCGGCGTCGAAGCGGGTGCCGTTATGGTGCAGGGCACGATGAACGGCTATGGCGAACGCATTGGCAACGCGAACTTGACGACAGTCATCCCGAATCTCTCGTTGAAAATGGGCTACCCGATGGCCTGCGCGGAGCACATCAGTCGCTTGCGCGATTTGTCTCTATTCACTGCGGAATTGGCGAATCAACGCCATGACAGCAAGCAGCCTTACGTCGGCGCGTCGGCCTTTGTCCACAAAGGAGGGGTGCATGCAGACGCTGTTAACAAGGTGAAGCATTCTTACGAACACATTGCCCCTGAGGCCGTGGGCAACCGCACGCGCGTGGTGGTTTCGGATATGTCTGGCCGCGCTTCGATCATGATGAAGGCTCAAGAGATGGGGCTCGATGTGGAATCGAAATCGCCAGCGATGACTCATTTCCTGGACGAGCTTAAGCAATTGGAATTCCGTGGCTACGAATACGAAGCCGCCGATGCTTCCTTCAAGCTGCTCATCCGGCGCTATGTGAACCAGAAGGCCGATCCGTTCAAGGTGCTCAATTACAAAGTTATCGATGAGTACGGTGAATGGACGGATGACGTGACGGCTGAGGCCACCGTAAAGGTCAAAATTGGCGAAAACATTTACCATGTGGTTGATGAATCCACGGGGCCGGTCGGTGCCCTTGATGGAGCGCTGCGCAAGGCGCTTTCCCATGAGTTTCCACAAGTTAACGACGTGCGCTTGACTGATTTCAAGGTGCGCATTCTCGATGGGCAAAAAGGTGTTAAAGCGATCATTCGCGTGCAGGTGGAATCGACGGATGGCGTTAATATTTGGGGCACTGTCGGTGCCTCAGACGACATAATTGAGGCCTCTCTAGAGGCCCTGCGTGATGCATTCCTGTACAAGATTGCTCTGGATCACGGTGAAACTGAGTAGGGCGCATCCGTCCTTCTTATTGCATGATAGATAGGCGCTTATGCATGCGCTACTACTCGTATTTTCTTTGCCAACTTTAGAGAATGCTCTATCATGAATTTTCCCTACAATTCTAATTTACGAATGACCAGTCACTTTCGGACAATAATATTTTTCTTATTCTCCGCAATCGCCGTACAAGCCCAGTTTTCATCTTCGGACTTACAGGATTTGCTAAACCGCTATCGGCAAGCACGAGCGGAATCTTCTGCATTTTTAAATATTCGCAGTGTCGCTATTATTGGTGAAATTCAGCAGGGTGGGCAAACTTACTCTTTTGAATTGAACCAGAAGGATACTGGGGAGATTCGCTACACGCTTACTCTGGACGAAGAAACAATCATTCAAGTGCATGATGGGCATGATGGCTGGCGCTGGATTTCTGGTCGACCAGAATTGGGGGCCAATCTGCTTACTGATGCGCAACTTCGATTTTTTCGTTTAAACAACTCGTTTCACACACCACTAGATCGCCCGCAATTGTATGATTTCGATGTGAGATACTTGGGGGTCGAGATTAATGATAAATCTGAGCCAGAGCATCATGTGCAGCTTAGCAGTGAACGTTTTGGCGACACTGTTGACGTTTGGATCGACGCCATTGATTTTTTGGAAAAGCGCCGTTCGTATCGCCCAAATGAAGAAGCTGAACCCTTGGTAACGACTTTCAGCGATTACCGTAAAGTCGACGGGATTTATACGCCTTACACCATGGAATCGGTGTTCAAAGACAAGCAACTGGCTCGCATCAACATTACCAAAATTAGACGCAACACGGGCATGCTAAGTTTTTATTTCACGAAGCCCAGCACTTACCAAAAAGTGAGCAAGGAAGACCTCAATTAGTCTGCGGAAAATTAGTTAATAGGCTGGGCTGAACTAATCAACCAGTTGCCATCTACCTCTTCCAATTCTATGCGATAACGCCCCGAATGCCGTTCTGTTTCACCGTTCACCTTGGCTTTGGCCGTGACGTTGGCGGTTACAATGGCAGATGTCTCGTTCTGCAATGTCATTTGACGGCTCCCCAAGGAGACCTCCGCCTCGGAGGCATACTTGAGCAAATACATAAACATGCCACTGACCGCATTTTGATCAGTGATGGCGGCTTGTCCTGGCCAGGCGATCAAATACGGCTTCTCGGTAAAGTATCCTGAAAGCTTCTTGGTGGTCGTTATCTGAGCTAACTGTGGAGCCCGCTGCTCATAGGAAACAAGCTCGCATAGGTCATCGAGGCGGGAATTAATGGCACCTTCAGGCCCAGATTCACCTGAAAGAATGAAAAAGAGGGCAATCGCTGCCAACCCAATAACCCCCAAGGCAACTTTTAGATTCTGCTGCAGCCAGATCATCGACGGCTACTGTTCTCGGCTCGATAATTCATCATGGGCGTATCCTCAAAAGACCTTATCCGCCAAGATGACTGAAACTTTTCCAAAACAACGACGTGCCGATCGGATCGAACGACAGTTCCGTAAAAAGTATCTTCTCCTGGTGGATCGACGCGCATCTTTTGGAGAACCGTCAATGTGACGGATTTACCGTCATTGGAAAATTTCTTATCTTTGAATTCATACCAAGTAAATCGGACCTCGCCATTGATCAGATCTTTTCGCTGTTGCCCGGCCTTAAACGGCTCCAGCGCACTATTATCAGCGACAAGGGTTTTGATTCTTGAGGGTTCTGAATCAAGCAACGCTGATGCATAGCGTTTATAGACCATGGCTTCTGCGCTGAAATTCGTGACTAGAAACGTATAGCCAAAATAGCCAGCGGCTCCAAGCACGATGATTCCAATAAGATTTTTAAGCTTCATGGCATTTCCTATAATTAGATTGTCACCATTGAGTTATCACCTCGTAACTGTGATGACAATACGAATTGCCGCCCGTGAATCCCAAGGCGTCCTATATACATCTTATTAGCTAAAACTTTGCATATTATGCATATAAGCGCAGAATTTCACTCGGTTCGTGAATAATTAGCCTTCCCGCCATAGCGCCAGCACGCTACCGACCAATTGTGCGGCAGGGACTGCCTTTTGCTCGCCGGTACGCATATGCTTCACTTGGACAATGCCTTGTGCGAGCTCTTCCGGCCCATAGACCAGCGTAAAGTCTGCCCCGGACTGGGCCGCTTGTTTAAATTGCTTACCCATGCCTGCCTCGCGAAAGGGCAGTTCTGCGCGTAATCCTTGGCGCCGCAATGCGTAGGCGTCTCCAAGGGCCGCCTTAAAACCAGCATCTCCGGTGTAGACGAGGAATATATCAGCCTTGTCAATCAGCCGGGGAAGACGGTTAACCTCTTCCAAAAGGTCGCGTAGGGTGACATCGCCCATGCCGAAACCCACTGCGGGCATCGCAGAGCCGCCAAGCTTTTCCAGCAAATCGTCATAGCGTCCACCGCCAGCTAACGCCCGGCCTTTACCCACTGTTTGAAAGGCCTCAAATACAAATCCCGTGTAATAGGCCAGCCCGCGGACAATACGTAAGTCGAGCTTAACGAAGTCATTGAGCCCAGCGGCATCAAGCAGGTCCAATAGTTCGCGCCAAGCGTCTAAGCGGCCATTTAATTTATCATGAGACTCCTCGCTCAGATCCATTTTTGAGAGAAAGGCAGCGATTGCTTCAACGTCTGGTAGTTGCTGGAAATCAGTGATCGCTTGAAAGGTCTTGGCTGGATCGGGGGCACCGAGTTCACCGAGTGCGGCAAGCGCTTTTTCCGGGGGCATACGCTCCATCTTATCGATGATGCCCAATGCGCCAGTTGCCTGTTCGCCGGTAAAGCCCAGGCTTTCAATGAAGTAGAACCAGAGATTCCGGTCACTCAGGCGGACAATGAACTCATCTCTTTGGAGGCCTTGAGAACAAAGACTCTCGACCAGCAAACCGATCACTTCGGCGTCAGCAATGGGGCCAGCTTCACCGAGAATGTCTGCGTTAAATTGATAAAAGGAACGGAGGCGGCCTTTTTGTTGGCGCTCGTAGCGAAAGTTTTCACCAATACTATACCACTTGATGGGACGGGGAAGGGCATTTGCTTTTGCGCTGACCATGCGAGCCAGCGTGGGAGTTAGCTCAGGTCGCAGTGTAACGGCGCGTCCGCCCTTGTCCTCAAAATTAAAAAGCTGGCCAGCGATCTCGTCACCAGATTTCGCGGTTAAAAGCTCAAGGGACTCAAGTATTGGGCCGTCGTATTCCTGAAACCCAAAGCGTTTGGCGCATTGCCGCCACACTGAAAACAAGTGATTGCGCAGCGAACAATCTTCAGGGTAAAAATCACGGAATCCGGGTAATGTCTTATGTGTGGCCATGGTGGTTCGCTTAGGTGGAAAAGCGGAAAACCGTAGGCCCATGCTACGCTAGCGCAATGCTAAATCAGCACGAGGATGATTGATGCCACAAGTAACATCGCACCGACTAAGCGTCGCCCCATGACCTTACCGCCCGCATCGCGTTCACGGTTGCCAAACCAACTGCCGATGATCCAGACGAGAATAATGCCCCATAATCCTCGCGAGGCGTAGATAATGTTCACGGCTGTTGCCTCACCCCAGAAAGCAATCGATATCCCAATTCCTAGTGCCTGAAGGGACATCAAGCCCGCTCCGCCGATCAGCCAGGGCCAGGCTTTGCGAGGAATTGCGTTCATTTTCCCTTCAAAGAATGGTACGAGCAGTATTGATTCCAGCAACATCACCGCGTTAACCACGCAGAGAAACCACCCAGGCCCAAATGAAATTGCATGCTTCATCACCAGTGCGTCTGTAAGGCCGAAAATAGCCGATGCCGACAGGGCCAACAATGCCGTTCGCCAGACCGCGCGACGGTTTGACCAGTCAGAAAAACCTAAGAGAAAAATGGCAACCGCAGTCAACCCAGCTCCGATCCACCAGTGTAGTGGAACAGTCCCCGCACCAATAATTACGGTGAATGTGGCGACGAAAACGACTTTGGTCCCCATCATTGGGGCCTGCACCGAGACATCGCCAAATTTAATCGCTGAGAAGGTTAGTACGTGCCCAAGGAAAAAGCCGGTTCCGGCTAGGATTGGCCATTGGACGGCCCTCCAGTCAGGCGGTTCATTGGCCAATAGTGCCAAAGGAGCAAAAACCAAAAAGAAGCCTACATTTGCCACAAATGAAAGCCGCATAATGCCAACGCCTTCTTCCAATGCGCGTTTGCTAAAGAGTGAAGAAACCGCATACAATGCGGCGGATAGTGCAGGCAATAGGTAGTGGATTGGCATAGGCAGTGAAAACGCAAAGCCGTGCCGGCCGACACGTTTATTAGTCCAAGGTTTTATATTGTCGCCGCAATCGCGTCTGCCGCAAGCAAACCAGACATGGCGGCACCTTCGACACGAGGTGCATTAAAGCTGTCACCCGCCATCCATAGGCCCAGTGGTGGGTCGCCAAAGAAATCGCGATCATGTTCAGTCAAACGGTGGGCAAATTTCCAGCGATGACCTTTGACTGAAAGGATTTCTGCCTTAAGCCACGGCTTTGCCGCGGCCACAAGCAGAGGCAACCGAACGTCATCTGGAGCATCAAAGTATTTCTCGGCAAAAGCAGGGCCGCTATGAATTGTAATTGCTGGGCGCATCGAGACGCCTTTTTGCTGGTTGTCGCCCATCCATGAGATTGGTTCCTGATCGTCGAATTTAATACGTCCTGGAGCAGGCAGTCCGCTAGGTCGATTAAGTTCAACCATAGCGACGATGCATTTGGCATAATGAATTGAGCGAAGGAACTGCTCGTCAGCCGTGGCCAATTGGATGCCACCTGCGTCGATGATTTCCATGGCTTGAGGGACTGGAGCATTGATTAAAAGTTTGGGAGCCTGATAGGTAGCACCTGACTTCGTGACAAGCGTCCATTCACCATCTGCTCGCTGAGCGGAAACCACCTGCGACTCTCGGTGCAATTCAAGGCCAACCGCCAACTGTTTGGCAATGGCAGTCATCGAGGGCATCGCAGCGTAGCGCATCAATGGGGCTTCGTCAGCGAGTTGGTCGAACCATAGTTTGATCAATCCTTGCTCTAGCCAACGGTCCACCCATTGCTTGAAGCGTGGATTACGCACTGTAAAAAACTGAGCACCATGATCATAGGCTGCCTCACCATCACGCCTAGTGGCCATGCGCCCACCAACTCCGCGACTCTTGTCGAGAATCGCGACACGCAGGCCATGCTGATTTGTCAATTCGTGCGCCGCCAATAGTCCGGCAATACCGGCACCGATTACGAGAACATCAATCTTCTCAGAGTTCATAGATTACTTAAGCATATCCCGTAAAGCTGCGTCGAGTTTCGGAAACTGAAAATCGAATCCTAATTCGGTTAGTCGCTTCGGAATGGATGGAGAGTCCGCGAGCAGGGTTTCATCAACCAGTTCGCCAAAGGCCAATTTGAGGGCAAATCGAGGGGCGGGCAGCTTCGTCGGACGATTGAGTGCCTTGCCTAAAGTATCTGCAAACGCGGCATTTGTTATGATCTGAGGAGCAGTCAGATTAAATGGGCCGGTTGCTTGGGAATGGTCTAGCAGAAAAAGAATCGCACGGACTACATCATCCAGCACGATCCACCCCAGTCGTTGTTTTCCTGAGCCAACAGGCCCACCAAGACCGAGCTTGAATGGCAGTAGCATTCGGGCAAGTGCTCCACCTTCAGGCGATAGAATTACTCCAAGGCGTGCGATAACAACCCTTGCCCCAAACTCTTCTGCTCGATGCGCAGCTGTTTCCCACTCTCGACAAACATCTGCTAGGAAGCCCGGACCTAACGGGCTGGATTCATCGCATTCCTGGGCAGGCTTAGGACCGTAATAACCAATCCCAGATGCTGAAATGAATGTCTTGGGCGGCATCGATACTTTGCTAAGTGTATCAATGAGCAGCTTTGCACTTTTGATACGGCTATCTCGGATTACTTGCTTGCGGGATGGTGTCCAGCGTTCATCAGCCACACCAGCGCCTGCTAAATGGATAACCGCTTCAAGACCGTTTAGTTGCTCGGTCGGTAGTTCACCCTTTTCTAGATCCCAAACGACACCTTCAGGCTGCGAGCTTCGGGAAATAGGGATTACGATATTTCCGCGCTTTCGAAGGGCAGCGTTTAGAGCAGTCCCAACGAGGCCGGTGGCTCCGGTGATTGCAATACGTTTTGAGTTCGTCATCCGACTCTCAACATTGCATCATTTTAGCCATGTGCAAACCAACAAAGGGCTCGTGTCAGCAACTCAACCGTAGTGCTTAATCCAGTCTCGGGTCGAGCGCTTGAGTTTCTTGATCTTGGTCTGAAGTGGGCGCAAAGTCAGAGGCGTCATATGATCAATGAAGAGCACGCCTTGCAGGTGGTCGTTTTCGTGGAGAATAACGCGAGCAAAGAGGCCATCGCAGACGATGGTATGGGATGCGCCCTCAAGATCTTGATATTGCATCTCGACAACCGTATCGCGAACGACTTCGCCACGGATACTAGGGAAGGACAAGCAGCCTTCCTCGTAAGGTGCACTGGGCTCACGGGTGACGATCTGTGGGTTGACCACGACGAGCGGCATGATCAGCTCAAGGGGCGGAGACTTGCCGTCGATCTCATAATGAAATTCTATTGGCCGATCACCGAGCTGGAGATCCATCACAAAGATTTGCTTGGCGACATCGACTTGCTGCGCGGCTAGTCCGATGCCTTCTTCGTCATACATGGTCTCTAGCATGTCACGGGCAAACTGCTTAAGCTTGTCGTTAAACTCGGTGACGCTAGCACCTTTTTCGCGGAGGATGGGTTCGCCGTATTGGGTTACGCGGAGGATCATTTCGTATGTTTGTAAGTTCTAAGCTTGAAACGTTGAAAATTTTGAGACTCGAAGGCAAAACCGAAAAAACAAATTACAAACGGGCTAATTTTTGCCCACTTGCGTTTTTAAGTCTGAAAACGCGTAATTTCGGAGCGTAGGACGTCGGCGCTACGCTTCAGGTTCAGAATCATGCGATTGGTTTCACGGACTGCGTTAGCGGTTTGCTGGGCGGATGTGCTCAGTTGCCCCATGGCTTCGTTGATCTGGCTTGCGCCTTCTGCCTGGCTTTCCATTCCCTCTAAAATCATATCGAAGCGGGGGGGGAGTCCTTGCACTTGCTGAATGACGTCCGTTAAACGTCCGCTAATATCAATGATTTCGCCGACACTTGTGTCCACTTTTCGGGAAAACATACCCATATTTTTTACCCCGTTTTGGACAGCTGCAAGCATGTCTTGAACGCTTTGCTCAATCTCAAGTGTGGAGGATGCAGCTTGATCGGCGAGGCGGCGAATTTCGATGGCAACGACGGAAAAGCCGCGCCCATGCTGACCGGCCTTTTTTGCCTCAATGGCTGCGTTCAGCGAAAGTAAATTGGTCTGATCGGCGACTTTGGTCATCGTTGCGATGACGCTGGTTATCGCATGTGCACGCTGATTAATAACATCCAGTTGTTCGGCGACTTCGTCATTGGCGATACCTAGCTCTTTCATCGATGTCCCAATAGCAGCGAGGACGTCCAGCCCAGACTCCGCTTTGAGTGCGGTGTCCTGAGTGACAGCGTTCACCTGTTTCATGGTCTCGGCCAACTCGCGCGATGTCGTGGAAATTTGCTTGGCTGTGGCATTGACTTCCACGGAGGCGGTGCCCGTTTGCTCTGCGGCAGTTACCTGTTGTTGAGCCGATGCGCTGAGGTGTCGCGAGGCCCCACTAATTTCTTCTGCTGTGACTTTGACCTTCCCCACAAGTGATTTAAGATTCGTGGCCATCGTTTGAGCGGCGGCGGAAAGCTGGCCAATCTCGTTACGTGCCTTGCAACGAATTTCTGCAGTCAGGTCGCCTTCGGCCAGTCGGTGCGCAGCATCGGTCAAGCCAGCGATTGGTTGAGTAATGCCTCGTGACATTAATAGCGCGGCGATAGCCACGACAAATAGCGTGATGCCCGCAACCAGAATAGACGCTTGCAGGAGATGATTAACCGGCCCGAAAACTTCGTCTCGGTCGATTTTCAAGACGAGACCTAGGCGAAGGTTCGGCAAGTAATCCCAGATAGCAACCACTTCCTCTCCGCGGTAATCAACATCCAGATCTCCACCGCTCATGCCTCGTATAGCTTTCTGCGACGGGCTTAATTGCTGCCCGGGATTGGGCTCGTAGTCGGTGATTTTGCTAAATGCCAGAGTCTGATCACTTCGTAGATTATTGAGCGCAATAATGTCCTCACCTCGTTTGGCGATAAACATGACTTCGCCTGTTTCTCCTAGGCCAGTGGTGTCTTCTATGACCGAAAGCAGTTTTTTGTTTTCGGGCACAAGGGCGACTGCCCCGAGCAGGATGCCATCTTCGAGTACTGGGCTGGTGATGAAGAGGGCTGGTTCCTGTGTGCCGGGAAATCTATCGTAATCTCCAGCTTGCACGCTCATCAGCCGGATCGAGCTTTCAAACGACTTCGCGAGCTCATTCTCGCGGTTGCTTTCGTCCCGCAAATCACGATATTCCTGTGGAATAGCTGGGTCGCTATAGACAACCACGCCTTCATTGTTGATGAGGCAAATTTGTTTAAAGCCTAACTTACTGCGGAGGTCGCGCATGATCGGCCGTGCGAACTCGTTCACCTCAAGGTAGGTTGTATCTTGCTCAATGGTAGGCAGATCAATGGCGGTCATTTCTTTGAGATAGAGTAGGCTGTACTGAACCGCAGGGCTATCAGCCACCAGCCCAACAATGTTCTCAACTTCCTCCAGATATGCGCGTACTTCGTTGAGCTGGAGATCGGCAATTGAGGCCAAATATGTACCCTCTGTCTCTAATAGAGCCTTACGCGCCAGCAGATACTGAACGACACTGACAATAATCAACGGGGCCATGGCGATGGCCAAGAAGTAGATCATGATCTGCCGGAACAATCGACGCCCCGCTTTAGGCGCACGTTTTGACTCGGTCGCAGTCTTTGTTGCTGGTCGGCTCTTGCGGCCAGCAGATAGAAACGTGTGTGGCTGTTGTTGATTGCTCATTCGGGGGGCGCACTCCATTGGCCATTCCAGCCTTTTTTGAGCATGGCTAGGTATTCGTCCCAAGACTCCATTGGCCGAAAAATGGGGTAGGGGGCAGGGCGTACTGGGGCATCGCTCTGCCACTCGACTTCAAATTGGCCGTCCTGTTTGATTCGACCAATACGAGCAGTCTTATAAATGTGTTGATTCTGAGGGTCGATAAAAACGATCCCTCCTGGAGCTTGGAAACTGCGATTGCCAAGCTCATCTAGAACTACATTGGGCTGAGTCATCTCCACAGTGATGGACTCTTTATCGAGGGCAGCCTTTTTAACGGCTTCCGCCCATAAATACACCGCACTATAAGCTGCCTCAACAGGATCGGAGGTCACGCTATCTTCGCCATATTCCTTTTTAAAGTTATCTACAAATCGCCGGTTTTCGCGGGTCGGTACTGATTGGAAATAGTTCCAAGCGGCGTAGTCGTCAGTGAGCAAATGCTTTTCCATACCCATGCTCTTGAGTAAGTTCTCGTCGACGCTAAATGACATTGTGGGGACATCTTTTGACTCGATCCCAGCAGCCCGAAGTGCGCGAAAAAAAGCTACATTACTGTCACCGTTAATCGTGTTGAGGATGAAATCAGGCTGAGATTCCTTAATGTTTGCAACGATTTCTTCGACATCTTCAGAACCCAAGGGGAGATAGCGCTCGCCAACAATTTCGCCGCCAAGGGCCTTAATTTGATCTTTGATAACTTCATTTGCTGTGCGTGGAAAAACATAGTCTGAGCCGACCAGATAAAAGCGCTTTGCGCCCTTATCTTTCATTGCCCAGTAAACTGCAGGGATTATTTGCTGGTTCGGTGCTGCGCCCGTGTAGACGACATTGGGGGAACTTTCTGCCCCTTCATATTGAACTGGATAAAAGAGCAGTCCGTCGTGTTTCTCAAGAACAGGGATCATTGCTTTTCGGCTGGCTGAGGTCCACCCACCAAAGATAACTGCGACACCCTGACGAGCTAGCAGGTCTTCCGCCTGTTGTGCGAATATTGTTTCATTCGAGTGACCATCTCGCACAATCGCTTCGAGCTTGATGCCTGGTAGGTAATTGCTCTCGTTAATCTCCTTGATCGCGAGCTGAACAGCGTCAATCACGTGCTCCTCGGAGGAGGCCATCGTGCCAGTGGTGGAGTGAAGGATGCCTACTTTGACGGTTTGCTCCTTTTGTCGTTCGCCACAGCCGGCTAAGAGCGCAATTGCTGTGGCCAATAAACTGAGCAGATAAATGCGGGTCATCGATGAGATATATTTCGGCATCGCGGTGTAAGCATCAACCTAAAAGGCAAGCGGATGCCGAGCCTAATCAGGCAATATGGTCAGGTTGCTCGATCGGCAGGCTCACAGTGAAGGTGGTGCCTTTGCCTGTTTCAGTTTCAAATTCCACTGTGCCACAATGAGCTTCGACGATAGATTTGACGATGGCAGAACCTAGCCCAGTCCCACGGCTTTTACCAAATGTAACGAATGGCGTCCAAAATTTATTGCGAATCTGTTCAGGGATACCGTTTCCGTTGTCGGTAATGGTAATCACTACGTGGTCGCCTTCAGATTTGGCGAGAAGCGAGATTATTGCATCTGGCTTGTCTCCCAGTGCGTCCACGGCGTTGCCAACAAGATTCTGAATGACGCGCAGCAACTTGTTTTTTTCCGCCTCAATGGTGAGATCGACAATATCCATCTCGATCTGGAGGTTTGCTTTTACGAAGGAGGGTTCGTTGAGTTCACGGAATTCTTCAAAAAGCTGTGTTAGGCTGACTTGACTGAAAATGAGCTTTTGCTCGCCTCGAGAGAATTCGGAAAGCTCGTTGGCCATCTCAACCATGCGATCGACTTGAGCGGCGATGTTGGTGCAAATTTTAATTGTTTTGGCGTCTTCCTTATGGCGACTCTCCAGCATTTGAGCGCCTAATCCTATGAGGGTGAAGGGGTTCTTGAAGTCATGGATAATGCTGTTCACCATCGTGCCCACCAAACTCATTTTCTCCTGCTGGAGCATGTCATCGAGATAATGGCGGGTCGTCTGATGAAGATGATTAACAATGCTGCCCAAGATTTGTTCAATCGGTCCAGGTGTGCGTTTAATGAACGTCAGGAGGTCTTCACGGTAAATTTTAGCAATGCGGACCTCTCCCTCTGCAATTGCGCTCAAGGAACGAGGGGCACCAGTGAATATCCCAATTTCGCCGAAGAAGTTGCCCTGTTTTGCGGTCGAAATAATGCGTCGTCGATTATCTGGCGTTTCGGCCGCAAAAGCCACCGTGCCTTCCAGCACTAGACACAGACTGTCCGAAGGGCTTCCTTCCAAAAAGACGACTTCTCCGTCAACATAGCTGGAGACATCCGCCTGGTCGACGAGCTGCGCCACACTCTCTTGATCAGAGTTGCGAAAAAACGGATGATCGTTGAGGTTCATACGATCGTTCAATTCATGACTGTTCAGGTAGGCGAAGGTGCGTCCACATGGATTAAACTCTAGTCCCATCGGTGGTCAGGTCTAGCCCAAAAGTAACGCTACTCCCGATTGGTGAGGAACTTCTGTTTCTTTAATGGGTCTAAATCATACCAGACGTTCAAGTTAATTACGAGATTAACCACATTCAACGTCAGTCCTGACGGCATTTTGCGCTTGTATGATCCGCAGCAATGCGTATCACAGGAGGCTTTCGGGCTAATTGGTTTTGAAGCCATTAGGACTTTTTTGGTCATCTCATCCGTACCCGAATTTGGCGCGGCGCCTTTTAAATCTATAGTTGAGCGGCCGGCCACCCAACACCTAACAACGAAGTATGCCTTCATTCGAACACACTAATTCGCAGCCTAAGGCGCGAAAGGACGATAACTATCGTCCAGGCGAAGATGCGACCACACCGGACGCTTCCGCCGAAGAAACCAAAAACATCGGCCTCGGACAGGAACGTCTGTCCTGGGGCGATTTAGCTAAAGAACCCGAACCGACTGAGCCCGAAGAAACCTCTGTAGCAGCTGAAGCTGCTACAGCACAGGCCCAAGTCCAACCGATACTTGAAGAGGAATCCCTAGATGAGTTTGATATGACTGACTACGACCCCGAAATGGATGTAGCAGTTGAAGGACTCGCAGAAGACGATATCACAGCAGAAAAAGAACCAGAAGTTGCAGCAACCGCGTCCAAAACCGAACCAGTTGCTCCAAAGGCGGAAACACGTCGTATTGACGATAGTGGCTTGCCGGATCCTGGCCCTGCACTGCTGCAAAATCGCTCAGAAGTGTCGAAATCGTCCTCTAGCCGGAAACGCAACCGTCCGGAGGCGAGTAAGTCGAAAGAGGTCTCTGGTTACCCAAGTCTAGTCGAATCTCCTGCCGCTTTTGAAGAAAAGCTCAGTGGTCGTCTAGCAGACGGTAAACCTGAACGGAAGCGCCACACTGCTCCAAAACGAGAAACCGCTCCAACTGACGGTGTCACCGACGAAGCTGCCAAGTCTCCAACGGAATCCTCGGAAGACGGACCAAAACCAAAGCGTAAGCGCAGTCGTAACCGTAAAAAGAAGCCTGTAGAGGGCGAAGCGGCCACGGGATCTAGCGATGTGAGCCCAGACGGCCCTCGTTCAGAGCGTGCTCCGCGCAACAACGATCCACGCTCTGGCGATCGTGGACCACGTTCAGGTGATCGCAGCCCACGTGGCGACCGAGGACCACGTAGTGATCGAGGACCACGCTCAAATGAGCGTGGTACCCGCACCAGCGAATGGAAGCCCCGTAATGAGGCTGCTAGCTCCAGTGCCAAACCAGTAGCTAAGGCTGAAAAGGGTTTCCTTGGTGCAGTTAAGAAGGTTTTCCGCTCGCTCTTTGGCGGTGCAGAAGCGCCCAAAGCTGAAGCAAAGCAAGAACCATCAGCTCGCAGCGATCGTCGTTCGGACGGTCGGCCGCGTGGAAAAGGTTCTAATCAGAATCGTGGGCCTCGTGGGGGACAAAATCGCAACCAAAGCCAGAACCGTGGACCTCGCACTGATCGTCCTGCTGGTGAAGAGGGTGATCAGCCAAAGCGCCGCCGTGGTAAGCGTGGTGGTAAAAACCGTCGTAGCGGGCCACGTCAGGATGGGCCACGCCAAGATGGCTCAGGCCAGAATAGCCGCCGCGACAGTCGCCCCCCCGCCTCCGATTCTTAATCGAAGCAACGCCTAATTTTCAGCGCCGTTCCGTAATTGGAGCGGCGCTTTTTTTGAACTTTTGCACAATGACGTTGAACCCGAGGCGGCCTTCATTTTGGCTAGCCAAGTTGGTTAACGCGATGAGCGCGCTAGCCGCGTTATTTTATTCATGGATGTTTTTCGTATTAATGGGGGCCGCCCCCTTCGTGGCGAGGTAACCGTTAGCGGGGCAAAAAATGCATGTTTGCCCATTTTTGCTGCTACTTTATTAACGGGTGAAACGTGCGTCATTGAAAACGTGCCGGACCTATCTGACCTCCGCTTCATGGCAGAGATTATTGAAAATCTTGGTGCTGAGGTCGAGCGCCCCGACAAGAACACCTGGCGCATCACTGCGAAAAACATCACTCATCGCGCCCCCTACGACCTAGTCCGTCGCATGCGTGCGAGCGTTTGTTTGCTGGGGCCACTCGTTGCCCGACTAAAGAAAGCTGAAGTTTCGCTGCCTGGTGGCTGCGTCATTGGCCCGCGCCCAATCGATCTGCATCTGAAAGGTTTGGCCAAGCTCAATTGCGAGGTGGATGTCCGTGCGGGCTACGTTCACATCGACGCAAAACGCGCGAGGGGGGGGCATGTATTCCTTGGTGGCCGACATGGCAGCACGGTCACTGGCACGGCAAACATTTTAATGGCCGCCGTACTTACGCCGGGTGTCACGCGTATCGAGTCTGCTGCCTGCGAGCCTGAGGTCGTTGACCTGTGCAAAATGCTCCTTTCCATGGGGGCGAAGATCGAAGGCGTCGGCAGTCATTGCCTGACAATCGAAGGCGTGGATAAGTTGAATGGCACGACTTACCGTGTGATCGACGACCGCATTGAGGCAGGAACGTATTTGATTGCCGCCGCGATGCTGGATGCCGACATCACCGTCAATGGCGCGCATCCAGAAGATTTATCGGCTCTCCTTGACAAGCTGGAGGAGGCCGGGGCCGATTTTTCCATCGAACTCGGTGGCCGTATCCGGATGCGAGGCACCCCCGGCACGTTGAATCCGGTCGACGTTATCACATTGCCGCATCCAGGATTTCCGACCGATCTACAGGCGCAAATGTGTACGCTAATGAGCGTTACTCCGGGCCTATCGATCATCACAGAGCGCGTATATCCGAATCGTTTCATGCACGTGCCTGAGCTTCAGCGCATGGGAGCAGATATTGCCATCGAGGGTGCCAGTGCGATCGTCAAAGGACGTCGAAATCCGCTCTCTGGTGCCCCCGTCATGGCGAGCGACCTTCGGGCAAGTGCAGCCCTAATTTTGGCGGCGATGGCAGCTCACGGCGAAACCTGGGTTCAGCGCATTTACCATCTTGACCGTGGCTACGAGAATTTTGACGAAAAACTCCGCGGGCTTGGTGCCGATGTGGAGCGGCTCAATCAGGATCAGATGCCCAAAGATCTCTCGGGCGAAAGCTAGGGTGCCTTGCTGGAAAATTCTTTCGTTTCCCCAGCAATCCAGCTAACACTCCACTATGCCCGACGAAGCCAAAGGAACGGATTACCTCTCGCAGGTGCTTGAAGCACCCGAGACTGCGGTGGAAAAAGCGCTGCGTCCTCTGAGCTTCGCCGATTTTTCCGGGCAGGGCAAAACCAAGGAGCGGCTTGAGGTAATGGTCGGTGCGGCGAGCAAGCGCGGTGAAGCGTTGAACCACATTTTGCTGCATGGCCCGCCAGGACTCGGCAAGACAACCCTCGCTCACATTCTCGCGCACGAAATGGGCGCTAGTTTGCGACTGACCAGCGGTCCCGTTATCGATAAGGCAGGCGACCTCGCCGGGCTACTTACTGGACTACAGGAGGGCGACCTGCTTTTCATTGACGAGATCCATCGCATCCCCAAGGCCGTCGAAGAATATCTCTACTCGGCAATGGAGGACTTTCGCATCGATATTATGATCGACCAAGGCCCCAACGCGCGCAGCGTTCGCTTGTCGATTCCTCGTTTTACGCTCGTTGGCGCGACAACTCGCACGGGGCTCCTCACCGCGCCATTACGCAGCCGGTTTACGCTTCAGACCCGCCTTGATTATTACGATCGCGCCACGCTCGAAAAGATCGTCCGCCGAAGCTGCAAACTGCTCAATGTGGCGATTACAGACGACGGAGCGGCGGAGATCGCAGGCCGTGCTCGAGGTACGCCGCGCATCGCAAATAATTTGATCAACTTTGCCCGCGACTTCGCGGAGCAACGCGCCGATGGCGAGATCACGGGTTCCGTTGCCTCTTCAGCATTGGAATTGCTAGAGATTGACCGCAATGGCCTCGACGAAATGGACAAGCGTATTCTTCGCCTCATGGCGCAGAATTACAAGGGTGGGCCAGTCGGTCTCGGCACCGTTGCTGTCGCAGTGGGGGAGGAAGAGCACACGCTCGAGGAAGTTCACGAGCCGTATCTAATCCAAGAAGGCTACCTTGCTCGTACCCAGCAGGGCAGAGTGCTCACGCCGAAAGCATGGGCCACGATTGGTATCAAGCCGGAGAGCGCTAGCGGTCAGACCTCGCTTTTTGAGTAACTCGCCGGTCAGTGACTTGGGCGATAATGGCTTATTGAGCGAAAAGCCTTGCACGGAAGCCAACGAAGGAAGGGTAGTTATTGGTGCGCTCATAATAGTCTGGAAAGTGATCTTTCACCGTGTCCAACATCCGCGCCTCCCTGATCCGCTCAATCACGAAGCCATTGGCGAACAGAGCTTCGGAGATATTTTCAAAGGTATGATGATAGGCGGTCAGTTGCATGCCCGCCATATCGAAGGTATAGGGCTTGTTGTGAAAATAAGGTGTAATGGTCCTGGCATTCGATAGGCGCTCGTGGGAGTGGGACACTTCGTCCACAGGGTGGTGCATCGTAAAAATGAACCGACTGTTCGGTCGGAGCACGCGCGCGACTTCGGCGAAAATCGGTCCGAGGTCTTGCTCGTAGTGTAACACCAGAGCGCTGACGGCTATGTCGAACGAGGAAGCGGGGTAGGGCGTCGCCTTGATGTTGGCCACGGAAAAATCGAGATCGGGGTTTTCTGTGCGGGCAATATCGATCAACGTTTCGGAGAAATCGACACCAACAGCAATGTGGCCTTGATCCCGCAGCCAGCGCGTCATCAAGCCGCTTCCACATCCAAGGTCAACCACTCGCCCAGCAGCCAAACCATCAAACAGCGCCTCGATCATGGGTTGATCGAGGTAGCGGTTCCACGAACTGTCAGCCTCACGTCCGCGTTTGGCGTGATAGGCCGCGCCATAGCAATCATACATGTGCTGATTCTTATTGGCGATCATTAGATCGTTTTCGCTCATTTCGAACGAATTCTGTGCTGTATTGGAATGACGGGGGGCTTACGCGCCTGTGGCAGATCCTGTGCGCGGAAGTGCAAAAGATATTTACCAGCAAACTCTTCACCGGGCAGGAAATCATCGATCGGCCATACGTGGACAGGCTTGATTTTTAGCTTATCCACTTCCTCCGCGTATTCTCCACCTTTCCAATAGAGTAGGCCGTTTTCGAGCGAGTGCTTCTTGCCGCGGCGACTCAGTTTTCGGACCCAATTGACGAATAATGGCAGTTCTTTGACGGCTCGTCCCGTAATGAAATCGAATTCTCGATTTATGCTCTCAGCCCTACAGTTGCGCACTTCGACATTTTCGAGATTCAGCTGTTTGGAGATGTCTTCAACAACCTTGATCTTCTTGCCCACAGAGTCGACCAAGGTGAAGTGAGCCTGAGGATAGCAAATGGCCATCACCAAACCAGGCAAACCGCCACCTGTACCAACGTCAATCACCCGTGCGCCAGCCATAAGCTTGAGCACTTTGGTGACGACTAGGCAGTGCGCGAGGTGCTTTTCTTCGAGCCGGTCTATATCCTTACGCGAGATTAGGTTGATTTTGGCATTCCAGTCACGCATAAGCGCGGACCATGCCTCAAGCTGCGTCCAGGTTGGTTCAGTGATTTCAGGGAAGTGAGTTTTTAAGCTTTGCACGGTTTGAATATTGGCAAGTTATGCCAACTGGATTTAAGACAAGCAATCGCAACTTCATGCTTGCAACGCATCAAAATATCCGAATTTATTGATGCGTTATTTCCATGTCTCAAAAAGCACACACCAAACCGTATACGGCCAAGGGCCAGCTGCTCGTTGATCTGCTGGCAGAACGCATTGTATTCCTAGATGGTGCCATGGGCACCATGATTCAGCAATATAAGCTGGCCGAAAAAGATTTTCGCGACGAATCCCTAGCGGATGCCCCAGGTGACCTCAAGGGGAACAACGACCTGTTGAGTATCACTCGGCCAGACGTGATTGCGAAGATTCATCAGCAATTCTTTGAAGCTGGTGCTGACATCATTGAGACGAACACTTTTAGCGGCACAACGATCGCTCAGGCCGATTACAAGCTCGAACACCGCGTGCGGGACATCAATGTGGCCTCTGCACGATTAGCCCGAAAGGTGGCGGAGGAAATTTCAGCCAAAGAAAATCGGCCAACTTTTGTTGCAGGTGCTATAGGCCCGACGAATCGTACGGCATCGATTTCGCCGGACGTCAATCGCCCTGAATATCGCGCGGCTACCTACGACGATCTTTATCAGGCATACTATGACCAGACTGAAGCTCTTGTTGAAGGAGGCGTCGATTTGCTCTTGCCGGAAACAACTTTTGACACGCTCAACCTCAAGGCCTGCCTGCACGCTATAGCAGACTTTCAAGATACGTTGGACGAGCGCCTGCCGGTCATCGTTTCGGTGACGATCACCGACCAATCTGGGCGCACACTTTCGGGGCAAACGGTTGAGGCATGCTGGAATTCCATCCGCCACGCCAAACCGCTCTGTGTTGGCTTGAACTGCGCACTCGGTGCCGACCTGATGAAGCCCTTTCTCGAAGAGCTTTCTCGTGTCGCCGATTGCTACGTTCACGTTTACCCGAATGCCGGTCTGCCGAATCCACTTTCCGACACCGGTTACGATGAAACCCCTGCGCACACCAGTAGCGCGGTCGGGCAGTTTGCCAAGAATGGCCTTGTGAACCTAGTGGGGGGGTGCTGCGGCACCACGCCGGGGCACATCGCGGCTGTCGTCAAGGAGCTCAAGCAATACCCCCCCCGCAAGATTCCAGTCGCCAAGCCTGCATTACGCCTCAGCGGCTTAGAAGCGCTCAATATCGACGAAAGCACGGGCTTCGTAAATGTCGGCGAGCGCACTAATGTGACTGGCTCCCCGCGCTTTAAAAAGCTGATTAAGAATGACGATTTCAATGGCGGGCTCGCCATTGCCCTATCTCAAGTGGAGAGCGGCGCGCAAGTCATCGACGTTAATTTCGACGAAGGCATGCTAGATGGTGAAGCCTGCATGACGCATTTCTTGAACCTCATTTCTTCGGAGCCGGATATTTGCCGCGTGCCGATCATGATCGACAGCTCGAAGTGGTCTGTCATTGAGGCGGGCCTGAAATGCGTGCAAGGTAAGTGCATCGTCAATTCGATCAGCCTGAAGGGTGGCGAGGATGAGTTCCGTGCACAGGCTAAGAAGATCACGCGCTACGGCGCGGCGGTCATCGTGATGGCGTTCGACGAAAAGGGCCAAGCGGATAATAAAGATGACAAGGTCGCTATTGCGGAGCGTTCGTTTAAGATACTGACTGAAGAAGTCGGCATGGATCCTCAGGACATTATTTTTGACCTGAATATCCTCACCGTTGCGACCGGTATGGAGGAGCACAATAACTACGCAGTGGACTTCATTGAGGCTGTTCGCGAAGTTAAGAAACGCTGCCCTGGTGCACGCACTAGCGGCGGTCTCTCGAATGTTTCGTTTTCCTTCCGCGGCAACAACCCAGTGCGCGAGGCCATGCATGCGGCCTTCCTGCACCACGCTTGCGCGGCTGGGCTCGACATGGCGATTGTCAACCCGAGCCTGCTCATGGACTACGAGCAAATGGACCCGACGCTTAAAAAGCTAGTCGAGGACGTCCTCCTGAATCGCGATCCAGAGTCTACCGAGAAACTCATTGATTTTGCCGAAGCGATCAAGGATGGCCGCGTGACCTTGGGCGCTGGTACGCCGGAGGAGCGCATCAATTTGGCCATGCTCAAGGGCATGAACGTGCTCCGCGATCTTTTTGAACGCGCCACCTTAGAAAAAAAACCCGAGATACTTGAGAAATTCTTGGAGTCGGGTGCAGGCGCGGTTCCAGCAGCCACAGAAAAAAAAACGGCTGACGTAGCGATCGACTGGCGTTCCGGCACAGTCGAGGAACGGCTGTCGCATGCGTTGGTCAAAGGCATTGTCATGCACGTTGACGCTGATACCGAGGAAGCGCGTCAAAAATACCCGCGTCCGCTGGATGTCATCGAAGGTCCGTTGATGGACGGTATGAAGATTGTCGGCGAACTTTTTGGTGCAGGGAAGATGTTCCTTCCACAGGTGGTGAAGAGTGCCCGTGTAATGAAAAAAGCCGTAGCCTACTTACTCCCCTACATGGAGAAGGAGAAAGACGGCAGTAGTAGTTCGGCGGGCAAATTTCTTATCGCGACGGTGAAAGGTGATGTGCACGACATCGGCAAGAACATCGTCGGTGTTGTGCTTGCCTGCAACAACTATGAGGTCAAAGACCTCGGTGTGATGGTTGACTGCGACACAATTCTGCGCGAAGCGGAAGAGTGGGGGGCGGATATTATCGGTTTGTCTGGTCTGATTACGCCTTCTCTTGATGAGATGATTTTCAACGCGAAAGAGATGCAGAAGCGCGGCAACAAGCAGCCCTTGTTGATCGGTGGAGCCACTACCAGCAGCGCACATACCGCCATCAAGCTTGTGCCTCACTATGACCAACCCGTGGTAAGGGTGGGGGATGCCTCACTGGTGACTGGTGTCTGTAACTCACTGCTAAACCCGAAGAAGCGCGACGCCTACATCAAGGAGCTTGCGGCTGATCATGAGAAGCATAAACGCCGCTACGAAGAGAGCCGCGCAAAGGTTAAAATCGTATCGATTCAGGAAGCCCGCGCGCATGCGCCACAGATTGACTGGACAAGCTCCCCCCCCCCTCAGCCGGAAAGTTTTGGATTAAAAAGCTGGGACAATATTCCGCTGGATAAGGTGGCAGAATACTTCGACTGGTCGCCGTTCTTTCATTCCTGGGAGCTCAAGGGCTTGTTCCCGAAAATCCTTACTCATGAGAAATACGGTGAGGAAGCGACAAAACTTTACGACGAAGCGTTACGCCTACTCGACGACATTGTCAGCAATCAGCGTTTCCGCTTACGTGGGGTCACGGCCCTCTGGCCAGCACAGTCCCTCGGCGACGATGTGCTTGTTTATTCGCCCGATTCTCTGAGCTCAGGCGTGTTACCGTCAGGGACTTCGCCGTTGGCTCGTTTTCATTTCTTGCGGCAGCAGAAAGAGAAGCTGAAAGCGGATGAGCCGTATTACTGCCTCGCCGATTTTGTGGCACCAAAATCAACGGGCATTGTCGATGCGTTGGGCGGCTTTGCATGCACGCCTGGGGCTGAAGTCGATACCTACGCCAAGACGTTTGAAGAAAAAGGCGACGACTTTACCAGCATCATGATCAAGGCCCTAGGCGACCGTTTTGCCGAGGCCTGCGCGGAGTGGCTACATAAGCAAGTTCGCGATCAATGGGGCTTTGGTGCCCAAGAGGGATTCTCTGGACAGGAAACATTGTCGCGCAAAGCCAATGAAATGAACGACCACGTTGCTTGGATGATCAAGGAACAGTATCAGGGCATCCGCCCAGCAGCTGGTTATCCTGCATGTCCCGACCACACGGAAAAAGACACGCTTTGGGAATTGCTCGATGTCGAGGCGCGCACCGGTATTCGCCTGACTGAAAGCCGCGCCATGTATCCGGCTTCTGCAGTGAGTGGCCTTTATTTCGCTCATCCGGAGAGCCGCTATTTTGGAGTGGGGCTTATCAATCACGAGCAGTTGGAAGACTACGCCGCGCGCAAGGGTGTAACGCTCGAATTCGCCGCGAAATGGCTGTCACCTAACTTGAACGAATAAGTATTACGGTTTAGGCATCTACTCAATACCGGCTTGATGTCCGACTGACTGTTGCTCAGGATCAACCAATGAGTAACGAGCGATCTCCCTATCCGCGCGACCTGCTTGGCTATGGCGGTGAGCCGCCTCATCCCAATTGGCCCAACGACGCTAGGCTTGCGGTGTCGATTGTGCTCAACGCCGAAGCTGGTGCCGAGCTTTCTTTGGCCGATGGTGATGAGAAGAACGAGGCGGTCTACGAGATTCTCGAGCCAATTGAAAACGTCCCCAATCACTGCTTGGCGTCCCACTTCGACTATGGTCCGCGAGTGGGCTATTGGCGCATCATGCGCGTGTTGGATCGTTTCGGCGTGAAGAGCACGGTTAGCTCGGCGGGGCGTACCATTGAACGAGCGCCTTGGTTGGCTCAGGACATTGTAGCCCGCGGTCATGAAATCTCAGCCCATAGTTATCGTTGGGAAAACCATTCGCAAATGTCGGAAGTACATGAGCGTGCAATCATCGACAAAACAATTGCTGCGATTGAAAACGCCTGTGGGGTGAGGCCGCTTGGCTGGCACACCAAAGGAGCGCCATCACCGATAACTCGTCGTTTGTTGGCCGAAAAAGGATTCCTTTATGATTCAGACGCCTACGACGACGATTTACCGCGTATTCAGGCCGTTGCTGGCCGGAACCACGTCATCGTGCCTTATGCCTTTGATACAAATGACATGCGCTATCAGGCTGGGCCTGCGGGCAAATTTTTAAGCGCAGACGATTTCGCCCGTGTCTGTATTGATGCATTCGATACGCTATGGGAAGAGGGCGCTGATCAGCCAGCGATGATGTCGATTGGCCTGCACCCTCGCTACATCGGTCGCCCCAGTCGTATCGGTGGACTCGTCAAGTTTTTGATCCATGCAACGACTAAGGGCGATGTTTGGTTTGCTCGGCGTATCGACATCGCTAAGCACTGGAAACAATTGTTGGGCTAAGCGATCATTGAAGGGAGTGGATGATTGATTGTGAACGTAATCACCAAGCTCCCTGTAAGTGCAATGGCTCATAGAAATCGTCACCGATAGCTTGGATATCTCGCAAAAAACGGCTGGGCTGGAGAAGGCGAGGGGGGCCACCGGTCACTGTGACTTTGGGGTAGCAGAGATAAAGCTCGTTCATTGCACGTGTAACGGCGACGTAGAGCAATCGACGTTCTTCTTCGACGTCACCCTCTTCAATTGCGCGCTTGAGCGGTAGCAGCTCGTCCGCGCAACCCAGAACGAAAACATATGGAAACTCCAGCCCTTTGGCCTGGTGGATGGTTGATAAGCGCAATGTGTCGGAGTCTGGGTCGATTTTCCGGTCGCTGGTCTCGGAATTGAGCAAGACGAGTTGCGTCAGCAGCTCGGTCATCGAATCATAGCGGCTGGCAAATCCGATCAGTGAATCCAGGTCATCGCGGCGGCTTTGCCAGTTCTCGTAGACTGTGCGCAGATAATCGCCATACCAGCCTTCAATGCCAATTTTGACAATCTCTTCGGGGGTCTTGGGCGTGTGCGACGTTTTTTCCTCGGCCAGCACTTCGGCAAACAGATCGCGCTGATGATCCTGAACTGGCGAAAGGGCAGTAATGGCTACTGGTGCGCCGAGCGCATCATGCATGTTTTGGAGCGTGTAGGCCATATCCGTCCAATCGTCGACGGCGTCTTTGGGCACCTTTCCAATTACCGTTTTATCGCTGAGTGCGACAAAGATAGTCACGTTGTCTTTCTCTACGACCTTCTGCGCAAGCTTGAGCAAGCGTTCGGCCGTCTTCGGCCCGACCTTGGGCAATAGGCCAGCAACGCGCTTAAAGCTCGTTTCGTTGCCTGGATTGGTGAGAAACGACAATTGCGCGATGAAATCGCGGATGTGCGCTTGCTCGAAGAAACGCACCCCACTCGTAATCGTATAACCCACGCCCTGACGAGAAAGCTCCATTTGCAAATCCATTGCCTGAAAATGTGCGCGATAGAGGACTGCAATGTCACTTAGCGGCACGCCTTCCATCTGTAAGCCTTCAACACGTCGGAGGACGAATTGCGCCTGTTGGCGAGTGTCCATCGTGGGGACAATGTACGGCCGTTGGTTTGAGCTCTTCGCCGATGCCAATTCCAGAGGATAACCGTCGATGGGGGGGTGCTGAAGCATTAAAGCGTTGGCCAGACGAAGAATCTCCGGGCTTGATCGATAGTTCACTTCGATCTTGTAGATTTTACGCTCGGGGTAGACGTTGGCGAACTTCTCCATGTTTCCGAATTCTGCGCCGCGCCAAGTGTAGATACACTGCCAGTTGTCACCAACGATCATGACATTGCGGTGCTTCTCTGCCATGCGATTAATGATAGCTGCTTGCACCGTGTTTGTGTCCTGAAACTCGTCGACAAGAATGTAGCGGAAACGTGATTGGAGCAGCTCTCGCACCTCTGTATTTTCATTGAGCAGCTTGAGCCAGAGTTCGAGCAGGTCATCGTAATCACAAACCTGTTGAGCGCGCTTCTTGGCCTCGTAAGCTTGAGCGAAAATCGCAAGTTGACCAGGAAGCTGATCTAGCCAGGAAAAGCGCTCCCGAGCGATGTCTTCGGTTAGCTGATTGGTGTTGCGAGCGTAGCTGATCATGTCCAGCACAACTTTTGTTTTAGGGTTTTCCTTATCCTTGGAAAACTTGCCGTCAACTTCCTTGAGTACATCACCAAAGAGACTCTCAGAGTCCCCTTGGTCGAGGATCGTGTAGTTTTTGTCCAATCCAATGCTTTCGCCATACATGCGGAGAATGCGGCTGCCAATCGAGTGGAACGTGCCGCCCCAGAATTTACGGCCTTCCACGCCTGTTAGCTCCTCGACACGAGTCAGCATTTCCCGCGCGGCTTTATTGGTGAAGGTCAGGAGGAGGATTTCGCGGGGCAAAACACCTTTCTCCAGCAAATAAGCAACACGGTAAGTGAGTGTGCGTGTCTTCCCTGAGCCAGCGCCGGCTAGCACAAGAGCTGGTCCATCTGCCGCCGTAACGGCGGCCAGTTGACCGGGGTTGAGCTCAGCTTCGTAATCAATTGGCGCAAAGGCGTCACGCGCCATGCCACGGGGTTCAGCAAAATCCATGTAGGGAGTTTTGGGATAGCTTTGCCGAAATGCGAGTGGTTTTTGAAGTAGTTAGACAGGGAAACGACACAACCACACCTGTCTAAATAATACGCCTAAGCGAGAGGCAAACGCGAGATATTCCATATACAGCATGCTATACGCTCAAAGTAGATAGTTCTATTTCAGCATAATAGACAATAACCATGAATCAATTATGAATATTCCACAATATTATATTTTGCCATTTGACACGAAGCATCGAGCATTGAGAAAACAGTGATCCGATGCTAAGTGTAGCCATATTTCTCATCATTAATATCAGCGAATTAATCGCTGATTTTCGCTACTTCTTTAAAGTCGAATTGAGGAATCACTGGAATCATTTTCTGTACTTAATTTCTTACATCATCTATAAAATTGCGCATTGGTGGAAAACACGTGAGGCTGCGCGGAAAGTTATTGAGAATGAACGTCGCAAAAACATCGCCATGCTGCTTGATCTGCTACGACGCTGATGGTGCCCCCCCCCTCGAACTGATTTTGGATAGAACTTGCAGATTTTGCCATTTTCTGTATGTATAAAGGAACAAAACAACCTTGGGATGCTCTAATCCTTATAGCTATGGCTGAAAGAAACGAACAAGCGCAAATCGACGCCGCCCTGCTCGAACGTTACAGAAGTGGGGATGCAGCCGCATTTAACGAAGTTGTCACCCGGTATTGGGACCGCATTTTTGCGCGTGCCTTTCACCTCTTAAAAAACCGCGAAGACGCCGAGGAGATTGCTCAGGATACCTTTGTGCGCGCTCAAAAGGGTCTGGAGAATTTCCGAGGCGATTCCTCGTTCTCGACATGGCTCTACCAGATCGCAACGAATCTGTCGCATAATCGCTACTGGTATTGGTTTCGCCGTAAGCGCAGTGCATCGGTCTCTTTAGATCAAACCCTCGGTGACGATACCACATCGACCTTAGAGGATATCTTGCCCGCTGAAGGTGAAGATCCTGGCGAAGCCACGCTCACCAACGAGTTTCTCCAAGAAGTTACCGCCCGCATGAAGGATTTGAATCCCAAACACCGGGAAATTCTTGAACTGCGCAATGTTTACAATTTGTCCTACGAAGAAATTGCGGAGGAATTAAGCATTAGTGTGGGTACGGTAAAGAGTCGTATCGCCCGCGCTCGCGATAGCCTCCGTGAAAAACTAGGTCGTGACTTCGAATGACCGACACGCGTTTTAACGAATTAGTAAATCTGTATCTAGATCGCGAAATCAGTCCTCGCGACTTACAGGTTTTGCGTAAGGAGCTTACGGATCAAGAGCGCAAACAGAAGTTTGAAAGCTTACGCCGTATTCATAACGCTGAGCGACAGGCCTTGGCATTGATTTGCGGTAATCCGCAACGAGAACTTCGCCGCGATAGCCTGACCCAACGAGCAACACGCGCAATCAATGAAGCCTGTATTAAATTTGAAGAACGTCGTAAGGGCTTGGTGCTTCTTTGTCAGTTTTCAGCCGCAACCGCAGCTATCGCTGTAACCGTTGGCCTGCTTTATCGAGATTCAGTTGAAGCGCTTGAGGTGGAGGTGAGCCCGGAAGCCGATATGACTGGTACCCCGCCGATAGACGTTCGCGAGCACCTCCTTGCGCAACTAAATTCGCCGAACAGCAATTCTCGACTGATTATCGACCAATCTGGACGGCCATTAGCCCTTGTTTCTTACCGCGATCAGGGCGAAGTGCAGATTCAATCGCTGCAAACGGTGCCTGAAAGCAATATCTTCCGCTTGGGCAGGGCCTTAGAAGCCGCCCGACCACAGCTTCCAAATCCAGCCGAACTACTGGAAAACCGCAGCCCGACTATTCCAGTTCGTCAGTTTCCTGGAACCGCGACGCCAGTTGTGCTCGTGGAAGAAAGTCAAGGGGCTGGCGCTGTTATTGGCTACGCCTACTAGCGTCCATGACTCAGAAAGTCTGATTTTTCGATAGGAGGTCGACTTTTTGCGGTATTAATTAAGCGCAGCACGAATCAACTCTTCGGTTGTTGCGTCAGGACGAGTTTGGGCCGCTTTCCGGACAGATTTGTCAGCGTCGGGAAGTTTGTATCCTAAGGCCACCAAAGCAGCAACTGCATCCTGAATGCTCAATGGAGCAACTGAAGACGGTGAAACGCCTGTATTATCGGCGTTTGCAATATTTGATCCACCGAGTGCCCCGACCTTATCCTTTAGTTCTACAACAAGGCGCTCTGCGGTTTTTTTACCGATACCAGGGCACTTGGCGAGCAGTCCGACATCCCCACTGGCAATGGCTTGTTGCAGCATGGCGACGCTGAGCTTACTCAAAATGCTAATAGCAATCTTCGGGCCAATGCCCGACACCTTTTCCACCAACAACCGGAAGAAATCACGCTCGTCGATCGTGGCAAAGCCATAAAGCGATGCTGAGTCTTCCCGATACACCGCCACCGTCCAGATTTTTGTTTGTTGGCCTACGGGTGGGAGCTTTTCAGCCGTAGTTACCGGGATGGTAAGCGCATAACCGATGCCATTGACATCAATAATAGCAGTCAATGGCGTCGCATCGGCAACTTTTCCCTGTAGATAGGCAATCATGATTCAAATGCGATTAAATGCTTGGCCTAGTCCCGTAAGCCGAGCACGTCTTCCATGTTATAAAGACCAGGGGGTTTGTCGGTCACCCAATGCCCAGCGCAAATAGCACCACGGGCAAAGATGCCACGGTCTTCGGCGTGATGGGAGAGTGAAATTCGCTCGTGGGGGCCTGCGAAAAGCACCTCATGATCACCTACGATGCTGCCACCGCGCACAGCATGGACGCCTACTTCGGCCTGTGGGCGAGCACCGATGTTGCCCTCACGGCCATGCTGGACATTGCTGCGGTTCAGTCCACGTGCGTCGAGGACTTGCTCAATCAATCGCTCTGCCGTGCCGCTGGGGGCGTCAATTTTGCTATGGTGGTGCATCTCTATTATTTCGGCCTCATATTCAGCAGGAAGTAGCTTTGCCGCCTTGCCGACCAAGTGAAAGAGTACGTTGACACCGATCGAAAAATTGCCAGCCCAAACCATCGGAATAACTTTGGTTACATCGAGAATAGCTGCCCGTTCGTCTGCTGTGTGGCCTGTAGCACCAATTACCATGGGCTTACCATATTCCGCGGCGAGACGGGCGAGGGGGGGGGTAGCAGCATGGAAAGAGAAGTCGATGACGACATCGCAACCTTCGATGAAATCCTGTGGCTTGTCGCCTTGGTCACAGGCACCGTAGATAACGGCGTCGCTGCTGGCTGCGGCTGCAGTGATCGCTTGGCCCATTCGGCCACTGCATCCATTTAGTAAAATGTTGATAGCCATGATCTTAAAGGCCAAGTCCTTCTAGGGTTTTAATGAGTTGATTAAGGGTGGCATTGGTCATTTCGCACATTGGCAAACGGACAGCCGCTGAGGAAATTATGCCGGCACGCTGCATAGCGGTCTTCACTGGCACAGGATTGGGCTGGATGAAGAGATCGCTGAACAATGGCTGGTAGCGACGGTTAATCTTATCAGCCGCAATGAAGTCATTCTTTAGTGCAAGCTGAACCATTTCCACTAGATCGGTGACGATTAGGTTAGATGCGACACTGATCACTCCTTTGGCCCCGAAGGACATAAAGGGCAGGGTAAGGCCGTCGTCGCCGGAGAGAATTAGGTAATCCGAACCGAGCTTCTGCACGAGTTGTGCAACACGGGCGGATTGACCTCCGGCTTCCTTGATGCCACAAACGTGCGGATACTTCTCAAAGAGGCGTGCGCAGACTTCAACTGGGATATCCACGCCACAACGGCTTGGAATCGAGTAAAGGATGATTGGCTTTTCGGTGGACTCTGCAATCGCACTGAAATGGCGAAACTGACCTTCCGCGCCGGGCTTATTATAGTAGGGCGCAACTACAAGCATGCCCGTAACGCCTTCATCGGCATCAGCACGCTTGGTCAGCGATACGGCCTCTGCGGTAGAATTAGAGCCAGTGCCAGCCAAAACGGGCACCTTGCCACCCGCTGCCTCTGCCACGGTCCGAATCACTTGGCTGTGTTCGTCGTGGTCGAGGGTGGGGGACTCGCCTGTAGTACCTACTGCGACTAGTCCATTGATGCCTTCGGCTACTTGCTTTTCCACCAATGCAGCCAATTCGTCATAGGCAACGGAGCCGTTATCCAGCATCGGAGTAACAAGAGCGGTGTGAACGCCATAAAATTGAGTTGTGTTCATTCGAGCTTAAAGATTAGCTTATTATCTGGTTAATGCGCGGCTACTTATCGCTAAGCAGTCGTTTATGACAACGGTATTCTGCTAAACTCAACCCGCATCATGTCTGAGTCCATCGAATTATTTAATAGTCTTCTACAATTGGCCGTGGAAAACGGTGCCAGTGACATCCACATTAAGACGGAAAAGCCGGCTTTTTTGCGTTTGCATGGCCACTTAGAACCCGTGGACATGGATCCTCTCAGCCACGATCAGATACTTGAGTTCATCGAGCAGAGTGTACCAGAGCAATTCTATGAGAACTGGAAAAGCGAAAATCAGGTCGACTATTGCTATGACCTCGACGAGCTGGGGTTAGGGCGTTTTCGCGTCAATGGCTTCTTCCAACGTGGGATGCCAAGTGTCGTTTTTCGTCATGTTAAGGATACGCCGCCGACTTTTGAGGATCTGAACCACGACCCGGACCAATTCAAAAAATTCTGTCTACACAAAGACGGCATTGTGATTGTTTGCGGGGCCACTGGCTCGGGTAAGAGTTCCACGCTCGCGGCGATGTTGGACTACATCAACGCAAACTTTGACAAGCACATCGTTACCCTGGAAGATCCGATTGAATTTAACTACACGGACAAAAAATCGGTGTTCAATCAGCGCGAAATCGGAATTGACGCGCCGACATTTGAGCTTGGTCTGAAAGCCGTGCTCCGCCAAGACCCAGACGTGATCCTCATCGGGGAAATGCGCGACAAGAGCACCTTTGAAACCGCACTCCATGCGGCTGAAACAGGTCACTTGGTCTTTGGTACTTTGCACGCAGGCAGCGCCCAACAGGCGGTTCAGCGTCTTTTCGAATTCTTCCCAGTCGAGCAGCAGCACGCCATGCGACGTCAAATCGCCAGCACTCTGCGCGGAACCATTACACAGAAGCTGATTCCAGGTATTGAAGGGGGACGAGTGCCCTGCGTGGAGCTGTTCGTGGTTGATAGTTTGGCACGAAACGTCATCGAAGATGGCGAATTCCAAAAGATCAACGCGGTGATTGACGGTGGTGACGAAACAGGCTCGAAATCCTTTAATCGAGATCTTTATCGGCTTATTAAGGCAGGTTTTGTCTCCAAGGCAGACGGCCTCGCGGCTTCGCCTAATCCAAAGTCACTCGAAATGAATTTGAAGGGCATCTTCCTGAGCACCGGCGGACTCGTCGGTTAATGATGAAGGCGATGTGGGCAGGTATCTTTGCATTAGCGGTGCTTACAGCAGCGTTACATGCTGAAACGGCGGATTCATCATCGACGAAAGCAAGCACTGCGCCGGCACACCTTAAGCAAGAGTCCACAACGCCCACTGAGGCGCTCAAGCCGATGGTTGAATCCATTCCAGAGAAAGCATTGAACCCTCATTCTGCGAAAAAGGCGACGAACACATCGACACCAACCGAGGAAATGACGACGGCAGACATGGTTCTTCGCCATGAACAAAAAGATTGGCTAGCAGTGGGAGTCATGAAGTTGTCCGGCAAGTATCAACCGGACAGCGATCTGAGCGCCGAGGAAGAAGAGGAACTTGAAGAAAAGCGCCTCAGTTTTTATTCCCCAACAATGTTTGTGGATCACTTTGCACGACTGGAGCGAGCCAATGGAGGCGAATCAACCACTCCGATAAATGACTGGAGCCAAATATTTCATGAGCCTGTGCTTGACCGCACGCTCGACTTATCCATGGACTCAGCGCAAGTGCACATGACAACGCCAGAGCCGGCCAAAACACGCGTAAATCCTTATATGGTGGGACTCCAGCCCAAGCAATCGAGTCCAGTCATTGCTGAAGTTTTAACGCCTCAATGGACAGACAACACAGCAGCACCGCAAAGCAATTGGCAGCAGTCGCTGGGGGGGGACACAACTCGCAGTCGTCCGCTCTTAGTCGGAGAAACCGAAAGCATTTTACCACAGTCGGCTAATTTAGCCTCACCAGCACCCACATCCACGCCCTCAGAAGCGACCAATCGACGTAAAAAGGACGTCTCTGAAAAGTATTTCCGGAACCTGGATCGTTTTTAATCTTTCCATGTGCGTTTGAATCCGTGAAATGCTCTACCCCTTATGGCAGTAGCATTCATTTTTTCGGGGCAGGGCGCCCAAGCCGTCGGCATGGGTAAAACCTTGTGCGAAAATAGCGCAGCCGCGCAGAAGGTTTTTGACCAAGCCAACGATGTGTTGGGTTGGGATTTGAAATCCGCCTGTTTTGACGGCCCCGCTGAAACATTGACCGAAACTCGGGTCTGCCAGCCCGCACTCTATGTGCATGGCGTCGCGGTGGTGGAAACATTACGTGAGCGAGGCAAGCTACCACAAGTCGGTGGTGTGGCAGGGCTAAGCCTTGGCGAGCTAACCGCGTTGCATGCTGCGGGCGTATTTGATTTCGCAACCGGCCTGCAAGTTGTGGCCGAGCGCGGCCGCCTGATGCAGGAAGCCTGTGAAGCGACGAATGGTGGGATGACAAGCCTGCTTGGTGGCGATCTGCAAGCTGCCTATGATCTTGCCCGCAAGCACGATGTGGACGTTGCGAATCTCAATTGCCCCGGTCAAACCGTTCTTTCTGGCGACAAAGCAAAAATTGCTGAAGCCATGGCCGATGCGCAAAATGCTGGATTCAAGCGCGCAATTCCACTGAACGTTGCTGGAGCATACCATAGCCGGTTAATGCAGCCCGCAGCCGATGCGTTTGCGGCTTATCTAGCCGACAAGCCATTTGCTACCCCACAGATCCCCGTGTTCACTAACACGACGGGACAAGAGGTGAGCAACCCCGATGAAATCAAACAGGCGCTCGTGACCCAAGTGGTGTCCGCTGTTCGCTGGGAAGACTGTTTCCGTGGCCTGGTTTCTCTGGGTATGACTGAATTTTACGAGTGTGGCCCGGGCGCCACACTTGCAGGCCTAGCCAAGCGGATTGACCGCGACGCTGTGGTTTCGTCGTTGGGCGAATTCGCTGATTTGCCCCTTTAAAAACGTATGAGCACCACGGACCATATCCGCAACTTTTGCATTATTGCGCACGTAGATCACGGCAAGACCACCTTGTCTGACCGACTGCTCGAACAAACAAGCACCGTTCAGCGGCGTGACATGAAAGCGCAGCTGCTCGACTCGATGGACCTTGAGCGTGAACGTGGTATCACCATCAAGAGCCATCCGGTCTCGATGCTTTACCAACTCGATGGCAAAGACTACCTATTCAACCTGATTGATACTCCAGGCCATGTTGACTTCTCTTACGAAGTTTCACGCAGTTTGGCCGCCTGTGAAGGCGCACTCCTTTTGGTGGACGCAGCCCAGGGTATTGAAGCTCAAACCGTCGCCAACGCTCATTTGGCAATGGAGCAAGGGCTGGAGATCATTCCCGTAATCAATAAAATCGATTTACCCGGTGCGCAGCCCGAAGTCATTGAACAGCAAATCGAAGACGTGCTCGCCATCCCGCGAGAAGAGGCGATTCACGCCAGCGGTAAATCTGGCATCGGTATTGACGATATTCTGGAAGCCGTTGCCAAACGGTTGCCCCCACCGCGTTGGACAGAGGGCCCGTGCGCCCGAGTTCTAATTTTTGACAACGTCTATGACACCTATAAGGGTGTCATCTGCTACGTTCGCGTTTTCTCTGGCACACTGAAGGCCGGAGATGAAGTCATGATGATGGGAACGGGCCAAAAAACAATTATCAAGGAAGTCGGACGTTTTTCGCCCAGCATGATTCCTGAGAAGGAGTTGGCTGCCGGTCGTACTGGCTATGTTGTCACTGCGATCAAAAATCTGACTGAGATCAAAATTGGGGATACAATCACCCAAGCGTCCGATCCAGCGT
This sequence comes from Cerasicoccus arenae, assembly GCF_014651635.1. Lineage (GTDB taxonomy): Bacteria > Verrucomicrobiota > Verrucomicrobiia > Opitutales > Cerasicoccaceae > Cerasicoccus > Cerasicoccus arenae. The sequence goes on along the minus strand of NZ_BMXG01000007.1, from coordinate 45,222 downwards.
CCACGATGCTACCGGGCTACAAGGAAGTGCGCCCCATGGTGTTTAGTGGTATATATCCGCTGGATACTTCGGACTACAACAAGCTCAAAGCCAGCATGGCGAAATTTCAGCTCAACGACGCTGCACTGGTTTACCAGCCAGAGAGTTCAGTCGCATTGGGCTTCGGTTTTCGTTGCGGTTTCCTCGGACTGTTACACATGGAAATCGTTCAAGAGCGTCTACGTCGTGAGTACGACATGGATATCATATCGACTTATCCAAGTGTTGTTTACAAAGTAAAGCTGACCGATGGAACGATTAAGGAGGTTCATAATCCGGTATTTATGCCGAATACGGACCTTATCGAATACATCGAAGAACCAACGATCCGCGCTACGATTCACACGCCGAGTTCGCATATTGGCGACATCTTGGCGTTAGTCTCAGAAAAACGTGGCATGTGTGATCACACCGAAACGGTTGATGGAACACGCGTTATGCTTGTTTGTACGCTGCCGCTGAATGAAATCCTTATCGACTTCAATGACCGCCTGAAATCGATCACCAAGGGCTACGGTTCTATGGATTACGAGATCGGTGAGTATCAGCAGAGTGACCTCGTGAAAATGGACATCATGGTGAATGCCGAACCCGTTGACGCATTTTCATCTATCGTCCACCGTGACAAAGCCGAAAGCCGGGGCAGGGTGCTCTGCGAGCGGCTAAAGGAGATCATGCCGCAGCAGATGTTTAAAATCCCGATTCAGGCCACTGTGGGCAGCAAAATCATTGCGCGTGAAACGATTAGTGCGTTTCGTAAGGACGTGACAGCGAAGTGCTATGGCGGAGACATCAGCCGCAAGCGCAAGCTGCTCGAAAAACAAAAAGAGGGCAAAAAACGAATGAAGCAAATTGGCAAAGTCTCCATACCACAAGACGCCTTCATTCAAATCCTGAAAACTTCTAATTAGATCCCAACAGCATGTTCTTTGGCAATAAGCAGAAAAAACTGCGTAAGCAAGCTCGGCATATGCTGGGGCACGCGCACAAGGTCGTCGCATACCGACGTGATGTATTGAGCGAGACTGCGCTGGCGCAAATTGCCGAAGGTCGCAAAGCCTTGGAGTCCGCATTGACGTCCAAAGCCGCCGACAAAGAACTGAAAGTAGCCACGGATGCGCTTGAAAGCATGCTGAAGAAGCATGGGGGTAAGCTTTACCCAGTCACATTTGGGTCAGAAAATGTAGAAATGGTGATCGTTGCAGCGGTACTGGCCATTGGCGTTCGCACGTATTTCTTCCAGCCGTTTAAGATTCCCACCAATTCGATGTGGCCGACTTATGCTGGGCTTAATGCTACCGTTTATCCTCCGGACGAGCCACGCCCGTCTGTTGGCAAACGATTCTTTCTGGGGGCAACTCAAGGTCTACCGCAGTCACTTCCGTTTCTATTCGGAGACTTCAACTACTATATAACAGCACCCAATAGCGGCGAGCTGGTCATTCCAGTTCGAATTGCCCGTACTGATGTTGGTCCAATTGCCAAACCAGTGTATGAAACTTTTGAAAAGATGACCTTCGGACCTCGATTTAAGCAGATTAAATCGGTCTGGAAAAAGTATAAAGTCTTGGTTGGTGGAACTTTAGTGGATGTCGAAGTGCCCGGCGATTTCGAACTCGACGACGTGTTGGTCGAAAGCTGGTTTCCTGATTACGACAACCCAACGGGCACTGGCTTAACTACCGTTTTAGAAGAATTACAGGAGCAAGGTAAAGTTTCACGATCGAGCGATCCAAGCGTCCTGCTGATCAATACAGGGAAAATGCTTGAGGCCGGGGCCACCGTTCTTGATTTCAATATTAATAGCGGCGATATGCTATTCGTCGACCGATTTAGCTATAACTTCGTCCAGCCAGAGGTCGGTTCGCCAATCGTATTCCGCACGAATAACATTCCTGGATTACGCACACAAAACAGCATCGGCCAACTGGAGCCCGATGAGCGATATTATATCAAGCGCTTGGTTGGCGTGGCTGGGGATGAACTTGAAGTCAAAGATACGACTCTTTATCGTAATGGCGCACCGATCGAGGGTGCTGACGCATTTGATAAGAATGCACAGCAGATTGAAGATTATCCTGGTTACCAACAACGGATGCGCCTTACAGAAGGTAAGACAGAGACAATTGTCCCAGGTTATGTTTATGCCATGGGCGACAATTCACCACACAGTTCGGATAGTCGTTTCTGGGGCTACGGGATGGATGATGTTCTGCGCACTCAGGCAGAAATTGAAGCTGGAGTGCCGGCAAATATGGTTCCGGAGCAAGATGTCATAGGTCGCGCGGCATTCATCTTTTACCCGTTTTCTCATCGTTGGGGCCCAGCAAAGTAAGCTTATTTGATATTTGCGGCCGACCTTATCGCTTTTCGGTGGTCTCATTTCAAGGCTCTTGATAGAGAGCCAACGCACGTGAATGCGCCGTAAAGCTATGATTTGTATAGCCTTATAGATTTACCTAGAAAAGACTTAGGCGTATATTTTACGCACAATATATATTATGTCTAGTTTTCGATTTTGGGAATTTTGAGGTGCTCCGACTTGCGGAAATCCATGGCTATGAAGCTTTTAGGCCCCTATTCCGTAATCGTTCTTTATACTGGGAACTCGAATTCTGTTTTTAGGTTTTCGGGCAGGTATACTGAATATCCGGAGGCTTTCGTGGCCAGATATGTTGAGGATACTCACGCATGGTATTTCTTCAACGATTCAAAAGAATTTGTTTGTTACTCGATTAATGATGACCGTTTTTATTCATACTTACTACCGCTGAATTTAACCATGTATGGAAGCTTTGAGGTTGTAGCGAATATTGAGGGTTTGAAGTTCCTGGTAAAATTAAATAAGGGGAGATTTGTTGAGTTAGGAGTGGTGGACCTCGATCTTATGTCGTATGTAAAAGTAGGAGATGTGCGCGGCAGTCAAATTTCATTGCTCTATCAAGAGGTTTCCGATGAAAGGAGCTCGGATTGAAATCGTGGCCATGTATGCAATGGCGTAATTGGGTCGTGGTCTGACTTCTGATTTTAAGCTGTACGTGGATTTAGCTTTATGGTGAGTTCGATCAACGGGCTAATACTCAGCGGCTTGATTCATTAGAGGTTTTAGCCACCCGCAGCGCGCCTTGAGAGCTGCACAGATGCTCTTGGGCTGTTTGTTTTTATGTGTTTTGAGGTTGGTTTCTGGGATGTTGGCAGGCTCATTCTTGGCGATGGGACATTGGTCATGTCGGCGAAGAAGGAGACGGCGAAGGGAACAAAAAAGTAGAGTAATAAGGCTGCGTTCTCAACTCTAGGGTCTGCATCACCTCCGCGTTCCCACTATACAATTTCAAAAGCCAATACGGCAGCCGCCCCTTTTTAGCGAGAGCTGCGAGCCAACAGCTCGTCGAGCGTAAAGGGATTAGCGGCGTATCGAATATATGAGCCAAACAGCTTTCCCTTAGCCAGCAAAAAGCGGGTAGCAAAACGAGCAGAGCGAAGTTCCCATCGGGTGGCCGAAGGCCATTGCGGCAACGGTACGAATAGCGGGAACAAAATCGAAATCCCATTTTCTACGTGATCGTGAGTGGTGTTCCGTATTGCGAAAATCGTCCAGTTCATGCTTCTGTGAAGGTGCCGTGCCTCCTTTACGGACCATCCATGCTGATGGTTCACAGATGGAATTTCCCTTTATGACTAAGCCGCACATCATCTGCTTAGTCCGGCGTCGTGTTCGTGCTGGCGAGATCATTAAGGTGTCAGTTACAGATCCAGATCTTCGAGCGTTTTACGCTACACCCTACAAACGGCAGGCTATACATTTGGCTCGTTATCTTACGTTACGCGCAAAAACTGGCGTTGTCATAGTCTGGATTGGAAAAACTGGGACTTTGTTCCTCCCCTACCTTCCTTCGCTACATAAGTTACACTTATAGCTATTTAAGGAATCAATCAAACACCGGCACTGTGCCCCATTCGTCAATCGGATGTCCCCAGTGCCTACAGTAAGTTTCACCTATCTCAAATCGATCACCCAAGGAATCCAATTTGGCGTGCAGTAGAGATGAGAGTCGATGCTGAATATCTGAGTGTGTCGGGTTACTAACCAGATTTAACAGTTGGTATGGGTCGTTGTCGTTGTCATAGAGCAGCCACGGTTCACCCCGAGTCTCTACATAGGTGTAACGTTGAGTTCGAAGCCCTCGGTATTCCTGCCCACCATTTCGCCGTTCATATTCACCAAACGGATGGTAACAAGCCAGTAGCGCCGCATAATCGGCGTCAACCGCATTGTTTTTGGCAGCGGCCTTAAAACTAAGCCCCTCAAGGGCTCCATCACACTCAATGCTGCACAATTCCAATAATGTTGGCTGGTGATCTAGGACATCGAGTAAGGCGTCAGTTGCTCTTCCCTGCTCGCCTAGGCCCGCAGGCCAACGGAGAAGAAATGGAATCCTCATCGACTCTTCCCAAGGCCGCTGTTTGCGTTGCTGTCCATGAGACCTAAGCATGTCGCCGTGATCCGAGGTGAAGACTAGAATGGTGTTTTCCTCCTGTCCGGTCGCCCTCAGCACCTCGCGCAAACGTGCAAATTGGTCGTCTAGTGCAGAACAATGGGCATAGTAGCCGGCTAACTCCTTTCGGGCGGTGTCGACCTCTTCTTCAGGCACGTTTAGGGGAAGGATAATATCATCGGGGTTATACATCGCACGATACTGCTCTGGCGCGGTCCCATAGGGATCATGTGGCGGCCCCCAAGAAAGCATTAGGAGAAAAGGCTTATCCTCGGGCGATCGATTACGCACGTAGTTGCAGGCGTCCGTAGTTTGAGCAATAGCATCATAGCCCTCCCAGAATTTCTTGACCTCAGAAGTTCCTTCAAAGTAAGGCGACGAGTTATAATCGTGCGTGCACTCAAGTACCTTCCAGTAATCGAAGCCACGGTTGCGCTCGGGCGGAATATTATAGCTTTTGCGGCCATGACCATCGATATGCCATTTGCCGATGTACGCTGTATCATATCCTGCATCTTTGAAACGGTGCGCAATTGAACGCCGATCATTCGGCAGGCAGACATCGTTCAGGAATACGCCGTGGCTCAATGGGCGTTGGCCGCTGATCAGCGTTGCTCGAGCCGGACAACAAACCGGTACACCTGAAATCGCCTTACGGAAATTAACCGATTCGGCAGCAAATACGTCCAGATTTGGTGTTTTAACATTGGGGTCACCAGCATAGCCCATCGCCTGGGCTCTCCACTGATCCGCAAAGACATAGATGACGTTTGGGCGGGGCATTGAGCGTTAAGTTATTCATTAGATTTTAATCATGCAACTTGATATTAATCGCGTTGAATCCAGCTCTCCCAATGCCACTCGCTCATGAGGCCGCGCTCTTTCTTCTTTGTTCAGTTACGCAAGATATCACGACTAACGATTAGGTGCTCGAGAGGCGCTCGCGCTCCTTGCCCTTGAACATCTCGTGGGCCTCGCGGAGAATGCTAGGGATGCGATCGGCAAACTGATGACCGTTAACCGCCTTAATGATTTCCGCGTCATCGAAATTCCCTGCTTTTTGACCAGCCATCCAGTGTCCTCCGTTGCCAATCATGCCATAACGGTATTTACCATAGTCATCCATGTCGAGGCCCTTGGCAAGCGACCACAGACGCAAAATGTAGATTAAGTTTATTTCACCTGGGGCTTTGTCGAAGGTTGGTAAATGCTTGGTATAGTTAGGCCACCAGTCGGCACCAAGGGCATCCACCATGGCGGCGTTGATTCGATCTTCTATTGGAGAAATAACGGCGTCAATGTTGTCATAGTATGCCAATGCTTCAATTTGCGGATCGTACTGGTCTGGCTGGGCGGCACCGACACTAAGGGTATGGACCTCTGGGCGACGCAGGCAGAACAATGAGTTGAAGCCCATTGGCGTGAGCGGCGCACAAAGATCAACAAGCTTTGGTGGCGGATTGTAGAGCTGGCCTCCCTTATCATTCGGGCTGATAATAAATACGCCCATATCTTGCTTGGTTGCCGCTTCAATCGCCTGCCAGTTGGTCTGGTTAATAAAATACCAGTGCAAGTTCACATAATCAAACTCACCCGTCTCAATGGCGCGGATTATGGTGTCGCAAGTGCCATGGGTGGAAAAACCGATGTACCGGATACGGCCATCTTTTTGCCAGCGACGAGTAACCTCCATGCAACCACCCTTACGGATCGTCCAATCCGTCAATTCGTCTGTATTCAGTCCATGGAAACCGAACAAATCCAGATAGTCACAGCCCAGACGGTCGAAGGTTTCTTCGAGGACTTGCTCAAACTCTTTGGGGTCTTCCTTGGGCGCGACTTTGCTTTGCAGGATATAGCTATCGCGTGGAATGTCTTTTAACACGACTCCCAACTGACGTTCGGAACTGCCATAACCACGCGCCGTTTCGATATGATTAATGCCCAGCTCAAGCGCGCGATGAATGGTCTTTGAAATCCGCTCCTGCTCTTGGGCGGTGATTTCATCGGCAGGCAAGTCGTTCCATGATTGTTGGTAGCGCATTCCGCCAGCGGTAATCACGGGCATTTTCAATTCAGTTCGGCCAAAGCGTCGGTAGTGCATAACAAGTCGGGTGGTAAATGATTTTCCTCTCAAAACAGCTTATATGAATACAAAGCTTAAACTTTGGAACATACCATCATTGGCTGGCAACCCGATCCTCGAAACTTTGATCTCTCACATAAAGCAGCGGTCTTATTAGTAATCACTAAGCTGGAACTGAGTCAACCAGCGGGATGTATTTAAACCCAAGTCTGTCCCAGTGATGGCTAATTTTACTGCTGGAAAAGAATTTACATATTTCTCTTGCCATGCCTCTCAAAATCGCCATTTTCCATCGCAGCTACACGGGGTTGTCCCGCGAAACGGTTGTTTTTGAACGACGTTTTATAGCTCCTGAACCGGTCTCCATCGATGAGTGATTGTTTTAGGCCTTAATCACATCATCGAAACGCCCGCCATTTAATTCTGGCCTAACAGCCTGCGGGTACAGACAGACTTATGAGTTCAATTGAATCATTCGAGGCGTTGCCATTGGCGGCGCCCCTTCACCGTGCTTTGCGCGATAAAAACTACGTAACGCCTTCGCCAATTCAAGCGCAAGCTATTCCACATTTGCTGGAAGGCCGTGACCTACTGGGCTCCGCTCAAACTGGCACTGGTAAAACCGCTGCATTCGCGCTGCCGATTCTGCACCATTTAAACGAGAAGAATCATCGCCTCATGAAGGGACGCATGCGCGCCCTCGTGTTGACCCCTACTCGTGAACTGGCCGTGCAGGTTGCTAAGAGTTTTGACGATTACGGTAAGCACTTACGCCTTAATACCGCTCTAATCTACGGCGGCGTCAGTGCGGGTCCACAGATTCGTGCGATGAAGCGCGGAGTCGATGTCCTTATCGCAACACCTGGTCGCTTGCTCGACCTATACGAACAAGGTCACTTTGAGTTCGATGCAGTGGAGCACTTCGTCCTCGACGAAGCCGACCGCATGCTCGACATGGGCTTCATCAACGACATCCGTCGTATCGTATCGAAGTTGCCCCGTGAGCGCCAGTCGCTGTTCTTCTCGGCTACGTTCTCAAACACTGTCACTCGCTTGGCTGAGGAAATTCTCTCCAACCCAGTTGAAGTACGTATCGCACCGGAACGCCCAACGGCCGACGCCATTGATCACCGCATGTGTTTCGTTCAGCGCGATGACAAGTTCACCCTTCTAGAAACCCTGCTCAACGAGCAGAAAGAGCGTGAAGGCGACAACCTCACACTGATCTTCAGCCGCACCAAGCACGGAGCAGACCGTATTGCGAAGGCACTCGGCCAAGGCGGAATCCGTGCCGATGCGATTCACGGCAACAAGAGCCAAAACGCACGTCAGCGCGCGCTGGATAACTTCCGTCGTGGACGCCCGAATGTGCTTGTTGCAACTGACGTTGCCGCCCGCGGCATTGACGTGAAGAACATCACATTGGTTATTAACTTCGACCTGCCAGACGAACCAGAAGCCTACGTCCACCGCATTGGCCGCACCGCTCGCGGTGGCGCTGAAGGTGTGGCACTGTCCTTCTGTACCGGTGATGACTTCAATGAATTACGCGCAGTAGAACGCCTTCTAAAACAGGAAATTGCGGTTCACCACGAACATGCGTTCCACCAAGAAAGCTTGGTTGCACGTCGTAACTCCGGCGGCAAATCCGGTCAGGGTAAGCGTTTCCAGCGCGGTGGCGGTGGCCAACGTGGCGGTTCACGCGGTGGACCACCACGCGGTAAGCGCAATTTTAACGCTCGACGGGGGCCCCGGCAATCAGTTCGGTAGTAGGCTCACGTCACAATGAGTTTACTTCCCGGAAACATCCATCAGACCACCGGAACATCCGAAACCGAAGCGGAATCAGCATCTTCTGCTGAATCCGCTCTCGGAGCCAAAGAACTGTACCGTACATTAGTGCTCGCCCGCGAAATCGAAGCGGTCGAGCGAGCCATCATCGCCCGCGGTGAAGGACATTTCCACATTGCCGGCGCTGGACACGAATCCAGCGCCGCTTTGGCGGATTTTTTGACCCCCGCCGACTGGTTGGCGTGTCATTATCGTGACCGTGCGCTCATGCTAGCGCGCGGCCTCCCCCCCCGGGCCTTTTTTGACGCCCTGTTCGGGAACGATGCCTCGACCTCGCAAGGTCGGCAGATGAACGTCATGCACTCCAGCCGTGCGCTGAACATGATGAGCATGCCCGTTTCCGTCGGCAACAATCTGCTCCCAGCCGTGGGTGCAGCGAGTGTGATTAAGGATCAGCCGGACGCACCACTTGTCTACGCCTCCGTTGGCGATGGCGGTGTCCAACAAGGTGATTTCTTTGAAGCTGTCGGTGAAGCCGTACGTTCCCACTTGCCCGTTTTGTTCCTAGTGCAAAACAACGGATATGCCCTGTCAACAACGACACTCGGCAAAACTTTCTTTTCCCTCCCTAATGGCGAGGCCGAGGAATTCCTTGGCCTACCGATCCACCGGTTTGATGGTGTCGATGTGCTGGCTTCGCGCGAGCTCTTCGGCAAGTTAACTAAGCACATTCGCCATACACGTGGTCCGGCTATTGCCCTGATGCGCGTTGAGCGCCTTGGTAGCCATTCTAACGCAGACGACCAGACTCTTTACCGCACGGCTGAAGACCTCGCAGAAAACGCACGTTTCCGCGATCCGATCCCTCACCTCCGCGAGCAACTGATCGATCTTGGAATCGCCGACAGCGACCTACTGGCCATCGAGTCCGAGGCGAAAGATCACGCCCGTGCCGAGGCTGAATTGGCACGCACTGCTGCTATGCCGAAGCTCTGTTTGGAGTCGCGTGAGCCGCTCCACGCGGATTATTTGCAGCGCGATGAATATCGTGGCCAAGTGACCACTCAAGCAGTCACCATGCGGGACGCAATACGTGATTCGTTACTCGATGCCCTTCAGCGTGACTCAACCGTCAAGCTCCTTGGCGAAGATATCGAAGACCCTAAAGGCGACGTATTTGGCGTTTGCAAAGGGCTCTCCACCCAATTTCCTGGCCGTGTGGTTAACTCCGCACTGGCTGAATGTAGCATCATGGGGCTCACGATTGGGCAAGCGCTTGCAGGTGCACGCCCGGTGGCATTTATCCAGTTCGCAGACTTTCTGCCACTCGTTCAAAACCTTTACCATAACGAGCTTGCGTCAATGTTCTGGCGAACTGCTGGCGAATGGCGCTGCCCTGTCGTGCTCATGGTTTCCTGCGGTGGCTATCGTGGAGGCACTGGCCCGTTCCATACGCAAACAATGGAGGCCATGCTCGCGCATTCGCCAGGCGTGGACATCGTTATGCCTTCAACGGCTGCTGATGCGGCTGGCCTGCTTAATGCCGCGCTCCGCTCCCCCCGCCCTACCGTTTTCCTTTACCCGAAGAATCTGATCAACGACTCGACGCGGGTTACTTCGCCCGACATTGCCAAGCACTGGGTCCCGGTTGCCAGATCGCGCACAGTCCGTGAAGGTAGCGACGTGACGCTCGTTGGTTGGGGCAACACTGTTCCGATCTGCGAAGAATCCGCTACTCTCCTCGAGGACCTTGGCGTTTCAGCGGAAGTCATTGATCTACGTTCGATTTCCCCATGGGATGAAGCCGCTGTGTTGGCATCCGTTAGACGCACTAAGCGCTTGATCGTTACCCATGAAGACAATCGATTTGCGGGCGTTGGCGCAGAAGTCGCGTCTCAAATTGCTGAGGCTGCGGGCGAACCCGTTCAGATTCGCCGAGTCACACGGCCCGACGCTTTTGCTCCTTTCAATCTCGCCAATCAATTAGCGATGCTGCCGTCTGCGGAGAAAATTGTCACGGCCGCCGCCGAGATGATTGGCCTGAAGATATCATGGCAAAGCGACGACGATGGTGACGGCGAAATTGAGACGATTACTGCCATGGGCGTAGGTGCCTCTGACGATACCATCAATCTGGTTGAATGGCTTGTGCAGGAAGGCGAAGCCGTTACCCCTGATCAAGTTATTGCTATTTTTGAAGCCGAAAAAGCCGCCGCTGAACTTTTTTCTCCATGCCACGCGGTTGTCGAAAAGGTCATTGTTGCCGAGGGTGAATCTGTCCGCATTGGTGAGCCCTTGATTGAACTTCGCCGCACGGAAAGCAGTGCTAAATCGGCCTCACAGCAGATTATTAAGCGCCGTCCGATTCTTCTTGAGTCGAAGCAGTCACCTGCCACCGAACTTAGCGTAAAGCCAGTCGCGAACGCTACGATCCGATTGACCGCAATTGCCGCGGCGCATGGCCACGAGAAGGTCACTAACGAGCAACTGCTAGAGCGTTTTAATTTCCCCGACAAAGACAGCGCCGAGATCATTAAGATGACTGGCATTGAGTCCCGTAATTGGGCAACTTCCGATCAGACAATGCTGGGCTTGGCGTCTGAAGCCGTGGAAAAACTTTTTGCCGGGATCGAAGATACGATCGATCAGGTCGATCTCGTCATTTGCGCCACAACCACGCCTGACAAGGGCACGCCCTCACTTGCAATGCGCGTCCTGCACCAATTGGCACCCGAACGCGAGTGCCCAGGCTACGATATCAGTGCGGCGTGCAGCGGTTATCTTTACGGCCTACAGGCCGCCCACGATTTCTTGCAAACGCGCCCGAAAGGCCGCGTGTTGTTAATCACTGCGGAAATGCTTTCCCGTGTGATCGACCCCGAGGATTACAATACCGCGATCCTCTTTGGCGACGGTGCCACTGCCACCCTGATCAAAGCCGACGCATCAGATAGTAACGGAAACGAGCCCGGCCTGCGAATGGAGTCTCCGGTCATATCTGGCCGTGGTGAATCCGGTGAATACCTCCGTGTGCCGCTCATGGGTAGCAGCGAAGCCATCGCCATGCACGGCAAGCAAGTATTCCACGACGCAGTTAGCCGTATGGCTACAACCCTGCGCGAAGCTTGTGCGAAGCAGAATTTGGAGCTCAACGATCTCGATGTGATCATCCCGCATCAGGCCAACCAGCGTATCCTCCGTGCGCTCGGCAAACGGATGCGTTTGGACCACGCCAAGATTTGGGAGAATATACACCTTTACGGCAACACATCCTCGTGCAGCATCCCGATCTGCCTCGCCGAAAACTGGGACAAGCTCCCTGATAACGGCGGAAAGATCGCCCTCGTCGCCTTCGGCGGCGGCTTCACCTTTGGTGCTGCGCTGCTGCATAGTTGAGGGGAGGCAAGAGGAGATATTGAGCAGGAAGTTCGGATTACACTTTTGGGAGTAAAAATGCTCATTTCTGGCCTGCCTGTTAAAAATCAGCCCCCCCATGCCCAAACCATTAGGCAACGCCATTACCTGTAAACTACCGACTAACTGGGAAACGCCCCAACCAGAATCCGGTTGGCGCCGTAAGCCTGAGTTGGCGGCGTCACTTGCTGTATGTAAGGAATCTACTCGGGAACACGCTACCAGCTTCTTCTTCGCCTCGTTTCCACTGCCTGCGGAGAAAAAAAGCGCGGCGTATGCGATCTACGCCTTTTGTCGCTGGGTGGACGATGTTATCGACGAAACGCCGCCCGATCAGCAACCCGACCTTGCAACGCTGCAAGCCGAACTGGACAGCATTCTTGCAGGAGAAAGTAAGCTACCGTTCGCACCGGCCTTTGCGGAAGTGACGCGTCAATACGCGGTGCCGATCAGCTTTTACGTCGACCTGATGGAGGGCTGTTGCTGGGATCGGAAGCCAGTCGAGTTCGTTGACTTTGCCGAACTGGAACTATATTGCTACCATGTGGCCTCAGTCGTGGGGCTGATCATGAGTCGGATTTTTGGCCTCAAGGAACTCGCAGGCGTTCCCCGTGCCATCGAAATGGGCATTGCAATGCAACTAACGAATATCCTGCGCGATGTTGCCGAGGATTTTACCCGCAACCGTATTTATCTACCGCGTGAGGAGCTTGCCGAGTTTGGCCTAAACCGTGATTTCCTGTCCACCCCCAATGCAGCCGACCCGCGATGGCGAAAGTTTACTCGTTTTCAAATCGACCGGGCCCGCGATTATTATTGTTCCGGCGAAATCGGTCTTCCCTACCTTGATGCTGACGGCTCGCGCTTCTGCGTCAGACTGATGAGTCGCGTTTATGGCGGCATCCTTGGGGCAATCGAACGTAAGCAAAGTGACGTTTTCTCTGGCCGTTGTTACGTGCCTACTCGCCGCAAGTTGGTAATTGCAATGGGGGCAGCTGCGGCGGCGCTTCATTGACTTGGATATAAACGCAAAACGGCGTATTGAGGGCTAAACCGTCCCAAATTTTGAGATTAGTGCTGTTCAACCCACTATGATCTGCGCTATGCTACGCTCACCACATATGGCATTAGAAGAATCGATTATCGAGTTGCTCGGGAACAAAGAGTACTCCCCATTACGCCAGGAAGAACTGGCAGACACCCTCAAGCTCCAAAAGAGCGAACGCAAACAACTGCGCCGCACACTGCATAAACTCCTCGACGAAGGTGTTATTGCACGGATTAAGAAGGATCGTTTTGTGCTACCCAAAGACGCCGACCTTGTAGCGGGAGACATCTTGTTTCGCCAAAGCGGCTCCGCACGAGTCATGCCTGACCCCAAGCCCGGCCAAGCCGCGCGAGAACCGCTGGAGATACGTTCAGAAGATACCGGACTAGCGTTGCATGGTGACAAGGTCCTCGTCCGTGTGGACGACAGCAACAAGCGTTTCGAAGGCCGCCAACGAGGTAATCGGCGGCAGGACACGCGATTTGGCGACCAGACTTACGCCCGCGTTATCCGCATCTTACAGCGTAAGCGGGAAACCTTTACTGGCACACTGAAACGCTCACGTATGTTCTGGTATGTGATCCCGGACGATCCACGCATCATCCAGGATATTTTGGTGCCACCGCCAGAAGAGTCTGCATTTTTGCCCCGCCCCAAGGAGGACGACAAAGTTATTGTACGGATGTTGGAATGGCGTCAGCGGCATCTTAATCCAGAGGGCGAAATCATCGAGGTGCTCGGCCTTACCCACGAGCCTGGAGCCGAGTTTAAGGCACTGTTGCACAAATTCGAACTCTCACCAGAATTCCCACAGGCTGTCAGTGAGCAAGTGCTGGACGTCTCGCCGAAGGTCAGCAGCAAGGATATCGTTGGCCGCCAAGACGCGCGCAAACTGTTCACGTTCACCATCGACCCAGACGACGCTAAGGACTTTGACGATGCCATTTCCATTGAGGAAAAAAAAGGCGGCGGCATGCGTGTTGGTGTGCATATCGCGGATGTCTCGGCCTACGTTAAACATAACAGCGCTCTTGACCGGGAAGCTCAGAAACGCGGTAATTCGACATACCTCGTTGGCTGCGTGATCCCTATGCTGCCGCATGCGTTGTCCAACGGCATTTGTTCGCTCGTCGAGGCTGAAGACCGGCTAGTTAAGAGCGTCTGGCTGGAGTTCGACGTCAAGGGCACGCTGCGAAAAAAAGGATTTTCCAACTCCGTCATTCGTTCGAATAAGCGACTCACCTATGGGCAAGCGCTGGCGCTGCTTAAAAAGAGCGACTTAGATGAAATTCGTGCCACCCCCCTCCCCCCGGCGCACCAGACCGGTTCCACTGGCCGAGCGCTCAATGAGTTGAAGGACGACGAACTATTGAAGCTGCAACAAGGCGTCCGCAACTTATGGAAAGTTGCCAGTAAATTACGACGTGACCGCTTCAAGAAAGGCAGTCTTGAACTCGATATGCCGGAGGTGAAAATCTACGTTGATGAAGACGGCTATGCAGACCGTATCGTGCAGCACGAATACGATGAGAGCCACCAGCTCATCGAGGAATTTATGCTGACGGCCAACGAAGTTGTTGCGCGGGAGCTATCGCTAGCCAAGCTGCCGTATCTGTCTCGCGTCCACGACGAACCTGATCCAGAGAAGCTCAATGAATTACGCCAGCAAATGCAGATCGCCGGTCTCAAATGCGGCGACCTGACCAAGCGTGGCGAAGTTACAAAGCTGCTCGCTCAAGTGAAGGACCACCCGCAGGGATATACGTTGCGTATCTCATTTCTGCGTAGTCTCAAGCAAGCTTGTTACCGGGCAGAAGCCGACGGACACTATGGCTTGGCCAAGCAGTTTTACGCGCACTTCACCTCGCCAATCCGGCGTTACTCAGATCTTGTGGTCCACCGAATTTTCGACTTTTTCTTGATGAAGTCCGGCAACGATACCGCCCCCTCACGCCCGCCCAAGATTTACTCAAAAAGCGAACTCGATCGTATGGGTGAACACCTTTCGATCACCGAGCGAAGCAGCCAAGAGGCCGAACGCGAGTCGAACAAAATCAAGCTGCTGGAATACTTCGAGAAAGAAGCTACCAAGCCGGAAAAGAACGAGTTCGAAGCGGTCATCACTGACGCGCGTAACCACGGTCTCTTCATCGAGCTCACGCAGACGATGGCCTTCGGCATGGTCCACATTTCAACGCTTCAGGACGATATTTATCACGTTGTTGATGGGGGCGCAGCACTGCTTGGCCGTAAAATGCAAAAGCGCTACAGTGTCGGCGACAAGGTCAATGTCGTCATTGAGCGCATCGACCGCTTTAAGCGCCAGATGGACTTTAGACTAACGGATCAGCTTGAAAAACCGAAGCGGCGGGAAAGACGTAACGACAAAGGCCAAGGTCGACGGCGGAGGAAGTAAGCCTTCGTTAACACATATTTTTCCTGTTCGATACCACCGGATTAAGGAATAAAAAGGGCCAGATTTTTTCTAATCGTCTGGCCCCGTTAAATTGACTCTGTGCTCGAGCCTACAGCGTCTTCTTCTTAGCCGTGCTCCCGCAGATGAAGACTTCAATGCCTAGCTGAGCTGCAAGGTCGGCTTTGGCGTATAAACAGTTATCTGCCTGCTCGGCGGTCTTAGCGTACGCTACGTTGATGTGGTTTGCTTTATGGCGAGCCATCATCTGATCACGGGTGACCCCGTAGGTCACTGCATGCATGATGGGCCATTGTGGCGTTGTTTCGTCTAGACGGCGCTGAGTTTCCTCTTCTGGCAGTTCGATGACCTTCGCACGACCGATGTCCATTTTGAGTTTGTCGTCTTCGATGAAGATACGGCTCCAGACAATCTCACCCGGTTTGGCAATACCGTGTAAGGTACTGCCACCGAGGGGGAAATACATCGCTGGTTGGCGATAGCCATGGCTGCCTTTCCATCCGCCAACGTGATGCTCGACGGGTGCCGATCCGCTGATCAGGAACACCCAAACGTAATCTTTAGTAGTACCTGATTGATCCCAGTCGCCCCAGCGCAAATCGTGCAGTGTGGTTTCCGTTGGTTGCTTTAAGGCACGATGAACACGTTTGGTTAAGATCGCATCGAGTCCGCAACATTCGTCTACTTCGTTAAAGTGCGGATAGGTTTCACCTTTTTTAATAATTTTCCCCTGGGCATTTTTGACCGGTGGGCGATCCGAACTATTGAGCATGCCTTCGACTAAGTCAGATGCGGGGCAAAGATCCTTTAAACCTTGCTGATACTGAATGCCGATGGCCTCGCATCCGAAGCGATCGCCAATGCGGCAAGCTGCGATGTACATCTTGCATTGCTGCAAAACCTGCGACTTAGTGAGATCCTTTGCTTCTTTTTTACCAAAGTGAAAGTTGAACCCACGATCAACAAGGAACTTATAAATTTCGTCGGCTTCCGCTGCGGTCACGGTTTGCATTTCTGCATATAGAGCACTCTGGCTTAGCTGTTCTTTATACACACTTAGAGGGAAAAGCAGTTCGTCAGGAATCACGGCGTTGTACATGCCCATGCAACCTTCGTCGAAAACCCCCATGATCACCTTTTCCCGGTCGAGATCAGTGACCATTTTGCGAGACAAAATCTTCAAGCGATTCGGTGTTTTACGACCACTGTATTTTTTAACGTGGCGGGTGGCATGGATAACTTCTCCCTTTTCTAGCCATGTCTTGAGGTTCTCATGGAATGATTTGTCCTTGCTGAAATTTTCGCTCCAGAGCGTTGAGTATTTCACACCAGCCTTTGTGAGTGAACCGTTAAGATTGAGCATGCCGACGAGCCCTGGCCAAGTGCCACTCCAATTCGCGACGGTAAGAATCGGCCCACGGTGCGAGATCAGACCGGCCAGGAGATGGTGCGAGTATTGCCAAACAGCTTCAGCGATAATCAACGGTGCGTATCGATCAATCGTTGCAAAAACATCCATACCTTCACGCTGACTCGAGATAAAACCATGCTTTTCAGTTGGTTTATATTTGTGCGCGCGCTTTATTTTTCCACCTAAAGTTAACAGAACCTTTGAGAGCTCTTTCTCCATTTTAGCCTGCTCTTCCCAGCAGTTCTGATTGGCGGATAAACGAAGGTCGCCATTTGCAACGAGATAGACGATTTTTTGTTTAGGCATAATTGTTTTTGTATAGAGGCGTTATTTTTTTGAGAACGGCACATGTTAACAGAATTAGATCAGATGTCTTGCAAAAAAGATGTTATACGTAACGGAATCATGAAGCGAAGTTGCATTACGCATATTTGTCATGGCACTCGCATGATTGCTTCTTATCGTATCGTAAACTACACTCATGCCCAACGATTTACGCGCTGAAGAGGATGCCTGGATCCGCGCCGCCCAGCAAGGCGATGCGGATGCATTCGGCTTATTATTTCGGCGTTATCACGAACGAACAGTGCGTACGTTATTCGCGATGATGGGCTCCGAATTCGAGGCACGGGAAGCTGCTCAAGAAGCGTGGGTTAAGGCATGGAAAAGGATTGATTCTTATGATTACACGTCTTCATTTTACACTTGGTTGCATCGTATATCAATCAACACAGCACTCGATGCAATTAGAGTACGAAAACGAAATAATCACCGTGCAGCGACAGTTGAATCAATTGATGAATCTCCATCTCACGAAGCAAATCCAGCCCAACGGGCGATTCATCGTGAGCGTTGGGATGAACTACAAACTGCCTTAGCGCAATTACCGGAAGAGCAGAGAAGTGCGCTTGTTTTACGTGAGCTGAGCGGTTACAGTTATCAAGAAATCGCCGATACGCTCAGCATCAAGCCCGGCACCGTAATGTCACGCTTGCACGCCGCCCGTCAAAAACTCGCCGCCATCTGGAAAAAATCATCATGACTATACGAACACTCTTAACGACACTTGCGTTGACCCTCTTCTGCCTGACACCTTGCATTGCCCAAGCTCAGGAACGCACAAAAGTTGAAGTCATTCTCGTTATGGCATCTAATTCCAACGAGGGCGTCGATCCACAGCTGAAACCCTATGCAGAGACTTTGCAGCGGCTGTTTCGCTTCAGCACATATCAGCAGAAGGATCGAAAAATCCTCTCCATTGAGGTTCCAGGTGGTATGACGACCAACCTTTTTGGCGGGACAAGCCTCCAACTCGGTCTTCAGCCTATTGCTGGCAGTAAACTGCCAGTGAATCTTGATTGGCGGCGCGGCCAGCAAAAGCTCCTAACAACCCTCGTTCGTTTAAATCCAGGCACACCCGCTGTTATTGGCGGGCCTCAGGCCGAGAATACGGGCACCTACCTGTTGATTGTCCGCTGGCAAAAATAGCATACCAATTTGGGCTAAAAAACCATTTTGTAGATTCTAGACAATTTATGAATAGGCAATAGACCCTATTTATTTCAAAAACCTTCGCCATTCCCCCCAATTTATGTGTGAATTATGCAAATGTAGATTAGTAAAATGAGGGAAAGGCCTGAATTCGTTATAAACACGGCGTTTCCCTTCTTCAATTATGGCAGGGAATGGAAAATTTATGTTACCAGTGGTTGTCTCACTGGTCGCTTTGTCGGCCACTGTGAGTGCTCAGTTGGTGTACACTGAGTCGTTCCGTTACGATTCAGCGCCTGGCTGGGAATTTCAGACTGGCGCAGCAGGCACCTCCCCCCCCGCCCGATTAACGGCATTAGCCACCCCAGATGCAGCCGACCCCGAATTTGGTGCTCCACAAATCGACATCAATGGTAACGGCTGGCTTCGCCTAGCCACCACCACCGGAAACCAGTCTAACGCCATCGCGTTAGACACAGCCATCCCCTCAGTCAGCAACACAATCCGTGTTGGTTTCGATTTCGCTTTTTGGAAACCGGGTACAGACCCAGCAGACGGCATAACGGTCTTCATGTGGGATGCTGGCGATGCATTTGCCCCCGGTGCTACTGGCGGGTCTTTGGGCTATGCACAACAAACGGGCATTGATGGCCTTGCAGGCGCTTACGTGGGAGTTGGCCTTGATGTTTACGGTAACTACTCCAATCCGACTGAAGGCCGCGTTGGCGGACCTGGTTTTTTACCTAACGAAGTCGCTGTTCGCGATTCTGGTAGTGGCACCACTGGCTACGGTTATTTAGAAGGAACAGGCGATGGCACGAATCCCTCCCTCACAGACACTTTTGGGCCGGGGTTTAGTATGGACTTTATAAACTCCCCTACCCGGCCAGATCAAGATGCAGGAGATTACAGGCACTTTGAAATGGAGCTCAGCTCGAGTAACGAGCTTACCGTATGGATGCAGAACGGCTACGATGGATCCCTAACTGAACTGTTCCAAACAACCTTGACCGGAGCCCGCCCCGATCAACTGCGCATCGGTTTTTCTGGAAGCACAGGTGGTTCGGTTGAAGTCTATGAAATCCGTAACCTGCAAGTATCTGCCACCGGTGGTGCGAATTCCTTTTATTGGGATAACGAGGATGGCAATGAACTATGGGGAACCGGTGTTAACTGGGACCAAGACACGGTTCCCAGCACCTATAGCCATGTAATTTTCTCTGACGCCTTTCCTGACACGAAAGTCGCTCAGACCGTTAATATCAATGGAGGGAATCGGACGATCAACAGCGCCACATTTTCCGGCACGTCCAGCTACACACTGAGTCCTTTGGCTTCGCAAAGCCTCATCTTCGATACTAATGGTAACGGTAAGAGCTATCTAAACGTGCTCAACAACCCCAATGGCAATGCCGACCATACCATCAATAATAACATTTCCGCCAATAATGCCCTAGACGTCCAAAATCTGGTCGACCAGACGCTAACGCTGAATGGAAACATCAACGCCAATGCCAATGCGCTAACCTTTGAAACAACAGGCCTCACAAACGTTAATGGCGTAATCAGTGGTAGTGGAGTACTAACAGTCGAAGGCAATGGAACTACCGTCTTTGCTGGTAATAATACTTATACGGGCACAACTACTGTACAAGCAGGTCGCCTCCGCATAGCAAACAATAACGCCTTGGGTAATTCGGGTAACGACACAATTGTGCAGAGCGGCGCGTCCCTAGCACTGTCCAATAACATAACGACACCCACAGGCGAAGCGCTTACGATCAACGGTAATGGTAACGCTTCCACTGGGGCTCTAACCAACTCAAGTGGTTCCAATGTATTTGCCGGCCCTGTCACTTTGGCGGGCAATAGCACCATTGGTAGTGAGTCCGGAGTCCTTGATGTTACTAGCACGGTCACTGGCAACGGTAATAGCATCGCGCTCTATGCAGCCAACGGCGCTACAACTGACTTAAGTGGGGTTGTTTCTGGCTCTGGCACAAGTCTCAATAAGACAGGCACCGGCACTGGTATTCTAGGTGGCAACAACACTTACACAGGTGCCACCACCGTAAGCTCTGGTACGCTACTCATCGAACATTCCAACGCACTCGGTACAACAGCCAACGGTACAACCGTCGCGAGTGGAGCAACTTTGGAAATGACGGGCGGCCTCGACATTAGTGGTGCGGAGTCATTTAATATCGCTGGGACTGGCGTAGTGGGCAAAGCCGCACTTTGGAGCTCTAGCGGTAATAACGAAATCAATGCCCCAGTAACGCTAAGCGGTGGCACGACCTACATTGGTGCCGCCACTGGAGCCCAACTGTTACTAGATGGTTCAGGAGGTCTCAATGGTGCGGGTCAGAACGTGGTGATCACGGGGGGGGGCACGACCGTATTTAAAGGCCCTTCAGGCTCCCAAAGCGGCTTCACTCAAGTTAACAACGGCGCTACACTGTTGTTTGGAGACGCTGGCAACCGGATCAATGACAATAGTGCTATTATTGTGCAGTCAGGCGCGACACTGGACATGGCCAACGCCGCTTACAGCGACACCGTTGGCTCACTGGCAGGTGGTGGAACCATCCGCACACGAGGTGCAACCCTCACCGCTGGAGGTGACAACACCAACACCACATTTTCAGGCAGCATTCAGGATGGAGGGAACTTCATCAAAACTGGCACGGGTAACATGGCATTCACTGGAAGCAACACTTTCACGGGTGCGCTCAGCGTCAACGCTGGCAAGGCTACCCTTGGGGCCAATAATGCTTTTGCTGATAACATGGACCTAACACTTGGCGGCGGCACATTCGCCACGAATGGCTTTGCCGACCGCATGGACGTCATGACGCTAAGTAGTAACTCTACAATTGATTTCATGGGCGCAGCTGGAGGCTATTTAACTTTTGCCGACATGACCCGTTCAGGTGGCACCCTGACCATCGACAACTGGGCGGGCAATTTCACCGGCAACGGTGGCACTCGCTTGCAAGTGCTAGATAATAACATTGGCAGTTTTGGAAGTGGCCCTGGTGCACTCTCCAACATAAACTTTGCCGGTTATGGTAGCGCTCAGATGATCAGTTTGGGCGGTGGCGTTTATGAAATAGTACCCTCGCTAGCTGACTTCCATGAATGGGATGGTCCCAATGGGCAGCAGTGGCGAAATAGTCGGCCAAACAACTGGGTTGATAACGATCCCCCCCCCGATAACTCGGCTGGGACCAAGGTCTTGTTTGCCGATGCCGTTAACGGCGACCGTACGGTGGACCTAAACGGTAATCGAACGGTTGGCACAATGGTGCTGGCGAGTACAGGAGGGAAAGATTATGGATTTCAGTCCAATAATGGCAATACACGCACTCTCATTTTTGACCAGACTGGTAGTAGCACAGCCTATTTAACTGTTACTGGTGACGGTGAGCATGTCATCGGTAACCGAAATAATAGACGAGTAAACGTGTCGCTCGCAGACAATCTGCTGATATCCAATAACTCGACGGGAACCACTGGTTTAACATTTGGCGTCAATGGTGGCACGCTCAGCCAGTTCGCGACCAATGGCAATGCTGTCACCATTACCGGAATGGGCCGCACTGTTTTTAACTCGCAAATCACCGGTTCTGGTTCACTGACTAAAAATGGGAGTGGTGCGACGCAATTCAATGCCTCGAGTAGCTATACTGGCGGTACTGTCCTAAACGATGGCACTATTGAGATCGGGAATAACACGGCACTCGGAACTGGAGCCATTAGCTTCAATGGTGGCCGTATCGGTGCCACTGGCGCAGCTCGGACTCTCAGCCCAGCCTACTCAATCAACAATGGATTCACTATTGGTAACATCGATAGCAATAACCTGACTCTATCGGGCGCTGGCAATCTAACAACCAATGCCGCATTAACCGTAGAAAGCGGCATTACTGGCACGCTAAGCGGCGTGATCAGTGGAAACAACCAACTGACGAAGGAAGGCGCTGGCACTCTCAGCCTAACTGGTGCCAATACCTTTAATAACCTTGTCGTTAACAGCGGTGTAGTCACCAGCACAGTCGGCGGCAACATGCTAGTGGGCGGCAATGGAGCCGGCACATCCGTCTTTGGCGATGCAAACGTCACTGTCAATGCAGGGGGCACACTCAATGCCACTTCAGGCGGCAGTATTGAAATCGGAGACGGCTCCACAATGAGCAACACCGGTGGCCTCGCAACAATGCTCTCAGGAGGCAACCTTACCTTTGACGGTAATTTCAATCAAACGGCAGGCACAACGAACTTTAACGTTGGCGGCAATATCCTTACGGACAGCGGTTCCAGTATTGTGATAAGTGGCGGCACGACGAACTTCACCGGTAGCACAAACTTCACTACTGCAGGCTCTAGCTCGAGCATTTTGGTAAGCAATGGAGCTACCGCCAATGTTCAGCTTTCAGCTGGCGCAGCAGCGAGCACATTTAACCTGACTAATGGCGACGCACTAACCGTAAATGGAAATGGCTCAAATTTCAATGTAGCTACCGAAACGGCGGGATCGGTTAATCTCAATGGCGACATTACCCTTAGCAACAGCGGTAAAATGACCGTAGCGCAGGGCCCAACCGTTTTCGGTGCCAACTCCTCCTTCAATGGTGGCAGCGCTGCCACTGCGGGCACATTGGAAGTGCTCGGCAACCTAACTTTTACCGCTGGGATGGATATCGCAAACGCCCCGAAAATTACGCTAAATGTAACTTCAGGCAATTCAGTGATCACCGCCGCTACCGCCAACACGAACATTGAGAATCTAGGTGTCATTACCAAAACGGGCGATGGACAAACAACCATTGGTAGCAATCTGAATAATTTGCAGGCCACGAAAATCGTTATAAACGGTGGCACACTGCTCAACTCCACAAGCAATCAGATCGAGAACAATACAAAGATGGAGTTTGGGGATAATCTAAGCGGGATTTCCACACCGACTTGGAACCTGAATGACTCCAATGAAGTCTTGGGCTCACTAACTCTGACCAATAATTCGAGTGTTAATATTGACTTGGGTAGCAATCCCGCGGACGGCAGCATCGTCAAGTTCGCCGATAGTGCGAGCACCACTTGGAGTGGCACTGGGAGCCTTGTCATTTCAGGCTGGAACGGCTCATACGGCGGTGGTGGCACCGATCAATTTTTCATCGGCTCAACGGTCAACGGGGTTACCAATGATCAACTCTCACGAATATTCTTCAGTAATCCTCCAGGGCTTCCCACTGGCCTCTATACCGCACAAATTCTGTCCACCGGTGAAATTGTTCCGATTCCTGTTCCCGAACCGAGCACCTATTTTATCGGTGGCGTAATGATCAGTGGCCTTATCCTATTTGAATGGAAGCGTCGCCAAAAGCTTCGGATTGCCCACAGGGCCTAGATCGGAAAGTGGAGCCACCTGTCGGAGTCGAACCGACGACCTGGAGATTACAAATCAACCGCTCTACCAACTGAGCTAAGGTGGCTAAAGGGACTAAGTCCCAACAAAAAGAAGACTGGTTTAGCGATACACACGCAAGGCGCAAGCGCAATTATCTAATTACTTTAAGACGTCTTCAGTTTCTGGATCGAAGAGGTGTGCTTTTTCGAGATCGAGAGAGACTTTAACCTGCTGACCAAAGTCGAATTTATGCTCAGAATGAACACGAGCGATGAAGCTATGCGCGGTTGTATCGAAGTAA
The DNA here is from genome assembly GCF_014651635.1 of Cerasicoccus arenae. Lineage (GTDB taxonomy): Bacteria > Verrucomicrobiota > Verrucomicrobiia > Opitutales > Cerasicoccaceae > Cerasicoccus > Cerasicoccus arenae. The sequence goes on along the minus strand of NZ_BMXG01000007.1, from coordinate 21,301 downwards.
AGATAGGTCTCAGCACCCATCGGCTCGGAGACATCCACCTTGGCGGTGAGGCAGCGAGACTCGTCAATATGCGTAACCATGAGCGCATCAGAGATGTCTTCAGGACGAATACCGAAGACGATGGACTTACCTTCATAGTTTTTCGCCAAGCGAGCTAGGCGGTCATCCAAAGTTATGCGAATCGGAGCATTGCCATCGTTCTTTTCAACGAAGACAAGACGTCCACCTTCAGGAACAACCTGACCATAGAAAAAGTTCATAGGCGGGCTACCGATAAAGCCTGCAGTAAACATATTTTCTGGACGATTGTAGAGATCCAATGGCTCTGCGACCTGCATGATATTACCATCTTTCATCACGCAGATACGGTCACCCATCGTCATCGCCTCAACTTGGTCGTGAGTCACGTAGATCATGGTGGCGTTCAGGCGAGCATGGAGTTTTGAGATCTCCGTGCGCATCTGCACGCGCATTTTGGCGTCCAGATTAGAGAGCGGCTCGTCGAATAGGAATACTTTGGGCTTTCGCACAATCGCACGGCCTACAGCTACACGTTGACGCTGGCCGCCGGATAGTTGCTTGGGCTTGCGGTCGAGCATCGATTCCAGCCCCAAGATGTCAGCAGCGTCATCGACACGCTTCTTAATTTCATCACGAGGATACTTGAGCAACTTTAGGCCAAAAGCCATGTTGTCAAAAACAGTCATATGCGGATAAAGTGCGTAGTTCTGGAAAACCATGGCAATGTCGCGGTCTTTTGGCTGCACATCGTTGACTACGCGGTCACCAATAGAAATTTCACCATCTGTGATATCTTCGAGACCAGCGATCATACGTAGACTGGTGGATTTCCCACAGCCTGACGGGCCTACGAGCACCATGAATTCACGATCGCGAATTTCCAAATTGATGCCTTTTACCGCGCGAAAGGTAGTGCGTTTGTCGTCGCGGTATTCCTTAACTAGATTCTTAAGAGTAACCTCAGCCATAATATTTTTATCCTTTCACCGCGCCTGCGGAAAGTCCTTTAACAAATAGTTTCATCGAGAAAACAAAGAGAATTAAGAGCGGCACTGATGCTATTGCAAAGCCCGCCATGAGCTCACCGTATTGCTTCACATATTCGCCGTCCATACGATAGAGCCCAACTGGGATCGTTAGCAAGGCATCGTCTCGTAGGAGGAGTAAAGGAAGGATCACGTTGTTCCACGAATGCAGAAAGTCCATGATGCATGTCACCGAAATGATAGATGCCGAAAGCGGTAGAATGATGTGCCAAATCTGCTGAAGGTGACCAGCACCATCTAGTTGTGCAGACTCAAATAGCTCTTTCGGGATATCTTCAATGAAATTTCGCAAAATGAAGACACCTGTCACCTGTCCCCCCACTGCAGCCATAACAACCAGCGCCCAAAGACTGTTTACTAAGTTCAACTTGACCAATAGGTCAAACAACGTAACCAATGCTGCTACTGTGCCGGGAAGGAACATGGTCGCCATAACTAAGTAGAAAATAATATTTTTCCCAGGAAAGTCATAGCGGGCAATCGCATAACTAGACATTAGCACGATCGACAGTGTAATCGCAGTGCCACTGACTGAGACAAAGATTGAGTTGGCGATATAACCACTAACCATATCCCATGCATAGGACCAGTTCTCCCATTTCCAAGTCGATGGATGATCAAAGAACCAGGGATTAGCCAGGTACTGCTCATTACTCTTAAAGCTCACCACGATCATGACGAACAATGGCACGAAGGCAAAGAAGAGCACGAAGAGCAGATAACTGATCTTTATGGTTTCGCCCAATTTACTAACTCTAGTTTCTGACATCTCTATTTATCCACTTTCACGTATTTCTGATAGACAATCGTCAACAATAAGATGATGACGAACAACACCATGCCGAGCGAACAAGCGTAACCGAAACGCCCTTCCGAGAAGGCTGAGCTAAACATATATAGACCCGGCACCATGCCTTTATTACCCGGACCGCCATCAGGTCCAAGAAGAATCAGGAAGGTCTCGTACTGCACGAGTGTTCCGATAGTCATAAAAATCAAATTAATGCGGACCTGCGTCATGATCAGCGGCAATTCAATGCGGAAAATCATCCCCATTGGCCCTACCCCGTCGAGTTCCGCAGCCTCGTATACATCTTTGGAGATGTTCTGCAAGCCGGACAAGTAGATCAGGACACCGACCGTACCTACCCATGGGAATCCCCAAAAAAGCAAAGCCGGAATCACGAGGTCCTGGTTACCCAGCCAAGCGGGGGTGCCCAAATTGAACTGTTCTATTGGCTCGGTCCAGATTTGTCCGAAGATTACAAATGCCGAACCAATCGTTAGGATGCCCATACCAATCCAATTGATCAGCGGTCGGCCAGTAAAGTAGTCGAAGCGGGAACGAATAATCTCAAACACAGCTATACCAATGAACATGGCAAGCGGCATCCGCCACAATTCGCCCCAGAAAACCATTGAACCCGCAAGGAGCAAGAACGGCCAAGCAATCCATGAATGACCTAACTGGCGCGCTAAAAAGACCATCCAGATGACGATCAATACAGCCGGAATCAACAGAAGAGCTGGTGTAGTCAATAAACCCAGTGCACCGCAAATGGGGATGATCAAACTACCTACCAACAACAAGCCATACTGCATAAAGCGGCCACTATCGCGCTCTTTACGTCCTCCGAAAGCAATGACCAGAGCCCCAACCAAAATCAATCCTCCCAGTCCGCCAAAGGCTGGGCCAATGATTCCGTTGGTCACTGGATCAAGTATGGATGCAATACGTGGCATCGCCGTATCCATCCAATCGAGCAACTTCATACCACCAGTTGCATTGAGTATTCGGTTAAGCAACCCAAAGTCTGGCTCGAAGAAGCTTTTCCAAATGAGCAGCCAAACCATACCTGGAATGATCATCGGCACGACAAAACATACCTGAAAAATATAGCGCAATCGGTCATTCGCTAAACGGTGCAATGCGATCGCCGCAAAAATGCCTGGCCAAAGCTTGAGTAGATTGGCCATTAGCAAAATACCAACCAGCTTGAACGATTGCCAGAACTGCGGATCAGAAAACGCTTCTAGGAAATTCCGCAGTCCAATGAATTCTTTGACTGCTGGCGGTTTCCAACGGAAGAACGACATGATCACTACATCGATCTTCGGGTAATAGCTAAAGATCAGCAACGACAAGATCGTTGGCAGACATAGAAGATAGAGCGCCAGATAGAGCTTGGACTTAGGCGCGTAGCGTGCAATCCAGCTGCTGTTTTTTGGTTTGGAGTTTGGTGTAGCCACGGTGTCAATTACAGTGTGGGGAACGGTTGGTCCGGGTGAAGCTTGCGCCAGATCATTTCCAGATTTACGCCCTCGTCGTCAGTAAGGCTTTGATAAAAAAGTGAGCGAAAACGCTCTGCGGATTTGGCGTTATCATCCAACGTCAGGTTGAGTTCCTCGACTGAAAGTGTGCGATCCAATGCGCGGGTGCGATCCTTAATGCCCTGACGGTCATGAAACCAATAAGCTTTAATGCCCTGGCGTTGACTGTCGAGGAATGATGTCATTTTAGAGGCAAATTCTTCGTAGTCCATACCGCCAGTAATCACGAGTTTGGACATACCACTCCACTGAGATTTTATAGCGGCACGGGAGTTGTCGGGGTTAAACGATTCGTAGCTTGGAAAACCTTCGACTATCGGTTCAAAACCACGCATAGATTCGATCGTCTCTGAGCCTACAGTAGCAGGCAACCAAGCCGCAATTCTGTTGAATTCTTCGTTCACTGGTTGAGACGAAATAAACATTAGAAAGTCTAGTGCCCAATCTAGGTGTTGAGTCTGCTTGTTGATCGACAACGGGACGCCAGTTTTGAAGTTAGCTTCGGAGGGCATGTATTTAATCATGTCGCCCCAACGCTCATCAGGCGCAGGCATAGTCGGCGGCGCAATGCTTACCTTAAAACGCTTCTCTTCACTATTGCTTTCTGAAGCGCCTTTGAAGACTCCCGCCGCATCCCAACCACCTGATGAAAAGATGGCAGCATCTCCGAGAACAAAACGACGCTGAGTCTGCTCGCGATCCAGACCCAAGTAACCGACGGGGTAGAATTGTGTAAATAACTTGGCAACTTCGAAGTATGCTTTCATGGGTTTGGAGTCGAAGTTCCATTGGTTGCGATAAAGGCCATCAAATGCCTCTAAACCGCTAATACCCGTATTTCCATCATACTCTAAATCCTTACCCAAGATGTTAAAGAATGCATTCTGGTAGCGAAAAACCGGGTCGCCACTAGAGCTATTGCCAACTGAGATCGGCACAAGGTATTCCATGTTTTTCGCCTTAGCCATTGCCTTGATAGAGAAGCAATAAAGTATTAATTGCCCCATGGTTTGCGGCACCTCATCATCATTGGCCACCCACTTACGCAGTCGCTCATTATCAGGCAGGTAGCCTTGCTGTGAGCCATCGACTTCACGCAGCCAAACTTGTTTCAACCATTCTGGCTGAGATTTCTTAGCCAAAGCTTCCCGCAGAAACGTTTTCCCCTTTTTGAGCAAGGACATGTTATAATAGAGCCGCATGCCACCAGCGTTACTGATCGGTATGGAGTAATAGTCGTTCAGTTCCTGACGCCAACCGCCTTCCATACCATCTAAAAAAGTGTCCTTCCAAGAAGCGTTGGCTAAGTATTCTCGCAACTCGGGATCTAAATCCGGCGATAGCTTCTCAACTGAATTATAGGGATTAACTTGGTTAACATATTCCCCTACCGAGGCATAAAAACGACCGATTGCGTTGCCTTGAATCAGCTTCGTGTTACCAGCAGCCGATATGTCTGGTGCCGTACCGCTGATCAAATGTACGTTCATGAATTGATTATACACACTCTGCGGCAATGGTATCTGGACAACCTCAATACCAGCTTCTTTCACGTGAGGCAGGTTATTGTATTCGTTCATCGCCCAATCCAGTGCTTCACGGTAACCCGGCTCTAATTGCCAGTGAGCAACACGAATGGTTTTTTTGCTGTTTGCATCGCCATTATTCTGGGCGCTATAGACGAAAAAACGACCAGCGCTGAACGCATAGGCAATGATCAGGGCGGCAATAGCCAACCAGTTCCAATTAAATCCTTTTTTACCCTCCTCCTTGCTCATACTACCAAGTCTTTAGTTCTGGGGCAGTAATGCCTTTTTCTGGATACTGCAGCGCATACTCGCGTACATTGTCCCGTGAAAGCGTGCCATACGGACTGCGAGGAAATTCTTCAACTATGTGCGTCCATAGGCGAACGGCCTCCGGCTCTTCCCCAATCTGCTTCGCCCACCCAGCCATGCGCCAAAGATAAGCATCGGTTCGGGAATTGTTCGAAAAACCAATCTTCTCAGCCATCTGATAAGCTTTCAGTGCAGCGGCGGCATCCCCATTGGCTTGGATGTAGATATCGCCCAAAAATTGATAAGCAACGGCGGCCCAAGGACTCTCGGGGTCACGTGCGATTTGCTCTCTGACAATGTCTATACCCTGTTCGATTGCTTTGGGTTCTAGCTCCTGCACATACGTTTGTGCTAAGCGTAAAGACGCCTGATAGCCGAAGTCTCCAGTGGGGTAACGGTTTTGCACTTGGCGATAGATTTCACGAGCTTTAGCTAGGTCAACCTTGTCGCCTATATAATCATCTACTTCGTAAATGCGAGCGAGTGAAAGTTGGGCTCGAGTTTTCCATTCCTCTGAGACTTTCGCATTAATCATCTCATTAAAGAGCTGTGCTGCTTGATCTATATTTCGTTGATTTGGCGGCGGGCGATGCCAACTGGCCAAGGCGTAGGCAAATGTCACCTCAAGCCATTGCGGATCGGTCGGTGCAAGCGTCGGTTGCACTTTGCTCAGCTGTTGATAAGCCTCGTCGTAATCAAACATTTTCAACGCGGACAGACCTTTCTCTGTAGGCGTCAGCAACGCTTCGCCTGTAGGGTCATCTGGTGAACCACATCCGGCGAAACAACTAGCAATCACTCCAATGACTAGCGATTTATACAGTAATTTGTAAATGGATATACGGGGAATCATTTAAGGGGTTAAAAACAGACAATCAGGACAATGTCCTTTGCATTGTCGACGTAAAAATTGTTCCAAATTTTTTAAGGAGCGAGCACTTTCTTACGAAAGAGCATGTTTCCTGGACCGATCAAAAATCAAAGACATCAGGTGATCAAATATGACTTTTGTCTTTAATATCAATCTCGCCGCCTTGATCACTCCTTAGATTTCGATATTAATTAACGAAAACACCAAGCGCGGACAACTTGAGCGATGGCGAGCAAAATGGCACTGACGATCAATGCCTAGCGCAGCGAATTTATTAGACGGGGGAACACTCAGAAGAACGGAAAATACGTCCAATAAGAAGGACTTGACCTCATGAACATTGAACTAGTCCAGATAGTGAATGATCTATAGTGGCAGCTGACAGTCATTTATAAAAAAATCAGAAATTTACTCAGAAGTTTCGCCAAACGCTCCAGTATCTGCTTACTAACGCCCAATGAGTTATTCTCCTTCCGATAAACGTTACTCTCAAGCCGGCAACTGGTTTCGCCATAGTGGTCACTCTGGCTTGAAGCTTCCTGCCGTTAGTCTCGGTGCCTGGCATAATTTTGGCGCACCGGGTACGGACTCCTTACAGAGCACCAATGAGGCCTCTATCAATGAGAATTGCCGTCAGATGCTCTTCACGGCATTCGATCTTGGCATCACACATTTTGACCTGGCCAACAATTACGGCCCCCCCCCCGGCTCCGCCGAAGAGCGTTGCGGGAAAATTATCAAGCAGGACTTTGCTGGCTATCGGGATGAGCTAATTATCTCTACCAAGGCAGGCTATGGTATGTGGGCAGGCCCCTATGGTGATGGAGGTTCCCGCAAATATATTGTCAGCTCCTGCGATCAATCGCTCAAACGGCTAAAATTAGACTATGTCGACATTTTCTACCACCATCGGCCAGATCCCAACACGCCTCTGGAAGAAACGCTTGCTGCGCTTGACTATCTCGTCAAAAGCGGGCGGGCGCTCTATACTGGTATTTCTAATTATTATGCCCCTGAGCATGCTCGCCAAGTCGTCGAGCTTTGCCGTCGTCATGGCTGGGCCACGCCAATCATCCACCAGTTCAGCTACAGTATGCTTAGCCGCGAAAACCGGGATGCACTTTTACGGACAAACGGAGCAGATGGCGTTGGCACGATCATCTTCAGCCCGCTCGCTGGCGGCCTTCTGACTGGCAAGTATCTGAAAGATGTGCCAAAGGATTCCCGTGCTGGCAGCAGCAGTACTTTCTTAAAGGCCGATAATATTACCCCTGCCCTACAGGCCCAGCTTCGCGCACTCAATGAGGTCGCTTCAGCGCGTGGTCAAACACTGGCTCAGCTTGCGCTGGCTTGGGTGCTCCGTCATCCGGAAACGACCAGTGTGTTGATTGGGGCAAGCCGCCCACAACAGGTTATTGACTGTGCCAAGTCACTTGATGCTGGACCACTTAGCGATTCAGAACTCGAGCAAATTGACGACATTCTCCAGGAGCCTGCATAATAGAGGTAGCCCGTCTGCCAATTTTTAGTGCTTCAATTAAACTCATTTTGCGCTCGCCCGACAACCGGGGGGACGTGCTAGTTTGCCTCGTATATGGATAAAGACACCTCGCTGCCTCAAATACTCGACCTTCACCAAAACTGGAAATTCCGCGATGTAGATTCCGACACTTGGCATGACGCCCAAGTGCCTGGCTGTGTTCATAGCGATCTGTATCGCCATGAGCTAATCCCAGATCCGTTCTACGGAACCAATGAAGAAGATCTGCTTTGGATCGAGCAGACTGATTGGCAATATCGCGCGAGTTTTATCGTCAGTGAGGCCCTCTTGGCTGAGGACGTCGTGGACCTCGTTGCCGAGGGGCTCGATACCATGGCAACGGTCAAGCTCAACGGCCAAGTTATCGCGAAAACTGAGAACATGTTTGTTAGCCATCGCTTTCCGGTAAAGGCGCTCTTACATTCTGGGGAGAACCTGCTGGAAATTGATTTTGCCAATCCATGGGACGCCATTCGGGCACGTGATCCAAATCCTAAACCAATTTCTTGTGACAAGATCGGCGGCCGAACTGAACTGCGTAAGCAGCAGTGTTCATTTGGCTGGGACTGGGGCCCACGCCTCGCATCAAGCGGCATCTGGCGCCCGATCCGCCTCGAAGCTTGGTCCAGCAACCGACTAACAGACCATCTCGTAACGCAGATCCACGATGCGAAACAATGCACCGTAAAAGTCGATGCTCAGACCGTGCGTCGCAATGCCCGTCATAGCATCACTGCGAGCCTCAGCTATCAGGGCACACTCATCGGCGAAACAGAATCTGCGCTCGGTGATACCTTGGAACTCACCGTGAAGCAGCCGAAAATCTGGCAGCCCAGCGGCTATGGCGAACAGCCCTTGTACGAACTCCAAATAGATTTGTGGGATGGGGATACTCTGCTTGATCAGCGTACGCAGCGTGTTGCTCTGTGCGAGATCAAGCTCGACCAACATCCCGACGAGTGGGGCACGAGTTTCCAGTTTCTTGTCAATGGTCGCCCCATTTTTGCCAAGGGTGCCAATTGGATTCCTGCCCACAGTTTCGTCAACGAAGGCGAGGCACTTATTGACGACCTTCTGGACTCCGCAGTGGACGCCAACATGAACATGCTGCGCGTTTGGGGTGGCGGCATCTACGAACTTGAATCGTTTTACGAGGGCTGCCTTGAGCGTGGGTTGATGATTTGGCAGGACTTCATGTTCGCCTGCGCGGCTTATCCTGGAGATGCTGCGTTCCTCAAACAAGTGCGTGCTGAAGCTGACTGCCAAGTGCGTCGGCTCCGTAATTACGCTCATATCGCATTGTGGTGCGGCAATAATGAGATTGTCCAGCTCGACCGGCAATTGTTGCTGAGCAACAAGAAGGTCCGGCGCGCATACGAAAAAGTATTTCACGAAATCCTACCGAATGCCTTGGCCAAGCATTTACCCGGCGCAGATTATATCCCAACTTCGGAGCACAACCCCGACGACACTTATGGCGACACCGCCAACCCAGAATCTGGCGACGTGCATTTCTGGGGAGTTTGGCATTCGCGCAGACATTACTCAGCCTATGAAGAGCAACCTCATCGTTTCTTTTCGGAATTTGGTATGCAGGCATACCCACATGTGGAAACGGCGCGTACCTTCACCGAGAGCAGTAATCTCTTTGGGCCGGAAATGGATAACCACCAAAAGAACGGTGGTGGTAATCAGATTATTTTCCACTACGTAGCGGAGCTCTACCGTTTCCCCAAGGACTACGCTGCTACGGTCTATCTGTCACAAGTCATGCAAGCCTTTTGCCTACGTTATGGCATTGAGCATATGCGTCGTAATATGCCCCGCACGATGGGTGCGCTTTTCTGGCAGATCAACGATTGCTGGCCAGTCGCATCATGGTCCAGTATAGACTATGGTGGTCGTTGGAAAGCTCTCCAATACGCTGCAAAACGCTTTTTTGCACCGGGGCTCGTCTCTGTGAAATGGCTGGGCAAAGAGGAAATGCACAGCAGCTCCAATACCGTCTATAACGACACTACCGCAGTAGAAATCCATACGGTTTTCGATGGCCCGAAGCGATGCAAGGCAGAGCTGACCTGGCAAGTCTGGTCCATCGGCATGAATGAAATACTGACTGAGGAAACCAAATCCATCACGCTAACTCCGGATAAAGCGGTTCGCCGCAAGAAACTCGATGTTTCCTCTTGGTTAGATTCCAACGGACGAAACGACTTGATTATCCGCACCCGTCTATCCTCCGAAGATGGCGAAATGAGTGTAAACACGACGACGCTCACTTCACCCAAGCGCTTGGAATTCCATCACCCAAAAATCAAGGCCAAGGTATCCAAGGCAGCAGGTGGTCAGTTTCAGATTACGCTGACGAGCGACCAGATTGCATACCAAGTTTACTTAAATCTTGCGGACGCCATTCCACACAGGTTTAGCGATAACTTCTTCGACATCTTCCCCGGCGAAACCAAGACCGTAACACTACGTCCATTGGAAACAATGACAATTGCTCAGGTCCGCCAAGCATTGTCCATCTATTCCTATCGCGACAGTTACAGTGATTAGAGAGATGAAAGAGCAAAGCACGGTTCGCCTCGGTATTATTGGCATGGGCGGCATGGGTGTCGCCCACGCCCGTAATATACTTGAAGGCAAAGTCCCCGGCATGCGCTTGGCCGCGATCGCTGACCGCGTACAAGAACGCCTGCAAGGTTATGGAGACGACGTAAAAAACTTCTCCGACGCGATCGAAATGATGGAATCCGGCACCGTGGACGCTGTCCTCATTGCCACGCCACACTACAGCCATACTCCATTGGGTATTGCTGCGCTGGAGCGCGGTTTACATGTCATGGTCGAGAAACCCATCTCGGTACACAAGGCCGACTGCGAGCGCCTTATCAGTGCATGGAAGGATCGTAGCATTGTCTTCGGGGCTATGTTTAACCAGCGCGGCAATCCGCATTACGGCAAGCTGCGTAAGATGATCCAATCCAGGGAGTTGGGCACGATCCAACGCGTCAACTGGATCATCACTGACTGGTATCGGACTAGTGCTTACTACGGCTCCGGCGAATGGCGTGCAACCTGGGGGGGCGAAGGCGGTGGCGTTTTGCTTAACCAATGCCCACACAATTTGGACCTCCTGCAATGGCTTTTTGGCATGCCGAAAAAAATCACCGCTCTGTGCCAATTTGGACGCTTCCATGACATTGAAGTCGAGGACGCTGTCACCGCGCTACTCGAATACCCCGATGGCGCGACCGGTGTTTTCATTACCAGCACTGGCGAAGCACCTGGTGTCAATCGTCTTGAGGTCGCTGCAGACCGTGGTCGAGTCGTAATCGAAAACGGGGTTTTTAAATTTGAGCGCACTGAAATGCCCGTTTCTGAGCACTCTCGCACAGCGACTCATTCATTTAAGAAGCCCGAGCACTGGGAAATTACCATACCGATGGGAGAAGGAAGCAGTGGCCATGTCGGAATACTGCGTAACTTTGCCGCAGCGATTCTTCATGGTGAACCATTAATTGCCCCTGCTGTCGAAGGCATTCATTCAGTGGAGCTGGCCAACGCAATGCTTTACTCGACCTTTACACAACAACCCGTCGAGCTGCCCCTCGACTCCTCAGCCTACGAGGCAGCACTTAAAGCCAGAAGCAAGGCCTAGTCAGCTTCAAGAGTGACCACGCAGCTCTCGGACATTTTAAGAATGCGTGTGCCGACAATTTTTTGTGGGACATCACGCACAACTTCAACACCGTCCAATTTAGTGGAATTGTTAACGGATTTTGGCACCGTAATGAACCAGCGACCTTCCTGCTTGCTAATCTTAACATGAATGCGGGAAACCGTCTTGATGAAATAAAAAACGTCTTTGGCCACGGTGCCTTCGCGCCCAAGGACATCGCCAGCGTTCGCCAAGTATGTCTTGCCTTCGACCGTGACCTTCAAGCCGGGTTCAATAGCCGTAGAGTCTTGATGTTGTGAGTTGCTCATGATATAGAGAAAAATTACTTTTTATGCTGAGAATTGATTGGGATAAGAGCTACGCGAAAGCCGATTAAATCATTGTGCTCATTGGGATCGACGGCCATACGCTCAAACGCACGTAGTGCGTGATCATCGTGAATATGACCGCCCTTAACGACACGGCATTCACCCGTTTCCGGCCCCGCCCAATTGGGAATTTCCTCACTCGGGAATGATGGTGAATACCAGTCCAAGCACCATTCCGCAACATTGCCGTTCATATCATAGAGCTCGTAAGGATTTGCTTTCAATTGGCCCCCAACTTGTGGCCGATCCACTCTGGAATGCATGCCCCAAGAATAATCATCCAACTGGTTGCGACTGAAAAAGCCTAATTCCCCTGCCAAAGAGGCGTATTCAAACTGCGCTTGGGTAGGCAGTGAGAAGCGATACCCATCTGGGATGATATCGGCATACTGCGCATTGAGCTTGTCACAAAAATCCATTGCCTCGAACCACGAAACATTTTCAACGGGCGCATTCGGCGTTTCAATAAATCGGCTCGGATTGCTGCCTACCACACGCTCATATTCCTCCTGTGTGACTTCCTTGCGACCTATCCAAAAGCCTTGCGGAAAGCCTACTATCATCGACTCATTCATATCTGAGTCAGGAGTTTGCCCATGCTGCGGCAAACCAATGCTAAACCTCGCCGGTGGAGCCCAGGAAAATACCAATCCAATTTCTGATAATTGAAAATCATTACCAGAACGCGGCTCATTATGAATGACAGACGATACAACTCGTTGCCGAGATCTCCCCCCCCCCGGCTGACCAAGATTCCGGGGTTCGTTTGAGCGAAATTGTCCCCCCCCCTCCACTCGCGGCCTTATTCCACCGGCATCAAGCGCGCGACGTGGTCCTCCATCCAAGAGAGTACCGTCACCCTCTGCTGCATCAGCTAAGCCAGGCGGAATCTGGCTGGGTGCCGCGTTAGAAGTCGTTTTGGTGCTAGCAATAGCGACTTTGTCAGGTAGTTCTTTGATTTGGGTTTGCGCCTGATTACGGCCATGCTGGAAGGCGAAATACGCGACTCCCCCGCCAACGATAACAAAACAAATTATCATCAAGACCATCACTAACACCCAAAATCCAGTGTGCTTTGGCGTTACTATTTGGCCACCGGCACCTGCACGAGTATCGCGCAACTTAGCGTAATCCTGATCTACCGGTTTATGAATGAGCGTGAGCGGAACTGGCGGCTCGTGGATAGTTGGTTCGGAAACAACCGCGTTGGAAGCTGTCTGAACCAAACCTAGAGAAAAAGGAAATGCTGAATCACTCCTACTAGTCGCATCCTGTAAACAGAGCCGATTGATGACTTCGGCTGCATTACGGGGCCGGAGAGAAGCCTCTTTGGACAGGCAAGCGGCAATGGTTTCCTCCCATTGGGCTGGGATTTCACCAGCATTCAATCCTAATTCTGCGCGGCGTGCGGCAATCGTGGGCGGTATCGCTTCCCTGATCTGCAGGCTCACATCGCCGGAATAAAAAACGGGCTTACCAGTGAGCAAATCATAGAGTGTAGCCCCAAGGCCGTAGATGTCGTGAGAAATGCAAGGACGCTGCCCAAGTAGCTGCTGTGGCCCCATGTATAGCATCGTTCCTCTTAGCCCTCCAGCAGCGCCAGTTAAACGTGTATGCGCGTCAGTCAAGCTAGCTGAAATACCGAAGTCCGCAACCTTGAGACGGTTCTTGTGGTCGATCATCAAGTTAGCTGGCTTAAGATCACGGTGCACAATTTCCGCATGAGAGTGTGCATAATGCAGCGCTGAACAAAGCTCCAGAGTCCAGCCCGCAAGTTCATCGACCTCGAAAAAGCTACCTGGACGTGTGTCGCGAAGGCTCGAGAGATTATTGCCCTCTACGTATTCCATCGCAACGGCAGCTGTAGAATCTGACGTGAAGAAACCGTAAACTCGGATAATGTTTGGGTGAGAGAGTTCCATCCCACGTCGAGTCTCTTTCTTCAAATCCCTAATTGCGCTGCTGTCGTAAAGTAGATTTTCGGATAGGAATTTCAGTGCGATGTCTTTTTCGAGCTCAATATCATGGGCCAGCCAGACAACGCCCATACCGCCGCGCCCGAGCAATCGCTTAAGCCGGTATCTTTCATAAACCAACAGGCCGTTGGTCAACTTGGCAGATACGTTCATTGAATTGGAGGCATCAAAACATTTTTTGAGCAATTCAAGGAAACCAAACAGCTAAGTAAAACCTCAAATTACATACATTCACTTATCGAACACATTTACTAGGATTAAGACCCTAATTAAGTGTTCGATATTCCAATTATGAACGAAATTAATTATTTCGCCTACCTAATAGGTGAAACGAAGTGCAGGACAAGTCATACCTGCGTCAACTGATCTGCACGCCATCGACAGAGATCAGTCCAACAAAAAACCTGTATTAGGCCGCGTTGTTTTCGGTGGGCTTATTCGGTTCCGAAGGGGAAGAGTCCGCGCTGTTATGATCACCACGCTTCAACTGAGGTCGATGGCCGTGACGAATCGTGGCCGCGGTTACCAAGCACTCTTCAATGGTTTCATCCTGCGGAATCTCATACATGACTTCCAGCATAAGAGACTCCATAATTGATCGCAGTGCACGAGCACCAGTCTTGAGGTTCAATGCTTTCTCAGCAATTGCACTGATCGCGTCGCGAGAAAAACGCAGTTTGACGCCCTCCATAGCCATCAACTTGGAGTATTGCTTAACGAGCGCATTTTTCGGCTCGGTCAAAATGAATTCGAGGTCTTCCTGCGTAAGTTCGTCGAGCACGGATACGATCGGCAGACGACCAATGAACTCGGGGATCATGCCGAATTTAACCATATCTTCTGGCTGAACTTCACGCATGATTTCATCACGCTGCGGCACATGGGCCTTTTCGCCAGTGATGTCGAAGCCGAGTACTTTTTTACCTGCACGATCAGAAATCAGCTTGTCTAAGCCAACGAAAGCGCCACCGCAAATAAAGAGGATGTTCCCGGTGTTGACCTGAATATATTCCTGATTCGGATGTTTGCGCCCGCCCTGTGGTGGGACGTTGCAAACAGTGCCTTCAATAATCTTCAGCAAAGCCTGCTGCACCCCTTCACCCGAAACGTCACGCGTAATGGAGACGTTGTCGGTCTTCCGGCCGATCTTATCGATTTCATCGACATAAATGATTCCACGCTCAGCTGTTTTCACATCGAAATTCGCAGACTGAAGCAAGCGCAGGACAATGTTCTCAACGTCTTCCCCCACGTAGCCAGCCTCGGTGAGGGTGGTTGCGTCGGCGATGGCGAAGGGCACTTCGAGCATTTTAGCTAAAGTGCGAGCTAGCAGCGTTTTGCCCGAACCAGTAGGCCCGACCAGTAGCACATTGCTTTTTTCAATGGAAACCTCACTGAATTCAGCGAAAGCGGCGTCATCTGAATGATCTTCGTTTTGTAACCGCTTATAGTGATTGTAAACAGCGACCGCCAACACCTTCTTCGCGTGATCTTGCCCGACAATGTGCTCGTCTAGCCTTGCTCTAATTTCCGAGGGCTTGACTAAATTGACGGAAAAATCGTTTGCTGGTGCTGGTGTGCCTTTAACTGGCTCATCCTTTAACTCCCTATCAATGATTGTCTTGCAAACATTGACACAGGAATCGCAGATATACACCCCTGCCGGGCCCGCAATCATTTTGCGAACTTCGTTCTGCGATTTGCCGCAGAAGGAGCAGAAGGTCATTTTGGTGGATTTCGCCATTTATCTAATTATCCCTATAATACTATTTATCGATGAATCAGGCAATTACAAAGGTAGAGCGCCAAAACAGGCGATTTATTCCTTTGGCTTGTGCACGATTACTTGGTCCACAATTCCGTAATCACACGCTTCCTGTGCGGTCATGTAGTAATCACGGTCACTGTCGCTGGTGATCTGGTCAACGCTCTTGCCCGTGTGACCGGCCAAAATATCGTTGATTGTATTGCGCCAACGGAGAATTTCCCGAGCCGCAATAGAGATGTCTGAAGTCTGGCCCGTAGCCCCTCCAGTCGGCTGGTGGATCATCACACGGCTGTTCGGCAAGGCATAGCGCTTACCCTTCGTGCCAGCAGCGAGGAGGACTGTCCCCATGCTAGCGGCCATGCCGACGCAGTAGGTAACCACGTCGCAATGCATGAAGTTAATCGTGTCATAGATGGCCATACCATCGGTGACACTACCGCCGGGTGAATTGATGTACAGGTGAATGTCCTTCTTGGCATCTTCCATTTGCAGGAAGAGCAACTGGGCAACCACTGCGTTGGCCACAAAGTCATTGATCGGCGTGCCGATAAAAACAATGCGGTCACGAAGCAAGCGGCTGTAAATGTCCCAAGAACGTTCACCGCGCCCGTCGCGTTCAACGACGTGTGGAACTGGATAGTAACTCATAATGGAAATATCTTATCACTTAGACTTCAGCGGGCGTCGCTTCAGCTTCTACTTCCGTTACGTTCGCCGCATCGATCAGAAAATCAAGCGTCTTCTCGAAAAGAACTGCGCGTTGCAGGTCACGAAGCTTATCCTGATCCTTCTGAAGTTCCTTCACAATGTTATCTGGCGGGGTCCGCGATTGCATTGCTTGATTCATGATCGCGCGCTGCATATCTTCGTTCTCGACCTTGATTTTTTCGACTTCTGCAATACGGCCTAGAATAAGTTGGGTTTTAACACGCTTAAGGGCAGCTTCACCGGCTTGGCCGAAAAGTGTTTCCTTGTGCTCTTCGAGTTGTTCCTCACTGGCCCCCTGTTCCATGGCCTGAGTCACATGCTGGCGCAAAATGTGTTCGCGCTCGGATTCTACAGCGCTTTCTGGCAACGGCATCTCGATTTGGCCCATCAGGTGGTCAAGCAACTGCTGGCGCTTCTGGCCGGTGACATGCTGTTCCTTTTGGCGGCGAATGTCTTGCTTGATACGTTCTTCCCACTGTTCGACAGTTTCGACCTCAAAGGTCTTTAGGAATTCTTCGTCCATTTCAGGAACCTTCTTCTCGCGCACTTCGTGCACTTCAAGGGAATAAGTCGCCGTTTTGCCGCGCAAGGCCTCGACTTCAAAATCTTCAGGAAAAACTTCTTCAACGTCCTTCTTCTCGCCAACGGACATGCCTAGGAGACCCTGCACAACCGACTGGACGCCGGGTGACTGGTCATCCCCAGCCTGCTCCCAAGTGTTGGTCTGCGTACCGTAAATCGGCTTATCTTCGACGAGTTCTGCAATGCGCTCATCGCCAATTTTGCCTTCGTAGGAGACCTTTACATAGTCACCTTTTTCAGCAGCTTTCTCAGCGATGTTGTATTCTGCGCGTTGGTTAAGGATGTAGTCCTTAGTTTGCACAAATTCTTCTTCGGTGACTTCCATCTTAGGCACACTGACGGCGACGCCTTTATACTCGGGCAACTCAAAGGTCGGGCGAATATCAAAGGTGAAGGAAAGCTCTGCGCCGGGTGCTCCGGGTTCGACATCGCCACCATCCATCGCCACGACGGCAAATACGTCGAGACCGGATTCCTTAACCCCATGCTCATAGGCAGTCGAAGTAAGCTTGCGGTTCAGCTCGCCTTTCAACTCGTTCTTGTACTTACCCTTGATCAGGTTTTCAGGGGCTTTGCCGGGGCGGAACCCAGGCAGCTTCGCGCTCTGTGAAAACTGCTTAAGCAGTGTCTTAGCTTCAGCAGCAATCTCGTCAGCATTCAAGCTGACGTGGACTTTCTTGCGCGTATCGTTGACGTCTTCGACGGTAACTTTCACGTGGTTTCGGTGGTTTCGATGGTTGATAGACCCTCCGCAGGGGAAGGCCAGAAGGCAATTAGTGCGGTTTTCCGCGATGAAAAGCCTTTCAGCCAAACCACTCAGTCGCCCGGAATCAAGCACTGATTCCATTTTCGGCAAATCGGTCAATACGCGACCATTAAGAAACTGAACCTTAAAACACAGGAACGGCCTAATAGACATGCGCTAATCAATGCCCTCTTTACCAATGGATGGTTCTTTATCTTCAAAATCACTGATTCCTTTCATTCTTTTGCCAAATCCTCTGTTTAAAAACGATGCCTCCTTTGGATTTGACGCGCCGCCCTCGTCCACAGATAGTGACCGGTTTAACGCTATGGAAAAACCGAAGTACAGCCTCGATTTCGAAAAGCCCATCCACGAGTTGCAAGCGCAGCTCGCGAATTTGCAGCGCATGTCCGAAGAAAGTGACCTCGACGTAACAGACGAGGTCAAAGCGATCAAAGTCAAGATCGAGGAGACCCGCAAACGCATTCACGCTGGTCTCACGCCTTGGCAGAAAATCCAGCTCGCGCGACATCCGCAACGCCCCTACTCGTTGGACTATATTGACGCGATTTTTGAAGATTTTCAGGAACTGCATGGCGACCGTCGCTACATGGATGACCAAGCCATCATTGGTGGCCCAGCTTTCCTCAACGGCGACCCCGTAATGATCGTCGCCCAGCAAAAGGGCCGCTCGACCAAGGAAAATCTAGCCCGCAATTTTGGCTGCCCAAATCCAGAAGGATACCGTAAGGCTCTGCGCCTCATGGAGATGGCTCAAAAGTTCGGCATGCCGATTATCTGTCTGATTGACACTCCCGGAGCTTATCCCGGCATTGGTGCTGAAGAACGCCACGTCGCCGAGGCAATCGCGGTCAATATACGTGAGATGAGCGCCTTAACTGTGCCAATTATCGCCACAATCATTGGCGAAGGTGGTTCTGGTGGTGCCCTTGGCATTGCTGTGGCGGATCGTATTTTGATTCTGGATAACGCCTACTACTCGGTCATTTCACCCGAAGGCTGCGCCGCAATTCTTTGGAAGGACCGTGTCCACGCCCCACGTGCGGCGGACGCGCTCAAAATCACTTCGGACAAACTCGTCGAACTCGGCGTAGTGGACGAAATCGTCCCCGAACCCCTCGGTGGTGCTCACATCGATGCCGCGCTTGCTGCGGAGAATTTGAAAACCGCTTTGGAGGTCAACCTAGCAGCACTCAAAAAGAAGAGCACCAAAGCGCTCCTCGACGGTCGCTACGCCAAGTTCCGCGCCATGGGCCAATTCGCCGAAGCGTAGAGCAACGTTGAATTCTCTCACGGAGACACAGGAGGATGGAATCGAGGTTATATGTCGACCATCCTCCAACAACTATAGCAATTACTACAGCACTCTGATTTCTGGGAGCAGATGGGCATGTGAAATTTGAGTGTAACGACGAAAATTAAAACATCATAGCTTCATTCGCTTAAACCGTTGTGCCTTCGTGATTTAGTGAGAGAAACATCTTTACCATCCATCATCCTTCCCGTCTATGTCTGCTGAGCCGCCCATGATCATTGACTACGTCGCCCAGGCGATTCTGAGCGAAGTAGATGAAGCACCGCGGCGGCACCTAGACATCTCTGCGGGCTGGGGGCACCTTATCCGGCGACTCAAGCAAGATCGGCCCAATTGGGAGTCCGAGGCTTGCGATTTTGAGCTGATGCCCGAACTGGGCGACATCCCCGGTAAGACTGCTAATCTGAACGAGGACGACCTGCCCTACAAGGACAACACCTTTGACCTGATCACCTGCACCGAAGCCTTCGAGCACATCGAGAATTACCATCACGCCATCAGCGAAATCCAGCGCATCCTGAAGCCCGGCGGCGTCTTTTTTGTCTCTGTGCCTAATATGCTCAGCCTGCGCTCGCGGTGGATATTCTTTTCCCGTGGGCTGTTCTTGTTTTATGATGCACTCCCGACCGCTCAGGACATGGGCAAGGATGCTTGGATGCGCCACATCTCGCCGATTACGTTCTTCCACTTGGCTCTGTCGCTCCTCGACAACGGCTTTGAGGATGTGAAGCACTACCCCGGCAAGCTTCAGAAGTTCTCTGCCGCCTTCTATTGGCTAGCCGCGCCCATTTCCAAGTGGGCCACCGCCAGCGCCAAAAACCGCCGTGATCGCAAGGGCCGTTCCATCACCCCCATGTGCGACGAACTCGCCGCCCAGCATCACTCTTGGAACGTCATGACCAGCCGCACCCTCATCGTCTCAGCCCGCAAGCAACGGGATGTTGCATCGTAAGGTTTCCGCACTGCGCAAATGGCGGTTTGATGCTAAATGTTCGTAGTGAAGCGTGGGCGAAAAGCCCGAGCAAACGACATCGCAAAAAGAATGCCGACGACCATGAGGCCCAAGCAAGCCACGGGCGATGCTGCCATCCAAATCAGGTAATCCCAATTCCAATTCTCTGGGCCTATCCGTATATCTTCCGCAACGAGGGTCAGATTGGCCAAAACAAGTAAAAGCACCCCAACGAGCGTCATCGTACCGAAGATAATCGCGCCAAAAAATCGCATACTGAGTTATATCACCTTACACCAGCTTGATGTCCGCCTTCTTGAGCTTGTTCAGGGCGAGGAAACCGCGTATCAGGCCGAAACTGGCATAGGCGTGAAAGGCCACGGAAAGCAAATCTGCCGCTAGTAGGAAAATCAGCCCATCGATGATATACAGCACGATACCAATGACCATCACCGCACGAATTCCCTTGAGCGACAAATAGCCGAACAAGGCGACAAGGCCCGCAATAACTAAATTCACCCCAAAGGCGATATAGACAGCCATAGCACCCATTTCTTCGGACAATGCGAAGCCAATTTCATCAATGATGATCGTAAACGCCAGACCGATGACGAAGTAAACACCACCTTGAAAGAAAGCGATTGTTGAGTTGACCGCTGACAATGCCGCAATCCAGTAAAACCAACGGGCACCGGCCACGAAATGCGTCGCAGCTTCCTCATGTTCCAAGGGTAGGCCATCGCTGAACTCCGCCGGGTCTGCTGGCACTTCCTCGGCCCCCACACCATCCACAACGGGGCCCTGATACGAATCCACCAGCACAGGCGTTTCACTCAGTTGCGGGTCACCAGTTGCGGGAGCAGGTGTCGGGGAGGGAGTTCCCAATGGTGCTTGGCCCAGTGGTAGCCACTCTGCCCAACCTTCACGCCAAACCATGGTCTGATCGTTGATTTGCCCCGAAAAGCGGAGCGCATCAAATTCCTCTTGAGTAATTGGCCCCTTGGAATCCTGTCCTTGTGCGTAGTACCAGCTCATGCCTCCTTTATGCTGCCTTTAGGCCGTGTGTAAAGCATGGCTTAACCGAGAAAATCATATTCCGTCCCGAAACTTCTTATCTAGCGCGATGCACTGGCTAGAAATTCACTAATTTCGGGCGGCAATTCGTCTGCGGAGCTAAGGTCCAATGCGTTCAAGGCGATCATCCGAATATTGGGCGAAGCCTTGACCGCCCCGATCATAAAGTATTGTTGCCGAAGGAGTAAACGAACTAAGTCTTCATGCTCCAGACGAGTTAGCGGCTCCGGCAATTCACAACGAGCCCAATCCTCGGTGATCTGCGCTTCCGTCAATTGGCACACGATCAGGGAGTAACTATGTTCGCGCGGTAATAATTTGACGATACTATGCGGAAAATCATACAATAGATCTTCCTTGAGATGCTGCCGTTCGGGTGTCGCTCCAATTAGGCTTGGCCAAAAACCCTCCCCCACAGCTTTAGTGACGCCCCCCCCCCCCTCGAGTCGGCGAAGTATCT
>NZ_BMXG01000006.1 GCF_014651635.1 Cerasicoccus arenae | reverse complement strand
CCCAATGGTGATGGAGGCGGCGTTAGTCTTGCGGTGCTTAGTCGGTGTTTTGCTCATCTTGAGAAGTATCAGTTCCGGGGAAACGCCTTCTCATTCCTACTGGTTAGTTTTTTATACTCTTTAGGTATCTCTCGAAAGAATCCCGAGATTCCGAGTAATACTTCCTAAAAATGTCTTCCGCCCGATCAATTCCTGATACTGTCACGTCCAAACTCGACTTCGAGAACAATGAGCGAAGGAATCCCGAAGGCTTCGTAAGTATGTCAGTATGAATCATAAAGCATTTCTTTCCACAGCATCCAATCTCCACGAAATCCCTATTCGACCGGCTAGCACCAATAAAAAGTTCATTCTTCCCATCTTCTTCACGATGAATCCGAAGAAGTTCAATTGCCTCTTCGACGGAGAACTCTCCTAATTCGACCAGTGTGCCGTCATTATCGGATTTATAGCATTTCATTTTTCAAGCTGACGTTTTAGGTGAGGCGACTGCGGCTATGAGCCATCGTCGATCCTGCTTGGTTCTCGCCTAGGCTTCTTTATTCCGGAAATGAAACTTACTAATATTACAGAACCAATAATACCAACAAAGACTAGGATTTTTCCTAACACCGCGTAACCCGAAATCATTGCATAAGTTCCACACGAGACAAATGCAATCATCCAAAGGGAACCGAGCAATGATAGTCCTAAAACTGGCCACAGGCGAAAATCATTTTCGCGTCCATCGCGTTTGGATTGATAGTGAAGGAAAAATAGCAATAGCGCACTACAGGAAAGAAATCCTAGAATACTAATGTAAGCCATTCTTTCTAGCTCTGTCATTATCTAAAAACCTGCGAGACAGGTGTGGAAACGCCGTGCTTTTTCGTTACCGATCCTGATTTACACGATCTAGGTCCTTTTTAAGTTTCTTGATTGAAATTCTTCGTCCTTCGTTTTCTTCCATCGCCTGTAGCTTAGCTATTTCTTTTTCAATTCTATGGATTGATCGCACTCTGGACTCGGATCTCGAACTTACTGACTCAAGATCTCTTCGTCTGCTTTCTTCTTTGATTTCATTCCATTTTTTGTGGTCACTCCTCTTCGGAATTTCGACCTTGTAGCCAAGGCAGTAGCAGTCGCCACCACATTGTGGACACTTCGGTTTATGGTCACTGTATTTTTGCTGGCGGGTTGCGAAGTAACACGTGAAACAAACCCAGTTGCTATTGCTTGCTGACATTCGCTTTTGTTGAAATCGACGGTGTGGGCACGGCGTTACGCCTGTGGCTTAAACATGGCTGCGTCGATGATTGACCAGAGGTGGATGATCCAGCCCAACAGAATCCACCACAGCACGGCGGCGAGCACAAACATCAAGAGAGCCTTGAGCGGGCGCCCTTGAACTAACTGCCCGAGACCGGGAATGAAAAAACTGCAAACGGCGGCAAGCACGTTGCCCGATGATCCTTGTCCTGTTACTTCTGACATGGCGATACGATAACGGAAACCGCCACGTGCGCAAATTACAATTTCACCTCGAGATTATCATGCCTGCGCTTGGCACAGATGAGCGCTTGGCTCCGCAGCCTTGAGAGGCAGTATAGTCATCGCTCAAAAAGTTTTAATGGGGCAGTGTTTTCGGCTCGCAGATTAAGTGATCGATGCACACGTTTCATCACGTGAATTCACTTATCGTAAATATATTGGCAGCGGCCGAAAATGATGCTGCCCATCAGATCGGCTACCTGATTGGTACGACCATAAGCGTGCTTATCCTCTTGGCGATCCCAGTGCTATTTATTGTTTCGATCGTTAAATACGTCAAACGCCGTAGCACTGGCTGGCTGGTGGTGCTGGTCATTACGTCGCTCCCGGTTTTGGCATTTATCGGGATGTTTAGCTATGGCATTTATGTGGGCTATACCAGTGCATTAGACAAAGTCGCTGATGATCAGGTGGAGGGAACGGATCGCGTCGTTCCCGTGGCAGGCAGTCCACTGACCATCGGTATGCCCGACCACTGGAAATTGCTCAAGATCGTAGAGGAGGATGTTCCCCTGCAAATGGGCAATTTGTTCCAAGAGGAATATCTAATGGCCTTCTCCTACTCCAAGATGGACATACTGGACGACCTCGACGGATTTACGGAATATAGCAACGACACACTGCTCGGGCGCATGGACTCAGGACGCGTCGTCGACAGCCGTCATTTTGAAGTGAATGGCATGAATGTTTCGGAATCGGAAATACAAGGCGAAATCGACAACATGCGTATTAACTATTTGAATTACGTCGTCGAGGGCCAGAATGACTTTTACCAGATCATGACCTGGACGCTAAATTCCAAAAGCGGCAGCGCATACCCAGTCTTTCGCGAGGCCATTCAGACGATTGAGGAAGACCATAATCTGAATCTCAAGTAGCCCACTCCGGCGCTTGGCGTAGATGGTACACTTGCGGTTTTTGCCTTGGAGCAGGGCCTACGGACGTTAGCCAGTAAAAATGAGGGGTTAATCGGTTTGAGACTACACGGCATGCACTGTTTATTCACACCCCTACTACTACTGCTACTACTACTACGAAATCCTGATGAAAAGCTACCTCCTATCAGCCACCTATATCATCCACTGCCGTGTGTGCATGGCTTTGGTGATGGTGCGCCAAGGGTTGTCAGTATCGAAATTGCGGCGGCGCATGGGGGTCACATCGGACACGATGGGGGCCTAGCTTACCTTCTCTAGCATGGTCCGTCTGATTGGGGCGGATTACTTAAATCACCGCCGGTTTATCATGCTCGCGCTTAGAGCAGATAGGGCACTTAGCGGGATCTTCGCCTTGGGGCTTGGGATGGCCGCAAGTCCAATTGAGCGCATACTGGCCGGGGGCGAGATCGTGGTTCACAGACACGCGCTGGTCGAAGACGAAGCACTCGCCTTCCCATTGGCTTTGCTCGCGGGGCGTCGATTCCAGGTATTTTAAAATGCCGCCTTCGAGGTGGTAAACTTCGGCGAAGCCTTGGCGCTTCATGAGGGCCGTCGCTTTCTCACAGCGAATGCCACCCGTGCAATACATCGCGACCTTGGGCTGGGTTTGCGGGTTGAGATTGTTGGCGACCCATTCTGGAAATTGGCGAAAGTCTTCGGTATCCGGCTCAAGCGCGCCCTTAAACTTTCCCAGCATGGTTTCGTAGTCGTTGCGCACATCGATGACGACGACATCGGGGTCGGTGATCAGCGCATTCCAGCGGTCGGGGTCCACGTATTCCCCGGCCTCGCTTCGCGGGTCGATGCCGGGCACGCCCATGGTGACGATTTCTTTTTTCAATCGCACGCGCACGGTTTCGCGGCGGAAGGGATTTTCATCGGCGTAGGAAAACTTAACCTCAAGTCCAGTCATGCGCGAATCGGCGCGAAGGGTGTCGAGCAGGTGCTTAATACCAGC
This sequence comes from Cerasicoccus arenae, assembly GCF_014651635.1. GTDB lineage: Bacteria > Verrucomicrobiota > Verrucomicrobiia > Opitutales > Cerasicoccaceae > Cerasicoccus > Cerasicoccus arenae. The sequence continues at coordinate 211,607 of NZ_BMXG01000006.1, read as the reverse complement.
CTCTGGCCCCGCGACGGTGCCGTTGATCCCCTCGCCTGCCAGCAAGAGAATTCCGCGTAATTGCGCCTCGTCGCAGAGTGTTTGCAAACGCGGCCGCCAGGCCTCGAAGTCATCGAATTCGAAGAAGTGGTACAGTGCGGCGATGTGTGTCTGGTCCATGCTGATTCGTTAAAATAGACGTAAAAAGCAGAAGAGAGAAGATCGAATTGTCGAGCGGAATTTCGGTTAAATCGGCGGTGGCGTGGACTTGTCAGTGCGATACCAGACGCGGACGAATTGATGCCAGTTGCTCATCATGTCGCCCGAGGTGTGCAGGCTAACGTCGGACGTGCCCTCTTCGCCACTGATGTGCATGTTCGGCAGGACCACGGTTTCCACATTGATCAATTCAAGCTGGTTGTCCTCGATCCAGCGGTTGGCCTGAGCCACACATTCGTCGAGCGATTCAAAAGTCGGCATTTTAAAGAAGCCGCCCGCAGCCGTTTTTTCAGGAGCAAAGTCTTGGTATCGAATCATGACAGTGGTGGTGGGGTTACGAATTTTCAGTCTCCAAAAGTCTTCACCAATTGCGTGAACTCACGGAACTGCGGATGGATCGAGTCGCTGAAAAGTGAATAAAACACGGTTTCGACTGGCAGGATATGCGCACCCGCACGGCAAAGCGTATCAAACGCATGGACGCGGTCTGCGGCGCGGCGCTCAACGACGGCGTCTGCCAACAAGGTGACGTCGAAGCCCTCGGCCATGGCCTGAACCGCCGTCTGATAAATGCAAATCGGGCTCTCCAAACCGGTCAACAAAACGTGCTGCACATTGCGCTCACGCAACCACTCGATCAGCCCGTCCGCGGCCACGCCGGAAAACGCAGTTTTATTGAAAACGGGGGCATTGGGCGCAGCTTCGCGGATCTCCGGCAGCGTAGTGCCGAGCTTGTGCGGCACGTGCTCAGTAATCGCAATCGGCAAGCCAAGGAGCTGGGCAGCGCGAGCCGCCAATATTGCCCGACGGACAGCAGCCGCACCATTTGGCATAACGCTCGTGAAGGCGAATTGCCAGTCGACCAACAACAGGGCGACGGGCAGCGGTGGCAAGGAGTTCTCGGTGGTCACGTGCCAAGGATTACCCACGAGCGCCCCATGGCGTCAATGGGATTACGCGGACGTCGTCAGCGACTTGGTCACATATGGCTGTCGAGCGTCGACCTGGAAAATCTGATCCTCCGTGAGCTCATACGCGGTCAGTTTGCCACCATACACACAGCCAGTGTCGATGCAGATCGACCACTTCGTCCGGACAACTGCGCTCCGCGGGGTATGGCCAGTGACCACAAAGGGCGGGCCTTGCCAGTATTTCATCCACGATTCACCACCGGACACATCGGAGCGCTTGCCCCATTTGCCCGTCTTGCGGTTCATCACCTGAATCTGGGTCACAACGTCCACCGACTGTTCATCCCAAGGCTTATCTGGCAAAAAACCGCCATGGACCACAACCGTCTGCAATCCTGGAAAATGAAGATTGGGATGAAACTCCTGCATGAAACGCCAATCCTGCTCGCTCAGCTTGGGAATCGTTTCCCAATCATAATCCTTGAGGATCGAACGGTCTCCGCTTTGATGATAACGATTCAGGCGCAACTCGTGATTCCCCAACAAGCAGTATGCGCCCGGCAGGTTTCGCGCAATGTCCAGCACCGCCAATGAATCCGGGCCTCGGTTGATGAGGTCGCCCACAAAGACCACCATGTCGTGCTCGCCCAGATTCAATTGATTGAGCAAGTCTTCCAGCTCGACGTTGCAGCCATGAACGTCGCCGATCGTATAGATTTTCCCAGGATGCATGAACTCGTCGTGGTCACTCGTTATTACCGTGTGTATCGGCCAGCATTTGTAATGCTGATCAACACCGCAAGCCAAAGGTGTTCCCAAATCCATGTTAACAAACTCTTGGAAAATCACCCTTAGAGCGAAGAATCCCCTTGCCCGAGGGGCATTGCTGGCAGCAAGCTACATGACGAATGGATTGGCAAATCAAACCACTGGCGCGCGAGTGCGCCGTCTCCGGCGAGCCATTTGAAATCGGCGACGAGGTTATCTGCTTCCTCTACCGTGACGAGGAAGGCCAACTCCAACGCGCCGATGTCGCCACCAGCAAGGTGGATGATTTCCCCCGCCCCGAGGCTGTCCTAGGCCGATGGGGGCGCGAAGTAAAACCACGTGGGGAGGATGAGCGCGAGGCCCGCGCCCACGCATTGGCTACCACCGAGGAGCTTTTCCTCTCTCTTTTTGAATCAGATAGCGCGGACGTGGCCGAAGATCGCGAGCTTTTCAAGCAAGTCCTCGGCCTCATGCTGGAGCGCAAGCGTATCCTCCGCAGCCAAGGTCGCCCAGTCGACGGCCAGCAAAGCTATCTACACGTTCGCTCCAAGGTATTGTACTCCGTTCAATCTTCTGACCCCGACCCCGCCTCGCTCGTGCGCATCCAGGAAGAGCTCAACTCGCTCGTTTTTTAAGGCCTAACCGAACTGGCAAGGAACTTTTTTGCAATTATTTTGATATTGAATCTCAATATCTCTTGACATGCGCCAAAATCCTCTAATTCTGGCGCATAAATGAGACCCGATCGCAGAGCATTACCATCAGCAGGCACGCAAGTCGTCCCTGGCTTCTTCATCATTGACGCAAATCAACGCCCTACCGGTCGGCTACCGCATCGGGTGCCGACAATGCGAACGCAAGGCACGTCCAGCCCAAGGAAAGGCCGCTCGCTTATAAACGAGACAATTCCTCGCACAAATCGACTTCAACGTCCCGAGACCCATGCCAAAAAGGATGGCTCAACGCGTCGTCAGAAGACGAATCAAAAGACTCAGTGGCTTCTCACCAGCGCGGCAGCTATTATTGTCACTGTATTCATTGGCGCAGTCATCATGTTCCAATAGGCAGAATCGATCTTTCATTTCGACACCTATTGATACCGCGACTCAATTTCTTAATTTCCGGGCGCATGCCGCGGAAGAACCAACCGAAAATCATGAAAACAAAACTCACACTACCATCCCTCCCTAGGGACCCTAGCCTAAAATTGGCCGCCTGTCTGGCGGTTAGCCTACTCGCTGGCACACAAGCCTTCGCTGGCTACAGCGCGACGACAAACTTCGTCGATCCAGACGGCTGGGTCGTTGGCGGCACGAACTCCACCTATCAGGAGTGGGACGATCTCCAGTCCTCCACGCCTGACATTGGACATTCCACCAACCCCGCCCTCAGCAGCGATTCCACCATTGCCCCGACCGGCTCAGGCTTCGCCACCAGCAGCGGCAATTACTATTCGTTTAGCAGCGACTACGGTTTCGCAGCAACGGTTTATAACCACGGCGGCACCTCAGGCGCTGGCGGCTTTGCCAGCAATATGGGCACCCACATCATCGTCCAGACTGCGGCAACGATGAACGAAGGCGTCGGCATCTATCCCGATTCAATCCAGATCGTGGACTCTCTGGGCAATTCGCTACTGGGCGGTGATAACGCCAGCGTCCTCCAATACAGCGTTCTGTTCGAAGGCATCGTCAGCAGCAGCTTCGGCGATGTAACGCTTCAGGAGCAAATCTGGGAATTCTATATCCCCAACTTTGTGGACGATTTCCAAGTCATCGGCGACGTAAAGATCCACGCCAGTTTGGACCGGATCCGCATCGATAGCGATATCGCCAGCAGCGCATTCTCCCCCACCACCGTAGTACCGGAGCCATCCAGCTACGCGATTGGGCTGGGCGTCATTGTCCTCGGCGTTGTCCTGCGCCGCCGTCAGTTTAAGCGCTGATTTTGCCACTACCAAGGCTACTGCTTTAGCCAGCCAAGCAAGAAAGAAAAAGGAGCCTGCGTCGAAATATCGGCGCAGGCTTCTACTTTTTTGGGGTAACCGACACACTGCTCTTCTCATTCGAGCCAAATCAAATGCGGGAAAAATGTATGGTTACGGCATCCATTTAACTAGCCCAAAACCAGACTCTGAGTGCTTTATACTGTTTATATGCGATGCTTATTGAGTGGTCGCTTGAAACTTTATGCTTGACCTAATGGAAGATTTTGGAAGATTTTGAACGCACGTTTCCAAAACCCTCAATTTTATTAACTCCAAGCTGCTTTGAGCGCCAATCCCGCCATTACCCGTTCCCAGATTGAAAAGCTGGTCCGAGAGAGCGTCTATTCGCAACTTGGACTGGCCGCACCGAAGGCTGGCCCGAACCCGCTCGTGGTCAACGTTAGCGCACGTCATTGTCATTTAACGCCACAGGCGGTGGAGCAGCTTTTTGGCCCTGGGCACGAACTTACGCCAATGAAATGGCTGTATCAGGATGGCCAATACGCCGCCGAAGAATCGGTGACTATGGTTGGCCCACGTAGCCGAGTCATTTCCAATTTACGCATCCTTGGCCCCTGTCGCGAGCTTAACCAAGTCGAGCTTGCCTACACGGACTCCATTGCGTTGGGCTATAAAATCCCCGTCCGCCAAAGCGGCAACATCAAGGGCACACCCGGTTGCATGCTGATGGGCCCGGCAGGCTTCCTTGAGCTAGACGAAGGCGTCATCCGCGCTGCACCGCACGTGCACATGAACCCCGACGATGCTAAATTCTATGGTGTCAAACAGGGCGACTATATGAAGCTCCGCGTTGGTGGTGAATTAGGTGTAACCTTCGATCGCATTTTTGTCCGCGTCAGCGACTCTTTCAAACTAGAAGTCCACATTGACACCGACGAGGGCAACGCTTGCGGCCTTACGCCAGACAGCTTGGTGGAACTCGTCAAAACTTAACTCTCTCCCTCCCCGCCTCCTCCCATCTCTCTCTGAATTTAACATCGAAAACTTAACACCCAAACACACATGAGCGAATCACTCGGAATGGTAGAAACCCGCGGTTACGTGGGCAGCGTCGAAGCCAGCGACGCAATGGTCAAGGCCGCGAACGTTGAACTCGTTCGCTTGGTCTCCATTGGTGGCGGCTTCTTAACAGTTCTTTGCAAGGGCGATGTCGGCAGCGTCAAGGCAGCCGTCGAAGCCGGAGCCGAAGCCGCAGCCAAGGTCGGAGAGCTTATCTCTTCGAATGTCATGGCGCGCCCACACGACGAACTGCTCAAGCAGTTCCTCAATTAATTTAACTAATCCTCAACGAATTTATATTATGGCTAAGCAAGCTGTTGGCATGATCGAAACTAAAGGCCTCATCACTCTTCTCGAGGCCTGTGATGCCGCCCTCAAATCGGCGGATGTAACCATGAGCGGCTGGGACAAAATCGGCAGCGGTATTGTCACGGCATTCTTCGTTGGCGACGTCGCTGCGGTTAAGGCTGCGGTTGACGCTGGCGCAGAAGCCGCCGCCCAAGTCGGCGATGTCCTCGGCGTGCAGGTTATCCCCCGCCCTCACGATGACCTCGCCAAGCTCGGCAACTGGATGGGTTAATCGCCCGCCATTTAAAATTATCGATTGATGAAAATCCTCGTCGCCAACCTCGGTTCGACATCGTTCAAATACCGCCTCTATTCATTAGAGGACGGTGATGAGCGCATGCTGGCCAAGGGCGGCTACGAACGCGTTGAAGACTATGCCAGCGTGATCGAAGATTGCTTGGCAACCCTTCAGTCGGAGGGACATTTAATCGGCGACTCCGACCTCGATGCAGTCGGCTTCAAGACCGTACTCGGCAAAGACCTCAGCGGTTGCGTCGAAGCAGACGACAAGGCCCTAACTGCACTGGAAGGCTTTAAAGAAGTCGCTCCGGCGCACAACCCGGCCTACGCAACTGGCATTCGTATGTTTGCGAAAGTCATGCCGTCAGTCACCCGCGTGGCGTTGTTCGAAACGGCGTTCTATCAGTGGGTGCCCAAGGCTGCATCAATCTACGCGGTGCCGCAAAACTGGCATGATGCTGGTGTGCGGCGCTACGGCTTCCACGGCGCAAGTCACAAGTTTATCGCCGAACGCTCCGCCCAACTTTTGGGCCGAGACGATGTCGCCGCGAAGGTGCAGGCACTTTATCAAAAGGGCGACACACCGGTCGAAGGCGCGCCTCTGCGCGTAATCTCCTGCCACCTCGGTGGCAGCAGTTCCGTAACGGGTATTAAAAACGGCGTGGCCATCGGCACGAGCATGGGCTTCTCGCCACAAGGCGGGCTCCCGCAGAACAACCGTGTGGGCGACCTGGATTCCATGGCTGTGCCCTACATGATGAAGACCACAGGCCTCAGCCTCGAAGAAGCCGAGCGCCAGCTCACCCAAGAAGGTGGCCTGCTCGGCATATCGGGTGTCAGCAATGATCTCCGCGACGTAAAGGCAGCGGCAGAGTCTGGGAATGAACGCGCTCAACTCGCGCTGGACGCCCTAGTCCACAGCATCCGTCATTGGGCCGGATCATTTGTTTTCCAAATGGGCGGCTGCGACGCGATTTGTTTCACTGGCGGCATTGGCGAAAACAACGCCGAACTACGCACCGACGTTTGCGCAGGGCTTGAAGGGTTCGGACTCATCCTCCATCCCACGACCAACGCCACCACCCGCGAGGAAGGCGACATTAGCGCGTCGAATTCGCGTGTTAAGGCCTTTGTCATTCCAGCTAACGAAGAGCTCGTTGTCGCCCGCGAAGTCTCACGTTTCCTTCAAGCCCAACCGGCATAACTTTCAGAACACTTACACTTCAAACTTAACACCCATACATATCATGGCATCTCAAGCAATCGGACTCCTCGAAACCAAGGGACTCATCGCACTCGTGCAAGGCGTCGACGCCATGCTCAAGGCCGCCAACGTCGAGTTGGTCGGACCAATGAAAAGCGTCGGCAGCGCACTCGTTAGCGCAACCATCGTCGGTGACGTCGCCGCCGTTAAAGCAGCACTCGACGCTGGTGCCGAATCCGCATCGTCATTTGGCGAAGTGGTCAGCGCCCACGTCATCGCCCGCCCGCATGACGACGTCTCCAAGATCCTTCCCAGCACCAAGAGCGCAGCAAAGAAGTAAGGAGAGATTAGAAATTAAAGGAAAAAGATTAAAGCGGGAGTTTGCCGCTTTGGACCAATAACCCACATGCCCACCCCTTTAATCTTTAATTTTTAAACTTTAACCTTCACTCACCATGTTCCTCGCCAAAGTCATTGGCCACGTTGTGGCGACCAAAAAAGACGACAAGATGAAGGGGCGTAAGCTCCTCCTATTGCGTCCGCAATTGGTCGATCCGAATGACCCGAAAAAATTCCGTGACGGTTCTAATACCGTCGTCGCGGTAGACAACCTCGGGGCGGGCAAAGGCGAGATGGTGCTCTTCGTGCAAGGTAGCTCAGCCCGCGCTACTGAGGGCATGAAGGCCCTCCCCGTCGACTGCGCGGTGGTCGGCATTGTCGACAATGTCGATGTGCTCGGCCATCAAGTCTATGACGGCAAGTAACTCTGCATCGCAAAGCATTTGTCCTACAGTGCAACCTCTCCCCCCTTTTTTTCAAATCTTCACACTTTCGCCAGATGAGTTTGCAAATCGATGAATCCGTACTGAAAAACGTCGTCGCCGACGTCCTGCGCAAGCTTCAGACGCAAGGCGCGGCACCCACAATCGCCAAGAAGGACGACGACTGCGGCTGCTCCTGTAACGGGGCCTGTGCTAACGGTGATTACGGCGTTTTCAAAACCGCAAGTGACGCCGCTGCTGCCGCCAAAGAAGCGCAGAAGAAATTGCGCAAGCTCGGCATCGAAGGCCGTGATAAGGTGGTAAAAATCATCAAGGCAACCTGTGCCGAAAAGTCTGTGGAATGGGGCCAGCTGGAATTTGACGAAACCAAAATCGGCCGTCTTGAACACAAGATCGCCAAGCTGCAAGGCATCCCGAATTTGCCCGGCGTCGAGTGGTTATCACCACGCGGCATGAGCGGCGACCACGGGATTACGATGGAAGAAAACACGCCCTTCGGCGTTGTCGGCGCGATCACGCCGGTCACTCACTCCATCCCCACACTTTCCTGCAACATCGTCAGCATGGTGGCTGCGGGTAACACCGTCGTCTTCAATGCGCATCCCAAGGGTGCCCGTTGCGCCGTCGTTGCGATCCGCGAATTCAACAAGCGCATTAAGTCTGCAATCGGCATTGAAAACATTGCGACGATCATTGAGACGCCAACCCTCGACAGCTTTAACGAACTGTGCAGCACACCCGATGTCAACCTGCTCTGCGTGACTGGTGGCCCCGGCGTTGTTGATGCAGCAATGAAGAGCGGCAAACGCGCCATTTGCGCAGGCCCCGGCAACCCCCCTGTCGTTGTCGACGAAACGGCAATGTTGGCAAAAGCCGCGCGCGACATCATTTTTGGAGCCGCCTTCGACAACAACCTCCTCTGCATCGGCGAGAAGCAAGTCTTCGTCCTCGACAAGGTTTACAGCCAATTCCTTTCCGAACTGAAGACCGCGGGTGCCGTGGGCATTAACGGCAATCAGCTCGACCGACTGACCAAGATTGCCTTCACCACCGATGGTAACGGCGGAGGCTGCTCGCACCCTGTTCTCAACCGCGATCTAGTCGGCGCTGACGCCACGAAGCTCGCTGAAATCGCAGGTGCGTCTGCACCCACTGGCACGGAAATTCTTTTTGCCGAAACCGACGCCAACCACCTGTTCGTGATCGAAGAGCAGATGATGCCGATGCTGCCAATCATCCGGGTGAAGAACATTGAAGAAGCCATCGAATTGGCAAAAATTTCCGAGCACGGTTACAAGCATTCGTCGATGATTCACTCGCTAAATGTCGTGAATATGGGCCTGATGGCGCGTGCGCTCGACTCCACGCTTTTCGTCAAGAACGGCGCTTGTGTTGCAGGTCTCGGCACTGGCGGGGAAGGCTACTCCAGCTTCTCGATCGCCACGACCACCGGCGAAGGCATCACCACGCCCGACACCTTCACACGCCGCCGTCGCTGCGTATTGGTCGACAGCCTGCAGATGTACTAAGAACGCCATCAAACCCTTAGCTGGTTCTCTTTAACCTTTTAACTTTAATCTTTTAACCTCGTCCATGATCCGTGCACGCGTAGAAGGAAATGTCGTCTCCACGGTCTGCCATCAGACGATGAAAGGCTGGCGTTTGCTGATCTGCCAGCCGCTGGATGGAGATGGCAAAGACTCGGGGCAACCAGTGATGGCAATTGATCCACAGGGCGCTGGCGTAGGTTCGACGATCGTCATCACCACCGATGGTAAAGGTGTCCGCGAATTTCTCGGCGTCGATAAGACGCCCATCCGCAACATGATCCTCGCCATCGAGGACGAGTAACCAACAAACCAAAATTTCGATATGCGTTTCGGCAAAGTCATCGGCAAAGTCACCCTGAGTGATAGCGACCCCACTTACATTGGCGGGCGCTTCCTGCTGGTTAGCCCGATGGATAAAGCCCGCATCAGCGGTGAGGATTTGCCGCCAGTTTCTGGCCAACCCGATGTGGTTGTCTACGATAATGTCGGCGGCGGGCTGGGCGATGTCATCGGATTCGTCGAAGGCGGCGAAGCCTCAGCAACTTTTGATAAACCGACACCGGTCGACGCATTTAACTGCGCGCTGATCGACGAGATCACCTATCAGGGGCGAACTCACACTCTCTAATTTTTAAACAGCCATGAAAAAAGTATTTACCGGAAAAGATATTGAAACGCTGCTGGCCAGTGGAAAAAGCCTCTGCGCGATCCCTGATAACGCAGTGCTGACCCCTTCCGCCAAGGACGCGATTCGCGAAGCGAAAAAGAGCAGCGGCGGACGCACGGTTTCGACCAAACCAAGTAAGGCCATCCAAGAGCCGATCGTGCCGAACTACGAATTTCAATGGAAAGCTGGTGCCGACCCTGTTGGCTCCGATGCGCTTCTGGCATTCTTTAATTCTCCTGAGCTGCGTATCATCAAGGAGCGCATGTGCGACATTGGTCGCCGCATCTGGGCCAAGAATTATTGCGATGGCAACGGCGGCAACATCACCGTCCGCGTCGGTGACAACCTCGTACTTTGCACCCCAACGCTGATCTCCAAGGGCTTCATTGAGATCGAAGACATTTGCCTGGTTGACCTCGACGGCAACCAAGTTGCTGGCACTCGTAAGCGCACCAGTGAGGTCAACACGCACTTGGCCATTATGAAAGCTACGCCGGACGCCAAGTCCTGTGTGCACGCGCACCCAATCCACGCCACAGCGTTCGCGATTGCTGGCGTCGCGCCCCCCACTTGCCTGATTCCTGAGCCTGAAGTGTTCCTCGGCGAAATCGCCTTGGCTCACTACGAAACACCCGGCACGCCAGAAAACGCCAAAGCCGTTGGTGCGCTTGCACCGAATCACCAATCGATCATCATGCAGAACCATGGCGTGATCACTTGGGGCAAGGACGTTGAAGACGCCTACTGGAAGATGGAAAATACCGAGGCCTACTGTAACACGATCTACATCGCTTCGCAGCTCGGCCACGGACTCAACACTTACGGCGGCAACAAGCTCAAGGAACTGATTGCCATTCGTCGCTCGCTCGGCATGCCCGACAAACGCGAAAACCTGAAGGAATGCGAACTGTGCGATAACTCTGAGTTCCGTCCCGGTGTCGTCTGCACGATGCCGACTCCCGCCGCGCCAAAGACTGCCTCCGGCGACGACGCCGAAGCCTTGGTGCAGAAGGTTACCGATATGATCTTGCAACAACTGAAAGGCTGATCGCATGGTGAAAGGCTCATCCGCCCTTCACCAATCACCTTCGTATGAACGCCGCAGTCATCGGTGGAGCCGGACGTCTCGGCAGCGCCGTAATTGCGGAGCTTGTCCGGCGTAATCTGTTTACAGAAATTACGCTGATTGATGGCCAAGCCGAATTGTGCACTGCGGAAATCCAAGACCTGCGTGACGCTTGTGCGAATCAGCCCGTCCGCCTACACGCGGCAACGCAAGTTAACTTTGCCACGCAAAGTGACATCATCATTCTGGCAGGCGGCGTTTCCGCCCAACCGAATGAATCGCGCCTTGAGCTTGGTCGCCGCAACTTGACCCCGTTCTGCCGATTGCTCAACGAGCTGAAAGAGGTCGGCTTAAAATCGAGCACCGTGGTGATTATCGCCACCGAACCCAGCGAATTACTGACACCGCTCGCAGCAAGTTTTTTGGAATTACCGACGGGACAGGTCTTTGGCTTGGGGACAATGATTGATGCCCGGCGTTTGCGGACATCCATTGCGGAGAAACTGTCACTCACCGCGAAAGATATTTCAATTTCGGCCATTGGTGCACACGGTGAGGCGTTGGTTCCACTTTGGTCCGGCGCTACAGCTGGCGGAGCACCACTGTCCTCGCTGAAGCAATGGCAAGGCGTCATGCAAAGCGAGGTCGAGGCCTCCGTCAAAGCAACTGACGAAATGCTCCTCTACGGTAAGGGCGGCGCTTGGTTAGGCCCAGCAGCGGCCACAGCCGATGCCGCCTGTGCCGTTGCGCGTGATGAGCGGGTGATCTTGCCAGTCAGTCAATCCCACGATTTTCGTTTGCCCAAATACGACCTTCGCCGAACCACGCTCGCACTGCCAACGATTGTCGGCCAACAAGGTGCAGGCGAAGTGGTTGAGTTCAAACTTTGGCCGCGGGAACAGTCCGCCCTCGTACGAGCAGCACGGAATACACAAAACGATTTGAAGGCACTCGCAACCTAGGCTTAGCAAAAGCTTGCACCAAGGGGCGTTTACTTAAGAGAACTGCCCGTGATGAGTGATTACTACACGCGATTTGGCGGAATCGGACGGCTTTACGGTGCCGCTGGATTGGAGAAACTACGTTCATTGCACGCCTGTGTCGTGGGCGTTGGCGGCGTCGGTTCGTGGTCGGTTGAAGCATTGGCGCGGACTGGTATTGGGCAGCTCACACTCATTGACCTCGATGATGTCTGCCTGAGCAACGTCAACCGACAACTTCCCGCGCTCGACGGAGAAGTCGGCAAGCTGAAGATCGACGTGCTCGCTGCGCGGACCCGTTTAATCAACCCGGAGTGCCAGGTGAACGCTGAGGCGACATTCTTCACCGATTCCACAGTCGATCGTTTGCTGGGTCAGGGGTTCGATGTGGTCATCGATGCGATTGACGCCGTTTCAAACAAATGTCGGCTGATTGCCGAGTGCCGACAGCGACGAATCCCCATTGTCACCGTGGGAGGGGCCGGCGGAAGAAAAAACCCGTCCGCCGTGAAGGTCGACGATCTCTCACGCGCGATTGGCGACCCGCTGTTGGCTAAGGTGCGCCGACAACTCCGCCGAGATTTCGAGTTCCCCCGGGAGCGTCGTTGGAAATTTAAGGTGCCCTGCGTGTATTCCGACGAGCCTGTCGTTTTTCCGTGGGGCGATGGCACCGTTTGCGCAACCAAAGAGAAAGGCGCAGCCCTCCGCCTTAACTGTGATCAAGGTTTCGGAACTGCGAGCTTTGTGACTGGCACCATGGGCTTTACAGCAGCAGCAGTGGCAGTCGACGTTGCGCTTGCCGTCCCCAGTCAGTAAAAGGGCACTCAGCCAATCGGCATGCCGAATGGGGCAATTAGACTCCATGCACAGATGAATCTTTACACCTAAAAGATTGTGAAATCTTTGTTTAATCACAGTTCGACCCTATAAGGGCACTTGCCAAAAATACATGATTATACCCATATCAAATACCGTAAAGTCTGTATCCGATCCTCTTTGACTCGCTCCTTTTACAATGGCCATCATTCAACCACAGTCGCCCAAGGCGCAACGCGAATTGCTGCAACGCGGTTCGCAGGGCATGCTGTATGGTGAACGAGGGGCCATCAGCCGAGCAGCTCCCGTAGTCCAAGAAGCCTTGCGCCTTGAGATACAGGCTCAGAAAAAGCGCATGATGCTCAGAGGGTTCTACCTCTTCGCAACCGCACTGGTTGTGTTCTCTATTACGATATTTTTCTTGAGCAAAACCTCTGATGTCGGAAAACAGGTAATCACTGGAGCCAAGGCACCAGTGAAAACCGATCAGCCCACGCTGATGTTCGTTGAGGCACCAAAAACAGAAGACCCACGGAAAACTCTGGATTACGCCTCAACCCCACAGGAATTTGTTAACCGTGCTACAGTAAATGGCGTGCGTTTAGGTGGTCGCGGCACCCGAGCAATCATCAACGGTGCCCTCTATCATGTAGGAGATGTTGTTGCTCCGGAAATGGGCTTGGTTTTCGTCGGACACGATCCTGATGGCGAATACCTGCTCTTCCGCGACGCCAGTAGCCGCACTATCTTCCTCCGTGTCTACAAAGAGAGCGAAGCGAGCTAATCGCGATTACGCTTCGAGAAAGAAGCGGTGAAAATTCCGCTCCACCTGTAACCGAATTGCTGACTCTGGCATACCTGTTAATTTCGATGCGGCCCGATAACTCGCGGTGATATTGGCAGGATGATGCATTGCACGCCCCCCCCCCTCATCGGCGAAAACGGCATTACCCGTCAACTCCCAATCAAGCCAATCAACGGATGGCAACATGTCTGGCGAATCCGTTTCCAATAGAAGCCGCTCGATGGGAATGACCGCAAACGATTCACGATGGCGCGCCTTGCGCTCGTGCATGACATAGGCGGAAAAGCTGAAGTAGCCGCCAATCGCCGCAAAAGACGCCACCATTTCAGGTGCCCCCCCATAACCATGCAGATGAAATCCACGGGCCGGAAGCGGACCAGCCTGAAGCTGCTCGAACAGCGGGCCCCAAGCTTGCAAACAATGCAGCGAAATCGGGCGATTCTCCGCCGCTGCTAGCTCCATCTGCGCCTGTAAGGCAGCTTGCTGACGTGGTAGATCATGGCCCTGAATCCACCGATCCAGCCCGGCTTCTCCCACCGCAGCATAAGGAAAGCGATGAAGGTAATCCTGAAGCTGATCCAGCCAGTCCTTTGGTGCTTCGTTAACATGCCAGGGATGCAGCCCAAAAGCAGGTAAAACCCGTGAGTCTTGTTCCGCCAGTTCGGCCACCGCCTCCCAGTCGCCCGGATGCGTCCCATTGACAACCGCCTTGGCCAATGGAATCTGCGCTAATCCAGCGACCATTAATTCTTGCCCCGGATTCAGCCGTTGATCGTGCCAGTGGCAATGCGCGTCGTAAAGTGGGGCGTCACTCATGGGCATTCTTTTTTCGAGGGCGAATCACAGCCCATTCCAACACACCGCGGTAACCCGCCCAGCCACGGTAAACATAGACTGCTGTTATCGCGCCAAATGAATCAGCGAGCCAGTCAGCAAAATCCATCATGCGCCCGGGCGTCTGGCTCTGATGAAGCTCATCAACGAGGCCAAAAACCACCGTCAGGGTGATCGCAAAAACCGCACGTAATCCGTCAGGCCATGTCGGGCTGGAAACACGGTAAATCGATGTGGCCAACAGGCCATAGACCAGTAAATGGATGACCTTATCGAGGGAGAAAAAACTAAACGGCAGCGGTGCAGGGTTTCCGCCAGACGCGATGCTAATCGCCGCAACTAATGCCAGCGGCTGCCACCAGCATAGTCGCTGAAGCCAAAGTGCACGGAGGCGCTGAGATGCGGGCGAGGTCTTCATCGATGAAATCAGTAACAGGATTGGGGGGACGGGCGTCCAGACACAAATGGACCTTCATTTCCGCATAAGGTTTCCGTTGATCGTAAGTCATGAACCCGCTACGTTTCTGTCAAAATGCAGAAAGTAGCTGGCATTGTGCTCGTTGTTTTCGCCCTGCTTCTCGGGGGGGGGGGGTGGCTTGCGCCAGTTTATCTCGATGCAGTTGCTCCTGCTGTCTTGCGGCTGGCTGGCGCAAAGGGCAAACCCGCCGTAAATGTCGCCGAGCAGCTACTAGATGAGGGTCAGTTCGGGCCAGCTTGGCGTATCAATACTGCATTGGCGTCACTAGACACAGCGTCATCGGAGACATTGTCGCCGGAAAATTTTCTCAATGGCCAAATCGAACAGTTTATTGCAGACCATCCAAAAGACCGCTTAACTGGCAATGCGGAACCTTTCGGGCTCCAATTCATCCAGATCGCCACGAAATTGCCCGAGCTGGCAACCGAGAATGGCCCCCTAGCTTTTCAGCAACTATTGACACCCAGAGCCAATCGCGAGGCGCTACGTGCAATGCTCATTGAATCGCGCAATCAGAACGTACAGCACATTCTAGCAACCAAGGGGCTAACTGGTGTGCGGCATTTCATGCCGGTTGCTTCGGCGGCTGGTGCCCCGCTAGACTCCGCCATTCTGACGACTGCCCTGCTCGTGCAAGCTGGCTTAGTGGGGCCAGAATTCGCCCGTGAGCTCGCCACGATGGCCCAATTGGCAATGAGCGGCGAACCGGCGTCTGTCGCCCGTCTAGAAGCCTTTTATCTCTCCATGCTTGGTGCCGCACAACGCCTCGACTGGGCATCCCTGGGGGCATGGACACGGATGGCGCGCGACCCGGTCAGCTTCATGCGAGCCACCACCCTACTCCGCCAAAGCGGTGATCGCGAAGCCTTGGTGTTCAGCTTGGTCATGCTCAGCCAACGCCCGGACTGGGTCGCTGATTATTACGAAACCTTTGGCGATGAAGCCTGGCCTGATTTCGCCCGAGTGTTCCCTTGGGGGGGGGAGGCCTTGCGTTACTTACTGGAGCGTCAGTTGCCACTTTATCAGGGACCAGCCTTGTGGTCTGATGCGGAAACGCCAACCGATAATGAACTGACACGCCTTACGCTTCAGTTGTGCGCATTTTACCGCCCTATTGCCATGGTAGCCAAGGTACTGCTGCTGCTAACAGCAGGCATGCTACTGGCGGCGGGCATCAAGCTCGTCATCTCCAGCCGATCGACTAAAGGAAGTTATCCGGGGCTCGCGTGGATGCAAAACGGGGTTGTCGGCGTGATTTTGCTCCTGATCGTTGTCAGTTTTCAGGAGCCGCAATTATTCGCCCAACCAGTCACTGAGCCTGGGACGCTGTTTTTAGAATTTGAATTACCCGCCGCACTTGGCACAGTAGAAGGTGAAACCATGCCCAACGCCTCCATCGATCAACAAACCGTTCTCGTCCTGCTCATCTTTCTGATGGTGCAGTTCGTGATCTATATCGTGTGCCTGATGAAGATCTCGCAACTCAAGCGCGCCCCGGTTCCCGCCGAGACGCGGATCACCCTGCTTGAGAATGAGGAGCCGCTGTTCGACCTCGGGCTTTACGTGGGCTTGTCTGGCACGGTGATCTCACTGCTCATGCTCGCCATGGGCATCGTGCAGGCCAGCCTCGTGGCCGCGTATGCCTCAACGCTGTTCGGCATTATCTTCGTCGCACTGCTCAAGATCCTCCATGTGCGTCCGCTCAAGCGGAAGCTCATCCTCGAGCGATAAGCCAAGGGATGGGTGATTGACAGGCCTCCGACTGGCGGAATGATCGGCGGCATGAGATCAACAACTGCCCTCGCGGCTTTGCTACTTGCCCTGACCACACCTTTTGCCAATGCGCAGACTGCCACTTTGGAGTCCGCCAAGGCGGTTATCCCTGAAACATTTGCTTTGCCGTCAAGCCAGTCGGGCATCGAAGCGTCAACACTGATCGAGAATAACGGAGAGCAGAAGTTTGTTTTCGTTCAGCTACAACTGAAGGTTGATTACCAAAATGCTAAAGAGCTGAAGCTGATGATGAATGAAATCTCGGCCAACGTCGGTGACGAAACATATTCACCGGTCGGTGACAGCAATTCCGATGGTCGCCATCTGAAAGCATTTCGTGATCCTGCCCGCGAAAAGGAAAGCTTCCGCAAAAGAGGTAAGAACGAGGCAAATGCTGACACTGCCGTTCTGACTCTATTGTTTTATTTCAAGCCGACAGGGGCATTTTCGGTCAACTTTGGTGACAAGTCCATCGAAGTGACGCCGACCGAGGTCAAGCGCCTCGAAGATGCCTACTTACCGAAGATCACTGTCAACGAAGTGACCCTGCGAGATCGCTTCAGCAAGGCAGCGCCGCGCACATTTACACTGACTCCGAGCCAGACACAGGTTGCCGCGCCACTCGTGGGCAAGGTACTCGATGTTAAAATCCAGGTTGTACCAACGATGCCGAACCGTTCGGGCACGGCACGTAGTTACATTCTCCAACCGGCAGATTTCTCTCTTGTCAACGGTGAGCAAGTAATCCCGATGTTTCAACTGGTTGGCAGCAGCTCGCTCATGGACAACAGCATCTATACGATCGGCGTCGATGTGGACGTGGAAGAGGCCAAGCAGTATGCCGCGCTCGAAGGCGTCCCCTATGAATCAACGCTGGGGAAAGAATTAGAGTTACTGTTTCTGGTCGATCCATCCGCACCGAAGTGGGATCTCTATTTTGGTGCCAACAAAGTAGCCGAGATTCCAAACAAGGGATTTTAATCGGAAAAAGCCTTCCGCATTGGACTTTCGCCCAACGCTCGCTAACCTAAAACGATGCGCTGGTTGATCTTCCTGTTTTGTTGGCCGCTCGCTTTGTTTGGCGAGAAAGAAACCGTAGTCCTGCTGCATGGACTCGCGGCAACATCGGGCACGATGGGACATATCGAGAGAACGCTGGAGGCTGAGGGTTATCGTGTGGTCAACATTGACTACCCATCCATGAGTCAGTCACTGGATGAACTGGCCGTGCATGTGCGGGCGGACATAGTCCGGGAAACTGCCGACGCCAAGCGCATTGATTTTGTCACGCACTCCATGGGCGGTATCTTGCTACGCATGATCGAGCGCGATAATCCTCTGCCCGAAATTGGCCGCGTGGTGATGATTTCCCCGCCCAACCAAGGCAGCATGGCCGTTAATTTATTGGCGGATATGCCCGGCGCAAAGCTGTTGATCGGCCCGGCGGGCATGGCGCTGGCCAGCGGTGAGAATGAGCAACTACAGTCTCTGAAACCAGCGACGTTTGAAGTTGGCGTGATCGCGGGCAGCCTCGGCCTGGACCCATTCATGTCCTCATTGATTCCTGGTGCCGACGATGGCGTGATCTCCGTGGAAAGCACAAAGCTCGAGGGCATGACGGACTTCACCATCGTCCATGAGACTCACCCGATGCTCGTCTTCAACGGCGAAGTCATGGACCAGACAACCGCGTTTTTAAAGACCGGAAAATTCCTACCTCAAGTCGAACAAGTCGAGGACGATAACCCCTGGATGCGTAACTGGACGCACCGGCAATAGCGCTACTTAACGCCGAGGCGGACACGCACGCTCCACAGCCACGGCTTAACCCCATCGCCAAAAGCAAAGGCGGCGACATCGCGCAAGTGATCAATGTGCAAATCTCTTTCCGTAAGGCCCTGCTTTAGCAAGGACTGGATGTAGCCCTGGCTCAACAGCAAGGCCACAATGCGGGCTGCCCCACCCTCATCTTCATGGTGTAAAAGACTTTCCCGGACGAAACGAAACTGACCAGACTTCCTCATCCGCTCCAAATGGCCCGGTTTGTCCCACCGTGGCAACTGCTCGGTCAGTCCGCATTCACGCTCCAATTGACGACCATGCTCCATGCAGGCGATGTAGGCCGCATCGACTTCCCACGATGAGGTAAACGGCGGCCAATCGTAATCGTAGGCCGCAAAAATGCCGCCGGTGCGCAAGATACGCGCAGCTTCGGCGAATGTGGCGAATGGCTCCATCCAATGTAATGACTGTGCGCAGAGGACCAAGTCCGCACTCACTGCGGGCAAACCAGTCTCGTGCGAATAGCCCGTTCGATAGGTGATGTTGGCACCACCAGCCTGCACTGCCTGTTCGCGCATAGAGGCCGTAGGTTCGACGCCAATTACCGCTTTGGCCCGTTCCGCCCAGTAGCGTGTGGAAAGTCCCGTTCCGCAGCCCAAGTCCACGACTAAATCCGGTCGGTCACAGCCCGCGATGGGACACAGCAAGTCCGCCAATGCAGTTGGTGCCGAGGGACGCGCCTGATTATAGGCCTCACCAAAACCAGTAAAACGCTCAACCGTCGAAGAATAATCCGGTACGCTCATTAGGCCTACCTCTTACTTCGTCGCGAGCTTCTCGAAAATGCGTTCGTAGAGGGCGACACCGCGCTCGATAATTTTGCAGTGCATGGACTCGTCGGGCGCGTGGAGGTTATCCTCCTTGGTGAAGAGGCCGAGCATGAGCGAGTCGAGGCCAAGCTTACGGTGAATGTCGCCAATGATAGGCACGCTACCGCCCTCGCGCAGGTAAACGGGTGGCTGCTTCCAGATTTCGTTGATCGAGGCCTCTGCGATCGCGAAGGCGCGGCTTTTCGTTGAATCATCGGCGACCGTACCACCCTTTCCAGGAGGTGTGACCATGTAGGCAGCACCGCCGCTATGGATATCAAGCTCGACCGTAACGCCCTTGGGCGCACGACGCTTGATCGCCGCCGCGATTAGTCCCTGAATTTTCTCCGGGTCCTGATTGGCGACGAGACGGCAAGTGATCTTGGCGAACGCCTTAGACGGGATGACGGTTTTCTCGCCCTCACCCTGATAGCCGCCGCCGATGCCATTGAACTCCAGTGTTGGCGCAAAACGACAGGCCTCAAACGCGTTGAGTCCCGGCGGACAATGAAATGCGGGAATGCCGAGAAACTCTTGGTATTCATCTTCCGTAACGCGAAGCTTGGCCAGCTCATCACGCTCCCAATCCTGCGGCGGAATAACGTCGTCGTAAAAACCCGGAACGTTAACCGTGCCATCAGCATTGTGGAGGCTGGCACAGATATCCATGAGCGCTTGAAGCGGGTTGAGCAAACAGCCACCGTGGATGCCGGAATGCAGGTCCTGCTTCGGACCGGTCACATTGATTTGCAACGGTGCTAGACCACGCAGCGCGAGCGTGATCGCCATGGTGTCCGGACTGGGGCAACCCGTGTCCGACAAGATAACGAGGCCCGCCTTTTTCAAACGGTCCGAATGCTGATCAAGGAATCCAGCGAAGCTTGGGCTACCAATTTCTTCCTCACCCTCAATCATCCAGGTAATACGTAGCGGCAAGCCGGGATGACGCTCCAGCACGCGGGATAGCGCAGTGAGCTGCACGGCAATAGGGCCTTTGTTGTCAGCGGCACCTCGACCATAGATGCGATCTCCGCGAATTTCGGTTTCAAAGGGGGGCGTAGTCCACAGATTAAACGGATCAGCGGGCTGCACGTCGTAGTGTCCATAGACAAGGATGTGCGGCCAGTCATCGTGCTCAGCACCACGCTCGGCGAGCAGAATCGGGTGCAACGGCGTAGCAACGGTCTCCACCGTAAAGCCGAGCTTCTTGAGCTTGTCGGCAACGCACTCACGCGCATCCGTCATGGCCTGTGCATAGGCTGGATCAGTGGATACGCTCGGGCAACGGACGAATTCGGAAATCAGTTCTAGTGGGTCAAAAGCCATGAAAGTAGTATGATGGAGGTTTGTAGAGAATGGAAACTACGAAAACAGCGATGGATGCGATTAGTCATTCATCGCATAGTGCGGAGCAACTGGTCCAAGCCATTCGTTCTGAGTTTGGCCGCTCGCTTTGTAATACAAAGGCAGCATCTCCGGAATGAGCTCTTGCAGGCGCGCAATGCGGGTGTTTTCACTCGGATGCGTGGACAGAAATTCCGGAGGACGTTCACCGCCGTTCGCCGCCATGCGCTGCCAGAAGGGAACGCTGGCACGGGGGTCATAACCCGCCGTGGACGAGTAAAGCAGCCCAATGTGGTCGGCCTCAGACTCCATCGTGCGGCTAAAGGGCAGGATAAACCCGAAGTTGCTGCCCATCCCATAACTCGCCATGACGATCTGCTGTGTATCGTGCTCCACCCCGCCAACACCCAACCCGATGGACAACGCCGTGCCCGCCACTTGATTAGCCATTTGCTGGGAAACCTTTTCCGCCCCGTGGTCGGCGGAAACGTGGGCGATTTCGTGGCCCATCACGACGGCAATATCGTCATCACTTTGAAATAGCGGGAAAATACCCGTGTAAAAGCCAACCTTACCACCGGGCATTGCAAACGCATTCACCTGGTCGCTGTCGAAAAGGACGAACTCCCACTGCTCAGGAGGAAGGAGATCCGCACCCTGCGCACGCGCCGCACGGACGATTTTTTCGCCCACCCGGCGCAATGCCTGCTGCTTGGCCGGATCGTTGGCGATCGGCATTTCATGCTTCATCTGGTCAAACTGCGACACGGCCATGCTCTCGACCTCGGCGTCAGAAACCAAGCTCAGTTGGCTACGGCCCGTTTCACTGACGGTCGAGCAACCAGTCAGCCAAGCGATAGCCAAGCCCGCGATGAAGGTTGAAACAATCGGCTGGGAAATTTCCATGTCCTCACTTTAACCAACAACTAGCCGCCGTCAATGCACAGCCACAGGTCAATTTCACTTCAGGAACAAAGATTTCCCGAATGTTTAATTAGGCGACGATGGGGTCGATGGGCATTGGTGCGCGTTCGTCCGACTCATAAATATCCTTGGCCGCACCAACGATGTGCCGATTGAGTTCTTTGAGCAATTTTTCATCTTTGCCCGCATAGGGAACACTGCTGAGCAGGAAGCGGATCGAATTAAGGCGCGCACGTTTCTTGTCATCGGAACGGACAATAGTCCAAGGGGCATCTGCGGTGTCGGTATAAAAGAGCATGGATTCCTTGGCCTTGGTGTAATCATCCCATCGACCGAGCGATTCGACGTCCATCGGGCTGAGTTTCCATTGCTTGAGCGGGTCTTTGGCGCGACCCATGAAGCGACGGAGTTGCTCTTCGCGGCTAACTGAAAACCAGAACTTGAATAGGCGAATACCACTGCGTACCAGCATGCGCTCAAACTCCGGTGCCTGGCGCATGAACTCCAGATATTCTTGGGGCGTGCAGAAACCCATGACCTTTTCCACGCCAGCACGATTATACCATGAACGGTCAAAAAACACGATCTCGCCCTTGGTTGGCATGTGCTCGACGTAGCGTTGAAAATACCACTGGCCCTTCTCGCTATCAGAGGGTTTACTGAGAGCAACGACGCGGGCACCGCGCGGGTTAAGGTTCTCTGTGAAACGTTTAATCGAACCACCCTTGCCTGCTGCATCGCGGCCTTCGAACAGCAATACAATGCGCTCGCCTGTTTGCTGGGCCCAAGCCTGCATCTTGACCAGTTCGATGTGCAAAAGCTCTATCTGTTCCTCGTAAACACTGCGCTTGATCATCTTGTCGTAGGGGTAGGTCACGCTGATAATTGCCTTCTTGCTCCGGGCGCTTTTGACCTTGGCCACGATGTTCGCGGGCACACTCTTGTGAACGACTTCGTCAATCGCGGCCGCCATTGGAAAGGCTTTGGCTAACACCGCCGCCGAGGCTTCTTTTTTGATTTTACCCACTTCCTTGCCTTTGGCTGTCTTCTTAGATTTTACCGTCTTCGTGGACAGGGCTTTTTTAGTCGCCTTTTTGGCGGATACAATGGTCTTTTTTGAAGATTTTTTCATGGCAGCGTAGTTGATAAAAACGAAAACAGGGAGGGCACAAATGCCCTCCTTGAACAACAGTAGAAGGAAATGAAAAAAAAGCGCGTGAACGCTTCGCTGTCGCACAATCGCAGCAGATAACATGCCGATGGCAGGCGCTGAATGCAAGCAAAGCCAAACGCTGCATGAAGCTTCCCCTCGCCGAATTTATCTTTTCAGTGATTTTATATGCTGCTAGACACTGAAGACTAAAATATCCGCGTCAAAGGTGCTCATTAGCTGGGATTTGGATCCCAGAAACCATGAGTAATACCGTAGCGCATGAGGTCCGTCGACGCATGGATTTCCAGCTTCTTCATGATGTTACGACGATGCCAACGAACCGTTTTGGCGCTAAGATTGATCATTCCACTAACAGTGCTATCATCCAACCCTTTCGAGAACAATGGGAGGAGCTCTAACTCCTTATTGGACAAAATCTTATAATAGGCCAGTGGGTCTTTTTTAATTTCGGCTTTTACTTGGTCAAATGCATCAGAGAAGTATGGTTCTCCGTTGTAAATGGCCTCCACTGCAATCATGACCGTATCTAATTGATCCGAAAACTTGCTCACAAAACCATGGACGCCAGATTTAAGCAGACGAAACACGGTAACCGAATCCAATTTAGCAGAAAGGGCTAGCACGCGAAGCGACGGCAGCTCTTCCAACAGCGTTTCGGCTACTGTAATACCATCTGGTTTTGGTATTTGAATATCCATCAATAATAAGTCAGGCTCTTGCTCACGACAGATTCGAAGCGCATCAGTCCCCGTTTCCGCTTCTCCAACAACTTGGAAACGCTCGCTGCACATTTTAACAATCAATTGTCTGAAAAGCCTTTGATCCTCGACAACAACTATCCGCATAGAAAGAAACGTGACAGGATAATGCCCAAGACACAAGTAGAGCTTCAACTTTATCCACGATAAATACCCTAGAACATGCAATTCCCCACCATCTTAAGATCTTCGGTGTGCATGACGACGTTCACTGTCGGCCTCCTAACCGCCACTGCTCAAGTCGTGCCAGAACCGATAGCCGAGCCCGCACTCTACGAGCTCGCCCCTGTTTACATGACCGGATCGCTTTTTACCCCCAATGAAGGCGATCCGAATGAAACGTTTACAACGCTAAAATATGAGGATCTGATCCTCATGGGCAATCAAATGCCCATTGAAAGCCTCCGCATGTTACCCTCGTTTTACGGTGCGATGAACACTGAGAATGACAGCAATGGTGGCACGGGCGCATCCTCACCCAACATACATGCCTTGGGCACGCTGCGCACATTGAATCTCATCAACGGACGACGTGCTGGCGGCAATAGCGCTCTGGGTTTGGACCCTGGTGGTTTCGCCAATCTGAACCTCATTCCCCAAGCAGCCATACGCGAGATTGACATCCTGCAGGAAACCGCGAGCACAACCTATGGCTCAGACGCGATTGGCGGCGTCGTGAATATCGGTCTGGATAATCGCTTTCAAGGCGTCCGACTGGATGGGCTTTACGGGAACACAACAGACGGAGGTGGTCAATTACAGCAATACTCCATGATCGCCGGGTTCAATCTGGACGAAGATACGCACTTAACACTATTGGGCAGTTACTTTGATCAGCAGGTTGTTTGGGCGCGTGATCGGGATTTATCCGCCACCACGAACTTCATCCCCCTCGGCGGTACCAACCGTGGAAGTTCCACTTTTCCCGGGCGGGCAAATTTCTTGTTTGGCGGCTCCAACGTAAACGGCGTCCTGGCCCCCGGAATCCCCTTCCCCACGACTGGAGCCGACTATGTTCCCTACAATCAAAACACCGATGCATTAAATTATAACAATCAAGCACCAGACATTCCCGCCCTGCGCATCGCCAGCATTTTTGCCGCAATCGAGCATAACTTGACCGACCAAGTAACGCTGTATGGCGAGGCGCTGTTTTCCTATCAAAACCAAGCCAATGGCTTGGCCTCGGCCCCATGGGGTGCCTATCCAGGAACGCCAATTTTTACCGCCGCACAAAATAGCCCGCATAATCCTGTTCCGGCAGCGGACTTATTTTCAGTCACTTATCGCAATTTTGAGCTCGGCACACTCAACACGCGCTTTGAACGCAATGCGTTTCGACTGGTCGGGGGGGCACGAGGCTTAGTCGATGATCGCTGGGAATGGGATACGGCTGTGCTCTATACCCAGACGGAACTGACCAATGAAGTATCCGGAATTGCGGATGCCCGACTACTCATTCCACACATCAATTCAGGCTTATTCAACCCCTTCGCACGCGCGGTTGCAGGTAATAATGCCGGCGTCCCATTCAACAACTATGTGGCCTTAAATGCCGCTTCTGTTGACGCGAAAGACCAGTTCTACGAAAACATGTTTTCCTACGACGCTAAAGTGTCCGGCGATCTGGTTAAGCTGCCTGCGGGCGACCTGGAAGGTGCATTCGGGCTTGAGTATCGCTATGAATCCATTGACGCCACACCCGACTCCCTCTGGGCCAGTGGCCAAAACCTAGGCGGAGGTGGCTTTACCCAAAACTACAGCGGGCAACGCAACGTAGCTGCACTCTTTAGTGAAATCAATATTCCGCTGATTTCCCCCAAGCAATCAATTACCGCCGTCAACCGACTTGACCTCAGTCTCGGCCTACGCTTTGAAAATTTTTCCGACACAGGCAATGATCCGATTACCGGAATCTCGGCCCCCAATGGATATCGAAATCTTTCTTGGAAGGCCGCAATCAGCCTGAAGCCTGTCGAGTCAGTCACACTGCGAGCCGCTTACAGCACAGGATTCCGCGCCCCTACCCTGTATGAATCTTATGCGGGCGAAATCTATGATTACCCAATTCTAGTCGACTCAACAGGAGCCACCCCGCCCGGTACACCGATTCCAACCCTCGTGCGCGGTAATCCTTCGCTCGACCCTGAAACATCGAACAACTTCTCCGCCAGCGCCATTTGGGAACCTGATTTCGCCGAAGGCCTGACCCTGCGCGCCAGCTATTACTATATTAGAGTCGATGACGCTATCGCCAATGGCGCGCAATACACCCTCGATCAAAACAACCCCGCTGATGTCATCCGTGCTGGGCCCAATGGACCCGTCGTTTTTGTCACTTCACGCTTCTTTAATGTTTCCAGCCTGACAACTCAAGGTATGGATTATGAAGCAAGCTATGATCGTAAACTTACGGAAGACATTCGCATGCGTCTTTCAATGGGCGTCAATCAAGTGATCAGCTTTGAGGCGGATGTGCCAGGCACAGGCGATGTCTCATTTGCCGGGCGCTACGTCGATAAACGCTCAAATAATTTGAGCCCCGGCGCTGTGCCGCGGTGGAAAGGATTGGCGAGCGCCAATCTGTTCGTACATCAGGCCATGATCGGAGCAACTGTGCAATACATCGGCTCATACGAAGATGATCCCAGCTTCACCTTGGGCGGCATGAACCGAACCGTCGAGAGCTATACCAAAGTGAATCTCGTTGCCGGATATGAATTCGAAAACACGCAATATCAGTTGCTGAACGGCACGAAAATCATGGTCGGGGTCGACAATGTCTTTAACACCGAGCCACCTTTTGCTGCGGGTGCCTTTGCCGACGGGTATGACACCTCGTTGTATTCGATTGAGAACCGCTTTGTTTATGGCTCAATCAGCAAAAAATTCTAGTTTCACCAGAAGAAATAATCCGCGTTTTTACCTGCAAATTCACGACTTGGCTGTTCAATAACCACTCTCCAAACCGTCGCATACTTGCTCCAAGGGCCAACAAGCTTGCGGTCAACGATCACCAAAGGAGTTTGCGGTGGCTCATGCTGGGGGCTGGATTCCATTTTTTTAATGACATCCAAGAAGCCTTCTGGTCGGCTGAAATATAGGATTCTCCGCTCAAAAGGGTGATCAAGCTCCTCAATTGTCCGCCGATCAGGGCAATTATTGAATTCGTAGTAGGTTTTTACGATGCCTGCAGTGCGGCTAAGCTCAATACCTGCACGCCAACAGGCCTTGTCAACCGAGGCCCCCAAGCCGAATCCATAAGTGTAAAATCGCTCGTCGACAAACTGCCAAAGCAGGACAACGACATCGTCGGAAAATGGATTATCAATGCGAACAGCGCGAACGCCCTCAAAAGGGTCAGCAATGCTGGTGATCCCTAGAAAGCCCTCCCACCAAAGAATCAGGCAATGGCGCTCAATGGCTTCGCGACGCGCGGACATTCGTGCAGCGCTGTCAAACAAGCCTGGATAGGCCGCCATGCCATTTGTAGTCGGATCATAGTCAAAACCGTATTCAAAATGCGAGCGATCATCCAAGGAACAGTGCCGAAAGGCCCACCTCTCTAAAGCTTCTGACACCGCACGAAAATGAGCGGTAGAAGGATCCTTGCCCGAACCGACGCCATCGGGCATATCCGGTATCGTGTGCATCGTGCGACGGGTTCGAAGATCGTCGCGCAGGTAGGCGTGAGCACTGTAATGCTCTCGGCCCAGAAACATTTCACTCCCAATGTCGACCGTCCGGATCGGGCCGCCATCCGCCACCAAGATGTCTCGAAATTTAATGGGAGCTAAATTCATGTGCGTGAGATAGAGCAAGCGCCGCTGCCCGGTTGGACAGCGGCGCCGCTAGCAGTAATGGTAGTTGAATCAGTTATACTTCCGTTGGATAAGTAGGCGGGGCTTTTGTTTCCAATGTGGGCATGCTTGGTTTTGACCGAACGCCACAATTGTATTTCACTGTGAATAATACTGTGCGGAATAACTTTTTCATTTATATCTACCTTGTTTATGGATTATCTGTTTATATAATCTAGTGGTGCGATTACTGATTCATCATAGCAGAGGACCATCCCTCAACAAAGTAAGGTTATCCCTATTTATTGCGGGGTTATATTTCTTGATGCTGGGCACAGGTCTCGCTGAAATGATCGGGACCCCTCCGCTAAAGACCTACGGGCCAGAGGATTATGATGCTGACGGAAGAAACTGGCTGGCTGCACAAGATTCTTACGGGCAAATGTACTTTGCCAACCACCGGGGGCTGCTCCAATTTGACGGGGCCCACTGGACAGTCTACCCAATTGGCGCGACATTCCAGTCAATCCTCACCGATGATGGTGTCATTTGGGCCGCGGGCACCAATGAATTTGGCTTTTTTGAAGTAAGCGGAAGCAAGGTCGTCAAATATCACTCTCTCATCGATCAGCTCCCTGACAACTCCCTGATGCCCGGAGACATCTGGCAAATAAGTAAAATCAACGATGTCATTTACTTCGTAGCCGAGCAGCACCTGATCCGCTGGGATGGGGTAAAAATCGAGGTAGAGCACCTAACAACACCTCGGCGACTGACGCTCTACCAAGCACAAGACAGCGTATTAGTCAGCCAACGCGGAGCTGGCGTCCTAGAAGAAGTTGGTGGAGAATATATTCCATTGATCAGCAACGAAGCGATCAATGGTGACGCGATTAATTTTATTTCTAAATCCAGTCAGCCAAGGCTTTATGGCACATTTCGAAGCGGATTCTATTCATTTGAATCCGACGTGTGGACGAATTTCCCAACTGAGCTGGATTCCTACCTAACCGACTCGATTGCCTATCAGATTGTCCAACTGAACAATGGGGACATTGCAGTGGGCACCCATACCCACGGCATATTGTTAATGCATCCAGATGGCCGCCTCGCAGGCCAAATTGGCAAACAGCAAGGCCTACTGAGCGATACCGTGTTCAGCCTGTTCCAAGACCGTGACGGCAATTTATGGGCATGTCACGAAAATGGCATTAGCTGCATTAACATGGAAAATTCGTGGACGATGTTCAGCACCGCCCATGACGAAATCCCCGACATCGTTTACAGCTTTGTTAAATGGGACGACGAGCTATATTGCGGCACGATCATGGGAGTCTACCGCTTAAGCCAAAATACCACATTCAATAACTATGAATGGGTGAAAATTGGAGAAAACAGCCAAAACATCTGGCATGGCCTCCACCATAGCCAAGGCCCACTTTTTTGCTATCAAAACGGCGTAATCGCTGCCGACCCCGAAGGTACCCGCACCATATTGGAGACGACGCAGGACATTGTATACGCACAAAGTGATCCGACTTCGGAAGTCATTTACCTGTCCAGTTTCAAAGAAATTCTAATCGCAAAATGGAATCAGGGTATTTTGGAGGTTATGCGAAAGAATAGCTTTCCTGGTATCATGTGGA
The DNA here is from genome assembly GCF_014651635.1 of Cerasicoccus arenae. Classification (GTDB taxonomy): domain Bacteria; phylum Verrucomicrobiota; class Verrucomicrobiia; order Opitutales; family Cerasicoccaceae; genus Cerasicoccus; species Cerasicoccus arenae. The sequence continues at coordinate 182,883 of NZ_BMXG01000006.1, read as the reverse complement.
CGATGGCCTTCGATAATGATGGAGGTATTTATCTTGGTTCAGTCGATACCGGCCTACTGTACGTTAAACGAGATGCACTCTTCGACAATGCATATGAGCCACACTACGATACTATTCTGAACCCCGAAACCGGAGCCCCTTTTATGTGGGCCTACACCAGCGGTTTCGCAGGCGGCGGTATCATTGCCATCACAAACGATGGATGCTTCCAGCGCAATCCACGCAATGGACAATGGAAGCGGATAAGAAACACCCCCGCCGAATTAGGACTGGACCCATACTCCATTAATTTCTTCTCCACTGACGATGCGTACTGGCTCACACTGCAATCGGTTGGAGTTGTCCGCAGGGAATTGGTTAAAATCACTTGGCCTGCAAACGAGGACGAACCGCAATATCAGCGAATTCCATCACTGGGCCTCAATGTGCTGGGGTCGATTCATGGCCTACTCATTGAGGATGAGAAACAAATCGCATGGTTCGGCGGCAATGGAGGCATTGTCCGAGACCAACTCTTAGAGCAAAAGCCCAAGCCACTCAGCGCGCCAATTATTTCTTCCACCATGTTTTCCAATGGCAATGGGCCAGCCAAGCAAAGCGCCAACCATGACGTGAGCTTTCCAGTCAAAGAATGCAGCTTTGAGTTTGCCCTTCCATACTATGGCGATGAGTCCGTTAAATTCAGAACCCGGCTTCGTGGATTAGGCGAAAACTGGAGCGACCCCTACCCAGCAATCCTCAAGGAATATACCAACTTACAGGAAGGCATTTATGTCTTTGAGGTCCAAGCCATCATTGAGGGTCGTCCATACAGCCCGATTTCCAGATATCAGTTTACGGTTCTCCCTCCCTGGTACCGCACCATCGGCGCATACATCGCCTTTATCATCGCAGGCTCGGGAGCCATCTACGCGTTCATTCATTGGAGAACCCAACGGCTTAGGATGGCAAATCTAGCTCTGGAAAATGCCGTGCGAACCCGCACGATTGAACTCGAGAAAACGAACGTCAAACTGGCACTGGCAAACACCTCCAAAAACCGCTTTCTTGCGCAAGTCAGCCACGAAATACGCAATCCGATGAATGGCATCGTCGGACTGGCACACCTCATGATGGAAGAGCAAGCCTACGCCGGAGACAAACGCCTGGGCCACCTGCTTTCTACTGCCGAGCAATTGAAGATACTTCTAGACGGCATGCTCGATTTCGCTGCGATCGAAAACGGCCATCTACGAATGGTCGTAGTAACCTTCAAACTGGATGTATTACTCGATGAACTGGAGTCACTCCATCGACGGCTTGCCCAAGAAAAAGGCCTCACACTCCGAATTGAGCGCCCCAAGCCTACCTGCCCAAGCCTGTGCGGCGATGCGGGTAAGCTTAAACAAATCCTTTTTAATCTGACCACCAATGCGATAAAGTTCACCGACACGGGAGAGGTTGCCGTCTCTGCACAATATTCTCAGAACGATTCAGATGATGCCCTTACCCTCACCTTTCTCGTGCAAGACACTGGTCGCGGAATTCCGGATGATGATCGCCAGAAAATTTTCGACCAATTTCACCAAGCTTCAAACACCAGCAACGTAAACAAAGGAATCGGACTTGGCCTAAACATTGCCGACCGCTTGACCAAACTGCTGAATGGAAAACTTGATCTGCTATCCACTGGCCCAGAAGGAACCTGCTTTTCTGTCGAGATTCCAATAAAGTTGGACCCAGAATCCATTCCAACCGATGAACCGGTTGAGGCCGATTTCGAACAATCATTAACCAACGCCCATGTCTTAGTTGTCGAAGATGAGCACTACAACCAAATCGTCATTCAGGGCATACTTGAAAAAATGGGGGTCATCGCAACGACAGTTTCTTCCGGCGAAGCAGCCCTCGCACAATGGAATAATGAATCATGGGACTTCGTTCTCCTCGACATCAATCTCCCAGGCATAAGCGGTATCGAATTAGCGAGAGCAATTCGCCAACTACCCAACGGCAAAACCGTGCCTATTATTGCGATGAGCGCACACGTCGAAGATGAGCATCGAGGCAGCATCATGGAAGCAGGCGTCAACGAGTTTGTTCCCAAGCCCTTTAGCCCGCTGCAACTAATGTCAGCAATTCACTCTAAATCGCTGGAGCCAACCAAGAAAAAGGAGAGTAATTCAGAATGGAATGCCCTTAAATACATGGCCGGCAACGACTCAGCCAAATTACAGGAATTAACCGAGGAGCTCTGGGCAACAGTCAACGACTTTTGTGACAGAATAGAATTAAAACTAGGTGAAATTAATCAAGAAGAGATCAGTTCACTGCTCCATCAATTAACCCCATCGTTACTAATCCTACAGAACCCAGATGCGTCAAAAAGCTTTCTTAAACTTCAAGACTGCATCAATGACTATAATTCCACAGAGGCAAAAAATGTCCTAAATGAGATTCGATCCTTCGTTCGTCATTAACGAAATAAAATGGATCTATACTATAAAACGTTTCATTAAACGGGCAGCATCATCAAGCGTATCCAAAATCAAGATAGTTCCAGAAACCAACGAATCCAATTCCTCATCACACCTGCCGTAATCAACAACCCACTGCTCGGGGGCACCATTTAAATTGATTCGATAAGCGGTCACCAAGTGGTCCACTTCGTCAGCGCGCTCAAGATTCAGCAAATAACGCTCACGGTCACTAGGTATGATTAGCCCTAGCCACTCTTCCACATTTTCTAAATATGGAATAACGGTATTTAAGGAACGTTTACCATAATCAAAAAAAAACCTCCGACTATACCCCTTCGAACCCGAGAATATTTTGTATTCAAAGGCCTCACGGACCCCAGATAAATAACGAATTGATATGCCCCGTGTATACATTTTCTTGAGTTATTACCTTCATAGATAAAATTTCACTATTACAGAGCAAACCATCAAAGCCCCTCAATTGTATTGCTTTATTATGAATTTTTTATTTGACATACTAACGATCCGAGATATTAATGCCTAATTATCAAGTAAAGACCACTTAAAACAATACAAAACAAATAACATCAATGAATAAGCGAAAAAAATCCGAAAAGAAGACCATTCGAGCAAAAGGAAAAACCCAAATCTCGATCAGCCTCCCACAGGACCTAGTGAACCGTATTGATGTATTAGCAGAGAACGAGAATCGCAACCGTTCCAATTACATCACTACCGTCCTCACAAATATTTCTAACTAAAGAAATTAAGACCACCGGGATGCAAGGGCATCCCATTACGCCGCTGCCAACGACTAGCAGCACTTTTTAAGCAACGCCTTGCGGGCTCTACATCGCAAGGCGTTGCTATTGATGCCAATCGCACCCCACCTTGGCGGTATGGCGGCATTTTTCATGCATGCCCATTGAAACGTCGTCAGTAGATGTTGCGCAATTGGTTTGCTCGCGTGCAATCCCACCAGGCAATACTGCCATTAAAGAAATATTTAACAAGAAGGTGCTTGCGAGAATTGGCTAATGTCGGCTTCCTCGACCGCTTTGGTTGATTCTAAAATGTTTCGTTCATTCACCGGTTCACTCAGTCAATCCAAGCTCACTGATCGCCTCAAGCAGTGGGTGACCTCTTTTGCCCGAGATGAAGGAATTGACCCCGAAATTGCCCCCCCTCCAGAGGCAAAAAAAATGCCTCCTGACGAAGTTGTTCCTTCGCAAAAAATTGCAGTAGCTACTGAACAAGCAGAGCCGAATGACCCCATCGAAGACCGCGAATCGATATGGGCTCATGAATGGGAGAAAATCGCGGACTGGAATGAAGTGCTAGCTGAACGCATTGCTGCGCGGGAACAACGCAAGAAAATGCACGCCAAGCGAATGGCCGAGAGCCATTACCGCATTGAAGCCGTGCTGATGATGCCTCAACAAGACGACTTGCCAGTCATCGAAGAAAGCACACCTGAGCCCGATACCGCCCCCCCCCCTTCAACGACGAACACCGTCGAACCGATCGAAGGCTATCGCAGTGGCGATTTAGACAGCTATACCCCCCCCTCTCTGGAATTCTTACGCACATCCGATGACTATGATGACGCTTCGATGAGCGAAGAAGAGCTAACCGAGCAACGCGAACGCTTACAGGAAACCTTTGATAATTTCGCCGTCGACGCCTTAGTCTGTGACGCCACCGTCGGCCCACGCGTCACCCAGTACCGCGTAAAGCCCGGCTATGGCGTGCGGGTGGAAACCATTGCCGGATTGGACAACAACATCGCGCTTGCCCTCAAGGCGAATGCAGTTCGCATTCAGGCACCTATCCCGGGTGAGCCTTACGTCGGCGTCGAGGCACCCAACCCACGTAGCCGCACAATCGCACTGCGTGAAGCAATGATGTCTGCCACTTGGCACGAGAGCACTGCCTCCTTACCCGTCGTGCTCGGCATGGATATCTCCGGTCAAATACAGCTTTGCGACTTGGCCAAGGCACCACATCTTTTGATCGCGGGCTCGACCGGCAGTGGTAAATCAGTCTGCATTAACAACATTGTCTTGTCCCTCCTCTATCGGTTCAAACCGGGCGAGTTGGAGCTGGTTCTCGTCGACCCTAAGCGAGTCGAGTTTGCAATGTATCGCGGGCTTCCCCATCTGATTCATCCAGTGGTAGATGACGCTAAGCAAGCCTGCCAAGCACTCAAGTGGCTCGTTCGAGAAATGGAGACCCGCTATGAAATCATGGCCGAACGTCGGGTCCGGAACCTTGCGGGTTATAACGAAAAAGCCCGGGCCGAAGGCTTTGCGCCCATGCCATTTATCGTGCTCATCATTGACGAAATGGCTGACCTGATGATGACCGCCAAAGACGACGTAGAAACGCCTCTGGCCCGTTTGGCCCAAATGTCGCGCGCCGTTGGCATTCATGCGATCCTCGCAACGCAACGCCCCAGCGTAAACGTCATTACCGGCGTCATTAAGGCAAACTTCCCTACACGCGTCGCGTTCAAGGTATCTTCACAAATTGACAGCCGTACCATCTTGGATGGTAAAGGCGCGGAAACCCTGCAAGGCAAAGGTGACATGCTTTATACGCCGCCAGGCCAGTCGCGCCTGAAACGCCTGCAAAGTCCATTTGTCGACGACGACGAAATCCTCCGCATCACCGACCATCTGCGCGAACAAGCCCCGCCACGCTATCGTGTTGAACTAGCCGCAGAAGACGCCCCAGGCGGAAGTGGAGAAGACGATGGCGACCAAAACGAAGGCGCGGACTCGCTCCTCATGGATGCCCTCGCCATTGTCGCGACGACAGGCAAAGCCAGTACCAGCTTTTTGCAGCGAAAGCTTAAGATCGGTTATAACCGCGCCGCCACGTTGGTGGAAGAGCTAGAAGTCCGTGGCCATATCGGCCCACAGGTGGGCAGTTCCCCCCGCGAAGTCTTTGTCACCCCCAGTGAATTGCCACGGTGATGCAGCTTCCGCAAACAACGAACGAGCTCCTCGCTCTCATTCATGAGCATGGTCCTCAGGCAATTGCGCGGCGCTTTCGTAAGCCTCCAATCTCCAGCCAATTGCTACGTACTATCAGTCAGGAGAATCCGCCCGAGGAAGCTTGGATTTTCCTGACATCTTATGCGCTCACGCCTAGCAGTTTATTAGAAGAAATAGGTGCCCACCAGGCTGACTATCCTTCCAGCGTATTAATTCCGTTGGCGCAAAACCCACGCACTCCTCCTGGTGCCCTTTCGATCCTCGTTCAGCACGATGAGTCATCGGTCCGCGCCGCTGCTCTCACCAATCCAAACCTTCCGCCGCGAGATGCCGATAGCATCCTCACGGAAAAAGATCAGCGTCTCTGGCGTTCCCTTGCGGCCAATCCTGCCTTGAAGCTCAAATCGCAGGCTGTTCTCGCTGCACGGGGAGACGCCTCCGTCCGCTTGGAGCTAGTCCATAACAAGAGCCTGCACCCCGACTTGCTCATCGCGCTTTCCGCCGACCCCAGTCCGCTGGTCCGCTGCACGTTGGTTGCCTCCGTTGCAGCTCCCGACGACGTCCTTCTCTTTTGGGCAGACAGCGATCGTGAGGAAATTCAAATTGCCCTGCTAACACGTACGTCGCTCCCGAAAAAAATCTTGCGCACGCTGCTATTCTCGCCTCATGCATCCGTCCGCAAAGCTGTGCGTATGCATCGAGAGCTCGATGAAATCGAATTGCTGTACCTAAGCCGTTCCGAGACCAATGAAGACCGCGAGTTCGTTGCCGCGCACCAAGGCATTCCCCCCGGTCTGCAGCACGAGCTTGCGCAGGACCCCGAAACGGACATCCGCAATGCCCTAGCTGCGAATCCCGCAATCTGGCCCGAAATGGCCGAGTTCTTTGTCACCGGCGAAGACACATCTGCTTGCCTGTCCTTACTGGATAATCCAGCCATGCCGCCCGCGCTTTTTCTTGAGCTGGCCTGGATGAATCACGCAAGCGTAACAGCGGCCTTGGCAAGCCATCAGGAAACGCCGGAAGAAGTCTTACAATACCTAGCCAATGAACGCCTTTCCGCCACTGCACTAGCTCACATGGCCGCCTGCCGACGCTCGGCAAGCTGGCTACGACCTAGCTTAGCGGAAGCCCTGGCTCAGCATGCATCACCGTCGATCCGCGCCCTCGCCGCGTCTTCTCAATTGCTGCCGGCCAAAGCGAGGAATCACTTACGCGATGACCCCGCAGACTTTGTGCGCACGCTGGCCTACGAAGTCACGCCGCCACCGGTAGATGAAGAAGACCACGTCCCCAAGGCGAAGATCCAGCAATGCCTCAACGAACTGACCGCCATCGTAAACGGCATTGATTCCGAACCGTCCAGCACAGCCAATTTATAGCGAAACACGAAATCCATTAACGAATAAAAACTATGGCGAAAAAACCAACGAAACTCACCCAGCTGAACCGGAATGCAATCATTCTGGGTGCCGATGCCGAAACCATCCGGGCGGCGCTCGAGGCACGTGAGCAAATCGACAGCCTCTTGGCAGAACGCGCCGAGGCCTATCGCAAGATTGCGGAACTGGAAACCCAGATTGATGCGCTCCTCGATGACGATGATGAATTCCCGTTCCCTGAACCCGAACTGCCTGTTGCAAGCTTTACAGCGCTGCCAAAACCTAAGAAAGCACCCGCACCGAAGCCAAAGCCACAGCCGGTAGTCGAAGTGACCACTGACGAACCAAAGACCGACGCCGAGCCCAAGTCCGAACCAGAATCAGACAAGGAATCCAGCGAGTCTTAATTCGCCCTCTTTCGAGTTACACGCATGGCGTTAACCACACAGAAACGCATCCAAGTCGAACACCTCCTGCTACAGCGGGAGGCGGCCTATGTGCGTGTGCATGAACTCGAGTCACAGATTAAAACGATATTCGGCGATACTTATCCGTTTCCCCCGCCACCCGAACCCGTGGTAACAGGGTCATCGCCCAAGGCACATCCGAAGAAAAAGCGGGCGGGCAAAACCGATAAAACGACGTTTCGGCTAAGGCCATTGACCAACGACGAAGCCGCTTATCGCATACGCTTTATTCAGGATAACGGCGTATTGGACGAGGTCCATGTGGACCGTAAATCCATCGAATCCGTGTTTCAGGCCACAACGGAAACGTCGATGATCTCATGGATTGAAACCATCGACGCTCAGGGAAAAATGCGCGAACGAATCTATCGTGCAAATGAAGAAACGGGCTGAGTTCACTCCCCCCCGTTAAACAATCGCGTTCTGCTTCATTACCTCAGTATACCAGTGCGCGCTCGCTTTGGGCGTGCGTTTCTGAGTGGCATAGTCGGTGTAAACAACGCCAAAGCGGCAGCGATAGCCATCTTCCCATTCGTAGTTGTCCATAAACGACCACAGGAAGTAGCCTTTGACGGGCACACCATCACGGATGCTGCGATGAAGCTCGCACAGATAATTGCGCACATAATCACGACGATGCAAGTCGAGCACTTCGCCATTTTCTTCAGGTTCATCAAAGTAACCAGCGCCGTTCTCCGTAATGTAAACAGCCTTCACCCCGTAGATCTCGGCTACGGAACGTGGCCCCCAGTAAAGAGCCTGCGGAGTATGACGCAACCACGCCGCATCTGCCGTAGGAAATGAGGGCGGATAGGGCAGCACTTCAGGCCGTCCCCGCTTGCCTGCACGCACGAACTGTCCGTTGTAGACATTCATCCCAAGGAAGTCTGTTGGGCGGCTGATGTGCTCCAAATCACCTGGCTCAAACACCGGCGCATCACTACCCGCCTCGCGAAGATATTCGGACGAATACTTGCCGCGATAGATCGGCTCAAGCACCCGAGCGTTAGCAGTCACAAAAGCCTGCTTTGCCGCCTCGATGTCCGCAGGGGTTTCGGTCAGCGGAATGTAAATTTCCGAGTTATCCGTCAACCCGACGCGGGCACCCTTTCCGCCAAACTCCCGTACCGCACGAATACCATGACCATGCGCAAGCAGGGCCGTGTGAAAAGTCTGATTAACCACTTGATCGGACAACTTGAGACCCGGAGCCTTCTGGCCGTTACCGTAACCAAGTCGGGTAAAACAAACAATTTCGTTGAGCGTAATCCAATTTTTCACGCGATCGCCATAGGCCTGCACAATCGTGTCGGCATAAGTCGCAAAGGCGTCAGCAGTGCGTCGATCACGCCAGCCGCCAAAGTCCGTTTCGAGCTGCTGCGGTAAGTCCCAGTGGAACATCGTGACCCAAGGCGTGATGCCCGCATCAATGCAGGCGTCGATTAGGCGATTGTAGAAGTCCACGCCCTTTTGATTGATCTCACCAGTACCATTGGGATAGATGCGAGGCCAAGAAATAGAGAGCCGGTAGTTCTTCGCGCCAAGCTTCGCCATCAAAGCGAAATCCTTTTTAAACAGCTTATAGTGATTGCAGGCGACGTCGAGGGTATCGCCATTGTGTACTTTACCTGGCTCGCGGGCAAATGTGTCCCATATAGACCAGCCCTTGCCGTCCGTGAAGGCCGCGCCCTCAATTTGAGCAGCGGCTGCAGCGTAACCCCAAATGAAATTTTTAGGAAATGTAAGTGGTTTCGTATTTATCGACATTGTGGCCGTATCTTGTGTGCTCACTCGGCCTTAGAACAACAACGAAATGCGCTAATGATCCGGACAGCCCCCCCCTAAGGCTCACAACCATTATTACTCGCCATAGAAGGTCGTTAACGCAACTGCGACCGCATCGGCATACTCATCGACTAAGCCTGCTGGCGACTTGGTAAAACGCCCATAGAATTCCTTGGTATTGGCCACGTAAGGCTCGAGGAATACCGTTGGGCAGGCATACAGGCGGTTAGCCATCAAGTTTCGCGCCCACAGATAAGGGTTCTCATTGATACGTATAGCGTTGTCTCCGGTGTAAACATAGGGAGGCAGTGGATTGACGGCGGCGAAGCTCTCAGACATTGCTGCGGCCAATCCGCGCTCTTCACGCCAAGACCCACTGAGGAGTTTCTCCAGCATGGCCAAGCGTTGGTCGTCATAGCTGATCTCATCTGCGCTGTAGGCCCCATTGATCAGAAAATGCGCGTGCCCGAAATCCGCCAATTCGACGCCCTCTGGCAAGGATGCGCCGTCCACATGGAGGCAAATAACAATGTCCGGCTGGATGGATTCATTGACCCGCTCGGCGCGAGCCTTGATCTCACTAACGCGGTAAAAAAGCAGCCGGGCGAGTGCATCAATACGCCGCTGAAGGTCCTTCACGTCGATCTCTAAGCCGGGTGTCAGCTCGCGTTCGGCGATGAGTTCAGCGGCAACTGGGCGGAGGCTCTCGGGCGTATCTGTGGTCACCGGGGCAGGTGTGTCGCGAACCAGCGTGACCACCGCGCCAAGGGCTTCCAGCCTAGGTTTCAAGCTTTGAGCGACCGCTAGCACGAAGTCTCCTTCGCGAAACAAAGGCCCATCGCCGACCTTCCAACTGCGGAACTCCATTACTGCAAAATCGCCGCCAATGTGGCCGGGATCGAGCGCGATTTTCAAGCCTGCCAGCGGCAGTTCAGCCTTGTCAGCGGCCCATTCGGTGCGGGTTCGCCAGTAGCGGCCCACGGGGGGAGGCGTCTCCTCAAAGGCACGGAATTTGAGCACGGCAGGGGCTTCATCGCCTGCGTCTCGCTTGATTAAGGCCTGACCGGGCTCGATCGTAATCCAGTCCTTAGCGGCGTCATCAGGGGCAAAATGGCTGTCGAGCAGCCAACGAAAATCACTGGCGGTGACTTGGGCTTGATATTCATCGAGCCGTGACCAGTCTGGGGCATCACCCATCGAGGTCAGCTTTGCTGCTGCCAGCAGGCTGCCCGTCCACAACATTCCTACCATCGCCAACATTCGCATGGCGATCAACATGTGACCATGACCATCGTCAAACAACTGGAAAATGCCGCGATCGCACTGCGCGATTCCGTCGACCAAATCACTTTTGAGGCCCCGGTAACGCACGTTTACAATCCCCTCAACTACGCCTGGAAGCCGCATAAACAGTATATTCAGCGCTTTGGGGCGACGAAAAAACGCGTTGTGTTGATGGGCATGAATCCCGGCCCTTTCGGCATGGCGCAGACCGGTGCCCCCTTTGGTGAAGTGGCCGCAGTGCGTGACTGGATGGGCATTGAGGCACCTGTGGGCAAGCCCCCAATCGAGCACCCCAAGCGGCCTGTAGACGGCTTTGCCTGTCCCAAAAGCGAGGTTAGCGGGCGCCGTTTGTGGGGGCTTATGATGGAGCGCTTTGGGGCGGCGGATGACTTTTTTGCCGAGCATTATGTGCTTAATTATTGCCCTTTGCTCTTCCTGGATGGGGCCGATGGCAAGTGCCGTAATCTGACCCCGGACAAGTTCAAGGCCGAGGCTACGAACGCGCTTTACGCCGCCTGTGATGCGCACCTACGCGCCGCCTTGGACGCCCTACAGCCCGCATGGTTAGTGGGTGTGGGTGGCTTTGCGGAGCAAAAGCTCAAGGACCTCAATTGGGACCAGCCGCACCAAGTCGGCAAGGTCCTCCACCCCAGTCCGGCCAGTCCAGCAGCCAATCGCGGGTGGGCCGAAGCTGCCACCAAGCAACTCCTTGCTCAAGGAATCTGGGAGTAGTTTTTGGTGCGAAGGGGGGGTAAACGCGGTTTTTTCTCCAAAAACGTCTTCCAGCCCAATTGTGGTCAGCGATTCCGTCGATTTAGCCGCGAATTCCTCGAAAACAAAACTGATACTTTTATGCTCTTTTTTGGGAAAAATGGGCCTAAAAATGGAAACTACAGCAAAGTTTGGCGATTCGTCATCCGCACAGACCGGGTTTTCGCAACCTTTTGGCTGCCTATTGTGGCGGCGGCAAAATACACTTTTCGGCGGCAAAGAATGAACCTGCCCCGGTGCCGTTTCATCCTGTTGGCGGTGGGGCAATGCTGTGCCCTGTTAGGGGGGCACGGCGCACTTGTGCTAATTGGAAGAAAAGATCGACGGGTCCTCGAACGGGTGCCAAATTGCGTCCCATGAACAAGCACTGGTTAATGGGAATGCTTAGCCTTAGTCTGCTCACTATTTTGGTGGGTTGCGTAACGACCAAGGGCCGCAACTTCAACTTCGCGCACGTCAATTCGCTTCAGCTTGGACAGACGACTAAGCAGCAGGCTCTCGAAATGTTCGGCGAGCCTAAGGTGGAAAAAGAAGTCACCAACGACTTCAACGATTTCACGCTATTCCAATACATTTTCGTCGAGATTAACAGCGCCCGCCCACAGGACTCCGGTGCCCGCTTAATGACTTTGGAGTTCGTCGACGAGAAGCTCAACGGCTACTACTATAGCGCGACTTACGAGGGCGATCTGGGCACACGTAATCTTGGCGGCCGCAAGCGCATCAACCGTCAGTCATCCGCCCACAACGACGTCATCCGCGAAATGGGCCAGCCCGATGGCAAGGCCTACTATACGACCACGCTGCAAATCTTTGACGAAGGCTCTGGCGAGGAAATCTGGATTTACAACCAGGACACCCGGAAGGAAGACAACTCCACAATTGCAGAAAAGACCCTCATCGGCTTTGACCGTGATGGCGTCGTCGACAACATTACCTCATCCAAAACGAAGGTAAATTAACGCCTGCACGCTCACTTATGCCCGATGTATCCAGTTTCCTCGTCAACGACGGCACGCCGAACCACGGACCAACCGTCGAGGCATCGTACCGCAAACTCCAAGTCCGCACGTCGATCTATGATGAGCTGCCCAAGCGTGGCGCAGGCATCCGATTGGCGATTTATCAGGCGCAAGGCGCGTGCGGCGACGATGCGACGGACGCCAACCTCCGCCGCCTCGAAATGGCCGTGGATAAGGCCAAGCAATATGGTGCGCAGTTGATCTCGTTTCCGGAGCTTTATTTACAGGGCTACACGCACAATCCCGAGACGGCACACGCGACCGCCGAGACCAGCGACGGACCGAGCATCACCCGTATCCGCGAGCTTGCCAAGGCCGCGAAGATGGGGATCGTCGTCTCCTACGGTGAACGCATCGACCGCCCGGATCGCGCGTATTATTACGACTCGATCGCCGTGATCGACGAACATGGCAAGCTACTTGACAGCTACCAGAAGTGCCACCTTTACGGCCAGCAGGAGCGCGACAATTGGGACGTTGGCGACAGCGATTACCCCGTCCACCGCATCCACGATTTCCCGGTTGGCGTGGTCAATTGCTACGAGTGCGAGTTCCCCGAGCTGATGCGCATTCTCGCGTTGAAAGGTGCCAAGCTCATTGCCGGCCCCACGGCGGCGGACACCTTTTACCGGCTGCCAGACGGCCGTATGAGCGCAGTCCCCTACCCCGACGTGGCCAAAGTGCAATTCCCCGCGCACGCCTACTCTAACAATCTGTTCTTCGCCTATGTGAATCGCTGCGGCTATGAGACGCGCGACGGCGATTCCTGGCATTATCGGGGCAACTCGATGGTCTGCTCGCCCCACGGCGAAATCCTCGTCGCCGCACACAATGAGCAGGATACGCTGCTGGTCGCGGACTGCGTCCCGGCCTACTATGGCCGCACCCACCCTGCCCCAGCCTATCACTATTTAAAGGATCGTCGCCCCGAGCTCTACACCCAGCTCCTGAGCAAAGAAGCTCAGTTCATCGATACATCGCACGGCCCCATTGTAGAGGACACCGACCTGTTCAGCGGCGAGTTCCGCTATGAGTGAGCCGCGATTTTGCCCAGGGCCGTCTTGAACGGAGCGGGCGGACGGGCTGATTGATGACCAAACACGGGAATTCTTGGTCAAGGCCCTGCAGAAATGTGTACGCAATTAACGCCGACCAGTGTGGCCGGCGTTATTCCTGAAATGATGGATTGGCGGATCAGCCTTTTAAACGGCTGTCCGCCTCGTAAACAGCTACTTGAGCTGGAGTAAGCCCAAGGGGATTAGTAAGGACGACGATCGCGACCGCCGCCACCGCCGCCACGACGATCACCGCCGCCGCCGAAGCCGCCGCGACCACCGCCGCCGCCGCCGCCGAAGCTACGACCGCCGCCGCCGCCGCCGCCGAAGCTGCGACCGCCGCCACCGCCGCCACCGAAGTCGCGACGAGGAGGTCGTTCTTCACGCGGACGCGCGATGTTGACCTTTGCAGGCCGGCCGCCGATGTCTACTCCATTTACGGCCTCCACTGCTGCGTTTGCTTCGTCTTCATTCGTCATGGTGACGAATGCGAAGCCCTTGGAACGACCGGTTTCGCGGTCGATGATGACTTTAGCTGACGTAACTTCGCCGTGTGGGCCAAAAAGGCTCATCAGCTCTTCGTCAGATAGATCGTAGGGAATGTTCCCAACGTATATGTCCACTGTCTTAATTCTTTTCTTGTTCAGCGCCGGAGGATAACGAACTGGATTCCGGCGCCCCGAACCAAGTTCACTGCGGGCTAAACGCCCAGTCTTAACTGAAAAGCCGCCCCCGAAGATGTTGGTCCGGACGCTTTTTCTCAGTAAAAACAGGGCATGTATGAGATATTTAATGACAACAGGCAAGTAAGAACTGCATTATTCATTTAGTATCGATGAAATGGATTTTGTCTTTCCGCGCTGCCCGAAAACCGCTTCACTGCCTCCATGACATTTGCCGAGCAGTTAATCATCCTCGCCCTGGACCCCAAAACGGGGAAATTTCACGCCCTTCCGCGCAAGTCGCTGGAGATTGGCTTGGCTGGTGCCTTCCTTCTGGAGCTGACTTTCCGCAATGTCATCGATTCTGACGCAAACAGCATCATCATTCTTAAGGAACAGTACCCGCAACGGCCGCTGCTCAACTCCGCGCTCCAAGTCGTGCGCGAAGGGGACAAAGAAATCCCATTTCGCAAAGCGATTGGACGCCTCGCCCTACAAGGCAAGCTATTGGTTAGTAAAACCTTAGAGCATTTGGTAGACGAAGAAGTGCTGGACCGTAAGGATAAGATATTCTTCATCCGCCGCGACTCCCCCATCTATCCACAGGCTGACGATCGCCTCCGCCAAGACGTGGTTAAACAGATCCGCGACCTCGTTTTGGACCCGGAAGCCATCCCCGCGCCTGAAGAAGCCGCTTTACTCGCTCTGGTCTTGGCCTGCCGGCTCCAGCGTAAGATTTTCACCGAAGAAGAGCGTGATGAGTTTGAAAGCCGCTTCCAACAACTAGCTGGCATGGACCTCGTTGGCATCGCCATTGTGGACGCCGTTCGGGCAGCCCGGGACAAGGAATTGCTCGATTTGGCAGCCGACTAAGCACCACCCGCTGGCAAGCCAGCTTGTTAAATTTTCGCCAAACCACTGCGAAGCGTCACTTTTTGCGGCGCGCATCCTGTATTCGTGTATAGTTTGAAGATCGTGCCCGATTGGTATCAACAGGCCCAGCGGCTAGCGGAACACTGGCAAACAGAATCCCTGCACCCCGCTACCACCCACGTGCTCAATCAATTCGCTGTGAGCTGGGGCGTTGCCTGCTCGGGTGGGGCAGACTCCCTCGCCCTGCTACTGCTTCTGTGGGCTCGCTACCCCAAGCGCCGTAGCCAATTGCGTGTCTTGCACTTTAATCACGGAGTACGTGGAGAAGCGGCGGCAGCCGATGCTGAATTCGTGCGCGAAGTTGCCCAAGCATTGGGCTTAGCGTTTCACGCCGGCCAAGCTGCCCCACCCGCGCCCGACGCCAACGTTGGCGAAAATGAACTCCGCAACGCCCGTCTGAATTTTTTTGCCGAATCCGGCTGCTCGTTCATCTGTCTGGGCCAGCACGCCAACGACATTGCCGAAACCCTGCTCATGCGCATCTGCCGTGGGTCCGGGACGGAGGGCCTCGCCGCGCCACGGCCCGTTAGCCAACCAACCAGCAAGAGCCCCGTCCACATTCGGCCCATGCTGAACTGGCCCCGTGCTCTCATCGAGGAAGGCCTCCGCACAATCGGCATTGAGTGGCGGGAGGACGCGACCAACCACTCAACCAACTTTTTCCGCAACCGCGTGCGGCATCAGGTTTGGCCAGTGCTGAGCGCAGCCAGCCCCGGCACTGCCTTAGCCGGTACGACCCGCACTCGACAACTTCTGGAAGAAGATGCCGAAGCACTCGACCTTTGGCTGGAAACCGTTTTCCCCGCCGATACCCAAGAAGACACACTCAGCTCCCTCACACTACGCGGGAAACCACGCGCCCTTTGGCGCCGGGCCCTCCTGCGCTGGCTGGCTCGACAGGATTTACTCCAAAATTTGTCCGCCAATGGATTGGATGACCTGCTGGATAACTGGATCGAGCTGGCCCCGCTCCGCTTCAGCATTGGGCACGCGCGTTTTCTCGTCGCCGACGACCGGGGCGTGATCAAATTAATCGTCGACCACCGCGCGCCCAGTTGGACGCCCCACACCTTGACCTTAGACAGCGCCTTGGCCTTGCCAGCCCGCCGTTGGCTCCAGCTCCGCACTGCTAAACTTAACCCAACGCTCCGGACAGCCATTCGCGCAGGAAATTTTCCGGAGACCGAAAGCGTCTACCTAGGCGGCGCAGTCGCCGAAGCCATGCAACTACAAGTCCGTCTCTGGCAACCCGGTGATCGTTACCGACCGCTCGGCTGTCCCGGCTCGCGCAAACTGCAGGATTGTTTTACCGACCGCAAAATCCCCGAAAGGGAACGAAAACGGCTTCCAGTGGTCTGTGATGGCGGCGGGGACATACTTTGGGTCCCTGGATTGCCACCCAGCGAGTCCTGCCGGGTAGGTTCTGAATGCAAATCGGCTCTGTGGTTGACTTACCGAGCATTCTAACGGATGATTAACTTTCTTTTTACCTAATAATGAGCGATAAAGACGACAACCGCGACGACGCGACAAAAAATCCGCCACCAGGATCATTTCATCCAAAAATGATCATCATCTGGCTGGTGGTCATTTCAGCGATCGTGATGCTTTGGAAGCTGTCACCCGGCCAACCGACAGGTTCCGAGAACCTGACCGTGACCGAGTTGATGAAAAAAGCAGATTCTGGCGAGTTGGCAGAGCTGTATTTAAAGTCTGACCCCAGCGGCGGCCCGCAGTGGTATGCCATGTGGGGTAAGCTGAAAAACCCTGACTATAAGGCACCAGAGCCAACCAAAGCAGACGCCGAAGCGAAAAGCGAGTCGACGTCAACCTCTTCCAAGGTCGATAAAATCCCACAACAGACAGATAATCCTGAGCTCCTTCCATTTACGTGTGCTGGTCGTCTGACGGATGAGTCCTACGACCAACTGACCCGGCCAGACGCACCTTATAAAGTTTTCCCGAAGCCAGCGAGCACGGTGATGATGGAAATCCTCGTCAACCTGCTACCCTTCCTGATCATCATTGGCCTGATTTACTTCCTGTTTGTGCGCCAGCTCAAGATGGCCGGCAAGGGTGCAATGTCCTTCGGCAAGAGCCGCGCCAAGCTGCTTACCCGCGACAAGGACCGTTTCCTCTTCAAGGACGTGGCTGGTTGTGATGAGGCCAAGGAAGAAGTTGCCGAAGTGGTGGACTTCCTCCGCGATCCCAAGAAATTCCAGAAGATCGGTGGTAAAGTGCCCAAGGGCGTGCTGATGGTTGGCCCTCCCGGCACTGGTAAAACGCTTCTTGCTAAGGCAGTTGCTGGCGAAGCAGACGTGCCTTTCTTTTCCATTAGCGGCTCGGATTTCGTGGAAATGTTTGTTGGCGTAGGCGCTGCCCGTGTCCGCGACATGTTTGAGCAAGGCCGCAAAAACGCCCCTTGTATTGTCTTTATTGACGAAATCGACGCCGTTGGTCGCCAACGTGGTGCCGGTCTCGGTGGTGGCAACGACGAGCGCGAACAAACGCTCAACTCGCTGCTGGTTGAGATGGATGGCTTTGACGGCCACGAAGGCGTCATCATCATCGCGGCAACAAACCGCCCCGACGTGCTCGACAAGGCGCTCCTTCGCCCTGGCCGTTTCGACCGCCAAGTGTTGATCGACCTGCCCGACCTCCGTGGCCGCGAAGAAATCCTCAAGGTTCACGCCAAGAAGATTAAGATGAGCCGCGATGTTGACATGACCCGCGTCGCCCGCAGCACCGCTGGTTTTTCAGGTGCCGACCTTGCCAACCTGCTTAATGAAGGTGCCTTGGTGGCTGCCCGTCGTGATAAGTCTGAAGTCGACTCTGCTGACATCGAAGAGGCGCGCGACAAAATTGCCTACGGCCGCGAGCGCCGCAAGGTCATGGATGAGGCGGACAAGCGCTCAATCGCATTCCACGAAGCAGGGCACGCCCTCGTGCAAGCCGTCCTCAAGGACAAAAATGTCGAGCTGCACAAGGTAACCATTCTTCCGCGTGGTCGCGCACTCGGTATGGCAATGTACACGCCGATCAAGGAAATCCTTGGGCATTCCAAAAACGATTTGCTCAATATGATTTGCTCTGCCATGGCGGGCCGTATTGGGGAAGAACTCGAAACCGGCGACTTCTCCAACGGTGCCTCCAGTGACATCAAGCAGGCGACGCAAATTGCCCGCCAAATGGTCTGTGACTGGGGCATGAGCGACATCGGCCCGGTGGCTCTCGGCGACAACCAAGACCATATTTTCTTGGCCAAAGAAATTACCCGGAACCAGAATTATTCCGAAGAAACCGCGCGCAAGATCGACTACGAAATTCAGAAGATCCTGAACACGCAATACAAGCGCGCTGCGCAGATCGTCGAGGAATACCGCAAACAGTTGGAAACGATCGGTGAAGCTCTGCTGGAATTCGAGACCATCGAAGGCAAGCACGTTCATGAGATTCTAAAATTCGGGGAAATCCGCTCACCCGTCATTAACAACATCTCCCCGCCCAGCGAAGAACCTGCCGAGGAAAAACCTCCGGTCAAGGGTAAGAAGGCAGAGGAAGATGACGATAATGACGGCCTGCCCGGGGCTGCGCCAGCTGGCATCCCTGCGTAAACATCACCCAACAATTCTTTTGCCGAAAACACGGCGTAGTTGCCTGCCAACTACGCCGTTGTTGTGCCCAGAGACAGGGTTTAACCGACGCTCGGCTTACTCTTGACCCAGCTAATGACTGAATCAGCGAGTCAATCAATCCACCCCTTTTTTGTACCCGCCTCTGGCCTTGCTAAACGTACGCGCCTACGCTTACCTTTGATAAATGAAATCCTGCTTGGCTCTGCTGGGGCTATTACCATTCGTCGTCTCTCTGAACGCTCAAATCGAGAAATACTTCCCGATTGAAAAGGGAGTCGTCTGGAATTACCAGATTGAGAAAACGCGGCGCTTCGTCCTGCTCGAAGGCGAACAGGTCGACGAAATCAGCGGGACATCATCCGAGACTATCGTGGATAATATCTACCCGGAGTTCACGACGGAAGGTGCCTTGATTCTTCAACAGAATGTGTCCCAAAAGAGCAAGATGTCTGGCGGCGAATCTCACGACAGCCTGAACATTCTCTTTTCGGAAAAAGGCCAAACCGTTTTAAATTATGGCCAGCTTCCAGACGGTGTACCCTTTAACAAAGACGCGCTGTATTCTGACCCCTCCGTATTGATTGACTTCAACAAGGTCAAAGCGGGTGAGCCTTTCCAATCAACCATGTCCATGAAAGGCATGAAGATCAGCACCACCAGTTCGGATTATGAATACGTCACCCTCGACACCGCATTGGGCAAGCTGGAAAATGTGCTGCGCTACAAGGTTACGGGCACCATTACAGGCGTGATCAACAGCGGCTCGCAGACCCTCAACATTCAAGACGGTAAGATCAAGGAAACCAACTGGCTGGCACCTGGCATTGGCACGGTCAAGCAAGAGCAACACATGGAGATGGCCTTAACGATTGGCGGCAAGCCCATCATCACATCGATCGAGGACAAGACCAAGGTCATCACCTCCATGGAGCGCGAATAGCGCTGCCATTGGGAGGCAGAACTTTCAAGTAACCCGACAACATCCTGGCAGGGCTGTGCACTGCCAGGACTTGAACGACGAATATTTAACTACTCCGCCAAGGGCGTGAGCTAAAGCTCTTGGGCGAATTCTTGCAGCGAACGGACTGAGAGCGGAACTTCCTTCAGAGCCTTAATGCCGTTGAGGGCACCTTCGGCGAAGCTGAGCGTCGTCATGATACAAACTTTGCGCAGCACGGCCTCTTCGCGAATCTGATTTTCGTCGAGACGCGGAGTCTGGCCACTGGGCGTGTTGATGATCAGGCTCATCTGATTGTTCTTGAGCATGTCAATCACATTGGGGCGGGCACCCTCACTCAGCTTGAACAAGCGCTTCACGGGGAGGCCTGCTTCTTCGAGCACTTTCGCGGTGCCCGATGTCGAATGCAATTTGAAACCGAGGGCCACGAGTTCTTTAGCCAACTCAATCGCACGAGGCTTATCCTTGTCGCGAACAGAGAGGAACACGTTGCCTTCGGTTGGCAATGCAGGCTGCGCGGCCATTTGGCTCTTGGCAATCGCCAAGCCGAGATTGTGGTCCAGCCCCATGACTTCTCCAGTGGAGCGCATTTCCGGCGACAGCGTAATTGGGGCGCCGGGGAAACGGATGAACGGGAACACCGACTCCTTGACTGCCCAGAAATGAGGCACGATTTCCTCGGTAAAACCAATGTCCGTCAACTTCTCACCCGCCATTACGCGCGCAGCATATTTTGCCAGCGGCTTGCCGATTGCCTTGGAAATAAAGGGTGCCGTGCGCGAGGCGCGCGGGTTGACCTCAAGGATGTACAGCTCGTCGTCCTTAATCGCGTATTGGACGTTCATCAGGCCGATGACTTCCAGCTCGCGAGCCAAGGCGAAGGTCGCGGTGCGGACGGTGTCCAGCATCTCCTTGGAGAGCGTATGAGGCGGCATGACCATGGCGGCGTCACCACTGTGCACGCCAGCGTATTCAATGTGCTCCAACATGCCACCGATGACAACGGTTTCGCCGTCACTGATGGCGTCCACGTCCAGCTCAATCGCATCTTCGAGGAACTTATCGATGAGGACGGGATGACCCGGCGCAGCGTCAAAGGCTTCGCGGATGACGCGCTTGAGCTCGTCGGTGTCATACACGATGAACATGCCGCGACCGCCAAGGACGAAGCTCGGACGAAGGAGAATCGGGAAACCAATCTCGCCAGCCAACTCGTAAGCCTGCTCAGGCGCGAGGGCGGTCGCATTGCGCGGTTGCTTCAGGCCGACACGGTCCAAAATTTGCTTAAAACGCTCGCGATCTTCGGCGGCGTCAATCATCTCCGGCGAGGTGCCGATGATGTTCACGCCATTTTCCTTGAGCTGCGTCGCGAGATTAAGCGGCGTCTGCCCCCCGAACTGCACGATGGCAGCCATGCAACCTTCCTGATGATAGACCTCAAGCACGTCTTCCAGCGTCAGCGGCTCGAAGAACAGGCGGTCGGAGGTATCATAGTCCGTGGAGACGGTTTCCGGGTTGGAATTAATCATGACGGTCTCGTAGCCGGCTTCGCGCAGGGCGTAGCTGGCATGGACGCAGCAGTAGTCAAACTCGATCCCCTGCCCGATCCGATTCGGCCCGCCGCCGATGATCATTACCTTTTTGGTGTCAGACTTAACGATCTCATTTTCGAGGCCGTAGGTGGAATAATAATAAGGGGTGTAAGCCTCGAACTCCGCCGCACAGGTATCAACCAGGCGATAGACCGTCTTAACGTCCCAATCCTCACGGAGCTTTTTGACGTTGCGAATCTTGGTATTGAGGATGTGGGCGAGCTGCACGTCGCTAAAGCCGCTTTCCTTGGCCTTACGGAGCAGCTCAGGAGTCATCCCGGAGAGCTTGGCGACGAATAGTGCGTTCTCAATATCCACGATTTCGCGGAGCTGATGCAGGAACCACGGGTCGATCTTGGTGAAGTTGAAAATCTCCTCCATCGAGAAGCCCGCGAGCATGGCGTAGCGAATGTAGAACACGCGCTCCATGGTAGGCTTGGCCAGACCAGCGCGGATCTCGATGTCGCTCGGCAGATCTCCGATACCGTATTTGCCGCCGCCGCCAAAGCCGCGCGAGCCGATTTCCAATGAGCGGAGGGCCTTCTGGAAGCTTTCCTTGAATGTGCGGCCAATGGCCATCGCCTCACCGACTGACTTCATGGAAGACGTCAGCGTTTGGTCAGCACCAACGAACTTCTCGAAGGCGAAACGCGGCATTTTGGTGACCACGTAGTCAATGGTAGGCTCGAAGCTGGCCGGAGTTTCCCGCGTAATGTCATTGCGCAGCTCATCCATTGAATAGCCGACCGCGAGCTTGGCGGCGATTTTGGCGATGGGGAAGCCCGTGGCCTTGGACGCCAGCGCCGAGGAACGCGACACGCGGGGATTCATCTCGATAACGATCATCCGGCCATTCTCGGGATTGATGGCGAACTGGATATTCGAGCCACCCGTTTCCACGCCAATGGCGCGGATGACTGCGAACGACGCGTCACGCATGAGCTGGTATTCCTTGTCGGAAAGGGTCATCGCCGGGGCGACGGTAATGGAATCCCCCGTGTGGACGCCCATCGGGTCAAAGTTTTCAATGGAGCAAATGACGACGCACTGGTCCTTGTGGTCACGCATGACTTCCATCTCGAATTCCTTCCAGCCAAGAAGGCACTCTTCGATCAGGACTTCGGTGACGGGGGATGCATCGAGGCCATAGGCGACCATGCGGTCGAATTCCTCACGATTATAGGCAATGCCACCGCCAGTACCACCCAGAGTAAAGCTAGGGCGGATAATGAGCGGGAATGCACCAATCTCCGATGCTGCGGTACGCGCTTCTTCCAGTGTTTCAACCGTCTGGCTCTGGGGAATATCCAAGCCGATATCGAGCATGATCTGGCGGAACAACTTGCGGTTTTCGCCGCGGTTGATGGCCTCTTCTTTGGCACCGATCAGCTCGACACCGTATTTCTCTAGGATGCCCAGCTTAGCCAACTGGAGCGAAAGGTTGAGCCCAGTCTGGCCTCCAAGAGTCGGCAGCAGTGCATCGGGCTTTTCGCGCTCGATAATCTTCTCCAGAATTTGTGGCGTCAGCGGCTCAACATAGGTCGCATCGGCAAAGTCTGGATCGGTCATGATCGTGGCCGGATTGGAGTTTACCAGCACAACACGGTAGCCCTCCTCTCTCAGAGCTTTGCAGGCTTGAGCACCAGAGTAGTCAAATTCACAGGCCTGGCCAATTACAATGGGGCCGGAGCCAATGATCAGGATGGTTTTTAAGTCGGTACGCTTAGGCATGGTCGGGTTCTAAAATTCAAAAAATTTCGCGGAGTGTTGGCGCTGATGCCGAAAGATTAAAGATTAAAAAATGAAAGATTAAAGCATGTGCTTTGCAGATGGATTAAGTCAATGGAGTCTGAGGCGTATATTATCTAGATCGAATACCATCACGCCAAAGTTTGACGTTCCATGAAAAAGGCGTGAGATTCCGCTTTTATGCCCATTCCGCTGCATTGGCACACGGAGCCCTTTCTGCTCCTGCTCATTATTGGCGCTGGCTGGCTTTATGCCCTAGCGACGGGGCCGTGGCGTGACCGTATTGCACCGGGTGAGCGATTCCCCATGCGGCAATCCATCTGGTTTTACCTCGGTCTGGGCGCTGGCTACCTGACGGTGGGCTCGCCGCTCGACCAATGGGGCGAGAGCTTTCTGTTTTCCGCCCACATGGTGCAGCACATGCTGTTGATCTATCTCGTGCCACCTCTGCTGATCCGGGGGTTGCCGACGTGGCTGGCGGACTGGCTGCTCGCCCCGGCGATCATCCGCAAGCCGATCAAGGTGCTCGTTAACCCCTTCACCGCGTGGCTAACGTTTACGTTTCTCTATACTTTGTGGCACATCCCGTCGCTCTACGAGCTGGCCTTGCAGCAAAAAGACGTCCACGTGCTGGAGCACTGGTGCATGTTCATCCCCGCACTGATGATGTGGTGGCCGATAATCAGCCCCTCGACCCGCGTACCACCGATTGGCTACGGGCCGCGCATGCTGTATTTGTTTTTGCTGATGATCGGGCAACTACCCGTATTTGGGTTCCTGACTTTGTCTGAAACGGTGCTCTACCCGACGTACGAATGGGCTCCGCGGGTGATCGATCTCGATCCGCTGCAAGATCAGATTTTGGGCGGACTGATCATGAAAGTGGTCAACATGGGTGTCTCCCTGAGTCTGCTGGCGTGGTGCTTTTATGCCTGGCATAGACAAGACACCGCCGAGGCCGAGGCTTAGTCAACCGAAGTTGGACATCACATTAATGGGAACCGGTCACAATCACACGTGTCAACCTACCCATGCTCCGACGATGCTGCTACTCGCAACCGAAGGAATAACCCGGTATGATTTTTCTTTTCGACTGGGTGACTATTTATTACGATCTGTGCGTACCCAATGGCTGATCATGTTTCTTCCTTCCCTCTCCCACTGAAGCTGGCCACACTGGCCATTGTCATCGTGCTTGGCGGCAGCTACATTTGGCACGAACAAGCCCAGAGCCAGCGGGATAAAGCTAAAACAGCCACCTCCCAGCTGAGTGATATCTCAATCAGTAACAGCGAAAGCATCCGACTGGTTGGCAACCCCGACCTCGTCGAATCGGACGTTCTGGAGTATTATCATTCGGAGAAGCCTGTCGATACGCCCACCAAGTCCCTTACGCCATCATCTGAGTTGGTAAATGCAATCCATGACTATCAAGCAACGGTCACATCGAGTTCAAACCCATCGACTGGCTTCACTGATTCGGAAGAGCTGAAAGGCTTTTTCTCCTCCGCAGATGCGCTTCATCAGCTCTCAGAAACCAGTGAAAAGGAAAAAGCCCCAGAAAAAAAGTCGCCATAATCCTGACTGACTGGCGTAAGTTGGCCAAAAAAAGCGGCTCCGTTTCCGGAACCGCTGATTGAAAGTAAAAGAATGGCCAACGCCTTAGGCGGGCTTTTTCTCTGTCGTGAGCATGTGGACGTCGCGCTGCGGATAAGGGATCGAGATGCCTTCCTCGTCCAGACGAAGCTTGATCGACTCTTGGAGACGGAAAAAGACAACCCAGTAATCACCGGTATTGACCCATGGACGGACCGCGAAGTTGACCGAGCTATCGGCCATTTCAAGCAGACCAATGGTAGGCTCAGGCTCAGCGAGTGTTCCAGGGTCGCTGGCAACGATGTCCGTAAGCACTTCCTTCACCTTGCGGATGTCGTCATCGTAGCTGACGCCCACCACGAGGTCCAAACGACGCGTTTCCATCGCCGAATAGTTCGTAATCGGGCCGCCAAGGATTTGGCCGTTAGGCACAATGATAACCTTGTTGTCTCCGGTGCGCATCTTTGTGTCGAAGATTTTGATTTCTAGCACGATACCGGCCACACCACCTGCTTCGATAAAGTCACCAACTCGGAAATGGCGGAACAAGACCAGCATGAAACCAGCAGCAAAGTTGGCCAGCGAGCCCTGAAGAGCTAAGCCAATGGCCAAGGTGCTGGCACCCAAAACAGCGATTAAGCTCGTGGTTTCAATGCCCAGTTCGTCACCTGCCATCAGGATAACGATGACCATTAAAATGGCATAGAGAACATTGCTCAGGAAACTGACGATTGTCGCGTCAACTTTCCTAGCCTCCAAGGTTTTACGGGCAATGGTCGTCGCCAATTTAGCGACAAACTTGCCAACAAAAAAAGTAAGGAGCGCCCAAAGAACGTTAAAGGCGTATCCCTGTAGGATGATGAAGATATCTTGAGTTTCAGTTTCCATAGCAATCCGTGGTTATCGGTTTAAATGCACCAACATATAGTCATTTATGCAATTGGCACCAAAAAAAACTGCCGTCAGCAGCGGGAAACCCCCTAATTAATCCCTATCGTACCTTGTTCAGAATAAACGTTGAAAGCGCCTGAAAAGGTTCGAATAGACTGCGCAAATAGTCCTGTATCCAATGCACTGCTGTGATTATGTTTTAATTCGATTTACAAACGTTCATCACGTAAGTTTCATCAATTCTCTTAGGATACATTCGCGCCCAAAGCTCTGACGCACCGCCCCTTTCCAACGCATGAAAACATCCAGCATTTCACTCCGAGTCGCGGATTTCCTGAAAGGACACCCACCCTTTGACATGATTGCTGTGGACGATCTTCTGAGACTGGCAGGCACTGGACGGGTAAAATTTCACGAAGGCGGAGAAATCGTCTACACCGAAGGGGAAGAGCGCGGGCGCTACGCCTTCGTTATCCAAAAGGGCACCGTGAACCTCTTCCGCCGCTCAGTTCGTGGCGAAGACCTCATCGATGTGCGCGTGGAAGGCGATTTGCTGGGCTTCCTCTTTGACTCGCCTGACACCCCCTATCGCTGCACCGTTAAAACGGCTGGAGACACCATTATCTACGCGATTCCCCAGAATCTGCTGCGCGAAGTCGGCGAAAAATACGAAGAAGTTGGTGATTACTTCCGCGAATACTTTGGCGAAGGCTTTAAGCCACGACGCAACACCTCCTCCACGCCAGATAATGCGCGAGGCATTGACGAACGCCCAGCCCACTGGCTCCAGAAGTCCGGCCCAGTCAATGAGCGCGCTTCCAACCGACTGCTCACCTTCCGGCTAGACGAGCCCATCCACATCGTGGCCAAGCGGCTCGCCCCTGGCCTACAAGAAGCGATTGTTGCAGTAGACAATCAAATGCGCCCGTTGGGTATCATTACTGAATCCGACCTGTCAGCCCGCGTCGCCACTGGTGCCGTGCCCGTTGACGCCGCTGCCAGCGCGATCACCACCACCTCACTCATTACAGTGCGCCCTGGAATGAGCGCCGGGCAGCTCATCCTGGAAATGCTCCACCACCGCCTCCATCACCTCATCGTGACGGAGGATGGCACGACAAATACGCCCGTGGTAGGCATTATCAGCGACCGCTCCATCCAAATGCTCCACGGGAGCATCCCTACTTTTCTAGCCAAAGAAATATCCGTAGCCGAAAACGCCCACTCGCTGGCCATTTTGCGCGACCGCGCCGACGAACTGCTCTTGCACTATATCGAAGGTGATGCCCAAGTTTACTGGCTGGCGGATTTCATTGCCGAAGTCGATGGTGCCGTTTTGGAACAAGCCGTACGCCTCTCGCGCAAAAAACTACTGGCCGAAGGCATGATCGAACCCAAGGCCAAATGGTGCTGGCTGGCCATGCACAGTGAGGGCCGCAAAGAACGTCTGCTCCGCTCCCCTCAGCGCAGCGCTATGGTCTACGATGAATTGCCCGCCGGAGCGGAAGGCGATGATGCAGAAATCTGGTTCGCCCGCTTGGCGACCGAGATCACCGCCATGCTCGCCCCGTGTGGTTTCTCGCTCGATCCCAATGGCCGCATGGCCACCAACCCACAATGGCGCGGAACGCTCAGCGTCTGGAAAGAGCGCTATCATCAGTGGATTGCCTACCCAGTCGAAAATAACATTTTAGCGCTAACGCCCTACTTTGACGCCCGATGCGTTTATGGCGACTCCAGCTTGCTTGATGAACTGCGCACCCACATTCAGGCCTGCATTCATGATAATCCCAATTTCATGCCGTTGCTGGCAAATGATGCCCTGGACAACCTTCCCCCGATCACGATCTTCCGTGACTCGGTGATGGACCAATCCGGCACCCTCTGGAGCAGCATCGACACCAAACTCCACGCCCTACTGCCCTTGGTCGACACGGCCCGCGTCTTTGCGCTCAAGCTGAATCTCGAAGACTCCACCTTTACCCCACTACGTTTTAAGCGCGTTGGCCGTCACCTGATCGAACACCGTGAGCTCTTTGAGGAAGCCGCCGAAGCGTTCAGCCACGCCATCCGCCTGCAAACCCGTATGGGCCTACGCCGGGGAGACGACGGACAATATGTGAAACCCGATGAACTACCCCGCGGCGAAGTGCAGCGCTGCAAAGCTATCTTTAAAACCGTGGTTCGCCTGATGGAATTCGCCACGGAATACTTTCACCTCGAAGGGAAGACACTTTCATGAGCCTGTTCGGAGACGAAGACGAAATCCAAGGCTATCGCGAAGCCTTCACCACAACCTGGACCGACGATTCCCTCGTCAGCCGAGTCCGCTTTGTGTCGCTTGATTGCGAAACCACCGGGCTGAACCCCCAAAAAGACTCCATCATCACCATCGGTGCCGTCGCCGTGGAAGATGGTCAGATCATTATTGAGGACCAATACGAGGCCCTGCTCAAAATCGCTTACAACACCTCCTCGGTCGTCATCCACGGCATCACTGCCGAAGAAGCGGCCGAAAACGGGTTGGACGAAGCCGAGGCACTGATTGGATTACTCAAATACCTGGGAGACGGCGTCATCGTTGGGCACCATATTGGTTTTGACGTGGAAGTTATCCGCCAGGCTTGCCTGCGTCGCTTCGGCCTGGATTTCCACAACCGCTGGCTCGATACCATGGACCTCACCCTCCACTTGGAGCGTGATGGCATGTTCGATGCCGGAGAAACCAATGTCCCCTTCAAGCGAACAATGGACGCCTCCGCCGATTTCGCTCGTTCGCGGGATTTCTCCCTCGATGGCCTCTGCCGTCGTTTTGGTGTGGACCCGCATGACCGGCATACTGCCGCCGGAGACGCCTTTATCACCGCACAAATCTTCATTAAGCTGCTCCGCATTGCGAAGCGAGCGGGCCGCACAACGCTAGCCCAGATCAGCCAGCCATACGTAGACGAGCCAGATTCGCCGAAAATTCAGCCTTAATACGTGCGAAGCCCGTATTGACAAACTCGTTTCAACGACTAAAACACTTCTCTTTCTGACTGCTCGGGTGGCGGAATTGGCAGACGCGCTGGGTTTAGGTTCCAGTGTCTTAGGACGTGCAGGTTCGACCCCTGTCCCGAGTACCAGCTTTCATTTAAAGAAGGCTGACGCATTTGATGCGGCTACCGCCAATTCTTTCCAATGACCTCCCCTGCAGATAATCAGGACTTCCGGCTTCGCCCGTGGCAACGTATGCGCAAACGGCGAGAATTTGACCGTGAACGTGGAATTGGCCTTCGCTATGAGTGCCCAGCCTTCCTGTGCCGCGTGCTACCGCCAATGGACCCGCTCGCACGCCCCTGTCGCCGCTTGGGCGTCATTGCGTCCCGCCGAGTGGGTGGCGCAGTCCAGCGCAATCGCTCCAAACGCTTACTACGAGAGGCCTTCCGCCTAAACCAAACCCATTTACCGGCCCACTGCGATGTCCTCTTTGTCGCACGTAAAGAGCTACTCACCCAGACTTTGCCCGAACTGGAAGTACGTGTGCGGGACGCTGCCGCGCGTGCAGTGAAACGCTGGGCCAAGCAAGAAGCCTCCCCGTGACCCCCCCCCCTGCCAGCCTGCCAGCCCGGTTCGCCGCCGCACTCATCCGGCTTTACCAATTGACCCTTTCCCCACTGAAACGCCTCTTGTTCGGCCCAACGGGTGGATGTCGTTTTTCGCCCACTTGCTCTGAATACGCACGAATCGTCCTTCTGCGTCACGGCTTTATAAAAGGTAGTTGGCTCGCAACAAAACGCATCCTCAAGTGTGGCCCTTGGCACCCCGGTGGCCACGACCCTGCCCCCGAGTAGCTGCCAAACCCAATTATTTATCGGCAGAGGCACAAAGCTCACAACCGTCTGTCTGTAGAATAAATTTCATCTTTTCAGCGATTAAATCTACCTTCCAGACACCACTCATCATGGCCCTGTGGCTCTGCGCCTGCAAGAGAGCCAGTTACTTTCACCACCCAAATGCCCGCTCTACGGCAAAAACGGCACAAAAATAAGCATTGAAGCTAGGCAGGAAAGCGTTTCCCTAGTCCGTTTTCACCAGCGCCGGTTTTCCGGCGCATTTTCTCATGGATAAAAAGAACACCATTTTCGGAGTACTGCTCATAGGGGCGGCAATCTTCCTGATGAGCCAGGACATGCGCACGAAGCAGCGCGCGGCCGAGGAACAACGCAAGCAACTGACGCAAACCGAGCAGGTCAAGGAAGCTGTATCCAACCCTGAAGCATTGCCGACGTCTGTTGCTGAGGCGACTGGTGGCGAAACACGCAGCGTCTTTGCCGCCGCAGATCTCCCCGAGCCAGCCATTGTGGCAGCTCCAGAATCCGATCTGCCCGAGCAAACCTACGACTTGGCCAATGAGCACATTCGTGTGACCTTTACCAGCAAGGGCGGCGCGATCAAGCACGTGGCCTTTACCGACACGATGCCCGACGGCCGGTTGAAATACCCCGCCACCCTCAACAGCGAGGAGCCTTACATTTTTGGTGCTGGCTCTGAAAAGCCAGCCTTGGCCATCAGCATGAACCTCGATAGTGATGGCGTACCCGACGAGTTTGCGCCCGACTTCACCGTCACCAAAATCGATAAAGTAGCTGGTGTCATCCAGTTTGCCTATCAAGATGCCAGTGGCGGCGCGATCGTCCGTAATTACGTGCTGACCAAGGAAGGCGGAGAGCAAGACCCCTACGTCATCCAGCACGACACGCATTTCATTAATAAGAGCGACAAACCCCTCCCGCTGGAAGCGATGTTCCTCAACGTCGGCTCGGCGCCTCCGACCAAGGGCGATGTCCGCAAAGAATTCCTGAACTTCGGTTATTACGCGGCTGGCGACGCCGAGTTCATCAAGATGTCCAAGTTCACTGGCTCCAAAGGCTTTATGGGCATGGGTGCCAGCCCGGAACGCGACGCCTTCTACGAAGGTATGGACAATGCTGGCGGAGAAATCGTCTGGGTTTCTATTAAGAACCAGTTTTTCACTTCGGTGCTCACCCCAACCGACGCCCTTGGATCGGGCATCTTCGCCAAACCGATCGACTTAGGTGAAAGCATTGAAGACCCAGACCTGCAAATGGGCATGACCGGTGCCATGGAATTCGATCTGGGCAGCGTTCCAGTCGGCGAGCAAAAATCGATCCGCGCCTCTTATTACGTTGGCCCCAAGGAATATTTTCGCCTCAACACACTGGGCCAAAACCAAGACGAGATCATGCAGTTCGGCTTCTTCGGCGGCATCAGCAAGATCCTGCTCTGGGCGCTGGTAGGCATCCACGGCATACTTGTCCACGTCGCACCGACTTGGGGCTGGGGCTTTTCGATCATCCTGCTGACCTGTTTCATCAAGGCACTCCTGTGGCCGCTCACGCAAGTGCAGGTAAAGTCTGCCAAGGCCATGGGCAAAATCCAAGCCCCGATGAAGGAGCTACAGGAGAAATACAAAGACAACCCAACCAAGCTCCAGCAGGAGACCATGAAGCTCTTCAAGGAGAACAAGGTCAATCCAGCCGCTGGCTGTCTGCCCATTGTCCTCCAAATCCCGATCTTTTTCGCACTGTTCTACATGCTGCGGACTTCGTCGGACCTGCGTTTTTCGCCGTTCTTGTGGATCAAGGACCTATCCGTGCCGGACACCCTGCCCTTCATGCCGGACTGGTTCCACCTGATGCCGCTGCTCATGGGCGCAGCCATGGTTGTCCAAATGCGGATGACCCCTACTCCGACCACGGACAACATGCAACGGAAGATCTTCCAGTTCATGCCGCTGATCTTCCTGGCCTTCTGTTATAAGTTTCCTTCCGGCCTCGTCCTTTACTGGACCGTCCAGAACTGTATTTCCATCCTCCAGCAATGGCTGACCAACCGCAAGCGCGACGACGCCCCCAAAGACGGCGTCATCGACGTAACTCCCGCCAAGGAACCTGCTAAAAAGAAGGCAGCGAACGCCAACTCTCCGAAAAAAGGCGGTAAGAAGAAGCGCTAAAATCTTTTTTCATTGAAAGTCGCACGCTAAAGTTATCAGAGAAAACCAGAAAACCCCGTAGATACCATGTCCGGACATTCCAAATGGGCCACCATCAAGCGCCACAAAGCGGCCATCGACGCCAAACGTGGCAAAATCTTTAGTGTCATCTCCAAGGAGCTGACCATTGCTGCGCGCGACGGCGGCGGCGACCCGTTGTTTAACCCGCGCCTGCGCATGGTCATGCAAAAGGCCAAGGCTTCCAACATGCCAGCCGATAATGTGGACCGCGCCATCAAGAAGGGCACCGGCGAGCTGCCCGGTGTGGTTTATGAGGAATTGGTCTACGAAGGCTACGGCCCAGGCGGCGTCGGCATCATGGTCGAAGTCACCACGGACAACAAGAACCGCTCAGCCTCGGAAGTACGCAGCACCTTCACCAAGTGTGGTGGTAACCTTGCCGGACCCGGTGCACTCGCGTTCAATTTCCAGCGCAAGGGCCAGTTTATCATCGATTCAGAAAAAACCGACGAAGAAACGTTGATGGACGTCGCAATCGAAGCTGGTGCCGAAGACATCCTCAATGAAGGCGACCACTTCGAAGTCGTTTGCGAAATCACCGAATTCGACTCCGTCTCTTCTGCTCTCAACGAAAAGAACATCGAGCCGGATAGCTCCGAGCTGGCCTATATTCCCAACACCCTCGTCACCGTCACCGATCCCGATGTCGTCAAGCAGGTCCTCCGCCTCACCGAAACCCTCGACGACCTCGAAGATGTCAAGGCAGTCTGGTCCAATTATGACATTGACGACGCCTTAATGCAGGCCTAGAAATGTATAAAAATTCATTATTCCACGGAATAAACGTCTTTATGGCGTGTCATATAATTACTATGTTTAACGACGAAGAAGACTTCTAAGCTGGGTCACCAGCCTTAAATACGCTGGCCGAATTTTTTTGTGTATTCGGACCTAAGACCTTGAATCAATGCTACGTTTATTTGCCAACGTACGTTTTGATGGTTGACTCGTGGACAATTAGAGTGAGCCATTGAAATCATTTCAGATGCAAGGGCCTTCAATCGATCCCATTCGTACGAGTGTTGAGTCGAACCAAACTCTTTCTCACTGAACCGGATAGAGTAACGCGCGAGCGTAATAATTCGCTGAAAAGTTGGTTTTTCTCGAACGAATACCTCAAGCTTTGTTAAGTCATCCAATATAGGGACCGTTCGACACTTAACATCAGGAAAATCCTTATTTTCCGAGGGGAAAATAGAGCAGTAAAACAAGTAATTATTAAGTATAGCCTTATAGGATTCACGTGCAGTTTTCTCAAAATCATTAATCTTTTCCTTTAATTCGTTCTTCACAACATCACTCATTTTCTCTTGATCGGTTACATCCCCTAGCCCACTCCCTTTACTATTCGATATTAGATTAGCAATACAGCTGATTTCCTCCCACCTATTCAAAGATTCGGCACATAGCTCCACCGCTCGTCGACAAGCGATAATATTGCTAGCATCACCCAAATGGCGGGGTAAAAGGTATTGATGCTCTCGCCCTGGCATCAAAAGCAATTCAGGATTCAAATTCCAGCCTTGGTGCGCCCATATAATGGCTCGAGTTCCAGCCCCATAAGCCTTACTATACTCAAGCGATTCCAACGTAATCGTGTAAGCGCTGATATGAACCTCAGTGACCGCCACAGATACCCGCTCATTGATCATTTCCTTAAACTTGAGCGAACGAAACCACTGATTTAAAGCAATGACTGCCCCAACGCCCGTTACAAATACCCCCACAAAAGTTACAATGAGAACGATGACCCCTAAAAAATCCGAAAGTGTGATTTTTAAATCAAACATTTTGATGGTTGGTTCTTCAACCGACCGTTGCGTCATAGCCGCCAAAAGCGCTTGAAGCCTAGCCAAATCAGCGTTAATATGCATCAGTGATGGAGTTAATTTTCCGTTAGCTTCTCGATCTGATTGGCTTTGACTGAGCAAGTCATCCAGCGAACGGCTGAGGCTATAAAGCTGAAAATTCAGTGCCTCAAATTGGGTCTCCGACATTTTCCTACCTTGACCTCCGTCAATCCTCATCGCTGTCACTTCATCTTTCAGTTCCTCGAAGTGTTGAATCAATGCGCCCGAGGACTCCATGCCCATCGATTTCTGCTCATCTATCAGAAGCTCCAATGAAGCCAGGAACTCATAAACATCCGATTGAAAACTTACCCTATTCTCGTAGTTGGTGATGCTAGATTGATACGGCATC
This sequence comes from Cerasicoccus arenae, assembly GCF_014651635.1. GTDB lineage: Bacteria > Verrucomicrobiota > Verrucomicrobiia > Opitutales > Cerasicoccaceae > Cerasicoccus > Cerasicoccus arenae. Next base: position 149,365 of record NZ_BMXG01000006.1, on the reverse strand, counting down.
GATGGAAAAGATGATCCTACAGAATCTTTCGTTCCGCTACATCCGAGTAAATAAACGGATATGCAGCTAACAATAAAAGCCTTTAGCATGGTAAGAGCAGTCATAGACAGGTTTTCACTCAAATCCACCACATGGTCAATTCGTATCCCGAGCAATTGGTTATTATCAAAATAAAAACTCTAATAGCGGACGAATGGAAAGATTGACAGGTCTGTCAGCTATCGGCACTCTGCCGGTTTCGTTTTTAACACACCCATGTTCACCTGGCTCCAGACCCATATTCAGAGGCACCATAAAATCATCTTTGGCGTGATTCTTGTGGTGATTATCATATCGTTTGTTTTTACCATTGGCAACTTCGGGGGCTTCGGCAACCCAACCAACCAAAACAACGGGCCACGCGAATTCTACGGATTCAACCTCAACTCCAATCGCGACAGAACCGCACTGGAGCAGTGGACGTTGATCACGCTCGCACTCAACCGCCAGCGCACCAGTGACGAAGCCATTCAGTATGGTGCCATGCAACGCGCCGTCATGCTTTACTTGGCCAACGAACTCCAGATCCCCGAGCCCACTCAACAGCAGTTCCAAGAGTATGTCCGTGAGTGTATGGCCTTTAAGGACTTTCGGACCGGTGAGTTCAGCCAGGACATGTATACGCGCTTCATTGATGGCTTTAAGAACAACCCCAACATGAACGAGGACACCCTCGTAATTGCGCTCTCACAGAACTTTCGCATGGAACAAGTGGGTAACGCCATTGGCGGCCCAGGCTACGTTATGCCCTACCTTGCAGTAGAAGAAATCAAGCGCCGCGACTCGGTTTGGTCTGTCGACTTGGCTACGCTTGAGCGCAGCACCTTCAAGCCGGAAATCAACATCACCGATGAGGCGCTGGATACGTATTACCAGCAGAACAAGTTCCGCTACGAAACCAAGCCTCAGTTCCTCACCGAGTTCGTCTCATTTTCTGGAGCAGACTTCCTCGACCAAGTCGGCGAACCAACCGAAGCAGATATTCTCAAGTTCTACAATTCCCAACGCGCACAGTGGCCCAAGAACGAAGAAGGTGCTACGAAGCCATTGGATGAGATCAAAGATGAAGTCATTGCCAAATGGAAGGCCAAGCAAGCCCAGCAGATCGCAATCGATGAAGCCAATAAGCTCGCTGTTGCGCTGTATGACGCCACCTATGAAGGTAAAGTGAAACAGGGTGACGAATCCCTCGCCACCTTCATCAGCGACCTAGGGCTGACTTTAGCCCCATTGCCAGCCTTCAGCTCGGACAACCTACCGGGCAATACCCCCATCCCCCCCGCCGCTCTCCAACAGGCTCTTTCACTTGACGAAAAGCGTTTTTATTCCGATGGCCTAGTCACGGCCGACGGTGGTGCTATCATCTTCCTCAAGGAAAAATCAGGCACAACCATCCCCCCTCTCGCTGAGGTCCGCGCACAGGTCGTTGCCGATTACTCGAAGGAAGAAGAACAGCGCCAGTTTAACCAAAAGGGCCAGTCGCTGCAAAAAGAGCTCCAAGCCGCAGTCAAAGAAGACAAAAATTTTGCGGAAACAGCAGATTCTCTCGGCTTGGTAGTCGAAAGCTACGCCGACTTCACCATGGCTGCTCCACCCGAAGGTCTCGACAATTTCGAGCTCAGCACAATCAATGACATGAGCCAGGGTGAAGTCTCCAACATGGTCGGCTTTGGTGACATCGGCACCGTAATCTATGTGAAAAAATTAGAGGTGCCCGAAGTCACGGCAGAATCGCCGGACGTTGTCGCAGAAATGTCGCAGCTCACCGGACGTATCGCCCAAGCGACCGAGTCCAGCATCCTCAACGAGCTCATTGCTATCGGCAGCCAAAAGCTTGAGGCCACCGAAGAAGCGCTCTAAGCTGTCTTTGATTTTATTCACGAAAGGCCCGTTCTATTGAGCGGGCCTTTTTGTTTACCGAGGAGGTAATTTGGCCATGAGTTCAGTTGTGCTCATCTCCTCCACCGCAATCACTTTTCGGCGGCCACCTTCGCCAGAGACAATCGTTACCGCGCGCTTGGGTAAACCCAAATGCTTGGCAAGAAACTTGACCAATTCAGTGTTGGCCTGCCCATCAACGGGCGGAGCGGCAATTCGCACTTTCAAAGTATCTTCTTGCCAACCGGCGATTTCAGTACGCGAAGCTTTCGGTGAAGCGAAAATGCGAATCATGAGAGCCATGTATCCTATTTTTGTAAATACCTGCCCCACAGGTCAATCTGGGTAATGCAGAACAAGGCAAATAAGCAAAAATAATGCACGCATATATTACTGCTTATGGAAATTGTGCAAATACAATCTTGCGTTAAAATCGGCATCTAGCAGTTAAAAACACCCCTTTCTTTGCTTCTCGTTATGCCCTTTGAGATTATATGGGAGCCCCAAGGCGTTATCCAACGTCATTGGGGAGTGCTCCACCCGCAAGAGTTAGATGAATTCAATTCGCAGTTTTACGGCGATTCTCGCTCGGATAATTGCAAGTTTATGCTCACAGACTTTCTCGAAGTCACCGACCACACCTTCGATCAAATCGATATTTCGGTAGCTGCTGGTTACGATATCGGCGCGAGCAAAAGCATTAAAAACTTCAAAATCGCATTCGTGGTAAGAGAACCCAAAGTAAGGGAAGGCTGCGAACTATACCGCAAAATCTTGGCCAGCTGTAACACCACTTGGGAAGTCCGTTTGTTTGAGGATATGGGCGAAGCACGCCGCTGGTGCGAAGAGCCTAAACTCGCTCTATCCGGCTGTTCAGCTCGAGCCTAGAATTCCACAATCACCGAAGTCTGAATGCGGTTGCTATTTGCAGTGGGTAGTCCGACGTAGCCCGTCTGGAGAAAACTGTATTCAGCAGCCAATGTCAGGTAAGAGGTGAACTTGTAAAAAACAGACGTCGAGGCGTTCACGTTGAAGCGCCGCATGCCCACGCTCAAGTCAGAGTCCTCGGGATCATCAACACCAAGTGCCATGTTCCAATTAAAATCCTCCCATGGGAACGTCTGCAACTGAATCCACCCACCGCGCGACTTAATGGACTCACTCTTCGCTAGGTTGACCGTCTGGCCAATGCCACCGTTAAAGCTCCCCAAGTCCGACCCGACCCATGCCGCCCCCATCAACTTGGCGCGATCTTTCCAATTGAGCACCATCGTCAACATTCCTGCATAGGAGTCGTAGACGGATTCCCCGCCAGTAGGCCGATCAAATGCTTCCTGTCCCCATTCACCGCCGAGAGCCGTAGTCAAAGTCCAATCCTCGGCCAAACGCCAGTCACAGACAGCGGTTAATTCGCAATTGGGCACGCCAGAGTCATTGCCATCCGGTTGTCCACCGCCATCAATGTCCGCGCTCACGGCGCTGGCAATCGCGCCAATCACACGCAATTCACCGCCTCCAGTGTCTTTGCGCCAAGTCGCCTTGACGAGTGGCCGCCGGGACCACAACGCGCCTTGGTAGGCATAGCTCCCACAATTGACAGTGCGCGGCAGGGCAACCGTCAGGGCATCCCAATCCTGCCCCGCGCGAAATTGCCAATCTCCTCTCTCCATCTGGGCGTAGGCTAGACGCATTCGCAAAGCCGGTGTGCTGCTGTTGGCATTACCGTAAAAATCCGTCTCGATGCGTGCGCTTGGGTGCCAGCCTTCCCACTCAGGCCCGTTAATTTTCAGGCCCAGCCGAGTCTCGCGCGCCGTAATGCTTAGTTGATTGTCGTCACTGCCAGCCTCGGGGTAGACGTAGCGGACGAAATCACCGTTGTAGACCCGATGTGTGTCGTAGGAGGCGTCGAGCTTCACGAAACCGTAGACCTCAAACGACCAATCACGATGCTTGAAACTCAAATCCGGGCTCAAGCTTGCGGGAGGAGGAGGCTCAGGTGCCGGCAACTGCTGGTTAGCACCCTGCTCAATATTCATTACCTGCGGTGGAGTAATTGCTACGTAGGAGGCACGGACGTTATCCAGTTCACCCCGCAAACCAAGAACCTCCTGCTGCAATTCGCCAATGACTTCTTGCTGCGCTTTCAACATCGCCCGGAGTTCTGCTAACTCGCCAGATATGCCGGAGGCCATCGGCTCAGCCCATACGCAAGGCGTCAGGACGACGCCAGAGAGCGCCCAAAGCAAGATCCAGTTGATTGATTTTGAAAGCACATTGAGAATATATTCTTATTTAATTACGGTTGAAGATTATATTTACTTATCGAATGGATTGCAGAAATGCTGATAGCCTTAAGCAGGTCCCTTACTAACACTGGCTGTCTTAACGGGCAACAATACTCAAAACGCCTGTCACCAAATCCCGAATTTGATCGCCAACGCTGGCTTTGGAGGAGCGTTCGAAATCGGTCAGCAGCTTGAACGGAGGACGTGTTGGAGCGCCATTGGCCTGAAGAATCGGCGAGCTGTAGCCACGAGAATCGACTTGGCTAATGCCTGAGCCAACCCGCACGTGCGACCAATAGCCCGTGGTTTTCCAAGTAAGCGCACAGCCACGGTAGCAAAGTTGGAAGCCGGTAAAATTGTCAGCCCCATCATACCACACCACAAATTCCAGGCCATCGCCATCCCACCAGCGCCGACTGCCTGGCCCTGGCTCTTGTTTCACGGCTTTAAACTCCCGCAACATGATGTAGATAAGCTACTCAGCTACCCCTGTCTCAGCAATACGACTTCGGGGATCGAAACGCTTTTTACCGAGCCTTAACAACCCCCAAAATGGACCGATAAGTCGTGGATTACTCTCGGAATTTGAAGATCAATTCGCCCTCTCGGGAGTAGCCTAAACGTTCGCGCGTAGCGCGTTCGATCATATCCGGATTGTTGAGCAATTCCGTGAGGTAGGTCTGTTGTTCTGCATTCTGCTGTTGCAGCGCCTGCAAGTGTGCATCGGCGGAGACACGACGCTCGTTGAAGGCGTTGTATTCGCGCCAGCTCTGCGTCAAGACCACGCCAAATACCGCGCATGCGCAGGCCAATGCCACTGCCATGGCGGGCAAAATGAACTGATATTTTCTGGTGCTGCTCATTGCGGAAGTAATTGCCGACAAACAAACTCTGTAAAACAAAGCTCAAATTGCAAAGGAAAAAACCCTCGCCTTTACATCGAGTTTGCCTAGGGGTAGATATCTCCCTGCGCTGACCACCAGCGCCCGCTATCGACGTTATGTATAAGGAATTTTTCGGACTCAGCGAAATGCCGTTCAACGTGACGCCGGACCCGAAGTTTCTCTTCTTAAGTCCCACGCACCAAGACGCGCTCGCACACCTACGCTACGGCATTAAAGAGAAGAAGGGATTCATCGTGCTCACGGGCGAAGTCGGCTGCGGTAAGACCACGCTCTGCCGTACACTGCTGGGCGAGCTGGACGAACAGCCGCAAATTGAGACCATCCTCATACTCAACCCGCGTATTTCCGAACAGCAGCTGCTCTTCAATATCCTGCACGAACTGGGTGAAGATGTTCCCGAAGCCAGCCACATTGACCTGACCGCCCGCCTCAACGGTGCCCTGCTAGCCCGCATCCATGCCGGCAAGGAGATCGTAATGATCATCGATGAGGCGCAAAATCTCTCATTCGAGGTCATGGAGCAACTACGGTTGTTGTCCAATTTGGAGACGCACGACCAGAAGCTGTTGCAGATCATTTTAATGGGGCAACCCGAGCTCAACGACCGGCTACGCGAGAAACGCCTTCGTCAATTCCGCCAACGCGTGCTGGTTTACTACGACCTGTCTGCACTCAACCGGGCAGAAACCGCGAGCTACATCCAACATCGCCTAACCACCGCAGGCAGCAACGGGTGCCCACGCTTCACTTGGTGGGCACAATGGCGCATCCATCGGTGGACTCAGGGCACACCACGCTTAATCAACAATCTGTGTGACAAAGCGCTTCTGGCTGCCTATATTCGCGATTCTGAAGAAATTGCATTCAGCGACATCTCCCGCGCAATCAAAGATCTAAAACGCCTCGGCTAACACCGCCATGTCATTAATTAACGACGCACTGAAAAAGGCCCAACGGGAACGCGAAGGCGGCGACACGCCAGCCAAGCAGAATATCCCCACGGTCGGCGGTTCACACCCACGCCGTGGCAATCCCGCGGACAAGACCAGCTTCAAGCTGTTGCGCACGGTAACCGTCGGCGTGATCGTGCTGTCTCTGCTCATCGCTGCCATCGGCCTGTTGATTACCGCAGTGAAGAAGGACCCTCCGGCCCCAGCACCGGTCATCACCGAGGTCCCCGTCACGATTCGCCCCTCTGAGAGCGCCGCAACGGCACCGTCAACACCACAGCACACGGCAAATCGAATTGAACCCGTCCCCACGCCAATCGTGCGTATTGAAGCGCCAGTCATCACTCCTCCCGCTCCACAAGCTTCAATTCCAACGCCTGCGCCTGCGCCAAAAGCACCCATTTCACCCCCAGTGAAATCTGCTCCGCCGGCAACAACAACCACGGTTCAACCTGCCCAAATTGCCGCCATACCGTCTGCTCCAGTCAAGCCTGCAGCAGTTGCCTCAGTTGCTACGGTACCAACGCCCAAACCCGCGACGGTTCTGCCTCCTTCACGCGCAGCAGAGACTCCACCAGCACCCATTGCGCCCGCACCTGTCATCATTCCGGCTGAACCAGTTGCCGCGAATGCTGTAGGCACACAAGGACCCGCGCCCGACATCCAACCTTTGCCCCAGCAACCAGTAACCACTGGCACCGAGGCGGAAGCTCCTGCGCCCGCACCTGCTGTAACCGCCAATCAAGAACCTGACCCGAAAATCATTGCGTTCTTGGAAGCATCACGCATAACAGGCATCAAGGTTGCTGGGGGGAAAAGTCGTGTTCTGATGAACAATCAAGTCTTCAAAGTTGGCTCGATTGTCCAGGCCACCAGCCAGCTGAAAATCACCTTCATCCAATCCAACGAAATCCAATTCGTCGATGAGTCAGGAGTCGAATACCGGAAACAGTTCCAGCGGTAAGAAAAAGCTAATCCTCCGTAAAAAAGGGGAATCAGCGCCTACCGATGCTAAAAAGGCCACGCCCGCGGATGTATCTGCGGCGGAGAAAAAACCGATGCGCATGAGCCTGAAGCGCCCAAGCGAAGATACGCCAGCAGAACTGCCGCCCGAAGCACCGCTGCCGCCTATTACGCCGCCGCCAGCAACGACCCCTGCCACACCGCCTGAGCCAGCGCACACCGAGCCGGAAAGGCCTAAAATGCGCATGGGCCTGAAGCGAAGCTCAACCCCTGATCAAACTGCTCAAGAAAGTGCACCACCAACACCGCCACCTTCACAGCATACGGTGGCTGAAGACGAGGCACCAAAGGTGCGACTAGGCCTGAAAAGACCGAGTGATGACTCGGATGCCAGCGCCTCGCCTCCCTCTGGCGCGCCCAAGGGCGACATGGATTTAGGCCTTGGCGATGAGAACCAGTCAGACGACGATGATTTTTCCAGCCATGGCATTCAGCAAGCTGGTCCAATGGCACCACCACCACCGCCACCACCGCCATCAGCCTCCATGCCACCTCCGCTGACAAGTGGCACAACGAACGACGCACCACCGCCACCAGGCTCCATGCCACCGCCGCCACCACTCGCTCAGTCCCCTGCTGGGAATGACCTGATGGGTGAGGCATTGGACAAGAAACCGAGCCACGCGAAACACATCATAGTCGCAATCGTGATTCTTGTAGCACTCCTTGCCGCGATTGGCGGAGTTGGCTATCTACTCATGGGCATGATGGGCGGAGATAAGGAGGAAGCGCCAATTGCGGAAGATACGAAAGCGTCCGCTAAAGAGCCTTCATCCATTGCCAAAATCCCCAAGCAATCAATCGATAAGGCAAAAGAAACCGTTGCAGCCGTTAACGCTGCGTCCAATACTGATGAAATACTTGGAGGATCCTCCAAACCAACACCAATAACAGCGATCCCAATTACCACTGTCCTAGTGGAAGAACCAGTTGTTGAGGGGCCCTCAGTAGTTACCTACGGCCAACAAGATCCTACTATTTTAAAATGGGTAGAGTCCCTCGAAGGCTATCAGGTCGGACGTGGCAAATTGATCCTCAACGGCCAACTCTACAAAGAAGGTGCCGTAGTCAATCCCACGCTAAATGTCCGCTGGCTAAAGGAAGACCCACGGCTAAAACTCTTGTATTTCCAAGACGCCAATAACGTGACCTACGAGAAGGAATTCTAACATGCGTCCGAAACCTGCCGGACCATCAGTTTTGGGCACGGCAGAATCAACGGTCACGGCCAATCACTGTTGCAAGTATGACAGGATGTTCGCCATGAGACTGTTGATGGCTAAATAGCGCTCGGGCGGCACTTGAAGGATTCGCTCCTCGCTTTGCACATAAGGCCCATCCACCAGTTCATCGCGACAGTTTTCGACAATGGCCTGAGCGGTGGCTGAGGTTGTCTCAAGGTGAAACTGTAGCCCGATCACATTGGCACCAATCTGAAAGGCCTGATTCACACAGCCTTGGCTGGAAGCGGTTAGTGTGGCCCCCTCGGGCAGCGAAAACGTTTCGCCGTGCCAATGAAAGACACCTACCACCGGTGGAAATTGAAAGACATCGGGGCGATCAATGTTGGCTGCTTCGATCGGCAACCAACCAATTTCTTTCACGGGATTGGCTTTGACTTCGCTGCCCAGTGCACTGGCGATTAACTGAGCGCCCAGACAAATACCCAGTGTCGCTTTGCCTGCCGCAATGGCACCCCGGACAAACGCTTTCTCCGAAACCAGCCACGGATATTTGGGCTCGTCGTTCACGCTCATGGGCCCGCCCATCACGATGAGCAGATCAATCCCATCAAGCGGCGGCAGCGCTTCATTATCATACAGCTTGGTGCATGTGATTTCATAGCTGGCTTTTTGGAGCCAGCGCTCAATGCTGCCAAGCCCCTCAAAGGGCACGTGCTGTAGGTAATGAGCGCGCATTTTGAATTCCTCCTATCACTATTTCGCGACAGCCGAAGCCGCGCCATTCGCAATCGAAACACTTGGCATGGTCTTCAAATGCGGTCTTCGAGCGTCCTGAGACACTACATCGAATGAATTGCTGTTTTGCTGACGCTGAGGCCAGCCTCTTTCATCGATTCCGCCATTGTCGGGTGTGCATGGATCGTGCGGCCCAAGTCTTCGGCACTACCCCCATATTCCATGTGAGTGACGGCAGCAGCGATGAGTTCGCTCGCGCCCTTGGCGATGATTTGCACGCCGAGAAGCTTGTCGGTTTTCTTGTCAGCAATGACTTTCACGAAGCCGTCGGTCGCGTCGGTGGCAATAGCACGTCCGTTGGCGATGAGCGGGAACTTGCCAACGTTCACCTCGATGTCTTGCTCTTTGGCGAGGTCTTCGCCAATCCCAACCGATGCAATTTCCGGCTCGGTGTAAACAACGTTCGGAATCACGTCATAGTTGACATGGCCGCCCTTGCCAGCAATCAGCTCAACACAGGCCACACCTTCTTCCTCAGCCTTGTGGGCGAGCATTGGGCCACTGACTACATCGCCAATCGCATAAACGCCCTTCGCGCTGGTGCGGAAATGGCTGTCAATTTTCACGCGACCTTTTTCGTCGAGTTCGATGCCTCCTTTGTCGGCATGAAGGCCGGCAGTGGTTGGTTTGCGACCCACGGCGACCAAGATTTTGTCCGCTTCAAATTTAAGTTCCTTGCCATTCTTTTCCGCGGTGAGGAATGACTTCTTCCCCTCCTTCACGACACCAGTCACCTTGGCACCAAGTTCGAATTTCATCCCTTGCTTTTTGAAGAGGCGCTCGGCGAGTTTGGAAACATCCTTGTCTACAGCACCCGCGATTTGCGGAAGCATTTCAACGATGGTCACTTCGCTGCCAAGGCGCGACCAGACGCTACCAAGCTCCAACCCAATTGCACCACCGCCAACGACGACGAGCTTCTTTGGAATCTTGTCAAAGGCAATGCCCTCGGTGCTGGAGACGATCACATCGCCGTCAAACTTCATGAAGGGCAATTCCACGGGCACGGATCCCGTCGCAATGATGATGTTCGTCGCGGTGACGGTCTTGCCACCCTCGGCACCTTCGACATTCACCTTACCCTCGCCCTGGAACGAGCCGATACCCTTGAGCACATCGATTTTGCGCGCCTTAATAAGCGAGGTCACACCATTGCGCAGTTGGTCCACCACGCCGTCCTTGCGCTTCATGAGCGCAGGGATGTCGCTGGTCAGCTTGCCAACTTTGATGCCGTGCGCGTCGCCGCGCTCATGCAGAAAGTGGTAAATTTCCGTGGAGTGCAGGAGCGCCTTGCTGGGAATACAGCCGACGTTCAGGCAGGTGCCGCCAAGGTGCGAATCCTTTTCGACAAGCGCGGTTTTCATCCCAAGCTGAGCACCGCGAATCGCGGCAACATAGCCGCCAGGGCCAGAGCCAATAACCAATAAATCGTAATCTGCCATAACTTAAAAACGTAAGGAATTTCTCACAAAGGCACGAAGGCACAAAGATATCATTAAACGCCGAAGAGCAACTTGGTCGGATCTTCGATCGCTTCCTTGACCTTGACCAGGAACGTGACTGCGCCCTTGCCGTCGACCACGCGGTGGTCGTAGCTCAAAGCCAGATACATCATTGGGCGTGCAACAATTTCGCCGTTAATAACAACCGCTCGCTCAGTGATGTTGTGCAGTCCGAGGATGCCTGTCTGTGGCATATTGAGCAGTGGCGTCGAAAGCATGCTGCCGTAGATACCACCGTTGGAAATCGTGAAGACGCCGCCGCTAATATCTTCCAGCTTGATCTTGCCCGAGCGCGCTGCCTTGGCGTAGCCGATGATATCCTGCTCAATCGTGGCAAAATTCTTTTCATCACAATCACGGACTACAGGAACCATGAGGCCCTTGTCCGAACCAACCGCCACGCCAATGTCGTAGAAGTGGTTCTGGATAACGTAGTCGCCATCGAGCTGGGTGTTAAGATCTGGCACCGCTTGCAGGGCATTGACCACGGCCTTCACGAAGAAGGACATGAAACCCAATTTGACGCCATAGCGTTCGACAAATTTTTCTTGATGCTGCTTGCGAAGATTCATCACCGCGCTCATGTCCACCTCGTTAAACGTGGTGAGCAGGGCAGCCTCATTCGTCGCAGCCACAAGGCGCTCGGCGATTTTCTTGCGCAGCGGCGTCAGCTTTTTGCGCGATGTCCGACCCTCGTCGCTCGCTGGCGCAGTTGCTGGAGCCGCAGGTGTGGAAGCAGAAGGAGCAGGCGCAGCGGCAGGCTTTTCACCAGCGGCAAGCATGTCACCTTTGGTCACACGGCCACCTTTACCGGAGCCATCAACCTTAGCGGGGTCGATGCCGGTCTCAGCAGCAAGGCGGCGCACGGCAGGCGATTGTGTCTCATCAGGCGTAGCCTTGTCTGTCTTGGCGGGCGCAGGCTCTGCCTTGGCTTCTTCCTTCGAAACCTCTGCCTTTTCTTCGGTCTTACCGGAAGCTGCGGGCGCTGCGGCGGAGTCATCGATCACTGCGACGACTTGGCCAATTTCGACCTCATCACCTTCTTCGGCCTTAAGGCTGATTTTACCAGCGGATTCGGCGAGGCCTTCCGAGGTGATCTTGTCAGTTTCGAGTTCGAAGATGACTTGGTCTTTTTCAACGAAGTCGCCTTCTTTAACGTGCCAGGCGGCAATGATACCCGAGGTGATGGACTCACCGAGGGCGGGAATTTTGATGTCAACGGCCATGATGGAAGAAATAATGAAAGGTGAAGGATGAAAACCAACGAGACGCGGAAGAAGAGTTCGGGTCGGTGAAAAAAGCAGTATAGATTAGGGTTGAAGCGGATCCGTCATTTTCATGCTTCAGATTTTTTGAAAAATCAAAGCTCCGCCAGTGCGAAAAACTTGCAAAAAACTTCGCTGATCGCACAGTTTACGCCTTACCAAACGCCTCCTCGACCAGCGTCTGCTGCTCGATTTTGTGAATCGCGAGCGATCCGGGTGCGGGGCTGGCGGCAGCGTAACGACCGGCAAAGATCGGATCCACGCCAGCAACCTTTTTGAGGTAGTGGTAAATGAAGTTCCAAGCGCCCATGTTCTGTGGCTCTTCCTGACACCAAACCAGTTGCTTATAGCCTTTGTATTTGGCCAGTATCTCACCGCACACTTTTTCGTTGAACGGATACAACTGCTCCACACGGACAATGGCGGTGTTGGTGATTGCGTTTTCTTCGCGGTAGGCGATCAGGTCGTAGTAGACCTTGCCCGAGCAGAAGACAACACGCTCGGCCTTCTTCGGCGGCGCATTGTCGTCGAGAATTTCGTGGAAGACGCCATCGGTCAATTCCTCAACGGTGGAGACGCACAGCTTGTGACGAAGCAGGCTCTTCGGTGCCATGATGATGAGCGGCTTCTGGAACGTGCGCATCTTCTGGCGACGAATGATGTGAAAATACTGCGCGGGCGTAGTCATCATCGCGACTTGTATATTGTTCTCCGCACAGGCTTGGAGATAGCGCTCAAGGCGGGCGCTAGAGTGCTCTGGGCCCTGCCCTTCATAGCCATGAGGTAACAGCATAACGAGCCCGCTCATGCGGCCCCATTTGGATTCGCTGCTCGCAATAAATTGGTCGAAGTGCACTTGCGCACCGTTGGCGAAGTCACCAAATTGCGCTTCCCAAATGGCAAGCATGTCTGGGTAGTCAATTGAGTAGCCGTAATCGAAGCCCAAAATTGCCGCCTCGGACAAACTTGAATTGTGCACGCAGAACGTCGCCTGATTCGGGTCCAGATTGACCAATGGCACGTAGCGGGTACGAGTCTCGCTATCATACCAAGCGGTGTGGCGCTGGCTGAAAGTACCGCGCTCACTGTCCTGTCCAGAAAGGCGGACAGGGGTGCCGTCCATGAGCAGGGCACCAAAGGCGAGCGATTCCGCAAATGACCAGTCAATGCCTTCGCCCTTCTCAAAATTCTTCCATTTCTGCGCAAGCTGGCGAGCGATCTTGGAGTTCGCCTTGAAGTTGCCAGGGATGTCCGTAAGGCGACGCGCAATTTGGCGTAGGTCCTTCACTTTTAAACCAGTCTTGGCGGGCTTAAAATCGTAGGGTGGCTGAATTGTGCCTGAAGAACCATGCAATTTGGTGGCCTTGCCGTTTCCATTACTGTTCTTTTCTTCTTCCTTCTTCACATCGAGGAAGGCGTCGTTGAGGTCCTTCTGATAAGCTTCGGTGAGCTGATCGGCCTCTTGCTCGGAAATAACTTGCTCGGAAATCAAACGCTGCTTGAGCGCCTCACTGATGGCCGGATGCTTGGAGAGGCGCTGGTAAAGGTCGGGCTGGGTGAAGCCGGGCTCGTCACTCTCGTTGTGGCCATGACGGCGGTAGCAATACATGTCGATGACGACATCGTCGGCGAACTCCTGGCGGTATTTCGCAGCGAGGCGCATCACAGAGCAAACCGCTAGCGGGTCGTCGCCATTGACGTGGAAAATCGGCACGTCGATCATCTTGGCGATGTCGGTGCAATAACGGCTGGAGCGCGAGTCGCGCGGATCCGTCGTGAAACCAATCTGGTTATTGATAACCACGTGAATCGTGCCACCGGTGCGATAGCCCTTGAGCTTCGCAAGGTTGAACGTTTCCGCAACGACACCCTGGCCGGCAAAAGCCGCGTCACCATGAATGAGGAGCGGGAGCACGCGCTTGCGCTCAAGGTCGCCCCGAATGCGCTGACGGGCGCGAGCCTTGCCCTCGACAACCGGGTCGACGGCTTCCAAGTGGCTCGGGTTAGCGGCAAGGCGCAGCTCGATTTCCGGCCCAGCCAAAGTCTTGAGCGTGGACTCAAAACCAAGATGATATTTAACGTCACCGTCGCCATGAATGGACTCAGGAATATAGTTCTCCGAAAATTCGCGGAAAAGATATTGGTAAGACTTACCAAGGATATTCGCCAACACATTGAGTCGGCCACGGTGAGCCATGCCCATGACGATCTCTTCGACGCCGTTCTTCGGGCAGTCCTGAATCAGCAAGTCAAGCGCAGCAATCAGCGTTTCCGCACCTTCGAGAGAGAATCGCTTCTGGCCAACGTAACGGGTATGCAAGAAACGCTCAAAGATTTCTCCCTGCATGACCTTGTCGAGCATGCGGAGCTTTTCCTCTCGGGTAAACTCCGGATGAAAATTGGTAGGCTCGATCGCAGACTGAATCCAGCGGCGCTTCGGGGTCTCCTGGATGTGGATATACTCGCAGCCAACGTGGGCGCAATAAGTCTCGCTGAGGCGTTCCAACAACGTGGACACCGGCATGAAAACACCGCCCAAATAATTGCCCGTGTGATACTCCCGCGAGGTGTCCACGTGATCTAACCCCAAGCGCTCCAGCGAAAGACGCGGGTTCGGCACTGGATTCGGCACGAGCGGATTAAAGTGTGCCTGCGTGTGGCCAATCGAGCGATACGCATACACCGCACCGATCACGCGAGACTGAACAATCGCGTCCAAGCCCTCCAATGACTCTGGAGTCGTGGAACTCGCAGCTGAGACACCGGAGCTTCCAAGCTGCTGGGCCAACTCAAAACCCTCAAAGAATGCACGCCAGTGATCATCCAGCGAGTCCGGGCTGTCAAGCCACTGCTCGTAGTTCTGGTCAATCAGGTCTGCGTTCCAACGATTGGCGATGCCGAGATTCTTCATTGTTCGGGGATTCCGGGGCTAAGATCGAACGACCGTCAAAAAATGCACAGGCGTCCAAAAAATGTCTTAAATGAGCGGTGTTCGTCTTAAATATTGGCTTTTATTCGGTTTTAGAACACGAAGAAATAGACTTTTGACCAAATTGTCGCAAGCATAGAAGAACAAAAAGCATGAGCGAATTTGATACACTCCTTAAGCATCTTGAATCACTGGAATCCCGTAGCCGCCCCGTGGCTGACGTGATCCGCGACCTCGACGCCTACCACCAAGACCACGCCGCAGCCCTCCCCCCACGCCTCGCGCACTTCCTAGAGCGCCGCAGCTACGGCAAGGCCACGGCCTTCCTCCGCGGCGACGCCGAAAACATGCCTCCAGGCGGGTGTTCTTCAAAATCCTAGCTCATCCCCTTTTTTCTGAAATGTCCAAAAAACGTATTTCAACCGATGGCGGTGACGAGCTCGGCGCAAATCCCTTTGCCGCACTGAGTGGTGATAATCTACCCAACACCCCCAAGCAATCCGTGCCCAAGCCCCCCAAAAAACAAACAGCACCGAAAAAGCGGGGGCGCATAGACCTGCAACGACAGAAAGGCGGTCGCGGCGGCAAAATAGTCACCATGATTTCCGGCGAAGGCATGCTCCACACTGGCCCCCAAGAGCTGGACGCCATGCTGAAGCACTTCAAGACCCGTCTCGGCTGCGGTGGCAAGGTACAGGGCAAAACCGTGGAGCTTCAAGGCGATGTTCGCGACGCCGTCGAACCCGAGCTGATCCAGCGTGGCTACCGGGTCGTGCGTGTTGGAGGGTAAAGGTTACGCCGCTTAAATCGTTAACACAAGCCCCAGACCAGCAACGGATCACTAAAAGGACAGCTATTTGCCGATCTTGACCGCGCTTTGACCGCTACCACTTGTCGATTCGCCCGCAGTCGGAGCCTTCTTGCTTATCTGAATGCCCGCATCGACCTTTCCGATTTGCTCAGTGAGCGAGGTCACCTGAAGCACGCCATTGTTGATCACCAGCGTAAAGATAAGTGCCTTGCTCGCCTTAACGGGCAAGCCTTGGATACGGGCGTCCTCTTCAACATCAACAAACACCTTGGCGGATTGGCCGTCATCAGCCATCTGCGCTTTCACTCCCTTGAAGTCATAGCCGTAATACTCGGTGTTCGCAAAGGCTTCCTTTAAAAACGGCACATACTGCGGCAAGCGCATGCTTCGAGTGCCCGCGGGGCCTTCCACAACAGAGGAAATCATGGTCACGGTGATGTCGGGCGCCGCTGCCTGGATGATTACCGCGGGATCTCCCGACAGGTAGGCTGTGCGTCGCGCATTCAGAAAATCTACTACCACCTGCTTGTCGATGCTGTCCAACGCTTGCGCAGACAGCGAAGCCAACATCAGTGCGCTCAGGGAAAAGAAACGGAGAAAGTGATTCATCCCGTCAGCATCTACCAACCAGCCGCTCATGGCAAGCCACTTGCGCGAGCTACTCCCTGGCGACGAACAACCACCGACAAAACGCCTGAGGCGCTATGTGCGCAGCAAATTGAAACGTTTCGGGTCCAAAAACTGATCCAGAACGACCGAGTGCGAACCATGCCCCAATGGCTCCACGGGCGAAGCAGCGACCTTGCCATAGACAGCGGCCAAGTTTTCACCATAGCTCTTCAGACTGAAATTATCTGCGATCAACTGACGGTTGAGGGTCACACTTTCGCTGGCCGAATCGGTGCATAACTGAGCCGGGCGAATTTCTTCGCGAGAAGCAGGGTTGGTTGTCAGGCAGCGAATAACTTTTTCCTGTAACACCTCCGAAAGACGGCCAAATTCCACGTAATCACCTGCTGTCATGGAGGCTAATGCGATGTCCACCGCATGCTCTGGCAGCGTGCGGTTATAAGCGGTGTAATAATCTTCTAGCGCAGTGGCAAGCGTCTCTCGAACGAGGTCTTTGCCAACCCAAGACAACGGAACCATGAGTTCGTCATAAAGTGAATCGAGACGAACGCCGGTGTTGGTAAAGTCGCGCGTGATGTCTGGAAGATCGCGGCCCACCAGTGGCTTGCCGAACAGATAAGGCTCTAGAAAAGCCAAGCCAAAGCCCTCCGCAACACTGGTCGTCACGATCGCATCACTCGCAGACATCAGCTCGGAAAAGCTCAGCGATACCTGTTCACCGAGAGCGAATCGCATTGGCAACTCCAGTTCCTGTGCAAACTCCATCCAGCGTTCGTAAATCGGTAATGCGGTCGGATTGGCAGGCGTGAGCGTGGTTGCGAAAACAGTATCATTGTCCGCCAGTGCAGACCACAGCAGCATCTCGCCGAGGTTTTTGCGGCGAATGGCGCGCGTCGGGTAGAGAATCAACCGCCGACTTCCAAAGCCCTGCAGCGCAGCGCGTTCTTCAGCTAAGGCTGGCACCGCGACCGGATTGGGGAGCAGGTGCAAACTTTGCGATGAAAAGTTACTTTGCGACAGAAAGTTCAAGTCACGCGAATTCAGCAACCCATAGTGTACCTGCGAAGCCTGCGGATACATGGAGTCCAGATTGGGGATCAGCGTAGACATCGCCGCGTAGTTGGCCGGGCGCCCATCCTCAGCAAAGTCATGGATTTGCAGCAAGACCGGTGTTTCTGCGGCAAGCCGCTCGACGACTTGCGGCATGGCGGCGTTCTTACCCAAGCAATGATTGTGCACGTGCCAGACATCAGGATCACCACCCAAGGCGTCTCGTGCAGCCTTGCGAATGGAGAACCACAATGCGCCGGGATCGGCTTTTTCATTGGAATGCGTATAGCCCAAGCCCGGCACAACCACGGTTGGCAAACGGGTGTCGCCCGTGTAAGCTTCGCCTGACAAGGCCACGAAATTGACCCCTTTGCCCTCAAGCGAGGCAAAAGCGTTTTCCACGACTCGGGTCACCCCGCCGGGACGCAAATGATAATGGACAGTGGCAACTTTCATGGGACAGCAAGCACAGGCGTGTGTATTAGTTCTTGGTTATGAGTGCTTGATTCGCAAACATTAACGACATTGCGGCAGTTTTTTACGCAAGACTCACAGCCCAACTTTTTCTAGGCCAAGCACTCGACACCAAACACTAAGGAATACACCTTAATATCCCATTTTTTCGCGGTATTCCGGGATCTCGATCATCGGCGGACGTTCTTCTTCGACAATGTCGTAGCAGATTTGCTCGTAGGTTTGATCTTGGGCCTGGAACTGGCGAAGGATGTTGTGCATCTCGGGCAATGCGCCCTCCATCCCCATGCCCTGCATCCGGCCGAGGAAGCTTTGCAAAATGCCGAAGCTCATCTTGCCGAGAGACAGCGTTTCCTGGTTGCGATGGACGCGCTTGTCGAGGTCGGTCTGGCCAAAGGCTTCCATCCCCCACTCTTTATAGACGTCCATGATGTGTGAGGTTTCGACACCGTAGCCAATCGGAAACGGCAGACGCTCCAACACATGGCGCCGCACGGCGTATTCACCAGAGAGCGGCTGCATGAGCGCACTCAGTTCTGGGTAAAACAGCGAGAAAAGCGGACGCACCAGAATCTCCGTCACGCGGCCACCACCACTCGGGCGGACGCCTTGCGAGAAGGCCAGTGGCCGGTCGTAAAAAGCCTTCACGTAGCTCATTTCAGGCCGATAAAGCAACGGTGCAATGAGGCCATAGCAGAAACGCGGGTGGATGTTCTTAATGTCCGCGTCGACGTAGCATATGATGTCACCCTTGAGCTGGTGGATCGCCTTCCAAAGATTTTCTCCCTTGCCACGTTTATGGCCCTGTTCGGGCAAGATGTCCCCGGCAAAGTAGGTGTCTGCCCCAAAGGATGCGGCCACCTCCAACGTTTTATCCGTAGAGCCAGAGTCAATAACCGCGATCTCGTCAACCAGCGGGTAGCGTTCCATCAGCTCTGAGCGGAAGATAACGATCTCTTTGCCGATCGTAGCTTCCTCGTTGAGCGTGGGAATGCACAGTGAAATCGTTAGCCCGGTTTTCTCCTTTTGCTTGAGAAGCTCAAGTTGGTCGAAAAACTGGCTGTGGTGAAACGTGTTTCGTGTTATCCAATCTTCAATCGTTGGCATCGCAGAGTCCTCCGTCTATCGCTTGTAGCATGGTGATGAGTTGGGCGAGTCCAGTGAAAATGGGGTCGATCTCAATGGTTTCGTTGTAATCGTGGCGGTGATCGCCATTGGTAAGGCCAAGGACTAGCGACGGAATTCCGCGCCCAATCAGCGTGCTAAGTTCGCCGGTGGAAGGTGCGGTGTGGTCCTCGATATCGAGTTCCTTCAAAATGCGCCGCGCCGATTTAATGAGCGGGTGCTGAAAACTGATCGCCGTATTTTTGCGACGGCCCACAATGTTGAGCGCCACCTTTGCTCCGGGGATGGAATTGGCCTCCGCCACCACGGCCTCGATTTGCTCGAGGACTTCATTGACGACACCCGCGCCTTCGCTCCGGATTTCAAAACGCAAATGCGCATCGCGGGAGGGCGTGTTGAACGTGGTGCCCGCAATAACGGACCCTAGGATGACTTGCGTCACGGGGTCAGTCGGCAACGGAATTTCCAACATCTTGGTGAGCACGCGGTTGAGCACAGGAATTGCTCCGCCGCTGGCCAACCGCCCGGCATTGGCACCGCGCACTGTCACGCAGTCAATGGTGCCACGGGCCACCCCCAGCGAGCTGTAGCTCAGACGCCCGAGCGTGCCGCCTTCGCAGAGCAGCGCGGCGCGCATTGGGAGTTGGTTGTTTTCCAAAAAGAAGCGCATGCCCTCAATGTCCCCCTTGCCCATGCTGCGGACGCTGCCGAGCAGCACTAGATTGTCCTCAAGCTCGATACCCAACTGTGACAACAGCGTCGGCAAGCTTGCGACTGCCGCGCAACCCAGCGCATTGTCCATAATGCTGGGCCCAGTGATCGAGTTTGGGTTGACTTGCACAGCGTGGTCCGCCGTCTTGGCGAACGGCGTATCCAGGTGGGCAGCAACGAGGATGTTGCGTTTACCGGTTTTGCCGGGGTGGATGCCCACAGCATTGCCCAGCTCGTCCGTGGAAACATTCTGGCAACCAGCCTCGATCAGGCGGTCCATCATGAATCGTGCGCGTTCGGTTTCTTCAAACGTTGGCGCCGGAATTTCGCTGAACATCACTGCATTGGCCAGCAGGAGCTCGCGCTTGGCCGACAGGCTTTCGCGTAGATCCGGCAAGGCGGTGATAAGTTCATTAATAGATTCGGTCATATGTGGCAGCATCAACCTATCGGTAGACCCCGCCCGGGCACAATCGTTTTTTATCGCCCCAGCTAACAGTTGCCTGTTAAATCCATTTATCACTGCATTGCATGCCCGCTATTAATAAACGCAATCAACACCAGCCCGCGCTCATCGGTTGGAAGGAAACCATCGACCTACCCGATTGGGGCATCCGCAATCTCGTTGCCAAAGCTGACACCGGTGCCAAAAGCTCCGCCATCGACGTGCGGGGTATCGAGATGCTGCCAGAGGGTCGCGTACGTTTTGTCATCGCCGCTGATCGCAAAGACAAATCCCTCAAGCAAATCATTGAAGCCGACGTCGTCACCGAGTCCAAAGTTCGCTCCAGCAACGGCATCCTCCAGCAGCGCGTAAAAGTCTCCACCACCCTGCAAATTGGTCGCCATAAAAAGAAGGTGACATTTTCGCTCGTCGACCGGCGGAGCATGATTTGCCGCGCTATTTTAGGCCGTGAAGCCTTAGAGGGCGATTTCGTGGTGGACTCCGCTCAGAAATATCTCCACGGCAAACGTAGAAAACCACTTCTCGAATAATTCGCACCCAATCACTTTCCACATGGACCCGTTAAAAATCGCCATTATCTCCCGAGCGCCTCGCTGCTATAGTACCAAGCGACTCCGGGAGGCGTGCGCCCAGCGCGGCCACAAACCCATGGTGCTCGACCCGCTCAAGTTCGGCATCTACGTCGAGTCCAAAAACCCGACGCTCACCTACCGTTCCAAACGACTCAGCCACTACGACGCCGTCATCCCGCGCATCGGCACATCAATCACCTTCTACGGCGCGGCCGTTGTCCGTCAATTTGAGCAGATGGGCATCTGGAGTGCGAACCCGTCACAATCAATCATCATTTCGCGCGATAAACTCCGCTCTTTGCAGGTGCTCAGTCGTTATGATCTTGGCATTGCAGCGTCGGCTTTTGTGCGTGACCGCAAAGACGTGCTCCCCGCAATCGACCGCGTGGGTGGCGCGCCAGTTATCGTCAAACTACTGGAAGGCACCCAGGGCGTCGGGGTTATTTTGGCCGACACAATCAAGATGGCCGAGGCGATCATTGAAACGCTTCAGTCGAAGTCCCTCAACGTGCTCATCCAGAAGTTCGTGGCCGAAAGCCGCGGCAAAGACATCCGTGCGTTTGTGGTGGGTGACCGAGTCGTCGCCGCCATGCGTCGCAAAGCAGTGGGCACTGAGTTCCGTAGTAACGTCCACCGCGGCGGCGAAACCGAAGTCGTCAAGCTAACTGAGGAATACGAACGCACCGCCGTCCGCGCCGCGCAAATCCTTGGCCTCCGCGTAGCGGGTGTCGACATGCTGGAGGGTGCTGAAGGCCCCGTGATTATGGAGGTAAATTCCTCGCCCGGTCTCGAAGGCATTGAGACCGTTACCGGCATCGACGTAGCAGGCGCGATTGTGGATTACCTCGTTGAAAATCTTCGCTTTGACGACCTCGACTTGCGGCACCGCCTCAGCCTTGCCCGTGGTTTCCAAGTGGCCGAGTTCACCGTCGGCCCCGAATCCAATCTTGCCGGTTGCAATATCGGCGAAAGCGGTCTGCGCGAACGTGATGTCATTGTGATGAGCATCAACCGCGCCGGGCAAATTCTAGCCGCCCCCAAGGGGCAAGACATGATTCAGCAGGGAGACATCCTCCTGTGCTATGGCCGCAAAAACACCCTCCGTGACTTCCTTCCCATTCGCAAAATGCCTGAGAAGAAGAAAGCTAAAAAGAAAAAGACACCACCGACCGCATGACGACCCCGCGCAAACGCAGCCGCAAAGTAAAACCCATCCGCCTGGGTGACGAAACCATCCAACCCGGCGAAGCCAAAGACGTTCGACTAAAAATCTCCGAGACCTACACCGGAGATGAAATTGCTCTGCCAGTCCGTGTCATTCATTCGGCCAAACCCGGGCCTAAGGTCTTCATCTCCGCCGCCATCCATGGTGATGAAATTAACGGCACGGGCATTGTCCACGATTTGCTCTACGATGTGCCGATGGCCATTGAATGCGGCACGCTGTTTTTGATCCCCGTCGTCAACGTGTTCGGCTTTGAAACACACGAGCGCTACTTGCCTGACCGCCGCGACCTCAACCGATCTTTTCCGGGCAACGAATCCGGCAGCTTGGCCTCACGCGTTGCCGCCATTTTCATGCGGGAAATTGTCTCCCAGTGCGACTACGGGCTCGACCTCCATTCCGCCGCTTTTCAACGAACGAATTTCCCCAATGTCCGCGCCGACCTTAGCAACCCCGACACGCGCAAGCTCGCCTTGGCCTTCGGTTGCTCGTTGATCGTCGATGGCCGTGGCCCGGAGGGTTCCCTCCGCCGTGAGGCATGCAAAATCGGTTGCCCGACCATCATCCTTGAAGCCGGCGAACCTTGGAAAATCGAACGTGGCATTCTTGAGCTCGGCGTGCGTGGCATCCGCAACACGCTCATTAAGCTGGGTATGCTCTCCGGCGAGCCGATCACACCCGCCTACCAAATTCGCGTCAAGAAAACCACTTGGGTGCGCGCCGAAGTCGGCGGCATTCTGCGTTATCATATCGGGGCTGGTGACTGGGTCGAAGCCGGTCAACCCATTGCCACAAATTACACGATCCTCGGCCACGCGCAACACACGCTCGTCAGCCCAGCAGACGGCATTATCTTGAGCTTGGCCACACTACCCGCCGTCAAGCCTGGCGAACCGATTGTCCACATTGCCATACCCACACGCAGCATCCCCGGCATGCGGAAAAGCAATCAGCAAAACCAAGGTCTCGCTGGCCGCGTCCGCCGCGACCTCGCCACCAACATTGCCAAGGTAGAAATCCCCGCCGAAACACAGCCGGACTAAGGCGCTCCTGCCCCCTCTTAACAGTTGCTACCTTTTTTGTGTGACGTGGCTAAAATGCCTCCCTCTTGCCCCCTGAAACGACACGAGCTAGAGCCAATAAATCGTGCTCACTATTAATTATTAATCCTCACTCGTATCGCTTCACGTCGAAGGCATCAAAACGGGCAAAAAAATTGCCCAACCAAGCCAATGGAGCCAACCCAACCAACTGAGCCAGCGGAGCCATTGCCAACGTGAAGGGGTCATGATAAAATCTTGGGCAACAACCCAATATTATCTTCACCCCTTTTCCTAATGAAAAATTACCCCGCTCAAAAAATCCACACCCCTTGGTTGCGAAATCCTTCGGATCGCTCCATAACATTCCCCCATGGCCAGCACTGGCGTCCTTTCGATTCCCAATATCCGTTGGTTCATTTCGTTCCGGGTGTTTTTCAACGCCCGGTTTTATTACCCGGTGTTCACCATTTTATTTTTGGACATTGGGCTAACGCTCAAAGATTTCTTCCTCCTCAATGTACTTTGGGCCGCGTCGATCGTGTTGCTCGAAGTGCCTTCCGGTGCCTTTGCCGATACGTTCGGGCGACGGAACCTCGTGAGGCTGGCGGGGCTGTGCATGGTGGTCGAGTTGGCGATCATCGCCTTTGTGCCACTGGATCATTATTGGCTGCTGCTAATGGCTTTTGCAGTGAACCGGATCATCAGTGGAGCGGCAGAAGCCTTTGCCAGCGGAGCAGACGAAGCCCTCGCCTACGACTCCCTCAAAGCCCTAGGCCGCGAAAAGGAATGGCCCAGTGTACTCGACCTGCTAATGCGTATTCAGTCGGCAGGCTTTCTGGCCGGAATGTTGATCGGGGCCGCCGTTTACGACCACACCTTTGTCAACCACGCCCTTCAGTTAGTTGGCCTGCCTGGCGAGCTGACCGCCGAAACCACACTTCGCTTCCCGCTTTACCTGACGCTGGCAACGTCGCTCATCACACTATTCAGTGCATGGCAATTGGTCGAGCCACCAGTCGAAAGCAGTGTGGACAATGCCCCCCCCTCCCCCCGAGCGGCATTCAAACTAGTCGGCCTAACCGGCAAATGGATTTTAACAACACAGATCGTGCTCGTGTTGATCGTGGCCTCGGTCTGCTTCGACAGCCTCGTTCGCGTCGGGTTAACGATCAACAGCGAGTATTACCGAATGATTGGGCTCCCCGAAGCGGCATTGGGTATCATGGGAGCAATTGGTGGCTTGATGGGACTCTTTATTCCAATTCTTGCTCGGCGATTAGTGGAGCGAAAAAGCGCGCTGACGAACTTCAGCCTATTGGCGATAATCATCCTGATCAGCATGATTGGGCAGGCGCTGCTCATTCCGTGGTGGGGTGTTATCCCCGCAATGGGCATCGGCGTAGCGATGTTCTTACTCAACTTTTTCATGAGTCATTATCTGAATGCAGCGGTGACCGACTCTCGCCGACGAGCAACAGTGCTAAGCTTTCGGAGCTTGGCCAACAACGTTGCTTACGGTCTAGCGGGCCTCGCCTTCTTTGCACTGACGAGTGGTCTGCAAACCGACTCTGTGGATGGCACTTTGACAGCAATGGAAAAAGCCGAGCAGGGCGATTGGGTTTTTGCGCAACTTCTACATACATTTCCCATGCTATTTCTAGTGTCTGTTATCGCACTTTCTTGGTTCGCTCATACCCGACTGCGACGCTAGTCTGTGTAGTGCTTAATATTTATGATTTTCATTTGCAAAACCCTACAAGCAACTTACAAATTATTGACATGAAGCGCGTGTATGTAGTCGAGGACCAAACTATCCTGCGTGATCTCATTATCCGACTGCTTGAATCCTACCCGGATATTGAGATCGTGGGCTCCACCGGAGACGGTCAGCTCGCAGTGGATGAGATCACTAAAACGATGCCCGACATTCTGGTGCTCGACATCATGCTCCCCAACCTGAACGGCATTGAATTGCTTCGTCAGGTTCGCAAGGGAGATCATAAACCGCGTGTCTTGGTCTTCTCCGCCTTCCCCAGCAAAAGCACCGTTAAAAAATTGCTCGAAGCTGGCATTGATGGATTTGTCGAAAAAGACGCCAACTTGTCTGACCTCGAAATCGCGGTGGAAAAAATCGTTGCCGGGCAAACGCATTTCGGCCTCCGCATTGTGGACATCATGCGCGAAATCATGGTTAACCCCAATCAGAGCGACTCACTGGAAGAACTGACCCCGCGCGAGCGACAGATCCTCCAGCTAATCGCCGAAAGCTGCACGAGTAAAGAAATCGCCGCCAAACTCGACATCTCCGTGAAAACCGCCGACACCCATCGCGCCAATCTCATGAAGAAGCTGGATGTGCACGACGTTGCCGGCCTCACCCGCCAAGCAATCGCCTTCGGCCTCATCAACCAGCCGCAGAATTTGGATTAAGCAATTAAAGTTAAGGTTAGGCGACTGCACCAAAATGCATTGGCCGGACCCCTTAACTTTTTAAAACGCTACTCTCCCCGTTTGGGGTCGCCGAGCATGCGGAGGTATTCCCAGGAATAGATTCCCGAGCCATGGCCATCGCTGAAGTCGAAACGGACAGCGTAATTGCCTTGGTAATCCCAGCCCTCGACCTTGACGCCGGGGAACTCACGCGGGCCATTGCCCCCGTATTGATTACCAAAGATATCCTTCTCGCCCAAGTTTTCCGCACTCGGGCTGTGAGCGCGCAGGAACTCGCCTGAGAAATAATCCTCACGGCCGTCAGCCCAGCGAACCGCCAATTCGGTGCCAATAAGTTGCAGATCTTCGGGTGGTGTTTGCATAAAGGGTGATATCTAAAAGGAAAAGAAACTTTACCGCTCAAATTGATGTCGAAGCGGAAAAGAAAATCAATATGCTTCCCATTATGCTTCGTTGTCCATTCCCAAGAGTCTTCGGATTTATCATTCTCCTCGCGGCGCTCAACCTCTCCGCACAGACACCCGCCTCCCCCCCCCCCCCTGCCGACCTCATTCAAGCCGACAAAAATTACGCTGATCATAATTACCGGGCCGCCGCCGAGCTTTATGCGAAATTACTAGCTCAGGACTCGCTCCCCCTCCCCCTCAACCGCGACCAGTTAGTGTTCCGCCTCGCAGATTCCACTTGGCGTAACTTGGCCGCCACCCAGCAATCGGACCACCAGATACTCATCCCCCCCCGCGAACAGCTCACCCAGCTTGCCACCAAACTACGCAAAGAAGCAAAGGGCACCCGCCCCCCCCAGCTCTGGGCCGACATTCAGGAATCCCTCGGCGATTCATTTTGGCTTCCAGAGCAGTTCCGCGATTGGGGCCAAGCTTGGAACCACTATCAACAGGCATTGAATTGGTGGGCCGGCTCAACCAATCTCGACCTTGCCCGCGAACATTATCTAGACATTGTTTTCCGCGCCGCCCGCCCCCCCAATGTCAATAATTACTGGCGCTACGGTGATTACTACGGCAACTGGATTCCCGAAAACATCCTCCAAAACGCGGTCGATATCGCGATCAAGCCCGACCAGCAGGCGCACGCGAATTACTTGCTCGCTGTCAGCCTAGCTCGGCAATACGGCGAAAAAAGCATCAAGGCAGGCGAATCCTTTCAAGCCGCACTCATCGCCGGAAACAAAACCGAGTGGGCCGACGACGCTCTTTTTAGTTACGCCCAATGGGCCGCCCGTTTCGGTGCCAGCGAGTGGAATCAGAATGGACAATTTGTCGCCAAACCCGACTTCGCCCTCGCGCTCCGGCTCTACCAGCAGTTTCTCGAAAATTACCAAAAAGGCGACTCCCGTTACTGGAATCAGGTAAAGAATCAGGTGGAAAGCATTACCAAGAAATCGATCAACGTAATCATTACCAACAGTTACCTACCGGGCTCAATCGTCCAGTTTCAACTCCAATGGCGGAACATGGATCAAGTCGCCATCAGCCTGTATTCGATTGATCTTGAACAGGCCTTTAAACCGGAGCGCACTGACAATTACGCCACTCCATACAGCCAATTCCACTATGACCTGACAGGTAAAACCCCAATCCTCCGCCTAACTCGGGAGTCTGACGACCAAGCCTACGCTTGGCAAAACTCCTCCATCCAAATTGAGGAAGGCCTTAATGCGGGTGCCTATGTGATCGAAGCCACGGGGCTTGGTGAATCAGCTCAAGGTCTGTTACTCATCACCGAGCAGATGGTCACCGTCCTGCGCGACAGCGAAACCATCCTTGCCTGGGTCAACAGCGCCCATACTGGCCAACCAACCAGCGAAGCTTCGGTCACGGTCTGGATCGGTAACCAACATTACGAAAAAAACCAGCATTTCACTGAGTGGCATAGCGCCCAGAAAACATCAGCCGAAGACGGTATTGCTCGCTTTACGGCGAAAGACTTTAGCGGCCTCACCAAAAGTTTTTACGACTATGAACAACTGGTCGCCATCACTCAAAAAGATAGCCAGCCTGCCATCACCACCAGTCGCAATTATGGCTATAATTTTAGCCAATATGAAGCAGGCAACCAGAACGCCTGGAAGGTCTACGCTTACACCGACCGCCCCGCCTACCGCCCCAACGACATCATCCACTGGAAAGCCACCGCGCGGATTCGCGATGCCCTGACCAACTGGCGCGTTCCGAATGACCAGACCATCTACTATAAAGTGTCTGGACCTCAAGGCGACCAAGTAGCCGAAGGAACCATGCCCCTCAACGAATATGGCAGCATCTGGGGCGAATTCACCGCTGGTGACGATTGGAAGCTCGGTATGTATTCTGTCGAGTTTCGACGCGATTCCTCCAAGGGCAGTTACATCGGCAATGCAGAACTCTTCCGCCTCGAAGAATACAAGCTTCCCGAATACAAAGTCGCCGTCAGCGCCGCCAGCAAAGACGGTGATACCGCCACCGCCTATCGCCTCGGAGACGAAGTTCAGGTAGAGATTGTCGCTGACTATTATTTTGGCGGTGCCGTTACTAATGCCGAGATCGAGATCGTCGTCCGCGAAAGCCCGTACTACCATCGCTGGAGTCCCCCCTCTTCCTATCCCTGGCTCCGCAATGATCACAACACACGCTACCGCGGTTACAACCCAGGCAGCGTCGTGATGAACGAAACGCTCAAAACTGATGCCGAAGGACGCGCTCGGTTTGCATTGCCCACAAAGGCCTCGTCACCCTATGACCTAGAGTACACGATAGAAGCTCGGGTTACTGATGAGTCCCGCCGTGAAGTTTCCGGACAGGCAAAAATTCGCGCTACCCGTGCGCCGTACTTCGTCTATCTCAATCCCGAACGCACGCTTTACCGCCCCGGCGAAACTGCGAGCGTCACCGTCCAATCGCTCAACGCCAATGACGACCCAGTGTCCATCGAAGGCCAGATTCGCCTGACACGCGAAGAATGGATGCAGGTCTGGCGTGGCCCTGATGGTGAAGAAATTTCCGGTCAGGAATTTGAACGCCGCATCAAAAAGGGCCCTAGCCTCTTTTCCAGTGCACTGGACCCAACGCAATGGACCAAAATACGCGAAGGCTACGACATTGAAGAAATCAAAACCACCGTCCTCCACACTGGCGAAGACGGCAAGGCGACCTTTAGTTTCCCAGTACAGAAAACCGGCTACTACCGCGTCTATTGGGTTAGCCGACCTGAACGCACCACTCCTATTCGGGTCGACACCGCCGTCTGGGTCGCCGACTCCTCATCGCAAAGTATCGGCTTCCACGGCGATTTAAAAATCGTCGCCGACGAGCAATCTTTCCGCGAGGGCTCAACTGCTCCCGTCATGGTGACGACGCCAGATCCAGGCCGCTGGGTGCTCTTTTCAGTTCAAGGTGCAGGCTTGATCGACACCAAAGTCATCTACCTAGAAGGTAACGTCAAACTGCTCCAATACAATGTAAGCGACCAATGGATTCCAAATATCTGGCTGCAAGCCAATGCCAACTACGACCTACGACCGCATCAGGACCGCATGGCCATTGTCGTGCCGCCCGACAAGCATTTCCTCGATGTCAGCGTTGTCACCAATGCGGAAAACTATCAACCGAAGGATAAGGCCACTGCGTTGATTACCACACGCGACGTTAACGGACGCCCAGTCGCGGTCGAAGTCGCGCTGTCGATCTTTGACGAATCCGTACTCTACATCCAACCCACAATCGCACCAGACCCACGCGAGTTTTTCTACGGAGAACTGCGGTCCGATGCTGTCCAGACGCTAACGTCCCAGAGCCAGCAAGGCCTCACCGAAATCAAGCCCATCAAAACGGCTGAACTAGGGCAGGATAGCGGAAACCGTTACAGCAGGAAAGAGGGCATGGAAAATGATTTGGAAATCGGAAGTAGCCTAATTGGTAGCACTGGTGGCTTTACTGATCCCTTTTCCGCTCCCGCCGCTGCCTCCGGGCCAATGGCAGAGGGAGCACTTGCTAATCGCAGTAGTTTTGCCAAGTCGCTCGACAGTTCTATGGTATCAGCGGATGACGCTGGAGCGCCGCCCGCAGAACCCTCCGTCGTTGTTCGCAATGACTTCCGCGCCACCGTTTTATGGAAGCCCGCCATTCAAACTGACACCAACGGCCAAGCCAGCGTCGAATTTGAATTCCCGGATAACTTGACCACGTGGGAGCTCGAAGCGCACGCAGTTGGCCTCCCCGCCAGCTTTGGCCAAGGCAAGAGTCAGGCCAAGACCCGCCTGCCTCTCATTGCACGCCTACAAACACCCCGCTTCCTGGTGACTGGCGACACGCTTACCATTACTGGCGTCCTAAATAATAATACCGACGGCGACATGGCCGTAAAAGCCGAGCTTGTGATCACCGGCGGCATCTCATTAACGGACTCTGCAACGCAAAGCATCGATGTGCCCGCACATGGATCGACCCAAGTCAACTGGCCGGTATCAGTCAAAAAACCTGGCCCTGCCAAGATGACGCTGACTACTCGCTCTCCAACACACAGCGACGCCATGGAACTCACGATCCCTGTCTTCGAACACGGCATCGACAAATTCCTCGCACTGTCCGGCAAGATGACCACCGACAACCTCAAGCTGAAATTCGACGTCCCTAAGTTCAAACCCGAGGGTGCCACGCTGACCCTGCATCTATCACCAAGCATCGCCACCACGATGCTCGACGCCCTGCCTTATCTCGCACAGTATCCTTATGGCTGCACCGAGCAAACGATGAGCCGTTTTTTGCCAGCCGTCATTGTGTCGAAAACACTTAAGGATTTGGGCGTCCCAGCAGACGTGATCAAGAAGCAAAGCTTTGGCGGAATCGAAGCCAGCACACCAAAGAAAATCATTCAGAAAGTGAAACCTCGCCAAGAGGGCGGCATCAGCGAGCTCAATGAAATGGTTGCCGCCGGCCTGACGCGATTGACCGACTTCCAGCATAGCGACGGTGGCTGGGGCTGGTGGAAGCAAGGAAACAGCGACCCCTATATGTCCGCCTATGTCGTGTGGGGCCTCACCCTCGCGCAGCAAGCCGGTCGCAAGATTGACGATAAAATGTTGGAGCGTGGCCGCGCCTATCTAAGCTCGCATCTTGTGGACTTCGAAGAACGCTTCGACATGCAAGCTTGGTTACTCCATGCACTCGCCGCCGCTGACCGTGGTCAGGACTCACCTAAGCCCGATAAACACGAGGCCAAGGCCTTTGCGAATCTTTGGAAAAACCGTGATCAGCTCAGCGCATTCACTCGTGCGCTCACAGCGTTGTCAGCCCAATGGCTGGGCTTCAAAGACGAAGCTCGCATCCTCGCTGAAAACCTCGCCAACGGCGTCAAGCTCGACCAGAATCCGCAAGGCTCAATCCTTTTACCAGCAAATGCCACTGCAAGCTCTGCGGCGCAAAGTGACGCAACTATCCTGCCAACCGCACATTGGGGGGAGGATGGCGTTTACTGGCGTTG
Organism: Cerasicoccus arenae; assembly: GCF_014651635.1. Lineage (GTDB taxonomy): Bacteria > Verrucomicrobiota > Verrucomicrobiia > Opitutales > Cerasicoccaceae > Cerasicoccus > Cerasicoccus arenae. The sequence continues at coordinate 118,574 of NZ_BMXG01000006.1, read as the reverse complement.
GTCTCGCGGCAATGTTGAATCCACCGCTTTTGTCCTGATGGCTTTGGTCGAGATCACTCCTGACAGTGAGCTCATTGAGCCCACGATGAACTGGCTTGTAAAAAACCGCCGTGGCGCTCAGTGGAGCAACACGCGAGACACCGCGATCGTCGTCCTTGCGCTCAATGCCTGGCTTCGCAAAAGCGGCGAACTGAAAGCCAGCGGGCAATACACGGCCATGCTCAATGGGAAAAACGTGGGGGAGATCACTATCGCACAAGAAACAGTGCTTACAGCGCCCCGCGTTCTTAACCTGCCTATTAATCAACTTAAGGTCGGTGAAAACTCAATTACTCTGCAACGCAAAGCGGGCAGTTCCCCTTTGTATTTTTCAACGCGCTTTAATTTCTTTTCGCTCGAAGACCCCATCGCTGCGGCCGGAAACGAACTCTTTGTTCGTCGCAAATACGAGCGCACCTATCCAGTCAAGACCTTGCTCGAAGGCTATGATTCGCGCTCAGACCCATTGTTAAACGGTGGCCATACCAACTCCGGCGACCGAATCGAAGCGATCCTCACCCTTGAGGCGAAAAATAATCTGGAATACCTACTGATCGAGGATCTGAAACCTGCGGGCTTCGAAGCGGTTGCCCTGCAGAGCGGCGCGGCGCTTTACGCTAAGGAACTCAGACCCGGCGCGCTTGATCAGGTCGACCGTTACACAGGCCGCACTCAATGGGTTTACCAAGAACTGCGCGACCGTCAGATTGCCAGCTTCATTGACAAGCTCCCACAAGGCTTGTGGGAAATTCGCTACGAACTGCGAGCCGAGACACCCGGTCAGTTCAGCGCCCTGCCAGCCATAGCCGAAGCGATGTATGTGCCGGAAGTCCGTGGCAACAGCGCGGAACTAAAGATAATCGTTGAGGATAAATAAAAGCTTACAGCATCAATCGCCTATCAATTCACGAAAGGCCGCTTCGTCCAGGATATGGACGCCAAGCTTTTCGGCTTTGGTCAGTTTGCTGCCAGCCGCATCTCCGGCCAAAACATAATCTGTCTTCTTGCTGACCGAGCCACTCGTCTTGCCACCCGCTTGCTCGATCATCGCCGTGGCCTCTTCACGGCTAAGGTTCGGCAAGGAGCCCGTCAATACAACAGTCTTGCCGACAAAAGCGCCTTCGCTATTAACGTGCGGTTTTTGCTCTGCTGACAACAGCGTCACGTTGACCCCGGCTTCTCGCAAACGGAGGATCAGTGCGCGGTTAGCATCGTCCACAAAAAAGCTGCAAATCGACTGTGCCATAATGCCGCCAATACCGTCGACTGCCTCCAACGTCGCTTCATCAGCCTCCATCAGCGCATCAAGTGAACCAAAATGCTGGGCTAGGTCTTTCGCGCTTTGTTTACCGACATGCGGGATGCCCAGCGCGTGCAGCAATCGCCAGAATTCCGCCTTTTTACTTTGCTCGATGGCATTGACTAGATTGCTAGCCGAACGCTCGCCAAAGCGCTCTAGCTCAAGAAGCTGCGACTCGGTCAATCCGTAAAGGTCGGCAGGGTCATTCACCAAGCCCGCCGTCACCAGTTGGTCGACCACTGACTCGCCCAAGTTCTCAATGTCCAAACACTGCTTTGAAGAGTAGTGCTTTAATCGACGGCGCTGCTGAATCGGATCGTCCTGATCGGTCAGCCGCCAAGCAACCTGGCCGGGCACACGCTCTGCCTGAATATCTAACTTGGTTAGTAACTCCCTGAAGTCAAAGGGTTGGCTGTCGGCTGGACGCTTGGCCAGCACCACACTCAGAACTTGGGGAATAATCTCACCCGCCTTCTGAACGACTACGGTATCACCAGGGCGAATGTCCTTCCGCTTAATCTCGTCTTCGTTGTGCAAGGTCGCACGAGAGACCGTGCTTCCCGCTAACAATACCGGCGTCAGATGCGCCACAGGAGTCACAACACCCGTCCGCCCAATCTGCACATCGATTTTCTCAAGCAAGGTCTCGGCCTGTTCGGACTCGAACTTGTAAGCGATCGCCCAGCGTGGTGCCTTACTAGTCATACCAACCTCACTTTGCATTGCAAAGCTATTAAGTTTCACGACAGCGCCATCGGTTCCATACGCGAAATCGTGGCGCAATTCGTCCAGCTCTTCAATCGCCGCCCACACCTCGTCGATGCTGTGCACACACCAGTATTTTTCGATGGTCGGCAAATTCCATTTGCGCACGGCCTCGTGCAAATCGCTTTGCGCGGTGAAACGATTCGGCTGACAAAAACCCACGCCGTAGAGGACAATCTCCAACCGTCGACCGGCAACGCCGTTGAGTTGTTTGATCGTCCCAGCAGTCAAGTTACGTGGGTTGGCGAACATCGGCAGGCCGCTTTCTTCGCGCTCGGTGTTGATACGCAAAAACTCCTCTGCCGTCATGTAAATTTCGCCGCGAATTTCGATTAGTTCCGGGGCGTCGTTAAGCTCTCGAGGCAGGCTCGGGACGCCTTCGAGTAAGTTGCGCGTAATGTCATCACCTTCGGCACCATTACCGCGTGTGATCGCCTGGGTAAGCTTGCCGTTTTTGTAGGTCACGCTAACGGCAACTCCGTCAATCTTTGGCTCCACCACGTATTCCAGATCCGTCCCTTCATCGAACTGCTTAAGCAAACGAGCATGGAAGGCACGCAGTTCATCCTCGCTGTAAGTATTATCGAGCGAGAGCATCGGCTGCCGGTGTTTAATTTTGCGAAAACCCTCCGTCCGGTCATCGCCCACTGTCTTGGTGGGGGACGGCTCCGCCTGAGCGTCCGCAAAGAACTCCAACTGAGCCAATTTCTCTTTCAAGACGTCGTATTCACGATCCGAAATTTCCGGTGTCGCCTGCCGATAATACAATTCGTCGTGATGGCGAATAGCTGCTCGCAGGTCTAAAAGGTGTTGGTCAGGAGTTGGATTACTCATTGGAAAAATAGTATGGGTTGTTCAAGTCCGTATCACAATCAGCCATCGGAATTTTGCTTTTGCAACCAAAACCAACTCAGCCACGATGCCGCTCGGCGGACCACTTTTGAAAGACTGCCTCTTCGGCAATAAAAACGTCCGGCTCATGCACTGGACGCAGCAAGCTCGGTGTTTCGACTAGGTGAGCACAGTTCCGCCAATCAGGCGACCATTCGACAGCATGACTAGGTGCCGATTGCCAGGTTTTACGCTGCCGTAAGTAGACAAGCGGCTCTTGGAGATCGTTCAGCACCACGTCATCAACCGCCATCACGGTATCCTCGCCAGCCAAAAGCAGGTTCCAGCGGCCATGACGGAACTCAGAAATCAAGTTCGGCGGTGGCGAACCATTTTCTGCACCGTAGGCAGCGGCGGCAAAGTGCAGGCTGCCAAAAGACCAAACCGGCACCCTGGCCCAAGTCGGGAAGGCACGCCAAGTGCGGATTGCCATCGCCGACAGACGGACACCCAAGATGGACCCCGGACCTTCGCAATGGACGAATCCGCCGACATCCGCCAGTCCAAGTTTTGCATCGTAAAACAACTGCTCGACACCGGAAAAAATGCTCTCCAGCGCTGGCCTCTCAGGCGTCGCACAGGCAAGCCACCCCCCCCCCTTCCACAATCCCACGAAGACGCGTGGCGAAGCAGCATCGATCAATAGAAGTGGCTTATTAGGCAAGTTGGGCATGGCTCGCTAATACTCACGGAAAGTCGCAAAGTCGCAAAGATTTTTTTCAACGCTAGCCTACAGCCCTCAAGAGTGAGCACCATTATTCAACTTCACGCCAATTGGCCTTGAGCAAGCGTGCAATATCGCCCTCAGCAAGAATCGTCCACAGCTCAAGTGCTATGTCAAAATCGCCCTTCAACTCGCGCAATGGCTCCTTCGTCGCATCAGCCTCTAGTTGCAGTAAACCACTGGAAAAAACTGCGAGCGTCCATCCGGTTTCCAAATGAGTCAGCCAAACGTCGGGAGCCGAGTCATCAGCATCATCATCAGCCAATGAGCGCAAAATCGCCCGCATTCGTATAGGTGTCGGATTCAGCTCAGTCAGGCCGTCTCTGTCAGTGGTATGGTGGATAGAAGGTTAAAGTTTTGAGGTTAAAGGTTAAAATATGGGCATTATATCTCTTCGAGGCATCGTAAAAATTTCCGACTGTGACTATTCGCAAAATCTTTAACCTGCAAATCTTTAACCTACTTAGCTAAACCGCTTCCAGAGGGCCGGTGAGAACAGCACGAGCACGGCATAAAGCTCTAGGCGACCGAGGATCATCAATAGGCTCAAGACAAGTTTAGTAGGCTCGCGGAGAAAGCCGTAATTCTGCGTCGGGCCGACTTCCGCCAGACCGGGACCGATGTTGAAGAGACATGCGAAAACTGACGTCACCTGCGCAGTAAAGCCGAGTGAGTGCTCAAGCAAAGCAACGATCATAATGCCCCCCGTCAGCACGAGAAAGAGCAAGAGTAGCCAAGTGACGATGCTGTCCTGATCATCCTTATCCAAGACCTTGCCGTTAATATGCAGTGGGCGAACCACACGGGTGCGGTAGGCCTTCTCAATCTGCAAACGGCACACCTTGAACGCCACCACGATGCGAACCACCTTGGCACCGCCGCCCGTGGAGCCTGAACAGCCGCCAATTACCATCAAGAAAAGTAAAAGCATATGGCCAACGGGAAGCCATTGCTGATAGTCAACGGTGGAAAAACCGGTGGTCGTCATGATGGAAACTGTTTGGAACGCCGCTGCGCGCAAGGAAGCTTCCCAGTCAGTCGCACCGTGGCCCAGCTCAGTCATCAGCATGAGGGTCAGCATCAGTGTGGAAATGCCGATTATCGAATAGTACGCGATGACCTCTGTATTGGTAAATAGTGCGCGAAAACGGCCTTGCATCACGCGCAAGAGAACAAAGAAACTCGTCCCGCCCAAAGCCATGAAGACGATGACAGTCCACTGAATGGCAGGGCTTGGGAAAGCCCCAAGGCTCGAATTATAGACGCCAAATCCACCCGTGGAAAGAGTGGCGAACATGTGGCAAACGGCATCGTACCAAGACATTCCCAAGGCGCGAAGGATCAGGGCGCAGGCCGCCGACAGCGCTAGGTAGAGATAAAGAATTTGCAGGACGCCCTGCTGGATGCGGCCCGACTCAATATCAGTGGAAGTGCCACTCGATTCATGGGAGTAGAGAATTTTCGCCCCAGCACCGAGAAAGGACAGGATCGCCACGAAGAACACCACAACGCCCAAGCCACCAATCCACTGACTCAAGCAACGCCAGAAAAGCAGGCCACGAGGAAAGATACTCAGGTCGCCATAAACGGAGGCCCCGGTGGTTGTAAAACCGGACGCTGACTCAAATACGCCATCTGCGAAGGTGCTGTCGGGCAAAATAAGGTAGTAGGGAATCGCGCCGAGGAGACTAGCAAGAATCCAGCCCAGGCCAATCGTGGCCAACGCTTCCTTGCGGAACATTTTCGGGCGAGCCGCACGACCCAGAAAGGCCATGATGATCGACAAAATCAGCGCGATCGCAATGCTGATCAGCCATTCTTCGCGCGCAGCGTCATCCACCTCCCCATAGAAAACCTCTCCCACGAAAAAGCTCGCGATGAAGGCCAGCGCCACGGTCGAGATGATAACGCTCAGCAGCTTGGCAATGATCGGATAGTTCACGTCAGCAGCTTCAAAAGTTCCTTTTCCCGGTCTTCCCGAACCACAACCACAACGCGGTCACCGGAGAGAATTTTATCGTCCGCCCCTGGCACCTTCGCCAGAAATTTATGGAGCAGTACGACGATAACCGCGCCCTTGGGAAACGAGATTTCGCGGATCGTTTTATTAATAACAGGACTTTCCGGGGACACACGAATTTCGAGAATTTTTGCGCGGCCTTCGGGTAGAGAAGCAAGCTCGGTGAACGGCTCAGTCGAAATGTAGCGCATGATCTCAGCCACCGTCGCTTGACGTGGTGCCACGGCTAACTCAACGCCCAATGTCAGACGCATCTGATCCAAAATCTCCTCGTAGTCAGGCTTGTTGATGACGAGTTGCACGTGCTTCACGCCTAGTTGGCGCGCCTGCAAACAGGTCATAATGTTGTCCTCGTCATCTTTCGTACAAGCTACGAAATAGTCCGCCGCGCCGACCTGTTCTTCCTCCATCAGGCGGAGCGAGGTCGCCGAGCCATGAATGACAGTGATGTGTGGAAAGCGCTCCGCTAACTTTTGACAAAGCTTGGCATCGTGTTCAATCAGGCGAATTTTAAAGCGCGGATTCTTTAGCAGGCGGATAAGCGCAATACTCGTCTCCGATCCGCCAAAAAGCACGATGCGCAGCAACTCAGTTTTTTTCTCGGGTGAGAGCAGACTCTTGGTCTGCACGAGTGGTTCCGGCGGCCCAACAAGCGTCACGCATTGATCAAGCTCCAGCTTACTGTCAGCCGTGGGCACTTCAGAACTTTCGCCATCCTGAATCAGGCAAATTCGCACACCCTCAGGCAAACGGATTTCTCTCAGACTTTTCCCTGCGAGCTTGGAACGCGGACTAATCCGAATCTGCTGCACCTCAATCTCGCCCCGGGCAAAATTCTCCACCGCCACGCGGCTGGGGTTACGAATAGATTTGGCTAGCTCCACCGCCGAGAGCGCCTCGGGGTTGAGTAGGAAATCAATACCGAAGTGAATCTGATAATTGACGATCGAGTTATCGCTGTAGGTCTGGTCGTGGATACGGGCAATGGTAGTCTTGGCACCAAGCGCCTTGGCCAGCGAACAGGCAATCAGGTTGGTGCGGTCGTCACTGGTCATGGCCAAAAAGAAATGGCACTCCCCCGCCCCGCATTTTTTCAACACCCCGGCTGAAGCCCCGTGGTCTTCCACCACACGCACGTCGAGCGATTCGTCCACATCTTGCGCGATGGCCGGGTTATTATCGATGACCGTAACGTCATGCCCCCCCTCACTCAGCTTTTCGCAAAGAAAGCGGCCAACTTCTCCGGCTCCAACCACCAGTATTTTCATAAGGTCAAACGATCCCGTAGCGCTGGCTCAGCTTCCCAAAGGGAAACGGCAACGCATCGCGGTTTGGGCGCGAGACCGCGCAGTTAGCGAATTGAAATACATTCAGACAAGGAGCATCGCAATTTGGAGTGCTCAATGAAAGCCTTTTCTCGAAGGCCCTATTGAACCTGATTTACAGTAAAGCCGGCCTTGCGTAGCAGCGAAGGAACGCCTCCTTCTCCGTAAAGGTGCGCCGCTCCGATAGCAAAAAATGCCGTCTCGTCTGGATGCGCATTCAGGCGCATTTCGATACGCTGGACCATCAGTTTATTGCGATCAGTAATAAAGAGCTTCTCAAATTTCGACTGCAGAGCCTGATCCGCGGTCTCATAGGAGGCCATCAATTCTTCCAGTGTTTTTAAGTCTCCACTCAAATAAGCCGCGACGATCTCGTCGGTGTAATTACGATTTTCCCGGCGCATCTCTTCCATCGTATCAAGCATGGAATCGAGCAGTAGGACTTGCTCCTGAACTGAAAAGCTATCAAAAATGTCCAGTTGCTCTTTAGCAGTCTCTAGCCCGCCAACGCGTTTTCCCGCTTCTTTGGCGATGCTATACAGGGCCAAGTCCATTGCGCTTACGCCAGGATTGTCGAGTTGAGTCTGGAGCATAAGAAGCATACTCCCGGCAGCCCAGACCTTCATCGATAAAAACGGCCCAACCTGTAATTCCGGGTTAATCGCACTGAGTTCTTCACTGAAGCGCTCGATCGTCTCAGCAGGAACGATGTCCCGCAGAGTCTGCCCTTTCGGTAACAACATTGCCTGGGAGGCGACCAGCATATCCGCGGGCTCCATTGGTATCTCGGTGTAAACGGCCTCAGAGGTCTGATAGGCGTCCACAACGCCCGTCGGCAATTCCGTCACCCGTCGATCCGGCAAGTGGATGGTCCCGAACAAGTAGCTCGGTTCAAAGCCCTTTTTCTTAATGGTAAAGAGGTACGTGCCCGTCTGATTCGCTTCCTTAAGCTGCGCCCAAGCTGGCGTAAGAAAACCCAACACCAAACCTAGCGCTAGACTAAAGGCCAACGATCGTGATCGAAAATGACAATGCATGCTCAATATCTTGTGAGATGTGTAACCAATGTCCAGCCGAGACGCTGGTCTCGATTTCGTCAGAAAAAAAGGTTTCCCCCAGCCCCGAAATAACGTGTGCTTGGAATGATATGGCGAAACCCGGAAAACAAGCCACCTGGGGCGGACGCTTTTCCAGCGGCCCCGCCGAACTCATGCAGCGCTTCAGCGAGAGCGTGTCTTTTGACGCGCGCCTAGCGCCCTTCGACGTACAAGGCAGCAAAGCCCACGCAGCCATGCTTGCCCACGTCGGCATTCTCACGGCAAAGGAATGCAGCGCCATTCAGAAAGGCCTTGATACCGTCCTCAAGGACATCCAGGCCGGTAATTTCACGTGGGATATCACTTGCGAAGACGTCCACATGAACATTGAGCAGGAGCTAACCCGTCGCGTCCCCGCCGCCGCCAAGCTCCACACTGCCCGTTCCCGTAACGATCAGGTGGCCACGGACATGCGACTGTTCTTCAAACATGCCTGTGCAGAAATTGACACCGCCCTTGGCATGGCTCTCAGCGCACTGCTGACCCTCGCCGAGGCCTCACAGGAGATTTATTTGCCCGGCTACACGCACCTGCAACGCGCACAACCAGTCTCCGCCGCACATCACCTACTGGCCTATATCGAGATGTTTGTCCGCGACCGCGAACGCTTTGCCCAAATCGCCGACCGCGCCAACTGGTGCCCGCTCGGCAGTGGCGCGATTGCCGGCACCACCTTACCCATCGACCGTGAGTTCACCGCCCTCCAGCTCGGCTTCGTCGATAAAAAGGGCAAACCCCGCGTTACACGGAACAGCATGGACGCCGTGGCCGACCGCGACCTCTTTATCGAATTTGCCAGTGCCTGTGCCCTGTGCGGTGTCCACTGGTCTCGAGTTGCGGAAGACGTCATCTTATGGAACAGCGCGGAGTTCGGCTTCATCAAGCTCCCCGACAGCTTCACCACCGGCTCTTCGCTGATGCCGCAAAAGAAAAACCCCGACAGCTTCGAGCTGCTCCGGGGCAAAGCCGCACGCCTCCAAGGCCACGTAACCGCACTCATGGCCATGACCAAGGGCCTGCCGCTCACCTACAACCGCGACCTTCAGGAAGACAAGCCCCCCGTCTTCGATGCCTTTGACCAAACCATGATCTGCCTTGCCGTGCTCGCGGGCTCTTTTGATGGCGCAGCATTTAATGAGGAAAAATGCGCCGCTGCCGTCAGTGACCCCGCCCTGCTGGCCACCGACCTTGTGGATTATCTTGTCGTGCGTGGCGTCGCCTTTCGTGATGCGCACCACATTATCGGCGCACTCGTCGGTCTGTCCGAAAAGAAAAAACTCCCGCTCAACGAGCTTTCCTTAGCCGACGTGCAAGGCGTCAGCGATAAGTTCGCCGCCGACTGGGTGGATGTCTTCAACGTCCCTGCCGCCCTCAAGAAACGGGAAAAAACCGGCATGCCCGGCCCCAGACAGGTTAAAAAACAGCTCGCGAAGTGGAAAGCCAGCCTCCGACTGGACCGCTAATTTTTCACATTGCGCAAATCCTGCCCCTCAATGGAGGGACAATTCTAAGCGAACGAATCTGCTGCTTATGCAGGCGACAGAGACACCCTCTTAGCTTTTTTGCTCGGGTGTCCAGAGCGAGGACTTGGAAATACGGTGCTCCATAGAGCGGCAAGGTTCGTCTTCATCGGCAACCCCAATCACGCGGGCGGGGACGCCCACTGCGGTGCTATGAGGCGGAATATCGCTCAGCACGACTGAACCCGCGCCAATCTTAGCGCAGGCACCGATCTCGATATTCCCGAGCAGCTTGGCCCCGGCCCCGATTAACACGCCGTGGCGGACTTTCGGGTGCCGATCACCCTTTTCCTTGCCCGTGCCACCTAGAGTGACCTCGTGCAAGATGGAAACATCGTCTTCGATAAGCGCCGTTTCGCCGGCAACAAAGCTCGTGGCATGGTCCAATAGGATACCCGATCCGATACGCGCCGCTGGGTGGATATCCACCGTAAACACCTCACTGATCAAGCTTTGCAAATAGAAAGCAAGATCCGCGCGATTATGCCCAAGTAAATGGTGCGCAATGCGGTAGCAGGTCAGCGCTTGGAAGCCCTTAAAATAGAGTACGGGGTAAAGCGCGTTGGGGCAGGCTGGATCACGCTCATTGACCGCTTGGATATCGTTACGGACTTGCTGGCCAAGGTGCGGATCGGCATGAAAGGCCTCCATAAAGACATCCTTAAGGTAGCCCTCGGGCGTGGCATGATAAGCCAGCTTCCGCGACAAACGCACGCTCAGGGCCTCTTCCAGTGAATGACGTTGCAAGATAACCTCACTCATCAAGCCGGACAGTGCAGGCTCCCTCCGAGCCACGTTTTCCGCTTCAAGCCTCAATTCCTGCCATAGTGGGTCGTCCATCATGTAGAAAAGTTGGCCTGAATGGCAAAACGGCGCAAGTTATTTGACGATTTTCATGGGCTGCACATCTTTGGATTGAACAAATCGGCCTTAACGTGGTCGTAGATTATAACCCACACGCAAAAAACTTATGAAAGCTATTCTCCGCCTATGCGTCGCGCTATCCGCGATGACAATCGCACTATCCGCCACTGCCAAAGTTGATGTTGGTGAGACGGCACCCGCCTTTACCCTCCCCGGTGCCGATGGCGCTGATCACAGCCTGAGCCAATACGCCGGAAAATGGGTCGTTCTAGAATGGGTCAACTACGGTTGCCCCTTCGTGAAGAAATTTTATGACAAATCCGACAAGATGGCCGAGTTGCAAAAGGAATGGACCGGCAAAGACGTCGTCTGGCTGTCGATCTGCTCCTCCGCACCCGGCAATCAGGGCTATTATGATGCCGCCGAAGTTCAGAAGACCAATGACCAAAAAGGCTGGGCAGGCTCCGCTTATCTCGTCGATGCCAGCGGTAAAGTCGGCAAGGAATACGGTGCCACCAACACACCGCAAATGTATGTGATCAATCCTGAAGGCAAGATCGTCTACATGGGTGCCATCGACAGTAAAAAGTCCGCCAATCCCGACGATATCAAGTCCGCCGACAACTACGTCGATCTCGCCTTGAGCGCCGCCATGGAAGGAAAGGAAATCACCACGCCCAAGAGCAAGCCCTACGGCTGCGGCGTTAAATACTAATTTCTGTTAGCCGGGTAGGAGTATCCCGGTCAACTAGGGGGTAGATGAGAGGTCCCCGTCCGGCATTGCGCCGGGCGGGGAAATTTTTTGTCGAAATACCATCCCTTGCTCATTTATTAGTCGGTGTTTCTTCCGCCTCAACTCGCCGCTAAAAACACCTATATTTTCACATGCCCAACTGGTTCATCGAATGGTATGCTTCGGAGGCGCTGACACAGTTGTTTTGGATTATCACGCTGGCGGGTGCGCCATTCTGGCTGATGATGATCCTGCTGCCCAGCAATCCGCATACACGGCGGCTGTGCTCGCCATTTCTCGCGCCTCCGTTGTTTAGCTTGGGGCTGATTTATCTGTATTATCAACTGTGGACAGTGGGCCTCCCTGACGCACCCACTGGCCTGACCTACAGTGACCAAGCCTCCGTCGCCACGCACCCAGTCGTCCTGCTGATCCTCTGGCTGCATACGCAAATCCTGAACCTCTTTCTCGGCGAAACGCTCTTTGCTGATGCCCGACGACACAAGCTCGCCATCCCCGTGGAGCTCATCTTCTGCTGGTTCTTTGGCCCCATCGGCCTGCTCGCCTATGGCCTACGTTTGCTCGTGACCAAGCCCTTTCGCAAGCGATGAGAGCGGTAAGGTTAAAGTTTTGAGGTTAAAGATTAAAGCCGATGGACGCCAGCATGTGCTCCAAGAGATTGAGTTGAAAAGCAAACGACATTCGCTCCAGCATCTCAATTTCATCCCGTTGCAATATTCGCCGTTGGGATTTCTTTAACCTTTAATCTTTAACCTTTAATCTCAATCATCCCCTGATGATTGCATTAAAATGTGGAGTCGCTGGCGTCGGCTACTTGGGGCAACACCACGCCCGGCTGTATGCGGCACTACCGCAGACTGAGCTGGTCGGTGTGTATGATGTCGACGCCCGGCGCGCCAAGAAAATCGCTGCTGAGCACGGCACCCGCGTCTTTTCGTCACTCGAAGAACTCGGCGCGGCATGCGATGCAGTCAGCGTGGTTGCGCCAACTGACTACCATTGCGCCGTTGCTCAAACGCTGCTCGCCCAAGGATGCCATCTCCTCATTGAAAAACCGCTGTGCTCCAACCTCGAAGAGGCGGAGATCATCTTGGCCGCCGCCAAGCAACACGAGCGCATCGTGCAGGTTGGCCACATCGAACACTTCAACCCGGTAATGAGTTTTCTCGAGAAAAACGTCACCGACCCACGCTTCATCACCTGCGACCGCTTGGCACCATTCAAACAGCGCGGGCTCGAAGTAAGTGTGGTGCTCGACCTGATGATCCACGACATCGGCGTTATTTTGCAGCTCGTTAAATCCCCCCTTGAGCGCGTCGATGCGGTTGGGGTCGAAGTGCTCACCAAAACCGAAGACATCGCCAACGCGCGCCTGACCTTCGCCAACGGCTGCGTGGCCAACATCAACGCGAGTCGTGTCAGCCTGAAGCCCGTGCGCGAAATCCGCGTCTTCCAATCCAACGCCTATCTTTCGCTGAATTTCGCCGAACAGAAGGGCCACCTGATTCGCAAGACCAAGCTCGGCCTCCGCAAGAAAAACGTGCCCATTGAAAAAGGCGAACCACTCGCCCTCGAACTGGCTGCCTTTGCTGAAGCAATCCAAACTCGCGTCGCCCCCAAGGTCGACGGCCAGCTTGGCAAAACCGCGCTCGAAGTCGCCCTGCAAGTCACCGCAAAAATCAAGGAAAGCGCAGCCAAAGGAAAGTAATGAATTTTCTCACGAAGGCACAAAGGCACAGAGCTAGATTCACATTGTTAATGTTAATTTTCAATAATCCCATTCACGCCTTTTCGTCTTTGCGTGTGATTCGTTTCGTCCCAATTGCCTCGGTGTCTTTGTGCCTCCGTGAGAGATTCCCGCGCCATGTCTGAGCTCATCCAGTTGCCCGCGCCCGAGGGACGGCCCGACTTGCTGATCATTGCCGGAGAGCACTCCGGCGACCAGCATGCGGCAACCCTCCTGCGTGGACTCGCACAGGAGCGGCCGGACCTGCAAGTCTGCGCACTCGGAGGCGAGGCCCTCCGCAGCGCTGGGGCCAACGTGATTTTTGGCCTCGTTGACCACTCCGTGGTTGGCTTCGCTGAAGTGCTGAAAAATTACGGTTTCTTCAAGCAACTTTTCGAGGCAGTCGTGGACTGGATTCGCGAGTATCGCCCGCGAGCAGTATGTTTCATTGACTACCCCGGTTTCAACCTCCGCCTAGCCGATCGACTTGTCAAGGAAGGCATCGCAGCCAAGGCCGGCGGCGACATCAAACTGCTCTATTACATCAGCCCGCAAATCTGGGCGTGGAAGGGTCATCGCCGCTTCAAGATGGCGCAGTTGCTCGACTCGCTCGCGGTCATTTTTCCTTTTGAAGTGGACTGCTACGCCGACACCACGCTCCCCGTTCAGTTTGTTGGCCACCCCTTCGTTGCCGCAGACTTTAACCTCGGCCTCTCCTACGCCATCGACGGCCCCACCCTGCTGCTGCCAGGTAGTCGACTGACCCCCGTGCGCCGAATTTTTCCCGTGCTAATCAAGGCCTTCCTCAACTTTGCGCGCAATCAGCCCGAACGCCGCGCCGTCGCCCTGTATCCCAGCGAAGCGGTCCGCACGCTGCTGGAAGAATTGCTCGCCGCCCACCCCGGTGCCGCGAATAAAATCGAACTTCGACCCGCCGACGCGCCCACCGAAGCCTCAGCCGTGCTAACCAGCTCAGGAACGATGTCGCTCAAGGTCGCACTGGCAGGCATTCCCGGCTGCATTGTTTATCGAGCAAATCTCTGGACGTATCTGCTGGCCCGCACCCTCGTTAAAATCCCTTACCTCGGAATTGCAAACATCCTGCTCGACCGCCCCGCCTACCCGGAATTCCTCCAAGGTGCCGCCAAGCCAGACATTCTTTCCCGCGAGCTGACGCGCCTCCACGCCACACCCGCCGCCGCAACAACGGCCACTGAACTCCGCCAACTCCTCGGCGAAGATCAATCCACCGCCGCCCCTCAATGGCTCGCGGAAGCGTTAAAAGAAAAGAAGTAAAAGGACGCAGCATCGGCGGATGGAATTACACCAACGTCCTGTTGATCACCGTCCGGTATAATTCTACTAACATTTACCCAGATGTGGTTTCTTAATAGGCCATGTAGAAAATTAATCCAAGATGACGTTTCAAACGACGGGTGCCTAATACTCGCGCGAATGCTAGGCTGGCTCGGGCGATGAAAAAATGAACATAATTCTACACTTTCTGCTTGGCGGCAGTGAAATCCATGGTAGCTTTATGTTCATGCTTATGGAGCATTGTTTCCTGTTGGCATCATTCAACTCCCCCCCATCTCTCCCATGAAGCTGAATTGCCTGTGCAATTCCGGGCCACTCGGTGCAGGGTCACAATCCACGTTTTCCTTTTCCGACGCTCAAAAGCGCCGAAAAAGATGTTTTGTGCCCTACACCAGCGCTCAAAGTCAGTGACCCCCCTCCCCCCCCCCCCCCCGCACACTGAGGTCTGGGTATTATTCGAAAATCACACTCCCTAAATGACTACAATTGACGTTCGCCGCGAATGACGGCATAACCCCTGCTTTAGCGACCAACCACTTGCCTTTTTATCACCACACAAAAATCTGCAACCATGCCAGCTATCAAAAAGAAAAAGACGGCCAAAAAAGCCGCTACAAAAGCCGCATCGACCTTTGCGATCGATACGTCGGTAGAACTGTTCAAGGCCCGGATTGAGGAAAATTTAATCCACAGTCTGGCTCGTGACACCACCACCGCCACGCCGCGAGACTGGTGGCTGGCCACCTGCCATGCACTGAACGACCGTATTTTAGAGCGCTACATCGCCACACAGGGCGTCCACAACGACAACAACGTGCGCCGGGTTTATTACCTGTCACTCGAATACCTGATGGGGCGATTGATGGAGAATAATTTGGTCAACTGCGGCATGTTTGAAATCGCCGAGCAAGCCTTGTCCGAACTGGGCATGGACCTGCGTGACATCGGTGACGCCGAGGTCGACATGGGCTTGGGCAACGGTGGCCTTGGCCGCCTCGCTGCATGTTTCCTCGATTCGCTTGCCACCTTAGATTACCCTGCGATCGGCTACGGCATCCACTACGAGTTTGGCCTCTTCCGTCAGGAATTCATTAATGGTCGCCAAATGGAACGGCCTGACAACTGGCTGGCCAGCGGTAACCCATGGCACATTATCCGCCCTGAATACCAAGTGCGCGTGCCAATCTACGGCCACGTTGAGTATAAAAACGACGACAAGGGTGACTGGCACCCCGCCTGGGTCGGTGCCAAGGAAATCATCGGTGTACCGTGGGACATTCCAATCGTCGGCTACGGTGCCAAGACCGTCAACTTCCTGCGCCTGTGGGAATCGCGCGCTTCGACTGAATTCGATTTGGAAGCCTTCAACCGTGGAGGCTACACCGAGGCCGTCCGCGAAAAAGCGATCAGCGAAACCATTTCCAAGGTCCTTTACCCGAACGACGCCACCGAAAGCGGCAAGGAGCTCCGACTGGTACAGCAATACTTCTTTGTCACCTGTTCACTGCACGACATCATCCGCCGCTACAAGAAGAGCAACAAGGGCTGGGGCGACTTCCCGGAAAAAGTTGCCATGCAGCTCAACGACACCCACCCGGCCATCGCCGTGGCCGAGCTGATGCGCATTCTTTGCGACGAAGAAAAGCTCGATTGGGACGACGCTTGGACCACCTGCCGCAAAGTCTTTTCCTACACCAACCACACCCTCCTGCCCGAAGCACTCGAGAAGTGGTCCGTTCCGCTGTTCGAAAAAGTCTTACCGCGCCACCTCCAGATCATTTACGAAATTAACCGGCGCTTCTTGGAAGACGAAGTCGAAGCGAAGTGGCCCGGCGACGGCAAGAAGAAGATGGAGCTCTCCATCATCGAAGAAGGCACACCAAAAATGATCCGCATGGCCTATTTGGCCGTCGTGGGCAGCCACACCGTCAACGGCGTTGCCGCGCTGCACACCGAGCTGCTCAAGGCGCACCTGTTCAATACCTTCGACAACCTGTATCCCGGCAAGATTCAGAACAAGACCAATGGCATTACGCCACGCCGCTTCCTCAAGGCCTGTAACCCAGAACTCTCCGCACTGATCGACAAAACAGTCGGCGACGACTGGCCCACAGACCTCGACAAACTCAAGGGTCTCACGAAGGTCGCTGGTGACGCCAAATTCCAGAAGGAATTCATGAAGATCAAGCGGGACAACAAAGTCGTCCTGGCAGAAATCATCGAAAAGGATTGCGGCATCAAAGTCAGCCCCGATGCCCTCTTCGACGTCCAGATTAAGCGTCTGCATGAATACAAACGCCAGCACCTGAATCTGCTGCACATCCTCACTCGCTACCGCGAAATCCTCCAGAACCCAAACGGTGATTTCGTCCCGCGCGTGGTCATCTTTGGGGCCAAAGCGGCACCGGGCTACGTGCTAGCCAAGGAGATCATTTTTGCGATCAACAAGGTCGCCGAAAAGATCAACAACGATGAACGCGTTGGCGACAAGCTGAAGGTTGTCTTCCTGCCAAACTATCGTGTCTCGCTCGCCGAGCGCATCGTGCCAGCAGCGGACCTTTCAGAGCAAATCTCGACTGCGGGTAAAGAAGCCTCGGGTACTGGTAACATGAAGCTCGCTCTTAACGGTGCGTTAACCATCGGTACACTCGACGGTGCCAACGTGGAAATCGGCGAAGAAGTTGGCGACGACAACATCTTCATCTTCGGACTCACGGTGGGAGAAGTCGACCAGCTCCGCGCCTCCGGCTACAACTCGTATAACTACTACAATAGTAACGAAAACCTGAAGGCCGTACTCGACTGGTTGTCCTCGGACTACTTCACACCCGGCAATCCAAACGCCCTCAGCGCCACCCGTAAGAGCCTGCTCGATGGCGGCGATCCGTTCCTAGTCTGCGCGGACTACCAAGCCTACTGCGATGCGCAAAAGAAAGTCGACGACGCCTTCCGCGACACCGCTAAGTGGGCCGAGATGGCGATCATGAACACCGCCTGCGTCGGCAAGTTCTCCAGTGATCGCACCATCCACGAATACGCTAAGGAAATCTGGGACCTAGAAGCGGTCACCGAGTAATGCACGCATAATAAAGTTTCACGAACCCCGCTTGCCCAATGCGAGCGGGGTTTTTAATTCAAAAGCAGACTGCCCCAACGACTTGGTTCCACGCACTACACACGCGCGCTCCGATCAACGTCGTGGTGGCGGAAAACGGCGGCCAGAAAATCCTCACGCTTTTCAATGTGCGGATTGTGGCCGGATTCATTGATCACCTCGATGCGAGCCTTTGGGAAATGACGATCGATCAGTCGCCAGTCTTCTGGCAGCACAAAACGCGATTGACCGCCGAGAATGAACGTCGTCGCTCCAGCATAAACGCCTTCTGCGGCAATTGAATTTGACCGCATGACGTCACGCTGATCGGTGAGGGCTCGGAGGTTGATCCCCCATTCAAAATGATCGTCCTTACGGATCAGGTTGGTCAGCAGGAACTGACGTTGTCCCCAGTCTGGCACCATCTCGGCTATGCGAGCCTCGGCGTCCTTGCGACTTGTAATTTCTTTGAGAGGCAGGGTGTTCATTGCGTCGAAATCCCGCTGGTGATAAGGTGGGTACTCGCGTGGAGAAATGTCCACAATGATCAGGCTCGCAATCCGCTCAGGAGACTCCATGGCCACCCGCATGGCCACTTTTCCACCTAGACTGTGGCCGAGCAAATGAACGCCCTCCAGATTGTGCTCATCTAAAAATCCAAGGACATCTGAGGCTAGCTCAGCGTAGTCCATTGAGCCGCGGTGAGGTGAATCTCCATGGTTACGTAAATCAATTGCGAAGACCTCATGTTTGTCCGTCAAAGCTTTGCCAGCACTCACCCAATTGCGCGATGAGCCAAGTAATCCATGGATCAGGACCAGAGGAGGTTTTCCTTCACCTCCAAAATAACGGTAAGCTAATTTCGGGGTATTCACTCGGTAGAGGCTGTATAAATCGCCTTCGTCCCGCAACTTCAATTTAGACCGCTCAATCCGCAATACAGGCAACGACCTGTACGAATGCGGGCAGTTCCTTTTTCATCACTGAACTGATATTTGCCCGAACGGACAGTGAAGCCCTGAGACTTGAGCACCGCTACTGAATATAGTAACCAGAAACCTGCCATTCGCCCGACGTCGTAAGCGGATCTTCGGAAACGCCCACCGGATCACCTTCAGAGTTGATGAGCATTGGCGTCACCAGCTCAAAGGCAGGCTCAACCCGTCCTGAAAACTTTGTCTTGTATTGGATGACGACATAATGCGCGTCAGGTGCATTGGGCAATGTCGTGGTGTAAAACAAACGCACAAGTTCTCGCGACTCCACCGTCTCAAGTGGTGGACGGACTTGGGTCAACGCACTCACGAACTCCTCTCGTGGGATCTGCACGCGGAAAAATGGCGCACACCACGCCCATGCTTCGCCATACTCGCCCTTGTCCACAATCTTGAGCCATTTGTCGGCAGACTCACGCGCTGCAAGCTCCACCGTGGGGGCGGCTTCAGCGGCCAACGCAATCAGCAATAAGCACGAAAAAAAGAGATGGCGGATTTTCATCGACGTAGTATCAGCGGGACCACGGCGTAAGTCAGCCACAATTTTTATATGGCCACGGGAACGACGAGCACTGGGCAAGGAGCCTGCTCAATCACGCTGTCTTCCGTGCTTCCCCAGAGAGCACGATGCCACAGCCCATGCCGATGAGAGCCGATCACAATCAAATCAGCCTCAAGATCACAGGCTTCTTTAATCAACATCTCGCATGTCGGACCCTGTACGAGAATCGCGGTCGCATCCACGCCCTGAAGCTTGAGTTCCTCGGCACGCTCTTGTAGCGTCTGGTGCTCTGCACGGAGCGTTCCAGCGCGGAATATTCGTTCATTGTCGGGGCCAGCCTCATAACCAACAAAAGTCGGGTCAGGGGCAGCAACATGCACCAGCCATAGCTGGGCATCACGCAAACGGGCCTCAGCCGCAGCGGCCTCAACCACACCTTTGCCCTCATCAGAAAAATCAACGGCACATAGGATCACTTTCATGGATATAATCTATGCCTATTTGGCCAAAATAGCAAGGGGGGGGGCTTTTCAAGGCTTCGGTATAATTGAGTTCTTTAGTTATCAACCCAAAATAGCAATCCAGCTTAAATCTGCTCTTACTTTAACCTCCAAACTTTAACCCACCCCTACAATTCCGTGTATTTATCAGAGCGGCCTTTGGCCTTTTCGACGGGGTATTTGCGGGCGTTCTGAGCCATTTTAGAATTGATAGCGGCGGCGAGATCAATGCCGGTCACGTTGGCGAATTCCAATGCGTAAATAACAATGTCCGCCAGCTCGTCTTCGATATCTCCGCGTCGCTTGGGATCTCTGGCGCGCTCATGCGATGCCGGAGCATCGGTCCACAAAAAGTGCTCCATCAGCTCGCCAGCTTCGGCAGCCAACGCCATGCTGACGTTTTTCGGAGAGTGAAACTGCATCCAATCACGCTCCTTGGCAAAGTCGTGAACGCGTTGCTTGAGGGACGAAACGGTAGCCGTGCTGTCAGTCATACCCTCAAGGCTTAAGCGTAGTGGGGGGAACTTGCAATGCCCGATCGTGTCCAGTATCGATCTTAGTATGAAAGCAAAATCCCCTCTTTGGAGTTGGTTGTTAATCGCCCTGCTCTCCCCCAGCCTTCACGCCAATGATGCTGCGAACGAGCTGGACACCATTGACTTGTCCAAAGTTCCCGTCGTCAGTTCCGACCAAGTGACCATACAGGACTTGGCGGCGATCTCGAAATTTGAGAGCGGCGAAATCGTCAATGCCGACGATGGCCGCTACACCCCGGAGCAGGTTAATAAATTTCTCGATCAATTCGTTGGCGTTTGGGAAGGCCATTACGCAATTTCGACGATGGACGGTAAGGAACTGCGCACAATGGACACACGCGTAACCTATTCTTGGGAAACCGTGGGCGAAACTCAGGTGCTCAAAAACCAGAGTGTCTATGCCACTGGTGATCAACTAAGCTACTCAACTTCCTTGAGTTACTACTGGCTTGGCCGATTGGTAACCGAAGTTGAGCAAGAGAACATCAAACGCATTTATCTGGGCCGCATCGCGCCTACTGGCGACAGCGTTAGCTGGAATGTAGCGAATGCTGAGGAAGCCCTACGCTCCTCGACCCGGGAAACCTTTCAAAGCGAGAACGGCTCCTCCACCATTTTCATTCGTGGCTATGAGGAATTACGGCAAGGTATCCGTGTCGTCTATCTCAATCTCCAAGGCCGGCTAACACGCGCCGCGGAGTAGCTACTTCTCATCGCAAGACTTCCAGACCAGATCCGTAAAGCGCATGTAGCGCACGCCGTCCGCAAAGCTCGTCAAGGTAACGGGTTTTCCCTCCCGAATCGAATCTACGAAATCTGCCTCCACGCGCCAACCAATGGCCGTAGCAGGATCTGCCGTGACAGGTGACCACGCACCGCCAGCTGGCCCCGAACGTAACAAGGCCCCCGAAGCGATATCGAACAATAGGCTTCCCCGCTCACACTCCAACCGAATTTGCCAAATGGGATCCCCCCCGGCAACGATACTAAAATCACCAAGTAATTGCGCCCCGTTATTATAGCGACCGAGGAAGCACAGTAAGTCAGGGATACTCACTGGAACTCGGCCATCACCACTGGCAGTCGGGCGCTCGTTGATGATTGTCTCGGCATCAGCCTTGACCCAATCAACATCCATACCTGGCCCCAACCAGCGCTGAACGGTTTCAAACAAAATCCCCATCGTCATGATGTTGTGCCCGCTCAGATCAACGCGCTGACGCCAGGTGAGCGGAGCTTGGGGGTCGATTCCCGAGCCATTCATGTGGACCATTCGCACGAAACGCACGTCTCCCAACTCTTCGGCTAAGAGGCGTTGAATCGTGGTATCGTATTCCAACGTAAAGGGTGCGGGGACGATCTGTGCAACCAGCTCCGGCTTGGCTTCAGCGGCAGCGAGCATGTTCTCGGCCTCCTCCAAGTTCATGGCCATGCGCGCTTCGGTAAGCACGTGTTTACCCGCAGCTAACGCGGCAATGGACGCCTCTGCATGCAGATAAGGCCATGTGCCAATGCAAACCGCATCCACCTCCGGGTCATCAATGACAGCCTCCCAATGCTTAGCCACGCGCGGCACGCCAAACTCGTCGGCGACACGCTGTGAGGACTCATGCGTCCGGTTAGCTATCGTAACGACTTCCACGCCGTCAATGGCCTGAAAGCCGGGAATATGTTTGCTGCGGGTGTTGCCGCCCGCGCCGATAACGCCAATGCGTAGAGGAGTTGTCATCTCTCCAATTTAGCAAAATTTATCGCTTTTAAAACTCCGAATTACCGCCAATTTTCAGGAATATTTTTCTCCGCACTCTGAGAGTCTTGACGAAACAAAATACAGACGATGAAATTGGCCCCAGCCCCAAACCTTTCATTAAGCCAACACATGAAGACACCCAATTTCACCGTCGAAGGCATTGACTTCAAGACCTTCAGCCCGTTTATTTTACACAACGATCTGGAGACTGAATCAAAAAACATTCGGCTCGAATTCTCCAATTGGGAATGGTTGGAGGCCGAATACAGTGATAGCGATACCAATGATTACTATCTGAACGGATACGGCATGGAGGGCCTCGTGAAAGCCGTCCGCATCATAGCGGGCCTCCCCCCCGAGCCAGAGAGCATTGAATACGATTCCGAAGACGATACGTGTAACATTCATTTTTCGGACCTCGATGACGCCCGACAAACCGCCGAGCTCGCTTCCGCCATGATTACAACCTATAAAAAGCTACTCCAAGCCATTCAAGTCGCGCGGGATAACGACTTGGAGGACGGCTGATTGATTACTCGTTAACGACGCTGCTCCAATGCCAGAAAGGCCCCTCCGGCCGCAAAGGGATTCATCAGGAAGCCAAGTACGGCATCGATTTTAGCGCGGGAGGCAGCATCAGAGAGCCAGTTCTCGAGAAAGTCTCCCTGAGTTTCGCGGAAAATCGTCTGCCAGCCCAACTGCTCGCCCCACCGCTGAAGGTCCGCAAAATTGACGTCGCACGTGATGTCCTGCTGGCCAGCCTGCTTATAAACTTCGCTCCCCTCACGGCGTTCTTGGCCAAGGTAGGCACGACATTCCGCTGCTGGACGCGCAGCGCCGTAGTCGATCGTCAGCATGCGGCCATGGTGCCAGTGGGCCAATTCTGAGCGTAACCATTCGTGGTAGCTTGGGTGGATAAAAATGCACTGCCCGGAACGAGGCTCAGCCGGAGCCTCGGCATCAACCGCATCTGTAAACGGCAGAATTTCCTCAACGAGTGCACCGCCCTCCAAACACAGACCAACCTCACGCCAATCATTATCGTCCCAACAGAGTTGACGCGCTGGAAAGGCGTCCACCAACTCATTGCTGAAGATGAGAGCCCGCCCATTGGCGGCAGCAAGCGCGGCGGGCAAATTATCCTGAATCAAGAAGCCTACTTGCTCAGCGCGCGCGGCCAGCATGGGCCGTAGGCGGGTGGAAACATCAATGGCTATGTAAGGAACAGCTGGCCCATTATTTTTTCGCCAAGCCGTCAAAAAGCTTTCTGCCAACTGGCCATTGCCCGCACCGAGTTCGATCAATGCGAAGTCATTCATTGGAAAATCCTCATGCGAGCGGGCCAATGCCCAAGAAGCAATCGCTTCACCAAAGGCCGGACATAGCGTGGCGGAAGTCGAAAAATCCCCCGCACGTCCCACGTCATCAATTTGAGCCGCGTAGTAACCATGCTCAGGGTGGTATAGCGCCAAAGCCATGAACTGTGCGAAGGTAATTGCCCCTCCTCCCTCAGCGATGTATTTTTCCAGCCAAAATCCGCCCATTTCCATGAGCTGGGACCTTGGCGTAATTCACGCTGAGAGCAATGGTTATTGCCCCTGACAATTGGAACAACTGACATGAATTTATAACGAAATGTCGACTTGGCACCGCGCCCGTAATGAACAGAATGTCGTTTAACCACTTAATCTATAAATTCTATGAAACCATTCTATCGCACAATATCCGTCCTCACTTTATCCGCCATTGCCGCCAGCTTTACTGGCTGTGGAAGCGAAAAACCTGAAGAAGTCGCTAAAGAAGCCAAAGAAGAGGCCAAGCAAGATTATGCTAAGACCGAAAACGCCGTGAGTAAGATGGCTGATGAGGCCACCGAAGGTGCTAAAACTGCCGCCAAGACAGTTGAAACCAAGGCAGTAGAAGTCAAAGAAGAGGCCGAAAAGACAATGGCGACAGCCGTCAACCATGTTGAACCAACCAAGCCAGCAGTACCAGAAACCAAGGCACCGGTCGCCTCTAGCATGTCTTCTCTACAACAGCAGCTCACCGAACAGCTTGGCACCCAAGCCGCCGCTCAATTGGAAAGCTCGCTGGATTCACTAAAACGCCAAGCTACGGACGCCGTCGTTAAATCCAGCGTCGACAGCCTCAGCAGCTCGCTCGCCAAGGGTGATGTCAACGGTTCGCTGTCAAGCCTCACCGCACTCTCCGCCCTAAGCGGCAAGGATGGCATCAATCCAATTACCTTGAAAGACACCGTCTCCCTGAGCTCGGCTTCAATCTTGGCAGACGCCTTCAGTGGTGGTTCAACACCAACCCCCAGCATAATTGACACCGCGATCAATAAGTTTAAAGGCACCGACCTGCTCGGCGGCGCAACCAACCTTGTCAAATCGCTTGGTAGCACTGACATGAGCGCGAGTCAAAAAGGCATTGTCGATCAAGTCATCGACGCCTCCCTGCCTCTCCTCGGTGAAACCGGCACCCAGCTCCAGCAACTGCGTGAGCAAGGCAGCCAGCTAATGGATGCCGGCAGCGCAATCAAGAACCTGTTCTAAGCACAGACAGCTCCAAATAAGATTCTCTGCTAATCGGTTGCCAACAGAGTTTTGGCAACCGCTTGGCGGGTATCATTCGCCATCACCAACTGCAAGCCACCGCTAGTCCCATCGGACAAGCACAGTGGTATCGTTAATGCAGGACAATGCCCTAAGCTGGCTGGTGCGGTGAGTGAAAGTAGTTCCGACCGGTAGTCTTCTGTCATCACAGCCTTACCCGGAGAAGGGATCGGCGTGATCGGCAGCGCGATGGCGTCGTAGTCAGCCAGAAGCAATGACCACGCCTCCTTGACCTCGGCTTGCTTGGCAGTCGCAAAGGTGATGTCTGCCTTACTCCAACGGCGACCACGATCAATGCGGCCCCAGACAATGGGATCGTACCGTGCTCGGTATTCATCCAGCCAAGGAGCATGCGTCACATAAGCTTCACGGCTGCCAAGGACATTGTAAGCTCGGGCCGCATCGGCGAAGTGACGTTGCGCCAAAGCAAGGGCTTCAGCGTTGGCCGTCGCTTCCTTTCTAGCCAACCAAGCATTACCCGCCTCTCGTAATTCAGGCGTCAACCCAGCGCTTAAATCCGTCAGATCGAGGATTCGCACGCAGTCAGCAGCAGGCCCTTGGCCCAGGAAGAGATCATTAAGCACCAACAATTCTTCGGCCGTTTGAGTAAACCAGCCCGTCGTATCAAAGCTCGATGCCAGCGGGAAACAACCCTCCTGCGAAAGCGGGCCTGGGATGTCGCGCCAGGCATAAAGCCCGCAATAGGCAGCGGGTACACGCATGGAGCCAGCCGTATCGGTGCCAATAGAAAAAGGCGTCAATCCGCGCCCGACAGCAAAGGCCGAACCGCTACTCGACCCGCCTGCGAGCGCAGTCGGTATGCGTGGGTGCGGCACATCGCCGAACCACAGATTTTCGCCCGACATGCCATAGGCAAATTCGACCATGCTTACCTTGCCACTCAACACTGCGCCTTGAGCAGCGAGAACCTCAGCCACCTTAGCGTTCATTTGAGGAGTTGGCCGAACTTCGGTTAAAAAACCCGAGCCCGCAGTCGTCGGAGCGCCTACCACATCGAACAAGTCTTTAAGCACATATGGGACGCCCCCCAAAGGCCCGCCAATCAATGCGCCGCGAGCAAAGGCCTCAGTAAGTGCATCCCGTTCGGGCATCCACATAAACACCGCACGGCGCACTGGTTCGGGCAATGCTGCCACTGCTTGCCGAAAGTCGTCTGCTGCCCGTTGAGGGTTGGTTGCCGCAAGTTCCCGCCACTGTTGCCATGTATGTATTGTCATAGGATTAAGGAGATAAAATAGAAAGTATGCTCAATGTTTTTGCGAGCAACACCACTCTTTAACTCGACAGGATAAATCGTCTTTAGGTTGCGTCCTTAGCATGAATAAAAGAAAAAGGACGCCATCGGGGAAAAGCAATGAAACGCATTTTAATCATTGGAGGAGGATTTGGGGGCGTGGCGGCAGCAAAAGAGTTGCGCGGCCTACCAGTCGAAATCGGCCTAGTGGATCGACGGAACTATCATTTGTTTCAGCCATTACTCTATCAAGTGGCAACGGCGGCGCTCAATCCGTCGGATATCGCGTCTCCAATCCGCAAAATATTTCGCCATCAAAAAAACGTGAGTGTCGTCCTCGGCACCGTTGAAAAAATCGATTTACAGCAGCAACGCATTTTTATCGAAGACCAGCCAATTCCCTATGACTACCTCGTGCTGGCGGCAGGCGCCACACATTCCTACTTTGGCAACGAGCAATGGGGCAAGGATGCACCTGGCTTAAAGACCATTGAGGACGCTACGGAAATTCGACGGCGCTTCCTCCTCGCGTTCGAATCGGCTGAAATCGAAACCGACCCCGATGCGCGGCGTGCCAGTCTGACGTTTGTAGTTGTTGGTGCAGGGCCCACGGGCTGTGAGTTGGCTGGTGCAATGGCCGAAGTCGCGCGCAATACCATTCCGGCGGATTTTCGTCACGTGGACACCGCCACCGCGCGGGTGATCTTAATCCAAGGCGGACCACGCGTCCTCGAAGCATTTCCCGAAGAATCGTCGCTTTCTGCTCAACGCCAACTGGAAGCCATCGGCGTGGAAATCATCTTGAACCAACGTGTCACTGAGGTTCGGTCGGACGGTGTAATGTGCGGAGAGACTTTCATTGCCGCCCATAATGTATTCTGGGCGGCAGGCGTTAAAGCGTCCTCCATCGGTGAAACACTGGGTGTCCCGTTGGATCGGTCAGGCCGGGTAAAGGTCAACCCAGACCTAAGTATACCGAGCTATCCCAATGCGTTTGTCATCGGTGACCAAGCGGCAGCCGTTGATGGTAAGACTGGCAAGCCAGTTCCAGGCGTTGCCCAAGGTGCGCTTCAGGGCGGCAGCTTCGTTGGCAAAATAATTCGACGAGAATTAAAGGCCAACGAAAAGGAAGAGCAGGCACCTGACCGTGGCGTCTTCAATTATTTCGACAAGGGAAACTTGGCAACCATCGGGCGTAATAAGGCCGTGGCGGAAATTTTTGGCTGCAAGCTAGCCGGTTTCCCTGCGTGGGTCATCTGGGCAGTCGTTCATATACTATTTCTGGTGAACTTTCGCAGTCGGCTCGCAGTCGGATTTGGCTGGGCATGGACTTATTTTTTTGGCGATCGTGGCGCGCGCTTAATCACTGGCAAAAGCGAAGTCCAAATTAAGCGCCCCCCCAACTTTGATTGACGGGATACCCTGTGAGCATGGCGAAAGCCGATTCGTCTAATTATTTTCGATGATCTCGTCCGGTGGCAGCTTTTTTGTTCTAATGAAAGATAACGCTGCAATGGCAGCCGGATCATCCGGCGAAGACAGCCCTTTGAGTATCGAGCTATGAGTTCTGTCATCCACTTCGACGAGAGCGATGCTGTTGTTTTCAGCAACTTTCCTCATGACCGCTACATAATATCGGTTTTCTTCTAATCGCGCAGGCCAATCATCTCCACCCATAATGACCAAGATCGGAGCAGTCTCTTTTCGTATATGATAAATGGGAGCTGCCTCGTCTGCAATGATGGCAGGACGGGCAATGCCTTTTTCTTTCGCAACGGTGAAATGAGTCATGACTTGTCCGCTCACAGGTATAAAACCAGCCAACGTCGTTTCGTCGACTCCAGCATCTTTCAAATAATGGAGATCCATGGCCAACAGCGATACGATGTAGCCACCAGCAGAATGCCCTCCGACGAAAACATCAGCCCCGTTTTGCGATGAGGCGATGTAAGTCTGTGTGTAAGAAACGACTCTAGCCGCATCCTCCAAATAGGTTGGAAATGTCACGTTGGGGCTTAGGCGATAGTCAGGCACCACAACGATCACTCCCTGTGCCGCAAAACTTTCTGCCAGCTTTTTGGTCAAGCCACTTGTTTTGCTTCCACCCTCAAGACCACCCCCATGAAACCAAATTAGGATTGGTGCATTTGAGACGTCTTTTGCTGGCTGGTAGATGTCGAGTTTACAGAATTCTTGAGCGTATGCATCATCCGCAAGCTCGGGCCGATAAGGAACATTCGCATTTATTTGTATTTCACTCTCTTGTGCAAAACAAGCAGTCGAAACAGCCAAAGTAGTTGCGAACAAGACGCTAGGTCGCATCACGCGGAAGGAAATGAAGAACATTAGGAAGCGCATCGTATAACTAATAGAATTGGATAGGCATGAGGGGACGATAAATAAAGCAGTTTAGCGAATCTTCGCCCCAGCGAGATCAGAACTACAGTGAAGCTATTATCTAACACACTTCGACTATTCCAAACAACAACGCCTGCCCGCATAACGAGTTAATGACCAACTAAGCTGGTTGCTGATGGAGAGGTCGTCACCTCCCCTCAGCGAACCGCCTAGTTGGCCATCCTAGTGTCGATTCAAAGTTACGAGTTACTGCTCAACAATTTGCAATGCATTGAATCCAGTCCGTCTCCCGCAAGTTCCCTTGACTTGAAAGCTGGATGCGGTTTGACCACGGAAGACCACGTAATCATTGCCATCCACTGCGGTGCCTGTTGTGGCTGCTGTGGATTCGTCATAAGTGCCATCCCATGAATGGTTCGTATCCAGCATGTAACGCGTATCTTGTGTCACCCAAGTGCCGCCACTGTCAGTTTGGAATTCAATTTTCATTTCTGCCGGCACCGTTTCGCCAGTTTTTCTTCCGCCCCAGTAGACGTATACATCATAGACAGCGTAAGGAATTTCATCCACCTCAACGCGCGTTGACGAGCCATTGCTGAGCCCACGAGTCCCCCGCATCAGGAGTGAATCTGCTTCATAAGGTGCCGAGTAAGTTGGGGTCGCATTTGTATAGTAGAAGGCGGTATTTACAAAATCGAAATCGACTGTTGTCGCAACCCCTGCATCGTTCACCGCATTGGTAATGGTCTCGTTGCCAACCGTGCTATTATTCCAATTTGGCATGGGTATCACACCAGCAACATCCGCTGGATCGAGCGTTGATCCAGTGTTGGCTAGGTTCATTCCAATTGTATCGCCGATCACCACATACTCCTCAGTGCGTTCGACGATCTGGATGCCACAGATCCCAGTTCGGCGGCCACAATTTCCACGGATACGGAAGCTGGATGCAGTTTGGCCGCGGAAGACTACATAATCATTGCCATCCACAGCTGCACCTGAGGTCGTTGCCGTTGATTCATCATACGTTCCATCCCAGGAATGGTTACCATCCATCATGTAGAGCGTGTCTTGTGTCACCCAAGTGCCACCACTATCGGTTTGATAATCGACCTGAAGCACAGCTGGCACGGTTTCACCCGATTTCCGACCGCCCCAATAAACATACACATCGTATTCGGCAAAGGGGATCTCATCAAAACTCGCGGCTGTCGCAGAGCCGTTGCTCAGCGCGCGAGTGCCCCTCATCATTTTGGAATCATCATCCAGCGGCACCGAATAAGTCGGAGTCGTATTCTCGTAGTAATAAGGTGTGTTCACAAATGAGACATCCGCTGTCGTCGCTGCGCCCGTATCGTCGACCAAGTCTGTAATGGTTTCATTGTTTACGGTACTATTGTTCCAATTAGCTGTGGGCAGGACGCCAACAACATCGGTAGGCGCTAAGAATGTATTGGTACTGTCCGAGAGATTAACCGCGATCACCGACGCTGTCGGTGCAACCACTGTTCCGTAGAAGTAACCTTTGGTATCCGCGTAGGTTTGGCTGTTCATGTCGTCGCCAGATCCATCCCAAGCAGAAGATGGATTCACGAAATCTGGATCAGTGCCGCTACCGGGGCGATAAGTCACCGAGCCAGCACCAAGCGTAACTGATCCGCTGGTGAAGCTCCCAGAGGCTCCAGAAAATGAGATAATGCTGTCAGTCGCAGTCAAGCCGCCGCTGCCTGCCTCGTCTAGGCCACGGCCATTATTTCCATGAAAGGTAAAGTTAGACAAAGTGGACGTACCGTTTTGAGTCCACACTCCGGAACCCGAGCTCGTATCGCTGCCACTTGGATTGCCAGTGGAACGCCTAAAGGGATAAGTCGCCACGCAGTTCTCCAGTGTCTTCGTCGTATGCCAAAGCCGGAAGCCACGATAGTTCTTTACTGCGGTGCAATCCACGAAACTTGCCTCGGACTTAATGTCGTAGCCACCGTCTTCGTTGTTGATCGACAAGCAACCGATAAATTCAGTGATACCACCGGTGTTGTCCTCAACCACGAAACCGTCTCCATTCCAGTAGCTTAAGGGGTCGCCATCTGAGTCTAACTGATTGTTCTTCCTGTTGTCGATGGCCACACAGTACTCGAAAGTAATGTTAGAATTTATCGTGCTACCTTTGTTAACAACGAATCCATAGGGGAAATTCTCCGAGTAATCCCACCAGGAAGTATCTCCTCCCGTCAAATCAGCATAGCAATCGGTAAAGGTGACATTATCACAACCGCGATCCAGACGGAAACCTTGCTTCGTGTATTCTTGAACCACACAGTTCTCGAACGTCGAGTTATCCATATAATTCACATAGACGCCGTGGCGCACATCATGCATCGTAATGTCTCGAAATGTGATGTTCGTCGCCGAATCAGCATTCGTATTTCGAATTGCATAGCGAACATGGCTTAGCTCAAGATTTTCCACGACCCAGTAGTCTCCACGAACAGTCAAAATCTGCCATCGACCGGAATCTGGATTGGAACGAACCCAGGATGGATTCCCATTGAAGTGCGGAATGCCACCGCCGGTATCGACGCCGGTAATCGTTTTTGGAGAACCGGATGTGCCGTCAGAATCCAATGTGATTCCAATATTAATGTAGTCTCCGGACCCAATAAACAGCGTGTCGCCAGGGCCCATTGTGGTATTGAGCGTTGTGCCAATAGACGAAGCGGGCAGAGCATTAGCCCAATCGGAACCATCTTCGCTATTTGCTCCAGATGGGGTCATGTAGAAATCGGCTGCCTGAAGCGCTGACAAAGACAGCAGCAGTAGTACAGCCGGAACGAAGGTCGTCTTTTTCATAGGGTATTTATATACGCAATCCAAGGGGTAACAGCATTACGCTGAACCAAATGATTCGTATCTTTAACTTAGGGGTTATATAAGGGTAATCTGAATAGCAGAAGACGCCAGCATAGCACTCACTTCAAGAAGACCAAGGCGCTACAACATTAAGCTATTAAACACCATTCACACCCAACGTTGAATCGCCCCCCCACGGAATATCGCCAACGAATCCCCCCAACCAACCGCTTACTCGCGGTTCAATAACTCGATCAGCTCAGCCAACGCGATGTCCAACGTCGGCATATAAGGATGCCAGAGGCGTTCCCATTCCAGACTCACTGGGCCTGCAAAATCATCCGCCGCCAACTGATCCAATAACGGCAATAGCGGAAACTCCCCCCCCCCCGGCAATACATAAGTAAACGGATGCCGAGCACTAGGCTGGGAAATACTGTCCTTCACATGAATATGCTTGGTCCAAGGCTTAACCACGTTCCATGTTTCTACGGGATCAGCACCAGTTCGTTTCCACGTATGATGAGAATCCCAAAGCAGATCAACATGAGGATGCCCACGTGAGAATATCCGCACAATGTCATCCGCATGTAATAACGAATCATGGGTTTCAATCGCTATGTTGAAGTCCCAGTTATTCGCTTCGCGCAAAGACTCCCAAGCGTCCAACCATCGCCAAACGCCCCCCCCCTGCCCCAGGTCCAGCATGCCATCGAACACGCGTAGGCTAACCGCTCCCAAGTGCTCCATCAGTGGCGCAAAAGCAGTGATCTCCTCAGCGGCCTCCGCAAAAGGTTGAGATAGTTTCGCCGATGAATTCATCCCGACCACCGACGTCGCTCCACCAACCAGCAACGCCTCACGGGATTGCTCAAGCCAATGTTGCTCTTTCGCATAGGCAGGAATGTTGAGCTGTCCGCCTACCGCCCGCAGTTCTACTTGAGGAACACCATAGCGATGAGCCATGCCCAGAATTTCCACAAGGGAAAGCTCTGCACAACCCATGCTGGAAAAACACCAGGCAAGCGGAGAAACATCTTTGAGAGTCAGCATATCAATTGAAATTAGAGGCGTCCGTGCCATTGCTTCTCTTCAATAGTGGAAAGATCCTGAAAGCCAAGACGCGACACACGACCATCGACAAAAAGTACATTAATGGAGTCGCTCGGTTGCCGAAAATCCAGATAGCTTGATGAATCAGGATTTTCCAAATTCAGATCACCCTGCACCTGGCTCCAAATCGTTGACGATGCACAACCGCCTGTTGTCCCGCTCTGCTTACCATCTAAAACGAGAAGTGTTTTAGACGGATCTTCAATAGTCGCCAGTGACCGAGAGGTTTTTGAATCCCGCACTTTCGTTCCACTGCTCAATACACGAATCCCAAACAAAGTTTCAGTGGCTGTATATGTGCGAGATAATTTATCTGATTCATATAGTTCACCGTTAGACTTAGTGTACTCTGCGTTTGGACAAACAAATATTTGGTTCTCCTGCCCAGTTTTCGAACCAGATTGTTGCGGCAGATAATCTCTGAGTAACTTTGTCCACATTTGGTCGCCACCCACCTGATCGTCAGGGTGCTCTTTATTCCAATCAGACTTCTTTATAGTCACACGCGGCAGGAAGCCCTGATGATCAGCCGCGTATGCCTGCATACCCACGCCCATTTGACGTAGATTCGATGCTCCCTGCGCTGCTCTGGCACTGGCACGAACAGAACCAATCGTCGGAATCAATATCGCCGACAAAACGCCGATGATAGCGACAACAGTTAGCAACTCGACTAGGGTAAAGCCACGGAGGCTAGGGTATTTTTCCATTTTCATACTGCTATTGGGTAATGGATTCTTGGAAGGGTGAAGCGGGCAGCCCCGCCTCATTGTAAAGATCGACTTTCGGAAATCCTGTCCATGCGTAGCGCACCGCGGTTGGTTGCTTCACACGAGGACTAGACACGATGACCGAGTCACCAGATAGACGGGCCTCACTCGGGAAAAACTTGCCGGATGCATCAGCTAATTCAAAGCCGGGTAAATCTCCCCCATCCTGATCAACGAGTGCCCCAGCGCCGGTCTTAAAGCGTACGGTTACATCTCCGTTAGCCAGCGTGATGGTTTCTGGAGTCGGCCCCATATATGGCGTTTCTTGGCCATATACTTGGACTAAAGCGACCTTGGCTAAACGTTCTCCTACTGGACGTTTATTGCGCGGATGAATATCCTTCGCCTCACCAACGTCAATCGCAACAGCTAGTCCATTATTGGCCTCCATCGCAATGCGGCGCTGGATCTCACGTATTTCGGGGTAGTTCTCATTCACGCCAGACTTACCTTCGAAACCTGCAAGCTGAACGATTAGAAATGGCATCTCAGGCTCGTTCCAACCTATCCGCCAATTATCAATCAGGTCGTGCAAAAAGCGATTGTAGCGCTCATGTTGCCAAGAGTCAGATTCACCCTGATACCAAATAACGCCAGCAATCGGATAAGCGAATAGTGGCGCGATCATACCATTATAGTAGCCGGTCGGCTGACGCTTCTCGGGCCCGCGCGGCTTCTCTGCCTTTGGATTCGTTTTAACGGCTTCCTTGTAGGCAGCGAGTGCTTCAGGATAAGCGGCCTTTTCTCTCTCGTAGCGTTCAAAATGTGAGCTGGCTTCCGGGTTATTCTCAAGCACTTCTCGGCTAGTCCAGTTACTAGCCAGCGTGCCGCCAACGGTAGACATAATAAGCCCAATCGGAATATCAGTTTCCCGCTGAATCGCATCGCCAAAAAAGTAACCCACGGCAGAAAATCCACCAACGGTGTAGGGATTACATGGCAGCCAAGAGCCTTGTACATTCTTCACTGGCTCGTCCGCTGCAGTCCGTTTTACGGTGAAAAGCCTGAGATTCGGATTACTAGCCTCCGCCACAGCAGCATCGGCGTCGATACATTTATTAACCGTGAAATACATGTTAGACTGCCCAGTACAGACCCAGACATCACCAACCATGACATCGGATACTATTAGGGTATCATCACCGGACCGAACAGTGATTCTGTAAGGTCCGCCAGCGTCCTTGGCAGGGAATTCTATTAGCCAGTCACCCGATGCATCTGCATTGGCGATTAACTCTTTTCCGTCGAAAGTCGCGGAGACGTTGGCAGCGGGATCGGCCTCGCCCCATATTTTAATTGCGGCATGCCGCTGAATAACCGCGCCATCGCCAATCAAGGAATTTAGCGACAGCTTTGCGTGGGCCGATCCGCAAAGGATCAGGCAACTAACGAATAAACGAAGGGATAGTTTTTGTCTCATACGGTAAAAGTTTCGAGTTCAGGCTTCGCAGATGGGGGATAGCATTCCAACAACTCACATTCGCCGATGGATTCCATACGAATCCATTCCATGCCATAAGGAATGACGACTCGGTCAAATCTACGCAATTCGGCGGTCCAGCCATCAGGGCCCGCCAAACGACAGGCACCACCGACAACAATCGCGATACAATAGGAGCTTACTGTGCGCTGCGCACGGCCCGACCAAGTTGTTTTCCAAACTTGGAAGCAATCCGTTTGCGCTAGGCCGATAAGCCGCTCACGACGACCGTGCTCGATCTGTTTCACGACTTGCGGCTGGCAAAGATAGTTGGACTCAACGAACGCCGCGCCCTTCGCGCGCAAGTCAAACATCCCAAGGGCGAAATCGAGATCACGACCCATGAATCGATCCTTCTCTGGCAGCACATAACCACCGCGCGAAAATTCAAAACGCGCCACCCAATCAGACGGTTCAAGTATTTCAATGAGAAGCACGCCAGCGCCAAGCGCATGGGGAACTCCTCCAGGCACGATAATCACGTCACCACGCTGTACGGGAATCGGATCAAAGCATTCGGATAGAGCGTCAATATCCTGCCGCTCGATCATATCCTTAAGCACATCGCGTTCGGGGGGGCGTTGGAACCCTACGTAAACAACGCCGGGGCCCATATCGGGCCGAACATCTAAAACATAATAGGCCTCGAACTTGCCATAGGACGATTTCAGATGCTCTCGAGAAAAGTCTTTTGTGGGATGACACTGGAAATGCAAACGCTCCGCCGAATCGATATATTTAACCAAAAATTCTGGCTGAGCACCAAATTGAGCAATGTGCTCTGCTCCAAAAAAATACTCCGCGTGTTCTTCGAAGAGCTGACTGATTGATGTCATTCCATCGGCGGCAGACACCATCGCCACCCCTTCGCGAGGTGTTCGATGCTCAATCGGATTGATTGCCTCGACCGCTGATCCAATCCAGTCTTCCGGATAATGCGCATCCTTTGGTTCAGCCACATCGCTCATTTCATCCAGCAACTTGCCCCCACGATAAGAGCGCCAAACACGATTGGCCGTCAAGCGGAGTGGTATGCTAGGAATCGAAATAATCGGGGTAGACATGGTTGAATTATTTAGCTTGCTTAGATGTTTTTAATATTTATTAAATGCGACTGTCAAGCGACAAAATTCTCGTGACCGATACCTTTTCTACCTACGACCTCATCGTCCTGGGCGCTTATTTCGCCTTCATGCTACTGATCGGCTGGGTCTTCCGCCGCGCAGTCTCAAACACCAGTGACTACTTTCGTGGCGGCGGGAGCATGCTCTGGTGGATGGCGGGCAGTTCCGCCTTCATGACGCAGTTTAGCGCATGGACCTTTACCGGCGCAGCCGCCAAGGCCTACCAAGACGGTGCCATCATTCTAGCCCTTTATTTCGCCAATGGCCTGGGCTTTTTGTTTAACTATCTGTGCACGGCGGCAAAGTTTCGCCAAACGCGTGTCATCACTGCGGTAGAAGCCGTACGGCGGCGCTTTGGCAAAGTCAATGAGCAGGTCTTTACTTGGTTACAAATCCCTCTGGGTACAGTCTACGCAGGCATCTGGCTCAATGCACTTGGTCTATTTTTCGCTGCCGTTTTCAACTTCGACGTTAATACCACAATCATCCTCACGGGAGTGGCGGTGCTTCTCATCAGTCTTTTTGGCGGTGCCTGGGCCGTCTCGGCCAGCGACTTCATCCAAGTCGTTGTATTGATGCTGATTACGGTCGTGGCGGCAGTTTTCACTCTTTCGCGCATCGGCGGCATCGAAGGATTTTTTGAAACAGTCCCACTGACCGGTAAGAACGGGACGCTCGAAATTCGCTCTGAAATCATCTACCTGTGGATATTCGCCATCGTCATCAAGCAGATGGTGAATGTAAACAATCTACTCGACTCCTCACGCTACCTTTCGGCGCGTAATACAGGTGAAGCGCGCAAAGCCGCGCTGCTGGCCACGGTGCTCTTTTTTGTGGGACCGATCATTTGGTTCATCCCACCCATGGCTGCTTCCTCACTCATACCAGATATGAGCGCCGTGTTCCCTAATCTTGAAAAGCCAAACGAAGTAGCGTACGTCGCAATCTGCCTCCAAGTGCTGCCCGTCGGTATGATGGGCATGTTAGCATCCGGCATGTTTGCCGCAACGATGTCGTCTATGGATAGCGGGTTGAATCGCAACGCAGGCATCTTCGTCCGGAATTTTTATTATACCGTTTGTCGGCCACAAGCAGATGAAAAGGAGCTCATGCTCGCGGGTAAAGTGACCACGGTCTCCCTCGGCTCAATCATCATCTTGATCGCACTTGGTTTGAATCAATTGGAGGGCATGTCGCTATTCACGATCATGCTGCAATTTGGCACCCTCGTTGCCATGCCGCTAATCGTGCCCGCAATGCTGGCTGTATTCGTCCGACGCTCACCCGACTGGGCTGCGTGGTCGGCGGTAATTCTCGGGCTCATCAATTCCTTTGCCGTAAAAGCCCTCGTAACGCCTGAACGTGCGGAATCAATGTTCGGACTCAGCTTGTCAACCCGGGAAGCGGGCGATGCCGTCCTAATCGTCGGCGTGCTCACCAACCTCGTGGTCGGCATCGGCTGGTTCTTCATCGCCTGCAGCCTCGACAAACGTCTTCCCGCAAAGCGCGAACAAGAGGTTAAGGAATTCTTTGAAGATGTAGATAAACCCGTGGTTGCTGGTGACCGCGATGCCGGGCAAGATGATCCCAGCATTCAGGTGAGACTCATCAGCCGCGTCGCCTTAGCCTACGGTTCGTTCATGCTGCTAATGGCGCTCATCCCCAATCCCTGGAGCGGTCGAGTCGCGTTTATTTTCTGCGGAGCATCACTGATAGCAATTGCACAGTTGCTCAAGCGCAGTGGCCGCAAGCTCGCCAGAGACGCAGCCGAAAATAGCGTTACTTCCTCCAGCTAGGGCCGCTCGAATCTCTAATTTGATCTGCTCGCGCATGCCATTTCTCAATGGAAAGGTCATTCGTTATGAGCGGTACAACCGTAAAGGCTGCAGAGTTGACGACGTCATCAGCCTCCCAAGGGATCACGATGTTGGCCCGGTTCGTGTAAGCAAGATTGTCGCGTAATGTGATCCCTGGCTTTTCCTCGCTAAGCAATTGAAAGACAGGCGATGAGCCTATTACAACGTTTTGATCGATGACGACGCCTGTAGGTGGGACGTCAACGAGCTTACTATCCTTAGCCTTTCGCCCATGCATTGCCCCAACCACAATCGGTGTCTTGCAATCGATATATTGATTCGCTCGCACAAGCGCATTGGTTACAGGATAATACTCATTGATTCGCCCATCCTTTACTCCTTCGCATAACACCAACGCCCCGCGCGAGCCCTCCCCGTCCAACTGAACAAAGGTATTCCCGATCACCGAATGATCTGGCCCTATAACACGCACACCGCTTTCCTCGTATTTGGTTTCGTGGCTACCAATGAAGAGATTATCAATCACCAGACAGCCAAATCCATGGCGAAGTGTAAGTTGCCCTGAGCATTCGCGAAATACATTGCCCGAGTAGATATTGTTACCGGACTTGTTCGAAATAATTTCTATCTCACCATTGCATTGCTCAAAATAGTTCCTTTCGACACGGCAAAGCGCCTGCTGTTGGGAAGACTTGCTGTCGCCGATCCGTATAATCTCCCAGCCGTTCGTTGTCCCACCCGCAAGCGTGCCATCTTGTCGATCGGCAAAATAGTTTGAGTCAATCTGATGCCATGAAGGCAATTTCGATTCATCTAGGTAAACTGTCATGAGATTATCATGTGAACGCTTGCCGGAAAAATAACAGTGATCCACGCGATTATGCTGACCATAAATCACGACCCATTTGGAGTCCTGCAACACTGGCAACCCTGCCTCGCTCTCGATTATCGAGACATCAGTTAGTCGGCTAAAATAGGCTGGGTCATCATTTCCACCTCGAAAGGAAATTACCTTTCTAGGAGCAGCAACGCTAGATATCGCTTCAAATCGAAACCCTGACACCTCGGCGTAATCGGCCCCTATCCACAATTGGCTAGCGCCGGTAAAACGCACGCCTCCCGAAGTCTCGGCCCGTAAGACAATGAGCGTATTTGGCTTACCATTGATACCCGTTAGATCGATTTTCACATCGGCATAGACGCCATCTTTCCACACCAATTCATCTCCCGGTTTCACTAACTGATCGCGAATGAGTTGCGTCAGCTCAGCGGCACTGCTCAGCGAGTGGACTGTCGCAGTTAATTGGCAAGCAGAGACCGCGATGGACAAGATAGCAAATGCAGTTTTCATGTTGTTTTGGCTCGTTACCTTTAGACACAGCAATGCTGCCCGGCTGATGAGGTGTTCTCACCTTCGGCCGGACAGCAATGCACTAAACGTGTTAACCCTAATAAATTATTTGCGACGACGGATGAGGGTCACAAGACCCAGCACCATGACACCAGCGATCATCGCATAAGTGCTAGGTTCTGGCACGATGGTCGAGACCACGTAGTTGTCGAAGGTGTAGTCGATGCCATCATGGGTCGTGAACGAATCAATCCCCATACGACCGAGATTGGAATCGCCCGTTAAGGCACCATTCACAAGGCCATCGGTACGAACAAGGGAATTGCCCAAATACACAGCGAAACTATTTGAAGCTAAAGAAACGGTGCCACCGCCCGGAGCCAAATAGTCGATACTAAGTGTATCGGAGTCATTGACAAATAAACTCAAGGCATAAGCTTGGCCTACGGTCAGACTCTCTGACGAACTACCCGCACTGCCAACAACGCGAAATACCCCGTCGCTTCCGAAACGAAGTTCGAGGAAAATATTACCACTTGTATTTAAAGTCGCTGCAGTCGAGGCGTCGTAGAGACCGACACCAAAACGTCCGTATTTGCCAGAGATGGCTAAATCTTGCTCCCAAGCAAAATCAAATGTTATTTCGACGGCAGATTGCTGGCTTTCTGTATTCGCTACAAAATTGTTTTCAAAGGTAAAAGCCTCTCCACTGCCAAGGCCATCGTCAAAGACTTGAACACCATTGCCAACACCTCCGCCAGCTCCGTTCGCTACGCCAGTGACAACTTCCGTGAACACGACCGGAGTGTTTGTATTGGGTCTTACTGCAGTGCCAATCGGTTTATCACCGGGAGTTTGACTTTCAAAATTCTCACTGAAGAGAATTGTTTGACCGAATACGGTGCCTGACAGGCAGAGACCAGCCATAGTGGCTACGATTGCTTTATTCATGGGTATATGTTATTAGGGTTTAGGGATGTCACGTTAGTTGAGATTGATTGGGCTCAGTGAAATATCGCCCACATAAAATTCGGAATAGGAAGTCTGCGTATCAGTCGTAATCATCACCGTGTCGATTGAGTTTGCGACGGGTGTCGTCATACTATGGATGAGATGCCGACCAGTCGTGTCCTTGATGTAGACATCGATTTTTTCGCCGGCGTCAGTCGCATCGAATTCGATATCGAAGCTTAAAAATTCAGAATCGAGAGCTTGCACGGGCAATTTCTGCCGTTGACCGTTGCCACCGACGTATATGTTGCCACTCGTCTCGAGCGTCTTGAACTCAACAATATTGTACTGATCCTTGTCCAACGACTCATTGCGAAGATAAATCCCAACGGTCGCGCTCCCCGAAGGCATATACAGGCGAAACGACAGCATGCCTTTACTCAGTGGCGCAACATCAGTCAGCAAATAAACCTTCTCAGCGCTGTCATGATCTTTCACGTAGACCCAGTCCTTGGAGGCATCACCATCTGGTGCCTGAACCCTGATCGCAGTCTGCTCACCACGAGCTTTCGTCTTCCAGGGATCGCCGACATCCGAGCCGGGCGCAAGGCCGCCAAACGAAGCCGATTCGAGCAGATTCTCGCTGCTAGCAGAAAGTGGCAGCAGACTCAGAAACAGAAAAATCGGAGCGCAGGGGATAAGCTTTTTCGTTGACATCACACCAATTAATAAAAATTAAATAGAGCATGTCAAATGAAAATTTACTGGTCGTTCTAAACGAATGGGAAAAGGAAGACTTCCTCCCCCCCCCCCTTTGGAGTCGCCTGGAAAAAATCTTTCCGCAACTGCAATACCACACTCCTGACGAAATCGCTAAGAAAGGCTGGGCACGCGTATTCAGTGAGGTGAAACCTAGCATCCTGATTACCGGATGGCGCGCCCCCCCCCTCCCCCCTGAAGTCGGCCTAGCCCGAGAGTCAGGCCTAAAGTATCTGTGTCACTTGCCAGGTTCCGTGCGAAAACTAGTCCCCCGACTATGGATTGAAAATGGATTAATTGTTAGTAACTGGGGACGGTCTATCAGCCATGTCGTGGCCGAATGTGGACTCATGATGATCATCTCCGGTTTACGCCGTGCTGGATATTGGAATTACGCCATGCATCGCAATGGTGCCTGGAAAACCGACGCCCTCGACACGCAGTCCTTATTTGGCCGACGAGTAGGGATCCATGGCTTTGGTGCTATTTCGCGTTGCCTCGTTAAGCTCATGGAACCGTTCGGCGTTGAAGTCTCGACTTATTCACCAAGCGTATCCGATGAAGGCCTCGCCGAATATGGTGTGCAACGTAGTAACTCACTCGAAGAGCTTTTCTCGGAGAATCATATTATCGTAGAACTAGCCGCTTTAACCCCAGAGGCAGAGGGCATCGTCGGCGAACGACTTTTGCGCATGATACCAGAAGGCGGGTTATTTGTAAATATTGGCCGTGGTGCAGTGGTCGATGAGGACGCACTAATTCGGACCTGTGCTGAAGGTAAGATCCATGCCGCTCTCGATGTATACTGCACGGAACCGCTACCGGCTGATTCTCCTCTGCGTAAGATGGAAAACGTTTTGCTGCTGCCCCACCTCGGAGGCCCTACCGTAGATCAGCGCCAGACCGCTGGTGCCTATGGACTGGCTAATATTGAGCGTTACCTCAGCGGAAATCCTTTGGAATCCGTTGTTACTCTGGACATCTATGATCGGGCAACCTGAAACAAAAAAACAGGCATCCGCTTGGTTGACCCAACGGGCCCTGCATCTGCTGCGCCCGCTCATGGGCGTGATCAATCCAGAACAAGCCAAGCTGAATCTGGAAGGTCGCGCCTCAGATCATGACGCCCGCGCGGATCGGTTGGAAAGCTTTGCTCGCCCCTTTCACTTGTACGCACTTTTACTGGGCCACTTGGGCGACGAAATGCCCGAAGAAAACGCGTCTTGGCAAACCCAACTCTCACAGTGCCTGGCCAACGGCGCTAATCGGAGTCACCCAGCATACTGGGGGCCATCAACAAACTTCCACCAACACGTTGTTGAGATGGGTCTGCTTGTTCTAAGCTTGGAAATCTGCCGCAAACAATTCTGGGATGCACTCGACCCCGCCGCTCGCAAGATCACACTCGACTGGCTAGAAACCGCACGCAGCGTGGCGATGCACTGGAACAACCACATGTTCTTCGGCATCTTCATTCTGGAATTTTTAAAAAAGGAAGGCAGAGGCAGATCCGGCGATCAGGCCTTGATCGATGGCTGGTTTCGAGAGTTGGAATCCATGTACCGGGCTGAAGGCTGGTTCCGCGACGGACTTAACGATTCCGCGGACTATTACAATGCTTACGCCTTCCACTACTACGGGCTTAACTGGAGCCTGTTCTTTGGCGATGACCAGCACCAACGCCATCAATTCTGGGCTGACCGAGCATCATTATTTTTGGATAGCATACAGTTTGCATTCGCTAGCAATGGCGGGGTTCCGAACTTTGGTCGGTCACAAACATATCGTTTTGCCACGCTCGCGCCGTTTGGCCCAGCAATCCAATTAGGCTGCTGTCCTATTCCTGACAGCCAGGTACGTCGCCTTGCCGAAGACCACCTGGATTTCTTTTTGAAGAAAGAAATCTACACTCCTGAAGGCTGGCTGAATATTGGCTGGACGGATGAGAACACTGCGATCGCGGAAACCTATTCCTGCGTTTCCAGCACCTACTGGGCAGCCAAAGGATTCTCTCTGCTTCTGCTGCCTCTCGATCATCCATTTTGGGAAACTGAAACCGCCGATACGAACGAAACTTACATCGATGGCGAGCGCCACGCGAACAGCGTGGGCCTAAGCTTCCGACGATTCGATGGCGACACGGAGTTAATCAATACTGGCTCGGCGATCTCGGGCATGAATTTGCGTTTTTTCGCCGCCAAATGGTCCAAGTTCACCTATCGGGCGAGCGCTGGTGTCGTACTCCCCCACAAGGACAACCTTCATCCACTGGATCTGGCACTTGTCGCAAATTTTGGTTCGGTTCGCATGGGGCGGCACATCACCAATCCTATTGAGTTCGGCGAACATTTTGCGCGCTGCGCCTACACATTAGGCGATAAAAACCACGATGACATGGTAGCCGTTGAAACCTTGATTGCATGGCGTGGCCCATGGATTTACATCGAGCACATCGTAGATTCAACAGCCGATTGTGTTCTGCGCCAAGGTGGATTTGCTCTAGGATATCCAGCGAGTTCTGTTCCCACCGAATCCAGACTTGGCGAACAATCGCTAAAGCTTTCGACCGATGGTAACGTTAGCATGCTGCAACCTTTGACTGGCTTCCAATCAACTGAGATTGATGGCGACCAGATCGGGTCCGGCCGACGCCACACGCTCTATCCCCACCACACAATTCCAGTCGCCGTTGCTCCCATCGAGGGGGGGCAATCGCGAATCGATTGCCTTATTTATTTTGGCCCGCCCGGTGATCGAGCAGCACCTTGGTCCGCCCAGACTAATGGCGACACTTTACTTCTCAGGCATCCACACTATGATGAATGGAACCCCCACAATGCTTAATCGATTTTCAATCAAACAGCAGCTCTCAACCACGCTGACATCCATCGTGCTATTCTCTTCATTCGCATATGGCCAAGGCGAATGGACTCGC
This sequence comes from Cerasicoccus arenae, assembly GCF_014651635.1. GTDB lineage: Bacteria > Verrucomicrobiota > Verrucomicrobiia > Opitutales > Cerasicoccaceae > Cerasicoccus > Cerasicoccus arenae. The sequence goes on along the minus strand of NZ_BMXG01000006.1, from coordinate 75,477 downwards.
CCCGACCGCTTGCCAGAGATACCGACAACGGCACCTCGCACGTGGATTCTTGCGAACCAGCAGGCTGCGTTTAGCGAATATTGCACAACCGGCGAAGGCACCGATTTCTACACGCGAATCAAGGAAGGATTCGACGAAAAATACCTGTCTTTTCCATTCCCAGATGAACCAAAATCCTTTGGTGACTCCGACCCCAAGGCCCGCACCTCAGCCAAAATCGATGCATGGCGGAAAGCGCAAGATACCTGTAACGAAGTTGCTGGCATCGCATCCACTGCAACCATCATTTGGCGCGTCAACGGAGAGCAAACGTACCTCGACAAAGCCCGCGAATTCCTGGTCAAGCTTTGTGACTGGGACCCTGAGGGCACCACTGGCATCGAGTACAACGACGAAACAAATTTCCGACTGCTCCGTTTGGCACCCGAGGTTTACGACCAAATACGCGACGAGCTTACTGCCGAAGAAAAAGCGAAGGTGCTTGCCATGTTTCAACGACGCGGTACAACCAGCTTTGATCACATTCTCCGTAAGCGAACCGGTCTGCTGAAGCGCAATTCATTAGAGGTAGAACCGTCCAGCCATCCAGTTCGTTTCATGCCTATGCTTGGCATGATGGGACTAGCCCTGTGGGATGACTTGCCCGAAGCGAAGGACTGGTTTGCTTTCGCTTACGGCTTCTATGAAAATCAATTCTCTCCTTGGGGCGGTGACGATGGTGGCTGGGCCGAAGGCATCGCCTATTGGCGCGGCGTCATCGAACATGCGTCATTTCAGGATGCACTACTGCTCATCGATGCGCCCGAGGCCTATGCACAGCCCTTTTGGAAGAACACCTTCTACTTCCCCGTTTATTTCCTTACACCTTGGCGATCCACTGCATTTGGCGATACGCCAGTGGCTGGTGCTATCGGTATAGAGCCCGGCATCCGCGACATCATTACCCACGCCGCTAGGGTCCACCAAGACGGCTACCTGCGAGCCTACGCTGACCTCTATGAAGACCCACACGCCTTGCCTGAAGATGAATTAGAATTCCGACTTTGGAGAAAATATCCCACTCCGGTTGAATACTTACTGCGCGACTTTCTCGTGGCGGATCGACCACTTCCTGCGGCCAATCCGCTTAGCGACTTACCCCAAAGCATCTATCTGAAAAGCATTGGCTGGGCTGCAATCCATACCGACTTGGGCAATCCTCAGAACGACATTTTCCTGCAAATTAAGTCCAGTCCCTACGGTTCCTTTAGCCACAGTCATGCCGATCAAAACGCGTTCATTCTCAATGCTTTTGGCGAAGGCCTTGCGATCAATTCTGGCTACCGGGAATTCCACCGCAGTCCACATCACAATGGGCATACTCGCCAAACACTTTCGAAGAATGCTGTGCTTATCGGTGGCGAAGGCCAAACCGCACAGGATGCAACGGCCATTGGCCAGATCACTCGTTTCGTAAGCAACGAACGAGCAACCTGGGTCCAAGGCGACGCCACGCAAGCCTATCAGGCCAACCCCAAGCTGAAGGACGTGGAACTCGCGCAACGCGATGTAATCATGCTGCAATCCGGACTCGTCATCATCCGCGATGAAATTCGTTCACTGCGACCAGAGAGCGTGCAGTGGCTCATCCATAGCAACCAGCAACCAGATAAGACTGATGATGGCGAGCTGGCCATTTCGCAAAACGATGCCAATTTGTTGGTGGATCTCGTGGCGGTCGACAACGAACTAGTCATTGAAGTGAGTGATGTCTTCGCCGTTCCTGTTGATCCGAAATACTTGCGTAAGGGCTATGACCCACAGTTCCACCTAATAGCTGCCACCGAAACCCCCACCTGCAATACCGTGATCTATGCCGTGCTGCAGCCTTCACAAGGAAAGGACCCGGCTAAAGCACGCATCCAATCGGCGAGCAGCCAACAGGTAGAAATCATCCAAACAAACGGCCAAACGCTCAAAATCGATTTTTCGAAGGAATCACCCGAGATATCACAAACATAGCGTTGCACTAAGGATTTAAATCGCTTTAATAATTATTCTTGAAGCGATGAAATCAACGTCCACAAATAGCCCTAAAAGACTCTCCCAAAAGCAGATAGCTGCAGATTTGGGTGTGTCCCAGACTCTGGTCTCAATGGTGCTTAATGGACGAGCGGACGGCATTGCCAAAAAGTCGTACGACAATATCTGGAATTATGCCTTGGCCAACGGCTACTCGCCACGCGGGATGAAAATGGACGCCGTCATGTCCAACAGTCTGCAAATCGGCATCGCCACAGTAGGCTACATTTTGCGAGCGCCGCTACGTTTAGCCAACAAAAGTAACTTTTTCAGCCATGTCCATCAGGGCCTCCACGATTATCTGACCGATAACGGTGCCAAGACCGTTTTTCTCGGCTCAGAGGACCTCATTACTCCGAAGGATTTGGAGCAGTTCGCCAAGACACGAATGCACATGCGAGGGCTTGTGATCATGGGAGAGGTTGACGCCTCTTTGGCGCGTAAGCTTGCCGCGATTTTTGGCCGTGTGGTCTACGCCTCCGCTCGCCTGCCTGGTGTCTGCCACTCCGTGGTCGCCAATGACGAGGACGCCACCGAAAAGCTAGTCGAGCACCTTCATAATCTCGGCCATCGGCGATATGCTTGGCTTGGCGGCTCCCCTGGCACCATGCGGCATCGCATCCGATTGGATACACTTAAAGCCGCGCTTCAACGACGTGGCGTCGTTTTGGAACATATCGAAGACGACCTTACGGGCGGAGCTGACCGACGGGAAGGCTATGACTGCGCGATGTCCCTGCTCAAGCGTAGCCGCAGTTCGCCTTCAACCGCATGGGTTTGCTTCAATGGCTTAATGGCGCGTGGAGCAATCACCTGCTTGCTGAAAAATGGCTATGAAGTTGGTAACGAAATAAGTGTCGCCGCCCTCGACTACACGCGCGTTCGCGAGATGGAATGGCCGACGCTTACCTCCTCCGGCGCAATCCCTGAAGAACTCGGCCGCATCGCCGCTGAATTGATCATCAACGATTCAGAATCTTCCTACTTTAAGGACATCGTCATCCCCGCCACATTGTATGCTGGCGAAAGCACTGGACCCACATCAGTCAAATCCAAGACCGTTAAGGCCAGCAAAGTAACATCCGAAGCAACTGACTGAATACTGCCCCCCTCTCCAAGCCATTGACCAAATCCTTAAAGGAATGCCTCGCTTAATAATTACCAAATCCAGGTAGATCATTGAGCAAAAATCAGGAGATATAACAGTAAATCGGCCTAACAGGCTTCCGCCTCAGCAATCACCATATCGCCATCCAGCGTGAAGTGAATCTGCATTGGACGACAACAGACCTCGCAATCATAGTCCCATTCGGTCGGCACTTCAGTAGGATCGGGACCGGGTATGGAGAAACTTTCGAAGCAAGTTGGGCAAATGACGTCGCAATAGTCTGTGTGCATACACCGCATCGATGCCCATTCTTTGTGCGATCCTCAAGCTAATACCGATTCTCTAGCACTTCGGCATTCGCTCTCCCTACCATGAACTTGGGCAATATTTATGTAGGACCGCACGCAGGTGCGGGCTGATTAAGGCGTGTAAATCGGCATTGGCGTAGCCAACCCAGCCAACTGGAGTAGTCGTGTCCAAAGGAGCGTTAACCTGACCAGTGAATGGATCCTCGACAATGACCCCCAGCGTAGCCGCAAGTGGCAACACACAGATATCATAGGGATGACAGGTGAGACCGGATTGAATACCAAGCTCGCGAAATACCCAAGGTCGTAAGTCGGCAATGAAGCGATCACGCCCAGCCATAAGCTCGTACAGTTGGCCGCCAGTAGTCAGATACTGATCAGTGAATATCGCAAGATCGTCGCCCCTCTTTGGTGCAACACGGTGCCAGAGATCTACCTCCATCTCGGCAAGTAGAGCCATACCCGCCGGAAAGAATCGGTTCATCGCGGCAAAACCATGTTCAAGATTCGTCGCACTCGAAGGCTGAAGCACGAGCGGAGTGCGACTGCCAGTCAGCACGTTGATAGACTCTGCAACAAGCGTACCGCCAGGTGCGGTACTCATCTGATCAGCGCGCCATTGCTTCGTGATGGGCAACTCAGTCATCACCGATACAACGATATCCTGCAAACAAGTTGACGCGCCGCGTTGCGGGGCAAGGCCCGTGAGTACCCAAGCCGGACGCTTGTCATACATGATCCCGCGCGTGCCGTCGATCGGATCAATGATGCATTTGAAAATGGTGTCCTCAACGTCGATCGTGGGGAACGTAAGCGGACCGATTTCCTCCAACCCCTCCATGACAATTTCGACTGGCCAATCTGCGGGCCAATGCCCCGCAAACCAGTCAAGAATAGCTGCCTCGCTGATTTTATCTATTTGGTAAATCGTATCCGCCGGAGTAACGTTAGACACGTCGTGTAGAGCATAATTCCGCACCTGCGTACGCTCGCTAAGGATGACGGCAAGCAGGTGGTCTTGTAGTGCACAGAGCAGCTTGCGAGCAGTCTCCCACTGATCTGCGACAATGATGCTCATGAGCAGTAAAGCCGATAAATCGCCTGAGTTCCCAGCTCGCTTCCACCGTCTTCACAGAGCTGGCGAAAAAGCGTCGTGGCGGTCGTTAAGCCGGGTAGCGAAAGGCCAACTTCCTCTGCAGAATCCAAGGCAATACCAAGGTCCTTAACGATGTGCTTAACGTAAAAACCGGGATCAAAATCCTCCGCAAGCATACGTGGGCCAAGGTTGCTGAGCGACCAGCTACCTGCCGCCCCAGACTCAATACTTTGCAATACAGAGTTCGAATCAAGCCCTACCTTTTTCGCAAAGGCCAAGGCTTCCGCAGCACCCATTGTTGATGCCGCAACTGCGATCTGATTCGCCATCTTAGTGAGCTGACCGCTGCCTGTTTGGCCTTGGTGGACGATGTTTGTCCCAAGGATTCTCAGGATCGGTTCTGCACGCGCAAAGCCCTCCCCTGCCCCACCAACCATAATTGAAAGCCGTGCCTCCCGGGCACCAATATCGCCACCGGATACCGGGGCATCCAGCGCCATACAACCTTGAGTCTGGGCGACCTCGTCAATGCGCCGTGCAAGCGTCGGGCTGGAGGTCGTCATGTCGATCCAAAGTGCGCCATGTGGTGAAGCGGAAGCAATGCCCATCTCACCAAAATATACCTGCTCTACATCGGCTGGGTAACCGAGCATCGTGATGGTGATCGCGCACTGCGAGGCCACCATTGCCGGACTATCGGCTGCGATCACGCCTTCTGCCAGCAACGCCTCGGCCTTGGCAGGCGTTCGCGTATAGACAAGTAAGGGATGGCCAGCGCGTATCAGGTTTCGCGCCATGCTCTGGCCCATCACGCCAAGTCCGATGAAGCCGATTCGTTCCATAAGTCCCACTGACGCCCTAGCGCGCCATAATGCTCTGCGTCATGTTGAGGATACTCATCACGATAGCCAACGTAAGGATGAAGACCAATGTGAAGGCGAAGCCCAACGCAAGGCCAGCGATCAGCTTGGTCAGAAAGTTGAGTCGGCCGGATAATTCCTCGGCGTGCGTGTTATAGATTTCCTGAAAACATGGCGCTAGACTGCCCGTGTTTTCGCCAATACTCAGAATGTCCTGATCGAGATCGGGAAGCAAACCATAGCGCTTAAAGGAGGCCGAGAACGGCGCACCATCATTGACCATTGTGCGCGCCGCAATGTATTTTCCGATCAAGACCTTGTTCTCCAAAGTATTCTCGGCGAGGCGCAAACTCTCGGTTGTATTGACCCCGTTGGAAAGCAGCACATAGAGGATGTTGGACAAACGGCAAATGTCCGCGTTGTAGTAAAGCCCGGAAATAATGGGCAACTTAAGCGCCCAAGTGTCTGTTGCCAAACGCCCCTTATCCGTCTTGCGCCACTGCACGAGAGACAGGACGACCACAAACAGAGCCACAGCAACAAAGGGTCCTTGCACCAACGCAAAGTCTGCCAGACCAATCATGATTTTCGCCGCCATGTTCAGCTCCCCCCCCATGGTGTCGAGCATACTTTGGATACGGGGGAGAAGGTAAAAGAGGAATAATGCCACAACCCCAAGAGCCACACAGCAAATCATAATCGGGTAAGCCATCGCTGCCTGAATCTCCTTCTGCAACACGGCTTTGCGCTCTAGGTGGTCGATGATATTTTCCAGAATCGGCTGCACATTACCAGTCGCCTCCCCCGCCTCGATCAAGTAGGACATCGTCGGCTCGAAGTACTCTGGCAAACCACGCATAGAGTTTGCTAATGTGCGGCCTTCACTAAGGTCCTTGTAAACTTCGCCAGCCAGGACTTTCAGCGCGGGATCGCCCATCCGCGCACTCATGATCTGCATCGCATCGCCAATCGGCATGCCGCTTTTATGCAGTTGGTATAGCTTACGGAAAAACGGAAGCGCGAGCTTTCGACTCGGTTTATTGCGAGAGAACAGTCCCGGCTTCGAACCTTTGGAGGCGGTAAACGTTTCCGTCGATTCCGAGCCAGATTCCACCGCCTTGGCCGAGGTGCGCCCCCCCCCTTTAGCGTCCTTTACATCGATCGGTCGAACCTTGCCCGCACGAATCTTACGTAGGGCATGCTTACGGTCGGTCGCCTCAATAACGCCCGTCACGGTTTTCCCACCTTCTGCAATCCCCTTGTAGCTGAAAGTCGGCATGATCGCGCTTAGGTGGTTTTTCCTGGTTGTTCAGCACTGGCCTTCTCTTCTTCTTCGCTGACAATATCCGCATAGCGCATGACCTCAGGCAGTGAGGTAACGCCGCGCTTGACCTGCTCCCAACCGCTCCGTTGGAGCGTAACCATACCTTGCTCCTCGGCGAGTTTGCGAATTTCCCACGCTGATGCACGGCGGATAATCAGCTCGTGAATCGCGTCGTTGATACGAAGGATTTCAAATAGCCCAACGCGGCCGCGGAAGCCTAAGCCACGACAACGTTCACAGCCCACTGGCTTCTTGATCAAATGCGCTTCGGTGATCTCTGAGGCCGGAATGTGCATCGCAATGAGGCAGGAGCTGAGCTCGCGCAACTCGATGTCTGCCGGGGCAGCACAATGAGCGCAGATGCGGCGGACGAGGCGTTGCGCAATTACCATCTCCACCGAGGAAGCGATCAAGAACGGCTCAATATCCATGTCGATGAGACGCGTAATCGCACCCGGAGCGTCATTGGTGTGCAACGAGGACAACACAAGGTGCCCCGTTAGCGACGCGCGAATTGCGATGTCGGCCGTTTCTCCGTCACGAATTTCCCCGACCATGATCACGTCCGGATCCTGACGCAATACGGAGCGTAAACTACTAGCGAAGGTCAGCCCGATTTCGCTTTGAACTTGGGTTTGATTGACGCCGTCGATCTCGTATTCAACCGGGTCTTCAATGGTAACAATGCGACGACGCGGGTCGCGAATACGTCGAATGAAAGACGAAAGCGTCGTGGACTTACCAGCACCCGTCGGACCGGTGGCCAAGATAATCCCATGCGGACGCTGGAGGACATTGTCGATCGCTAGGACATCACGCGGGATGAAGCCCAAATCCTCAATGGTCACCGGCTGCGTTTTATCCGAGAGTAGACGCAAGCTGATGCTCTCCCCATACATTGTGGGCAGAGACGAAATACGGATATCCAGCTCTTCATTACCATAGTGAAATCCGATGCGACCGTCCTGCGGGCGACGACGTTCGGAAATGTTCAGCTTGGCCATGATCTTCAAGCGAGAAATAATCGCGCGCTGGAACGTCTTCAGATTTTCCGGCACGCGGACCGGCACCAGCACACCGTCAATGCGGTAGCGGATATTGAGCGTCTCTTTTTGCGGCTCGAAATGGATGTCCGTCGCGCGGTCAGCAATTGCCTTGGCAATGACTTCATTGACAAAACGGATCAGTGCGGCGTCTTCATCTTCTTCCTGTTCGTTCTGCTCCGAGTCGGCAAAGCCTTCCATGTCCTGCTCGTCAAGGCTACCCGAACCGACACCGTACACTTGGGTAATCAGTTCTGCAACGTCGGAAGGGTCACCTAAAAACCAAGTGGGTTCACGCCCCGTGGCAGCGATAACCCAATCCGTCATCGTCGACGATGGCGGCCAAACTGTCATCAGGCAAAACTGCCCAGGATGCTCATCCGATTGAACGGGCAAACATTGGTATTCGTGAATGAGGCGCAGCGGCAAGTGATCCTCCGGCGCTTCGGACTGACGGATAATATCCAGCACCGGCATTCCCGTTTCCATCGCCAAACGGTGGAAGCATTCGGCCTCCTTCTCCTGCCAAGCGCCCGCAAAGAATTTCAAGCGCTCCTGCCGGGGCGTTTCGGCTAATTGCTCTTGCTGCTCTTCATCGAGTCGCACGAGCCAACTGGCGGGGACGTCGTCCATTAGTTTCCTCGGTAAGGCGAGCGGTTGGTGGACTTATTGGGGGCATTCACGTCGAAGGGGTGCTCCCAGCCAGTCTCATCTTCAAATTCTTTGGATTCTTCCAAGGCTTTTTCGCGATGATCTCGCGTCACTTCGGTCATATCCTGATGTTCCATAAACGACTTAATGTCATTGCCATTATCCAGCTTATCGATGATTTCTTTCGCGTGCTTGGTGGCATCTTCAGGACCAAAATATACGGTTGGTCGGATGAAGATCATCAGCTCGCGGCGCTCATTCAATTCGGATGACGGGTTCAGGAAATCGCCAAGTATCGGAATATCCCCGAGCAACCAGAGCTTACCAGCGCCTGTTGAAAAACTGGTTTCCTGCAAACCGGCCAATACAATGATGTCGCCATTGGCAACACTGACAAATGAGGTCGCCTCGCGCTTACCAATGATCGGCTGTTGCGTGCCGTTAATCTCGGTATTGGAAATCACATTTTCTACAATTTGCTCGATCTCCATCTGGATGATTCCGTTGCTGCCGATGAGAGGCTTCACCTTTAACTGGATACCAATGTCGCGGTATTGCACGTCATTGGACGTCGTGCCATCGATGTTGTTGTTCAAATTCGATACGCTACTGGTGATGATTGGGCGCGACTGCGAGACGTTCACGTTCGCCTCTTGATTATGCGTGGTCACGATATTCGGAACTGAAAGAATGCGGACATTCTGATTTTCCGAAGCAGTTCTTAGAATCACGCTGAACTCATCGGGTCGAAGCGAAAGCGAGAACTCAAACGGTGAATCCGTGATCAACGATGAACCAGCTTGGGCTTTTCCAGTCGCCTGAATTCCATACTGCGTAACAGCAGGCAGCGGAATATCAGTCCCAGGGAAAGTCCCAATATCGGTTACTTCCAATTCATTGCCGGAAATACCAAACTCACTGAAGCCGCTCACCGCTTCATCAGTCAAGGTCACTTCCGCAATCAGCACTTCGATGAATACCTGCGCGAGCAGCACGTCAATCTGATCGATGAGGCGCTTGATCTGAATGAGGTCCGTCTTGGTACCGTAGGCCACGATGGCGTTCGAACGTTCGTCCGCAACGATGGTGACGAAATCTGAAAACTGAAGATTGCGGCCAAGGTCGACAACTGAGTTAACGATTCCCTCTGTGGGGGATGGCATCGGGGCAGCATCAGCAGCGAGCGCGTCACGCCCCCCAGCGCCTGGAGCGGTATTCGATTCCGGCGACGAGGTTTTTTTGGCGCTTTCAGATTTACTCCGAGCATTCTGCTGGCCAGTAATCACCTCTTCCAAGAGCGAGTCAATTTCGGTGGCTTGTGCGTGTTTGATATAGAAAACCTCGCTGGAGGTAATCGGCTCCACGTCCTTGTCCAGCTCCTCGATCAGATTGTCCAGAATCGTCTTATTGGATGGGTGCGTGATTACGATGAGCTGATTAGTGCGCTCGTCAGCCTCGAAAGTCGTGTTGTTGTTGAAGTAGCGCGCAATGCCGGAATTGCCTGTTGTCAGCTTGGTCAAGCGTTGGGCAAGATCAGATGACTTGATGTGCTTGAGGGTGAAAAAGTAAATGTGCTCGGAGTCATAATCAGCCTTATCGGCAGTCTTCAAAACCTCCTCCATGCGCTGGAGATTCACGAGCATATCCGTGACTAGCAGGGCGTTGTTCTTAGGAAAAACAACAGGTGGGTTGCCACCAGAGCCAAGCGACTGAACCACTACTGCACCTTCTTTCTCCGCGTCGAGATAGAGGAATTTAAAAAACTTTGTATAGTAAACCTGGCTGGGCGGTAAACTCAGCGCGGGCTCGTTCAGGAACAATGGCACCTGGGCGTTAGCACCAGTAGCACCAGCAGCAGGAACGGCCTTCAGGAAGTTATCACCCAAATCCGTGATGATTACCCCGTTGAGCGCGAGCAAACTCTCAATCGCCAAAATCGCCTCGTCGTAAGACATCGGTCCCAGACCATCGAAATTGATCTTAACCGCCGGGAGTGATTGCGAGCGAATGATTGGTCGACCAGTCAATTTCTCCAGTTGAATCAAGACGGCGTTTAGGTCCTGATCCACCATAAGCAGCTCGATTTCCTTCTCACGAAGAGCAGCAGCACGCGTAGCGCGAGCAGATGGTGCACCGCGGCCGCCAGGAGCGGCGGTATTTGGCTCAGCCGGAGGTAATGGCTCAGGAAATTGCGGCTCCTCCTGCGCAGACAACTGAATAACGCCAAGGATAAACAGGGCGGCAATCCAATGCCAAATACGAGTGAAAGGAGGTGCGGATTTTACGCTAATGGACATAGCTTACTGGGTCGCGGTGAGTCCGCTGGGTTTGAGTTCAAAAGAGTTCAGCAGGACTGTCGCGTCCAGCAATGTAGAATTGTTATTTTTGGCGTCGATGCTCACGGCCACCTTATTGATGTAGGGTGACTCTTCGTCCAGAACGGCGTCCAGCGCCATCAAATCCTCCATGGTCGTATCGCGAATGTTCAGGCGAATGGTGTGCTCCACGTGAATATCCTTCATCTCGCTGCGCGTCGTATAGGTGTAGTTAGAAATGCCAGTTTGCCGGGCAAGTTCGTCCACCCGCCCAGTCAATTTGGCACTATCGAGAATTCGGTCGGAGCTGAAGAATTCGAGTTCCTGGTCAAGTTGCGCAGTAATTAGCGGGGCCAAATCGAGCGATCCTTGTTGTACTTTCAGTTGACCGCCAGTGTCTGACCAAGCTCCCAAAAAGACCCGGAAATTGCGAAATGCGAAGGCAATACAAATGACAAGAATGACCCAGATGAACGCGCAGAGCAGCGTTTTTTCGCGTGAAGTCAGGCGTTGAAACAGAAGACGCGCTTTCATCGTTCCACCCCCTGATCATTCGCAGCCAATGGCTGAGCTGAATCTTCCAGAGAGCCGATGTAATCCAGTTTCAAAGTAAACAGTGTCTGATTGCCCTTTTTCCGATACCGAGGAGCTTCGCGCTGCTTGAATTTATTGGTGGCAATCAGGCGACGAGCAAATTCGTTCACCTCGTTAACACTGTTGGCGAAGCCTTGAATCGTCACCCCATCGGTGGTGTCTACTTCCGCCGCACTGTACCAGATTTTCTGAATAGGGCGATTTTCGTTGGTGATGCCCAATACCTCATAGGGTCGCAAGGGGCGTTCGGAGAATTGCCGCAAGTCATTGAGGAATTCACTGTTCTGTTCCACCGCAACCACTGAAGGTGCTTGGGCGATAATTAAAGCCTCGCGCCGCTTTATCAGCATACTACCAACGATATTAAACAGCACTAGGAGTATCAGCGCCACCGTCGCCCAAGTTGCCCATTGCAACGAGGCCCAAAGATGGTTCTGCCAACGGCGGGAACGCTGCTCCGACGCAATAAAATCCGGGGAGCGCAGGTCGGCCCACCAGCTTGCCTCGGCGTCAGCCAGAACGACTGGCGGCTCAGGCTTGGCGTCTTCCTGATCACGACGGATGATGAACGACACCTGTCGATCATCCCCCACCAGCGTTTCTGAAAGTGTGTAAACGGGCGTTGTATCCTTACTAAGCCCTTGATTACGAAGGTACTCTGCGACCTCGCCCGCAGGATCCAAATCGCCCTCCCCCTCAGTATCGGCATCACGCTCGGTCAATTTGCGATGACGAATGCGGGATGGGAATCGTGCGCCATCGGCAAACTCCAGCAGCATGATTTCCTGCTCGGATTTCCACACAAGGTGCTTCGGCGGCTTGGGAAAGGCCAAAACTAACGGCAAAAAAGCAGGGAAAACATGCTCGGCGTCATCCCAGGAATCCATTGCCCCAGCACCAATACGGGGGCGGCAGGCAGCATACACCCAAAGCTCACGGCGAACGTCGTCTGCCATGAAGCCCCAGGCTAACTGATCCAGCGGAAAAGGGGCACACTCCTCCAGTGTTAGCTCAGCAAGGCCTGAAAACTCCTCATGCGTCACCTCTGGTGGGAGCTGGATCAACCGACTGAAAAAATACCCACCAGGAACCAGCGGCACTTCTGGTGCTCGTGCTTCGGCTACGCGGATGAGGTTATCGGGAAGTTTCAACATCGGGAAAGTTGCGGAGTATCAAGAGTGTGCGGAAATAAATCAACCGTCTTCGGGGCCATTCTCGGTCAGCTTGAGAATTCTCCATTCTCCGTTGGTATAAATGACTTTGGTCTCAGTCGATGAGCTTTTCGACGCATCTTCATTAGAATTGCTGTCTCCGGTACTGGGCTTGCCACCACCGCCAACTTCGCCACTAGGAATATCACCTCCATTACCCCCCCCCCCTTCTCCATTTTCGCTCTCTTGGTTAGTTCCGTCGTTCTCCGTCCCGGAACTGCCGTCATCGACGAGGGCCGTGAGCTGAAATTGTTTTTCTCCCTGCTCGACACGGATTGTGATCTGGTAGACATGCGACTCGTAGCCAAAGCCATCGTTTGAGCCGAGGCCGACGGAGCTTAGATCATCACTGGAGCGGATCATCCCGTCATCGTCGGTGCCTGGCGTCCGGTCGAGGCCGTATTTAAGGTCCGACAAGGCATGATCGTTGAGCCCGCTATTCTCCTTGAGCATCCCAACAATCGCACCCGAAGCCGTGTTGATGTTAACTGGATGCCCGTGCCGGAGTGACGTTGATTCCTTGAATTGCTTAAACAAAGCGTTCGGTGAGCCGTTTTCGTCCAAAAACACCTCGTCAAAGCCCTTGATGTAGCGAAAGTCTTCAAAAGACGTGATCTTGGCGTTTGGTGGCGTGCGCGGCGGCTCAAGTCGTTCGTAATAATCGACCTCGGCACCATTGAGCCGTTCCAGGTCGTCCTGATCAACCCAGTCCAGATAGGCGTCAATCAGTTCTTCGGCCTGCATAAATTCGACCCCGAGCTGGTCCAATAGCTGGTGCAGGGTGTCACGATCGGGCGGGTCTAGAGGCAGCTTGCCGGTCTCATCGGTCACCGTCACGCTGACATCCAATCCAGCTGGCCAAGTAACTGGCGCGTAACCAATTGGATTGCCCCAGTCCTGACTGGGGCTGTAAAGTCCTTCGTCTAGCTCCTTGATCTCTGCCAACGTGGCAAGCGTGACTTCCATCGCCGAAAAGGCGACCAAGCGTAGATCGTCTCGGGCGGACGCGGTTGCGGCAGAGCGAATATTGCGCGTCATGCTTTCCAACAGCGACACAACAACAACCGACGTCAGGAACAGAAACACTAGCACCAGCAGCAGGACGAACCCGCCTTGGCGCGCCTGACGGTCTTGGTAAAATGCGGTGCGATGTGTATTCATAGTCGTGGCGTTGCGTCATCGGACGGAGGCAAGAGCAAGAGCGCCGTGGGTGGATTGTCCTTATCGCCCTGAAAAGTCAGGCGGATGAAATCCGGAGTAACGTTGGCCCCTTCGTCATTCTCCTCCATTTCCTCGGAAATGTCCCACCGCTCGTCTTCCGGATCGTACCAGAGGTATTCAATTTTATCCACGAGCGGGGAAAGCCGGGTACGGCGAAGGTCGTCAATGTCCTCATCGGCCATGGCGTCCGTTTGCCAAAACAGGTAAAGCCCTTCATCCGGCAAAAAGCGCAAATAGCAATCCACCGCTGGCAGATAAAGCTGGTCGTCCATGAACAGCGGGATATCGCCCGGAAGACGGAAAGCTAGGGCAAATTCATTGAGATCACTGCTGCCCGGCAGGTTACACCAGGCAACTGGGGTCTCCGGTGCTGAGCCAGTCTCGCCCACATTTTGAATCGCCTCTGCTTCAGAAAATGCAAATTCCAGAAAGCGGCGGATATTCGCGATGTGCTCGGACTCCTGAGGTGCCGCCTCTGCCGCAGTCTTGAGCTGCATTAGCCCAAAAGTCAACGAAGCCGCAGCGGTCAAAATTAAGCCCGACAAGCCAACGACCAGCATCATTTCGATCAACGTGAAACCACGCCTGTGGGTGCGGAGATTAGAAGCCAAAATTACGGTCCTCCCAAGCATCACGCCGCTCATTGAGCAATTGCTCGCGCTCGCCTGCTTCTGACCAATCCGGCCGGTACAAATAAACCTCGAAAGAGCGCGGCTCGTCTGACGACGATTGCGATGAATTGCTCTCGATTTCGATTTGAATCGTTACTCGAAACAGATCCAGCATTTCCGTCTCTTCAATCTCGGCTTCCCAGCTAGCGGCAGACTCATCAGGCAATTCCCAATCACCGCCGTCTTCCACCTCTTCGCGATCCTCAATCGCAATGATCGAACGCAGCATGAAGCGATACATCTGCTCCTGATTGGAATTCGACTGAACCGCTTCGTAAGCACGTATCGCGTTCGTGGCGGATTGGACGAGCATCGCCGAAGCCAAAGCGAACAGCCCCAAGGCCAGCAATACCTCAACTAAGGTAAAGCCCGTGCGGAGGCTCTGACGGCTGGATTCCATGTAGTGTGTCCGCCTCTATGACTGCGGATCTGAAAGCTTGTTTCCGGTTAATGTAATCAAAAGCTAACCCTCTCTTGGCGAGAAAGTTGCGGTCCATTAGAAAATGCATCCATCGTCAGCGTCAGCTCGTCACCATTTTGATACCGCATAACGACGATCGCTGGGCTACACACACCGCTAGGATGAAAAATCAGATGAGGCAGCGGGTCTTGCGTAAATTCGTTGGAAAATGCGGACGGTCCATCTGTTTCGGCCTGCACTCCGCGGAATTCGACCTCAAGCTCATCTTCAAAAATCGGGAAATCTGTCCGAGCGACATCCTTCACCGGTGCCTCCTCTTCTGGGTCGTCCTCAAAATAGCCGTAGCGATTCACGATAGGCTCTCCATCGATCTCCTCCTCGCTCACCGCGCCTTTGGCCGAAAGAAGAAACGTCTGCGTCTCTGGATTGAAGGTCATGTAAATGATCTCCGCCCGGTTAATTGCCTGAATCCGCCCTTCATGCGCAGCCTCGCGGAATACCTCGTAAGCGGGCTTGCTTCCATTGTTACCAATCAACGACTCCAAACTCAGTGATGTGACGATGCCTGCGAGCAGCGCAATCATCCCAAGCACCATGACCACCTCCATCAAGGTGAATCCGCGTAAGTCCGCACGATGAAGCTGGAGCGTTCGCCGGTTCATGGAATTCAGCGACTAGTGAACGCCTGTCTTAGTGATCCCAATTATTAACGTCGTCTCCCCCACCCTCATTATTCTGGCGATCCGGACCGTTTGACCAAATATCAGGGAAGGTCTTATTGTTCGTGCCAGGATAACGATAGTTGTAGGGCTGCCCCCATGAATCGACCGCAGCACTGTCCAGATAAGGCCCCGACCACTTACTACCAACGCCCGATGGAGCAATGATCAGCGCACCTAAGCCTTGATCTGAGCTGGGATAATCGCCGATATTCAGCCGGTATGCCATCAAAGGAGCTTTTACGCCTGTGGTCACAAACTGCTTTTCAATCTGCTTTTGCCCAGCGTTACCCGTGCCTTGTAAACCAACGATCAACGCGCCCGAGAGCGCAGCGATCAGGCCAACAACGATAATAATTTCTAAAAGCGTAAAACCAGCTGCACGTCCACGCGTGCGGCGATTCATAGGGTAATGCGTCGTGTTCATGATATGTTA
Source organism: Cerasicoccus arenae (assembly GCF_014651635.1). Lineage (GTDB taxonomy): Bacteria > Verrucomicrobiota > Verrucomicrobiia > Opitutales > Cerasicoccaceae > Cerasicoccus > Cerasicoccus arenae. The sequence continues at coordinate 59,438 of NZ_BMXG01000006.1, read as the reverse complement.
AGAGAGGGAAGCGGTCAGAATGTTCCGACAATCATTAATATAACTTAACTAGATGGCTCGCCCACTTTGGACAATAAAAATCCCCCTGCATAACACAGGGGGATTAGAAAAATTCGTTGATCTAGTCGCTTAGATCTTCTGGCGACGGCGATAAGCCACCAGACCCAGAGTCATCACACCAGCCAGGAAAGCATAGGTCGAAGGCTCAGGAACTTGATCAGCCAAAATACCATTTACGCCACTTGTTGAACCAATCAGTGCGGTAGGAGTACCTGCCTCAAGAAATAAATTAGCTTCGCCTGGCGAAGCTGGCATTGTCCAAAAAGCAGTTCCAGTAGCTGTAAATAAGCCTAACTGAGTTCCAAGAGCATTCTTCACAAGAGTGTAAAGTTGATCTCCAGGGCTAGTTCCTACAGGAACATCACCACGATAAGCCGGCTCCTGCTCCAGAGTACCATCTGAGTTAAATTGAAAAGATCCAAGGGACGTAAAATTGGTGTCTATGTCCGCGAGATAAGCAATCTGCTCTTGTGGAGTTAAATTCGTGAAATCTGCAAATGAGATACTCAATACGCCCCAATCTAGAGTATACGAATCATCTACGCGAGTAGCGCCATCAGACTCAAAATACAACCCGTCAGGTACTGAAACGTATATATTAACGTCAATTGCGGCAATTGCGGCGACTGGAAGCAGTAAACTGCAGGCCAAGGTGCGAAATAGTTTCATGGAAAGTAGAGTGTTATTTAGATTTCAGAAGTAAAGAATTTTATATATTACTGCACGTAAGCCTTAGGCAATGTTATATTTGCAGATCCACGAACTGCGACCACAAATGGCTCTCCAGCTGGCACATCATCTAGACTACCTTCTTGAAGCTCAAGGCTCCCATCACTTTGAACTTCATAAATCGCCAATACATCAAGCGTACCAGCGGCAAGAAAACGAATTTTATCACGGCGAGCCAAGTTACCGGCAAGCCCAAGCCCTTCAATGAACACATCGACAGGGCTAGCTGTGCTTACTAAGTTAATGGCACCCGGGTTGCTGTACACTGGCACAACCGTATTAGTGACCTTAACGGTGCCCGATGTGACGATATCAACTTCACCTCGCAGCGTTGAAAGAAATCCAGTCCCTGGATAAATCGGGCGCTCAGTCCCCTCTTCAAACTGGGTTCCATCGAACTCCAAGCGATCTGAAGTACCATCCGCATTGAAGAACTTGACAGAATCACGACGTGCGAGTGCGGCTCCCTCAAAAAACTGCCCAACACTGATGTGCTTTCTGATTTTAAAGCTCTCTGCTTGGGTTAGGTCAAAATCTGCAACCAAACGTGCCGCAACGACAACCGAATCGGTGTCGTTTGAAATAATATCAAAAGCAAACCCTTCAGCTTCCCCTGAAGCAACCTCAACGTAAAACTTTGGGTATTCCCCTTCGTTAAATTCTCCTGTAGTGAAGATATCGCTAGCAAATGTAATTGTCGACGTATCCGTCGAATCAACAATCGATGTTGAAACACCCTGAAAACTGTCTGCGTTGACAAAAACAGGGGACACCAACGTATTCCCACCGGGGATAACCATTTTCACCACGCCTACTGGAATGGTTGCGACTTCAGTTGTTTCAGCTGCAAGTGCCGGAGCGATCGTCGCGATGCCCGCTAGCAGCGATAGGGAGGTAATTAATTTCATGGCAAATGATTTAGATTTAGGAAGTCTAATTGGTGGAAATTGCAAGGATGATGTGTTCAGAAAATTAATAGATCAATAAAAATTTGAACATCATCGAGAACAATCATAGATTTTTAACTACTTATAACAAGTATAATTTTGTGAACATCCCGAAACGGATCATCACGCAATAATATCACTTGGCTGGGTAAAGAGCTACGCAAACTGCGGATTATTCCGAAAAAGATCACTCGGCCCAGCAAATTGGACCGCCGCCAGAGGTTTGCCAAACCTCTTTTTCCGCCAGATCAAGGATGCAGATGGCCTGCCACTCGGCCCAAGCCGGGGCGTTGTCGCCGCCCAATGCGCCCTCCAGCGGTTGACGGCGAATACGCCGCGTGAGCGGAATCGCCAAGTAACGCCCGTCAGCCGTAAACCGAGCCGGACGAGCGCGATTCACTTCTGAGTAGCGATTGCCCGCAACGGATAGCAGGCGCTCGCAGTCTCCATTTGGTGCCCGACACCAGAGATCACTGCTGCTTTCAGCAAAATACAGCGACTCGCCATCCGGAGCCCAAACCGGATTCAGCCCGCGTTCCCGCACCGTGCTGAATTTTCCTGAGCGGTCGATCAGAACCACCCCCCCGCCCCCAAGGGCGATTTGGTCGGCATTATGAGGGTGAAATGCGCCGCCACGCCCCTCGGGGAGCCCCTTTGGGCCAAGTCGCCAAACTCGGCGACCGGCAAAATCCACCACCTGGAACCCCTCCCCCCCGTGGAAAAGCAAACGCTCAGGCGCAGACGCAATATCCAGTGGGAAAAAGCAATCGCGGGGCAAATTAACGAGCAATGACCGCCGCCGAGCCAGATCAAACATTCCTAGTTGGTGCTGGATCACCACCGTGCCATCAGCCCGCGAGGGCATTTCGGTGGCGACCAGAGCCGCAAGCTTGTCCATTGCAGGCAGATAAGCACACAGCCAAAGCGCCCATTTATTATTCCCTAAGGCGAAGATGCGTTCGTCGCCTTGGCCATCAGGTTCGATCTGTCGGAACTCGCTGGCGTCCCGCTGCTCGCCCCATTGAGCGCAGTGATAGCGGTAGATGTAGCCGCGGGCCGCGTCGAAGGCCGGTGGGCAATCAACCGGGCAGGCCTGCCCCAAATCCACTGGCTGGGCAAAATCGGTATCTGAGATGCGCCAGTGGCCCTGATCCTTCCAGATAAGGCGTCGGCCAATGGCTCGCGGAGGGGCATTTTTCCATCCGGTGGCCAGAGTCAGAGGTAGTGATCCCGCCTGCATAGCAACAACTTGGGGAACGGATTCCGCGCTGGCAAGGCCAGGAGCGGAAAATCTCTTACCCCAGCGAAGATGTGCGCTCAGCAAGCCGCCTGCGGGGTTCCGCAACCTCGCACTGCACTGCCGTGAGCAATATCCAAACTGCTACGCACGCACCTATCGCAACACTATTGGCCCTCCATCCGGATAGCCAAAATCAGGGCGTAATTTCCCGAAGAGTGAAAATGAGGGGGGGGTGCTTTTCGGCCAATCGATCGGCTAGCCGCCCGCAATCTGCGTTACCGGGGATTTCGGGGCAACGATCGTTTCCAAGAACTGATACTTTTATGCCCCTTTTGGGCCAAAATCTGCCCAAAAATGGAAACTACAGCAAAGTTTTGCTCGGGCGAACGCGTCAAAATCGTCGTAAAATCGCTAAGCGCAACCGAATGGTTGCCAATTGCCACATAACAAGCCAAGATCAAGGCGAACTAAGAGACGATTAACATCGCTCCGACTCTTAGCGTTGGGTGAATATTCTCGCAGATCAAAAAACAAACGAAAATATAATGAGCGAAATAAATACAACTGGAGAGAAAAAGAAGAAAAACGGCTCCTTGATAGCTTTGACTACTATCGTCGTGGTCATTGGGGTCCTCTCCATCGGCGTTTATTTTATGACGCAAGCGCGATCTGGAGTTGAGCACGTAATTTCCAAAGCTGAGCAGAAAACTCAAGAGCAGCTTGCTGCTTTGGCCACAGCTAAAGTTTCAGACCTTCAACCCGACGGGAAGCTCGAAGAACTGTTCAAGATCGGGTCAACAGATACAGATACCCAACGTGATAATGAGGCAAAATCGATAGCAGGGAAAGTTGTCGAATGGGAGATGCTCGTGGATGAAGTAACAGCGCATAGCGACTTCTACATGATCGAGACTGCGGCAGGGCACAACGTAGGTGCATTTCTAGATGTATACCCAAGAGGCAAAGCTGATCGCGTCAAAATCGAAGCGCTTAAAAAGGGCGACTCGGTTAAGATTCGTGGTTACGTAAGTACTGTTGTTATGAGAAAGGCCGTGGTCAGCCCCGCTATTTTGGTGGATTAAAAAACAACCCGGAATGCCCTCCCGTGATCGAAGAATTAACAAAATCGCTTACTGATCTGCGGGCAACGCTTGAACGCGTCTGGGGCCCGGATACAAGCACTGACCCACACGGCTGGAACCAAGATTCCCCATCGAAAGGCCAGTGCACCGTTACGGCTCTCCTGTTACAAGACATGTTTGGAGGCATCATTGTACGATCCAAGGTATGCGGAAATTCCCATTTTTGGAACCGCTTGGATGATGGTTGCGAGATTGACCTGACGCGGGATCAGTTTGCGGTTTGGCTGCTGACATCTCCTGTCGAGGAGCGGTTCAGGGACTATGTTTTATCGACTATTCGAGAAGACGGCACCAGCACCTTGAAGCGTTATGACATACTGCGCGGGCGCATGGAATCCCTCGTTGGCGGTGGACTATTTTCACAAGACGAAGAAGCGGATGCGGGCGGCAGCCTCTGTCGCTAACGCCCCCCAAACTCCCCCCTTTAATCGTTAATCTTTAAACTTTAATCTCTGGCCAACGCATGCCAAGCTCTCTGGCTTTTCCCATGAGCCAAGTAATGGATAGCGCCGCGCTTCGTCAGTCGTTCCTCGATTTCTTCAAGTCGAAGCAGCACCAGATCGTGCCTTCAGCCTCGTTGATGCCGAGTAGCCCAAACCTGCAATTTACCAATGCGGGCATGAACCAATTCGTGCCCTACTTCCTGGGCGAGCAGGCTGCGCCCTGGCCTCGTGCGGCGGACACCCAAAAGTGCATCCGCGCTGGCGGCAAACACAACGACCTGGAGGACGTCGGTTTCGACACCTACCACCACACCTTCTTCGAGATGCTGGGCAACTGGTCGTTTAACGACTACTTTAAGCCCGAAGCCATTGCCTGGGCCTGGGAGCTCCTGACCACCGTCTGGGGCCTGCCCAAGGAACGCCTTTACGCGACTGTTTACCAGCCTGGTGAGGGTGACCCCGCCGACTTCGATCAGGAAGCCTACGACCACTGGAAGGCCATTTTTGAAAAGGAAGGCCTCGACCCCGCCATCCACATCCGCTCTGGCAATAAGAAGGATAACTTCTGGATGATGGGCGACACCGGCCCGTGCGGCCCGTGCTCCGAGCTCCACATCGACCTGACCCCTGCTGGCGACACCAAGGGCGAGCTCGTCAACGCCGACAGCCCGTATTGCATCGAAATCTGGAACTTGGTTTTCATCCAGTTCAACGCTGAGCCGGGTGGTGCCTTCAAGCCGCTCAAGGCCAAGCACGTCGACACCGGCATGGGCTTCGAGCGCGTGGCCGGGATTATCGCGACCACGAAGAACTTTACGGACTACACCCAGCCGCCGAGCAATTACAACAGCGACCTGTTCCAGGACATCTTCAGCCACATCTCGAATATGTCCGGCCGTAGCTACGGCGCTACGATGCCGAACAATCGCGACGACCTCTCGGGCGAAGAGCTCAACGACGTCATTTTCCGCGTATTGGCCGACCACATCCGTACGCTCAGTTTCTCCATTGCCGACGGCATCCTGCCCAGCAATGAGGGCCGCAACTATACCCTACGCCGCATTCTACGCCGCGCGGTGATGTTCGGCAAGCGCATCGACCTCAAGCCCGGATTCTTCACCAAGCTCGTCGACCCGCTCGTCGACAAAATGGGCGGCTTCTTCCCTGAGCTGGAAGAGCAGCGCGACGTGATCCGCAAAGTCATTGCCAGCGAGGAAAAAGCTTTCGACCGCACCATCGACCGCGGCCTCCAGCTACTCGATAAGATCACCTACCAAAGCGGCGGCAACATCAGCGGCGAGGAAGCGTTCGAACTCTACAGCACCTACGGTTTCCCCTTTGACCTGACGCAGTTGATCGCCCGCGAGCGCGGGTTGAGCATCGACGAAGCGGGCTTCCAGCGCTGCGTCAAGCAACACGCCGAAACGGGCCGGGCAGGCCACGTGAGCACGGAAATCAGCGTTGTTGAGGAGGAGAAGCTCCACCACACGCAGTTTTCAGGTTTCAACCAAGATGACTTGACCGGTTTCAACACGGAGCTAATCGGCTATTTCGGTGGCGAAGAAACGGATTTCCTCATCACCACGCAAAGCCCGTTCTACGCTGAGATGGGCGGCCAAAAAGGCGACAAAGGCACCATCGTTCTGAGTGACGGCACCATGATCGAAGTGCTCGACACCGTTAAGGACAACGTGGGGCATCACTTGCATGTAGTCGCGCGCGACCCCGCCCTCAAAGGCCACGTCGGCGAGGCGGTCACCATGCATGTCGACGTGGAACGCCGCCGCGCAATCCAGCGCCATCACAGCGCCACCCACCTGCTCAACTGGGCGCTGCGCGAGACACTCGGCGATCACGTGCGCCAAGCTGGTTCACTCGTCGCGACCGATCACCTGCGCTTTGACTTCGACCACTTTGAGGCCATGACTCCGGCCGAAATCGAACGTGTCGAGCGCATGGTCAACCAGCAGATCATCGCCAATGGCGGCGTCAACTGGTTCGAAGTGCCCTTCCAAGACAAGCCCGAGGACGTCATTGCCACCTTCGGCGAAAAGTATGGCGCGGTCGTCCGCGTCGTCGACATCGGTGGCTACTCCAAAGAACTTTGCGGCGGCACGCACGTCGGTGCCACTGGCGAGCTGGGCCTTTTTAAGATCAAGAACGAGTCCGCCATTGCCGCAGGCCGACGACGCATTGAGGCCGTTTGTGGCGAGTCCGCGTTCGAGATGGCCACACAGAATTTTGCCGAGCTCCACCACATGGCGAGCAAGCTTTCCTGCAAGCCAGCCGAGATCGAAGACCGCCTGACCAAGCTCCTCGACCACAGCAAAGACCTCGAAAAGAAACTCCGCGCCATGGAGCAGAAGCAGGCCCAATCTCAGGGCGGCGACCTGCTCAGCACCGCCGTGGAAAAGGACGGCATTAAGTGGCTCGCGGGCCAGGTTTCTGCGGCCAATCCCAATGACATGCGCGGCCTCGCCGTGGATCTCCAGAAAAAACTCGGCCCCAGCGTGGTCGTGCTCGGCGGCGTCTTTGGCGATAAGGTAACCGTGCTCGCGCTCGCCACCCCCGAAGCCATTACCGCGGGCCATAAGGCTGGCGACATCATCCGCAACCTCACCGCCAAGCTCGGCGGCAAAGGCGGCGGCAAGCCCGACTTCGCCATGGGCGGCGGCTCCGACGCAGCTGCCCTCAAAGGTGCACTGGCGGAAGTCGTGACGTAACGCTTCCCGATTTCCTGTTTAATTTTCCAAATCTAATGCTCACTTCCGCCGAAAAGAAAAAGCTCCGTGGCATGGCCCAGCGCCTGCCCAACCATGCCCATGTTGGCAAACTCGGCTTGACCGATTCGCTCGTTGCGGAGCTTGAGCTGATGCTCAAGCGCCAGCAGCTCGTCAAGGTGAAGTTCATCGTCGACCGCGACGCAATGAAGGCCGTGATCAGCGACATCGAGCAGCGCACCACCTGCGAATGCGTCGGCCATGTCGGCAAGACAGCCGCCTTTTACCGAGCAAAGCCCAAGACCGAGGCAGAAGCCAAGTAACGCTTATTCCAGAGGTAGCGCAGGCGCGCCCAAGAATAAGGAGAAAAGTTTCTTCGGTTAACGCTGGGCTAGTCAATGAGCTCCCGCACTGCTGCGATGACACGGTCTTGGTCGGCGTTGGTCATATCGGGGAATAACGGCAGCGAAATGATGCGGTCGGACAAGTCCTCCGCGCCAGGGAACTGGCCCCGCTTAAAGCCCCATTCATCACGGTAGTATGTCGAGAGGTGCGGCGCTTGGTAATGCAGCCCGCTGCCGATGCCCTTAGTCTTGAGCGCCACCGTAACCGCATCACGGCTCATCCCAATCGTGTCGAGGTTCAGCCGCGGCGCAAACAGATGCCAGGCGTGCCGGTAGGGATAGTTGACGCCGTCGAAGTTTGGAATGGTCACCGCCGGGCAGTCCACCAACTCGTGCAAATAGCGCTCGGCCAGCTCGCAACGACGGGTATTGAAGCCCTCCAGCGCGGGCAACTGATGGATTCCCAACGCGGCCTGCAAGTCCATGAAGTTAAATTTATACCCGGCAAGCGCGATGTCGTAGCGAGCGGTTCCGGGCTGGCCAAATTCATTTTCCGCCGAGCGGTCGATGCCGTGAAAGCGGAGTTTTTCAATGGCGGCGACCATTTGATCGTCACGTGTGACGACGACCCCGCCCTCCCCGGTTGTCATGTTTTTGTTGGGGTGAAAACTGAAGACCTGAGTATCCCCAAAGCTGCCCAAGCGTTGCCCCCGATACTCGGCGCCGATCGCGTGCGCACAGTCCTCGATGACTCGCAGCTCGTGGCGTTCGGCGAGCGCGTAAACTGCGTCTAAATCGACGGGCAGCCCGGCGAAGTGCACGGGCATGATTGCGCGCGTTTTCATCGTAATCGCTTCTTCCAGTTGATTGACGTCCAGATTGCCCGTCGCAGGATCGACATCGACGAGGACCGGTTTACTGCCCGCCAGCACAATGGTGTTGAGCGTGGCCACAAAGGTCATCGCTGTCGTAATGACCTCGTCGCCGGGCTGGAGGTCCAGTGTCAGCAACGCCATGTGCAGGCCCGCCGTGGCCGAGGAACAGCACTGTGCGGAAGGCGCATGAAAGAACTCCCGTAACATGCCCTCAAACTTCTGAGAGCGCGGCCCAGTCGTTATCCAGCCCGACTCCAGACAGGCAACAACTTCGGCAATGGCCTCCGGCGAGATACTAGGCTTGGCGAACGGCAGAAAGGGCGCGTCATCGGGCATGCCGTTAACTTCAGCAAAGCCCCGCGCCAGCGCAAAACCTTTATTCGCTAGTGCGGCTCATTTTCCATCGGGCGATTGGAGAAGAGTACGTAATTCGGGTCGGCCATCCAGACGTAGACCGGTAAGTCGGGGAAAAGCTGTTGGTAAATCGGCAGGTGCTCGGCGTGGGCGAGCGCGAATTGCCGCTCAGGGGCACTCCACGCCGCAGGGATGTCCGCTTGGTCGACGATATAACGGCTGGCCTGATCAGGCTCCCATTCCACCCCGAAGGTCTGCTCGTTGGGAAACTGCATCAGCAGGTCCACCGGCTGCCCCAAGTAAAACGGGAAGTCCTGAAAATAATCGGCAAAGTGATAAACGCGGTCACCGGGCTGGAGTTTGGGCTTAAGAAACTCTGCGAAGGCCCGCGTGCCCGGTTGCTGAAACTGCGCCGCCAAGCCATTGAAGCAAAGCAACGTCAACACCACGCCAGCAAAGGCTGTGAGCAAGGCCAGAGCTTCTTCTTTTTTCCGGAGAAAGCGAATCGCCACGCCTCCCGAAACGATCAGCATGAGCGCGGCAACGATAATCCAAGGTGTCGCACCAGAGGTCATGTCGTCTGACCGCACCCACGCCAACACTGGCAAAACCAACGCCAAAACCAGCAACAAGCCAGCCAGCCACCAAATCGCCGGGCGCAGCACTTCCCAGCGCCGCTCTTCGATTCGCAGGGCGACGTAACGCCCCATTAAAATCGCCAAGGGCGGCATTGCAGGCAGGATGTAGGTTGGCAGTTTACTTTGCGAAAGGGAGAAAAACACCACCACGAACGCGGCCCAAATCAATAAGAACCAAGAGGCGGGGCGCTCCCGCCGTTCACCCCAGCTCTTCACGACGTCAATCAGCGTTTGCGGCAGAAAAATCGTCCACGGCAACAGGCCGATTGGTAAAAGCACCAGGAAATACCAGAAGGGCTGCGTGCGGTCACTCACGTCGTGCAGATAGCGGTCGAAGTGCTCGTGGATCACGTAGAAATCGAACCAGTTTGGGTTGGCAAGCGCCGCCGCCAGATGCCACGGCCCAACAATGATCAAGAAAATCACCGCGCCCATGACGAGGTGCAGATCGCGCAGCCGACGCCATTCATTGAGCACTAAGAACCATAGGAAAATAATCGCGCCCGGAATCGCGATGGCCATGAAGCCCTTGGACATCACCGCCAACGAGATACCCGTGTAGAACCCGGCGAACAGCCAACGACGCACGTTGCCCGGTGGCGCGTAAAGCCCAACCAGATAGGCATACAGCCCCAGCGTCATGAACACGCTGACGAAAGGGTCCAGCGTAATGACCTGACTCAAGCCGAAAAACAGCAGGCTAGTGCCCAGTATCAATGCGCCAAACACGCCAGCCAAGCGTCCGTAAAAATGGCGCGCCGCAAGGTAAGTTCCCAGCACACCGAGTAGCGAGATCGCCGCGGGCCAAAATCGAAGCACCCACAGCGAATGCCCACCCACCGTGATCGCCGAGGCATGGAGCCAATAAGGTAGCGGAGGTTTATAAAAATAGAGCACGCCATTGAGCCGGGGCAGTATCCAATCCCCGCCGTCCACCATTTCGCGGGGGATTTCACTATAGCGGCCCTCGTCGGGGTTGCCCAACGGGCGCACCCAAGTCGTGCCGAAAAACAGCACGCCGAAAAACAATGCCAGAAGGGCCAAGTCTTGCCGCAGCGAGCGGGTGGATTCCGGTAAATGCATGGAAGGCAAAGTTTCTCGGTGAGCGCCCTCCGCGCAACTGCAAACTCCAGATTGACGCAGGGTGTAGTTTTTTCTTGCAATGCCATTTCAAAACGCTTTGCTGGAGCGTTTTCCAATTTATCACCATGAGCGAAGAAGCCAAAAAGCAAAGCCGTACACCGCTAGATTTCGATTTCAATGACGTCGAGTTACTTTCACGTTATGTCACAGACACGGGCAAGATCCTCCCACGTCGCATTACCGGAATGACCGCACTCCAGCAGCGCCGCGTCACCAAAGCAATCAAGCGTGCCCGCAACATGCTTCTGATGAAGTAAGGTTGGTCCCTTGAAATCATAAAACCAAAAGCGCCAGTTGGCGCTTTTTTTATGGACGCACTGCCCAGCAAGCCATTCCTGACCGGCGATGAGGCCGGGATTGCGGAAGCCGCTGCCCATTTGCAAGCAGGCAAGTGCGTTGCCGCGCCAACTGAAACGGTTTACGGGCTGGCTGCCGATGCCTTTAACGAAGCCGCAGTCCGTGATATTTTTGCGATTAAAAGTCGACCGTTCATCGACCCGCTAATCATCCATATCCATGGGCTAGAACAACTTGCTAAACTCACTAGCACGACAACCGAGCAAGATGCCACCATTCAGCTTCTAGCAGAAGCATTCTGGCCTGGCCCGCTGACTCTCGTTCTGCCTAAGCGGACCGAGGTGCTGGATTTGGTTACGGCGAACCAAAGTAGCGTTGCCGTTCGTTGTCCCGCGCATCCAGTCATGCGCAAGCTATTGCAGGTCAGCAACTTATTCCTCGCCGCGCCCAGTGCAAATCCATTCGGGTATATCAGCCCGACCACGGCACAGCACGTCCGGGATTCATTAGGTGATCGCTGCCCGTATATCCTCGATGGTGGCCCTTGCGAACAAGGCCTGGAGTCCACCATTGTCGACCTGCGCAATCCGGCGACGCCCGTCTTACTACGCCCTGGCCCCATCAGTCGGAGCGAGCTAGAGCAGGTACTAGGGCGCTCTGCCCCCTCCCCTATCGCCAAGCCCGACCCCACACTTGCCCCTGGACAACTGGAGCGGCATTACAGCCCACGTACGCGACTAACCTTGCACGCGGTGGGCAAACTGCCCCCCCCCCTAAAGCAAGAAGCACAAATTTTTCTACAACGCCCTTCAGGCGAGATTGAGGATTCTCAATACTGGCTAAGCGAGGACGGCAATCTAAAAGAAGCCGCACACAATCTCTTCGCTTTGCTGCACACGTTGGATGATCAACCTGAGATCGTCGATATCCACTGTGAAATGCCGGACACTGCCACTGGTGTGGCGGACGCAATTCGCGACCGCCTCATCCGCGCCAGCAAACGCTAGGCTTCTGACTGATTAAGTTTTAGGCAGCGCCTTGTCTTCTGTCTTGCTGCGGCGGGTCTTAATCGGCACGTCGATGGAGTCACCATCTTCGTCATGGCCATAGTAACTGGCGTAAGACTTATCGTAGTAATTCGCGTAGTAGTAACTAGCGACAGAGACACTGATCTGATTGAGAATGGCACCGAAGACCGGCGTATTGGACTCAATAATGCGGCGAAGGTTCGATTTCGCGGTCTTGCGCTTTACCGCATTGAATTTGATCACATAAATGATGCCGTCTGCAAAAGGCAGAACCGTCAAGACGTCGCTCACCACGGCGATGGGCGGTGTATCAATGAAAATACGGTCGTAACGTTCGCTTAAGGTCGCAAGCAATTGCTCAAAGTCCGGGCTGTTGAGAATTTGGGTCGGATTTTTCGCCTTCTGGCCAGCTGGCAACACATCCAGATTTGGATAAAGCTCAGTCAAGATGGCCTGTTCCAATGTACAGCCACCAGCAAAATATTTAACAACCCCATCTGTGCGCTCTTCGATATTGAGGGATTTTGCCACGTTTGGCATACGCAAGTCACCGTCAAGGATGAGGGTGCGTTCGCCGTGAATAGCAAAAGTGATCGCCAAGTTCGTGGAAACGAATGACTTACCCTCACTCGGGGACGTGCTCGTAGTAATGATAATCTTCGCCTTCTTACTCGCCTCATTGAGCTTGAGCGCGGAGTGAATCGCCCTAAAAGCTTCGGTAACGCGGCGCTCCGCATTGGAAGCCACTGCCTGTGCCTTTTCCGGTGAATTGAGGCGCTTGATGCGGGGGATAATGCCGATCAGCGGCAGTCCAACGGCATTTTCAATATCGTAGGCGCTCTTGATGCGGTCGTCGAGAATTGCAATGAGGAAGACGAGGCCGGCACCGGCGAAAAGTCCACCAAAGACGCCAAGCGCCAAATTCATCACGATGTCCGGTTTAGCTTGCTTATTGGATGGTCCGGCAGGATCAATGATACGAGCGCTGGGGCCAGTCAATGCGACCTGGGCCATCTCCGTCTGCAAACGCCCCATCATGGCTTGGTAAAGTGCGTTGTTCACCTCCAATTCATCCTGCATGGAGTTAAATTTGACGGCAATTTCTCCCAAATTCATCATATCGAGCTCCTTCTCAGCCAGACGGCTGCTGGTCTGCTCAAAGGTCCGCTTCACCTGCTCGTAACTGATACGCGTTTTTTCAACCGCGGAATCAAGCGCCTTCTTCAATTCGATTTCAGTTTCTTCAACTGCCCGCTCTGCTTCGATCATGCTGGGGTGCTTAGCCCGATAGCGTTTGCGCAGTGACGCAACCGTAATATTCTGTTGCGAACGCTGAGTCAGCAAGTCGGAGATACGAGGCATTTCGGCAATAAATGGGATATCCCAGAGCGGGCGATCTTCACTCATGTAGTCCTGAACGAGTCTCCAATTGCGCTCGGCAATTGCCAAAATGCGCTCATCCTCTAGAGATGCCTGCTTGAGGCTGTTAAGCTCCTGCCCTTCAAAACCAGCATTGGATTCGGTGTCAAAACCGAGGCGCTTATACTTTTTCCGGTATTCATTGATATTCTCCCGGATCTCCTCAACTTTTTCGCGCTGATGATCGGCGCGAATGCGGAGGTCTTCCACCGCACGCATCGAAGTCTCAATATTCAGCTTAACGTTGTAATTGATGTATTCGTCGGCAAAATAATTGGCCACCTTAGCCGCAATATTGGGATCGGGGTGAAGATAGGAAACAGCCGCGATCCATGTCATACGTACTGGAGAGATCGTGCGATACTTCTGCAGCACTTCCTCAAGAGACATGGGTCCAGATAGGCTGAACTGGTCCTTATAAGGAGCCATGAACAATTGGCGGTCCTCATCCTTAATGCGCTCGGCCACTGAGCTAATCAGAACTCCGCTCCCTAAAATACCCATCTGAGTCTGGAAGTCCTCCATCCCTCGAATGGTGTTATCCATGACATCCACACCATCTCCAAAAATATTTGGATCATCACGCAGAACCTGAATGGTAGCGGTCGAACTAAACTCCGGTGTTACATTAAAAGTATAGAGCAATGTCGCAGTGAAAATAATAAAGAACGTAACGACGAGATACCAAATACGCTCACGCAGGATTACCAAATAGTCCTTAAAGCTGCGGGAAGGCCCCTGATCAGACCCGCCATAACCGCCATGATTATACCCGTAACCATAATAGTAGCCACCATAATTGCCATAGGAGCCATATCCTTGATAGCCGCCGTAAGAGCCTGCAGACTCGTTCGATGCGTTACGCTTGTCGTCGTTCATAGGAAGAAGAATACAGTCGAGGTGCTGCCAACCTTGTTAGATAATACGTTCGTCAATGAAGATGGTATCTCCATCTCTTACAATAATGTCATTTGCCTCAGGATCTTCCATAATGTCACTGAAATCAAAATACATAACGGTCTTCTTGCCGTTCTTATCTGTTCGCGTGAGTTGGATTCGATCACTTGCCAAGCGCGTCGTGCTGCCAGCGGCACTAATGACTTGAGACAAAGTCATCGTTTCTTCGGGTGGAATGATAACTGGTCCCGGCCGATTCACTTGACCATGAACATAAGCTCGGCTCTCTGTATAAGAGATGAGAATCATGGAAATCTGTGGGTTCACCAGATAATCGCGATTATAGAGATCGGTGATCAATACATTCGCGTCATTCACAGTCATCCCCGCCACATGCACCTTACCAATCAACGGGAGGTTGATGCTCCCGTCCTGACTCACACGAACCTGCTGCTCTAAATCCGGCTCCTTGAACACAGTGACTTGAATAACATCCAGCGGCTGCAAGGTGTAATTGGAACCGATCAACCCCTTGTTTCTTGAAGAATCAGACTGGCCGTTCACCAAACTAGGAATTAAGCAGGCAAACAGTAGCAGGCAAAGGCATGAGGTTTTTTTCATGGTCAAAATCCGGTTGGTATAAATAAGGAAAGGAAGGCACTTCAATAGACCTTCCTTTCCAGGAAATGTTCAAACGAACTTGTGAGCGCTAGATTAGTAGCGGAACGTCGCCTGCATATTGATCGTGTGCGCTTGGAAGCTCGCCCCGGTATTGCCCGAGAGATTGGCAGCAGTCACATTACCAGTCGAGTTGTTGTTCATATAGAAATAACCAACGCTGAACTGCCAGTAGAGATTTGGGTTATAATTAACCGAAAAGCTCGAGGTGGTCGTGAGGTCATTGCGACCTTGGGTGTCTTGGTAATCTGAATTCTCCATACCGAACTCAAGGTTCGAGGAAATGTAATTATTGAATTGATAAAGCACACCCGTATCACCACCGAGATTGACCACTGTCTGACCTTCAGCACCCACACCGAAATCGTGGTAAAAATTCACGTAACTCATTAGCTTAGGGGTGATTTCATATTCCGCGTCTGCAACGATCGTGAATTGATGGCGCTGGCTCTGAGAAGAAGTCCTCGAAATACCCGCAGTCGTGGTAACACGATCACGGCCTGGATCACGGAACTGGTAACCGACATTCAGCCCAACATTGAGTTTAGGAAGCACTTCACCCTGAACGGCGATGTTGAAGAAGTAGTCGTAATAATCCGATGGGGTCACCCTTGGAGTTGGTCCAATAGGAGTCGTTCCGACGATTCCCGTAAAGCCGCCATTCGCCGATGGATCCGTATAGCGGAAACGGAAGCTCGGACCAACGCTTAGCTTAGGCGTAATACGCCAAAAGAAGGATACCGGAGCAGAATAGATGTTATTATTCGAATAACGATCTTGGAACTCATCGTTGTTGGTGTAATCCGTTTGGCTCCAACTAAATCCTGCACTTGCCCAAGCCTTGGGCGAAATGTCGTAATTGGCGTCCGCATAAGCATTTAGCTGATTCGTCTCGACCAGATTAGCGACAAAATTGGTGCCGTTGGTCTGAGGTGAATTCTGCTGAGTTTGAACGAACGAGAAGCCAGCAGAGGTCGTCAGATTACCAAAGTCGTAGCTACCATCAATAAAGAGATTGGCCAGTTCCGTGTTTAGCTCATCCGAGTAACGAGTATAAAACAGAAAGTCTTCGCGAAAATAAAGCGTGAGGCTGGCGTTGCTGTTACGGCCAACATTCACTTCGACGCCAGGCGAAACATAAAAAACCCAAGCATCCACCTTGGGGCGAGCAATCACCGCTGCGCCACCATTTGCGGCTAGCGTGGGAAATGCAACCGTGCCAGCGGGTGAATTGGCGATCACTGCAGATTGTAAATTGTCGATGCCATCCGTGTAAAACAGATTTGAGCGCCACTGGGCATTGGTGCTGCCATTAAAGAAGACGTCAACAGAATCGCCAATCGAAATTAAGGGCGCTGCGTTCATGACAGCACTTGAACCAATCATGGCGGCGACAGCCACAAGGGATTTCTGAGCAAAGGATTTCATAGGATTATCGGTGTAGCTGGATTATTTCCGAAGCAGGATAATACTTCGTCTGGTAAAGGCGTGTCGTTAAATGTGGGCTAAAGAATTATAAAAATCAAGCCCAAGTATGCCTCGGAACTCTAAAATTCCAAAATTTTCGCCATCAACTGCTTCCATATGTCACGAACAGGTTAAAACAAGAATTATAAAGGGCTTAAAGAATTATAACAAGCCTACTATATAGAGTAAGCTTTAGGCATTTACTATTGACCTAGATGCACGTCATGTAAACGTAAAAAAGCATGAGTGATGAGGCCCCAAGCACCCAGAACCAAAAGAGCGTCTTGCTCGGATTTGCTGTGCGCAAGCGCGGGCCAAGCGGCCGCTGGCACATTCAGTTTCGCTGGGGTCGTATTCTAGCCGTGCTATTCAGCTTGGTAATTATTGGGTATATCTCACTCACGACGGCCCTGTTCTTCTTTTTTAAAGAGGTACAGAAATTCGACGACGTGAAATACACCGACATGTTCACGATCTTCTTAAATATGAAGGAGCACCGGGCAAAAGTCGGTGACTATCAGATCGAAAAAGCCAAAGAAATGCTGGAAGATGGCAATTATCGGGATGCCTTCACCTTCCTGCGCGAAGGTGTGCAGCGATCACCCACCAATTTGGAAGGCCGGTTGCTCGTCAGCGAGTTCTTCATCTATATACCCAATATGCAGGACACTGATCGCGCCTTGGCCCTCCTCAGTGAAGGGCTGCCCTATGCCCACGATGACGCCCGCTACCTACAGCGCTACATCAAGCTGCTCCTCCGCCAACAGGAGGACGAAGAAGTCATTAACATTGCCCAGGAAATTTTGGCTGAAAAGCCGAGTGATGAAATCACCGAGCTGCTCGCAACCGCTGCGGCCACGGCCCACCTCTACCGCGGTAATTTCGATGAAGCAGAGGACTTCGTGCGAACCTACGACTTAGAAAAGCGGCTTGACGGTCTCCGGCTCTCCGCCCGAATCACTTGGGAACGCGGCGCTCAAAAGGCCGCCATTGCCAAGCTGGAAAACGGCATCGGCAAATTTAATACTGACGAGCCTCTTTACGCCGGACTTAGCCAGTATTACCGCGACCGCGGCGAGGGCGAGAAAGCCCGTGAATACGCCGTACTTCGCAACATCGATGCCCCCTTGGCCGTCTCCCCACGTGTAGACCTGCTCTACACTCTCAGTCTGACAGGGCAAAACGAACGCGCCAAAAACGAGGCCGACGCCATCCTCCGCCAATTCCGCAATGACGAAGCTGCAATGATGAAGCTGGCCAACTACGCCACCGATGAAGGCCTTGTCGATCTCGCGCGCCGCATCTATGAACAGGCTCTTGAGAACGATTTCCCGATTGCGCCATTTGCGCTCCTGCTCATCGAGTCTCACATCACCGCAGGCGACTACCAAGGGGCCATCAGCTTCAGTGAGGAGCTCGCCAAGGAACGCCCAGCCTGGCTTGAGCAGAACATGCCGATCTTCAACAGCTTGCGCGCGGTCGCCTACTATGGCGTTGGCAACGAGAATTTAGCCGACATCTACATCGAACAATTTCTCCAGCAGCCCAATCTGCGCGTCGAGTCACTGATGGCGGTTTCCCGGCGTTTCTCCCAGTTAGGGGGCGATAAATACTCACGGCAAGTCCTCAAGCAGGCCTACGAAAACAACCCGAAAAACCAGGCTGCTCTGTCCAATCTCATCGAGATCGAGATCAAAACGGGCAATGCTGCTGAGCTGGGCAACTACTTGAAAAAGCTGCTGCAAATGCGTCGTCCATCAGTCGACATCCTTCAGCAGGCCTATCAAAAGCTTGGCAGCGATCGTTTCATTTTCACGCCTGATCGCGAGAACCTGCTCATTGAGCTGAATACCGTCCTCAATCCGCAAGAGCAGGCCGGCTAAGCCCCTCGCAGCATGGGAGGCAACGGCCTTATGATCGCCAATGGCTGATCTGAATTCAGCGCCCGCCAACGCCCCTAGAGGCCAGTTGTGGCTTGAGACCAGCGCCGTTCTAGTGGTCAGCGTGGGGTATGTCATTTTCCATCGTCAGCTTGCATTTAACGGGTGGTTTATCGGGCCGTTATTGGTCGTCATCATTGGGTATCTGGGCTACGAATTCGCCTTTGGAAAACGCCGTCCGCGCGACTTCGGGCTACGGCTCGACAACCTCCTCCAATCGGCCAAACTCTGCGCATTTGTCTTCGGGCCATTCATCGTGTCGGCCTTTATTTATGCGGCGATACAGGGCGTGGTACACCCGTTGCATTTCGTTTATGCGCTGCTACTTTACCCTGTTTGGGGGCTGATCCAGCAGTTCGCCTATTCCGGCATCTTGCTGGGGAACTTACAACGCCTGGGCCTCGGCTGGTGGAGCATTCCCATTACGGCAACCGCGTTCTCACTGGTGCACTACCCCTCATCACTACTGATGCAGGTCACCGCGATAGGCGGGCTGATGATCAGCGCGGTCTATTATCGCATTCCCAACATCTGGACCTTGGCCGTGGTTCACGGTGTTTTTGGTGCCTTTCTTTATTACGTTTTTCGCGACAAGGATCCGATCGGGCACCTGCTGGATAGCCTTTAAAAAAGACCAAGGGGGGGTATCGCCCGGAAAAACACCCAAAAAGCCCGCCAGCCCAATATTCATCAATGATCCCGGCGATTTTGGCCTATTCTGCTGTAAAAACTGACTGATACTTTTATGCTCTTTTTTGGGCTAAATTACCCCAAAAATGTAAACTAGAGCAAAGTTTTGCTTTTGGTGAAGGATTTTGACTCACGGCCTTTCCGCTGCCAAGCGACATGATTTCAACTTGTCAGAGTTCCCAATTAAACTCATGATATTTTTGTGGAATTAGTGATTCAACCAGGATTTCAACAGCTTGCATTTGGCAAATCCGGCGATACGAATTCCACTATCATCAACTCGGACACCCGGCGCATTACTGTCTACGAAGGGCAGATAAGCAAAGGGGTGATCCTCGACCAACTCCGATTTGAGGACATCGCTTACATCGACTATTATGTGCAACAGAGTCGGATGGATCACGGACTGGGCATCAATGGCGTTCAAGTCAACAGCGAGTCATCGCTAAGCCGAATCGAGTTGGCAACCCACGATGAGAAACGCATCCTCGTGGCCGTATATAAGTATCATGAGAATAATGAAAGCTACCTTGCGCCGCCCAACCAGTTTTCATTCTCGACCGGCAATCAAGATACCCCGGTGCAAACACTGGACATGCTACAGTCGATACTGGGGGTGCCGATAGGCAAGAAGAGCGTGAATGACACCCGGACTCGACGTTGCCCAGCCTGCAATCAGAAAATCGTCGATCACGCCGAACGGTGCCTTTACTGTGGGGAGCAACTGGCAAAGACGTAAGCCACGTCACTTAATAATATCCTGACCTTTCCCATTGCCTAGGCAATGGCTAGCCTTTGTGCCCTTCGTGGTAAAAGGCTGTGCCTCGCTGCTTGAGCGGCGCATTGGGCACGTAAGCCCGCATATCGACCGATATTTTATTCGCCCAAAGGCATAGGGCGGGTTAACTCATTGAAGGAAAGGCCGTAATAGAAGCACCTGAACCATGCGCATTGGCATCGTTAACGATATGAAACTCGCCCTCGAGTGTTTACGCCGAGTGGTGGAGTCCAGTGGTGTACACACGGTGGCGTGGATGGCCGAAAACGGACAGCAAGCAGTGGATTATTGTGCGGCGGATCAGCCAGATCTCATCCTGATGGACCTCGTGATGCCCGTTATGGACGGTGCCGAGGCAACGCAGCATATTATGGCCGCCACGCCAGTGCCAATCCTCGTGGTGACCGCCTCCATGAACGCCAATGGCGGCCTTGTTTACGAGGCAATGGGGCACGGGGCGCTAGACGCCACGGTGACGCCTACGCTTGGGCCTGAGGGTGACTTTAGCGGGGCCCAGCCGCTGTTGGAGAAAATTGACCGCATCGGCCTGATTTCGGGCAAGACGCATCTCTCCACGCACACCGGATTGACCTCACCCGATTCGCCGATTCGCACCGACCATTCGCTGGAAAAGCCACCTTTTCTGGCGATTGGCTCCTCCACCGGCGGCCCGCAAGCTCTGGCCAAAGTCCTCGGTTGCCTCGACAAAGATTTCCCTGGTGCCGTGGGTATCGTGCAGCACGTGGACCCTCAATTTGCGCCCGGCATGGCAGACTGGCTCAACGCCCGCTGCGCCCTACCCGTCCAACTTGCGGAACCAGGGATGCGCGTCGAGGCGGGTAATGTTTACATGGCTGGGCGCGACGCCCACATGCGGATCAAGTGCGGGGGAATTTTCGAGTTCACCGTCGAGCCAACAAGCTTGGTCAACCGCCCGTCCGTGGACATTTTTTTCAAGAGTTTGGCGACTCATTGGCCTAAGCCCGGCGTGGCGCTGGTTTTGACTGGAATGGGTCGCGACGGTGCCGAAGGTCTGAAAATGCTTCGCGAACGCGGCTGGCGCACCATTGCTCAAGACAAGGAAAGCAGCGTCGTTTATGGCATGCCCAAAGCAGCCGTGGAAATCGGTGCCGCGCATGAATCACTGTCTATTGACACGATTGGCCAAGCGGCTATTGCACGCTTGTTGAAAAGCACCGGAGGCTGACCTTTTTAGCCGCCCTCTTTGTCATTGGCTACTTGAATTCCTTGCGCCGAAAGGTCGCGCGCATATTACTTGCTTGGTTCTTCCGCCAAGTCGCGAAAATATTCTTCAACCAGTTCACGGTATTTTTCGGGCGGCGGACCACCCTCGCGGTTAAACCGCAGGCGCTGATCGCCGATTTCCTGACGCAAATACTCCTGCAGCACACGGGCCGTGGAATCGAGGACTGAAGCTGGCGAATGACCGCCTGCCCCTTCTCCTCCCTTGGTCGCTTTCAGTTCAGAACCGAGGCGCACCAGCGAATCATCTTTGAGCGCGCGCCCAGCCTGCGAAATAGAATCACCTAATCCACCCAATTGAGAAGCTTGGCTGCCCTCGCCCTGCCCCTGACCTTCGCCGGGAGACTGGCCCTGCCCTTGCTGACCTTCCCCTTGGCCTTCGCCCTGCCCTTGACCTGGCGATTTTCCAGCTCCTGGGCCGCCATCTTTAGCCGCCTGAGCGGACTCACCCTCACCTTGGCCCTCACTCTGGCCGGATTTGCCCGCTTCCCCAGCTTCGCCCTCGCCTTCACCGAGCTGTTCGCCGCCTTTGCCCAGCTCACGACGAGCCTCGGCCACCCGGTCGATTAACTGGCGAAGTTCGGTGGGGGAAAGTCCAGGCAACGTCCCCGCTGCTTCATCAAGTTGGTTGGCCAGGTTGCCCAATCCCTCGGCGGCCTGCTCTTGCGAGCTGCCCGCACGGCTATAACGCCCGTAGAGTAATGCATTGGCGGCGCGGGACATTTCCCGATCAATATTTTGCTCGCGGGCGTTGGTGGCTACCTCGCTGAGCGCCTCCGCGGCTTCGGGAAATACGCCGGACAAATCGCCCGTAAGGCGCTCCATATCCTGCCGCAATTTGCCCCAATCTTCATTCAAGGCTGCCTGTTGATTTTTGAGGGCATCCTTGCCCGCTTCGTCGACCTCGCTGGCGGCAGCACCCCGACTATCTGCGGCGGCGGCCCCCTGTCCTTGAGAAAGCTTTTCCGCCTGCTGGGCAAGGCTCGCGATGGCCGCAGTCGCCTCCGAGCGAATACGTTCGTCGAGTAGGCCCGCGGCGTCCATCAAGCCCTGTCTAGCGCGTGCGCCTGCCCGTCCGGCGCGATTAGAGTCCCCCTCTCCGGCAGCTCCGGCGGCTTGGCTCATTTGATCATCTACGGAGCGCATTGCGTCACGGACATTCGTGCCTTGGCGCAGTTTGCCCAATTCTGAGGTCAGGCCTTGAACTTCTTTGCCCAAATCCTGCTGCATTTTTTCGAGTTCCGCGCGCTCGGATTCCCCCATTTTGCTGCTGGCCCGCTCGAAACGTCGGTTCATGGCGGCTTGCTCGTCGGCCATGCGGTTCATTTCTTCGAGCGCCTTTTGCATCTCGGCGATAGACATGCCAGAGTCACCATCTTCGTTCTCCTTGGACTCCCCACCGCCTTCACCCTTGGATGGCTGACCTTGCCCCTGCCCGCCTGATTGTTGCTGCGGAGGGAAAAGTGCTTCCAGGTATTTTTCGAGCCGAATAAGCAGCGACATCGATTCTTGCATTGGGATGATTGCTTCGCCGGGCTGACCAGCGTTGGCGAGCTCCTCGGCATCGACCATGCGGTAAATCGCGTCGAGGAACATTTCGTAGGGCATACCTTCCTCAATCCGCCCCAGGACACCGCCGACCTTAGCCAAAATGCCTTGGGACTCCGTCGCGACTTCAGCCAGACCTGCGCCGAGTTCCTGACTGCCCAAGCTACGGCGTTCGCCCGTTTCAAAATCAGCACGATAAGCCAGGCGGATGAGCCGTTTCAGCTCGGTGATGATCGCGCGCAAATCGACGTCTTCCTCACGTTTTCCGCCATCACCGCCACCGCCAGCAGCCTCGTCGTCCTGATCTGGCTTATCGATGTTTTCGACAATCTCGATGAAGTAAATTTCCGAACGGCTGACCTGAGGCTCAGGCTCCCGGTTGTCCCAAGCCTTGGCAAAATAGGTAACGACGTCGCCAAACTCCACCCCCAAGCGGCTCAGCTCGATGACCGGCAAGACATTCTCCTCCGGGGGGAAATGATCGTTGGCCTTGAACGCAACAATCGGCGAACGCGGCAGTCCCGAGACTGAAATCTCGACCTCGATCCGGCTCAGTCCGTAATCATCAGCCGCATAAATTTCCAGCGGAACGATCTCATCAAGCAAGGCCTGCGTGTCCTTAGCGGGATCAAGGATTGCGACCGTCGGCGGCTCATCTGGCTTCACCTCCAGCAAGTATTCCTCAGTGATCGCCTCGCGGCCCTCAGCGTTTCGCAAGCGGAACTGATACTCGGTCGTGGCTTCGGCGGTAAACGCGATTTCGCCCTCAAAAGCCGTTTCCTCGTCCCCGAGCCGTAGCCATGTTTGCACAGTCGGTGCCGTGACGAGCTGGAACGTCACCGCGCTGCCCTCCACCGTAAAGAGATCCATCAACTGACTGAAGGCCAATGGTTCCTCGCCCGTGTAAGACGGCGGCGTGAGATTGATTTCCACCTCGTCAATGATGGGCGGCTCGAAAACCGTCACGGTAAACCACTCGGACTGTAGCGACGGCGTCCGCACCCGATAATCAAAACTTTCCTCCAGGGCATACCAAGTGAAATCAAAGACCTCGCCCGAGTGAACCATCGGGTAACTTTCGACCACGCCCTCGGCGTTACGGTAGTCAATCATTGCCTCAGCACGCCAACGGGTGATGACCACTTCGACGTCCAAATCCGAGCCTCGCGGGGCATCCGCAGAGCCGGGCTCAACCAACAAGCCGGTGGATTTGCCCATACGCAAATCCGCTAGGTGGTATTGTGCCTTGAGCATGACCGCGGACTCACGCGCCCAGTTCGACATAAAGAACGAAACGAACACCAAACCAATCAACATGAGCGGATGGAGCCGCTTGGGCAGGGTCGCTGTGCGGAAATTGATTTCCTCGCTCTGCGCCTCCACGGAACGAAACAACGCGGCCTCCAAGTCATTTTTAGGCCCGCCATTTGCCTGAATCTCCGTCGCGGTGGAAAGGCTTTCGCGCAACTCCGGATGCCGCTCTTCAATGATGCGCGCCAAATAGATCAGCCCAGGGCGACGCATAAATGCCACGACCAGAGCAATCAAATAGCCCACTCCCCCCACCAGCGTCAGTACCAGCACGAGTTGGAAGGCGCTCGCTTCCTGCCACGGCTCGATGGAGTTCAGGGCATTGGCGATGAGGATCGCCAAGCTGAAAGCTCCCAAAAAAGAAAACCCCAGCACGAGCAGCAACAGCCACAGCAAAGCACCGCGCTGGAGCTTTAGCCGTTCATAAAACTCAGGAGACGGATTCAAGCGGCGGCCTTCGTTAGGCGTTCCAGAGCTGATGCGAGTGCTGACTCCATAACGCAGGCTAGTAAGGCCAAAGCACCGAGCCAAGGCCATAACCGTGCGCCGGGTGCGGTTTGATCATCAGGCACCGTTGCCCCGCGAACACCCGTTGAAGAGGCCAAAATGCGCCCTCGTAAATCCGCCAATACCGCGCCTTGTGCAATGGATTCTGAGCGGGCGACATTGATCTCCACCGGGACGCCATCCACCATGAGCACACCGGGCAAATCGGTGGAAAACTCGGCGGTGGCCTTTGCAAGCTCTGGCGGGAGGGCCTCACCAACAGCTAAGCGTGGATAGCCATCATCCGCCGAAACAGACTCACCCAATGTTTCCCAGAGCAGCGGCACGAAAGAATTGCGCAGCGGTAGATCGGTCGAAGCAGGGTCGAACTCCAGCGCACTGATCACAATCGCGCCCTTGCCCAAACGCTCGCGTATAAGCAGCGGGTCTCCGGTTTCCGTTTTCAGAAGCACTTCAGCGTCCGCGCCAGGCTTCAGCAGCCAATGCTCGTAAATATCCGTCAGGAAGAGATCTTCGCGGGCATCCTCATCAAAGACCCGCGCCAACGCGCCATCGGTGGGCAGCTCTCCAATGCGATAAATGGTTTGAGCGTCGCGGGCACGTCGAGGCTTGCCCGCATAGGCGGTCTGGCTGAGGCCAGCTTCGCGCATTCCACGAAACAAACGCGGTGCGGCCTTGCCCGGCGTGACGAACAGCACGCCGCCCGCCTCGACAAAGACGCGTATTTTCGCCCAAGCATCCGCATCGAAATACCCACCCGTCCCTGGCAGGTAAATGGCATCCAGTTT
The DNA here is from genome assembly GCF_014651635.1 of Cerasicoccus arenae. GTDB lineage: Bacteria > Verrucomicrobiota > Verrucomicrobiia > Opitutales > Cerasicoccaceae > Cerasicoccus > Cerasicoccus arenae. The sequence continues at coordinate 34,192 of NZ_BMXG01000006.1, read as the reverse complement.
TTCCATCCAATCCGGCTCTTCGCCAGTAACTGCGACAAAGCGAAACTGGCCTGCGGAGGACTCGTCTCCGACCTCCAAGGCTCGGGCGACAAAACTTGCTTCACGCATTTTTTCTGGCTCATTTTCGACGGGAAGCATTGCCCCAACAACCGTGGAACGTGGCTCGCCGAGCCAAAAATGAAACGTGTCGTCGGCGGTGTAAAGATTGCTCGCGGGCCAGGATTCGTCACTGAGCACCGTTAGCTTAAGCTCCGCCGGGTTCGCGGTAAAATCTTCGCTGGTCGCAGGGATGGCCAACGTAATCAGCTCGGCTTGGTTGGGCGCAAGCACGGCCTCAGTCGATACCTCCGGCGAAGACAGAGTCAGCCGCACAGGCACTTCTTCGGCACCGTCGTTACGCACGCGGGCGAAAATGCGCATACTGCCATCACGCTTGGGGAATGCCTTCACCCACTGGATGCCAACGTTGCGCCAAGGGTCGGGACGCAGGGAGATTAATTCCAAGGTCGAACCAAGCGGGAGGGCGGGGGCGGGGGCTTTTTGCCAATCCGAGGACTGGAAATCCGAAAACGCATACAGCGCGCCAGCACGGCCATCAAGCAGACGTGCGGCCTCGGCCAAACCCAGTGAAGGCTTGCCCGCACGATCGAAACTGAGCTTGGCACCACGCCAAGCATCCATCAACGCATCACGATCCGTTGTTGGCTCAAGGGCGGCGCGGACTTGGTCATCGTAAACGACCAGCCCGATGGCGGTTTCGGCGGAAAGTCCTTCAGCGTATTGGCGGAGTGCCTCAGCGGTGTTGTTAAATATAGAGCGGTGCGACATGCTCGCGGAGGCGTCCACGATAAACACTGCGAAAGGAGCCTCGGCAGTGACGGCGACAGTGTCTTCACCCGATGCAACCCAACGTGGATTTGCGAGCGCCAAAATGACCGCTGCATAGACGAGCATCCGCAGAAGCAGTAAAAGAAAATCCCTCAAACGCCGACGCCCCTGCTGCGGCAGATGCGAGGGATCGATGTAGCGAATCGACGGAAAACGCTGCACCACGGCGCGATCACGATTGATCAGATGCACGATAATCGGAGCCGCGAGTGCAGCCAGCGCCCAAAGAAATGCCGGAGAGCCAAATGCTAGCATTCAGGGTGCCTTGGTGCTGGGTGATTGGTGCTGGGTTCGGGGAAATTCATTCGCAATTCGTCAGTCGCAATTCGCATCACAGGGTTCTGTGGTGGAGGTATTGCGCGAGGGCCAAGCCCAGGCTATCGGTGGACTGGAGGCGCAGGTAATCGACTTGGCTTTTTGAAAAGCCCGTGCGCAGGTTGGCGAGAAATTCGTTCATCCGCTCGGTGTATTGTGTGCGGACGGAGGACGGCCAAGCGACGACTTCCTTGCCTGCTTCGAGATCGCGGAAACGTGTCACTTGCGGCTGCGGCAGGTCCAGCTCGTCTGGGTCGAGAACTTGCAGCGCGATCACGTCGCAATGGCGGAATCGGAAATTACGGAGCAGGCGCGGCAGTTGGTCTTCGGCCTCCAGCATATCGGAGATCAGGATGACAATCCCGCGGTGCTTGAAGGGGTGCGTCAGGTTGTCAAGGGTGCGCTGATGCGCGGCGGCACCATGCGGCTTTAGGCGGGCCAAGGCGTGCATGACGCGGCTCAGTTGGCCAGCGCGATGCCCCGGCTCCACTGCTTCCAGAAGCTCATCGCTGTAGGCGAACAGGCCGACATTGTCCCCCTGCCGACCGGCCAAATAAGCAATGCACGCAGCGACCATTGCAGCGTAGCGGAACTTCGTACACGAGGCGCGCGAGCCCTGATAGTCCATCGAGCCTGAACAATCCAGCAACACGGTGCAGTTCATGTTCGTCTCTTCCTGATAGACCTTCGTATAAAGCTTGTCCGTGCGAGCAACGACCTTCCAGTCGATGTATTTTAAGTCCTCGCCTGGGGTGTAGTTGCGGTATTGCAGAAACTCCGTCCCAAAGCCGTGAAACACGCTCCGGTGCATCCCGCTCAGAAAGCCTTCCACAGCCGTCCGCGCCAACAACTGCATATTGGCAATCTGCGTCAGATGCGAGGGGTCGAGGAGGTCTTTAACGGTGGTGGACATGGTGGGGATTTTATTTTCTCACGGAGACACGGAGAGCACGGAGGCCATACTTAGAGGCTTCCATGAATGATTCTAGTGATGCCATTTTTCATATACTCTTCGCCAAAATTTAGCAGATAACCAAGCTTCAGGCCTGTAAGCTTCAAATAGGTAAGTAATTGTTTCTTATGAACGGGGATTATTTTTTCGAGAGACTTGAGTTCAATGATAACCAGTTGATTGACGATTAGATCCGCTCGAAAGCCTGTCTCGAACTGAATTCCATCATATTCAACCGGGATAGCAACTTGCCGCGCCACGCTAAGTCCTTGCTTTTCCAACTGGTGAGCGAGCGTCATTTCATAAACATTTTCTAATAAACCAGGCCCTAAAGCCATGTGGAGCTTCACTGACGTATCGATAATAACCGAACCAATTTCGTTTTCGTCCATCTTTGTGTCTCAGTGTCTCCGTGAGAAACCCCACGCTTACCCCTCTACCGTTTTGAGGAGTTCCTGGATGAGCTGGTCGGAGGTGACGCCTTCGGCTTCGGCATGGAAACTGGGGATGACGCGGTGGCGGAGGACAGGTTGGGCGAGGGCCTTGATATCTTCCACTGAGACGTTGTAACGTCCGTCGAGCAGTGCGCGGGCCTTGCCAGCGAGGACGAGGGCTTGCGAGGCGCGGCTGCCCGCTCCCCATTTAATCTTTTCCTTGGCGAGGGCGGAGGCGTCGGCGAGCGTTGGGCGCGTCGCGCTGACGAGCCGCACAGCGTAGCGGACGACATCCGTGGAAACTGGGACCGAGCGCACGAGCGCCTGAATTTCCTCGATCTCAGGGCCAGTCAAGACTGGGTCGGGCTTGTTGCGATTAGGCGAGGTGGTGGAGCTGACCATCGCGACTTCGTCTTCGGCGGGCAGGTAGTCCATGACAACATTCAGCAAAAAGCGATCGAGCTGGGCCTCGGGCAGCGGATAGGTGCCCTCAAGCTCGATGGGATTCTGTGTCGCCAGCACGAAGAACGGCGGCGCGAGCTGGTGGGTTTCCCCGGCGGCGGTCACCTGGCGCTCTTCCATGGCTTCGAGGAGCGCGGCCTGAGTCTTGGGTGGGGTGCGGTTAATTTCGTCAGCGAGCACGACATTGGCGAAGATCGGCCCCTTGACGAAGCGAAACGCGCGTTTGCCGGTGGCGGGGTCTTCCTCGACGACTTCCGTGCCGAAAATGTCGGCGGGCATCAGGTCAGGCGTGAACTGGATGCGCTTGAAACCGAGGGACAAGCTTTCCGCAATGCTCCGGACTAGGAGCGTCTTGCCGAGGCCGGGAACACCGGTCAGCAGGGCGTGGCCGCGGGCCAGCATGGTGATCACGAGTTGCTCGATGACGTCATCCTGCCCGACTACGGCCTTGCGGAGCTCTATCATTAGTCGATCGCGGATGTCGTGCACGCGGGCGACGGCGGTTTCTCCAGAGGCGGGGACGGGGGGCGGTTGACTCATAAATTGAAAGAAATTGGTTATCTTTGCAGAAAGGTAGATGATAAGCGGGTTCCCGCAAATCCTTCGATAAAAAAATCTTACGGAGTCGCAATGAACTGTTTATCACACTGGCGACGCTTGACCCGTGCTGCCGTTTGCCATGTGCTGCCTATATGACTATAATCGTGGTGGTGTTTGCACTCGTTTACCTGGGGATGGCCCTCGGGACGGCACCCTATGTGAAAATTGACCGCACGGGCATTGCCTTGCTGGGTGCCATTGTGCTGGTGTCAGGCGGGTGGATCACGGAGAAAGCGGCTTGGGATTCGATCAACACGGAAACCATGGCGCTGTTGCTGGGGCTAATGATTCTCTCTTCTCAAATGCAACTGAGTGGTGCCTACCAGGTGCTGACCAAGCAAATCACACACTTTAATATTGGCCCGGCAGGGCTGCTGGGCGCGGTGGTCGGACTTGCGGGGATGCTGGCGGCGTTTTTGACCAACGACGTCATCGCGCTGGCTGTTGCCCCAGTGCTGATCCACGTCTGCATTGAGCGGCGACTCAACCCCCTGCCCTTTCTGTTGGCGCTGTGCTGCGCAGTCAACGCCGGGTCCGCCCTGACGCTCATTGGCAGCCCGCAAAGCATGCTGATCGGCCAAGCGCTCGACTTGGACTTTATCCGCTTCATTGGGGCAACGATTGTGCCGACATTGGTGGCCTTTGGCACGATCTGGGGCATCATTGTGTGGCTTTATCGAGGCCAGTGGGACGCCCCAGCAGGCACCGACCAAACCAACGGCAACGGCGTCGAGCTAAACCGCTTTGGTGCGATCAAGGGGATGGTTGTGCTGGCTATCGTCCTCGTGATGTTCGTCTTTACCAAGATGCCGCGCGAACTGGTAGCATTGAGCGCAGGTGGCCTGCTGCTCGTGAATCGTCACTACACCACGCGGAACTTGCTCAAGGAGGTCGACTGGCAGCTACTGATGCTCTTCATCGGCCTGTTTGTGGTCAACGCCGCCTTCCAAAGTACGGGCCTGCCGCACCAAGCCGTCGACGAGATGAGCAAGATGGGGATCGACCTGCGCAAACCGATGTGGCTCTTTGCGGCAACGGCGGTGATCAGCGATTTGTTCAGCAACGTGCCCGCTGTCATGCTGCTGCTGCCTTATGCAGAGGGCGAAGAAGCAGGTGTCGCCATGGCTCTGGGCAGCACGTTGGCGAGTAATTTAATCATCTTCGGCAGCTTGGCGAACATCATCGTAATCGACTCCGCCGCCCGCCGCGGCATCAAGATCAGCTTCTGGCAGCACGCCCGCGTCGGCGCGCCAATCACCATTATCAGCCTGGCCTTTGCCGGGCTGTGGCTCTGGTTGACGTAGCTGGCAATTGGTTCTTAATCGGGATCAACACCCATGAAACACATTCCGCAACACGACGAAGGCTGGCAAAACGGCAAAGGCTATCGCAAACAGCCACTGCTCCTGCCCGCTGATTTAAATTGTCCCGGCGCGCTGGTGCAAATTGTGGAAATTCCGCCGCATACGACCTGCCCGGACCATCATCACAAGCTGCAAACCGAAGTGTTTTACATCCTTGAGGGCCGGGGCGAGATGACCGTTGCTGGAGAGACTATACAACTCGGGCCCGGCGATCTATTGACCACCGAGCCCGGAGAAATGCACAATGCGGTCAACCCGCACGATGAAGTGTTACGCTATGTCGTCTTCAAGACCAATTGGGACCCGGACGACAGCTATTGGTAAGCTTACCGGCGCGACATGAAGATGCGCAGCACATACCAGAAGAGTAGCGCGACAGCGGCAAACAGCTCCAACGAAGCGCTGACATACTGGTCTTCACCATAGTGAAGCATGATGTTCGACGTCGTGTAGAGGATCGCACCTGCGGCCAGCAGGACCATCCCAGCAGAGAACCATAGGCCAAGGTTTAAACCGAAGAAAGCGCCAGCGACGATTAAGCCGAGGGCAACAAAAGAGCCGACCATGAGCATGGAACGCATGAAGGAAAAATCTTTGCGCGTAATGAACACCGTGGCGGTAAGACCAGCGACCAAAAGCAGCGTCACAATCCCAGCTTGGGCGATTAGTGCATTCTGGTCGGTGCCCGCCATCTGACCAGCTTTCCACTGAGCCAGCAGCAGCAAAGGCACGAAGATGATCGCTTCCGCCACGATATAAAGGCCCAAGCCCATGTACTGCGCCGACTTTGAAGCGGTGTTGGCGGCAAACGAACGCGCCACCCAACCAATTAGCATGAAGCCGCCAAGCACCAGCAACCAACCAGCGCCGGAATTGAGCAGCTTGTAGCCAAGATCACGAACCGGCTGCAAGCTCAGCAAGACGGACTCTAGCGCAATAAAGGCGAGGATCGCGCCCGCAAGGTGGGCGTAGGTGCGGCGAATGAACTGAGCCCGGGTGTCCGGAGCGGCATCCGCAATCGAACGGACTGGATAATTTTGTGAATACATAGCGTTGAAATATATCTTGATACATATCGACGAAGAAAGTTCCCACTTTCAAGTAAAATCGGCGTCTCAGAACGGCCATATAGATTATCACCATCGACCGTTTTTCCCTGACAGGCGTTCGCTCTGGCGCCAGTCTGTTTATTTATGACCACTACGACTGTAGGCTCTTATCTTGCCACTCGGCTGGAGCAAATCGGCGTCCGCCACTATTTTGCCGTTCCGGGTGACTACAATCTGGTCCTGCTCGACCAACTCCTGAAAAACCAGCGCATGCAGTTCGTCGGCTGCTGCAACGAACTGAACCTGGGCTATGCATGCGACGGCTATGCGCGCGCAACAGGTGTGGCCGCAGGCTTCGTTACGTTTTCCGTTGGTGGGCTGAGTGCGATCAACGCCATCGCTGGTGCCTACGCCGAGGACTTACCAATCATCTTTGTCTCTGGTGGCCCCAATACCAACGCCTGGCCGGAAAATCGCCCCCTCCACCATACTCTCGGCGAGGTCCGCTATCGCTATCAGCTCGATATGTTCAAGATGGTCACGGCCTGTGCGGTCTCCATTGAGCACATCGACGACGCCCCGGAGCTGATCGACCGCGCCATCAACGAGTGCCTACGACGTCGCAAGCCCGTCTACATTGAAATCGCATGTAACTTGGCCGGAGAAAACATCCCCTCCGCTCCAAATCAAAAACTGACCGCGCCCGTCCCCTGTGATGAGGCTGCGCTGGATGCCGCGGTCGAGCACGCCGCCACCATGCTCAACACCGCCATCAAACCCGTGCTCGTCGGTGGCGTGAAGCTGCGCCCGTGGGAAGCCGAGCCCGCCTTCGCCCAGCTTGCTGAGGCCAGCGGCTACGCGGTGGCAATGATGCCCAACGCCAAAGGATTTTTCCCAGAGAGCCACCCTCAATACATCGGCACGTATTGGGGACCAGTGAGCACGCCTGGCTGCGGAGAGATCGTTGAAAGCTCCGATGCCTATCTCTACGCTGGGCCAACATTTACGGACTACACCACCGTCGGCTACAGCGCGATGATCAACAAGGACAAGCTGATCCAGGCCAACCCCGAACGCGTCAAGCTGCCAGGCCGGACCTACAACAACGTACCGCTGCCGCTATTTCTCTCCAAGCTGGCCGAAAAACTGAAGCTCAACCCGACCTCACTCGAGGCTTGGAAGCGCCTGCGCCCTGAGCCTTGTTGCCGTCCGCAAGTGACTCCCGACACCAAGCTACTCACGCGCTACGTAACGGATCGCATCGAAAACATGCTCACACCGGACATGACCCTGCTGGCTGAGACTGGCGACTCCTGGTTTAACGGCGTCAAAACGAAACTACCCGACGGAGCGAACTTTGAAATCCAGATGCAATATGGCTCCATCGGCTGGTCAGTGGGTGCCACGCTGGGCTACGCGATGGCGATGAAAGGCGAACGGCGCGTGATCTCGATGATCGGCGACGGCTCGTTCCAACTGACTGCGCAGGAACTTTCTACGATCATTCGTTACGAACTGAACCCCATCATCTTTTTAATCAACAACCGTGGCTACACCATCGAGGTGGAAATCCATGACGGGCCTTACAACAATATCAAAAACTGGGATTATGCCGGCCTGATGAACGTCCTCAACGCCGAAGATGGCAAAGGCTGGTCGACCCGTGTCGACACCGTCGGTGAGCTCGACGCAGCCATTGAAACCGCACTCGCGCATGAGGGCGGCCCATGCTTAATTGAGCTGACCATCGACCGCGACGACTGCTCCAAGGAACTCCTCGAATGGGGCACGCGCGTGGCCACCGTCAACAGCGCGCCGCCCAAGTGGACATGAACTCATCCATGATTCAAAATTAATCCTTTTTCAAAGCATGCCTAACCACAGCGAACAACCCGCCAGTCCAGAGATCCCGAAGCCCAAAACGGCGTCGGCTCCTTCCATTGTGGACTGGCCGATCATGCTCGCGACCTACCTTGGGGCCATGCTTGTTTTTTACCCCCTGATCCGGTGGTTGTTTCGAGCGACTGAGGCCAGCGAGCAACTCCTGCATGCACTCATTGTGCTAAGCGCTGCGGGGACATTTCTCCTTCTGGAAAAACGTCGAAAGCTGACCTTGGTGCTCGCGCATGACCAGCGGAGCGTTGGCCTGCTGATTGCGTCCTTCATTCTGGTGGCCCTTGTCATGGTGCTACCACTCAACAACCAAAGCGTGGCCGGTTCGTTTGCGCATGAGGTGTTGCTGTTAATTGCTTTCGGGCTAACGTTGGCCTCGCTCGTACGCTATACGTTGGGGTGCCATGTTGCGCGTGCCTCCCAAGGCTTCATCGTGGCGTTTACGTTTTTCATGCTACTGGCGCTGGCGTTACCGGTGCTTGATTGGCCAATGCGCGCACTGGCGGGTAAGTGGTCGATGAACCTTCTCGGTTGGCTGGGCTATGGTGCCAATCTGCAACTCCTCAACCTGCCGACCCCAGTGCCCGGCCCACCGGAGCTTGTGCTCTCAGTTGCCGGACGTCCCTTCATCGTGGCGGCAGAGTGTAATGGCTTCGGTCTGCTATCGGCCTCGCTCCTGGTGACCATCCTGCTGGCCGTTTACCGCAAGCTCAACATGCTCGACTTCATCCTCGTGTTTATCCTTGCGGTTGGAACCGCTTTTATCGCCAACACCCTGCGCATTCTGATCATTATCCTGCTGGCTCCCAAAGTTGATAATTACCTGATGATGCACGAAATCGTTGGCCTCATCTGCTTCTACAGTGCCTTGGGTTTCCTCTGGTGGTATATCTACGGTTTTGGACGGGGGAAGGCCCAGGCCAATCCCACAAAGCCATCCCAACTGCCCGAAACTTAATCCGCAAAAGCTTGTGCTTGTGAGGCTGCGCCCTTACCTCGATTGACATGCGCTACGAACCCGCTGACGCCGCCCTCTTTGTCCGTAACCGTGCACGCCTGGCTGCGTTGCTCCCACCGGGCGCAATGGTGGTCATCCACGCCAACGACATTTACCCGACCAATGCGGACGGTATAATGCCCTTCAAGCAAAACGCCAATCTCTACTACCTGAGCGGGATTGACCAGGAGGACACCACACTTATCCTGTTCCCCAGTGCCACAGAGGAGAAGGATCGCGCCATTTTATTTGTGCGTGAAACCACCGAGCGCCTGCGCATCTGGGAGGGCGAAAAGCTCACCCTTGAGCAGGCCCATAATCTGTCCGGCGTGGAATGCGTCAAGCTGACCACGACCTTTGAGGCAGATTTCCAACGCCTCGCGCTCCAAGCTGAAAGCCTTTTTCTGGAAACCAACGAACACCCGCGCGCCGAAGCGAGCGCCCCCACGCGCAACGACCGGTTCATCGCCGAATGTAAAGCCAAGTTCCCGCTCCATCAATACGGTCGGCTGGCACCCCTGATGGCCCAGTTGAGGGCAATCAAGGCACCCGAGGAAATCGCCATGCAGCGACACGCCATCGACATTACCGAGGCCGGTTTTCGGCGGGTTTTCGATTTCCTCCAACCCGGCGTGGGTGAATGGGAAGTTGAGGCAGAATTCACGCATGAATTCCTCCGCCGCCGTTCACGCGGTTTTGCGTATTCGCCGATTGTTGCCAGCGGTGCCAACGCCCTGTGCCTACACTATGTCGGCAATGAGCAACGCTGTGGCGATGGTGAGCTTGTCCTGATGGATATCGGTGCCGAATGGGGCAACTGGAATGCCGACCTGACCCGTACCGTGCCCGCCAATGGCCGTTTCACCCCTCGTCAGCGGGCAGTTTATGACGCCGTGCTGCGCGTCTTCCGGTTCGCGGATAAAACCCTCCGACCGGGCGCGTTGATCAAGGATTACACGATCGAGGTTTACAACTGTATGGCCGAAGAACTCGCCCAGCTCGGGCTACTCTCCGCCGAAGATTTAAAGCATCGCACGCCAGAAAAGGACCCTGTCCGCCAATACTTCATGCACGGTGTTTCGCATCCGCTCGGGCTGGACGTGCACGACGTCTATCCGAGCAATGCTCCCATTGCCGAAGGGATGGTCTTTACGATCGAGCCGGGCATCTACATTACCGAAGAAGGCCTAGGCATCCGCCTGGAAAATAATTTCCTCGTGGGCAAAAATGGTAATGAAGACCTCTGCGCTAAGGTCCCACTGGAAGCCGAGGAAATCGAGGAAGCGATGAAGCGATGAAGCGATGAAGCGATAACGATTTTCCAATAACGCTGGCAATGTGAAAGATTACAGCTCTTTTGCCTCAACTTTGCGGAAACGCCCCCTATTACGTGAGGCAATCGCCCGCATCGCCTCAACCTCCGAATCACGCGCAACGGAGGTCACATAATGGATCACATGAATCCGCGCAGGCTCAGGAGACTGTTGTTGGAGGTCTTTGATAATACCCACTATCTCCTCTTCGGTGATCTTGCTGGAGCCTCGATTAATCTCGCCGTCAGTGACAATGAAGATGACTTCCGGTTGAAAGCTGAAAGCCTGCTTGAGCCCAGTGTCCAACCGCGTGCCGCCGCCCTCCATCAGCTTGGGGCCAGAGCCTTTTCGTGAGCGGATGCTGGCCCCCGGACTCTCATCTAGATCACGCACCCACTGGGCAGCCGTTTCTTTGTTCCCGATGCTAGCGGGCACAAGGTAATTGTTCCAGGCCATCGAGCCGCCCTCGTATATAGCGACATTGAAGAGCGTATTGGCGTTGAGTGTGTTGATCAGGGCGATGGATTCCTCTTTGATCGTCGTGAAATCGAAACGATGCCGCTGACCGTCCCGCGAACGCTCAAACATCGAGTTGGAGCTATCAATGAGGATCATATAACGTCGTGCCTCTTCACGAATGCCGAAATAATTGACCTGCGAAGCACCCGCATTCAGCCCCTGTAAGGCATTGCCCAAGCCCGAATCTTGCAGCAAGCCCTCAGCGTTTGGTACAGGATTTTCGTTTTCAAAGGGGGTAAAGTCCATCGTGGGCAAGGTCGGCATGTCCGGCAACGGATCAGATAGCAACGACAGCGTAGTCAGCTTTTCTAAGGTCAATGGCGCACTGGCGGCCTGCTGAAACTCTGCCATCGCAGCCTGATGCTCCAGCTCGCGTTGTGGCAGGTAAATCGTTTTCTTCGCGATAAAGGACGGCTCCTCAGCAAGTTTTGGCGCAATGACGACAATAACGACTGTCAACGCGACCAGTACGACTTGCAGGATGATAGCGGCAATAAATGAGCGCGACTTGCTGCGCTTACCATGATGCTGGCCCCGCAGCTCCTTTAGCCGACGAATCGTCTCTTGCGTTGATTGGGCCTCATCCATCGAACGACTACGCTATGCATGATCGGGGCCTGTCGGCAAGCGCGTTGCGCAGTTGATGCCGTTCATTGAAAGTGCCCCATGCCCACTAAAAAATCCCTGAGAATGCGAATGTTGAAATTTTCTGCCAAATACATCTTGACGTATCGTATCGACCACATACTTTCGCAGTCTTTCCCTATTTAGGGGTGGTAGTTCAGTTGGTTAGAACGCCGGCCTGTCACGCCGGAGGTCGCGGGTTCGAGTCCCGTCCATCCCGCCATTTTTTTGGCAAAAAACACCAGTCAGATGACTGGTGTTTTTTTTGTGGAGCTTAAATGCCTGACTAGCTGTCGCCATCCTTGGTCGCTAACTCATCCGGCTGCGCCGCGATCTGAGCCGCGCGCTCAATGGCTTCTGCAATCGAAGCGACTGAACAAATATACCAAATGATGTTTCCGCCAATGGTCTCCTCCCAATATTGAATGGTAGGCTTGCTCAGGTAATAAGCGGTCGCGACCATGGTAAAGTCTTCCACCCGGTCAAAAGGAACCGTGTAAGTCGCGTAGCACAGTTCGATATCGACGTTGATTTCCCGAAATTTCGCCATGTCGTAATGAGCAAGATCGATCATTCCGAGGCTTTCGTCTTCCGTGACCATTTCGATCAGCCCGTTTTCGTCGATCGATTTAAGATCGTACAGGAGGATATTGAGCAGATTGGCGGCACGCATATTGCCCGTCTGTACCGCCTCGAGCAGCTTTTCATTGGCGGCTTCCAGATCCTCAATCTTGATCAGGCTTTTTTCGAGCAAGGCAGAACCAAGAAAACGGTTACTGCGTAGGATGAGCGGACGGCGTTCCTTGTCGGTTAGCATGGCGCGATGGGTTGATGGTGAGAAAAGAGGTGGAACCTTCTGCTTATGCCGAATATGCGAATACTCTATTTACCTCAGTTGATCAAGGTGGGTGCTTTCCAGACAACTCAAGTCTTCCGGTTTACGGCTTGACCGTCATTGCCTGGCGTCAAGCTCCCGATGGATTAGAAAGGATAAGAGTATAACGAGGTCTCGAACACAGAAGAAGATTCCTATCCTTACGCTACGCATTTTACCTCGATTTGCAAAGGTAAATCTGTCATCACCTTATTGTGGAAGCTAGCGTGGATTGATCTTGAAGTTGGCTTCGTACCTGCTACAGAAATTTAACCGTCTACTGTAGTTACAAACTAGGAATTCCTGAAACAGTTATTATGGCTATCAAAAAAACTGCGAAGAAAAAAGCCGTCAAAAAAGCGGCTGTAAAACCAACTGCCGTGAAGACGGCAGTTAAAAAAGCTCCCGCTGCCAAAAAAGCAGTGAAAAAAACCGTCGTTAAGAAGACCGTTTCCAAAAAGACTGCGGTCAAGAAACCGGCGACTGAAGCACCTGCAAAAACGGCAACCGCTTCCACCCCCCCCCTGACCACAGTTGTGGCAGATCTTGATGTGGGTTGGGGCAATGCAATTTACCTACGCGGCGAAGGCGGCCCACTCGCCTGGAACAAGGGCATTCAGATGGACTGTGCCGACGGCAAATGGACTTGGGCCACCACCGACGCGGCCGATGGCCTCGTCTTCAAGTTCCTGTTGAATGACAAGACTTGGGCCAAGGGTGAAAATACGACTGTCGCCGCCGGATCCACCGCGGTATTACGTCCCGTATTCTAAGTCCTAGCTTGGGCTAGTCCCAATTTGCGCTCACGCAGCGACTGCTTTATTTCTTTGAGCAGTCGCGTGTGATCGCAGTCAATTGCTCTTTTAATGCTTCAGCGAGCGGCTCCAACGGGCCGCTCGTTTTTAGTGTCGCGCTCCGGCCAATCAGCTCCACGCGAGAGAAGGGATAAGGCAGGTAAAAACCGTCCCAACTACCAAGCTGTTTGGCGCGGGAAAAGTTCAGACTGATCATAACGACCGGGCAATCCGCCTTGCGGGCAACCAAGGCCGCTCCGGACTTAAAATCGTAACATGGCCCGCGCGGGCCATCAGGCGTGATGCCCAAGTCCCCATACTCTAAAATCTTCAACGACTCGCGGACAGCCTGCGTGCCACGCCAACTGCTGGAGCCGCGAACCGCCCGAATGCCAATGAGCTGGAAAAATCCGGCCAACCAAGCACCGTCTCGACTTGCGCTGATCAGCCCGTAAATCGGGCGATTCACATACGGTCGACGAAATCGTCGATGAATTTCAGCAACGCCAAACAAGCGATTATGCCAGATGACAAATACCGTTGGACGAGGGTCCGCCAACAGGCGACGAGCTTCGTCATCCGGTTGGATGCGTAAGCTGGCGCTCCAGACGCGAGCAATCAACGCCAAGGCACGTACACTGAGCAAACGCCATCCAGTGAGCTCACGGACCGCCCGTGCGGGCTCAGAGCCGGACTGAGTCTGAGTCGCCACTGCCATGATTTTAGCGAACTTGGGTGTCCAATGAAATCCGCGACAGCTTATGCTTTTTGACCAAGTTGAGCACGTCAATAATCTTCTGATACTGAATGGCTGCATCCCCGCGAATGCTTAGTACTGGCGGTTCCGGACGCGTCGAAAGCCCATTGAGCATATCATCCAGCTTCACAAGGCTGATTGGCTCCTTACCCCAGTAAACTTGGCCGCCTTCGTCAATCGAGATGACTTGGATCTCCATGTCACTACGCGAGGGCTGGTCGCGCTGCTCTTCCTTGGGCAAGTTGAGCGGGATCGTCTGCTCCAGCAGTGGCGTCGTGATCATGAAGATGATCAGCAAGGCAAAGGCGAGGTCGATCAACGGCGTTACGTTGATCTCCGAGACCGCTTCCATGCTACGCTTTCGACGAAAAGTCCGCGCCATTATTCAATCTCCGGTTCGGCGTCGTCAATTTCGCCCTGCATTTCCAGCTCGATGCGATCAGCCAGAGCACTGGCGAAGTTTTCGAGCTCGGTAATCAGCAACTTGGTCTGCGTGAGTAAAAAGTTGTAGCCAAACACTGAGGGAATCGCCACGAGCAGGCCGGCAACGGTGGTCAACAGAGCGCCCGAGACGCCCGGTGCCAAATTTTGCAACGAGGCCGAGTCCTGCAACGCCATTGAGCCAAAGGCATCCATAACGCCCCATACCGTGCCAAGTAGCCCAAGAAAGGGTGCCCCAGTCACAATCGAACCAAGCAGCACCATTTTCGATTCATACTTGATCGTTTGCTGCGCCACTCCTCGCTGGAGCGAGTTTTCCACATGGCCCATGCGGATGCGAACCTCGCCCTCCGCTGAACCGCCACGATATCGGCGATAAGCCGTCACGGCACCGTGAGCCAGCATTGCATAAGGGCCGAGGCCCTTGGCCTGTGTCTTCAGGTTCAGCCCGAGCACGGAGTTAACGTCCGCCAGCTTGCGTTCAAAGTTGATGTTTAGCGCACGTAGCCGGGACAGGTCCAGATACTTCCCAATCATCACCGACCAAGCCAGCACAGAAAAGACCGCCAAAGCAAAAATGATGCATTGGCCAGCGAAATTAGACTGGCTGAAGTAGGTGAAAACGTTGGGCCCTGCTTCGGACTGCGCCAGGATAAGCGTGATGGAAGACCACTCAATCGGCATGTTGACCAACGCAAACGGTTATTGGCCGCACTGGCAAAAACTAAATCGGAACTGGGGTGATATTCTCAGCCCCCCACCCTATCCAGAGCGTTTATCATGTCCAATTGATCCTCTTCTGAATAAAATTCGTGCTTTCCCTTCACCGATTCTACTCCACAATGCCGAGCACCATGACACCTCGTGAACGAACCCTGGAAGAATTAAGTGAAAAGGCGAGCCGCATCAGCTCGCGTAAAGCCCTCATTGGGTTTGACGGCTTCGTGGACAAAATTGTCCACCCCGTCAAGCAACGCCATGGCATGGGAGAAGACTTTGAACGCATTGAAACGATCGCCGAATTCGGCAGCCGAATTTCCGCCGCCGTTGGCCAAAGCGCCAACATCGAGATGTACCAGATGATGGAAAAACTTGGCGGTAACGGCCCGATCATGGCCAATGCCATGCATAGCGCCAATGTCCAAGTCCGCTACATCGGTGCCTTGGGCAACCCCACCATTCACCCCATCTTCGAAGAATTTGCCCAAAAAACTGATGCAGTTTCCGTGACCAACCCCGGCGTCACCACCGCAGCGGAGTTTACCGATGGCAAAATCATGCTCGGCGACATGGCTGCACTTGAGAATGTCGACTACGACCACATCATTGAGACGATGGGCGAAGGCCAGTTCCTTGATGCCTGTGCCCGGGCTGACATGATCGCCCTCGTCAACTGGACCATGCTACCGCGCCTCAGCGAGCTATTTAACAACATGGCCGATCGGGTATTCCCGAACATCGGACCTGGCGAAAACCGCCAATTCTTTTTTGACCTTGCCGATCCGGCCAAGCGCTCAATCGGCGACTTGCGCAGCGTGCTGAAGATCATTTCCCGCTATCAGGCGCATGGTGCCGTAACGCTCGGCCTCAATTACAGCGAAGGCATCCAAGTCGCCAAAGCACTGGGGCTGCCTGCTCCGACTGAAGACCCCGACCAGCTCAAGGCCCTTGCCACGCGTATTCGGCAGACCTTGGAAATCAGCTGCGTCGTTGTCCACCCAACTCATTCTGCGGCCTGCGCGACAAGCGATGGCTCTTGGTGGGTTGAAGGCCCCTTCTGCGAGAAGCCTAAGATCACCACGGGCGCTGGAGACCACTTTAACGCAGGCTTTATGTGCGGACGATTAATTGGCCTATCCCCACTCGCCTGCCTGACGACAGCAGTATGCTTCTCCGGCCTCTATGTCCGCACCGCTAAAAGCCCAAGCCTCAGCGAAGTCACCCGCTTCCTGGGCGAGTGGAAATAAGCACGAACGCTCGCACTTAGCATGATGAAATGCGGACGCCTGATCTCAGGCGTCCTACTCATCATTTTGTTCAACAGGCGGCGCAGCCCTTGATTTGCTGGAAGAAGTCGTTGCCCTTGTCATCGACGAGGATGAAGGCCGGGAAATTTTCGACTTCGATTTTCCAAACAGCTTCCATGCCCAATTCAGGATATTCGAGGACTTCGACTTTCTTGATGTTGTTCTGAGCGAGAATCGCCGCCGGACCGCCAATAGAGCCCAAATAGAAGCCACCATGCGCGTTGCAGGCGTCGGTGACTTGCTTACTGCGGTTGCCCTTGGCAATCATCACCATGGAGCCGCCAGCGGCCTGGAAAGGCTCAACGTAGCTGTCCATCCGCCCTGCTGTGGTGGGCCCAAATGAACCCGAGGCAAAGCCCACTGGCGTCTTGGCCGGGCCAGCATAATAGACAGGGTGGTTTTTAATGTAGTCCGGGAGACCCTGCTCAGATTCCAGCCGCTCCATAAGCTTGGCGTGGGCAATGTCTCGCGCGACGACAATCGTGCCCGACAGCGACAAGCGCGTGGTCACCGGATATTGGGTTAGCGAGGCAAGAATCGCGTCCATCGGCTGATTCAAGTCGATTTTGACCGCCTTTTCGTTGTCATCGATTTGGCGCAGCTCGTCTGGAATGTATTGGCCGGGATTTTCCTCAAGTTGCTCCAGAAAAATGCCGTCCTTGGTGATCTTGGCTTTGGCGTTGCGGTCCGCTGAACAGGACACACCGATACCGATCGGGCAAGAGGCACCATGACGCGGCAAGCGCACCACGCGGACATCCAATGCAAAGTATTTCCCGCCAAACTGCGCCCCAATGCCAAGCTCACGGGCACGGCGCAAAAGCAGTTGCTCGAACTCATGGTCACGGAAGCCCTGCCCTTGGTCGTTGCCTTCGGTGGGCAGCTCGTCGAGGTATTTAGTTGAAGCCATCTTGACCGTCTTCAGGCACATTTCTGCCGAGGTTCCGCCAATGACGAACGTCAGGTGATAGGGCGGGCATGCCGCTGTGCCGAGGGAGCCCATGGCCTCAATGCAAAAGGCTTCCAGCGCCTTCGGGTTGAGCACAGCCTTCGTTTTTTGGTAAAGATAAGTCTTGTTCGCCGAGCCTCCGCCCTTAGCGACAAAGAGGAACTTGTAGGCCGCGCCTTCAGTCGCGTAGAGATCAATCTGAGCAGGCAAATTACAGCCCGTATTTTTCTCCTTAAACATGTCCAGCGGTGCAGTCTGCGAATAGCGCAGATTTTCCTGCGTATAGGTCTCGAAAACACCTTTGCTGATCGCCTCCGCATCATTGCAACCCGTCCAAACCTGCTGACCTTTTTTCGCAACGATTGTTGCAGTACCGGTGTCCTGACAGAAAGGCAAAATACCGTGCGCGGCCACCTCAGCATTGCGCAGGAGGGTAAGCGCGACCATGCGATCGTTTTCGCTGGCCTCGGGGTCGTCGAGGATCGCCGCGACCTGCTGAAGGTGCGCCGGACGGAGCTTGAAGGAAATATCCTTAAACGCTTCACGCGCCAAATAGGTCAGGGCCTCAGGCGTGACCTTCAGGATTTCCAGGCCTTCAAATTCAGCCGTGGAAACGCCTTCCTTGCTCAGCAAGCGGTATGTTGTGGGGTCCTCGCCAAGCGGCAGGACGTCTTGATAAATGAATTCCGGTGTCGGCATGATCTTTATGATACAAAACTATCTCGATAGATTTACTAATGTCAAAATTATAAAAAAGCAGAACATCTAATCCAAAACAGAATAACGCTTGTGCTGCGGGGCACAGCTTGCATCAATCTGATCGAATGATGGGGATTCGTCAATGGTGGCGCGCGCGGGGGCTGGATTTGTTTCCTTTGCGGCATACACTGAAGAACTATAACTTGAAGAAAGCGAGGGCTGACTTTGGGGCCGCAATCAATGTCGCCATGCTGGACTTCACGATGGGCATGGCATACGCGCTCATCGCAGGCTTACCAGTTCAGATGGGCATATTTTGCTCCGCGCTGGCGTCCCTCACTGGGCCGTTGTTGGCCAGTTCGCGCTTTGTCATGCTCGGGCCGTCCAACGCCACGGCGGTCATGCTACTGTCAACGTTCCTCACGCTGGGTTACACACAGGAGCAGTCGATCACCGCTCTGCCACTGCTTTTGCTGCTGGTTGGCGGATTTATGATTATCGGCGCAATTTGCCGGGTGGCGACCATCACGCAATATATTTCACGCACGGTCATCATTGGCTACATCACGGCGGCGGCTTGTCTGATCATCGTCAACCAGCTCAAAACCGTCTTCGGGCTTCACGTGCCACGGGCTGGAACGTTTGCTGAATCGCTTTATAATTTCATCAGCGGACTACAGGGGACGCATTTGCCCGCGCTGCTGGTCGGCGGAGTTACGCTCGGGATTTATTTGCTGTTCCGCAAGTTCGCCCGACTCCTGCCTGCAATTGCCTGCACGCTTGTTGTGGTTGCCGGCCTCGCGGCGGCGGCGAAACCACTTGGGCTGGAAATCGACATGCTCAACCCGGTCAACGCCGCAGCTTGGCCGTTGTCCATTCCTCAATTCAACTGGGGTGAGCTCAATGTGCTGGTCAATGCGGCGCTCGCACTGGCTTTTCTTTCGCTTTTGGAAAGCTCATCCATCTCCAAAAATCTCGCCGCTCAGGCGGGTGATCGCATCGACGTGAACCAGCAGATGCTCAGCGTCGGCGCGGCCAATCTGGTGTGCGCCTTTGGTTCGGGCATGACGGTGTCCGGCTCGTTGACACGTTCGGCACTCAACCACCGCAGCGGCGCGCGGACCCCTATTGCCAGTATGTTCAGCGGCACGTTGCTCATCGCCACACTCTTTCTGGTGGGTGGGCTGATTCAATACATCCCCCGCCCGGCGCTGTCGGCGCTTGTTATCACAGTGGGCGTCTCTCTCATTAACGTCGAACAGATCAAACTCGTGCTCAAGAGCACCAAGAGCGATGCGGCAGTGTTTTTTACCACTTTCGGCGGCGGTTTATTTTTGCCACTGGACACCGCCATCTATCTGGGGGCCGCGGCCTCCATGGTTTTCTTTATCCGCAAGGCTGCCCGCCCCGAGCTCAAGGAAATCTCCATTGCCGAATCCGGTGAGCTCGTTGAAAGCGAGATTAGCCACGACCGCCCGGAAATCGCAATCGTGCACGTCGAGGGCGACCTGTTTTTTGCCTCCAGCGATGTCTTTCTGGAACAAATTCGCCGCTTGGCCGAACACCCGACGCAGAAGGCGCTGATCTTACGCCTGCGCAACGCCTACCATCTCGACGCCACTGTGGCCATGAGCATTCAGCAACTCATCAAGTTGGGACGCGACAAGGGCTGTGCCATCATTGTCAGCGGTGCTCATGAGGACGTCGAACGCATCTTCCGCCAATCGGGTCTCATGGATTTACTTGGGGAGGAGAATTTCTTCCGCCACAATCCAGACAACCCCAACATCTCGACCCGCGACGCCCTCAAGCGCGCCAAGGCCATCACTGGCATCGACTCCGCCGACATTACCATTTTCGCCGTCGACGACAAGAAACCGTAAGCCGTTTAGGTCTCCTTGTCCCCACCTTGTTTGGAGAGCGAATCCAGCCCCGGCAGAGTCAACGGACGGCGATCGTCGCCCGCCAAGTAAATCGTTTGAGATGGGAAGGCAAAATCAATGTCTGCATCGCCAAAGGCTTTGATAATACGCAAATTCAGCCATTGGCTGTGCTCCATAAAGTCCCAATAAACCGGCGGCTGGTACCAATATATGCAAATAATGTTCAGCGAATCCGCGTTGAACTCGTTAAAGTAAACCCGTGGCAGCAAATCCCCTTGGTTGATCGGCTCGTTGATTTTCGTTGATTCATCGCCCTCCTTGTAGGCCAGCAGATCACGGAGGATTTTAACCGCCTCTTCGATCTTTTCCGGCGGCGTGTCGTAGGTGATGGTCACGTTCATCAAGCGACGAATGTAGGGCCGCTTGCCGACGTTATGGATCGTCTTTTTGTAGAGCTGACCATTAGGAATGGTGACCATATGCCCGTCGAGGCGTTGCAGGCGCGTGCAAGTCAATCCCATCTCGGTGATCACGCCGTCATGGCCGTCGATGTTGCAGCGCTCCCCAATTTCAAAGGGCTTATTCATGAACAGAAACACTGCCCCGAAGATGTTACCAATGCTCTCTTGGGCAGCCAAACCAAAGGCCAGCGAGGCAATTCCCAAACCGGCAAGAATCGTCGTAATATCCTTTCCACTAACGATTTGGAAAATTTGAAGCACAATAACGGCAATCACCACCACACGAATCGTCCGCCCGATGAGCGGTGCGAGCATCGCATCCATCCGCGCATCATCCTGCTGTGATTTCTTGCGCAACACGTATTCAGGAACAGCGACCAAGTGGAGCACCATCAAACCAAAGGCGAGGACGATTAGGATGGCTGCAGCGGTGTCAGCAATCGTCTCAATGCGACCAGGAAATTCGATAATTCCCGTGGCAAACCGAAAGCCAATGGACATCCCAATCGCACCGAAAGATCGTCCGACTGCTTCATAAAAGACTTTAGCCGCTGTATCTTTACCGTCCTGATCTTGGCGTTTGGCCATCGCGCGGACCCCGATCTCCAGAAATTTGGCGATCAGGTATCCCGACAGCACGCACAACAGCGCCAAAATATAACGCCAAATGGTATTGCCCCATAATTCTTCGTCTAGCAGCTCCATGTTCATTTCGAATATTCAAGATCAACACCTTGCCGAATGCAAATAGCATTCCAATTTGCCCGAAAGGATCACCGTAGGCGCGGATTGCGCTTGGCGTCGTGCTCAATGGCAATAGTCTATCCTACACCATGACTGCTTTTCCACCCGCCCAACCAAGCCCCCCCCTAGAGGTCGCCGAAATACCCGGTGAATTCGGCCCGGTCAGCTTGTCTGAGCGCGTCGTGCAACACATCTGGCTGCGGCAGGATTTTTGCTCCAATGGCCTGAAAACGCTCTCTGGGAAACGCGTCACTGTGCGCCGCCCCGGCCAATGGAATTTGCAAGAAGGCCCCGACTTTCGTGACGCCCTAATTGAAATCGACGGCCAACGCGTCACCGGAGACGTGGAGATTCATTTCTACCAAGGCGACTGGTTTGCCCACGGGCACGAAACCGACGGCAATTTCGACCGCGTCGCCCTGCACGTGGTGGTGTTCGATGACGGTGCCCGCCCGGCCTATACTTCACTGGGTGCCCAGCCTGAGGTCATTGCGCTACTGCCTTATCTCAATCGTGATCTGGAATCCCACGCCATGGAGGACGCCCTCCTCGCACTGGAACGCCGTGACCATGTTGAATTGCTCGAATTTTACCTGAGCCTCCCCCCCCCCGCCCGATGCGCCGACCTCCGAGACCTCGCCTTCGACCGCTGGCGACAGAAACGCCGCTACGCGCAGCTTCGCCTCAAGCGCCTCGGTTGGCCGCTCGCACTGCATCAGGCATTCCTCGAAACACTGGGCTACCGTCGCAATCGTGCCCCAATGAACATTTTAGCCGAGCGCTTCCCGCCGGAAACCATGCGCGGAATGGGCGCGGAGGAGCTTTTTGACACCGCAAAGGGGCAATGGAAGCTCGCGGGGCTCCGGCCAGCCAACCACCCCCGTAAACGTCTGGAGCAATGCCTCGCCCTGCTCCACGCCCGCCCCGACTGGCCAAGCGCGCTAAAAGGCTGGTCTGCACTCAAAACGCCTGCTGACCCCGACGAAGCTACGGGCATTGTCCGCCGACAAGCCAGCTTTACCCGCCTGCGCGCCGAACTCGCGGAAGACATTCTCGCGGGCGTCCTCACTGGCTCACGGCTGGATACACTCGTCGTAGACGCCTTCCTGCCTCTGCTCTCGGTAGAGCTGGATCAGGACTTTTTCGGCCTGTGGCATCACTGGATGGCTGGGGATGCCCCCGCCGCACTGATCCAGTTCCTCCGCGAATCCGGCGTAACTAGCGCACGCCAACCACGTTGTAATGGCCTCCTGCAAGGGGCATTACAGCGGTTCTTTACGCAGGGCCTTTAATTTATATTCCGCTAAGATTAACCCTTTCCCTTGTTACTGCTGTCCAACTGAGTAAGCTATACCAACCAAACCCACTATGAAAAAGTTTCTCAAAATCATCCTTATCCTCGCCGTGCTGGTTGTCCTGCTCTTGGTCATCGGCGGCATCGTCATTACACGGCCCGGCTTCCAGAAATCCGTTTTCCTCAGCGCGATGGAGGGCAGCGTTGATAGCGTTCAAGTCGAAACCCTGCAAGCGGGCACATCCAAAGTCGCCATCAAGGGCCTCGATATCGAGCAAAACGGAGCCATCGTCAAACTGGGCGACCTGACTCTTAACTATTCGCTGTGGGACTACATTTTCGACAAGGAAATCCGCATCGACGTGCTGGCAATCAAGGGCCTCTACGTGGACACCACGAACATGAAGCCCAGCGAAAAAAGCGATAAGGATAAGGATGACAGCCCCAACGTGGACGGCGGCGTTCCCGAGTTTAAGGGCATTTTTGAAAACACCGAAATTCCAGTCAAAATCTTCATTGGCAAGGTCGACATCGATGGCGAAGTGCGCATGCCCAATCGCCAACTGACCTTTGCGCTAAACGGCGGCGACATCGCCCCCGGCAAGGAAGGGAATCTCACGATCTCCGGGCAATTGAAAGACCAGACACCCGGTGCCGCAGCCAGTCAGTTATCTGTGAATGGCGCGTTGACACTTAACCAGACCACCGGCCAAAAGCTCGACAACATCACCTTCAATGGCGACATCAGCGCAAGCGGCGGCAACCTTACCTCGCCCGCCAAAATGACGATCGCCTTGACGGCGGAGAAGCAGGCTGCCACCGAAACCTACGCGTTTACCGTCAGCACGAACAGCCAACAACTCGCCAACCTGCAGTCCACTTTTTCTCCAAAGACAGAATCGCTCGACGGTTCGTTTACCGCCAATATTGATCGCGCTGACTTGGCCCCATTTTTGATGGGAGCCGACCTGCCAGACTTCACGCTGACCATGGACGAAAAATTCCAGCTCGACGGCAAAGCTGACAAGTTTGATGTCGCGGGCACACTCCAGCTCGACCTGCGCAACCTCGCCCAATGGAAACCCGAGCTGGCCGATGTCGGCTCAGGCACACTTAAAGCCACGCTCAAGTCCACCATCGTGCCTAAGCAAGTCTTGCTGGAAACGCTGGACGCGAATTTCGTCACCGCCGATGGCCGCAAGCTTTTGGCGATCGATCTTAAGCGCAAGTTCACGATCAAGACTGTGGACGGCAAACCGCAACTGGATGGCCAGCCCGGCGAATTGCTCTCCATCGCCCTGTCCAACCTCCCTGTGGATTGGCTCAGCCCATTTGCCCCAAACATGAAGCTTAGCGGGGATAATATCTCCGGTGCCGCCACCTTCAGCGGCACCGACGCTGACTCATTTTCCGTCAAAAGCACACAGCCTTGGCAAGTCGGGCGACTAAGCGTGGTCAAGGACGGCAAGCCGCTCCTCGATTCAGTGGACATTCAAATGACGCCCGACGTCGCCGTGAAGGGCAAAGACCTGACGGTCACCGTTAACAATGTTCTCTTGGCCAGTGGGACTAAGAAGCTGATCCAAGGCAAGTTCGACCTAGCCGCAAACATGGAAGAGTTTGCAAAGACGACCAACGTGACTCTCGACCTCTCTGGCGACCTCGCGAAACTTCAAGCCCAGCCAATGCTCGCGGCCTATGCTGGCCTCGCAGGCGGCAATTACTCGCTCAAGGCCAACGTCGTCCCCGGTGACAGCGGCATGGATATTGACGCAACCCTCGCACTGATAGACCTGACCTCCAAGAAGACTTTCGTCCAGCTCCCCAGCGCCACGTTATCGGTGAAGGGCACAGTCGACGGATCGGATAATATCAACCTCCAAGGCCCACTGGTGATCAAGGGCGTTGCACGCACCACTGACGCACAGATTGTCGCGAAGATCGACCGCACCAAGGGCGTCAACGATTTCCAGTTGGACATTACCGGCAACACACTGGTTTACGATCAGCTGAATTTCCTGATGGACGCTTTTAAAGACCCGAATGCTGTAGCTAAGGCCGCCCCCCCCCCCTCCGCCAATCAACCCAAGGTCAAACAGACCACCGTCGAGCCAGACAAAATTGCCGTTTGGGATGGCAACCAAGGCGAAGCGAACCTCAAGTTCACCAAGGTCTATTGGGACGTCAATCAGGTGGATAATCTGGAAGGCAAGCTCGTGATCAACGCCGAGACACTGCGTCTTACGCCCTTCAAAGCCACACTCAACGGCGCGCCCGTGGAGCTGAAAACCATCATCGATTTCCGTAAGGGTAACCCAAAGCCCTACCTGTTCGACGCCAGCCTCGACCTCCAACAATTAGAGGTCGGCACCATGCTCTCGAAGGACGGAAACCCCAAAAACTCCAGTGTCACAGGCCCCTTCACGATCAAGGGTTCCGCCAACGGCGAAGCTCCCACTCTCGGCCTACTGACCGAATCCGCGTTGTTTGACTTTGACCTCAAGGGCGGCCCCGGCATTGTCCGGACACTTCAACAAAACAATGTCGTCGGCGTTGCCGCAGGCGGCCTCAGCTTGGTCAGCAGCTTAGCGGGTCTGGCCGGTGGAGACACCATTTCACAGAACCCAGGCATTCAAAACCTCAACGCCTTGCTCGACGCAATTAGCAAGGAAATCAACTACGACCAGATTTCATTCGTCGCAGACCGTAAGGAGAATCTAAACATCAACGTGCAGGAATTCTTGCTGGTCAGCTCGACGAATAACCTGAAGTTCAAGGGCAATGGCGGCATCACCTATCAAGCAGGCGTCCCGATGAAACAGCAGCCCCTCGTTATCAATAGCCAAATCTGGACCAAGGGTAAGCAAGCCGAACTATTTAATAAAATCGGAATCCTCGGACAGGAGAAGGACAAGGACGGCTACCAAGCCGGACCAAGGTTTGACATTACCGGAAGTATGGCAAGTGTGGACTACTACAGCAGCTTGGCCAAGTCGCTCATCACCAATGTTCCTAACCTAGTAGGCGGACTTGGAGGCGGGGCGTTGGAGTCCATCATCAGCCCCATCACGGGCTTTGGCAAAGATGGCCAACCGACCGATCAGACCAAAACTGAGCAGACTGAAAAAGATAAGCAGAATCAAGAAGCCACGAACGCCGTCGGCGGCCTCCTGAAGGGTTTACTAAAGCCCAAACAAACGCCACAGCAACAGCAGCCATCAACCCAACCCGATGCCCCAGAGTCCGGTAATTCAAATTGACGAAAAACTGACCGCAGGTCCCAAACAGGAACTGGCGCAAGCGCCGTTCCACGTGATGACCAAGCCCATCGGGCCGCTCTGTAACCTCGATTGCGAATACTGCTTTTACCTCGAAAAGGAAAATCTCTTCGCCGCCAACGAACGCTTCAAAATGAGCGACGAGGTGCTGGAGGGCTACATCCGCAATTACATCGAATCGCAGCCCGAGCAAAACGTCACCTTTGCTTGGCAGGGGGGGGAGCCGACCCTGCTCGGCGTAAAATTCTTCCAGAAGGTTGTCGCCCTCCAGAAGAAATACGCGAAAGGCCGTAATATTGAGAACGCGCTCCAGACCAACGGCACTTTACTTGACGAAAACTGGTGCCGCTTTCTGCATGACGAGAATTTTCTGGTCGGCATCAGCATCGACGGGCCTGAAAAACTCCACAACCAGTTCCGTGTCGATAAAAAGAAAGGCCCGTCCTACTCGCAGGTCATCCGCGGCATTGAGCTGGCCAAGAAATTCAAGGTCGAATTCAACACGCTGACCTGCGTCCACGCAGGTAACGTCGATCACCCGCTGGAAGTCTATAAGTTCCTGAAAAACATTGGCTCCGGCTACCTGCAATTTATCCCCATCGTCGAGCGCCTCCCCGACGAGCACTCACGCGACATTGGCCTGCAACTCGCCCATCCACCAGACTTCCGTAACCCGCCCATCGAAAAGCGCCCCCCCGTCATGGCGCACTGGAGCGTGGATGCTAAAAAATACGGCGACTTTCATTGCGCGATCTTTGACCGCTGGGTCACACGTGACATTGGCAAGACCTACGTTCAGATCATCGACATGGCCCTTGGCAAGTGGCTCAACATTCCCGGCGGCCTCTGCGTGTTCGCTGAGACGTGCGGACGCGCTATGGCCATCGAGCACAACGGCGACGTCTACACCTGCGATCACTATGTTTACCCGCGTTACAAGGTCGGCAACGTGCTCAACCAGTCTCTCGGTGCCATCGTCGAGAGCGAGCCGATGAAAAACTTTGGCGAGGAAAAGAAGTCCATGCTCCCACAGAAATGCGTGAAGTGCGACGTCCGCTTTGCGTGCAATGGCGAGTGCCCGAAGCATCGCTTCACCTGGACCAGCGACGGCGAGTATGGCCTCAATTATCTCTGCCCGGCCTACATGAAATTCTTCCGCCACATCGACCCGGCAATGAAAATCATGGCGCAGCTCTACCAGTCAGGCCGCCCACCCGCTCAGATCATGGAGCTAGCCAAAAAAGATCCTTCGATTTTGAAGAAGCGGCGCTAGGCTGTTTTTTTAAAGCTCCGACAGTCGATAAAACTGATCGCAATTTACACGATCGTTGAACGGCTATGCGCGCCTTTTACCCTCTAAGGGCATTACTTGGGTCGACGTTACGGCGATGAAAAAATCGTAACCAAGCTGCCATAACCCTTTCGTTTGCAAGGCATTCTGTCGCTGTCTTCACATATTTGGCACGTAAACGACGCCATTTTGCGTCTCTATCCATGTAACAATGGACGTTGATGAAAATTCCGTGGCGGCTCACGGTATTTCTTTGTGCCCGCCCACCTTTATACAACCGAAATCAACGCAAACTATGTTACGTGAACAAATCTCCCGGAGGGCAAAATTGCTCGGCGCTTCCGTGGCCATGTCGGCCATCATGCTACCGCTATCACTTCACGCCCAGCCCGTGCTGACCCCGATTGGCGTCTATGAAACCGGACTCTTTGACGAGAGTGCTGCGGAAATCACCGCCTTCGATCCTGGCAGCGAACGCCTCTTCCTGGTCAATGCGAACGACAGCTCAGTCGACATTCTCGACCTGAACAATCCCGCCAATCCCGTCTTCATTGACCAGATCGACATTCAGGAACTTTTTGGTTCGGATACGATCAGCGCAGAGCCCAATAGCGTGGCTATCCACAACGGTTTAGTTGCGGTGGCAATCGCTCGCAAACGTGACTCCGACGACATGCCATTGACCGGTTTTGCGGGCTTCTTCGACGCCAACGGCAATCTGCTGACTTCCACCGAAGTTGGCTACTTGCCCGACATGATCGTTTTCACGCCTAATGGTCGCTTCGTTTTGACCGCCAATGAAGGCGAACCAAACCCCGACTACACCTTCGACCCAGAAGGCTCGGTAAGCGTGATCAATGTCAGCGCTGTCGCCAATCGCATGAAGCTGATTGAGCGTCGACCACAATTGGCCGGACGCCTACGTTTCACGGCACCACGTGCGCGCCATGCCACCTTCGAGAAGTTTGAAAAGCCCTTCTTCAAGCGTCGTTTCGATCTGGACGATGTGCGTGTCTTCGGCCCCGGTGCCAGCCTTGCACAGGACCTGGAGCCGGAATACATCGCTGTCTCAGACGACTCCCGCTACGCCTACGTGACCTTACAGGAAAACAATGCTCTGGCCACCATCAGTATCGCCAGTGGCCGCGTAATCGCCATCAACCCATTCGGCTTCAAAGACTGGTCCAAGTCCGCTCTCGACGCCAGTAACAAGGACGACGAAATAAACATCCAGCCTTGGCCCATCTACGGCATGTATCAGCCTGACTCCATCGCCACTTGGTCGACCGGATCTGGCTTCCAAGCACGCACCTACGTGATCACCGCAAATGAAGGCGACGCGCGCGATTACGACGGCTTTAGCGAAGAAGAGCGCATCAAGGACATCGTCCTCGACCCCACTGCTTTTCCCAACGCCGCCATGCTACAGGATAGCGCCAACCTCGGCCGCCTGAACATCACCACCACCCTCGGCGACACCGACAATGATGGCGACTTCGACAAGCTCTACGCCTACGGCGCACGCTCATTCTCCATCTGGGAAATTGGCCGTCGCAATACGATGACCCAAGTATACGACAGTGGCTCGGTCTTCGAAGATATCATCGCCGACGAAGTTCCAGAATACTTCAACTCGTCCAACGACGAATCCGGCTTCGACAGTCGTAGTGACGACAAAGGCCCCGAGCCCGAAGGCGTAACGATCGGCGTTGTCAATAACCGCACCTACGCATTCATCGGTCTTGAGCGCATCGGCGGGATCATGGTTTACGACGTCACTTCGGCTGAGACTCCTGAGTTCGTGCAGTACATCAATGTCCGTGACTTTGAGGCCGATCCAGAAAGCTCCGAAGCCGGCGACCTCGGACCAGAAGGACTTCTGTTTATCCCAGCGAGCGACAGCCCCAACGGGATCAACCTCCTCGTTGTTGCCAACGAAGTCAGCGGCACGGTTCGCGTGTATACCTTCCAGTAAGGCATATCTCCGCAACTAAACTTATAAAAGCCCGTGGCGTTACTGCTGCGGGCTTTTTTTATAGCTGGATACTTAATTCAAAAGGCGAATTCGCCTCCTGTATTAATGCTCCTGCATAGCGAGTAGGTCGGCAAAGGCACCACCTGACTTGGCAGCCAGTTCTTGATAAGTGCCCATTTCAATGACTTCGCCTTGGTTAAGAACCACGATAAGGTCGGCTTTGCGGACGGTGCTCAAACGGTGGGCGATGGTGATCGTTGTCCGGTTTTTGGCAATACGCTCCAATGCCTCCTGGACGATGTGCTCGCTCTCGTTATCCAGCGCGCTGGTCGCCTCGTCAAGGATCAGCATGACTGGGTCACGCAAAACAGCGCGTGCGATGGCGATGCGCTGACGCTGGCCACCAGAGAGGGCAACACCACGCTCGCCGACCTTAGTCTCAAGTCCCTGTGGCATGTCCTGAATAAAGTCCCACGCATTAGCGACCTTAGCCGCATGGATGACTTCCTCCTTGGTTGCGTTGGGTTTGGCAAAACGAAGGTTATCTGCAACCGAGCCAGATATCAGCAAATTGTCCTGCATCACGATCGCACAATGCCGACGAAAGGCGCGAATCGCGAGATCCTCCTGAGGCACACCATCAATACAGATTTCACCCGAGGTGGCAGGATAAAGCCCAAGGATCAGGTTGACCATCGTGCTCTTACCAGAGCCACTGGCACCCACGAAGGCCACATGTTTGCCGGACTCGATCGTGAGGCTCATGTCTCGGATCGCATAGCGTTCCGCCCGATCATATTTAAAGGAGACGTTGCGCAGCTCGATCTTGGCGAGTAAGTTTTCTGGCATACGCTTACCCTTCCACTGCTCAACATAGCCCGAGTCGACGAGTTCCTTGATCGAGCGATAAGCCTCCTGCCCCTGCATGTATTGCAGGTTGAATTGCGCCAATAACTGCGCCGGAGCTAGGATGACCGGAAGCGAACCCACCAGCGCCACTAGGGTGCCCAACGTCAGTTGGTCATGCAGCACCAGAACCGAACCACACGCAATGGCCAGAATCTCGATGCAGGCAAATAGGGAAAAAACCACCCAACCAAAGGTCTGGTTGAGCTCCATCTGAATGCGGCGACGCTCGCTGTAGTTCCCGCTGATCGAGTCCATATTGGCCTCAACGGGCTTTTCCTGACCAAACCCACGGACCAAACGAATCGCAGAAATGAACTCGTTGGCGTGGCCGGTCAGCTTCTCCCGTGCACGGCGGACGCACTCATTCGAGAGGCGCAAGCGGCGCATAAAAACCACCCGCACAATAATCACTGGCGGCAAGGCTACGGAGACAAACAGCAGCAACCATGGATTCAGGAAAGCCAGCGCACAAATCAACAAGGCCGAACGAAACAGCTCAGGAATCACTGAGGAGACCATGGGCACCATCGCCATTTCCACATTCTGCGTATCAAACGCGTACTTGGAGAGCAAACGCCCGGTCTGCGTGCTGTCCAGAAAGCCAAAGTGCATAAACTGCAACTTGCCAAATATACGCCCACGCATGGAGTTGGTCAGCGCCTGAGAATTGGTCGCCAGAAGCCGAACGGCCTTGATCATCGCGAAGATGTGCAGACTGAGCAGCGTCAATGAGACACTTGCCAACTGAAGGCAGAGCACGATGTCCTTTGAGGACAGCCCCTTGTCGATCACCTGCTGGGTGATGATCGGAAACGGCACCACCACGATCACGCTAATGATGCGCCAAAAGAGATAATCTTTAAATATCCCTTTGCTCTTCCACATTAGAGAGCGAAGATCGCTCCCCTCAAACGGGTTCGATAGGTCAAATTTGCTCATGAGATCGCGAATTGAACGACAATCCGCTTACGGGTTAGCTACCGTATTTATAAAATGGCCTTTTAAAATTGATTGAGGCAAGCACGTTTGTCCACGAATGTGCTCTAAAAATCCATGATTACTTTGCGAGACATCCATCTGCGCTTTGGCGCACGCACCATTTTCGGCGGCATCACGAGCACCATCACTGCACGCGACCGCATTGGCTTGGTCGGCTCCAACGGTGCCGGTAAGTCCACCCTCATCCGACTACTCATGGGCGAACAGGAGCCCGATGGCGGCGCGGTCGAAAAGGCGAGCTATGTCACCCTTGGCCACCTCCCCCAAGACGGCCTTGCCGTTAAGGGTCGCCCCCTGCGTGACGAAGCCATGACCGCGTTTGAGGACGTCCTCGAAATCCAGCGCAAAGTCGACATCGCCAGCGAACGCCTTCATGAGCTCGACCCAGCCGAAGAAGAATACGCCGATACACTCGAGGTGATCGGCGCGCTCGAACACCACCTCCACGACGCCGAGGCGCACAAACTCCCCTCCCGCGTCGAACGCGTACTCTTGGGCCTTGGCTTTGCCGTGAAAGATCTGGAGCGCGACTGCGGAGAATTCTCAGGTGGCTGGCAAATGCGCATCGCCATGGCCAAGCTGCTCCTCCGCGAGCCATCGCTCCTCCTGTTGGACGAACCGACGAATCACCTCGACCTCGAGTCCCTCTGCTGGTTTGAGCAATATTTGCGTCAATACGAAGGTGCCGTAATCATCGTTTCACACGACCGGGCATTCCTCGACAGCCTGACGCAGCGCACGTGGTCGTTGACCAGAGGGCGGCTGGAAAATTACTCCGGCAACTATTCCTTCTTTGAAACCGAGAGCGTGATTCGCCGCGACGCTCTGAAGCGCTCCGCCGAAAGCCAACAGCGCCAGATTGCCCAAACCGAACGCTTCATCGAACGATTCCGCGCCAAGAGTTCCAAGGCAACCCAAGTCCAAAGCCGCGTTAAGGCGCTGGAGAAAATCGACCGCATCGAAATCGAGGACGAAGAAGACCGCGTGCAGTTTAGCCTCCCCAAAGCCCCCCATTGCGGCCAAGTAATCCTGGAGCTCAAGCAGGTCGTCAAACGTTACGGCGACCTCGAAATCTATCGCAACCTGGACTTCAAACTCGAACGTGGTGACCGCGTGGCGGTCGTCGGGCGTAACGGCGCGGGTAAGTCTACCCTGGCCCGCATTCTCGCCGATCAGGAGCCCATCCAAGGCGGCGAACGCATTGTCGGCTATCAGGCGCAGATCGCATATTTCGCACAGCATCAGGCGGACGAACTTGACCCGATGGAGAACGCGCTCAGCATCGCCGAATCCGCCGCGCCCCAAGGCGAAGGCCGTCGCGCACGGACCTTGCTCGGCGCATTCCTTTTCAAAGGCGACGATGTCTTCAAGAAAGTCAAGGTGCTCAGCGGCGGGGAGAAAAATCGCCTCGCGCTGGCCAAAATGCTCCTCCAGCCCTTCAATTGCCTAATCCTTGACGAGCCAACGAATCACCTCGACATGCGTTCCAAGGAAGTGCTCCAGCGCGCGCTCAAGGAGTATGATGGTGCCTTGATCATTGTCTCGCACGACCGATCATTCCTCGACCCCATTGCCGAAAAAACGCTTGAGATCAGCGCCGATGGCGCACGCATGTTCGCGGGCAACGTCACGTATTATTTGGAAAAGATCGCCGCCGAGCGCGACGCCCAACGCGCCGCAACAGACTCCAAATCCGCATCCGCCAAGACCGCCGCCAAAGCATCACCTGCTGCTCAAAACTCGAGCAAAGCATCCTCCCCGGCCAACACCACTCCCGAGCCCGACGGACTCTCCGCCAAAGAACGACGCAAACTCGTTGCCGAGCGCAACCGCCAGCTTGGACCGCTCCGCAAACAAGGCGATAAACTCGAAGCCGACATCGCCACTTGGGAGGCCGAATACGCCGAGCTCGAAAAGAAAATGATGGACCCCGCCTTCTTCAAGCAAAGCGGTCCCGCCACCAAGGAATCCATGGACCGCTACGACTGGCTCAAGACCAACATCGAACGCGCCTACGCCGACTGGGAAACCGTCCAGAAAAAACTCACCGGGCTGGAGGACTAAGGCCCCCTTATCCCTCAGCGATGGACGACAGGTCCGCCGTTTCCGTGGGCTTATAAATCTTGTAGATGTAGATGATGTTAAAAATCGGCAGGATGATCGTGTACACCATCAGGATATAAGGAATGTTCGTGATCCAGAACAGCGTCTTACTTCTCAAATCCAGAAACTTGTAGGCAAAGAGCACACCAATGATGATGGAAATTGTCGGAATGGCGAGCGCGTGGGCCAAGCCGCCTGAGAGAAATTCATAGTAGAAGCAGACATTGCCAAGCCCCACCATCGGCGTGGCCACCAAGTTACCGAAGAGAAAGAAAGCGCCGTAGCGGAAATCTTTGTACTGCGGACGCGTGCAAGCAACAATGGCGATAATGAGCGCCAAAAACAAACCTCCATATGCCAGGCCAGCGCCAAGATAAAGTAACGTATGATTCTCTTCCATTATGTATCGTTAATCTATGATCACTGAATGCTTCCTTCTCCGATCGCAATTGTCAATGAAGCTTGGCAGCCGAACACATCCCCTCAAGCGTCACTGAATCGGTCAACTCATACCGAAAATTGATATTGATAAGGCATTTCCTCAATGATTAAATCAGGTACAATGAACGTTGCTCCAACCAGTGGCAAATCCTGCAACAATCGCATCCTGCGCGTATACTAAGCTGTTGTGCAGAATAGAAAATGCAGACACTCCCTCCAATTTCAGAAGAGCAGAATCTAACCTCAATAATTGATGAAGAGGAAGAATTCCTGCTACATCCACACGCCGCAGATTCGTGGCTGCGATTGAAAGCAAAAGCTATATCTGAGGGGATAAACTTACGAATTGTATCGGCGTTTCGTAGCGTTGCGCGCCAGGAAGAGATAATTGAAAGAAAACGTAGAAAAGGCATATCCGACACCGAAATTTTCAGAGTGAGTGCCCCAGCTGGGTTCAGTGAGCATCATTCAGGGCGTGCTATAGATATTACCACTGATGGATACCCTCCTCTTGGGGAGAAATTTGAGACGTCTGAGGCATTTCATTGGCTACAAGAACATGCTGTAGAATTCGGCTTTATACTTAGTTACCCACGCAACAATCAATTTGGCATCGCCTATGAACCATGGCACTGGTTGCATAAAACTAAGCACAACCAGTCGGACGTCTCAATTCCGTTACGCGCTCCGCTACTTGAGACTCCTCCACGTTCGAAGAAGAAAATAAAAATTATGCAAACCGAATTTGATGAAGAGCGCTGGCCAGATTTGACTCAATTTCGTCATGCTTGTCTTGAAGACGCATATGAGGTCATGGCAGAAATCGCTGAGAAGAATCGCCGATGGTATCGAAGAGAAAACCC